>CAVWBP010000040.1:0-33092 GCA_963753165.1 Thermodesulfovibrionales bacterium | reverse complement strand
TGATATCACGTACAACGCAGACGATGTCCTCAATATTATCTGTTGTTTTATTCTTTATGATTTTGCAAGCAGTCTCTACCCAAACATATTGACCATCTTTTGTTAGGTGGCGATATTGTGCAACATCAGACCCATTCGTTCTTAAAGCCTCCTGTGTAATGGCCATGACCCTTTTGACATCCTCAGGATGCATCTGTTTAAAAGCATTCGTGCCTATCAATTCTTCAGGTTCATAACCAAACAGTTTCCGGCAGGCAGAGGAAACATAAAGATATGTACCATCCGGCAGATTACGAGTAATCATATCGTGTGAATTTTCTGCTAAGAGCCGGTGGAGTTTCTCACTTTCTTGCAATTCTCTCCGTAACCGTTTTCGCTCAGTGATTTCTTCTGCTTCTTCTAATGCCCTTTTTACCGAGGGAACAAGACGCTTTAAATTGCCCTTTAACACATAATCTGTTGCACCTTCCTTGAGTTTTTCAATTGCAAATTCTTCTCCGACTTTCCCGGTAACTAAGATAAAAGGCACATCAGGGCACTTTTCCTTTGCAATTCTTAATGCTGCAAGACCATCAAAAGAAGGAAGATCATAATCTGACAGGATAAGATCGGGGAAAAACTCATCAAGTGCTTTCAGAAAGGCTTCTCTTGTATCTACAACCTTTGAGGTGAATACCAATCCGGCTTTTCTTAATTCATGCTCTTCTAATTCAGCGTCAGCAGGACTATCTTCGAGGATAAGTATGCGGAGTTCTTTGTCCATGAAACCTGTTTCCCCTTGAACAGGTACTTTCTATCTACGACAATTCTTTATTGAAAAGGCAGATAAATTATACCTGTCTATTTCCGATTGTACCATACACAATCATAATAATGTCTATGACCGTTTGTAACAGGAATTACATCACGCAAGATATTCCACCCGGTATTTCATTCCATACTACGCATAGTGTTTTTTCGCCCACATCTGTTTGGCTTGATTTTTATGAGGCAGGAACTGATCAAAATTCAAAGAAAAATACGCATACTATAAAAACCATACGGTGATGGAATGCCATCCGCATAAGTATCTCGTTATGCAGTGCTTCGTTGTAATAATAAACCAGGCCTGATTATTTCTTTACCAGTTCGACCCTGCGGTTCTTCGCTCTGCCTTCTTCGGTCTTATTGTCAGCAATGGGTTTGTCCTGGCCGTACCCGACTGCACTCAGCCGTTTCGAATCAATACCTTGGGCGACGATTTCTGTCACAACAGCTTTCGCCCGATCATCAGACAGTGTCTTGTTAGATTTCGGATTGCCAACATCATCTGTGTGGCCTTCTACGCTTATCTTTAGATCCGGGTTGGACTTCAGCATTTCGACGATCTGGTTAATGATCGGCCTGGATTCAGGTTTAATAGCAGACTTGCCGGTATCAAAGTTAATGTAGAGAGCAATATGCCCATCACGGTTGAGAGCATCAAACATGTCACTTGCGGTGACGTCCTGTTTCATGGCCTCTTTCTCGAGAACTGTTATCAGATAAGTGCCGTTATATTCATGGTAGCCGACTTCAATCCAGAGTTCTTTGCCGCCTTTGGCAACCCTTCCATTTACCTGGCGGGCATACCCTTCCCCACCTGGGCAGACCGCCTCTATCGCTTCTCTGGTCCCCTCAATGAGGATTGTTCCACCCATGGTCTTGATAGCATTTGAGTAATTGCGGATTATCTGGAGTCCGCTTGCCTCCTTCCCTTCATTCTTCAGGCCGTATTCCCGTTTCCACAATTTGCCTTCTGCGGTGAAAGGCTTCTTCCCATCGCAAAACTTGTGCTCATCGAACTCCGTGTCATCAGCACTCCAGATATCATAACTTGGCATTCCGGAAAAATATGGCATATCCTGAAATTCTGATTCCGCCTGTGCTGAAGAGAATATTCCCAAAACAATGAGACAGATAAGACTAAAAAAACAGCTGTTCTTTACCTTCTTCATAGTCTTGCCTCCTTATATTTCTCTCTTGTCCAAAAACAATACTACGGTCCGGCAATTTTCGGATTTATGACATAACTATATCACAATTCTGATGAGTGAAAATAACAAAAACCTGAGGGGAGAACCTACCCCCGTCCATTGTGCCACTATGACAGAGAAAATGGCAGTTCCCAGAGATAACCTCCCACCCGATTTGCGCGGTTGCTGTATAATAAAATTCTATGATTGCGATTGTTGATTACGGCATGGGCAACCTCAGGAGTGTCGAGAAGGGCTTCCAGAAAGTCGGGGTCGACGCACGGGTCGTCTCTGACGCCAAATCTATCGAAAATGCCCATGCAGTGGTGCTCCCGGGTGTCGGCGCATTCAGGGACTGCATGAAGAACCTCGACGCCCTGTCTCTGATCGAACCGATCGCAAAATCTATAGCAAGCGGCAAGCCGTATCTGGGGATATGCCTCGGTCTCCAGCTTCTGTTCACCGAGTCCGAAGAATTTGGCACCTATAAGGGTTTTGATATTCTGCCCGGGAAGGTCGTGAGGTTCCGGATCGACCTCAAGGTGCCGCATATGGGGTGGAATACGGTAAGCCTCCTGAAAAGGCCCCCTATTTTTGAGAACATACCCGACAACTCATATGTCTATTTCGTGCACTCATATTTTGTCGCGCCTGCGGACCCTGCGGTAACAGCGGGTATGACAGAGTACGGCATCAGCTTCACCTCGATGATTTGGAAAGAGAACATCGTTGCGACTCAGTTCCATCCTGAAAAAAGTCAGGAAACCGGTCTCCGGATATTGAGAAATTTTGGAGATTGGGTAAAAAAGTCCTGATACAAAAACTGCTCAGTCAGTCCAGAGCACAACCTTGTCCTTCCCCTCCATCTTTGCGCGGTACAGCGCCTTGTCGGCGTTCCTGAGCAGTTCTTTTCTGTCCTCTCCGTCATACGGGAAGGTGGCAATCCCGATGCTGACGGTCAGATGCTCCCTCGGATAGGTATTCCATGTGGGGAGGATGCGTTCCTTGAACCATATTCTGATCCTCTCGGCAACCATGAACGCTTCTTCTCTGGTTGTCTGCGGCATAATCACGACAAACTCCTCGCCGCCGAAACGGGCAAACACATCGATAACCCGCAGGCATTCTTTTGCGCCGTAGGCCACGGATTTGAGAATCTCGTCGCCTGCAAGATGCCCTTCCGTGTCATTGAAAAGCTTGAAATCGTCAACATCTATCATGGCAAGAGAAAAAGAAAGTCCGTGGCGTTTAGACCGCTGGAGTTCTTCAAAAAACCTGTCTTCAAAATAACGCCGGTTAAAGAGTCCTGTAAGCGCATCGGTGATGGATAATTCCCTCAGTCGTCCTACCAGAGAGTAATAATTCGAGCGCTCGAGCGCTATGGTTGCATACGATGCGAAAGAACGGAGCAGCATCAGATCGTCCTTCGAAAACACCTCGCCGCTTATTTTATCGGATATGTTCAGCACCCCTATCGTCTGGTCGCCGATCTTGAGCGGGATGCTGATAAAAGAACCTGTCTTATATTTCGGTTTCCTTTTTGTAAAGACGCCCTCGTCCTTCTCAATATCTTCAACAATGAGCGGTATCCCTTCTCTGAAAACTCTTCCTGCGATCCCATCCCCTTCCCTGATCCTGATTTCGCCGAAAAGTCTTCTGTGTATGCCCCGCGCAGCCTTGATGGTGAGATATGATTCATCGCTGTCTATAAGCATGAGAGATCCCTTTTCCGCTGCGGCGAGATGCACAGAGGTTTCAAGGATAGCCTCATAGAGCACGTCCGGTTCCTTCATAGGCGTTATCTTCTCTGCAGCGGAGTTCAGGATGTCAATTTCCTGCATATACCGCGAAAAAGTACCCTGCAATTCTATTATTTTGAAGACAAACCCTACTATCCGGCATATCTCCAAGACGATATCCGCATTCTCCTGATCAATGGATGAATTGTAAATACAGAGAAGACCCTGTACTGCATTGTCCGAGAGAATCGGAAAGATGTGGAGAGAGGTTATCTCTTCACTCAGCCCCAGACGCAGGAATTCCATAGCAGATTCAGAGAAGATTGGGCTCTGCTTTTCGAGCACTTCGGAGACAATTCCGGTGAACGGCAATTTCAGCGACTGGAGGGAATCCCGGAATCTCCCGCCGCTCCTTTTCGGAACGAACCAGCCGTGCTCTTTCACCATAACCGATATGCTGTCTACCTGAAAGAGGAAGAGCATGACGTCGATCACCACGTCATACACTTCGTCGCTCTGTTTCTCCAGCTTGAGGTCGGATATGAGGCCGATGAAAACCTTCATCAGTTTGTACCGTTTTTCCGTAAGACTGTTCTGAAAGTTCCCTTTCAGGACAAGACTGAACAGGGAACGGATAAACCGTATGGTCTCCTGGAGATCGGCCAGATCTTTCCGGATGATCACAGGATACCAGGACTTCAGGTGCTGGGGGTTCAGGCCGAAGGTATACCCTTCTTTCCTGTAAAAATTCTCGAAATCCTGCTGCGAAAGATATACGCCGCCGCCCGCGATAATATATACCGTATTGTTGAAAGATACAGGGATGAAACAATGGTATTCACCCGCCGGCCCCTGGATCATGGACACATCGTTTCTTTGCGCCGACAGACTGATCTGCTTCCGGATAAAATCCTGGTAGCTTGCACTGCCCCTGGGTGAAGACTGAACTGTTGCGAGAAACTTGTCTTCTTTGGCCGGCGGAAGGATGACCGTCCCGTCAGGCCTGTGGAGGGAGAGGGGAAGCCCTGTCAGTCTCGACAGATGGGTCTGCAGGAGGGATAAACTCTCAATATTCTCTCTTTCCATTTCCCCTTAACGCTCCTCTGCAAATGACTTGAAAAGTTCTCTCATGTTTTTTTTTAACACGGGGTGCACAAGGTCCGGAGCAATTTCGTGCAGGGGCTGCAGCACAAAATCCCGCTCATGCATGAAGGGATGCGGAATGGTAAGTTCCCTGCTCTTAATCACCATCTCATTATAAATAAGGATATCGAGATCAACGATACGGGGACCCCACTTTGAGGTCTTCTTTCTCCCGACCATGGTTTCAATTTCCTTGAGTATTGCGAGCAGGTCCCGGGGCGTACAGTCTGTTTCGACCTCAATTGCCATGTTCAGGAACAACGGCTGGTTTTTGTTGCCCCAGGGTTGAGTCTCACGGAGGGAGGAGCGTTTCCTAACAGAAATGCCCTGTTGCTGCAGAAGCTCTATGGCGCGTTCACAGTTTTTCTTTCTGTCGCCAAGATTAGAGCCAATGCCGATATACGCAGTGTACAACTGCCCCCCGATGTTCTTAAAAAATTCCCCCTCTCAGGGTCTGGAAATGTTCTCTATCATAACGAGCAGGGGTCAGAAGAAGTAATCATGTGCTATTTTTTCTTGTCTTATCCCGCATACGTCAGGGATGTCCCGTGACTGCCCGCACTGATACGGTGTCTAGCTCAATCTATCTCATCGGGACTGTTTCTGTCAATAGGAAAGGCTCTTCCCGATCCTTTCCACTGCTTCGTGTATCCTGTGAACAGGCGCCGTCAATGCAAACCGGACATACCCCTCCCCCGCAGCTCCGAACCCGTTGCCGGGTGTTGTGAGCACCCCTGCCTTGTTCAGTATGTGCGCAACAAAACTCATGGAATTGAACCGTGACGGGACCCTTGCCCATATATAGAAGGTGGCATCCGGTTTCCTCAGGCTCAATCCGAGTTTCGTTAATCCTTCACAGAGGGCATCCCGCCTTTCCCGGTATGTCTTTCTTATCGCTGAAAGGACCCGGTCGTCGGTATCAAGGGCGGTTATCGCCGCTTCCTGGACCGCCTGGAAAACTCCTGAATCAATGTTCGTCTTTATCTTCCCGAGACCTGCAAGTATGTCCTTGTTGCCGACCGCATAGCCGATTCTCCACCCTGTCATATTATATGTCTTGGAAAGGGAATGGAACTCGATGCCGACATCTTTCGCACCGGGAATCTCCATAAAGCTCAAAGGTCTCTTCTCGTAAAATATCTCTGTATATGAGGCGTCGTGACATACGATAATATTGTACTGTCTGGCCAATCTGATCACGTTCCTGAAGAATTTCGCATCAGCGCCGGCAGCTGTCGGATTGTTGGGATAATTGATGAACATGAGTTTCGCTTTTTTGAGTACTGCCACGGGTATTTTCTCCAGATCAGGCAAGAAGCCGTTCTTCTCCAGAAGCGGCATGAAATAGCTCTTTCCCCCGGCAAAGAGTGTACCTACAGCATATACGGGATAGCCTGGAGAGGGGACCAGAACAATATCTCCGGGATTCACAAACGCCAATGGTATATGCCCTATTCCCTCCTTTGAGCCGATTAAGGAAAGCACCTCATTCTCCGGGGAAAGCGCCACGTCGAATCTCTTCTTATACCATCGCGCTACCGCTTCCCTGTAGAGAAGCATCCCGTCATATGAAGGATAGCGGTGGTGTTCCGGGTTTTCAACAGCCTTTTTCATCGCTTTTACAATATGCTTCGGGGTGGGGATATCAGGGTCACCGATGCTGAGGTCAATGAGGTCAGTCCCTTTTTTCTTTTCTTGCTGCTTCATTCTGTCTATCTCTGCAAAAAGATACGGGGGAAGATGCCTGATACGGTAAGCCGGTTCGACAGAGATCTTTTTCTTCAAGAAGAACCTCCTGTTTTTTAATGATATATTATATACTATATGCGAAAGCCCGGAGCAAGAAATTGAGGATTCCGGAGAGAGATCGCTCCAAGGCAAGCAATCCGGAGATATCGGGAGAGGGAGATGGGCAAAAACTACTGGGAGATGTATTTCGGTTCCGTCAGGCAGGAGGACTGGGCCGGAGCAAAGGGAGCCCTGGAACACCTCGCCAGCCTTGAAAGAAACAACCCGCAGGTACATCTCAAACTCGGGGATATCTATCAGAGAATAGGCAAAAGTCCCCATGCAATCGCATCCTATCACCAGTCGGCATGGCTGCTGAAAAACAAGGGTTTCATCCAGAAGGCTCTCGCTCTGTATAAAATAATTCTCAGGCTCGACCCGGAAAACGATGAAGCGCTGAAATTATCCAAGGATCTGATGATCGAACTGGAAAGCGCAAAAGCTGCGAAATCTGCCGCCCCCAGCCTTGGAGCGCAGATTATCAAAGAGTCATTCGAAGAGAAACAGGAAGTGGAAACAGGCATGCCTCTCGGTCTGGAAGAGGAAGAAGAATCAGGGGCGGGTGAAGAACAGCCTGGCATTGGAA
Organism: Thermodesulfovibrionales bacterium; assembly: GCA_963753165.1. Classification (GTDB taxonomy): domain Bacteria; phylum Nitrospirota; class Thermodesulfovibrionia; order Thermodesulfovibrionales; family SM23-35; genus JAKLQR01. The sequence goes on along the minus strand of CAVWBP010000040.1, from coordinate 25,842 downwards.
CGCCGCATCCTCTTGAACTCCCTGAGAAACCTATACCGGAAAAAGAACCGGAAGCAGCTGAAAGATCCGGAAGAGAGGAAGATATCACCTTTGAGCTGCCCTCTCTGTTTTCACCCCTGCCGAGAGAAGAAGCACAGCGTCTTTTCGGGAATATCACGCCTCAGCTCTATCCTGCAGGGCGGACGATCATAGAAGAGGGGGATTCAGGAGATTCAATTTACATTATTCAATCGGGACAGGCGAAAGTTGTTACCCATATTATCGGGAAAGAGATCGAACTCGCCATTCTCTCACCCGGCGACGTATTCGGAGAAGTGGCTTTCCTGACAGGAAGGCCCAGGACAGCATCTGTTATTGCCCTGTATGATGTCGAGGTGAGAGAAATAGACAAATTTCTCCTCCAGGAAATTATAGAAGCATACCCTGAGACGGTCAGGAAGATATACGATTTTTACCAATGTCGTGTTCAGGATACTGTTCAAAAGGTAAAATCGAGGATCAAATAATAGGGCGCCCACAATCGTGAGCGCCCTATCCTGCAAGAAAAAACTTATCTCTTCTCAGCGGGTTTTGCAACAGGCGCGGCTTTCGTCTCAGCCGGTTTCATCGCTGCCTCAGCCTTCTTCTCTTCTGTCTTGATAGCTATGCTCTTAGCCACCATCTTACCATCGGCATCGGAGTATTTGACAGTAACCTTATCACCAACCTTGAGATCTGCAAGGAGTTTTTTGTCCTTGCCCATCATTACCCTGGTTTTGTCATTCACCGTGACCATAGTATCTTCGGCCTTGGTTTTCATCTTCTTCGTAACGGTAAGGGTCATTGCCTTTGTATCAACTGCCTTGACCTCACCGGTTACCTGCTTCACCTTTGCCGGGACCTTTTGCATTTCAGCAACAGGCGCCGCAACCTCTTTTTCTCGATCATAGGCGCGGGAGCCGGTGTTGCCTTCTTCGCATCTGCTGCAAAAGATACTGACGCAAGAGCGAAGACGAAAAGTGCTGCAACGAGAATCGCTATTGTCTTCTTCATAAGAATCACCTCCTTTCATTTTTAGGATAAAGTCTGTAATGTTTTTCTCTCTGACTTCAGAACGATAAATAAAGCAAAAGCTATGCCATGGGAGAAATCCGCATAGAATAAGCCGGGTGGGGTTTGTGATCTCCTCTTTTAGGAAAGGCTATCCTTTTTTGGGGAACTAAGCTTGAACTTCTCCCACCGGTACCAGAATGTCTTGTAACTCATCCCGAGGAGTTTTGCAGCCTTGGCAGCCACGCCATTCGCCCTTTGCATGGCTTTTATCAAAAGGTCTTTTTCATGTTCCTCGAAATTGATACCTTCATCCGGCAGTTCGAAGGAAAGAAGGTCGTTCCCCTGGAAAAACCGCAATTCGCTCTGTATATCCTTCAGTGAGATATGTGATGATTCGGCCATGAGGATGGCACGCTCGATTACAGACTCAAGTTGCCGGATATTCCCCGGCCAATGATATTCCTGAATAGTTTTAAGGGCATTCTCTTCAATACCCTTGATTCTCTTCCCGAATTCCCGGTTATATTTCTTGATGAAGAAATCGACCAACTGGGGGATGTCTTCCTTGCGCGAACGGAGAGGAGGAAGTTCAATAGTGACTACTTTCAGTCGATAATAAAGATCCTCCCTGAATTTCTTGCTTATGACCTCTTTCTCAAGGTCCTTGTTGGTCGCCGCGATTATTCTCACATCCACCCTGATGCTTTCGCGACTCCCGACCCTCCGGATTTCTTTGTCCTGAAGAACTCTCAGGATTTTTGATTGGGTCAGGAGCGGAAGGTCGCCCACTTCATCGAGGAACAGGGTCCCGCCATTCGAGGCTTCGAAGAGCCCGATGCTCCTTGCCGCGGCTCCGGTAAACGCACCCTGCTCATATCCGAACAGCTCGCTCTCGATGAGGTTTTCCGGGATTGCAGCGCAATTGACCGCGGTGAAGGACTTCACTTTTCTGGGACTGTTATAATGGATCGCCCGGGCAACGAGTTCTTTCCCGGTCCCGCTTTCTCCGAGGATAAGGACCATCACCGCGCTTGGAGATACCTTCTTCATTATCTCCACTGCTCTCATCATCTTGGGCGAATGCCCAATAATTCCCTCGATCTGAAACCGGTCAAAGAGGGCTTGCTGAAGCTGGATATTTTCTTTGAGCAATTCTGTTTTTTCGACAGCCCTCTTTATCATGATCAGAAGCACATCCTTGTCAAGCGGTTTCGTGAGGTAATCGAATGCGCCTTTCTTGATCGCTTCAACCGCTGATGAGATAGTGCCGTATGCAGTCATGACGATTGCAGGGGGTTCGAACGGTTCCCTGGGAAGGTTCTCTATCAACTCAATCCCATCCATCCCTTCCATCCTGAGGTCGGTCAGCACAACATCCGGTTTTACCTCTTTCAGTATCCTCAGGGCCTCCTCGGCTGAAGGGGCTGTATGAGTTTCATACCCCTCGTCATCGAGGATCGTCTTCAGGATATCTCTCTGTAACGGCTCATCATCCACAACAAGAATAGTAGCCACATCCCCTCCTTGTTCAAGGAATATTGTGTTTTGAGTCTGCTCTGTTTGCCTGATTGAGCAAACCCGACAAACAAGGCGAACCGGTTCACATGTTTAATGCAAGCGGCAGCGTGATTGTCATGGTGCTCCCCTTGCCTTCGGTGCTCAGAAAATCAACTTTGCCCCCGTGTTCTTCAACCACCCTTTTTGTCATGGCCAAACCGAGACCAAGTCCGGTGCTCTTGGTAGAGAAGAAGGGGTCAAAAAGCTTTGGGAGATTCTCTTTCGAAACGCCGATACCTGTGTCCTGAATGACAATCTGCACTTTGTGGTTTTCTGTCGTGGTTGCAACAGTAAAATCTCCCCCGGAAGGCATTGACTGAAAGGCATTGAGGATTACATTGAAAATGCATGTTTTGATCAGTTCAGGATCAAGTGAGAGGCTGGGGATATGTCCCGGCTGATAAAATATTTTGATTCCGTCTTTGTCTGCCTTCGCCTGTACGAGCGCGATCACTTCATTGAGAAGCATATTTAAATCTGTTACCTGCAGGCTAAGCCGGAGAGGTTTCCCATAATCCAGAAAATCTCCCACGAGCTTGTTCAGCCGTTGTATCTCGTGCTTTATGCTCGTGACAAGTGAATCAAAAGCTTCCTTTTCCGGATTTTCCCGCGGTGGATATTTCTCGTGCAAATGATCTATGGAAAGGTTAATGAAATTCAACGGATTCCGTATCTCATGGGCTATTCCCCCGGCTAACTGTGCGATACCTGAAAGATGTTCGGCCTCACGCAATTTTTCCTCAAGCGCCCGTTCTTCGCGCAGTTTCTGCACCATGAAATTGAAACTCCTGGTCAGCTCCCCGATCTCGTCCCGCCTGTCTGTGGTAAGGTCAAGGGTGAGGTCCCCCGCAGCAACACTTTTCGCAGCGCTTACCATATTATATATCGGCTTCGTATACATCCATGAAAGAAAGACCGCGAGCAGAATGCCGAGACCGAACACCAGTGAAGTTGCTATGATTCTCTTTATTGCGTTGCTTTCCAGGATCTCGGAGAAATCTTCCGCGTTGATCTTGAGATGAATATACCCATAATGTTCATTCCCTGCGACTACAGGGACAATGACGTTGTAAACTTTCCCTTCCTTGGATACCGGCTCACCGAGCTCTGCCTTGATGATCCTCTCTTTTTTCTTTGGGGTGACCGCTTCACCTACCCTCATGGGGTTTGAACTCGCGATCACCTCGTCGTCGGGGCTGATGATCGATATTTCCTTGACCCCTTTGGCATTCAGTTTCTTTAAATACGACTGCAGCTTCATCTCGTCGGTTTGTCCCCTGCTCGTCACCTCTTCCACCCCGACCTGTATTGCCTTTGAGAGATCTGCAGTCTGATTTTCGAGCTCTTTGAGCAATGCCCTCTCATATTGTGAATAGAGAAAAGTCAGGATCGATATCAGGATAAAGCTGAGGAGGAGCATCATGCCGATCAATTTCCTGTTGAGGGAAAGGCTGAGGAAATACTCTTTTATGAACATTCAAATATTGTATATTTTATTCACCCGGAGAAGTCAATGCCGGGGGAAACACCTCCCAAACAGCGGTTTTTCTGTTACAATCTCTCTATGTTTTTGCAGCAACTCATTAATGGCCTGACTCTCGGCAGTGTCTATGCGCTCATTGCCCTCGGGTATTCGATGGTATACGGTATCCTTGAACTGATTAATTTTGCTCACGGCGAGATCTATATGCTCGGCGCATATTTCGGCATCATATTTTTCGCACTTTTCACCGCGATCGGGTTAACGGCCTTCAGTCTTCCTCTGGCGCTTGCACTCACATTCGTTCTCTCCGTCATATTCTGTGCTTCCTATGGATTTACCATCGAAAAAATAGCATACAAGCCCCTCAGGAACGCCCCGAGACTCAGCCCGCTGATCAGCGCAATCGGGGTCTCCATATTCCTTCAGAACTTTGTTATGCTGACACAGGGCGCTACCGACAAGGTGTTCCCGCCCATTTTCGGAACGGCGGGATTTCAATTCCTGTCGGTCCGGATGACATACCTTCAACTCTCCATCATAGTCGTATCAGTAATTCTCATGGTCTGCCTCCGGTTTTTTGTGAGAAAAACACGCATGGGCAAGGCAATGAGAGCAGTCGCCCAGGACAAGGTCATGGCCTCGCTCGTAGGGATCAACATCGATACGGTCATATCCGTGACATTTCTTATCGGGTCCGGGCTTGCCGCTATTGCCGGACTCATGGTCGCGATGTATTACGGGCTTGTAAATTATTTTATCGGGTATGTTGCAGGGATAAAAGCATTTACTGCTGCTGTCCTGGGCGGTATCGGCAGCATAAGGGGGGCCATGCTCGGCGGTATCCTTCTGGGTCTCGTCGAAAGCCTCGGGGGGAGCTATATCTCGTCCGAATACAAGGACGCTTACGCGTTTATTCTGCTGATTATCGTGCTCCTCGTGAAACCCGGGGGCCTTTTCGGAAAAGCAGAACTGGAAAAAGTGTAACCGTGGCAACGTCCGTTTCACAGAAGACACCGCCCCGGATATCACAGGGAATACTGTTCAAGTCCCTCGTCGCTGCACTGTGGCTGTCATTTCTCTTTCTTCCCCTCAAAGGCCTTTCTGCTGCCGTGGTCTTCTTCTTCGCGGTCGCTCTCGTCCTCGTCCTCTCCCGTTCTCTTGTCAAATACCATAAGACTCTCACGGGAATGCTGCCCTCCGTACGGCTCTCCGAACTTTTCCCCCGGAAACGGGTGCGCATCCTCATTTTCCTCTCATTTCTCTTTGCAGCGGCTGTCCCGCTCTTTGGCGGGGACTATTTCATAGATGTTGCGATACTCGCAGGCATCTATATCATACTCGCACTCGGCCTGAACGTGGTCATAGGGTTTACAGGTCTTCTCAACCTGGGGTTTGCCGCTTTTTATGCGATAGGCGCCTATGCATATGCGCTCCTGCATACGAAGATGGGGTTCGGATTCTGGACCGCCATGCCTGCTTCTCTTGTCCTGACGACTCTCGCAGGATTTCTTCTCGCGGTGCCTGCCCTGAGGCTTCGCGGTGATTATCTCGCGATCGTCACCCTGGGATTCGGTGAAATCACACGGCTGATCGTGAACAACTGGGACAGCCTGACACAGGGGCCGAACGGCATCTCCGGCATCGCAAGACCTGAGATCGTTTCTTTCCCGCTCAATACCCTCTCTTCCTACTATTATCTCGTTCTCTGTTGTGTCATCTTCTCGATATTTATAATAAGGCGCGTTCATGCCTCCAGGATCGGAAGAGCGTGGATTGCGATACGGGAGGACGAAATCGCGTCCTCTGTAATGGGGATACATGCGACTGCCTACAAATTGTATGCCTTTGCCTTCGGTGCGTTCTGGGCCTCACTCGCAGGCTCTCTTTTTACTGCAAAGATGCAGTTCGTATCTCCTGAAAGCTTCACGTTCATGGAATCAGTGCTGATCGTCTGCATGGTAATCCTCGGCGGACTGGGCAGCATTACGGGGGTGGTTATTGGAGCGCTGATTCTGGTAATACTGCCCGAAATGCTGAGGGAAGTGCAGCTCTACCGGATGCTTGCCCTTGGCGCCGGGCTCGTGCTTCTTATGATATTCAGGCCTCAGGGGTTGTTCGGAGGGAAAGGTGTATCTCTTAGAAGTTAGGGGTTTATCAAAGCATTTCGGGGGCATAAAGGCTATTGAAGAAGTCTCTTTCAAGGTAAGAGGAGGCGTAATCATGAGTATCATCGGTCCGAACGGTGCAGGGAAAACAACTATCTTCAATTGCCTTACCGGTCTTGCCAAACCGACGAAGGGATCCATTCATTTCTCGGGTGCAGAGATAACCCGGCTCGAACCCCACAGAATTGCCAGACTTGGCATATCAAGGACTTTCCAGAATATCAGGCTCTTCCGGGAGATGACGGTCCTGGAAAATGTCATGGTATCCCAGCACAGCAAGACAAAGTCAGGACTTCTCGGTTCGATACTCCGATCGAAAAAGTTCAGTGACGAGGAAAGGGCAATACGGGAAAAAGCCCATGAATACCTTGGATTCGTCGGTCTCTCAGAATATGCGGATATGCTTTCAGGCAGTCTGCCGTATGGTGCGCAGAGAAGGCTGGAGATCGCAAGGGCGCTCGCAGCAGACCCCGCGATAATACTGCTTGATGAACCGACCGCGGGGATGAATCTTCAGGAGACCGCCGATATCATGCAACTGATCGAAGACCTCAGAAAACTCGGGAAAACAATTATGCTGATAGAGCATGACATGAGAGTTGTGATGGGTATTTCCGGTTGGATCGCCGTTATTAACCACGGAGTGAAGATTGCAGAGGGATCTCCGGACGACATCAGGAAAAATCCACAGGTGATAGAGGCGTATCTTGGGAAGGACTACTAAAAGAAAACGTTAAAAGTTGAGAGTGAATAGTCAATTAACACAGCGTCATAAGAATTGTTGCATGGTTGTCATTCCCGCTTGTCGGGAATCTTTCTTCAAGAAGGATGCCGGACAAGCCGGCATGACAGTTGCTGAGTACTTCATTTGCATAATTTATGTCGCTCTGTATACTCAAAAGTGACTGAGAAAGCATTATGCTTGAACTGAGAAAGCTTCATACATTCTACGGGCCGATCGAAGCATTGAGAGGGATTGACCTGGAGATCTCCCAGGGTGAAATCGTCTCTCTCATCGGCAACAACGGTGCGGGAAAATCCACAACTCTTATGACGATATCCGGCATCCTCAAGCCGCAGTCAGGCGATATTCTGTTCGAGGGCGAAAGCATAAGGGAGAGCGCACCCCACAAAATCGTCAGGATGGGCATCAGCCAGGTTCCCGAGGGGCGGAGGATCTTTCCGAAACTCACCGTGAGAGAAAACCTCGAAATGGGCGCCTTTTCCGGAAGAGGCAATACCGCCTCGGCATTCGAAATGGTTTTCAGTCTCTTCCCGGTACTGCACGAGAGGGACAACCAGCTTGGGGGAACCCTGAGCGGCGGAGAACAGCAAATGCTTGCAATCGCACGCGCACTTATGTCACATCCGAAACTTCTCCTTCTCGATGAACCGTCTCTGGGGCTTGCCCCGATCATGGTGAGCAAGATTTTCAAAACCATAAAGGAAATAAACAGGGAAGGAGTTACCGTTCTCCTCGTAGAACAGAATGCCCGCGCCGCCCTGAAATTATCGAGCAGGGGATACGTGCTCGAAAACGGACATATCCCGCTCCATGGGAACGGGGCGGACCTCCTGGACAACAGTGACGTAAAAAAGGCTTACCTCGGAGAGCAGGCATAGAGATGTGCTATAATTTTTATCATGGAAAATTCCAGGGCACACCTGTTCATCGAGGGAAGGGTGCAGGGAGTCTTCTACCGTTCTTTCACCAGAGACCTTGCACAGGGCCTGGAATTGAACGGCTGGGTAAAGAATCTCAGAGACGGGAGGGTAGAGGCCCTTTTTGAAGGGAGAAAAGACCTCATCGAAAAGGCGGTTACAACTTGTTATTCAGGGACACCCGGCTCCCGGGTGTCGCATATAGATGTTCAGTGGGAAGAATACATCGGCGACCAGAAAGGATTTTCGATAACATATTGATCCTGTTGAAATATTAGTTGTCCTCCTCTTGCAAGGTCTCTCCTTTTTCTGCTATTTTCAAAGATGCTTTGTGAGCTCAGAATCAAGAACCTTGCGATTATCGATGACCTCACCGTCAGGTTCGGGAAAGGATTGAATATCTTGTCGGGCGAGACAGGAGCGGGAAAATCCATCATTATCGATTCTCTCGGCCTGGCCCTCGGGAACAGGGCACAGTCGGAGTTTGTGCGGGCGGGAGAGAAAGAAGCAGTGGTGCAGGCATATTTCGAATTAGGGAAAAGGCCGGGATTCCCCGATATCGGGCTGGACTTCTCTGACGGCCTGATCCTGAGACGGTCAGTCTCTGCAACCGGCAAGAGCAGGGCTTATATTAATGATTCAATGGTAAGCCTCCAGAGTCTCGCAGAGATCGGGAAGACACTGGTTGACATCCATGGACAACATGAACACCAGAGCCTGCTTTCTGTAAACAGGCACAGGGACTTCCTCGACTCCTTCGGCGCCCTAGATGAAGAGAAACAAAAACTTGCCCTCCTGTACCAGGAAGTCGGGCGTTTGAAAAATGAAGAGGATTTGCTGAAGCAGAAAATGAAAGAGCGGGAGAAAAGAATCGATATCCTCAGGTTCCAGATACAGGAGATTGAGGAAGCACAGTTGAAGGCCGGCGAGAAAGATGCGTTGACCTCGGAGAGGGCAATCGCAGCAAACCTGAGCAGGCTGAACGAACTCGCGGAAACCGCATATGCACTGATATACGGCGCAGAGGATTCCTGCATGGAAAAGCTCTCCTCCCTTATAGGCAAGGCGAGGGAACTGGCAGAGATTGATCAGAGCACCGCTGAAATCCTCCAGATGCTCGAAACAGGCCGTCCATACATCGAAGATGCGGCAGTTGCTCTCAGAAAATTAAAGGACAGCTATGATTTTGAACCCCGGAAGCTCGACCATATCGAAGAGCGGCTGGAGGTGATCAGGAAACTCGAAAAAAAATATGGTGAAGGGACGGAACAGCTCATGCACTACAGGGACAATGCGGACAGAGAGCTGAAGGTGCTCGAACTCGCAGAAGAAAAGCTTGGTGCAATCGAGGGCGAGTTGCGGGAAAAAGAAGATCTCCTCACCAGGAATGCACAGGCGCTCTCTCAAAAAAGAAAGACCTCAGCAACAAAATTGGGAACGCTTATGAAAAAAGAACTGAAGGAACTTGCGCTGGAAAATGCCGGGTTTGTCCTCGGCATAACACAGGAAGCGTTAAGCGCCCATGGCTTTGACAGGGTTGAGTTTCTCTTCTCCGCGAATCCCGGCGAACCGGTAAAACCCCTCGCCAGGATTGCATCAGGAGGAGAGTTGTCACGGGTAATGCTTGCGCTGAAAAGTATCCTCGCGGATTTTGACAGCACCGATGTGCTCATCTTCGATGAGGTTGACGCGGGTATCGGAGGGAAGACTGCAGAGAGCGTCGGCGCCAAACTCAAGGCCCTCTCGGCCGGCCATCAGGTCTTCTGCACGACGCATCTTCCCCAGATCGCATCAAAGGGAGATGTCCACCTGAAAATTGAGAAGCAGCAGAGGGACACGAGGGCACGGGTAGTGGTGAGGGAACTTTCCGGCAAGGAAAGAGAAGGGGAAATAGCTCGCATGCTCAGCGGTACTGCGACAGAGGTCTCGCTGAGACACGCACAGGAACTGCTTGAGGACAGACAATGAGAGGAATGATCATGATAGACAGGGAACTCTGCAAAGGATGCGGTTACTGTGTAAATGCCTGTCAGCTCGGACTTATTGTCATTGAAGAGAAATTCAACAAAAAGGGGGTTTTCCCGGCACACGCGGCACAGGGTGAAAAATGCACCGGCTGTTGCATGTGTGCAGAGATGTGCCCTGAAATCGCGATAGAGGTCTACAGGGAATAAATGGATACCGGCATGAAGAAGAACGCAATAGGCATGGATATCGGGGGGACAAACCTCAGGGTAGCGGTTATTTCGGAAAACGGCGAAGTAGTTCATAAGATAAAGGAACCGGTTACAGAAGACGTCCTCGGCGCGGTGATACAGGCAGTGGAAAAGCTCGGCACCGACGGCATTGAGGGGATAGGTATCGGTGTTGCCGGGTTAATTGACAAGGACACCGGCAGGGTCATCATTTCTCCGAATCTCCATGCGGTTGAAAAATACGACCTTGTAAGGGGAATTAACGACAGGTTCGGACTTCCCGTGCTTATAGAGAACGATGCAAATGCTGCAGCGTTCGGCGAATTATGGGCAGGTGCAGGCAGGGGTTTTTCGAATTTTTTCCTCTTTACACTCGGCACCGGCATCGGTGGTGGTATAATATATGAGAAGAAACTGCTCAGAGTCTCCGCAGAAGTCGGCCACATGAGTATCAGCGCAGAAGGGGGAAAGTGTCCCTGCGGCAATTCGGGATGCCTTGAATCATATGCATCGGCCCGGGCCATCCTCTCCGAGGCAGTTTCGGTGCTTGAGGCCGGCAGAGAGAGCGCACTGAGAGATTACTGCAGCGGGAATTTCTATAAGCTGACTGCCGAAGATATTTTCAGGGCAGCTCTCGACGGAGATACTCTCGCACGCGACTTGCTGAAAAATGCAGGCAGATATCTGGGTATCGGTATCGCAAACATTATCAATCTCATGGGCCCGGAAGCGGTGATCCTCTCCGGAGGGCTTATCGGGGCATGGGATATTTATGTCCAGGAGGCAATCAGGGAATCCTCCCGGAGGGCTTTCAGGGAACTCTTTGAAAGGGTAAAAATTTTACCTGCGCTCCTCAGAGATGATGCAGGGATTATCGGTTCTGCAGGACTTGTTTTTGAAAAACTGGCACATGGCTCGTAAACAGAACGTTACAGGCGAGGAGGACATCTCGGTGAAGGACAAGAAAAAACTTCTATGGGAATATGTTGAGGCGATTGCAACTGCGCTTATTCTCGCTCTTATTATAAGGGCGTATATCGTTCAGGCATTCAAGATACCATCCGGCTCAATGATTCCAACACTTCTTATTGGAGACCACATCCTGGTGAACAAATTTCTCTACGGGACAAAAATTCCCTTTACCGACACAAAAATCCTGGAGTTCAGAAAACCCGAAAAGGGAGATATAATAGTATTCAAGTATCCCGAGAATCCTGAGAAGGATTTTATAAAACGGGTCATTGCAACAGCGGGAGATACCGTAGAAGAGAGGAATAAAATCGTATATGTGAACGGCCACCCGCGCACAGAACCATACGTACAGCATTCTGATATGAATATAAGAGCAGGGAGCATGGACCCGAGAGACAATTTCGGGCCGATCACGATACCGCCCGACAAGGTTTTTGTCATGGGTGACAATAGAGACCAGAGTTATGACAGCCGGTACTGGGGGTTTGTTGATCGCAAGAGCATACGGGGGAAAGCATTATTAATCTATTGGTCCTGGAACCCTGAGAACTGGGTGAGATGGAATAGGACAGGGAGGTTGATTGAATGAACACACTGAGAAATGAAAAAGGATTTATTAAGGTGGTATTCGTCATTCTGCTGTTGATATTTTTAGGGTATGCGGGGATTCAGTTCGGCATGCCCTATTACCGGTATTCTGCGCTCAAATCTGATGTGAAAGAGCTCGCACGGATTAGCCTCGGTCAGGTAGAAAAGACAAAGGAACAGGTCTTTGAGAGAGCTCAGGAATTGAAGATACCCGTCTCAGAAGAGGACATAAAGGTTACGAAAACCGATTCAACAGTCATCGTGAAGACTAACTGGTCAGAAACTGTCGATATTCTGGGGTTTTATCAGAAAAGACTCGATTTCGATATTCGTATCGAGGAATAATTTGTTTACGGGACTCATACTCGGCACAGGCACACTGCTCTCTGTGAGGAAATTGACCGGAGGCGCGATACTCTCACTCAAGGCAGGAGAGATATCAACGTCTGCCGTGATCGGTGACAGCATAGCGGTCAACGGCGTCTGCCTCACGGTGGTGAGCAAAGACAGGGATGAACTCTCGTTTGATCTTTCAGATGAAACCCTGGCCAGGACAAACCTCGGGATACTCAGGACCGGTGACACGGTGAACCTCGAACCATCGCTGACCCCCAGTTCGAAGATTGGAGGACATTTTGTGACCGGCCATATAGACGACACGGGGAAAATCCGGTCAAAGACAAATACAGGTGATATGTGGAAATTCGGGATCGAAGTCTCACCTGCCATCCTGGAGTATCTTGTGGAAAAGGGATCTGTTGCGGTTGACGGTATCAGTCTTACCGTCGTGGATGTTCTTCATAACAGTTTCACCGTTGTAATTATCCCCCATACCGCAAAGGCAACGACACTGGGGTTAAAAGCCTCCGGTGATACAGTAAACATTGAAGTGGATATTTTAGGCAAGTATGTTGCAAAATTTTTAAGAAAAGAAGCCGGCAAAGATGCAGGATTTATGAAGACCCTTATGAATGAGGGCTTTGCCTGACAGATGCTGAAGGAGCATGAGCGCAGAATCTTTTTTATTTGAGGAGAGCAGGGAGCATGGAGAAATATAAATTCAATACCATCGACGAAGCTATTGAGGATATGGAAAAAGGGAAAATGGTCATACTTGTCGATGATGAAGACAGGGAAAATGAAGGGGACCTCTGCATGGCTGCAGAAAAGGTAACACCGGAAGCCATCAACTTCATGGCCAAGCACGGGAGAGGACTCATCTGTCTCTCCCTCACCCCTGAACGGGTGGAGGAACTGAAACTGCCGATGATGACCGATGAGAACACTTCGTCCTTCGGCACCGCTTTCACCGTCTCTATCGAAGCAAAAAGGGGGGTGACAACAGGTATTTCCGCGGCCGACAGGGCAAGGACAATATTGACCGCAATCGATCAGAAAACACAGCCGGAAGATATCGCCCGTCCCGGCCACGTCTTCCCTCTCAGGGCAAGACCCGGCGGCGTCCTCCAGCGGGCCGGGCAGACTGAAGGATCGGTTGATCTCGCCAAGCTGGCACGCCTTTACCCGGCCGGGGTAATCTGCGAGATCATGAACGAAGACGGGACGATGGCGAGGGTTCCCGAACTTATGGAATTTGCAAAAAAACATCTCCTCAAGGTGGTCACGATCAAAGACCTCATCAAATACAGGATGCGGATAGAATTATTTGTCAGAAGGCTTGTAACAGTAAAAATTCCGACAAAATTCGGCGGCGATTTCAATGTGATTGCCTACGCGAACGATATAGACGAAATAATCCATCTGGCACTGGTAAAAGGAGAGATCAAGCCCGGGGACGAAGTGCTCGTGAGGGTTCATTCCCAGTGTCTCACCGGCGACGTCTTCGCCTCCGAGCGGTGCGACTGCGGAGAACAGCTCCGCAAGGCAATGGAAATGATCAGGAAGGAAGGGAAAGGGGTTATCCTCTACATGAAGCAGGAAGGCCGGGGCATCGGTTTAATCAATAAACTCAGGGCGTATGAACTCCAGGACAAGGGACTCGATACGGTCGAGGCAAATATCAAGCTTGGCTTTAAACCCGATCTCAGGGATTACGGGATAGGGGCGCAAATACTCGTTGACCTCGGCGTGCGGAAAATGAAACTCATGACGAACAACCCGAAAAAGATCGTCGGACTTGAAGGCTACGGACTCAAGGTCATTGAAAGGGTGCCCATCGAGACAAAACCCACTGACCGGAATATCATTTATCTCAAGACGAAGAAGAAAAAAATGGGACATATCCTGGATAATGTTTAGAGGAGGATATCATGAAGATTATAGAAGGTGAATTGCAGGCAAAAGGGTTAAAATTCGGTATCGTCATCAGCAGGTTCAATGAGTTCATTACCAGCAAATTGCTTGACGGGGCAAAGGATGCCCTTCTGAGGCATGGCGCGAAGGATGAGGACATCGATGTCGTGAAGGTCCCGGGGTCGTTCGAAATACCGATAGTGGCAAAGAAAATGGCACTGAAAGGGACATACCACTCGGTGATCTGTCTCGGCACGGTCATACGGGGCGCCACTCCCCACTTCGACTATATCGCGGCAGAAGTCTCGAAAGGGATCGCGGCAGCTTCCATGGATACAGGCATACCGATAGCGTTCGGGGTCATCACCTGCGACACAATTGAGCAGGCTGTCGAAAGGGCAGGTTCAAAGAGCGGCAACAAAGGATGGGATGCGGCAATAACCGCAATCGAGATGGCCCAGGTCATGAAAAAAATATGAGGGTGAGATTCCGTCACAGGACCGGAAGCAATACGCCGAGCGCACATGAGGCAACCTCCCGGACCAATTTTTCATGAGACGTCGCAAGGCGCGGGAGTATGCCCTCCAGTTGCTCTTCCAGTTAGATTTCACCGGAACTTCCTATACCTTTCAGGCCCGCGACGATTTCTGGTCGGATAAAAATGAGTCCGGAGAGGTGAGAGATTTTGCCGAGGGTCTCGTGAAGGGCACTGTCGACCATATTGAGGAAATTGACAAATTGATCGAAAAGGTAACCGAAAACTGGGCGATGAAGAGAATGGCTGCGGTCGACAGGAATATTCTCCGTTTTGCCGCATATGAAATTTTTTTCAGAAAAGACATCCCCTCTGCGGTCACTATAAACGAAGCGCTGGAAATAGCAAAAAAATATTCGTCATCAGAGTCTGCCTCTTTCCTGAACGGGGTACTGGACAAGCTCGCACAGGAGGCAGGCAAGGCCTGATGCGCTACGCGATAATCTCTGATGTGCACTCAAACCTTGAGGCGATCGAAGCAGTTCTGGAAGATATAACCCTGAAAGGGATCAGGGACATCATATTTATCGGGGACGCGGTCGGATACGGGCCCAATCCGAATGAGTGTGTTGCACTCCTGCGCGACCGCTGCAGGGTTCTCCTCGCCGGCAATCACGACTGGGGGTCGGTGGGCCTGACAGACATACGATATTTCAATGAATATGCCAGGCATGCGATAGAATGGACCAGGGAAGTGCTCTCAGAGGAAAACAAAGCCTTTCTGGAAACACTGCGTATTGTTTACGAAGAGAGGGTTGACGATATGATCCTTGTGCACTCCACACCCAAGGACCCTGAAGAGTGGCATTATATTCTCACCCTCTGGGACGCGGAATTGAATTTCGATTATTTTACCAATAAGTTCTGTTTTGTCGGCCACAGCCATCAACCTTCTATCATAGAGAAGGTCCCTTCAGGAGAACTCATCTCCTGCAGGGGGAAAATCGGGATCAAGGAGGGCAACAGGTATATTGTCAACGCAGGAAGTGTGGGACAGCCCCGCGACGGGGACCCGAGGGCATGTTACGCAATGATCGACGATGAAAATATCGGGATCGTACGGATCCCCTACGATATCACCTCGGTGCAGGCAAAGATGAGGAAGGAAAAACTTCCCGCCGTGCTCGCTGAACGATTGTCGTCCGGAACATAGGGAGATGAAAAATATGACAAAAAAAATAAATTATACTTTACCGAACAACCGCGTGAATTTTTCCGGCAAGGGCAGGGCAGGGTTCTTCTTCTGTTCCTTCTTTGTCCTTCAGGTTTTGTTCTTCGGGCTGTGCTGCTCTCATTCAGCGAATGCCGGCGAGGGTACTCTTCAGGAACTCTCTGATACGACCCTCTCATATTTTAAGGCCGTAACCGGCAGGATCACCCGGGTCGAAGACCGGAAGGCGGTAATCGATATCGGGCGCAATGAGGGATTAAAACCAGGCATGCGGCTTACGGTACTGAGAGAACAGATACCGTTCCGTCATCCTGTGACCAAGGAAATCCTGGGCAACCTTGAATCGCTGATCGGAAAGATGGAGATACAGGAAGTATCCGAAGATTCCGCATCCGGCATCCTCCTTGAAGGCAACGCGCAGGAAGGCGACAAAGCAAGGATATCGGAAGTAAAAGTAGATATCCTTTTCTGTCAGTCAGAGGAGGTGGACTGGCAGATTGCTGACGCCTACCATAAAAAACTCAAAGAGACCGGGAGGTTCGCTCTCCGGGATACCGCACTTGAAACAGCTGATCCGGCAACTGCCATTGATGAGGCGAAAAAACTCGGCGCTGAAGTGGCGCTTCTCCTGTCGTCGAAGGCAGGGGAGAACGGAATGGTTCTCACACAAAGACTCTTCTGGGTTTCTGACGGGAAAAAACTCTCCGAAACCGGCGTCCTTATCGATGCGTCTCTGGAAAAAGAACTGCGTTTCGGGGAACAGTTCTTTCAGATCGATTCAGAAGCTGCGCTCAAGTTCGATCTTCCCTTCTCGGCACGATTCGTTATGACAGGAGACGTGAATGGCGACGGGAAAGAAGAGATACTTCTCGCCACTGATACCGACATCGGCATTTACACTCCGGGAGCTGATCTGCAAGCCGCTCTCGGTGGAGTAAGAATAAAGGGAGCCGGCGGCAGCGAAAATTTATGGCTCGATGTGATTGACCTGAACCAGAACGGAAAAGACGAAATACTTGTCACAACGATGAAGGGCGATTCCGTCACTTCCTCCTTATACGAGTTGCAGGGGTCGGCATTCGTTCCCCTCTATGAGGATTCTCTGTTCCTCCGGAGACTGGGAAATGGAATGATTGCACAGGCGTATTCCCCTGCAGAAGGCTTTAGCGGGCCTGTATTCCCGATATCCTGCGAGGCAGGGGAATATAAGAAAGGAGAGCCGCTAAAACTCCCCGGAGGGGTGAATATTTATGACTTCATATCTTATGGCGACCCGCAGTCCGGGCTTATTTTCATTGCATACGACCGGGACAGGTTCCTGAGCGTATATGACGAGCAAGGGATGCAGGTGTGGAAGCGCAAGGAGAGAACCGGCGGCTTTCTCGCGACATTCAAGAAATCGTCGCCTACATCCATGGTTGACAGAGGCGAATGGACGATAAAGGACAGGCTGATCATGAGGAACGGCGATATCCTTCTCGCAGAGAGGACCCCTCTTCTCGGAATGGTCAAGGGACTGGGCTACAAGAATTCTCAGATCAAAAAGATGCGGTGGACCGGTCTTTCCATGGAGGAGACTTCTTTCATCGACAGTATCAGCGGTACTCTTCTTGATTACGCGGTGTCCGGAGATAAGGTGCTCGTACTCTCCAGCCCGGTCCTCGGACTCAAAGCAGGCAATATTCTGAAAGGGAATAATCCGCTTGGCAGCATGCTCTCGATCTATTCGATGAAAAGGATTTAAGAATGGCTGCAACCGGACGCATTCCAAACCATATAGGGATCATCATGGACGGGAATGGGAGGTGGGCCGCAATGCGCGGTCTTCCACGGATCGAAGGCCACAGACGGGGCGTCGAGAGAACAAAAGAGATTGTTGAACATTCCGTTGAACTCGGGCTGCAGACGTTAACGCTTTATGCATTCTCTCTGGAAAACTGGCACAGGCCTTCAGCGGAGATATCCATGCTGATGAGACTGCTGGAATTGTATCTGAATAAAGAGATCGAAAACCTGATGAGGCAGGATATTGTGTTCAAGGTGATCGGAGAGACATGGAGACTGCCCGGCCCCATACAGGATATGATCAGGGAGGCAGAATCCAGGACCGCCCGCAATAAAGGGTTGACCCTTGTGATGGCTCTCAGTTACAGCGGGCGGAATGAAATTGTGAGGGCAGTGAAAAAAATCATATCCTCGGGCATAGAACCCGAAAAACTGGACGAACAGGCATTTGAGGCAGAACTCGATACCGCCGGTCTTCCCTCGCCTGATCTGATCATCCGGACAAGCGGGGAGATGCGCATCAGCAACTTCCTGCTCTGGCAGGGAGCCTATTCGGAATTCTATTTCACTGAAACGCTCTGGCCTGATTTTTCGAAGGAAGAATTCCTCCTCGCGATACAGGATTTCCAGCGAAGGGACCGCAGGTTCGGCGCAGTCCGGGTGAAGACAGATGCACCTTAAAAGACTCTTCATTGCCGCAATTCTCCTTCCGCTTCTGTACTGGTATGTTATGTACCTGCCCGCACAGTATTTCCTCTTCCTCCTGGGCTCCATATCTTTTATCGCCATGATCGAATTCTATTCCATGTACCGTGTGTATGGCCTTTTCCGCTATATCTGCCTTCTGCTCGGGACCTCGCTCATCGCTGTCTCGGCGTATGCGCCGGACCTTATGGCGAAATTTCTGGCCCTCAGTGTCATGGCGGTGTTCGCTTCCCGGCTTATCATAAAGAAGACGCCTCTCTCCTCGCTGAACGACATCGCCGCCCCTGTAGTGGGGTTGCTCTACATTCCCCTGTTTCTGTCCTTTCAGACCTATTTGCGGGACCTCGGACCCGAGTGGATAATTTTTCTCTATGCAACGGTCTGGTCTGCAGATTCTTTCGCATACTATATCGGAAAGGGTATCGGAAAGAAAAAACTCTATCCCGAGGTGAGTCCGAACAAAACCGTCGCCGGCGCAGCAGGCTCGCTCATCGGGGGAGCCTGCGGGGCGCTGCTGCTCAAAATACTCCTCGTCCCCCAACTCGGCATATACCACGCGGTAATTATTGGTATAATGATTGGAATAATCTCCATCATTGGTGATCTTGCAGAATCGATGTTCAAACGGGATGCAGGGGTCAAGGATTCAAGCATCATAATCCCCGGACACGGAGGCATGCTCGACAAGATTGACGGCTCTCTCTTTGCAGGGCCCCTGCTCTATTCGGTTCTGAAAATATTCGGGATGATACACTAAATGTCTATAAAGCGCATCGCAATTCTCGGTTCGACAGGATCAATCGGGAGGAATGCCCTCGCGATTGTTTCACGCCACAGAAACCGCTTCAGAGTTGTAGCCCTCACTGCGGGACAAAATATCGATTTACTGAAAAAACAGATACATGCCTTCTCTCCGGAAATCGTGGCAGTCGCAGACAAGCAGGCAGCCCATGCACTCGAGAAAAAGATCGGCCGCAGGAAATCTGCCCCGCTCAGGATTCTTTTTGGCGAAGAGGGGATATCTGCAGCCGCAGAGTACAAAAAATCGGATTTTGTCCTTTCTGCCATAGTCGGGGCAGCAGGGCTCGTTCCAGGCCTTGCTGCGATACGTGCAGGGAAAACAGTAGGCCTCGCAAACAAGGAAGCGCTCGTAATGGCGGGAAGGATAATGATACAGCAGGCAAAAAAATACGGCGCCACACTCCTCCCTGTCGACAGTGAACACAGCGCAATATTTCAGTGTATAGAGGGACATAAAAAGTCTGATGTCAGGAGAATCATACTCACTGCTTCGGGCGGGCCTTTTTCAGGGAAAAAAATGCGCGAACTCCGCGCGATTACACCCGCACAGGCCTTGAACCATCCGAGCTGGAAGATGGGCAGAAAAATAACCATAGACTCGGCAACACTCATGAACAAGGGACTGGAGGTCATAGAGGCCCATTATCTGTTCGGACTTCCTGCGGAAAAAATCGACGTAATCGTCCACCCGCAGAGCATTGTTCATTCTCTTGTGGAATTTCACGACAGAAGCTGTATCGCCCAGATGTCGGTGCCGGACATGAAAGCTCCTATCGCATATGCCCTGACCTACCCGGACAGGTTAGCGGACGTCATTCACAAACTTTCCCTCGATCAGATCGGGGAGCTGACATTCAGGAAACCTGAAATGAAATGCTTCCCCTGTCTTGCATATGCGTACAGAGCCCTCAGGGAAGGAGGCACCATGCCCTCTGTACTGAATGCATCGAATGAGGTTGCGGTGCATGCGTTTCTGAAGGGGGCCATCAGGTTTACGGATATCTCTCTTCTTATCAAAAAAACTATGGATCGCCATACCGTGCAGTCGGATAAAACACTCCCTCTGGTGTTGGAGGCCGACAGATGGGCGCGCGAAACAGCAAAGGAGCTGGTACAAAAATTATGACTTTTTTATACGCAATAGTCCTTCTCGGTGTCATCATATTCGTCCATGAACTCGGACATTTCATCTTTGCAAAATTGCTCGGTGTCAGGGTGCTGAAGTTTTCCCTCGGGTTCGGCCCGAAATTGGTGGGCAAGAAGATAGGCGAGACAGAATACCTCCTCTCAGCCATACCGTTTGGCGGATATGTCAAACCCCTCGGGGAAAACCCCGGCGAAGAGCTCGAAGAGGAGGAAAAACCTTTTGCCTTCAATTACCAGCCTGTATGGAAACGTTTCCTGATCGTATTTGCAGGCCCGCTTTTTAATATCATCTGCGCGGTGGTGATCTTTTTCTTCAGTTTCCTCGGAGGCCTGCCGGTGCTGACGCCGGAAATCGGGAGTGTTCTGGAAAGCTCTCCGGCAGAGAAAAGCGGTCTGCTCAAGGGAGACCGGATTGTTCAGATTGAAGGGAACTCTATAAAACAGTGGGATGAGATGACAAAGATCATCCATGAAAATCCCGGGAAACCCCTGAATATGACGATCGAAAGGAACAGCACTTCCTTTGCCGTGACGCTCACTCCCGAAAAGAAAGAAGTAAAGAATATTTTCGGCGAGGCGCAGTCTGTCGGCCTTATCGGCATCAGACCCTCAGGGGCTACATTTGTGAAGCGGGAAAGTCTCCCTGACGCTGCCAGGGACAGCGTTGTCAGGACATGGGAAATATCCAAACTGACGGTTATCTCGATTGTGAAACTGATACAGAGGGCAATCCCGATGGACACCATCGGAGGCCCTATAATGATCGTCCAGATGGCCGGGGAACAGGCGGCGCAGGGACCTCTCAGTTTCTTCATCTTCATGGCGCTGATCAACATAAATCTTGGAATTCTCAACCTCCTCCCCATACCGATCCTTGATGGCGGGCATATCCTCTTCCTGGGGATCGAGGCGATAAGGAGAAAACCGCTCAGCGAGAAAGTCATCTCGATCAGCCAGAAGATCGGTCTTGCGCTTATTCTCACGCTCGTGGTCTTTGTCATGTACAACGACGTGTTGCGCCTGATAACGGGGAAGACATTCCCGTAGCAGGGATGGAGCAATGGGAAAGACTGTCAGCTGGAATGAGTTAAAACAGATCATCGATCACGCAAAAGCCTGAAGGCAATAAAATCGTCTTCACCAACGGTTGTTTTGACCTTCTCCATATCGGCCATGTCCGGTATCTCCGGGAAGCAAAATCACGGGGTGATGTTCTAATCATCGGATTGAATTCCGACAAGTCCGTTTCCCGGATCAAACCGGGAAGGCCGGTTGTCCCCCAGGACCAAAGGGCAGAGGTCCTGTCTGCGCTTGAGATGGTCGATTATGTAACCTTGTTCGATCAGGATACGCCATATGAGTTGATTAAGCTCGTTCAGCCGGACGTCCTTGTGAAAGGCGGGGACTGGAAAAAAGAGGACATCGTCGGCTCGGACATCGCAAAAAAAACCTTCAGCCTGCCCTATATCGAAGGGGTCTCCACTTCAGAAATTATCGGGCGGATGAAAAAGTCCTGAAGCATTACGCACTCTTATCAAGCACTTCTATTTCGGTCTTAAAAAGCATGAAAAGCAAACCGATATCTTCCTCGGTCAGATCGATACCGTCATCCTCAGCGTCTTCCATGAGAGCTTCAAGGACATATTTCATGACATACGGCTGCTGAGAAACCTGGACGTTCGCAATTCTATCGATGAATTTTTCATTGGCTCCTTCGAGGCTTTCCACTAAACGGGTAGTTTCGTTATGCCTGGCCATAATCTCCTTGGATGAGATTCTCGGAATCTTACCACCTGAGTCAAGAAACATCTTATACACAACAAAGGCGATATAGATGGCAAGCTCTTTCACTTCCTGCTGAAGATCCTCCGTGTATGCCATTAGAAAAGCCAGAAGATCCGGCTGGTTCTTGCTCATGGCAATCATCTCTTTATTTGCCCTGTCCGGCGTGAAATTAGCAATTTGCTGCCAGGTTTTCTCCACGAATCCTTCAGATAAAGTATCCATTTACACAACCTCCCTTCTAAGTCCTTTATGAGAATCATCGATATTATACCTGATTGCATTGACGCGACTTTCAAGAAGAAAGGTTTTCGGTTAACTACTTCCTGAAAGCCGCATGTCCAGAACATAACATAATTATACTGAGTACAACAGGGAATAATGAGAAGGTGACAAAAATCCCATGTTATACCGAATACCGTGTGATAAAACATGTTGGTATTATTAAATTCTCAACTTTTTGTAATGTTTCAGATGTGCTATAATTTCGCCATAAAACCGAAAATTACGGTATCGGTATAATCATTGTTATATCTCTATTTCTTGTTAATAATCTTTGGAATTTCTTTTAGCCCAGTGGTGCGGGTTCGGAGGTGTTATCTTCAAACGGAGCAGCAACAGTTCATCCCGAAATCGTGATACCAGGCTAACCACGCATCACGCGAACTCATGGCTGTTCCTCCTTGTCGCAGGTTCAAGTTGCAAACCGCTGTTGTCCAAAATAATCAGGCATAGGGATACCGCTCAATTTCCGAATCGAAATCACGGGGAATCCCGAATAGGCTTTAGCCTTTTGGGAAGACGAAGCGGAGGTCTCAGCTTTCAATGCTACACTTACTAAGACGGTCATTAGTAAGGCGACGTTCTTATCGCTCTTTGTCATTGTCCCGAAAGCATTCGGGATCCGCAATCCTTCCGGGTTTTCAGAAAGATTCCCGACAAGCGGGAATGACATCGATGTAGCTTTACTTATAGCCGTCTTAGTACATTGAAGTGAAAGGAAGGTTTGCAGAGAAAAAGAGGGAGTTTAGTTCGATTTGGAAATTGAGCGGTATCCCTTTTTCATATTCTTTGGACAGCAATAGTTGCAACCTTGAACCTACAAAAAATCCCCATGAGAAGGCGAGATTGCTTCGCTGCCGTTGCAATGACATGTTTATCAAACGTTTGAGATACTTGTCGATGGATTTGGCAATTTCTCAACTGAGCGAATAGACTTTGCCCTTGAGAGAGTGTATTTTAAAGAGTAGAATTTCAACGATACAGGCCAGAGATTACACAGAGAACACATTCGTGAGACAAAGGATAATTATAAAAAGCTCGTGGAAATCTTCAGCCGCTGAAGAGAAAGACATGCCCGCCCTTCTTTTTCATTGAAAACAGGCAAACTTCAGCATCAGGGTGTTTTGCCGATGTTAAACAGGGTGATTTGTGTGCCCAGGCGGGTCTGCACCACACCGCTTGCCAACCCTTTGGAAAACAGCAGGATATCCAGCGAACCACCGTATAAGAAATTCCCAAGCCTGGTGTAGCCCCGTTGCACGGTTTTTCCAGCCACGGTGTTTTCATCAAGCACTACCGAACCGATCGTATCCAGGCCGACCGGGACCGAAGCCACATAGCCGGTCAGTTCCCTGCCGTCCAGGTCCTTATATTTGACCTCAATGATAATGACGCCGCGCTGGAACACCTGGAACTGGCTGAAATCCGTCCCGGGGCGTCCCACATTGCCGTCTAACGGCGCCCAGTTGGTAAAGTCCTCATACCCATAGGTGCCTGAACGGACAATCTCTGCATGGGCAATCTTCCCGTTCACCGGCGAGTGAAAATGATGATAGGTGTTGGGCATCAGGACACAGGATAAGCCCGTGCCGCCGATGAATTTCTCTTTCAGTTCTTTTGGCGTGTCTCCCAGAAGATCCATCAAGCTGACCGGGATATTCTTCACGTCGAATACCATGTCCTGTTGCAGCGGGTTTTCGACATACTTCCTCACCGCGACTCCATCCTCTTGCAACACCTGTACAAGAGGATTCATGATGCAATCGGTCGGCGACACGACAATATAATCGCGGTCCGGATACTCGCTGGGCGGCATGGTAACCGGGCGGCTGGGGATGGTCTGGGTCTTTGTATCGATCCTGATCTGCCGGGCGAAAAAATCATTCCAGGACTCATAGTGATACGTATTGTCTTCGTTTGGAATGTAATCGCTGATCTCGATTCTCGGGTCGTTCACCCATTGAGCGACCTTGGCAGCAGAAGCCTTGCTGTTCATGAAAGCCCCGCGCTGGTTGCTGAAATCCCGGGTAAACTTCAGGCCTGTGAGAAGGGGCTTCCCTTTGTTGCCGGGGTTCCGCCCCTGGACAAAATCCTGACCTGCGGGGTTCCTGAAGTAGAACCAGGCAAAATGTTGAATGTACTTCAACCCGTTGTCATGGCTTCCACTGATGTCCGGAAGAAAGGTGCACCAGGCGGTAAAGTCTGTGAGCATTTGCCTCACAAGCTCCGTGGCGTCCTTATGCCCTTTCCATGGGTTGGGTTCCGTGTAGCCGGCAGGCAGATCCTGGAACCCTCCGTTGATTTTTTTCAGCGCCTCCTGCGTCGCCGGATCGGCTGCATATTGTCTGGCCAGATAGGTCATGGAGTCGCCGCACGGAGATGCTGCGACTTTCATAATGGCCTCCTGACTCAACAGGTTGCCCCCGGCGATGGGGTCACGCAGTGCGCTCAATTCCTTCGATACCTTCTTGTATTGTTCCCCGGACACTAATTCCCGCATATTTTTCGCGACATGTTCCTCGTAGTTCCCTGCCTTCTCCACGTCCTCAATCGTATAGGCCTGGGACAGTGCTCCATAACATAAACACAGGACCGCAAGGAGTCCCAACAGACTCGTTCTCAGCATCGTTTTCATAATAACCCCCTATTCTCTCTATTTTTTTCTTGAATCGCGATTTCTTGGCTAACATTTATTTTTATGCTGTGCATACATTTGATCCAAAGATTATACGCTTTAGGTTTCATTGTCAATTATTATTGAGAAAAACTACCGATGAAAATAGAGGAAGGGAAAAACATGAGCGGTTCTATTTTGTTGATAGACATTGAGCGGCAACCTCATTACAATATATGGGGAGTTTGCCTGGGTAATATTCCATACAAAGGAGAAGCGGGAACATGACCTCGAGAAAAAAAAGCATCCTTATCGCAGATGACAGCGAAACCTTCGTAATGTATTCGAGCATTCTTTTAAAAAGACTGGGGTTTGATGTTATCCCTGTTGAAAACGGAGCAGAAGCGTTAAAACTTATCAAGGTAATGGAGCCTACCCTTGTAATGCTCGATATTCACATGCCGGTTATGGATGGCTTAACAACATTAAGATTAATAAAAGAAGATAAAAGAACTCAGGAAATTCCTGTGGTAATGGTCACTACTGATTCCGACAGGGACATCGTTGCAGAATGTGAAAAAATGGGCTGCTCCGGGTATGTTACAAAACCCATCAATATTGATAAAGTATACGAAGTCATACAGGAGTGCCTGTATTCTCCAAAGGGTTTCAGAAGGCAACACATACGGGCCTCCTTTAACAATAAAATCTCCGTTGTTCATGATGGCAAATCATGTGAGTTCTATGCAGTAAACATCTCTGAAGGCGGTATATACCTGACTGCAAAAGACCCTTTCCCTCTGGGCTCGGAAGTTAAAGTTACTCTGCATTTAGACGACGGGAAACCCCTCACCCTGGATACCTCTGTAGTCTACATAAAGGGTCTCTATGGCGATCTCTTCAAAAACCCGCCGGGCATGGCGCTAAAGTTCAAAAACCTCACGGATGACGAATCATTGATGCTCAGGAATTATGTTAGGAAACTGATCGCTGAAGATTTATTGGACTCTCAGGAAGAAGTGGTTATCGAACAATAGCAGGCAATCTTATCAGGGAAGGCTGTCGGGAATTTTCCGCAGGATAGCTTTCACTTCCTTAAATAGTAGCATATAGA
>CAVWBP010000039.1:0-26979 GCA_963753165.1 Thermodesulfovibrionales bacterium | reverse complement strand
ATCCCAGAATCGCCTTCAGGTCTTCATCCGGTGTCGTTATCGGTTTGATGTCGAAATTTTTCACTAACACATCGAGGACATTCGGCGAGACGAACGCAGGAAGAGTCGGACCGAGCCGTATATCCTTGATGCCGAGGAAGAGAAGCGTGGTAAGGATTGCAACCGCCTTCTGTTCGTACCATGAAAGCACCATGGAGAGAGGCAGGTCATTCACACTCACCCCGAATGCTTTTGCAAGCGCACCGGCAATCTGTATCGCCGAATAGGCGTCGTTGCACTGCCCGACGTCGAGGAGACGGGGTATGCCGCCGATGTCCCCGAGTTCCTTGTCGAAGAACCTGAACTTCCCGCATGCAAGGGTGAGGACAATGCAGTCTTTGGGCACCTTCTCCACAAACTCCGTATAATAATTTCTCCCGGGCTTTGCCCCGTCACAGCCTGCCACGAGAAAGAAATGCCGGATCTGTTTGTTCTTCACCGCTTCGATGACTTTGTCCGCAACTCCCAGCACCGTATTCCGCGCGAAGCCGACCATAACCGTTTTCCCGGCAGAATCTTCCGTGAACCCCGGCAGGGAGAGCGCCTTTTCTATCGCCGGAGCAAAATTCTTGTCCGCGATATGATTGACTCCCGGCCATCCGACAAGTCCTGTCGTGAAGATATTATCCTTATACGTGTCACGGGGCCTCTGAATACAATTGGTCGTCATGACGATCGCGCCGGGAAACGCATCGAATTCCTTCTGCTGGTTCTGCCAGGCCGTGCCGTAATGGCCGTAAAGATGTGAATATTTTTTCAGACCCGGATAGCCATGGGCAGGGAGCATTTCTCCGTGTGTATAGACAGAAATGCCTTTGCCCTCAGTCTGTTTGAGTATCTCTTCGAGGTCCCTGAGGTCGTGGCCTGACACAAGAATCGCTTTCCCTTTTTTCACTCCAAGCGGCACGCCGGCAGGAACAGGATGACCATAGGTTCCGGTATTTCCTGCATCGAGCAGTTCCATTGTCCTCAGATTGATCTCCCCGCATTTGAGAACGAGCTTCAGCCAGTCATCGAGACCGAGGTCTTTCCTTAACATAGCGGCGAGCGCTTCATGACAGTACGCATATACCGCGTCGTCTTCCTGTCCGAGGATCTGCGCATGGTCTGCATAGGCTGCGATGCCCTTGACTCCGAAAAGGACGACATGCTGAAGCGAGAGGATGTCGGGATTGACCGACGGATCTGATTTCAGTCCGACTTCTTCCCCCTGCGTTACTAATCCTTCGAGTGTTGATTCCGGCCTGAACTTTGCGGCAGCGTCAGCGAAATCGACCTTCCCGCCTGCGGCGCTCACCTTTGCCTTCAGACCCTCTCGCAGTTCGACACACCGGTTGATAAGTTGTATGAAACGGGGCGCGTCAAAGTCGACATTGGTAAGTGTGGAAAAGAGGGCCCTGGCGGTAAATACATTCACTTCACGGTCAGTTACCCCGGCATTCCTTCCCGCCTGTGCATACAATGAAAGACCTTTCAGTGCGTACACAAGCAGGTCCTGAAGCGCCGCCACATCGGACTGCTTTCCGCACACCCCGATATTCGTACATCCTTCTCCTTTTGCCGTCTGTTCACATTGATAGCAGAACATTTTGTATTCCTCCTTTTTGATATGTAGTATTTTTGCCTTTCATAAGCGGACACCCTATGCGCGCGTCCATGATTACACTTTACCCTGCATTCGAAGGGTTGTCCTTGACTTAGGTCAAGAAAGGCAGGTTTTCTGAGGAGACATCCCCTCCCTCACGAGGGAGGGAGGGGACAAAAGGAGGGGTACAACAGGGGTAACCCGCTACTTTGCCTGCTTCACGCCAAGGAGTTTTTCCTCCACTCCAAAGGGATCGTGTATCACAACTTTTGGATCGTATTTCAATCTCTTTTTCCCTCGTTCGTCCAGATATTTATTCAATTCGAGGTTGACCACAATCGGAACATCAACCCCGGCCTTCGTAAGGGCCTGCCTGAGCAGGGCCTCTGCTTTTGTGGCAAAGGCAACAGAATCACCGAGTATCCTGAGCGCTTCGGTAGGGTTATGGAACCCGACCGAGTTTTCGGCTCCCACGAAGTTCGTGCGGTAGAAAGCCTCCTCATAGAAGTCTTTCGCTTTCTCATAAAGGGCTTTATCTATGTTTTTGCCTGCGGCTTGCGCTTCGTGAACCTTCTCAAAGAGCTTTGCCGCGGTTGCGGTCGCATATCCTGACCTGATCATCAGGGATACGGTTCTGTCCTGGATTGCAAAGACCTGTTCCTGCAGCCACTCCCTGCTCTCCGTATGGCACTGCATACACGCCTTCATGTCGTTTTTCAGCGGGCTTGTTACCCGGTGGTCGGACACCTTGTACGCGCCGACTTTCGTATAGGGCATATGACAGTCAGCGCAGGATGCGCCCGCTTTCCAGTGGACGCTGTTGTTGGAGAAGAGTTCATATTCAGGATGGCGGATGAAGGCCATCTTGAATCCGGTTACTTTTTGGGTCCATTCTCCCACTGTCGGGTCGTTCCGGACCTGCTTAATAATATTCTCGACGGTTATGTTCCCGTATTTGCTCCCCTGCCACGGGAAATAAATCCCGACCGACCGCTTTTCCTGGTCTTTGACTACGTCATACGTTACATGGCACTGCGCACATACGAGGCTTTTCATATCCTGACGGCTTACCTTGGCCTGATTAACTCCCATGAATTCGAGAGCCTTTGTCAGGGTTGTGGCTCTCGAAATTCTTAATGACATGTCTTGGTTATTATGGCAGTCGATGCATGCAACACCCAGTTCCTGATGTTCTTTGGGAATTTTTGCATGCACCTCTTTCCATGGCGTGTAATAATATGCCGGTCCCATTTCTGCTTCCAATTTTGTTGCATAGGGGGTTTTGCAGGTCAGACAGACTCCACCGGCCTTTAACCGGGACTCATCGATTTCAAGCTGATCCTTAATCATGTAGGCATGACCTCTGGGCTCGTTGTATTCAACCCCGAACCCCCAGCCGCTGAACAATAACGCCAGGTACGGGTATTCCGAAAGCTTGTCATAGGTGACGGCATCGGCGTCGAACCCGCGTTTATATCTGCTCTTCCCCGATGGCGTCGGTTCTTCGGTCTTCTTCCAGAGTTCATAATGGACGGGATACGCCTTGCCCCAGTTGGCAGGGTCGATGTCCCCGTCCGCAATTTTCACCGGCCTGACAGGCTCGGTCTTCGGGGGCTGGCAGGCGAATATGGCAAGTGCTGTTCCGGCGACCAAAAACAAAAGAATCAATTTCTTCATTCTTCCCCTCCTCATTAAAGCGTTTCTATCGTTCCTGTGAGCTTATGGGTTATTCTCCTGTGACATTCCCAGCATTTCCTCTCCTTATCAATCATCGTTACGGCAACCTCATGACAGCGGATGCAGTTTGCCTGGAGAGCTTTCTTCCCATGTGAAGAGAGGGTAATCTGTTCCGGAACTTTCCCGGAATGAAACACCACCACATCTTTGACCCCGTCAATTGTCTTCCAGATATAGTGCATCACCTGGTTGTCATTGGGCAGGTGGCAGTCTACACACTTGATCCTCCTGTGAGCGCCTGAGTGAATCCACGCTTCATATCAGACTCCATCACATGGCACTTCATGCAGTAACCCGGTGAATCGGCAAATGCCAAAACATACCGCGGGGTCACTGTGAACAGAAGCGAAATTAAAATAAAACCGGTAAAAAACAGAACAGAGAACAAACCTTTTCCTCTTCTGACGGCCCGCAAAATATCACCCCCTCCAAAGGCATTTTTTTATCAGATGGAAGAATGGAGAGCAAAAGGGATACCAGGCTCTAACCTGTTGAAATTTAAATATACTTCAAGATTTCCCTGTGCAAAAGAAAGGGCAATTTGTCCTGATCAGGGGAATTTTGTCCGGAGACTATACGTGCTCATGAGGGCTAATCTCTTCTATGCCATAACGACTGTTAGTCTTCATGCCCCGAAAATCTTGACCCATTGATCGAAAGTCCTCAGTTTCTCTTCCCCGTAGCGGGCTATCCCCTTCCTGACCAGTTCGACGGGTTTTTCCTTCCGGAGGTATTCAGGATTTTTTGAGAAGAACTTGTCGGCAAAGCAGATAAGTTTCTCTTCAAGTGAGACCGGCGACATATCCCGTTTCGGCACAGGGAGGTTTTTGCGTTCAATCTCCTCCAGCGTTATGCCGGCGCCTACGTGCCGTTCACATACAAGGGCGTGTTTTGGCAAGCCCTCCTTCTCAAGGAGCTCTCTGCCGAGGAAACCGTGGCAGAGGTATTCCCTGTTGCCGAAGCATCCGATTTGAGGTTCATTCGTGAACAATATTCCTATGTCGTGCAGCATTGCTGCTTCCTGAATGAATTGTTCGTCCGGATGGAGATGCCGCACCCTTTGTGCTATGCGTAAAGCTTTTTCTGCAACCATTCTGCTGTGTGTGACGAGAACCTGGTGTGCGAGGTTGCCCGGAGGGTAATATTTTTCGAGTATGGTCAGTGGGTCCAAGGGTCAATTCTTTGCAGGAGGTCCACCCATGACGGTCCTGATTGCATGGATCAGTTCTTCCAGCGTATACGGTTTGGCAACAACACCTTTGAACCCGTATTCCCCATAGTTCGCCATGATCGGGTCGTTTGAATACCCGCTTGATACGATGGCTTTGATATCGGGGTCTATTTTAAGGAGTTCGCGAATTGTTTTTTTACCTCCCATGCCGCCCGATATGGTCAGGTCCATGATCACGGCATCGAAAGGACATCCTGAATCCTTTGCGTCCCTGTATCGCTGAATTGCCTCAACTCCATCACTTGACAATTCCACATCGTATCCGCTCTTCGTGAGAATGCGGGAGGTGAAATCACGAAGAATTTCTTCGTCGTCCATAACAAGGATTTTTCCTCTCGCGGATGATAGAAGGGATGTATCTGTTGTCTCTGCCGGCAGTGGAGATCGAGAGGCAGGCAAAAAGATGTGACAGGTTGTTCCCTTCCCCGGACTGGATTCCACCTGAATATGCCCGCCGTGTTTCCGGATGACATAGTATGCGGTGGTCAATCCAAGGCCGCTCCCTTTCTGCCTGGTCGTAAAATATGGATCGAATATCTTGGTGAGATGTTTTGGGGGTATTCCGTGTCCCCTGTCTTCAATGGATATTTTCACATAGTCTCCCTGGGTGAGAGGAGTGGGCTCATTGTCTCCGACCGTCATATTTTCTCCGCGGATAGTGACTGTCCCCCCCTTCAGGCATTGCCTGCACTGCATTCAGAAGGACACTGTTCAGGACCTGGATTATCTGGCCTTCATCGACTTCAACGAAAACCAGTCCGTCAGGCAATTGCAAATCACCCCGCACGTTTGAGCCGCTCAGCACAAAACCGGCTGATTCATGAATGAGCGCAGAGGGAGATGCTGTCTTTTTAATCGGCTCTCCTCCCCGTGAGAAGGTGATCAGTTGCTGCGTGAGGTCTTTCGCACGAAGAGATGCTTTTTCTGCCATTTCAAGAGCGCTGAACGACTCATCTCCGGGAACGAGATTCATTTTTATGAAGCTGATATTCCCGATTATAGCGGTCAACAGGTTGTTGAAATCATGGGCTATCCCCCCTGCCAGTAATCCGAGGGATTCAAGCTTCTGGGTTTTCATATGCTCTTCCTCTGTTTTTTTCCGCTCCGTGATATCTATGCAGATCTCGGCGTACAGCCATTCCCCCTCAGCGTTCTGAAAGGGTATCGTGGTAATCTGCACCGGTCTGTTCCCCTCTTTCGGCAATATTCCTTCGGCGGAGGTCATGGTCTTTGTTTCACAGGCACGGAGAACACCGCACGAGGGGCATACCTTATCCCGTCCCGTAAAATACTCGTAACACTTTTTCCCGGCTGGGTCTCCGTATATCTTTTGCCATTCAGGATCAATGTACCG
The DNA here is from genome assembly GCA_963753165.1 of Thermodesulfovibrionales bacterium. Lineage (GTDB taxonomy): Bacteria > Nitrospirota > Thermodesulfovibrionia > Thermodesulfovibrionales > SM23-35 > JAKLQR01. Next base: position 21,033 of record CAVWBP010000039.1, on the reverse strand, counting down.
GATATTGAAATCTTCATCGATAATATCAAGCCCTGTTTTTGTGGCGCCCAGAATAAACTCTATCTGTTGCTTGAGCGAACGGATTTCATTCTCTGCATATTTACGCTCGGTGATATCCTCTGTATGTACAAGGACGAGATCGGGCGGAGCGTACGCATACTGGACCGACAAGAACGCCTCTTTCACGCAGGTCTTGAATTTGTAAGGTATTTCCGTCTTGATAATGGTCCGATCGCGAAAACAGCTCCATAATTGGGCTATTATGTGCGGAGAATCTTTGAACATTTCGCTTAGTTTTGTTCCAAGAAAATTGGCGATATTGCCATCGGTTATTTCTTTTGCCGCATCATTATAGTCCATCAGAAGAAAATCATCCCCCATATTCTGCCAGGTATGTCGGGATCGGTATCCCCTTGTATTTCGCTCTCTCCCGCTCCTCGCTTTCCTTCAATGCCTCTTCAACCCTTTTCCGTTCGGTGATGTCTTTAAATCCTCAACGATGCCGATGAGTTTCCCGTCGGATCACGGAACGGAGTTGCGGTAAGGATGCAGTGTATGTCCGATCCGTCGCTGTGTTTTTTCACCGTTTCACATTCCACTCTTTCCTCGCCGTGCAAGATTTTGGTAGCGGGGCAGAGCAGGGTGCGGCATTGCACGCCGGGAAACACCTCATGGCACTTTTTCCCGACTGCTTCTTCGACACTTGTCCCTGAGAGTTTTTCAAAAGTCTCATTTGCCCGCATTACGGTGAAATCCTTGTCGATCACAAGCATGCCGTCGGCAGCCGACTGAAATATCTGGTTGAGTTCAGTAAAGGCACGTTTGGCCTTCTCTTCGGACCGTTCCCGCTCGATGATATGCAGGTTCATCGGACGGAAAAGCGAGAAATACAGGACAAGGAAACCGAGACTGATTAAAACAAACGCATCAAGAACTACTTCGAGCCAAAGGGGTAACGGGGGCAAAAGCAGGCCGAGAAACAACATGATGACTGCTTCGGATACAAAAAGCGCTATTGTGGTGATGATGAGCAGTCCGAGCGGGGATATCCTTGCCATTGAGGTGCGGTCCATTTTCACCTCTCTCTGAATTAAATATAGTATAAGTCTACCATAAAGGGAAATACGACTTTTTCTGATGCTTAAATCAGCTCTTAATTTAATATTATCATAATAATTAACTTGACAAGGATGTACTAAACTAATATTATATGATGAATAAACGGAGGAACAATGGCGCCTGAAGGAAAAGAGTATTACAAGACTCTCGGTGTGAACAAGGATGCTTCTCAGGATGAGGTGAAAAAGGCATTCCGGAAGCTCGCGCGCAAGTACCATCCTGACCTGAACCCCGGCGACAAGGTCTCGGAGCAGAAATTCAAGGAACTGAACGAGGCGTATGAGGTTCTCGGAGACCCGAAGAAGAGGGCAGAGTACAACCAGTTTGGCAGTTCGCCCTTCGGTGCCGGCGGCCAGGGACATGAGGGGTTCAGAACTCACGATTTCAGGGACGCCTTCCAATCCGGCGGATTCGGAGATATTTTTTCGGACTTGTTCGGAGCCCAGCGGGGACCTGAAACATATCGCATGAAAGGCCATGATATGGCCATGAACCTTGACCTCTCGCTGGATGAGGCATTCTCGGGCGTCACAAAAGCTATCAGTTTTTCCCGGGAAGTCCCCTGCAAACAGTGTCACGGGTCAGGAGGAGAAGCATCCCAGACGTGCGATGTCTGCAAGGGGGCGGGGAGCATAAAAACGTCCAAGGGATTTTTCCAGATGTCCCAGCCCTGTAATGCATGCAACGGGACAGGAAAAAAGATCACGAAAGTCTGTTCCGTCTGTAACGGGCGCGGGAAGACACTCCAGACAGAGACTATCAAGGTGAAAATTCCGAGAGGCGCTGATACGGGTTCGAGGGTAAAAGTCAGAGGCAAGGGAGGCGCGGGAACAGGCGGCGGTCCTTCCGGAGACCTCTTTATTGAGATCAGAGTCCGCGTGCATCCTCTTTTTAAGAGAAAAGGAGACGACCTTTATCTTGATCTGCCGGTAACCTTCGGAGAAGTAGCGCTCGGCGCCAAGATCGAGGTGCCGACCATAGACGGAAGGACCGTAATGACCCTGCCTCCGGGCACACAGGGTGGTCAGCGGATGAAACTTTCAGGGAAAGGGCTCCCCTCACCGAAGACCGGAACAAGGGGAAACCAGTATGTCGATATCAAGATTGTAGTGCCGAAGGACCTGAATGCCCCGGAAAAGGATGTCATCACACAGATAGATTCTTTTTATAAAGAGGATCTGCGAAGGGGGTTGTCGGAGAGATGAAACCTGTCCGTGACGGAAAAGAACCGGTATATATGATCAGCGTGGTATCGAGGATGCTCGATGTGCATCCCCAGACCCTCACGGCTCTACGAACGGGAGGGATTGATTTCTCCCCACAGGAAAAATCGCACCCGGATATACTCGCAGGAGGACGTAGAAAAGATAGCCATGATCCTCCGTCTTACGAGGGAACTCGGCGTGAACCGGTCCGGGGTCGAAATCATACTCCGGCTCAGGCGCCGGGTTGAATTCCTCCAGGAGGAAATGGAAGAGATGATGAACTTGCTTGAAGAAGATATACGACAGGACTTTATCGATAAATTCAGAAGGATATTTTTTGAAGAGTAAGGAGACAGGATATGGATAAATTCACCATAAAAAGTCAGGAAGCGATACAGGAGGCGCAGCGGCTTGCGGAAAGGAAAGGAAACCAGCAACTCGATGCTGAGCACCTGCTCCGGGCGCTCCTTGCCGCCGAGGACGGTGTCGTAGTACAGATCCTGAAACGAATCGGCGTAAATACGGCATCCCTCGCAAAGGATGTTGAGGAAGCCATTGATAAATTTCCGAAAGTCAGCGGCGCCACCCCGATGGGACAGATTTATATCTCCCCGAGGCTGAAAGCAGTCTTTGAAAATGCTGAACAGAACGCCGGGCATCTCAAAGATGAGTATGTAAGTGTAGAGCATCTTCTCCCGGCGCTCGTCTCGATAGGGGGTCCCTGCTCGGACCTCCTGAAACGATATGGCGCAACGGCTGACAAGATCCTCGCAGCAATGAGAGAAATACGGGGCGCTCAGCGTGTGACCGATCCCAATCCCGAAGAAAAATATCAGGCGCTCAAAAAATACAGCCGCGATCTCACCGAACTCGCCGGCAAAGGAAAACTCGACCCTGTTATCGGAAGGGACGACGAGATACGAAGGATCATCCAGGTCCTTTCAAGGAGGACGAAGAACAACCCCGTGCTGATCGGCGAACCGGGTGTCGGCAAGACCGCGATAGCAGAAGGCCTCGCCCAGAGGATTGTGGCCGGTGATGTGCCGGAAACCCTGAAAGACAAAAAAGTCGCTGCGCTCGATATGGGCGCACTTGTCGCCGGCAGCAAATTCAGGGGAGAGTTTGAGGAGAGACTGAAGGCTGTAGTGAAAGATATCGAGCAGGCCGAAGGCAAAGTGATATTGTTTATAGACGAACTTCACACCCTTGTCGGCGCCGGTGCAGCGGAAGGCGCGATCGATGCATCGAATATGCTCAAGCCTGCTCTCGCACGGGGCGACCTGAGGTGTGTCGGGGCGACGACTCTCGACGAGTACAGGAAACATATAGAGAAAGACCCGGCGCTCGAAAGGAGATTCCAGCCCATCATGATCAAAGAGCCGAGTGTCGAAGACACGATATCGATCCTCCGCGGACTGAAAGAGCGGTATGAAGTCCACCACGGGGTGAAGATCAAGGATTCGGCGCTTATCTCTGCTGCGGTGCTTTCACACCGCTATATTACCGACCGGTTTCTCCCTGACAAGGCGATCGACCTTATTGACGAATCTGCATCAAAGCTCAGGATGGAGATCGACAGCATGCCGATAGAACTCGATGAGATAGAAAGAAAGCTGAGACAGTTCGAGATAGAGAAACAGGCGGTAAAGAGAGAGGATACCAGGGAATCCAAAGAGAAACTCGATAAAATTCAGAAAGAGATGGCCGACCTGCAGGGCAAACGCGATGAGTTGAGGGCACAGTGGCTGAGCGAAAAGGAGATAATAGCAAAAATCCGGGAGCATAAAGAGCATATTGAAAAGACAAAGATAGAATCGGAAAAGGCAGAGCGTGAAGGAGACCTTACCAGAGCTGCGGAATTGCGATACGGAAAACTGCTTGATCTCCAGAAGGCATTGGAGAACGAGAACCAGAAACTTGTCGAAGTTCAGAAAAGAAGAAAAATGCTGAAAGAAGAAGTTGACGATGAGGACATCGCAGAAGTCGTCTCCAAATGGACAGGAATTCCGGTAAGCAGGATGCTCGAAGGCGAGATCCAGAAACTCCTCCATATGGATGAGCGTTTGAGGCAGAGGGTGGTAGGCCAGGACGAAGCGATCGAAGCAGTGTCCAATGCGGTGAGAAGAGCACGCGCAGGAATTCAGGACCCGAACAGGCCTCTTGGTTCATTCATCTTTCTCGGACCGACCGGCGTGGGAAAGACGGAACTTGCAAAAGCGCTTGCGGAATTCCTCTTTGACGACGAAAATGCGCTGATCAGGATAGACATGTCCGAGTACCAGGAAAGACATACCGTCTCCCGACTGATCGGTGCACCGCCGGGATATGTCGGATACGAAGAGGGCGGTCAGCTCACCGAGACGGTAAGGAGAAGGCCGTATTCGGTAATCCTGTTCGATGAGGTGGAAAAAGCCCATCCCGAGGTATTCAACCTGCTCTTGCAGTTGCTGGATGACGGAAGGCTTACCGACAGCCACGGCAGGACGGTGGATTTCAGAAACACGGTCGTGATCATGACCTCAAATATCGGCAGCGCCCATATTCAGGAGATGCTCGAAGAGCAGTCAAAAAAGCCGGCGGCCTATTGGGTCGGCACGAATGCCGAGCTGAAAGCAAAGATCATGGAAGACCTCAAGGATTTTTTCAGGCCGGAATTCCTCAACAGGGTGGATGAGATTATTGTCTTCAATACGCTGTCGAAAGAATTGCTCAAACAGATTGTGGAGATACAGGTGAAGAGGATGAAGAGGTTCATAATGGATAAAGGGGTGGACGTCAGACTCACGGAGCACGCAAAGGAATATTTCGCGGATATAGGGTTCGACCCGGTTTACGGTGCGCGTCCGCTCAAGAGAGCCCTCCAGAGGGAGATACTTAACCCGCTCGCAGTCAAGATACTCGACCGGACATTCAGGGAAGGGGATACCATTGAGGTTGACTTTCAGGACAACCGGCTGGTTTTTGCGAAGGCAGCAGAGGCCGGGGTGGAGGCATAACACCCCGCTGCCCGAAATAGTCAGGCATAGGGATGCAGCTCAATTTTTGAATCGGAATAAACTGCCTTTATTTCTCTGCAAACCTTCCTCTGACTTTATATGGTAGTGAAATATCGAAGGCCGAGACCTCCGCTTCGTCTTTGGTATCATCAAGGTTGCCCGTGATTCCGATTCAATAATTGAGCCGCATCCCTTATTTTTTTTTGCCGGAAAAAATATTGGGGACAGATAAGCCTCACATTTACTGTTGAACCCCGCAGAAAAGACCTTTATACTTCATTCAATGTATTCCATAGAAATCGATACTGTCTCAAAAACTGAGTGGGCGGCATTGCTGCGGCAGTTCGATGATGCGACAATATACCAGACATGGTCGTGCGGGGCTGTGCTCTGGGGGGAAGACCGTCTGAGCCATGTCGTATTGAGGAATGGAGATGAAGCAGCCGGAATCGCACAGGTGGCGACGATTCGGACGCCTATTATACGCGGGGGTACCGCACTCGTCTTCTGGGGGCCGCTGTGGCGCAGGACGGGACGTCCGGGAGATTGCCGGGTCTTTGCGCAGCTTGTGGAATCATTGCAGGCTGAGTACGTCGGACGGCGTGGCATGTTCCTGAGAGTGATACCGAACGAGATGGGGAGTAACGAAAATGAGGTAAGGGAAACGCTTGAGCGTGCAGGGTTCATGGGGAAGGAGAGGTTTTACCGGACATATCTGCTCGACATTTCTCCCCCGCTCGTTGATCTGAGAAAACAGTTGCGGCAAAAATGGCGGAATTGTCTGAACCGTGCAGAAAAAGAGGAACTGACGGTTCTCGATGATACAGGAACCGACGTCTACGACACTTTTCATGCGCTCTTTCAGGAGATGCAGGAGAGGAAGAATATTGCCGAGCTATCCATCGATCCCCGTCAGCTTCGGGAGATCCAGAAGTCCCTGCCGGAAGAATTGAAGACACGAATCTTTCTCTGCGAAAAGGAAAAGAGACCGCTCGCGGGTGCGGTCATATCGGTGATAGGCGATACCGCGCTCCTGTTGCTTGCCGCAAGTAACGCAGAAGGCAGGAGCGTTATGGCGTCTTATCTCCTACAGTGGAACATAATAGAATGGCTTAAAATGAAGGGTGTCCGCTCTTATGATCTGGGAGGCATCAGTCCCGTACATCCGGAGGTCAATTACTTCAAGGCCGGTATCGGCGGAGAGAACGTCGCCCATGCCGGTTCTTTTGAGCAATGTGCGAATCCCCTCAGTTCCCTGTTCGACCGGTCGTTGGGAATTCTGAAATACGGACGGAAACGCCTGTCTAGAAAGATTTCCTGAGGGACTTGAGTAGAGATTTTTTTGCCGCGTCGAGCGTCCCTTTGAACGTATATCCCGCAGCATTTTTATGTCCGCCGCCACCGAAGGATACGGCGATCTCTGCGACATTAAGCGTGTCCTTGGAGCGGAGGCTGGCCTTCCAGTAAGCCTTGCCGATCTGCCGAAAAAAAGCCGATACCCTGACATGCTTCATTGTTCTCGGGAGGTTGGCGAAATTCTCGGTGTCTTCGGGAGCGGTTTCCGTCTTCCGGTACATTGCCTGGGTGACATGGGTAAACGCAACACCGTTCTGGATCTCAAGGGTATTCAGTGAGGCAATGAGCAACGCAAATCTCTTTTCAGACCAGGTATCGTAAAGACTGTTTGATACGTATGATGGGGTAGCTCCGGCATCAATGAGTTCGGCCGCAACCCGTAACACCTCTGCGGTGGTATTGCTGTATCTGAATGTGCCGGTATCGATCGCTATGGCAGAATAGAGGTTCAGGGCAATGTCTTCTGTTATGTCGGTCCCGAGCTGCCTGATCAGATAAAATACCAGAACACCTGTCGCTGCTGCATTAGGAACGATCCAACGGATGTCTCCAAAGTCTTTCTCGGTCTCGTGGTGATCTATGACCGTCGAGGAGCGGAAGACCATCCCCTCGATGCCGGCCCTTTCTGGGCTATTACAGTCGAGCAGGATCAGATTGCTTAATGAAGTCTGTATCCGTGAAGTCGAGTGTACGAATCTTTCATGCTTCGGGAGGAACCGGTAAAACTCAGGGACTATATCACGATCATATACCGTGACCTTTTTCCCGAGCGATTCGAGCGCCATGGCAAGGGCGAGGGATGAGCCGAGTGCATCCGGCTCGGGGCTGATGTGGGTGGCGATGAAAAAGTTGTCATTTTCCCGGAGGAAGGAGACAAGTTCAGGAGGAGCTATCATCTTTTTCTCCGATCTCTTTGAGCAGTTTGTCTATTTTATCCCCATATTCAATGGAGCTGTCGAGTTTGAAATCTACGGTGGGTATGAATTTCATCCTCAGCCTTTTCGAGAGTTCAGCGCGGACAAAACTTCTTGCAGTCTGCAGGATCTCAAGGGTAGGTTTCTTTTCTTCTGCTTTCAGGACGCTCACATAGACAGTAGCCATCTTGAGGTCGCTTGTTACATCGACACCGGTGACGGTGATAAAACCGACCCGTGGGTCCTTCAATTTATACATGATGATATCCGCGATCTCTTCTCTGAGCAGGTCACTGACTCTCTGGGAACGCTTGTAGGGAAGCATAATTTACCTCAAAATACTAAATCCGAATATCTAAATCCTAAAAACAAACAAAGAGAGTTACAAAAACTTATTCTGACAAAGGCTGAAAGACAGCAATTTGAAATTTGTCCTTTTAGATTTTATTGAGAATTTAGAGTTTCGAATCTGGAATTTTATCTTTTCTATAGTTTTGTCGCTATTTTTTCAATGACGTAGTTTTCGATAATATCTCCGACCTTCAGGTCATTGAAGTTCTCTATCATGATGCCGCATTCATATCCTGTATTGACCTCTTTCACATCGTCTTTAAATCTCTTTAATGTAGCGATTTTGCCCTCATATACGACGATGTTATCTCTGATTACCCTTAATCCATCACTTGCCCTGTGCATCGTTCCGTCGATCACATAACATCCTGCGACGGTACCGATTCTCGATATCGGAAAAATCTGGCGGACCTCAGCCCTTCCAAGGATTTTTTCCTTGAGTGTCGGTGCAAGCAGTCCTTCGAGGGCCTTCCTCACATCTTCGATTGCTTCGTATATTACCGTATAAAGACGAATATCCACTCCCTCTTTCTCGGCAGTTTGTGATGCCTTGAGTTCCGGACGGACATTAAATCCCAGAATAATGGCGCTCGATGCAGCTGCGAGCATAACGTCTGATTCATTGATTCCGCCGACTGAAGAATGAATGGCCTTGACCTTCACCTGCGGGTGGGTTATGTTTTCGAGCGCATCTTTCACCGCTTCTACAGAACCCTGGGCATCTCCCTTGATGATCATGTTGAGTTCCCGGATCTCTCCTTCTTTGATTTTCGCATAGAGTTCATCGAGAGTGAGTTTTCGTGCCCTGGCAATTTCAGCAAGTTTCTGTTTCTGCTGTCGTATGAGCGCTATCTGTCTGGCCCTTTTCTCATCTTCAACCACGGTAAAGATATCTCCTGATGTCGGTACGTCTGAGAAGCCGATTACCTCTACCGGCATTGACGAACCTGCCTCATTGATCCGTTTTCCATTGTCGTCAATGAGGGCGCGGACTTTTCCTGCGTGAATGCCTGCCAAGAAGGCATCTCCGACTTTCAGTGTGCCTGACTGCACAACCACCGTAGCAATAGGCCCTCTCCCCTTGTCGAGTTTTGATTCGATTATGGTCCCCCTCGCGTTTCTGTCAGGATTTGCCTTGAGTTCCATAATCTCGGCCTGAAGGAGGATCATCTCGAGCAGGTGTTCGATACCGATGCGGTTTTTTGCCGACACTTCGACAAAGATATTTTTCCCGCCCCATTCTTCAGAGATTATTCCACGCTCTGAAAGCTCGTTTTTTACTTTTGTAGGGTTTGCGTCAGGTTTATCGATCTTATTGATTGCAACCAGTATTGGTACGTTTGCAGCTTTTGCATGATTGATCGCTTCTATAGTCTGCGGCATCACCCCGTCATCGGCGGCAACGACGAGGACAACGATATCAGTTACCTTTGCTCCCCGTGCCCTCAGCGAGGTGAATGCTTCATGACCGGGTGTGTCAAGAAACGTGATAAATTTGCCCTTCAACTTAACATTATAGGCGCCGATATGCTGGGTGATCCCTCCTGCTTCAGTCTCGGTGACCTTTGTTTTCCGTATCGCATCGAGGAGTGATGTCTTCCCATGATCAACATGTCCCATAATCGTAATTACGGGAGGACGAGGGACGAGGGCACCGGTCTCTTCAGGAGTTTCGATGTCCAGGATATCCTCTTCGATGGAGGCAAGTTCGAGTTTTGCTCCGAACCCTTCTGCAATGAGCAGGGCTGCATCCGTATCAACAGGCTGGTTTATAGTCGGCATATACCCGAGTTCCATGAACTTCTTGATGACGTCAGAAAACTTGACACTGATGAGTTCTGCAAACTCTTTGACCGTGGTGCCTTCCTGAAGCTTCAAGGTCTTTTTCCTCGTGATGGCAGGCTGCCCCTGCGGTTTCTGTTCTTCAGCAGCAAAATGCCTTCCTTTCCCTCCGAATCTCTTTGTCGGTCTCTGATCATGCCATTTCTTCGGCTCGATCTTCCTGATGGTTTGAAAAGCCCTCTGCATGCCCGGTTTTACCTTAAATTTCTCTGCTTTTTCTATTTCAATCTCTTTTCTGAACCGTTCTGGTATCTTTATTTCGTCATCTTCTTCAGACGGGGACCTGGTCGCAATTCCTGCGGGCTTCTTCTCGTCCGGATGAATTTTTCCATCGGGTTCCTCTTTTTTAGCCTTCTTTTCCTCTGCAGCGGGCAGTGATTCTGTCGGCTGCCTTGCCTCTTTTACAACTTTCTTCGCTTCCTTTTCCTCTTTCGGTTTCCTGGCGGGAGGTTCGACCGCTGCCACATGCGCTTTTTTCTCAGGCTCTTTTGCAGGCGCTGGTTTTTTCACTGGCTCTGCAGTTTTTTTGCGAATGTTATCCGCTATACGCCTTGCAAGTTCGGGTTCAATGCTCGAAGAGTGAGTTTTCCCTTCGATGCCAAGTTTCTCCAGTTCGTTCAGAATAATCTTATTCGGAACACCTAACTTTTTCGCCAGTTCATAAATTCGTATCTTTGTCATATATGTATGCCTAACCTTTTCAGAAATCTGATATCCCCTCTTGCCTGTAAGGAACGATCGACAGTTCAGAAAACTCTTGCTTTTCTCCTCAACAAGTCAAGCAGAGTGGAAGATTTCACCCGTGGCAACAGAACGTTCTCTCTTTATTGCACTTGTAACAAGGGATTTAACATGTTATCATAATAAACCTTTCGAATGCAATGAATTAAGGAGGTTGAAAACAGATGGCGAGTTGTGTTGTGTGCGGAAAACAGAGGGCAATCGGCAATAATGTCAGCCATGCCAATAAAAAGACGAAGAGAATCATCCTGCCAAACCTGCAGAGACTCCGCGTAGTTACCAGCAGCGGCATCAAACGGGTCACTGTGTGTACAAGATGTCTCCGCTCAGGAAAAATTAAAAAAGCCGTGTAGTGAAGCGGGCGGACTCGTTACTCTCGGGCGTTTTCAGGGAATTAGGTATAGAAGACGGCGTGAAGCTTGGGGAGATGCGGAGGAGGTGGAACAGTCTTTTCCGGAAACCACTCCCCTTTCACATGTCGCCCGCTCTTCTCTCCCGCGGTGAACTCCTCATAGTTGTCGATTCGCCTGTCTGGCTCCAGGAGCTTCGGTTCCGTCAGGATGATATTCTCAGGAAGCTCCGGCCTTTCCGGGTCGAAGCGGTGCGTTTCAAGCTCGGAAAAGTTTCTCTGAATGCGTCATCTGATGTACAGCACCGTGCTCAACAGAAAAAGTCCAGAACACTCGACGGCGGTGAACTGTCTCTTATAGAAGATACTGTATTGCCGGTTGACGATGCAGAACTCAGAGAGACGATCCGGAGCGCGATCGGAAAGGCAATCCTCGCAGGAAAAACGAAATGCTGAATAACAACCTGCCTATGCTGATTCTGCCTGTTTCTCGTAGATCAGGACAGGCGTCTCTTTTTTAGTAACCGTCTCTTCGGTGATCAGGCACTCCTTGATGCCCTTCTGTGAAGGAATTTCATACATTACGTCGAGCATGATATCCTCAAGGATAGACCGCAGTCCCCGTGCGCCGGTCTTGCGCTGGATTGCTTTTTTTGCAACGGCAGCGAGTGCGCCTTCTGAGAATTTCAGCCTCACGTTATCGAACGAAAGCAGCCTCTGATATTGTTTCATGAGCGCATTCTTCGGTTCGGTTAATATTTTAATCAGGGCTTTTTCATCAAGTTCATCAAGGGATGCGACCACCGGCATCCTGCCGACAAATTCAGGAATAAGGCCGTATTTGATCAGGTCCTGCGGCTCAACCTGACTTAATGTTTCTCCTATTTTCCTTTCTTTCCGTGCAACAATTTCCGAACCGAACCCGACTGTTTTCTGTCCGTTCCTCTGCTCGATAATGTTGTCGAGTCCGATGAAGGCACCGCCACAGATAAACAGGATATTCGTGGTGTCCACCTGAATATATTCCTGCTGGGGATGTTTTCTTCCCCCCTGCGGCGGAATGTTTGCAATGGTCCCCTCAATCAATTTCAGGAGCGCCTGCTGCACCCCTTCTCCTGATACATCTCTCGTGATCGAGGGGTTTTCGGCTTTCCTGCTGATTTTATCGATCTCATCGATATATACTATCCCCCGCTGTGCTCTTTCCGTATCATAGTCAGATGTCTGGAGGAGCTTCAGGATGATATTTTCAACATCTTCTCCCACGTATCCTGCTTCAGTCAGCGTGGTTGCATCAGTGATCGCAAACGGCACATCGAGCACCTTTGCCATGGTCTGCGCAAACAGGGTTTTCCCCGTGCCTGTGGGTCCGATCAGCAGGATGTTGCTCTTCTGGAGTTCAACATCTTTCTCTGCCGGACTGTAAATTCTCTTATAATGGTTGTGCACTGCGACGGACAGGATTTTCTTGGCCCGCTCCTGGTCTATCACATAATCATTAAGGAAATTATGGATCTCCTTTGGCGTGGGAAGCTGAGGAAACGGTCTTCCTTTCGTTTCCTGGTGCAATGCGTCTGCAATGATCTCATTGCAGAGTTCCACACATTCGTTGCAGATATATACCGTAGGGCCTGCGATAAGCTTCTTTACCTCTGCATGTCCTTTCCCGCAGAATGAGCATTTCAGGGCAATTTCGTCTTTCTTAGCCATTACTTTTCTTTTCCTTTATAGTGGTGATCACTTCATCAACAACCCCGTATTCCTTCGCCTCCTGCCCCGACATGAAGAAATCCCTGTCGGTGTCGGTCTGTATCTTTTCGACAGGTTGCCCCGTATGGAGGGAAAGAATCTTGTTCAGTGTCTCCTTCATCTTCAGAATTTCCCGGGCATGAATCTCGATGTCGGTTGCCTGGCCGTGGAATCCACCCATGGGCTGGTGCAGCATGATCCGGGAGTGAGGCAGCGCAAACCTCTTCCCTTTTGTCCCTGCTGAGAGCAGGAGGGCCCCCATGCTTGCAGCCTGCCCGGTACAGTACGTTGCGATGTCGGGTTTTACATACTGCATCGTGTCGTAAATGGCAAGGCCCGAGGACACGACGCCTCCGGGGGTATTGACATAGATATGGATATCCTTGTCAGGGTCTTCCGTCTGGAGGAAGAGAAGCTGCGCGATCACTATATTCGCAATATGGTCGTCTACCGGAGTGCCGAGAAAGATGATCCTGTCTTTGAGAAGACGGGAATAAATATCATATGCACGTTCGGACCGTCCTGTCTGTTCAATTACAATAGGGATGATGCTCATTTATTCTCCTTTTTCAGTTTTTTCAACTGCGGCTTTTGATAAGAGCAGGTCCAGCACTTTCTCCTGGAATATCGAGTGCTTCAGCCCATCGAGAGACCCCTCTTTATAATGATAAAAGGTTTTGATTGCCTGAGGTGTTGCAGAAAGCCTCTTGGCCAGAACGGCAATCCGGTCGTCCACTTCGCTGTCGGTAACGAATACGCCTTCTTTCTTTCCTATTACATCTATAAGAAGGGAAGCTTTTACATTCTTTGCAGCCTTTTCTTTCAGTGCAGCGTCTGTATCTTCCTTTTTATCCTGAGATTCAGGGGCAGCAGCTCCCTCTTCACTCGGATCTCCGGTGACAGGCGGGAGGGTGTCCGAATCGAGGTCGATGGGCTCCTCTTCCGCTGCTTCATCCTTTTGGTCCAGATTCTTGTTCATTTCGATCGCTTCAATCTCTTTCTGCAACAGTGATTCCGGCACCTCAATGGTGTGGGATTCGATCAGTTTATTGATGATCTCTGCCTTCTGTATCCTCCGGAGCTGTTCTTGTTTCGCGTCATGAATCCTTTCTTTGAGCTTCTCCCTGAAATCCGTTATATTTTCGAACCCAAGGTCTTTCGCAAATTCGTCGTCCAGTGCAGGGAGCGCTTTCTTCTTTACCTCGGATATCCTGACCTGTATTTTGACCGTCCTTCCCGCGAGTTCTTTCGACTGGGTTTCGTCGAAGGTTGTGGTAAATTCTATGAGGTCCTCTTTTTCTTCCCAAGGGCCTTCTCAATGATGTCAGGCGGGAAAATGGTATTCCCCATTTTCGATATGATGCCCTTGACATCGGGAACGTCTTCGCCTTCAACGATTACGCTGTCAACATGCTCAAAGGTCGCGAAATCGTCCATCTCGATTTCCTTATCGGCGACTTCGAAGACTGCTTTCTGCTCCCGGATTCTCCTGATCATATCCTCAAGGTCAGACTCTTCGACGCTGAACGGGATATCTTTCACCGTGATATTCTCGTAAGCGAGGTTCTCTATCTTCGGGACTATTTCCAGCGTGATAGAGATGTTCAGCGGATTCTTTCTTTTGAACTCGAATTCTTCATCAAGGGTAGGAAGCGTAAGCGGGGTTATGTCCGCCTGCTGGAGCGCAAGGCGGAGGTGTTCCGGAATCAGCTTGTCGAGCGCTTCTGCTTCGACTTCCTTCCCGTAACGCTTCTCTATAATGCTTAATGGAGCTTTGCCTGGCCTGAAGCCCGGTATTTTTACGTTCTGTTTCAGCCTTTCGAGTGAATTCACGATCTCATTTTCAATAATGTCCGATGGTATTTCAATCTTCAGGCGTTTTTTCGTCGCATTGATATCTTCAACTAATTTCAGCAAATTCGACCTCCTGAGTATTTCTTCTAATCTAAACTACCCCTTTCTTCTTTGTCAATTTGGTTGGTTCTCCTCGTCATATCTTTAATTAGGGTATAATCTTCTGTGGACCTCTACCTGATCGACGGCAACTCTTATGTGTACCGCGCGTATTACGCGATCAAAACCCTCACAAATTCCAGGGGATTCCCGACAAACGCCATCTACGGGTTCACCACGATGCTCCTCAAGATCATACGGGACAAAAAACCGGACGGCCTTCTCGTCTCGTTCGATTCGCCGGTGCCGACCGAGCGGCACAGAATTTACGAGGCATACAAGGCCCAGAGGCCGGAAGCCCCCGGAGACCTCGTCGAACAGTTCCCCCACATACGGAAGATTATCACTGCCCTGCATATTCCGATATACGAAATCCCGGGATATGAGGCGGACGATATCCTTGGAACCATTGCAAAAAAAGCTGCAGCGAAAGGGGAAAATGTCTTCATTGTCACCGGCGACAAGGACATGCTCCAGCTTGTCGATGAAACAATCAAAGTCTACGACCCAATGAAGGACAGGGTGCTTGATGAAGAATATGTGAAAGAGAAATTCGGGGTGAGTCCGGAGAGGATCCCCGAGTTCATGGCCCTGGCCGGTGACGCTGTCGACAATATCCCGGGGATCAAAGGAGTTGGCGAGAAAACCGCCAGGGAACTTCTCGCTCAATTCGAGAGTATAGAATCCCTCCTCAGCAATGCCGGCCTCATAAAGAAGGAAAAGCTGCGGCAGCTTGTTTCCGACAATGCCGATATTGTGAGGCTGAGCAGGAAACTCGCCGTACTCGATACGTCAATGCCGCTCGATATCGATTTTGATGCGATGTGCATGCAAGAGCCCGACTGGGACGCGCTCTTTTCGCTTTTCAAGGAATATGAATTTGTAACTCTGATGAAACTTATCCCCCATGAAAAAAAGACCGAATCAGAATGCGCAATTGTCCTTTCCCCTGAAGAGGTCCGGCACATGGCATCATCAATAAAGGATATCTGCGCGTATGATGTCGAGACAACGGGCAGGGACCCAATGAGCGCCGGGCTTGTGGGACTTGCAGTCTGTTCTGAAAAAGACCGTGCATACTATATCCCTATTTCCCATACTTATCCTGAAGCTCCCGCGCAGGTATCGCTCAGGGATATTTCCGCATGTTTCTCAGAAACATTCAGGGACAGCCGGATGCCAAAGACTGGACATAACCTCAAATACGACATTATAGTGCTCGGTGAGCATGGCCTGGAGATTCAGGGCCAACTTTTTGATACAATGATTGCGTCCTATCTGCTGAACCCGAACAAACCGAACCACAGCCTCGATGAAGTCGCACTGGAATATCTCTCCCGCCGGAAAAGGAAGTTCGAAGATGTCCTGAAGAAGAGAAAATCATTTGCCGAAGTGCCGCTGGAAGAGGCTGCTCCCTATGCCTGTGATGACGCCCTGCTGAGTTTCGATCTCAGGGAGGTGCTTTTTGCAAAACTCAGCGAGACCGGACTTGACCGTCTCTATTTTGAGATCGAGATGCCGCTCATCCCCGTCCTTGCCGATATGGAAAGGGCAGGGGTGATGATAGATGACGACAAACTGAACGACCTCTCGAAAGAACTCGAAAGGGAACTCGAAGGTCTCACCCGGAGGATATTTTTCCTCGCAGGCGAAGAGTTCAATATCAATTCACCAAAACAGCTCGCACAGGTGCTCTTCGATTCCCTCGGATTACAGCCGCGCAAGAAGACAAAAACAGGATATTCGACAAATATGGCAGTTCTCGAAGAGCTTGCGCAGGTCCACGAACTCCCCGGAGAAATCCTGAACTACCGCAGCTTTACTAAGCTCAAAACTACCTATATTGATGTGCTGCCCTCTCTGGTCAATAAAAAAACAGGACGGATACATACCTCGTTCAACCAGGCTGCAACCGCAACCGGAAGACTGAGCAGCAGCGAACCGAATCTCCAGAATATCCCGGTGAAAGGGGAATGGGGACGCCGGATACGGGAAGCGTTTGTCGCGGAACGGGACAGTTTCCTCCTTTCCGCAGATTACTCTCAGATTGAATTGCGCATCATGGCCCATCTGAGCGATGATGCTGGTCTTATCAGCGCCTTCACCAGCGGTATCGATATCCATGCGCAGACAGCCGCTGAATTGCTCGGCATCCCAAGGGAAAAGGTTGGCGCTGATGCGAGGAGGATTGCGAAAACCGTGAACTTCGGCGTGCTCTACGGGATTTCCCCCTTCGGCCTTTCTGAAACGCTGAATATATCGCGGGAAGAGGCCAGACAATATATCGACCAGTATTTTGCCAGATATCCCGGCGTCAGGCGCTATATCGACACAACCATAGTTAATGCAAAACGGGAAGGGTATGTTGAAACCCTTTTCGGAAGAAGGCGGGCTGTTCCGGAGCTTCACAGCAAGAACCAGTCTGTCAGGCAGATGGGCGAACGGCTCGCCGTTAACTCGCCGATCCAGGGGACAGCAGCAGATATCATCAAAATAGCGATGATACGGATATGGAAAATATTGCGGGATATGAAGCTGCAGTCACGGATGATCCTCCAGGTCCATGATGAACTTCTCTTTGAGGTCCCCGAACGTGAATTGGACACGGTCAGGGGGGTTGTGAAGACGGAGATGGAGAACGTTGTCAAACTTTCGGTCCCTGTTCAGGTCAATGTCAGCCACGGGAAGAACTGGGCAGAGGCACATTAAAGAAAGTTAAAAGTGAAGAGTGAAAAGTTGAAAGTTTACTGCAAAGAAGCCATATCCCTTCCCTCTTTCTTTATTTTGCCCTTTATTTTATTGCTCCGGCAAATAAACACCTTAATGTCATTCCCGCAAGTGAAGCGCGTCGGAATCCTTCCGAATATAGGCGCATGCTGACAAGAACCAAGAAGGATTCCGGACAAGCCGGAATGACAGCACGTAAATTTTCAAGTATTGATTTGCCGGAGCAATACTTCACTTTTACTCGTGACTCTTAACTTTGTGTTTCGTTTCAGGTACAATATGCCAGTAAGGAGGGGCTTATGGCGAAGAAGGTGACCCGGGGAAAAGGTGCGGTTCCTGCAAAGAAAAAGGCAGCAGGGAAAAAAATCAGGAAAACCATAAAACCTTCTGAGAAAGCGGACATAAAAAAGAAGTCCTCCATAAAAACTGCAAAGACTGCTGCAAAAACAACGAAGCCCGCCGCAAAAAAAGGAAAACCTCAAAAAACAAAAAAATCGTCAAAAGCGGTAAAGACTAAGAAAGTTGCCGCAAAGACCATCAAAAAGACCGAGAAAAAAATCCCGGTAAAAACCAAAGGCAAAAAGGTCCTCCCCGAAGTCGCAAAAAAAAGAGGAAAGGAAATAACTGCGAAAAAGCCGGGGAAACAGAAGCAGATAGAGATAGAGAAGAGATAGAGAAACGGAAAGAGAAAAAGACCGGAAGCATAAAAGCAGAGAAACCCAAAGTGCTTGTGCCCAGGAAGAAAGAGAAGAAGGCGCCTGAACAAGCAAAGAAGGTCATAAAGAAAACCAGGGAAAGACCGAAAAAGGTTGTCCCGAAAAAAGAAAAGCCGGAAGAGAGGCCTGTAAAGAAAGTCAGGGAGAAAGAAATAAAAAAGAAAGTCGTAGAAAAGACGAAAAAGGTCGTCATACGCAAAGAAGAAAAGGCCCTCCCTGAAAAAGTCGCAAAAATTGTGAAACCGAAGAAAAAGGCCGGGGGCAGGGTCAAGGCTGAAATACAGGCAGAAGAAGAGCCGAAAAAAGTTCGGGAAATAAAAAGGGAAGAGGGAACAGGAAGAGGGCAGGCAAAAAAAGCAGCAGGAAGAGAAGTGAGAAAAGCGGAGGCAGGAAAAGCAGCAAGGGAAGCAAAGGAGTTTAAATCAGGAGTAGCAGCAGAGGTTTCAGAACCTGCAGGAAAAGGAGAAAAGACACCGGAACTCCCCCTCTTTCCTGCTCAGACAGACACACCCCCGCCGGCTCCTCTTATGGGCCTGCCGGCAGAATATGGTGAAAATGAGATCGCCATTATCATTGTTGAACCCAGGAAAATCTTTCTGTTCTGGGAAGTGAGAGAGAGTACACTCAGGATCTTCCATGGCGATTTGCATATAAGGGTGTATGATGTTACGGACGACGACTTCCGGAACATCGGGGAGAAGTTCTGTCTCGATCTCTCTGTTGGCGAAAGGATAGGAAGCCTCTACCTCGATGTCCTGCCCGCACGGGAGTATGTTGCAGATATCGGTATTCTTTATGAAGATATTTTCATCACAATTGCACGGTCGAATAAGGTGACTACCCCGAGAGGGGCTGCACTGGATGAAGGCCTTCTCCCCGCCGGACTCCTCGATGGCGGACAGAGAATAGGCTACTGATTCAGGACAGGGAACACTATAGCAATATCTAGTTTCACTGCAACAATTAATTTCACCTTGAAATCATTAGGAAATACTTAAGAACAAACACCAGCCTTGCATCATTTCATTGCATTTGTTTCTGTATTCTCGAAATAATATTATTGAATATCAAATGGTTACATCTATGGCATAACCGTTGCTTATTATAGGAAAGATTATAAAGACATGAATTAATAAGCATATGAGGTTAAAGAGATTGAAGAGGCTGTTTCACATAAGGTAGAATAGCAACGCTCCTGAATGGCGACAGCATCAGGAATTTCCTGTTTATCATAGAAAATCTGAAAGGAGGGTATTGTTATGAAGAAGTTAGGGGTTTTGTTGTTATCATTTTCCCTCTTCTGTTTATGGTCTTTGCCGGTGATGGCGGCAGACACTTCAAAAGAGGTGCAGCAGCTGAAAAAAGAGGTTGAGAAGCTTCTCCAGAGGATAGAGAACCTGGAGAACAAACAGGCTGAGACAACCACGAAGGTTGCCGAAGCAGAAAAGAAAGCAGAAAAAGCTGAAAAGAAATCGCTGAAAGACCGCATTAATTTCAGTGGTGAGGCGCGTTTCCGTTTAGTATATGAAAATGCTGCAACAGACAGGGGCTTTTATGGCGCCAATCAGCCGGCCAGAGATCTGAAATATAGAGATGAGACTTCATTCCCGCTCAGAGTCAGATTGAATGCGCATGCTGAGGTTGTCCAGGATTGGGTTGATTTTTACGCCCGCCTGACCATGAACAAACGCTGGGGCGCGTATGACACTTCTGCAACCGATCCGTTTAACAAACCCAACTCCTTTGAAGCGAGCATCGGACATGACATGAATGCACGGTTTGAACAGGCATACATGACATTTAAACTCCCCTGGATAAACAGCATGTGGTATGTCGGAAGACTTCCTGGTGAGGATGGAGCTCCTCAGCGCGGCTCACGAACCCTCTTCCCCAGACCCTTTATAGACTCAGAGATTGACGGTACCTTACTCTCATGGACTGCTCCGGAAACTGCTATCGACACTATAAATCTCCCGTGGACTTCGACAAGACTATGGGGAAAGCAGAGCGAAGCGGGAAAAGCGCCTACACTAAAGACATATGAGTCGAAAGTGAAAGACAAAACAGGAATTATCCTCGGTTATCTGAAATATGATGAATACAAATTAGTCAATACGGATAACAAGCAGGTACAGACAGATGCCGATGCATTCCTTGCGCAGGCGCAGGTAAAGGTGGGGAAGGACACAGAGGTAATCCTGAGCGGGTTGACCATGCAGGATTGGCATATGCCCAATACCTCAAAAGCAACCTACGTCCCGGATCTGAATACCGATTATCTGCTGGCCGGCGCATATGTCGACACTCAATTAATGGGATTCCAGATTTATGGGGCTTATTATTACAGCCATTTCGATCTTCCGGCCCACAGTTTCAGGCCCGGAGGCGTTGCAGCTGCTGACACCGTGAACGTTGATGCGAAAGGATACCCCGGGCATCTGTGGTTTGCAGGATTTAATACCGGTGATCTGATCAGGCCCGATATGCAATTGACCGTTGAATTCGCTGACGGCAGCGATGCATGGATCAATCCCTTCAATTATCGTGGGTTCAGGAGAAAAGGGACAGTGCTGTCAATGGCGGGGAACTACTTCTATGATCCTTCCGGAAAAACCAATGTAGGATTCTATCCGTTCAATGCACAGGTCTGGGATATCTACTATGACTATTATTTCAAGCCAAGTGTACGGTTTCGTTTAGGGTACATAGATATCCTCTACGGCAGACATGAGAGTGACGGCGGCGAGCAATTTTCTGCTTTGGGCAGTTCGAAATACCAGCACGACTACTTCCCGTATTTTGAGGTGAACCTGAGTTTCTAATTGTTTCTCTTTGCAGAGCAACCGGAGAGGCCGCCTGAGGGCGGCCTCTCTTTTTTCATTCGGACGGATCGTTCACTTGCAAGCGATTTCATAAATGCATTAGAATCAATGATCGTTGAATTTGCTTCTCTCTGCTCCAGGATCTTAACTTTTCACCGTGCCGGTGTAGCTCAGAGGCAGAGCAGCTGATTCG
>CAVWBP010000038.1:0-30251 GCA_963753165.1 Thermodesulfovibrionales bacterium | reverse complement strand
CCGTTTCTGTGGATATGCTCTCAACCGGATACAACTGTCGCGATCTATTAAATGTCGTGCTTATGCGTCCGGTCTTTTCACCGACCGAGTACATTCAGATCAAGGGGCGCGGGGCCAGGCGATATACCTTTGTTATCGGCAATACGGAGTATGAAAAGAAATGGTTTTTTCTTCTCGATTTCTGCGGTGTAGCCGAGTATTTTGAAGAGAAATACGATTATTCCATTCCGCTTGTACTGCCCCGGCCTCGCGGTGGCGCATCCGGATCATCCGGTGGTGTCCGCTATCCGCTTCCAGAGGCCACATACGGGCAGGGTATTATAAATGATCCTAGCCCAGACGATGCTCAGCAATACGGCCATAGATCAATCCCCATATGGGAAGGGACGGATCGGGTAGTCAGCCAGGAAGTGCGAATAGTCGGTCCAAACGGCGAAAAGGTTGATGTCATGACCTTCAGGGGTTCTTTTGAACGCGACATCAAGGAGTTTGCAACATCCGATGATGAACTTTCTCAGGCGGTGGAGATTGAGGATGATGACACTATCGAAACGGTCATGCAGGAGCGGTTTTATCACAAACCCGAAATGTTCTATTGACGGACAAGTTGGTCGTTGCCTATGGCGTGCCTGCTCCCACACCAGCCTTTGTGTATAATGCGCTTAACAAAAAGCCTTTACCGACCAAGGAGCAGATAGTATCCGATACGGTAGAATCTATTGCTGCACGCTTCAATCTTCGGTACAACGAGCAGAAATGGCTGAATGCAACAGCAGAACTCGTGGCCGATGACAGGGACGCGCTCGACAAGCTTATGCAAGGTGATTTTTCTATATTCAGCGGAAGTCAATTTACCCGGCTCGGCGGCATGCAGGCACTCGCGAAGCTCAATGACCGCGATACCGTATTCGAGGCCCTCCGTCAGTCCAGCCTCATTAAACAGTCGAGATTAGCTTCCGCAAGCCGGGCGCGTTGATAAAGGAGATTTGATTTATGGCAGCACCTCAAACAACAAACTCAAAAACAAACGGCTCTAATTTCTATTCGTCCGGCCTTCGCCAAAAGGTTGACCAGCTTATGAACATTCTCTCGGGCAGGCGGCGTCAACAATCCCATGGACTCCATAGAGCAGCTTTCGTATCTCATTTTTCTCCGTTTGCTCAGCGAGCGCGATGAGCTCATGGCTTCTATGGATAAGAAATACACCCGGATTTTTTCCGGGCAATGGGCACGCTATGCCTGGGGCAATTTTGTGACTCTCACCGGAGACCACCTATTTAACGCTGTCCGAGATGCCATCGAGAAGTTTCATGAGCTTCCGGTTCTATCAGAGACTGGAAAACTTCTTTTTAACCGGGCTACGTTAAAGATATACGAACGCCCGACTTTACGGGCAGTCATCCAGAGCATTCACGAGATGGATCTTGCTGTTCATGAGGGTGTAGACATCAAGGGCGACATGTATGAATATCTTCTCAGCAAGCTCGCTCAATCAGGCACTAACGGACAGTTCCGCACGCCGAGACATATTATTGATCTCATCGTTGCGTTGGTAGACCCTCAGCCGGGCAAACGCATCTGCGACCCTGCCTGCGGCACGGCTGGGTTTCTGATCTCGGCATACAATCATATACTGAGAAAAAACACGAAGCCTGCTGACCTGTCTCGTGGTCTCGTTGACGGCGGTCAGCTCAAGCCCGCTCAATGGAAATTTATGGAGGAGCACGCCTTCACTGGGTTCGATAACGACGCAAATATGGTCAAGATCGCAATACTTAATTAAGTAGCTAAACCACTGACAATGTCAGTGGTGGGGTGTGGGGGCGGAGGCCCCACTCCTTATATGCCCACCAACATTGTTGGTGGTTATCAAATAATCCCTCCGTTTCAAAGCCACCGACAAGGTCGGTGGTAGTTTACTTGTATCTACACCAGCTCGAAAAAGCGCATATCGAGTTTCATAACCCTCTGACGACCACCAAGGGTAGGCAATATCCGGGACAGCTTTTTGAAGTTATTCTCGCCAATCCGCCTTTTGCTGGAAAGATACAAAAGGAAAGCATCCTTGCCGACATAGGGCTCGAAACACGCGACACCGAACTGCTCTTTCTCAAATGGTTCATGGACCATCTTGCGAATGGTCGGCAGGGCGGTCGTTATCGTTCCCAATGGTGTCCTCTTCGGTTCTGGCAAAGCGGACAAAAAAGTGCGGGAACTATTACTCACAACCTGTGATCTTCAGGCCGTTATTGCATTGCCGTCAGGTGTCTTCAAACCCTATTCTGGCGTTGGCACCGCCATATTTATTTTCGAGAAAGGTAGAACGACTAAATCCGTCTGGTTCTATGAACTTACCGCCGACGGTTTGTCTCTCGATGACAAGCGAGCACAAATCGAAGTAAATGATATTCCCGATCTCATCGCCAAGTGGCCGAATCGTGAAGAAGGGCCAAATAGTTTCAATGTGTCGATGATCACATTCGGGATAATGGTTGGCAGCTTATGGCCAACCGATATAAGCCTGTGCGCTTTTATGCAGTGGAACACGATCATCCCGATCAAATTCTGAGTGACATTATCAAAATGGAAAATACTATTATTGCGCGGGCAAACAAACTCCGTGAGTCCATAGCAAAGAAATGAGTCGTTGGCCAATTCTCCCTTTAAAGGGACACATTTCCGAAGTCTCGAATCGCAAAGGAGAGACGGCTGTTGAAGTGCTCTCAGTTACAAATACTAATGGGTTTGTTCGCTCAAGACGTATTCGACAAACAGGTTTTCAGTCAAGATGCCAGTAACTATAAGTTAGTCAGGTTTAACGACATTGCCTACAATCCATCCCGGATCAATGTAGGCTCTGTCGCCAGATGTCACCTGCCGGATGGCGGCGCAGTAAGCCCTATGTATGTGGTGGTTCGCTGTCGTGAATCACTTCTTCCTCAGTATTTGCTCTACTTTCTGAGATCAGACGTTGGATTGAAACACATCAATCATCTCTGTGTCGGTGCGGTTCGGTTTCAACTTAGATATATCGATCTCGAGCAAATTGAGATTCCCATCCCGCCGTTACAAGCGCAGGAGCGCATTGTTCGAGTGTTGAATGAAGCGGAACAGTTGCGGCGTATGCGAGCCGACGCCGATAGCCGCACTGCTAACCTCATACCGGCACTGTTCTATAAGATGTTCGGAGACCCATTATCAAACTCGAAGGGCTGGGCGAATTCCACGCTGGGCGAGCTTGGTACAGTAGTAACCGGGAACACACCTCCGCGAAGTGATTCCAGTTTCTATGGTGATTTCATCGAGTGGGTGAAGACCGACAACATTGATCCCATTCGTGGCACAGTAGGGGTTTCAGCCGAACGATTGTCGGAGACCGGCACGTTGAGGGGACGCGTTGTTCCGGAGGGCAGCGTTCTTGTCACATGCATCGCCGGAAGTATCGAGCGCATCGGCGACGCAGCCATTGTTGATAGAAAGGTCGCTATCAACCAGCAGATCAACGCGATAGTACCCAGAGAAGACATCGACAGTGGTTTTTTGGGATCACTTGTCTGTGCGCTAAAACCGCTGATCCAGGCCAACGCGACTGGCGTTATGACTCGGATTATTAACAAGACCGGTCTTGAGGGAATTCCAGCAATCGCTCCGCCATATCCATTACAGCAGGCATTCACCGACCACATTGCTGAGATTCATACTTTTGAAGACACTCAGATGGCAAGTCGTCAGAGGATCGACAACCTTTTCCAATCCTTACTTCAGCGCGCTTTTCAAGGTGAGCTATGAGCGGTAGCCTGCGCAAGCACTGGAGATATACTGTCGAAGAAATCTGGGAGACACTGGCAGCTCATGACAATGTTCCGCCCGATTTGTTTAACGATCTTATGAAGCGGCGGAGGCCTTCCTTGCTTTGCCGACACCGGAGCCTCTAATTGAGGAAATCCTGAATGACGCCGTCAAAGCACACACCGCTTTTTGTGCCC
This sequence comes from Thermodesulfovibrionales bacterium, assembly GCA_963753165.1. Taxonomy (GTDB): domain Bacteria; phylum Nitrospirota; class Thermodesulfovibrionia; order Thermodesulfovibrionales; family SM23-35; genus JAKLQR01. Next base: position 26,265 of record CAVWBP010000038.1, on the reverse strand, counting down.
TGGGCGGTTCTGATTTTCGTGACGAAACTGCAATCGTGGAATTCCTGGAGACTGTCTACAACGTTATTGTTGAGCATGATATTTCTGGAGAACCCGAAATATTTAAACAGCTCCTGCGGCAATTTATCACTAAATATAACCTTCGTTACCGCCTCGACGACCCTTTCAAGTTGCGCTTTCTGTTGCCTGATTCGTTTGTAAATCTATACTCTGAACTTCAGCGCTTAAATTCAACAAACGGGCATCTCGACCGGACTTCTACAAGACTTCGAGCACGCTTTCGACCGCTATGCCCGCTCTCAGGATGCAGCCGACCTCAAGACCTGTATTGCCAAAGCAAGCAACTACGCCGAGGGATTGGCTTCTACAACTCATGGCAACCCCGGAACGCTGGGCGCTCTCTGCAATCACATCGGCGATTGGCCGCATGACAAAGTGAAAGAGGCTCTCCAGAACCTTTATAAGTTCTGTTCCGACTATCCCGGTATCCGCCATGCCGGCAACCCTAACGGCATACGGCGGGACTTGTCGGCTAAAGATTACACTTTGATCTGTCTCCTTCTGCTTGGATTTACAGGCTATCTATCGCCGCTTGTCGATGAGCGATCTGTCTTGGGGGTATAAAGAGAGTTCGATGGGGTCGCATCTTTATTATTGACAGTTTCGATATGCAAACAATGAAGAATTGGCCCCATATTTTTCCATTTTATTGTTGGTATTATATCGAATTTCGCACCTACACAAAAGTTACGCCTTCAAAGTGTATCTGCTTATATGCACCGATCAAAAATCAAAATCGTTGAAGAGTACATCCGGGAATGCGGAAGCTGTAGGTTGGAGATGATCAGGTGGGTTATTATGGTTAGGCGGCACTAATTCCCAGACAGCCACTTCTTCGCCTCTTCCATATCTCGGAACAACCTCACGTTATGGCCCCGGTTTTGGGATACAGTCTCAAAGAAGGATGCATTGTCCAAATCAAGGGCCACAACTATCGCGCGTTTGAATTGGTGCGCTTGAATTCCTGATGCGGAGAGCACTTCCGAAGTTGTCTGTGGCAGGTCATAAATATCCAGCAAGGAGATGGCAGAGGTCGCTTCACGAAGATCGGCAAGAACACTGAAGCAATTGTGTTGTTTCGCAAGACGGGCCGCTTCGAATCTGGATTTGTTTATAGCCTCTCTGTCTATCGATCCCTTAAGAGTGATTAAAATCACATGGTTCTTAGAATCATATGTTACTGAGTAGCGTATCATTTTGAGTCATTCCCTGTATGTCGGACATTCATATATTGACTACTGTGTATGAACTACACACTTGTCCCCGGATAATTACAATCATACCAAAATATTTATGTTTATCAAATGAGAACTACAATGAAGACAGATTGCCGCGCTCCGCTCGCAATGACAACAAGAACGCTTCTTCAGCAGCCTGTTAATAATTCGCTCATGCATTTGTTGTTTTGTTGCGAGTTCAGTGTTCTTCATTTATACTAATGTGCATAATGCTTCCCACAACAAGATTGTTATTTCGTAGTATTCGTTTTCTCTTCATTGGTATTGTCTTCTTTTTGTCGTTGTATCCCCAATTAGTTTTCGCAGAAGAGCGTATCCTGAGCTTTCACAGTGATATAACCGTTCATCAGGATGCGTCCGTAACCATACAGGAAGCGATCACGGTGCAGAGCGAAGGCGAGAAAATAAAACGCGGCATCTATCGTGATTTCCCGACGAGATACCGTGACAATTTCGGTAACAGATATTCCGTCGGCTTTACCGTCGTCAAGGTCCTTCGTGACGGGAATCCGGAGCCATTCCATATCCAGGACGTATCAAACGGAAAACGGATATATATAGGCGATAAAGACGTCTTTATCCCTCAGGGGAAACACACCTATGTTATTTTGTACAAGACAAACCGTCAGGTCGGTTTCTTCCATGACCACGATGAACTCTACTGGAATGTGACAGGCAACGGATGGGAATTCCCCATAGAGAACGCATCTGCGTCTCTCCGTCTCCCCGGTGACGCCGGGGCACATATCACCGATATGGACGGGTACACAGGCCCTCAGGGGAGCAAGGGAAAGGATTTCACCAATTCTTCCGACCCTGAAGGCGTCACCCACTTTTCCTCTACAAGAGTGCTCGGACCGCTTGAAGGCCTCACGATTGCCGTATCCTGGGAAAAGGGATTTGTTGTTGAACCGGACGCCCTCACAAAAGCCGGGTATTTCGTTTCTGATAATACCGTACTTCTCTTTGTCCTCTTCGGCCTTGCCGTGATAGTCATATATTACCTTTTGGTATGGTCAAGGTTCGGAAAGGACCCTGCCGCCGGGGTGATTGTTACCCGGTATTCTCCGCCTGACAATATGAGCCCTGCGGTCATGGGGTTTATCACAAGGATGGGATATGACGATACTGTGTTTACCTCGGCAATCATTCATATGGCTGTCAAGGGCAGGATTAAAATCAGAGAAGATGATGGAGAATATACGTTACAGAAACAGCAAGGAAACAACGCCCCTCTTACCCCGGAAGAAACAGCGATCTTTCAGGCGCTTCTCGGCTCGTCAAACGAGATAACCCTTAAGAATTCGAACCATCAGAAGATACGCGCTGCAATCGACGGGCTGAAGAAAAGCCTTGCCCTCAAGTATGAAAAGTTCTATTTCATCACGAACTTCAGGTATTTCCTCATTGGTCTGGTGCTCACGGTCATCCTCCTGTTACTGAGCGGTTCCGGCGAGGCAATGTCCAAAGGCACCCTCCCGGTTTTTTTGTTTATCTGTGTCTGGCTCTCCATCTGGAGCCTCGGGGTGATCGCCCTGGCGTCCGCGGTGGTAAAAAGCTGGAAAGGCATGGCGAGGTCCCGCGGAGGGAAAAAGATCGTTAAGACATGGGGCGCTCTTTCCATAAACCTCTTCGCGCTTCCCTTTTTTGCAGGAGAACTGCTCGGTATCGGCATCCTCTGGTATGCAACGTCCTTTTCAACGATCGTCGTCATGGTCGTGCTAATCGGAATCAATTACCTCTTCTATCATCTCCTGAAGGCACCTACCCGCGCCGGAAGGATTCTGCTCGATGCGATCGAAGGTTTTAAGGTTTTTCTTGTTGCAACGGAGAAGGACAGGATGAACATGATGAACCCGCCGGAGAAAACTTCGGCGCTCTTCGAGAAATACCTTCCGTATGCGCTGGCGCTTAATGTGGAACAGCAGTGGGCAGAACAGTTTTCAGATGTCCTTTCAGCAGCAGCGGCTGGAGAGAGAGGCGCCGCGTATAGTCCATCCTGGTATGCCGGCACTGCGCTGTCCTCAATGGCAATGGGTGATTTTGCCTCCTCTCTGGGCGGCACTTTCAGCAGTGCAATATCTTCTTCTTCAACAGCGCCGGGTTCGAGTTCCGGGGGCGGAGGAGGAGGGTCATCCGGCGGTGGCGGCGGCGGTGGAGGCGGAGGCGGATGGTAGGTTTACCTGGTGTCGGCTTATACATCCTCGACTCCGGATAAAGTCGTCATTCTCGCGAAGGCGGGAATCCAGTTTTTTCATCCCGAAAGCTTTCGGGACTGGATCCCCCGGTCAAGCCGGAGGATGACAATGCCTTTGTTTATATCAAACACTAAACTAGTGAGTTTTTCCTGGCCTGAATGCACTCACAATGCCGGCTGCAACTTCCTCAATGGCCTTGTTCGAGACGTTCATTATCTTCCATTTAGGATGTTTCCCGAAAAACTCCTCGCACCATTCGATCTCCTGCTCAACATACACCGGGTCTGCATACTTCGCATCCGTTTCGAGTCCAAGCTGTTCGAGCCTTGACTCCCTTAATTTTACAAGGCTTTCGACATTGATGATCAGAGCGAATATCTTGCGCTGATCCACCTCAAAGAGTTCGCGTGGGGTTTCCATTTCAGGATGTATCGGTACATTTGCCACCTTCCATCCCTGGTTTGCGAGATACGTTGACAACGGCGTCTTCCCTGTCCGTGACAACCCTACAAGGACTATATCGGCATGTTTCACCCCGTTCGGCAGTTTTCCGTCGTCATGCTTCACCGCAAAGTTGATCGCCTCTATTCTCCTGAAATAATGTTCATCAAGGATATACTGTCTTCCCGGTATCTCAAGGGGCTTTTCCTTAAGGAATATCGACAACTGTATTATGAAATTTCCTATTACGTCTATCGCCTTGATGCCTCTCCGGTCCGCCTCATGGATCAGAAAATCCCGGAGGGAAGGCTGGACGATGCTGAACGCCACCAGTGCGTCGTCATAAGCCGCTGTCTTCATGATGTGTGCGACATACTCTTCTTCCGTGACCATGAAAAAATTCTTCACTTCTACGTTTTCCTGGTGGAACTGTGCAAGCGCAGCCCGTGCAATCTTGCTGATCGTATCACCCGTTCCCTCGCCGACAAGATAAATAACTTTTTTCTTTCCGGCGACCCTCTTTTTTGTTTGTGTCTTTTTCATTTTGACCGGCCTTTTCTTGTTGTTTCTTTTTCCGTCATACTGAATGTAGTGCAGCATCTCTCATCTGTCATCCCGGAACAAGTCCGGGATCACTGAGAAAACTGCCATAAATAAAATGTTGCTCCTCCGCTCCGCACCAACTGTCCGTTCAGGAATTCTGAGGAGAGGGGTTTCACGATCAGGTCTGCAGAAATCGTCCTGGCGAGAGATTCCATATAAGAAACAAGCTCAGAAGGAGTCCTCAGGGAATAAATAAGCTGAGTGCCTGTATACAAAGAAATATCCGGATCGGTTATGTCGTCGTGCATAACGCTGAGTCCGTCGTATGAAAACGGCTTCACGTCAGTCGCAAAAACCCTTATCCCCCTGTTCTTCAGGGCATAGGCCACACCAGGGGCATGTCCGATACCGATTTCCGCAGCGGACCGGTACTTTCCTGCGATATAGCCTATAAAGTCCTCTATTCTTCTACCCCTCTCCAAAAGAACACCTCTTCCAGGGGGATTTTCGCTATCTTCGGTTTTGTTCTGATACCGAGCGCCTTCTCCATCTGGATTTTCTGCTCTACCACTGCCACGCCCCTTCGTGAGGAGACTACGGTATCGGGATTCACCGATATCGAAGTGGCGCCGCACCGTATCATGAACTCGAGATAATCAGGGTATACGCTCGGGGCCTGTCCGCAGATGGAAGTCGTCACGCCATGTTTTCTGCATACAGCCATGGTATAGGCAATTGCGCGGAGGACGCCGAGGTTCCTTTCGTCGTAAATCTCCTGCACTGAGGTGTCATTTCTGTCAACGCCAAGGACGAGCATGGTGAGGTCATTGGTTCCGAAACTCACCCCGTCGATCCCTTCCCTGCAAAACTCTTCGATCATGAATACCGCGCTCGGAACTTCTACCATTATCCAGAGCTGGAAACCCGGATCGTTCCGGTTGTCCAGGCCCTCTTCGCGCATGATTGCCACTGTTTTTCTGAATACGTCCAGCGTCCGCACAAATGGCACCATGACCCATATATTGCTGAGTCCCATCTTTTCCCGTGCCTGCCGTATCGCTCTCAGTTCGATTCTGAAGATGTCGTCTTCTTTGGAATACCGGTATTCTCCGCGATACCCGATCATCGGATTCGGTCCGACATTCTTCCTTTCGTATTTTTCTCCTCCGGGGAGTTCGAGGAATTCATCCGGCTTGAAATCGAGAAACCGGTAGACAACAGGCTTCGGGAAAAACGCTTCTGCAACCTTTCCAACCCCCTGGGAGAAGGTATCGAGCATAATCTTTTCTCCCCCCTCTTCGATAAGGAGCCTCGGGTGCTTGCCTATGCTGAGCATGAGGTGCTCCGCGCGAAGCAGTCCCACGCCGTCCGCATTTGTTTCCTTCGCTATCTTCTCCGCAATCTCAGGGATAGAAAGATTCACGTATACTTTTGTTGCAGTGATCACCTGCGAGGATATGTCTGCCGCTCCGGGTGTAGCCGCTGCTTCTTTTTTGGCAACCGAGCCCTTAAATATCAGTCCCCGCTGTCCGTCAATCGTAATCTCCTCACCGTCCTTCAGGACTTTTGTCGCTTTCTCTGTCCCGACGATACAGGGAACTCCGAGTTCACGGCTGACAATGGCGGCATGGCAGGTTTTTCCTCCCAGGTTCGTCACAATAGCCGCTGCGATTTTCATTGCGGGCACCCAATCGGGAGTTGTCATCTCCGTGACCAGAACGTCCCCTTGCCGGAATCCCGACATCTTCTTCACATCGAGCATAATTTGTACTTTTCCGGACGCCTGACCGGGACTTACCCCTATTCCTCTCAACAGGATATCTTTTTCCATAAGCTCCTTCCCTTCTGTGCTTTTTCCCGCACCTTCAGTGCCGTGGACCGTTTCAGGGCGGGCCTGGAGAATAAATATCCTGCCCGTATCGTCAACAGCCCATTCGATGTCCTGGGGCACGCCATAATGCTTTTCTATCTCAATGCCGTATTTCGCAAGACGGACAATTGAAGTGTCGTCGAGCACCGGTTTCTTCTGCATTGTGTCCTGGACCTTCACCCATTTTGTTCCGCCTTTGACATCGGAGACGATCTGCCTGTCTTTTTTGACCACATGTTTTTCTACGATCTTCATTGAATCTTTCTTGACCACATATTCGTCCGGGGTCACCTGTCCGCTTACGATCGCCTCTCCCAGTCCCCATGAGGCATTGATCACTATCTTGCTATTATCTCCGCTCACCGGTTCCAGCGTGAACATCACCCCGGAACCTGCTGAGAAGATAAGCTCCTGCACCGCCACACTGATCAGCACCTCATCATGGGAAAACCCTTTTTCTTTTCGGTACACGATAGCCCGTGAGGTGAAGAGCGAACTCCAGCATTTTTTGATATTGCTGATAAGGGTTTTTCCTGTCACATTCAGGAAGGTATCCTGCTGGCCCGCAAAACTTGCCCCTGGCAGGTCCTCGGCGGTTGCTGAAGACCTTACTGCGACTGCAACGTTCTTTTTGCCTGCCTGCCTGCAAAGCTCCGCGTATGAAGCCAGGAAAGCCTTCTCCATATCATCAGGCATGCGAATACCCTCGATATGCTTCCGTATTTTTGCCGATACCTTCCGGAGGGCTTCCATATCTGCGGTATCGAGATCGTCAAGGAGTTTTTCGATTGTTTTATTCGTCTGCGTCCTTTCGAGAAACTGTTTGTACGTATCTGCCGAAACGGCAAAACCGTTCGGCACAGGCATGCCGATTTTGCTCACAAGCTCACCAAGATTGGCGCACTTGCCGCCAACCAGAGGGATATCCTCTTTTCCAATGTCTTTGAACCATAATACAAACTTATTTCGCTGCATCGGACATTTCCTCCTTTCCTTCTTTTACGGGTTCCTGCCTCCGCTCTATGATCCTGTTTGCGACCTCTTCGATAGAGCTGTGCGTCACATCGATAATCTGTATTCCCGGGACCTTTCTGAAAATGCGGTGACTGTATTCGATTTCCTTCTTGATATGCGACAACTCAAGATAATCGCCGGCGTCTGCGTATTTCATCCTCCTCTCCCTTATAAACGCAAGCCTTTCGGGTGAGATGGTGAGACCTATCTTCTGCATATCCAGGGCATAGATCTTGTCCGGCGGGCTTATTGTCTGGATAATAGGGATATTTGCCACCTTCAGGTTGTGGTTGCAGGACAGGTAGAGGCTGGTGGGCGTTTTGGAAGTCCTCGATACCCCGAACAGGATCAGGTCAGCCTGTTCGAGAGTATCGATACCCTGCCCATCGTCGTGCCTTAAAGTGAAATCAATGGATTCCGCAAGGCGGATCGATTCTTCGCTCACCCGCTTGAGCAGTCCGGGACTGAATTCAGGGATGAGGTTCCATATCTTGCCGATCTGGTCAATAAGGGACCCGAGGATATCGACCGCGAACACATTCCTCTTTCTTTTTTCCCTGCGGACCCAATTCCTGAGTTCCTGGGAGACAAGCGAATATATGACGATGCCGTGCACCGCTTCCGCCTGCGAGAGGACAGCGCTCACCTGTTCCTTTGTTTTTATGTAGGGGAATTTCTTGAAGACCGGCTCTATTTCCTTAAACTGCACCAGCGCCGCGCTGATCACCATTTCAGCCGTCAATCCTGTGGCGTCCGATATGATGAACACCTGTACTTTGCTCTTTGATGATTTTACAGGTTTTTTCCTGGCCATTGGGCTATCGGGTCTGTCGAGCGGACAATGCACATTCCGGCATCTGCAAAACGTTTGAATGCTGCATCGGCCTGCCCTGTGTCATCAATCACCCCTGGAACGACTACCGGAGAGGCACAGGCGCAGAGAAAAGAATTACCTTCTAACTTTGCCTCTCCCTGTTTTTCTCTCCTTTGAATTTCCGGCTAATCGCTTTTTCGACGGCTTTCGGCACGAGACCTCTTATCGATCCGCCGAATGACGCGACCTCCTTGATAATGCTTGAAGACAGGAAGCTGTACTCTTCGCTCGGCATGAGGAATACTGTTTCGATATCTCTCCGTAGTCTCCTGTTCATATGCGCAATCTGAAATTCATATTCGAAGTCGGACACGGCCCTGAGTCCCCGTATAATCGCTATCCCCTGCTTTTCTCTCACATACTCGACGAGAAGTCCGTCGAAAGATTCCACGCTGGCCTTCGGCATCCCCGCTATTGCTTCATGAATCAGCGTTAATCTCTCACCAAGAGTAAAAAGGGTCTGTTTCCTGAGGCTTGGAGCTACTGCGATGATCACTTCATCGAAGAACCTCAGGGCTCTTTTTACAAGGTCGATGTGGCCGTTTGTTATGGGATCAAAGGTTCCCGGATAAATCGCAATAGTCTTCATTCCCTGTCCCTCCGGTAAAGGGTCAGCATCGTATCTCCGTACCGGTACTGTTTCGAGAGTATTAGTCTGCCCGCAATGCGGGGCAGTGTCTTTTTGATAAAATGTTCTACGATTACGAACCCGTCATCATTCAGTATTTTGCTGCTCCCTATAAGCGGGAGGACTTTCTCTATCTCTTCTGAACGATACGGCGGGTCGAGAAATAAAATATCGTATCCACTGCTTTCGAGCTCTGCCTTTTTCAGGAATTTCTCCGCATCCGTCCTGCTGATGCTCGCGTTCCCGGAGAACCCCAGACTTTCGATGTTCTTTTGAATCATCATTGTCCTGAGCTTATCAGGCTCTACAAAGACGACTTGTTCCGCGCCTCGGGAGAGCGCTTCGAGTCCTACGGTTCCACTTCCTGCATAGAGGTCGACGAAATGAGCGCTTTCAAGTCTGTTTCTGATGATATCGAACAGCGCCTCCCGAACTTTGGAGGACGTGGGCCTGAGCCGTTCTCCGGGCGCTTTGCTGCCCGGAAGTTTTTCCGTAGCCGTTCTCCTTCCTTTTGCGACACCGCCGGATATCCTCATTTGATTATATCTTACTACAAGATACCAAAGGCTTCAACAACGGTCCCCGAACTGTTCTTGACAAAGAAGAAAAACCTATGATAAGAAATCAGTGGGGGTGAGGAACAGAAAAGGAGGAATACATGAATCCAGATGAACTGAAATTTCACAGAGAACACACTTGGGTAAAAATCACCGGCAGAAAAGCTACGATTGGCATAACAGACTACGCACAGGATGCGCTCGGCGATATCGTCTACATTGATCTTCCTGAAGTCGACACGGATGTTGATGCAAACAGTGAAATCGGTGAGATAGAATCGACAAAGGCCACTTCTTCACTCATTTCTCCGTTAAGCGGCAAGGTCTACGAAGTAAATGAAGACCTTTCCGAATCACCCGAAATAATGAATGAAGACCCCTACGGCAAAGGATGGATTGCCGTAATTGAGATTGATGACCCTTCCGATGCCGATGACCTGATGGACGCATCGGAGTATCTGAAATATGTTGAAGAAGAGGCAAAATGAAATTAGCGATCCTCGGGGCCGGTCCCGGCGGCTATATTGCTGCGCTCAGGGCCGCCCATCTGGGTGCGGAAGTAACGGTAATCGAAAAGGAGGAAGTCGGAGGCACCTGCCTTAACTGGGGATGTATTCCCACCAAAGCAATCCTTGCATCAACCGGACTACTCGCGAAAGCAAGAAGATTCAAAGAATATGGGCTTGCATGCAACGGAGAGATAAAGCCGGACTTTGCTGCGATCCTGGCAAGAAAAGATAAAATTGTCCGGACACAGATTCAGGGCATCCGTTCCCTTTTAAAATACCGCGGCGTCACTCTCAAAGAAGGCCGGGGTTCTTTCGCCTCTCCCCGTACGCTACATGTCCATTCCCGGAACGGCTCAGGGGAAACCATAGAAGCAGACGGAATAATCATCGCAACCGGTTCAAGGCCTTATCAGGTTGCTGCCTTTCCATTCGACGGAAAACAGATCCTCTCAAGCAATGATATGCTGAACCTCACCGAGATCCCGAAGAGCCTCCTCATTGTCGGCGCAGGCGTCATCGGCTGTGAATTTGCCTGTATCTTCAAAGAACTCGGCTCGGAAGTGTCCGTAATAGAAATGCTCCCCCGTATGCTTGCCACAGAAGACGAAGAGATATCCGCAATCCTCGAACGGGAATTCAAAAAGAAGAAAATAAAGGTATTCACTAATAAAAAAGTTGAGAGCATCACCTCACAGCCTGACGGAGTGCATGCACTCTTTCCTGACGGGAAAAAAATCATAGCGGAAAAAGCCCTTATTGCAACCGGAAGGGCCTTCAACAGCGAGGGGATCGGACTGGAAGAAGTCGGGGTCAAGACAGGTCCCTATGGAGAAATTATCGCAAACAGGAAACTCGAAACATCCATACCGGGGATCTATGCCGTTGGCGATGTCATAGGAGGACTTCTCCTCGCGCATGTTGCCTCGAAAGAGGGGACCACTGCGGTGACCAATGCACTCGGCGGCGAGAAAGCAATGGACTATTCCGCAATTCCTTCCGCAATCTTCACCTCGCCTGAAATAGCCTCGGTCGGTCTCAGAGAGCACCAGGCTTCCGAACTGGGCATAAATATAAGCACAGGGCATTTTCAGTTCAGGGCTCTCGCCAAGGCGCACGCACTCGGGGAGATCGAAGGCCTCGTGAAAGTCGTCTCGGATAAAAAAACCGACAGAGTATTGGGAGTGCACATCATCGGTCCCGGTGCATCGGTGCTGGTCCATGAAGCAACCCTCGCCATACAGAACGGCCTGAAAACAAAAGATATCGGGGAAACTGTTCATGCCCATCCCACCCTCTCAGAAGCGCTCATGGAAGCAGCAGAAGACGTCCATAGTGATGCAATTCATGTTATCAAATGACCGCTTATGAAAAAAAAGACAACTGGTACCCTGACGTAAGAAATTCACAGAAGGAGCTCTTCTCGGAACTTAATGTGCTCATGAGAGCTCTTGACAGGTTTTTTGTTTTAGACAACCTTCCGGTCTCACAGGACGACCTCCCGAACAAAAACTTTTATGAAGAAATGGTTGTGGTGCGTGATGTCATACAAAGGATCATCGGCATCATCGAATTCATCATACCTGAAAGCAGGAAAAACGCATACTTGTTCCAGCGTTTCACCGAAACGAAACTCCTCAACGACCACGCAAGAGACCTGATGAGAGAGAAACTCTACACACAGGATTCCCCGGAAAAAAGTCTGTATCTCCTCTATGATCTCTTTGTGAATCTCAGGGGGATTATCACTGACCTTCTCAAAGCAGGAGAGATTTCCTATCCGGTATATCAGAACATAGGACAGTTGCTGGGCAAGGCGATCCGTGAAAACGTATTCCTGAATCCGTTTTCATCGGACAAGAAACATGAATTCGAACGCATCGTCAACCCTGCCATAACCGATATTGTAAAAGCGATACATGAACAGGAAACGAAACGGTATGTCTCTCTCCTGTTCCTCCATCTCTTCAGGTTTCTCCGCTATCTCCGGTATATAGACATAACGTCCCCGCGTACAGTATCGCTGCATACAACCCTCGTTATTCTCATCCTGCTTCGTTCTGAGGTTACCGCGTTCAGGAGTTTCCTGCAGACAGCTTCCCGCAGAGTGCAAGGCGATACGCTCACAACGCTTCTGAATTCTCTCACCTACCAGTTCTCCATGGAAATAAAGCGGGTGTTTGTCCAGGAATTAAAGGAAATTATGCGAAAAAAAGGTTCCTCGCATTTCCGGGGGAAGCTGGAGAACAGCCATGGGATTCTGAAAAATCTTATCGAACAGAGCATAGTCCAGATCGCGCGGGAGTACAGACCCGATATCACCGGAGATTCCCTCTTCGAAAGTTTCACGGAACGCCTGTCCCAGTCCCTGAAGCTGCGAAAAGATATCTACGTATTATCCAGACTTCTTGCCCTTATCGAGGAAAAAACCGCAACCCCTGTAAAGAACCCGGACTCTATGCAGCCATTGCGAAATTTCATGGAATACTTCGAGAGCCTTAGCTTCAAGCTGCTCCGTTATGAAGACTACGACGAATTTTTATCGTTTTTTCAGGATCTCCTTTCGCATGATCAAAAAGATGTTGAGAAAACCCTTGAAAAAATCCATGCTTTTAAGATTTTTTTAGAGACCACCCTTCAGCAGATAAACAACAGGGCTGAACTCGCCGGCAGACCTCTTGACAGGAAAAAAGCAGAGGAACTGTTACATCAATACCTATAAAAAGATCCAACATATTCCCCGACTGCAGCGCTATTGAGGAACCGGCAAATTCTGCAGTGTACAAAGTCAAAAAAGCGTTCTATAATTTATAGTAATGGCTACTCCCGTTAACCGCCTGCGGCAACAGGTCGCATCTGAGGTCAGGAAGAGAAGGCTTATCTTCTATACTGTCGTCTTCCTGAGTTTTCTCTATCTTCTCGCGAATATCATCTTCGGTGATATGGGGTTTCTGAAATACAGGGAACTTCATCAGAAAAAGACGAGCATCGAAAATGAAATCAGGGAAATAGATCACGATAATGAACAGCTCAGGACCCAGATAAAGTCCCTCAAGGAAGACCCCTACCATAGGGAAAAACATGCGAGGGAGGACTTCGGATTAGCAAAGCCTGACGAATATATCTTCAAGTATGACCGATAGCCCTCTCTCCATCGCCTTCCTCTGGCACATGCACCAGCCTTTCTATAGAGAACCTCTCACAGGCCTCTACAGACTTCCATGGGTTAGGCTCCATGGCACAAAAGACTACCTTGATATGGTGGAGATTCAGAGCGGTTTCCCTGCGATCAAACAGACCTTTAACTTCACCCCTTCTCTCCTCGAACAGATTCTGGATTACACAGAGAACAATGCCCGGGACCGTTACCTTGAACTGAGCCTGAAAAAGGCTTCCGAACTCTCAGAAGAGGACAAGGTATTTCTCCTCGAAAACTTTTTCCTTGCCAACTGGGATACCATGATCAAACCCTTCCCGCGCTATTCCGATATCCTTTCCAAAAGGGGAGTTCATCTCATCAGGAGCGACCTTGCGAGACTGGCGCGCTATTTCAGCGTACAGGATTTTCTTGATCTGCAGCTCCTCTTCAACCTGTGCTGGATAGACCCCCTGTTCAGGCAGAATGATCCCGACCTCAGAATGCTTGTAGAAAAAGGGAGGGACTTTACCGAAGAGGACAAGCAGTTCGTCATAGAGAAACAACTTTCGATCCTGAAGCAGATTATCCCCCGGTACAAGGAATTGGCGCAGAACGGTCAGATCGAACTGTCCTGTTCTCCGTTCTATCACCCTATTCTCCCCCTGCTCTGTGATACGAATGTCGCCCGGGTTGCGCTGCCCGGCATAGACCTTCCCCAGCAACGCTTCTCATATCCCGCAGATGCCGAGAAACAGATCAGTGCCGGGATCGATTATTTTGAGAAAATATTCGGTTATCGGCCCCGTGGCATGTGGCCTTCAGAAGGTTCTGTAAGCGAAGAAGTGGTAAAAATTGCCGCACACGCGGGCATTCAGTGGCTTGCAACCGATGAGGACATCCTCGCGATTTCGACAGGGAAGCAGCTCAGGGATTCTTCGAGGAATCTCCTTGACCCCGGAACTCTCTATAGCCCCCATACCTTCGGGAACGTTTCGATTATTTTCCGTGACCATCTGCTCTCAGACCTTATCGGGTTCACCTATGCGAAATGGGACCCGATGAGCGCGGCAAATGACCTCATCCGGAAGCTGGAGGGAATTGCAAAGAGTATTCCGAAGGACAAACCGCACCTCGTGTCCATCATACTCGACGGCGAAAATGCATGGGAATATTATGCAAACGACGGATACGACTTTCTGAAATATCTCTATGAGGGTCTCTCGACAAATAAACGGCTGCAGACAGTGACCGTATCCGAATTTCTCGATACTCACGACAAGGGCTCTCCATTGGAAACGCTCCATCCGGGGTCCTGGATCTACGCAAACTACGCCGTATGGATCGGCCATGAGGAGGACAATACAGCCTGGGACTATCTGTCGGAGACAAGAAAGGAACTGGAGCTTTTTCAGAGTATGCATCCGGAAAAAGACCTTCCTGAGGCCTGGAAGTCTCTATATATCGCAGAAGGGAGCGACTGGAACTGGTGGTACGGGGATGACCATACCACCGAGACCCAAAAGGATTTTGACGAACTGTTCAGGATGAATCTGATGAATGTTTACAGGGAAATAGGGAAAGAAATTCCTCCCTTTCTCTTTGTTCCTGTTCTCAGAGAGGACAGGAGTATCGCTCCTACTGTCGCCATCCGGGGGTTCATCGACCCGAAGATTGACGGAACCGTCACCAGTTATTACGAATGGTATCAGGGAGCGCAGATGGATATCAGGAAATCAGGCGGAAGCATGCACAAAGCTGAAAGTCTTCTCTCAAGCATTTATTACGGATTCAACAAGGAAACCCTTTTTCTGAGAGCAGACCCTGTGATGCCGCTGAACGAATTACCCGAAGAGATCTCGTTCTCGGTTGATTTCGTGAAGCCGTCCGTCATGAAAATTATTGTCTCGATCAGGCCTGCGCTCGCCGCATCACTTCATGAGAAGACGAACGGCAGCTGGGAAAAAGTGAAAGATATTCCCGATGCAGCATTCGGGGACATTCTCGAAATAGGGATACCGTTCATCGATCTGAACGCGCGGGAAAATGATGTTATTGATTTTTCGATCTGTATCACAAAAGAGGGTGAAGAGATAGAACGGTGTCCGTGGAGAGGCCACATCACGCTTACGGTCCCCTCGCCTGACTTCGAGGCAATGCTGTGGTATTAAGAGAAAATGAAGAGTTCAGAGTGAAAAGTTCAAAAAAATGAAAGCTCTTATACAACGGGTATCAGAGGCGAAAGTCACGGTCAACGGAAATGCCGTTTCAGAAATCGGAAAGGGGCTGCTTGTCTTTCTCGGAGTGGAAAAAGGAGACACGGACAAAGACCTGGAATATCTGCTCAAAAAAACCTCTCAACTAAGGATATTCGAAGACGGGCAGCAGAAAATGAACCTTTCGGTGCAGGATATGAAAGGGAACGTCCTTGTTGTATCCCAGTTCACCCTTTCTGCGGATTGCAGAAAGGGAAACCGCCCGTCATTTGACGGTGCAGAAGATCCGGATAAGGCTGAAGCATTGTACCGCAGGTTTGCGGACAGATTGCGGAAAACCGGACTCACTGTCGTCACCGGCATATTTGGAGCCCATATGAAGGTACATTCAATAAATGACGGTCCTGTGACAATAATGCTGGATTCGAGGCGTTAGTCTTCTGAATATTTATCGATTTTCGCCGGGTCCGTAGTGTCCCGAGCTTCTCTTCTCCCTTGAGATATTTGACAAACAATATTCATTTTGTTTATAACAAAGCTGTCAAAGGGACAAAATGACAACCGGACAAAGAAAGAATTCACGGTATGATTTTTCCCAGCTTATAGAGTATTCTCTCTCTTCGCATCCAGCCGATAAGGTCCTGAAAGGAATAATACAGGATTTCAGCCATTCCGGGTTATGCATGATCACAAACCATCCGCTTTCAGAAGGAGAAGAGATCGTCATACGAAGCATCCTCACCGACGATTCGCGTTGTGCGGTCGTTCGCTGGATCGTGAATATGGGAAACAGTTCCGTAAAGGTCGGCTTGGAATTCAAAAAACAGGGTAAGACAGCATAGGATTCTATTCTTATTTATTTTTTTAAAGTATTTCTCCCATCACACAAGTATCGAGTTCAGGAAGAAAACGGAATTTATTATAACATCAAAAGAATTGCCATTACTCGCTCCAGTGCAGTTCAAAAACTATCTCCCAAAGATCATCGGATGTTTTATCGGCTCCCTTCTTTTCCATGGTCATATTCTTCCCTCCGGCCATTTCCACGGCCTTTTTTGAATACCCTAAGCATGCGGGATCCAGCCAGTCAAGAAATATTTCAGGCAGCGTAAACTTCAGTATTGCATGACCGCTTTCAGACACCGGAACCTCTACCTTTCCGGCATTGAAGAATCTGCTCCATAGCTTCGGGAAGTTCTTTATTACGAATGAAGGGTTTGAAAAACGGAAGAATATTTTATACAACTTACTGAGGCTCTGATCGGCTATATATTCATAAATGCTGGCAAGCTCGGAGTCCTGTTTTATGTTTAATGCCAGTGACATATCCGATATCAGCTCCTTGAAGAATAGAAATGGATACTCTTGTATAGGCACAAGAATATCACCCCATATTTTGCAGGCATCATCCGACAGTGATTGCAATAACAGTTTCCAGGTTTCAATTCCATATTTATTTACAATATACTGTTTCGTATAAACGAAGTTCACACCTCTTGCTAAAACCTTTTCCATATCTCCTCCCTGCTTATTCTTTGATACTTTATGGTTGTAATATTTGCAAGTATATCAAGATTTGATTGGGTTTGCTACACGAAGGATGCCGCATAAAGATTACATCGTTCGGTGAACAACATTTGAAGCTGCTCATTAAAAGGAGGGAAATACAGTTATATTTATTTGGACGTTATTTCATTCTTCGGCGGTAATTGGCCCCTGGGAAAATATAATCTTATCGAATTTACGATTGAGGGTCTTACTCTCGAAATTTACCATCTCAATGCCGGGGATGAAAGACATATTCTGCCCTACCGATACTTTCATTTTGGGGACTGCTAACCATAGCTTCTTATCGCTCTTCTGAAGATACACATACGTGTATCTGCCGCTGTCCATTGTTTCAACTACCTTGCCCGATAATGAAGAGGTATCTTTCGTATGTTCTGCTGGTTGCTCGGCAAAAATGCTTTTTCCTGTGGTTAAAAACAGAACACTTAAAACCATAATTGATAATATTACGAAACGTTTCATGTTACACTCCTTTGCCAGTTGTTTGAACGAGTACTATCCATTTCTTATTTATTCACTTTTATGGGCATTGTTCTTTCACTTCAACAATAAATTTATCCGGCATGAACAACAGACTTCTCCTTATGCATTATCACGACAAGTTATTAAACGAGCAGCTGTTCGACGTATTAAAGATTTAACACTTCACCTATTTCTCACACTCTCAGTCATTATTGTGCACAAATCCGTATTGGTCAGCTTGCTTTCTGAAAGTAATTGCGCCAGGTGAACAAATCGAATATTTATCTAAAAAAATATCGCAAACCGTAATTAATTTCTATTCCATTCCTGCTTTTTCTTCGAAATATTCTCATTTTTTCTTATTTTTTAACCGGATGCTAAACAGCTGTTTCTCTTTTTCCGTACAGTTTCATCATGGCAAAAACCCGCGCAAAAAGTTATATTGTCATGCAGAGAACATAAACTGCCATGAGCTCAATTTTACAGAAAGACACTGAGATCTCATTCCCGCATTTCATGATCCTTAAGGCCTCCGCAGGCTCCGGGAAAACCTATGCCCTTACCCAGCGGTTCGTACAGTTCATCCTGTCCGAAAGAATTCATCATAACAGTCTCAGGAACATCCTCGCGGTAACTTTCTCGAATAATGCCGCGAAAGAGATGAAGGAACGGGTTCTCGAATGGCTCAAGGACGCGTATTTCGAAAAACCTGATGTTCTCGACGAACTCAGGCAGGTTGTTTCTATCGGGAACGAAAGAATGAGTGAACGTGCCGGAACTCTCATAGAAGAGATACTCGGCAATTACTCTGATTTTCAGGTAAAGACCATAGACAGTTTCATGGCAACTGTATTCAAAGCATCGGCAATCGATTTCGGATACCATCCTGAATTCGATATTCTCCTGAATAATGAATCGGTTATGGAATACGCGTTCAACCTTTTTCTTAGAAATGTAAGGGAACATACCGATGAAACTGTACTTTTTGAGCATATTATCGACAGTATCGGGGGAAACAAGAAGTCCGGGACAGCCTTTCTATGGGAACCTTCCGGTACGATTCTTGAAGAGATCAAAAAAATCCACCGAAAGACTTCAGCCGTCGGCAGAACACCCCTTCTGACAAACGAAGGGAAGGAACTTGAAGACTTAAAGTTAAAGATTAGCTGTCTCTTGGATCTTATTGATAATTTGATAATTAAATCATCTCTTGAGAAAAGCCTGAATTCATCATACGATGCGGTGAGATCTGCTGTCAAAGAGAACAACTTCGCGGATATTTTCGGCAAAGGACTTAAACTTCCCCCTGTGAAGAAACCGGGGAAGAAACAACAGTCTCTTCAGGATTCATACGAAGAGATACAGGCGCACTGGTCAGGGTTGAAAGGACTGGTGAGTCAATTCGCATTCCTCCACAGTCGTTCTGTCTGCGTCCCTTATATTCTGGTTTATGGGGCATTCAGCACCATTATCGAGTCGATAAAAAGACTTCAGGGCAAAGTATTTATAGAAGACATCAACCGGTATCTCACGGAGTATCTCAGCGGATCGATCGTCCCGGATGTGTATTTCAGGCTTGGAGATATCGTCTATCATTTCCTGATCGATGAATTTCAGGATACGGCCCCCATACAGTGGCAGAACCTTATTCCGCTGATCGACAACTCTCTCTCACAGGGTGGCAGTCTCTTTGTTGTAGGCGACACGAAACAGGCAATCTACGGGTTCAGGGATGCAGATTACACGATAATGAGGGACTGCGGAATCATCAGTCCCTTCCTGTCTGCTGAGCCGTTCGAAAAAGAGCTCGGCATCAATTACAGAAGCAGAAGCAGAATACTTGAATTCACCCGCAGGGTTTTTCAGGGCCTTGCACCGGAAATCCCTCTTTACCGGGAGGCTGCAGAAAGGAGCGGCCTTACCAATTACACACAGACACCGCATAATGCTGAAGGAGCCGAAGGGTATGTTGAAGTCACCATTCATGATAAAAATGAAGAGGACCCTCCTGAAAAACAGAAAATCCAGGAACTGATCCAGGACCTTTGCACACGTGGCTACTCTTGTGGAGATATCGCGGTCCTCACACAGAAAAACGAGGACGCAGTAAGGGTCACGACCTGGCTGAACGAAAAGAAGATAGGATTTATCTCCTTCAGCAGCCTCGATATCCGGAGGAGGAAGCTGACAGGTGAAATTTTTGCCCTCCTGAAATTTCTCGATTCTCCCACGAAAAACCTCTCCTTTGCAACATTTCTTCTGGGCGAGGTTTTCAGCAGGAGAATCTCGGAAGAACAGAAAGAGAAAGAAGAGATCAGGAACTTCCTTTTCACGCAGAGAAACGAGTTCCCCCTATACAAGGCATTCCAGAGAACGTTTCCTGTGCTCTGGGAAACATACTTTGCAGGGCTCTTCAAATCAGCGGGGTATTTACCTTTGTATGACCTTATTACGGAAGTATTCAGCGCTTTCAGGATATTCGAAACATTCAGGGAAGAGAATCCACCCTGGTCAAGATACTCGAAACCGTGAAAGACCTTGAGGGCGGTGGATATACCAGCATCGGCGATTTTCTGCTTTTTGCAGATGACGGACAGATGGGTGAGATCAGTGAATCGGATTGGGACATGAATGTGCCGAAGGATTATGACGCTGTGCGGGTCATGACGATCCATAAGGCAAAGGGACTCGGGTTCCCTGTAGTAATCCTTCTGCTCTACGAAGAGTTCCCGCGAGGATTCGATTATATTATCGAAAACGACCGGAACGGCATCCGGTTATTGAAGATCAACAGGGAAATTGCAGCCCATGACGCGCATTCTGCCGAACTCTATGCCGAAGAGCAGAGAAAGGATAAAGTCAACAGCCTGAACTCCCTTTATGTCGGGTTTACCCGCTCACAATATGAACTTTATGTCATAGGGGTGAGCGGCAAAAACCGCAAGTATCCTCTCGACCTCCTCCCCTTCGATGAGTTTCCCCCATCGGAAAAACCTCTGTATACGAAAAAAATAAAGGATGACTTTTCAGTCCCCACGCCGCTTCTCCATATGGCCAGAAAGATCGAGTTCCGCGCAGGCCCTGAGGAAATGCTGAATATATACGAAAAACAGAGGGGTGAATTCGTGCACCGGGTGCTTTCCTTCATTGATTATGCAGGCAGGGACATATTAACAAGAGTTTCGGAAATCATAGAGAAGGTGAAGAGAGAAACAGGCGCCGGGTTCCCTGACGCCGAAATGCACGACCTCATAGTTTCCCTAATAACGCATAAGGATGTTGCCGGATATTTCGGGAAAAAGCCCGAAAGAGTGGTGAAAACAGAGTGGGAGGTCGCCGACCGGACCGGGAGGCTTCTCAGGATGGACAGGATAGTCATCGATAGTGACATAATCACGATTTTTGATTACAAGACCGGCAAAGACCGTTCGGATGCAGATACCTACACAGTCCAGATGAAGAAATATATGAAAATTGCAGAGGAATTGTTCCCCGCGAAGAAAGTTGAGTGCATCCTTGTGTATGTGGATACCGGAGAGGCGCGGAGAATATCATGAGCATCAGAATCGTTCACCGGGGAAGCAATCTCATCGAAGAAATCGTCTCTGATCTCATCCGGGACGGATATGACTACTCCGCAAATCTTGTAGTGTTCCCCGGCAAGAGGCCCGCCCATTTTCTCAGGAAAACCCTTGCGGAGAGGATGCGGGGCAGCATCATTCCCCCCTGCATCTTATCGATGGATGAATTCATAGACCGTATCTACGAAACCATCCATTCCGACAGAAGACTGGAGACCATAGACGCAATAGCAGTCCTCTATGACATACACAGACACGCACCAAACCCTCTCGGCAAGCACGGCTTCCTGACCCCTGACAGTTTCTTCCCCCTCGGACTGAAGATATACAATGACCTCGAAGAACTGTATATGGAATGCGTATCCGCGCATGCGTTCAGGGGTGTGGAAACCCTGGCCGGCGAGAATATCCCGGTCAATTCCGCGAAAAGACTTCAGTCCTTATCGCATTTCTATGAGAAGTTCTATCAGAGAGTGCAGGAATTCGGCTGTTCCACGCGTTCACTCCGGTACCGTACTGTTTCCGAACAGGCATCGGATATATTTACGGATAATTTCCGAAAGATCATGTTCGCGGGATTCTACGCGTTTACGACGTCTGAAAAAGCGTTATGTAAAAAACTGGCCCAGCGGGAAGACACCCTTTTTCTGTTCCAGAACGGCACTGGGCTGAAAGATCAGATTTCATTCATGGGAATTGCAACCGGAGATGAGAGCGAGAAAAATGAAGGCCCGATGGTGAATTTCTGCGCAAGCCCCGATGCCCACGGACAGGTTTTTGCTCTGAACAGCATGCTGAACGCGATAAAACCCGAACTGAACGAAAAAACAGTCATCGTGCTTCCTTCTTCAGAAACACTCTTCCCGCTACTCCGTCAATGCCTGTCCTCGTTCGATGAAGACAGCTACAACATATCCATCGGATATCCAATAGTACGCACCCCGGTATTCGGTTTTCTCAACAATCTCATGGAACTTGTCGCCAACATGGACGGTGAGCGTATCTATATTCCCGATTATCTTAAATTTGTACTCCATCCCTATACGAAGAACATCTATTTCGACGGCGTGTCTGAACCCACAAGGATCATGTTCCACGCGATAGAAGAAAACCTTGTCCGCTCCAGAACGAAAACCTTCGCGACCCTTCGTGAAATAGAAGAGACCGTATCTTCCCTGAACGTTCTTTCCGGCATAGCAGACGCGGAAGACATACCAGCCGCCGAGATAAAGCGGCATATCGGGAATATTCACAAACATACCATAGAGAAATTCCTCTCTTTGAAGAACGTCAGGGAATTCGCGGTAAAATGCGCCGACGTGCTTATATATATCTACAGGAACAGCACCGCACGGCTTCATCCTCTCTTCCATCCTTTTGCCGAGTCACTCATTAAGGCGCTCGATACCATACAACATTCTTTTATGAAGGACATTACATTCACTGAAATCACCGGCTACTTCGTTTTTTTCAGAAAATACCTTATGACCTGTCATACGCCATTTGAAGGCGTGCCTGTGCGGGGCCTCCAGGTCCTCGGATTCCTTGAGACAAGAACCCTGCAGTTCGACAGGGTCTTTCTCCTCGACGCCAACGAAGAGGTCCTGCCTGACACGAAAAGAGAAGATTCCCTTCTCCCGCTGAAAGCAAGGGAGATACTCAACATACCGACATACCGCAACAGAGACGCCCTTATCTCATATTACTTCGAGAATCTTTTCCATGGCGCAAAAGAATTTCATCTCTTTTTCGTGGAAAACGACAGAAAAGAAAAATCCCGGTTTGCAGAACGTCTTCTCTGGGAAAAGCAGAAAAAAGACAGGGAACGGAACGTGAGGAAGTACCTCAACACCGTACAGTACCGTGTCAGTCTCGGGAACAGAAATCCCGGAGAAATCGTAAAAAACGATGGGATGGTGAGTTTCCTGAAACAGTTCACTTACAGCGCAACGACTCTGGACGCCTATCTGAAATGCCAGCTTGCCTTCTATTACTCCTATGTTCTGAACCTGAAGAGCAAAGAGGATTTTTCGGGCGATATCGAGCGCGCCGATATTGGAGAATTCGTTCATTCCGTCCTTTCAGGCTACTTTCAGAACAGGAAAGGAAGACCGCTGAAACAGAATGACATCAACCCGGTTGACATGGATATTCATATCGAGAGGCTTTTCGCACAGAGATTCGGCGAAAACCCCTCTGGAGCCACGTACCTACTGAAGAGGCAGATAAAGAACCATCTGCGGGACCTCATCACAAAGTATTATCCTGATATTATGGGGAAGGAATCCCTGGTATTTCTCGGTACAGAGGTGGATATTAAGGCGTCAAAACAGTCTTTTCGTCTCAGAGGCCGCATCGACAGCATCGAGCAAAGGGGTGAACGTACTGTTATAGTTGATTATAAGACAGGCTCAAACCCTTCTTATCTGAAAATCAATTTCCTGAAACTCGACCTGGAGAAAAGAGAGACCTGGAACGAAGCTATCGGTAGCCTTCAGCTCCCCTTCTATCTCCTCCTGTATTCAGAATGGAAGGGAACAAAGATCGAAAATACAGATGCCATGTTTCTCCTGCTCGGCCGTTCAACAATCAACCGTGATATTGAACTTCCCCTTTTTGACAACGAGGGGCAAAAGAAATTTTTTCCGTTTCTGGATAAGATACTATTCAGGCTGCTCGGAGAGATCGTCGACCATGATATCCCCTTTATTCCCACTACCGACAAAAAGAATATCTGCCCGAATTGCGATTATCAGTCCCTCTGTGACACGCAATGGATTGTAAAAACACGAGGAAATTGACTTGTAATTTTCATTCCTGTGCATTTATGTGAATACTACTAATGAGAACATTTCTAAAAGTTTTTTGTCGTCATTCCGGCTTGTCCGGAATGACATACTTTATTGTGATGAACAGGTCTTTCATCTTTTTTTCGAATGAATCATAATTTATGGCATCGACACCAACTGGAAAAAGATACTTGAAAACACAACGAGGGTCCGATCACATTTGGGCCTTCATGGACATGGCCCTGTATGAACCAGGTCTCGGCTATTACGCATCCGGAAGATCGAGATCGGGAAAGCAGGAGACTATTATACGAGCCAGCATCTCCATCCCGTATTCGGCGCACTCCTGGGAAGACAGCTTGAAGAGATGTGGGAAATCATGGGGAAACCGTCAGTCTTTCACGCGGTCGAACCCGGCGCAGGAACCGGTCATCTTTGCTGGATCTTCTCAACTACCTCGCAAAGAGAGAGTTCTTTGACGCCCTGAGATATGTAATAGTCGAACCTCATCCCTCCATGAGAGAGAAACAGCAAAAACTCCTCAGCGGTTTTTCTCACAAAGTGCAATGGGTCTCTTCTCTGGAGGAAATGGGGAGCATCTCCGGCTGCATTCTCTCGAATGAACTGCTCGACGCCTTCCCTGTCCATCTCGTTGAAATGGAGGACACCCTGAGAGAGATCTATGTTACTGCAGAAAATGGACTATTCAAAGAAACAAAAGGCGATTTAAGCACCCCTGCCCTTTCCGGTTATCTGGAAGAATTCTCCCTGTCCTTCCCCCCTGGTTACAGAACAGAGATAAACCTCAGGATTAAGGAATGGCTCAGGTCGGCGTCCGGTATTCTTTCAGAAGGGTTTATCGTCACGATAGATTACGGCCATCCGTCACAGGAATATTACAGCGAAGAACGGAACAGGGGTACGCTCATGTGTTACTTCAGGCATCAGGTCAACGAGGACCCGTTCGCGAATACCGGAGATCAGGATATCACCGCCCATGTAAATTTTTCTTCGGTGAAGAAATGGGGAGAAGAATACTGGCTTCATGACACTCGGCTTCTGCCAGCAGGGCACTTACCTTGTATCACTCGGCATCGATAAAATGATCACCGAACTGTATAAGAATTCAAAGGATTACCTTTTTGAAGTCGCAAAGATCAAGAGACTGATCCTGCCCGGCACGCTTGGGGAGACGCATAATGTCCTCATCCAGTACAAAGGGAACAAGGCCCCAACCCTTCGCGGTTTCTCCTTAAAAAACCAGATGCGGAAACTGTAATATGTTTCCGGCATTCTATAAATTGTTCTGATCAGCATAACTGTCGAAAAACCTCATAAACAGAATTTCACTCTTTTGCTCACAATCATATTGACTGCCATGCTTCCTGTAGTCAGGGAAATCGCAATTTGATAAAATAGTTTATATTTCTAACCGGAATCAAAAATAACAATGGATAACCAAGAGCAGAAAGAACGAAGACAATATGAACGATATCCCTTCAGGGAAGATATCTTGATAGACGGCAAAAAGCAAGTGTATAGTCAAAACATATGTGAAGATGGCATGTTTGTCAGTACACTGCATCCTCTTGAAAAAGGAAGTTTGATTCATGTAACTATCCCTTCTCATTTGACGGTGAAGGCAGAAGTCAGTAATTCACAACCCGGAATTGGAATGGGCATTGAGTTTATTGATTTAAACTATAATCAGAAGAGAGAGATTAAACAATTGATTGAATATATCAGGCTTGTCGACGCTAATAATGCAACGCAGTGATTCTCCCTGAATCCCTCCTGAAGTCTGCATGGAGAGTATTGAGTTGAGGGGTGTCTGGTACTCCGGCAAATAAAAACATGAAAGATTTACAGTGCTCTGTGTCTCCGGCTTGTCCGGAATCCTTCTTCGGTTCTTGTCAGTATGCGCTATATTGAAGGATTCCCGACGCGCTTCACTTGCGGGAATGACATTAAGGTGTTTATTTGCCGGAGGAAGAACTAATCAGAAGCCAAATAACTCACAGGGCGTTTATTGCACAAAAGAGATTCTTCCTTCCTGAGAAAACTATTCGGCAGCCGGCGCATTATCCACCGGCTTCGGTTTGTATATCATAAAAAGAACTCCAAGCTTTGCGTTAAGCCCTAATATGGGCGCAGCCACCATATGTTCCTGATTTCATTTACTTTGACTGATACCGTGTCCTGTTCCAGAAGATCAGGAGGATATAGCGAGGCGAATTACATTCCTTCAAGCTTTTTGTCAGTAGAAACCACGATAAGGCCATCCGGTTTTGCGATGAGTATCTGTTTCACATCCTGCTCTTTGATAAACTGCACAAAATACTCATTTATCTGCTCGATACAGTTCTCTCAGCATTTCTTTTCTCACTGCCCATACGAATGGTATCGTTACAAGGCGGAGCATTTCTTCGTTTTTGTTTATGATGACCTTCCGGTAATGTTCGTTCAGGACAATACGCTCCTCCGCCATCTTTTTCTGAATGTTCCTTACCTCTATACCTTTCCATATGAATACGATTAAAACCAATACTGCCAGTGCCCCTATTAGATACCAGTACTTTTTCC
>CAVWBP010000037.1:0-5118 GCA_963753165.1 Thermodesulfovibrionales bacterium | reverse complement strand
ATTATTGTGTAATTCCGCCTGTATCCCAGAACTTCCATTTGAGGTAATCGTTGATGCCCCGGGCGGCTTTCTTCCCCGCGCCCATCGCGAGGATTACGGTTGCTGAACCGGTAACGATATCTCCACCGGCAAAGACCCCTGTTTTCGTGGTCATCCCGGTTTCATGGTCTGCAACGATATAGCCCCTCTTGTTCAGGTTCAAATCCGGCATCGTTTTTGTCAAAAGAGGGTTCGAACGGGTTCCGATAGCGGGGATCGCAACATCTATCTCCAGGGTGAATTGACTCCCCTTGATGGGCGCCGGTTTTCTCCTCCCCGATGCATCCGGTTCTCCCAGTTCCATTTTGATGCATTCAACCGCATTCACATTCCCCTTGCCGTCATCGAGGAACTTCAATGGAGCTGTCAGAAGCATAAATTCTATGCCCTCCTCGTGCGCATGGTGTATTTCGGCCTTTCTCGCAGGCATTTCAGTCTCAGAACGCCGGTACACGATATACACTTTTTCCGCCCCGAGACGGAGGGCGACCCGTGCAGAATCCATGGCAACGTTCCCTCCGCCGAACACGGCAACCTTTTTCCCCCGCTTAATCGGGGTATCATATTCGGGGAAGAGATATGCCTTCATGAGATTCGCCCGCGTAAGAAATTCGTTGGAAGAATACACGCCGTTGAGGTTTTCTCCGGGTATCCCCATGAAGACCGGCAGTCCCGCACCGGTTGCAATAAAGCATGCGTCGTATCCGTAATCACTCAGTAATTCATCGATGGTAAAGAGCTTGCCTATGACTGCGTTCACTTTGACCGCAACTCCCAATTTTTTTATGTATTCGACCTCACGTTCCACGATGGCCTTGGGAAGTCTGAATTCCGGTATTCCATATACCAGGACTCCGCCCGGTTTGTGCAACGCTTCAAAGAGGGTGACCTCATGCCCCGACCTGATGAGATCTGCTGCACAGGTCAGTCCTCCGGGGCCTGAGCCGATAATGGCGATTTTCCTCCCGGAAGGGGCCGGTTTTTCGGGCATCTGTATTTCTCCCTGAGCGGCTTCATAATCGGAAACAAACCTCTCAAGGTTCCCGATTGCGACAGGGTCTCCTTTTTTGCCGAGGATACACATCGATTCGCATTGAATTTCCTGCGGACATACCCTGCCGCATACTGCGGGAAGCGCGTTCTTCTCCTTTATTTTCCATGCAGCCTCTATGAATTTCCCCTCTTTTATCAATTGAATAAAAGAAGGGATGTCCACCTCGACCGGGCAGCCGCTCCTGCAGGTCGGCTTCAGGCAGTTCAGGCATCGGGAAGCTTCTTCACCGGCATCTTCCGGTGTATACCCATAGGGAACTTCCATAAAATTCCGGGCGCGCTCACGGGCTTCCTGTTCCCGCATCTTGACTCTATTCTTTATTTTTTTCTCTTCCATGGTTATTTGACCTCCCGCGTTATTTTATAACGCTCGAACGCGGCCTTCTCTTCTTCTCCGTACATTCTCTGCCGTGCCATGAGGAGGTCGAAATCTACTTTATGTCCGTCGAATTCGGGACCGTCGACACAGGCAAACTTTGTCTCTCCGCCGACTTCCACCCTGCACGCCCCGCACATCCCGGTCCCATCGACCATAATAGAATTCAGACTGACGATGGTTTTCACCTGGTGTTTTTCGGTCGTTACGCATACGAACTTCATCATGATCGCAGGGCCGATCGCGATTACCCGTTGAATGCTTTTATCTTCTCTCAGCAGTTCATCGACAGGGACCGTTACCACTGCTTTTCTTCCATATGATCCGTCATCGGTCACAATGATGAGATCATCTGATACTTCACGCATCTTCTCTTCCCAGAAGATCAGATTTTTTGTCCGTGCTCCGATGATGGAGAGAACGGTATTCCCTGCCTCTTTCAATGCGCGGGCGATCGGATAAACCGGCGCTATGCCGACGCCTCCGCCTACGCAGATAATTTTTCCGAAATTTTCGACATGTGAATGCATGCCGAGAGGTCCGATGACATCATGGAGGGAATCTCCCTCGCCAAGTTCGGCAAGCTGATGGGTTGTCTTCCCCATTTTCTGAAAGACAGTAGTGATCGTTCCGTTCTTCTTATTGAAATCTGCAATGGTGAGCGGAATGCGTTCGCCCCGCTCATCGATTCTCAGTACAAAGAAATTTCCTGCCTTTGCCTTGCGCGCAATATCGTGCGCCTCGATTTCGAACAAGAGAACCGCATCGGATAATTCCATTTTCCTGGAGATTCTAAACATATTCCCAAGCCTCGCTCTTTAATTTTTTTGCATTATACCGCTAATTTGCTGCCGAAAAATTTTTACTTGACAAGATGTGGTGCTTTTCAGTATAACATAACCGCTTATGCCTGGAACCTATTTACCATCAGAATATTTACCGGTTCTTATTTTCATTCTTATCGCCTCGGCGTTCGGCTTTGGCGCACTTCTCATCGGCTATCTCTTCAGACTGCGGAAGCCCTACTTTGAAAAGCTCCTGCCCTATGAATCCGGTATCGATCCGAAAGGTGAACCCCGCACAAGGTTTACGATACGCTTCTATGTAATCGCGATGCTCTTCGTAGTATTCGATGTTGAAGCGATCTTCATTTATCCTTGGGCGGTTGTCTTCGATAAAATCGGCATCTTTGCATTCATCGAAATGGTGATCTTTATCGCTATACTATTGATCGGTTACCTTTACGCCTGGAGAAAAGACGCATTCGTTTGGGATTGAAATAACCAACAGGGGGTTAGAAGATGTTAGACACATCAGCCACAGGTCTGGTTCAGGTAGAAGAAGACGTCAAGATATTGCCTCCCAACCTTATCGTCACAACGTTTGATAAGATTGTGAACTGGGGCAGGCTGTCTTCAATCTGGCCTATGACCTTCGGCCTTGCTTGATGCGCCATTGAAATGATGGCCGTGGGCGCATCACATTATGACTTCGACAGATTTGGCGTCATCTTCAGGGGATCTCCGCGTCAGTCAGACTGCGTAATCGTTGCCGGCACCGTCACCAAGAAAATGGTTCCCGTGATAAGACGGGTATACGACCAGATACCGGAACCGAGATACGTGATAGCAGTCGGGAGCTGCGCCTGCACAGGGGGAATCTTCAAAACATACAGTACGGTACAGGGATGCGAGACTTTTCTCCCTGTTGATGTATACGTGCCGGGCTGCCCTCCGAGACCTGAAACATTTCTTGAAGGCGTGATGCTTCTCCAGGAAAAGATCAGAAAAGAACAGGCGAGGTGGAGTCCATGGCGGTAACCGAAGTAAAGGCCGGTATTTATGCCGCAGGAACCGATCCGGAACAGATAGCCGGGAGGATCAAAGAACACTTCCCCGAACAGGTTATCGAAGTGACCAATCACAGGGACCAGGTCTCTGTGATTATTAAAAAAGATCAGAGTGTCGCAATACTCAGATATCTTCATGATGATCCTCACCTCAGTTTCGACCACCTTCAGGATTTGACTGCTGTCGACTGGTCAGGAAAGAAGGAAGTGAGGTTCGAGGTCGTTTACAATCTTTTATCAACAAGATACCGCCACTGCATCCGTATCAAGGCACAGGTGCCGGAAAATAATCCGCAGATCGGGACTGTTGTTCCCATATGGGCTGGTGCAGACTGGCACGAAAGGGAATGCTATGACCTGTTCGGGATAGAGTTTGTCGGCCATCCGGATCTGAGGAGGATTCTCATGCCCGAGGATTGGGAAGGGCATCCGTTAAGAAAAGACTATCCGTTAAAAGGCCCGGACTTTGAGAAGGACTGGCCGGGTTTTGTTGAAGTGGTAAAGAGGTCGCAGGAGCTGAAGGAGTTTGAGTGGGATGATTAAGATGGAAGAACCTGAAAAGATTTTCGAAACAAGAGAACTCAATGTCAATATGGGTCCCCAGCACCCGGCTACGCATGGTGTCTTAAGGGTTGTCCTTGACCTCGACGGCGAGACAATCGTCAAGCTTACTCCCTATGTGGGCTATCTCCACCGGGGGCTCGAAAAACTTGGCGAGAGCCTGAGCTATTTTCAGGCCCTTCCGCTTACCGACAGGATGGATTATGTTTCTGCAATGTCGAACAATATCGGCTATTGCGTCGCCGTTGAAAAACTCTGCGGCATAGAGGCCCCTCCGAGGGCGAAGTTTATCAGGACCATAGTGGGTGAATTGTCCAGGATCTCGAACCACCTCCTCTGGCTTGCTACCCATGCCCTTGACATAGGAGCAATGACCGTATTCCTCTACTGCTTCAGAGAAAGGGAATGGATACTCGACCTCTTTGAGATGGTCAGCGGTGCGCGCCTTACCATTACCTACCCGAGAATCGGCGGGGTGCGGAACGATATCTCACAGGAGTTTATCGACAGCACAGTGAAATTCCTTGAGGAGTTTCCTTCAAGAATTCTGGAATATGAAACCCTCATTGACCAGAACAGGATATGGCTCCAGAGGACGGTAGGTATCGGAGTTATTTCGGCTGAAGAAGCGATCAACTGGGGAATGACCGGACCAACATTGCGGGGTTCCGGCATCCCTTATGATATAAGAAAATACATGCCTTATGACGCCTACGACCAGGTCGATTTCGAAGTGCCCATAGGCACGGCAGGCGACACCTATGACAGATACCGCTGCAGGATGCTTGAGTTGAGACAGTCCATCAAGATTATCAAACAGTGTCTCGACAAGCTTCCGGAGGGCCCCGTAATGGCGGACGAACCAAAATTCGTCCTTCCTCCCAAAGACAAGATGCTGCCGATAACCCATCCGACAGATATGGCTTATTTTATTATAGAAAA
This sequence comes from Thermodesulfovibrionales bacterium, assembly GCA_963753165.1. Taxonomy (GTDB): domain Bacteria; phylum Nitrospirota; class Thermodesulfovibrionia; order Thermodesulfovibrionales; family SM23-35; genus JAKLQR01. The sequence continues at coordinate 298 of CAVWBP010000037.1, read as the reverse complement.
AGCCTGCAAGGGCTGTGGTATGTGTTTGAGGGCGTGTCCGGCAAAGGCGATTACCGGAGAAAAGAAGAAACCGCACGTAATCGACCAGTCGCTCTGCCTGCAATGCTCGACCTGCTTCACAACCTGTAAATTTAAATCTTTGACAGTCGTGCCGGGTGGAAAAGGACTGAGCGAGGAAAAACTTGCCGAATTAGCGGTTCCCCCCGAACAATTGCCGGAAGACATAAAAGAAGCCCAGCAGAATCTGATCAGGCAATTCGATTTTATTAAGAAAGGTCCCCGGGTGCCCGAGGGCGAC
>CAVWBP010000036.1:0-13675 GCA_963753165.1 Thermodesulfovibrionales bacterium | reverse complement strand
ATTAATTTCTATTCCATTCCTGCTTTTTCTTCGAAATATTCTCATTTTTTATTATTTTTTAACCGGATGCTAAACAGCTGTTTCTCTTTTTCCGTACAGTTTCATCATGGCAAAAACCCTCGCAAAAAGTTATATTGTCATGCAGAGAACAATAAACTGCCATGAGCTCAATTTTACAGAAAGACACTGAGATCTCATTCCCGCATTTCATGATCCTCAAGGCCTCCGCAGGCTCCGGGAAAACTTATGCCCTCACCCAGCGGTTCGTACAGTTCATCCTGTCCGAAAGAATTCATCATAACAGCCTCAGGAACATCCTCGCGGTAACTTTCTCGAATAATGCCGCGAAAGAGATGAAGGAACGGGTTCTCGAATGGCTCAAGGACGCGTATTTCGAAAAACCTGATGTTCTCGACGAACTCAGGCAGGTTGTTTCTATCGGGAACGAAAGAATGAGTGAACGTGCCGGAACTCTCATAGAAGAGATACTCGGCAATTACTCTGATTTTCAGGTAAAGACCATAGACAGTTTCATGGCAACTGTATTCAAAGCATCGGCAATCGATTTCGGATACCATCCTGAATTCGATATTCTCCTGAATAATGAATCGGTTATGGAATACGCGTTCAACCTTTTTCTTAGAAATGTAAGGGAACATACCGATGAAACTGTACTTTTTGAGCATATTATCGACAGTATCGGGGGAAACAAGAAGTCCGGGACAGCCTTTCTATGGGAACCTTCCGGTACGATTCTTGAAGAGATCAAAAAAATCCACCGAAAGACTTCAGCCGTCGGCAGAACACCCCTTCTGACAAACGAAGGGAAGGAACTTGATGACTTAAAGTTAAAGATTAGCTGTCTCTTGGATCTTATTGATAATTTGATAATTAAATCATCTCTTGAGAAAAGCCTGAATTCATCATACGATGCGGTGAGATCTGCTGTCAAAGAGAACAACTTCGCGGATATTTTCGGCAAAGGACTTAAACTTCCCCCTGTGAAGAAACCGGGGAAGAAACAACAGTCTCTTCAGGATTCATACGAAGAGATACAGGCGCACTGGTCAGGGTTGAAAGGACTGGTGAGTCAATTCGCATTCCTCCACAGTCGTTCTGTCTGCGTCCCTTATATTCTGGTTTATGGGGCATTCAGCACCATTATCGAGTCGATAAAAAGACTTCAGGGCAAAGTATTTATAGAAGACATCAACCGGTATCTCACGGAGTATCTCAGCGGATCGATCGTCCCGGATGTGTATTTCAGGCTTGGAGATATCGTCTATCATTTCCTGATCGATGAATTTCAGGATACGGCCCCCATACAGTGGCAGAACCTTATTCCGCTGATCGACAACTCTCTCTCACAGGGTGGCAGTCTCTTTGTTGTAGGCGACACGAAACAGGCAATCTACGGGTTCAGGGATGCAGATTACACGATAATGAGGGACTGCGGAATCATCAGTCCCTTCCTGTCTGCAGAGCCGTTCGAAAAAGAGCTCGGCATCAATTACAGAAGCAGAAGCAGAATACTTGAATTCACCCGCAGGGTTTTTCAGGGCCTGGCGCCGGAAATCCCTCTTTACCGGGAGGCTGCAGAAAGGAGCGGCCTTACCAATTACACACAGACACCGCATAATGCTGAAGGAGCCGAAGGGTATGTTGAAGTCACCATTCATGAAAAAAATGAAGAGGACCCTCCTGAAAAACAGAAAATCCAGGAACTGATCCAGGACCTTTGCACACGTGGCTACTCTTGTGGAGATATCGCGGTCCTCACACAGAAAAACGAGGACGCAGTAAGGGTCACGACCTGGCTGAACGAAAAGAAGATAGGATTTATCTCCTTCAGCAGCCTCGATATCCGGAGGAGGAAGCTGACAGGTGAAATTTTTGCCCTCCTGAAATTTCTCGATTCTCCCACGAAAAACCTCTCCTTTGCAACATTTCTTCTGGGCGAGGTTTTCAGCAGGAGAATCTCGGAAGAACAGAAAGAGAAAGAAGAGATCAGGAACTTCCTTTTCACGCAGAGAAACGAGCTCCCCCTATACAAGGCATTCCAGAGAACGTTTCCTGTGCTCTGGGAAACATACTTTGCAGGGCTCTTCAAATCAGCGGGGTATTTACCTTTGTATGACCTTATTACGGAAATATTCAGCGCTTTCAGGATATTCGAAACATTCAGGGAAGAAGAATCCACTCTGGTCAAGATACTCGAAACCGTGAAAGACCTTGAGGGCGGAGGATATACCAGCATCGGTGATTTTCTGCTTTTTGCAGATGACGGACAGATGGGTGAGATCAGTGAATCGGATTGGGACATGAATGTGCCGAAGGATTATGACGCTGTGCGGGTCATGACGATCCATAAGGCAAAGGGACTCGGGTTCCCCGTAGTAATCCTTCTGCTCTACGAAGAGTTCCCGCGAGGATTCGATTATATTATCGAAAACGACCGGAACGGCATCCGGTTATTGAAGATCAACAGGGAAATTGCAGCCCATGACGCGCATTCTGCCGAACTCTATGCCGAAGAGCAGAGAAAGGATAAAGTCAACAGCCTGAACTCCCTTTATGTCGGGTTTACCCGCTCACAATATGAACTTTATGTCATAGGGGTGAGCGGCAAAAACCGCAAGTATCCTCTCGACCTCCTCCCCTTCGATGAGTTTCCCCCATCGGAAAAACCTCTGTATACGAAAAAAATGAAGGATGACTTTTCAGTCCCCACGCCGCTTCTCCATATGGCCAGAAAGATCGAGTTCCGCGCAGGCCCTGAGGAAATGCTGAATATATACGAAAAACAGAGGGGTGAATTCGTGCACCGGGTGCTTTCCTTCATTGATTATGCAGGCATGGATATATTAACAAGAGTTTCGGAAATCATAGAGAAGGTGAAGAGAGAAACAGGCGCCGGGTTCCCTGACGCCGAAATGCATGACCTCATAGTTTCTCTTATAACGCATAAGGATGTTGCCGGATATTTCAGGAAAAAGCCCGAAAGAGTGGTGAAAACAGAGTGGGAGGTCGCCGACCGGACCGGGAGGCTTCTCAGGATGGACAGGATAGTCATCGATAGTGACATAGTCACGATTCTTGATTACAAGACCGGCAAAGACCGTTCGGAAGAAGATACCTACACAGTCCAGATGAAGAAGTATCTGAAAATTGCAGAGGAATTGTTCCCCGCAAGGAAAGTTGAATGCATCCTTGTGTATGTGGATACCGGAGAGGCGCGGAGAATATCATGAGCATCAGAATCGTTCACCGGGGAAGCAATCTCATCGAAGAAATCGTCTCTGATCTCATCCGGGAAGGACATGACTACTCTGCAAATCTTGTAGTGTTCCCCGGCAAGAGGCCCGCCCATTTTCTCAGGAAAACCCTTGCAGAGAGGATGCGGGGCAGCATCATTCCCCCCTGCATCTTATCGATGGATGAATTCATAGACCGTCTCTACGAAACTGTTCATTCCGACAGAAGACTGGAGACCATAGACGCAATAGCAGTCCTCTATGACCTACACAGACACGCACCAAACCCTCTCGGCAAGCACGGCTTCCTGACCCCTGACAGTTTCTTCCCCCTCGGACTGAAGATATATAATGACCTCGAAGAACTCTATATGGAATGCGTATCCGCGCATGCGTTCAGGGGTGTGGAAACCCTGGCCGGCGAGAATATCCCTGTCAATTCCGCGAAAAGACTTCAGTCCTTATCGCATTTCTATGAGAAGTTCTATCAGAGAGTGCAGGAACTCGGCTGTTCCACGCGTTCACTCCGGTACCGTACTGTTTCCGAACAGGTATCGGATATCTTTCCGGATAATTTCCGAAAGATCATTTTTGCGGGATTCTACGCGTTTACGACATCTGAAAAAACGCTATGTAAAAAACTGGCCCGGCGGGAAGACACCCTGTTTCTGTTCCAGAACGGCACTGGGCTGAAAGATCAGATTTCATTCATGGGAATTGCAACCGGCGATGAGAGCGAGGAAAATGAAGGCCCGATGGTGAATTTCTGCGCAAGCCCCGATACCCACGGACAGGTTTTTGCTCTGAACAGCATGCTGAACGCGATAGAACCGGAACTGAACGAAAAAACAGTCATCGTGCTTCCTTCTTCAGAAACACTCTTCCCGCTCCTCCGTCAATGCCTGTCCTCGTTCGATGAAGACAGCTACAACATATCCGTCGGATATCCAATAGTACGCACCCCGGTATTCGGTTTTCTCAATAATCTCATGGAACTTGTCGCCAACATGGACGGTGAGCGTATCTATATTCCCGATTATCTTAAATTTGTACTCCATCCCTATACGAAGAACATCTATTTCAACGGCGTGTCTGAACCCACAAGGATCATGTTTCATGCGATTGAAGAAAACCTTGTCCGCTCCAGAACGAAAACCTTCGCGACCCTTCGTGAAATAGAAGAGACCGTATCTTCCCTGAACGTTCTTTCCGGCATAACAGATGCGGAAGACATACCAGCCGCTGAGATAAAGCGGCATCTCGGGAATATTCACAAACATACCATAGAGAAATTCCTCTCTTTTGAGAACGTCAGGGACTTCGCGGTAAAATGCGCTGACGTGCTTCTATATATCTACAGGAACAGCACCGCACGGCTTCATCCTCTCTTTCATCCTTTTGCCGAGTCACTCATTAAGGCGCTCGATACCATACAACATTCTTTCATGAAGGACATTACATTCACTGAAATCACCGGCTACTTCGTTTTTTTCAGAAAATACCTTATGACCTGTCATACGCCATTTGAAGGCGTACCTGTGCGGGGACTCCAGGTCCTCGGATTTCTTGAGACAAGAACCCTGCAGTTCGACAGGGTCTTTCTCCTCGACGCCAACGAAGAGGTGCTGCCTGACACGAAAAGAGAAGATTCCCTCCTCCCGCTGAAAGCAAGGGAGATACTCAACATACCGACATACCGCGACAGAGACGCCCTTATCTCATATTACTTCGAGAATATTTTCCATGGCGCAAAAGAATTTCATCTCTTCTTCGTGGAAAACGACAGAAAAGAAAAATCCCGGTTCGCAGAACGTCTTCTCTGGGAAAAGCAGAAAAAAGACAGGGAACGGAACGTGAGGAAGTACCTCAACACCGTACAGTACCGTGTCAGCCTCGGAAACAGAAATCCCGGAGAAATCGTAAAAAACGATGGGATAGTGAGTTTCCTGAAACAGTTCACTTACAGCGCGACGACTCTGGACGCCTATCTGAAATGCCAGCTCGCCTTCTATTACTCCTATGTTCTGAACCTGAAGAGCAAAGAGGATTTTTCGGGTGACATCGAGCGCGCTGATATTGGAGAATTCGTTCATTCCGTCCTTTCAGGCTACTTTCAGAACAGGAAAGGAAGACCGCTGAAACAGAATGACATCAACCCGGATGACATGGATATTCATATCGAGAGGCTTTTTGCACAGAGATTCGGCGAAAACCCCTCTGGAGCCACGTACCTGCTGAAGAGGCAGATAAAGAACCATCTGCGTGACCTCATCACAAAGTATTATCCTGATATTATGGGAAAGGAATCCCTGGTGTTTCTCGGTACAGAGGTGGATATTAAGGCATCAAAACAGTCTTTTCTTCTCAGAGGCCGCATTGACAGCATCGAGCAAAGGGGTGAACGTACTGTTATAGTTGATTATAAGACAGGGTCAAACCCTTCTTATCTGAAAATCAATTTCCAGAAACTCGACCTTGAGAAAAGAGAGACATGGAACGAAGCTATCGGCAGCCTTCAGCTCCCCTTCTATCTCCTTCTGTATTCAGAATGGAAGGGAACAAAGATCGAAAATACAGACGCCATGTTTCTCCTGCTCGGCCGTTCAACAATCAACCGTGATATTGAACTTCCCCTTTTTGATAACGAGGGGCAAAGGAAATTTTTACCGGTTCTGGAGAAGATACTATTCAGGCTGCTCGGAGAAATCGTCGACCATGACATCCCCTTTCTTCCCACTACCGACAAAAAGAATATCTGCCCGAATTGCGATTATCAGTACCTCTGTGACACGCAGTGGATTGTAAAGACACGAAGGATGTAAGGTAACTATTAACTTGTTCGCAGACTCTTTTATGAGCCGACTGGAAAAGAAGATTATCGAAAAGATCACACAACGAGGGTCCGATCACATTTGAGGCCTTCATGGACATGGCCCTGTATGAACCAGGTCTCGGCTATTACGCATCCGGGAAGATCGAGATCGGGAAAGCAGGAGACTATTATACGAGCCAGCATCTCCATCCCGTATTCGGCGCACTCCTGGGAAGACAGCTTGAAGAGATGTGGGAAATCATGGGGAAACCGTCAGTCTTTCACGCGGTCGAACCCGGCGCAGGAACCGGTCATCTTTGTCTGGATCTTCTCAATTACCTCGCAAAGAGAGAGTTCTTTGACGCCCTGAGATATGTGATAGTCGAACCTCATCCCTCCATGAGAGAGAAACAGCAAAAACTCCTCAGCGGTCTTTCTCATAAAGTGCAATGGGTCTCTTCTCTGGAGGAAATTGGGATCATCTCCGGCTGCATTCTTTCGAATGAACTGCTCGACGCCTTTCCTGTCCATCTCGTTGAGATGGAGGACACCCTGAGAGAGATCTATGTTACTGCAGAAAATGGACTATTCAAAGAAACAAAAGGCGATTTAAGCACCCCTGCCCTTTCCGGTTATCTGGAAGAATTCTCCCTGTCCTTCCCCCCTGGCTACAGAACAGAGATAAACCTCAGGATTAAGGAATGGCTCAGGTCGGCGTCCGGTATTCTTTCAGAAGGGTTTATCGTCACGATAGATTACGGCCATCCGTCACAGGAATATTACAGCGAAGAACGGAACAGGGGTACGCTCATGTGTTACTTCAGGCATCAGGTCAACGAGGACCCGTTCGCGAATACCGGAGATCAGGATATCACCGCCCATGTAAATTTTTCTTCGGTGAAGAAATGGGGAGAAGAATACGGCTTCATGACGCTCGGCTTCTGCCAGCAGGGCACTTACCTTGTATCACTCGGCATCGATAAAATGATCACCGAACTGTATAAGAATTCAAAGGATTACCTTTTCGAAGTCGCAAAGATCAAGAGACTGATCCTGCCCGGCACGCTTGGGGAGACGCATAATGTCCTCATCCAGTACAAAGGGAACAAGGCCCCAACCCTTCGCGGTTTCTCCTTAAAAAACCAGATGCGGAAACTGTAATATGTTTCCGGCATTCTATAAATTGTTCTGATCAGCATTGCTGTCGACAAACCTCATAAACAGAATTTGCACCTCTTTTGCTCATAATTATATTGACTGCCATGCTTCCTGTAGTCAGGGAAATCGCAATTTGCTAAAATAGTTTATATTCCTAACCGGAATCACAATAATGATGGATAACCAAGAGCAAAAAGAACGAAGACAATATGAACGATATCCCTTCAGGGAAGATATCTTGATAGACGGCAAAAAGTCAGTGTATAGTCAAAATATATGTGAACATGGCATGTTTGTTAGTACCCTGCACCCACTTGAAAAAGGAAGTTTGATTCATGTAACTATCCCTTCTACTTTGACGGTGAAGGCAGAAGTCAGTAATTCACAACCGGGAATTGGAATGGGTATTGAGTTTATTGATTTAAACTATAACCAGAAGAAAGAGATTAAACAATTGATTGAATATATCAAGCTTGTCGACACTAATAATGCGCCGCAGTGATTCTCCCTGACTCCTTCCTGATGTCTGCATGGAGAGTATTGAGTTGAGGGGTGTCTGGTACTCCGGCAAATAAAAACATGAAAGATCTCAGTGCTGCAGTCCCCGACTTGTCGGGGAATCCTTCTTCGGTTCTTTCTCGTCAGTATGCGCTATATTCGGGAGCATGTCCCGACGTGATTCGGGAGTCAAGCCGGACAATGACATTTTAAGGCGTTTGTTTCCTGGAGGAAGAAGTAATCAGAAGCCAAATAACTCACACGGCTGACTACAGTGCTTAAGAAATCTCCGTGAGAGAACAAATGATTTTTCCGTCCTGACGAAATTATTCGGCAGCCGGCACATTATCCATAGGCTTCGGTTTGTATATCATAAAAAGAACTCCAAGTTTTGCGTTAAGCCCTAATATGGGCGCAGCCACCCATATTGTCTCATCTTCATTTAATTTGACGAATACCGTGTCCTGTTCCAGAAGATCAGGAGGATATAGCGAGGCGAATGACATTCCTTCAAGCTTTTTGTCAGTAGAAACCACGATAAGGCCATCCGGTTTTGCGATGAGTATCTGTTTCACATCCTGCTCTTTGATAAACTGCACAAAATACTCATTGATCTGCTCATAGTTCTCTCTCAGCATTTCTTTTCTCACTGTCCATACGAATGGTATCGTTACGAGGCGGAGCATTTCTTCGTTTTTGTTTATGATGACCTTCCGGTAATGTTCGTTCAGGACGATACGCTCCTCCGCCATCTTTTTCTGAATGTTCCTGACCTCTATACCTTTCCATATGAATACGATTAAAACCAATACTGCCAGAGCCCCTATTAGATACCAGTACTTTTTCCTGCTATCCTTATTTTCTTTCATGCTATCCTCCCTATTGGGCATTTATCTCAATTATATGAATTCTTCCAGGAGAAATAAAGCGGTTGCCGGAAATAAGCAAAGTATGGGCCGATGGGTATTCATCCGCTGCATATGCCTTCCCTATACGGGTCACGCAATCTGAATGCTGAGAAGCAACTTATTCGATGACCCAAACTGCGCAGTCTTTGGCAGTATGGAGGATCTTGCTTGAGGTGCTCCCGAAAATGAATTCCTCCTTCTTGGAAATGCCCCGGCGGCCGATAACCACAGCTCCGCATTCGAGTTTTTCCTGCTCGACAAGAATGCATTCAGCAATCGAGGGGCATGTCTTGATTACCACCTCCGCATTGACATCTCCTTCGCTGAATCCTGCGTCTGTAAGTAATCTGCGGTGCCCTTCAACAATGCTGCGTGATAAGGCTTTCTTTTCTTTCATCCATTCAGTTTGTTCACTCTCTGACTGGAAATAATCTTCCGACGGTTCAGGGATGATGGTGACAATGTTGATCCGGAATCCCGGCAGCCCGTTAAGGAGGTCCCTGACATAGGATACTGCCCTGGTTGCATTTTCTGATTCGTCGACTGCAATAAGGATATTTCGGTTATGTGCTTTTTTTGATTCCATACTCTGTCCACCCCTCATTCTTAAGGTTACATGCTTTTCAGCTGCTCCTTCGCTGCATAAAGGTCATGAAGGAGCTGGTCCGTATTCTCATAGAATACGTTTGCGCCCGAAGAAAAATGGAGCAGGATAAAATTCAGTGCATCAGGAATATAGGGATACACTTTCTTCAGGTTTACCATCCTGTTATTGAATATAATGTTCATGTCAGACGACGTCAACCGGCCGAATAACGGGGAACCGGACATCCCTGAGCTGCTGGACTGTCACATCTCCGCGCCCCGTAAGGTATACAAGAATATTCCCCAACCCGAAAAGGTCATAGCCGAACATATTCTCCTTGTGCAGGTAATTGAAATCGAAATCGATCCAGCGGCTGTTTCCTGTTCCCTCTTCCTTGATGATATGGTCCCGTCTGATATCACCGTGTTTTTCTCCCTTTTGATGGAGAAACCGTATCGCCTCAACCAGTTCTATATATTCTTCGAATATCGACGGGAAATGATTGGAGAAATAATCCTCGTGGTCTCTGCCAAAGTTCAAGACCGCATCGGCGAGCGTCTTTCCCTTAACAAAGTCAATGACCCTTATCAGGTTGTTCGATGAGTCCGTGAGCGAAAAACCCTGCATGAAGCGGGAATGACCTTTTGTGAGGTCAAGGATTCTCCCCTCTTTTTGGGGCTTCTGAAACATTCGAACACGATATCTCCGACTTTCGCCTGAAAGCGCTCATGGAAGACAAGCTTAATGATCTTTACACTGCCGTCGGAAAGGTCCTCGCGCGCTTGACCCAGAACTTCTGCTGTTCGTCGATTCCGAAACGGCCTTCCCGCTCGTTGTTTCTGATCAGATACGGTTTGTTTCCGAGGATCACTACGTCATCGTAATCAACCCTGAAGAAATCGGTGGTGTCGGTGATGATATTGTATCGTTTCTGCACCCGGTCAGGCCCGAGACAGCGAGAGACCCTTTCTTTGATTTCATCCAGGCTGAACTGCTTCTGTTCGGCCTGATCGACTTCCTTCATGACCTCCTCCTTCATACGCTCAGTTTCCGGCAGAATCTTTCCTGCTTCCCTCGTACAACTCAAACTCAAGGAGTCTGCATTCTATCGGACTGTTGAAAAAAGGGATTTTTCGTTTCGCTTTTAATCCAACCTTCTTTGCAAGGTCGAGGTTTCCCGTGAAGAGATATCCTGTATACCCCCTGCACTTCTGCTTGAAGAAATCGCCGATCCCCTGTATACACTTTCAAGTTCTTTGATCTCCCCCATTCTTTCTCCGTACTCCGGATTGATGACCACAATTCCGATCCGTCCGGAACCTCAGTCTCGCCATAATCGCACACGGCAAATTCGATAAGATGTTCGACGCCTGCCGTAGCAGCATTCTTTCTTGCCGCTTCAACCGCCTGCCTGCTGATATCGGTGGCAATGATCCGGCGATCCAGCCTGCTTTTTACCTCTCTTTTTGCCTCTGCACGCAGATCGTTCCACTTCGGTTTATCGAATCCCTTAAGGTGCATGAATCCGAAGTTGTTACGCAGTATCCCTGAAGCACGGTTGAGGGCTGTGAGGGCAGCCTCAATAGCCAGAGTACCGCTGCCGCACATAGGGTTAATGCAATGCCCTGCGCCACTCCATCCTGCAGCCATGATAATCGCAGCAGCAAGTGTCTCCTGCATCGGCGCAGACATAGGGATTTTTCTGTACCCCCGTCGGGAGAGAGGCTCTCCTGAGGTATCAAAATATACAGAACAGTGCTCATCCTTCCAATAAAGACTAACCACTGCTCTGTCCTGCTGAGGACCTGAATCAGGACGCTGTCCGCATTTTTCCCTTATCCTGTCGACAATTGCATCCTTGCACTTTACATTTGCATAGCGTGAGTCCCTGATATTCGGATTATCCACGCTGGAGGTGACACAGACATATCCATCCTCTGCGATGTATTCTTCCCAGGCTATCTTCGACAATTCTTCATAGAGCAGCTCAGCGTCTTCTGCAGTGAATTCCCTGATGAGGAAGAGCACCCGGTGTCCTGTCCGGAGGAAGAGATTAAGGCGGCAGGTATCGTCCAGTGTACCCTCAGTCGCCACACCTGCAACGGTTTCAGAGAGCACCGGAAAACCCATCTGAAGCAGTTCCTCTCTCAGATAAGGGACAATCCCTTTTGCACAGGTAATCAGAATTCTGCTTTTTTTCATATCGTTATCCGGATGTTCCATACAGGGTAGGAAGCAATTATGCCCCTCACCTTTCGCAACCGATATTTAGTTTCTCTCTGATCTATCTTTTCTTGCAGTTACCGTGATGACGAAATTCTCCGGTTTCAGGTCGGGGTTCTTCTCAAGCTCCTCGACAAAAACAGAGATTGCCTTTCGTATAAATTCCGGAAAGTGTATGCCTCTCGGAAGCGCAAGAATCCTTTGCCTGGTGTCCTCGTCAATGGGCGCGGTGTATTTTGCCATAATTGCTCCTTATTTTTGCATGAGATAACTTTCACTGTATTGCATCAGAACTTCATGGAATAAACAGTAGCACAAAAAAAGCATATTGGATAGGAGGGAAAATAAGATTTCCAGGTTATGTCCGTTTCCTGTATCTCGCAAAAATGAAAAAACCTATAAGAAAGGGTGCCAGGCGTATGACGATGTCATCGGTAAAGCCCCAGAGAAAATCGACAAAGAATTAGATTCGATTTCAAATGATATTTTTTACTGCAATTTCTATAAATTTCGGATCAATCTTCAAGCAAGTCTCTTTTACCCTGCCTACTTCTCCGGTTTGGAGCCGGACCTTATGCCATGGGGGTGTGACGGACAATTTGTGAGGATATCTTCACAATTCCTTCGGTGAGCTTTCCGTGTCCGCTGGTCTTTCTTCAATACGATCGAAACACGAAGTCCCGGCCGATATATCAGAGCGACTTCCTCCCTCCCATTACCCTGCTCCTTTTACTGCCTGCTGCTCAGCTCCTGCGATGCTCTGTATGTCTCCCGTTTTGTGAGCCTTGCTCCGTTCGGGCTGCCGACCGTGGGTGACCTCCGGAGCATTTCGGTGAGCAAGCGTTCTGTAGGGACTTCGGAAAAGTCCGGTTATGTGCGCACTTTTCCGATAAGCGGTTTCTGCAGAAGGACTGGCCTGCTCAGGCCTCTCGGTCTTGCGGCGCTGTGGCTCGCGCTGCGGACGGGCAAACTCTTTATTCGCGTACAGGAGCGAATTTCTGTAATCGAATCCTTCCAGCATATGTCTCTGTATTCTTCATCCGAGACGCGCTCGATGCTGCGGACGGTGTCCTCGTCTCACGGGTGATGAAGGTAAAGGCATGGCCCGTATGTTCGGCGCGTCCCGTCCTTCCGATGCGGTGGGTATATGCGTCTACCGTGTCCGGGATACCGAGTTTTATGACGTGTGAAATGTTTGAGACATCGATTCCGAGTGCAGCAATATCTGTTGCAACGAGGACCTGCAAGCGCCTTCACGAAACCCGTCAAGCGCAGCCTGACGTCTGTTCTGCGACAGGTTCCCCTGCAATGACGCTGCACGGTATCCGGCCTTTTCCAACTGCTCCCCTACGCGCTTCGCCCTGTGCTTCGTGCGCGTGAATATCAGGACCGACCCTGATATCCGTTTGATGCAACAGTTTCATGAGAAGCGCGGTCTCGCAGGTGCTGGTCTCATAGGATAAAGCGCATGCGACACCGTATGCACAGGCGCTATATGCCCCACCCTGCACGGTAATCGGGTCGCGGAGTACTTCCTGTGTCAGCTTGCGGATATCATCGGGCATGGTTGCGGAGAACAGAGTGTCTGGCGCTGGAGGAAGGAGCACCTTATGATCTTCCGGTATCAGGCAGGAATCCCATGTCGAACATCCTGTCAGCTTCATCGAGCACAAGCACCTCCACATGCGACAGGCTGATAGTGCGTTGATTGATATGATCAAGAAGCCGGCCCGGACATGCAACGACATTTCCACACCGGAGCGAGGTCTTTTTTATCTGGGGATTATGCTCACGCGGCCGTAGATCGAGGTGCTCCGAATTGCGTTCGGCGTCCGAGATCGATAATAGAGGAATTTATCTGTCTGCCAGTTCCCGCGTTCGCGCCATAATCAGAGCGCGTACCCATCCACTGCGAGGTCTCGTTTATCAGCCGTTCCAGTATCGGCAGCAGAAAGGCCGCCGTCTTGCCGGTACCTGTCTGCGCAAGCCCCATGACGTCCCGTCCGCTGAGTACCGGTGGGATAGCCTTGATCTGGATCGGGGTTGGCGTACGATAGCGAGTGCGTGTAACGCCGGCCGCAATCGAGGGTGAAGCTCAAACGTCTTATCTTTCATAAACCTCCTTCTGTTCGGGGGAAAATGTGGTGCATGGGAGTACAAAGACTAGTTTCGGTCCTGATACAGTTATTGTAAATTACTAACAATAACAGCTCATCAACCGAAACATGTCAAGGAA
>CAVWBP010000035.1:0-10495 GCA_963753165.1 Thermodesulfovibrionales bacterium | reverse complement strand
CTGCAAACCCTTGATTTTACTGGTGGCGGGGACAGGATTTGAACCTGCGACCTTCGGGTTATGAGCCCGACGAGCTACCGGACTGCTCCACCCCGCGATTGATCCTTTACAATACCGTATCACCATTTTTTTGTCAAACGAATGCGTACGCGCCCATTATGTATGGTATGATAATACAATCCGGAGATGATCGAATTCCTTATGCAACTCAGATGGCAGGACCTGGTGGACATCACTGTCATGTCCTTCATCCTGTATCGCCTTCTCCTGATCATCAAGGGAACAAAAGCTGCCCATATGCTCATAGGGCTCGGTCTTCTCCTCGTAGCCTCCTTCCTCACACGGTATTTCGGACTCTATACGGTAGACTGGCTCATCCAGAGCTTCTGGGGGCAGATTGTTATTGCGATCATCATTCTGTTCCAGCCCGAGATACGGAGGGCGCTTGCACAGATGGGAGAGACACGGTTTCTCAAGACCCTCACGACTGCGGAAGAGCTCAAGTCACTCGACGAGATTGTGAGGGCAACAGTCGCGCTCGCGAACAGAAAGATCGGCGCAATAATCGCAATCGAACGCGAGACGAGCCTGGGAGACTTTGTGGAGATCGGGACGCGCCTTGATGCAAGGGTGTCGAAGGAAGTGCTGCTGAGCATCTTCCACCCGACTTCGCCTATCCATGACGGGGCTGTCGTGATCAGGGGGAACAGAATCGTGGCGGCAGGATGCTTCCTGCCGATAGCCGTGAGTTCCGAACTCAGCCAATCGATGGGTACCCGCCACCGTGCGGGCGTAGGCCTCTCAGAGGAGACCGATGCAGTGATTATTATTGTATCGGAAGAGACGGGCCAGATATCCATGGCGATAAAGGGGAAAATGGATACGCCCCTTGACATGGGAACGCTCAGGGATATCCTCACGGACCTCTTCACCTCAAAGGAAAAGAAATGAGGAAATGGTTATTCCATAATGTTGGACTGAAAATTGTCGCGGTGCTCCTCTCTATCGTGTTATGGCTTTTCGTGACATCCCGTGGACAGTCGGAAATGTCCCTCGATGTGCCTATTGAATTCAAGAATATCCCCGTTGGGCTCGAAATGGTGAATAATTCCGCGAAGACAATTGACCTGAATATACGGGGACAGGAGCGGTTCATGCAGTTCCTCAAGTCGTCGGATATCAGGGTTTCTGTCGATCTCAGCAAGGCAAAAAAGGGAGAAGGCATGTACTATATAAGCAGGGGTGACGTTCTCCTGCCCAATACGGTAACGGTAACGAACATCAATCCGTCAAGCGTACGGATTACCTTCGAAGAGACGAAAACCCGGGTTGTGAGGGTAATTCCGGTAGTAGTCGGCCAGCCTGCACGGGGATATGTGGTAAAGTCCATTGCGGTAGAACCGCAGACAGTGCTGATAGAGGGCATACAGTCTGAAACGGCACGGGTCACTGTGATCAAGACGGAACCTTTCGATATCACCGGCATTAATGAGACGATAAAACAGTCGGTACGGCTTGATTTAACAGGGAGAAAAATACGGGCAAAAAATGATACGGTCGAGATCAAGTTGACGATAGGACTGAAAGCACAATGAAACTGTTCGGAACTGACGGGATACGGGGGACGGTCAACAAATATCCGATGACCCCTGAAACAGTGTTGCGGGTGGGGATGGCGATCGCATATCTCCTCAGACATACCTGCGGCAGGAATATGCTCCTGATCGGCAAGGACACCCGGTTGTCGGGATACATGATCGAGAGCGCGCTCACTTCGGGAATATGCTCGATGGGAATGAACGTGACGCTCGTCGGCCCTCTCCCGACCCCCGGAATCGCATTTCTCACGCGGACCCTGCGGCTGGACGCGGGCATTGTGATCTCTGCATCACACAATCCGTTTGAAGACAACGGCATCAAGTTCTTCTCATCCAAGGGGTTCAAACTCCCTGATGAAATCGAAAAGAAACTCGAAGGGCTTGTGACTGATGAAGGGCTTTCCCGGAAGCGGGTGAAAGGGGAGGAGATCGGCAAGGCATACCGTCTCGACGACGCGACAGGCAGATACATAGAATACATCAAATCCACCATACCGAAAGGGATGACGTTTGAGGGCATCAGGGTTGTTGTCGACTGCGCGAACGGCGCTGCATACAAAACTACGCCATGGCTGTTCCGGGAGCTGGGAGCTGAGGTGATCTCGATCAATGACAAGCCTGACGGCGTGAATATCAACGCAGAATGCGGCGCTCTCTACATCGAAAATCTCCGGAAAGCCGTAAAGCTCCATAAAGCGCATCTCGGGATTGCACACGACGGAGATGCGGACAGAACGATCTTCTGCGACGAAAAAGGGAATATCGTCGACGGTGACAGAATCATGGGCATGTGGGCGGCGGAGATGAAGCAGAAGAGAACGCTGAAAAAGAATACCGTGGTGGCGACAGTAATGAGCAATATCGGACTGGAGAAGTATCTTGAAAAGAACGGGGTACGGTTGGTAAGGACGAGGGTTGGAGACCGGTATGTGGTAGAAAAGATGATCGAGGGCGGTTACAACCTCGGAGGCGAACAGTCCGGGCATATTATTTTCCTTGACCACAATACGACGGGCGACGGGCCGATTACCGCACTGCAGGTCCTCTCGCTCATGAAAAAAAGGGACAGGACTCTTTCAGCGCTTGCCGCGGAGATCAGGCTGTTCCCCCAGATACTGATTAATGTCCAGGTGGAGCATAAACGCGAGATTAAATCGATCCCCGAAATCGAGAAGAAAATAAAAGAGGCGGAGGCGAAACTGAGAGGGATGGGACGGATACTGGTGAGACCTTCCGGAACAGAGCCGAAAATAAGGGTTATGCTTGAAGGCCAGGACCTGAAACTTATAAAAAAACTCGGGAGTAATATTGCGGAGGTTATTAAAGCAAAGATGACCTGATGCATTGTTTTCTCGCATTCCTTGCCGGTGTTCTGCTGTTTTCCCTGTTTGCATATTTCCCTTATGCAACCGCATTTATTCTTTTCTTTATCGTCTTTGCCCTCCTCGGAAAAAGAAGATATCTTGTCGTCCCCGTCCTGATCGCCGGGATTCTCTATGCGTGTATGCGATGCGGCCCCGCCGTTGAAATACCCTGCAGCAATGAACGGTATTTTGCACAGGGGATTTTTACCACCTTTCCCGTCAGGACAAAAAGCGGACTGATCAGACAGAGTTTCCTGATAGAGCGGGCAGAGAATCAACGCACCGGTGAACCGGCCCACGCGCTCGCGGGAAAGGAAATCATGATACTTGCCGAAGAAGGCTCCAGGCCATATACCGAATATCTCGCGGAAATCCGGTTCTCCGGTATCGGAGCGCACCGGAATCCCGGTGAACATGGGGAACAGCCTGCGATTGCATATCTTGCCGGCATCTCCGGGCAGGGAAGCACAAAGGAGCCGCTCTTTGCGCATATCCAGGAGTTCCGGTACAGGATCAATGAATACCTTGTGGGAAGATTCGACCGTGATACAGGGGCGTTTCTTGCATCGGTCACGACAGGAGAACAGGCGTTCATCGACGAAGCGGTGAGGAATGCCTTTAACACGACCGGCCTTACCCATATCCTCAGTATTTCAGGAAGCCACTTCGGCCTCTTCTCCGTTGTTCTGTATACCCTGTTCCGCATGCTTATCGCCCTGCTGCCCTATAGAGTACTACAGCGGATAACCCTCTTCCTTACCCCTTCCCAGGGGGCTGCGATCCTCTGCTTCCCCTTTGTCCTCGCCTATCTCGGCATCTCAGGGGCGAGCATCCCTGCAATACGGTCTTTTATTATGATCAGTCTTTTCCTTGCGGGTCTGATTATCGGGAGAAAGAATTCCTGGCTCGTCGCCCTGGTTTTTGCAGCAGTACTCCTTGTTGTCTGGAACCCCGAAACCTTTTTCAGCGTTTCATTCCAACTGTCATTCACTGCGGTATTGTGTATAGGGTTTTCCATGAAGACGGGCGTGCGTGGAGAAGAAGAGGAGAAAAAGCCGTTCCGTTCTCTCAGAAATGCCGTAAAGATTTCTCTCGCCGCATCTATCGGCACTGCGCCGCTCGTGGCGTACTATTTCCATTATTTCTCAATCATCGCACCGGCAACAAATCTCCTCATCGCGCCTCTTATCGGTTTTCTCATCATACCGCTCTCGGTATTCTCAGCGTTCCTGTTCCCGTTCACCGGGGATTTCATCTTTGCGCCGGTGCTTGCACCGGTCACCGGGGTTGTGCTCTCTCTTGTGAAACTCTTTGCACGGATACCCTACGCAGATATCCCGGTGCCCGCTTTCCCTCCTGTCCTTCTTCTCCTCTTTTATGCAGGGTTTGCAATGGTTCTTTTTTTTAGAGAGAGAAGATACCTGGTCATACTCCCTTTCATCCCTTTTCTGGTTTATGGGCTTCTCTCGATGGCGGGAAGGGACGGTATGAAGGTCACGTTCCTCGACGTGGGGCAGGGAGATTCGGCTGTTCTCGAACTTCCGGACGGGAAAACGATCGTCATTGACACCGGGAAAAGCGGGAGGGAGGCGGCCTCATACCTCCGGTACAGGGGGAAAAGGACTGTTGACGCCCTTGTGCTTACCCACATCCACCCGGACCATACCGGAGGGCTCGGATATATGGAAGAAAGAATAGATATCAGGGAGATATGGCACAACGGGAGAATGAAACTCCCGGAGAACCTGGTTCATATCAGACAACGGGTGCTGAAGCGGGGAGATGTTCTCGAAGGCGATGGCTATACCATACAGACACTTCACCCCTATGCTGAATTTTATTCGTCTCAGCGAAGCGGGTATGTTGAGGCAAACAATGATTCCCTCGTGTTGAAAATTTCCGGCGATCATACATTCCTCTTCTCCGGTGATATCGAACAGGAGGCTGAAGAGAATATTCTGCAGCTCGGCGGATGGCTCCGGAGCGATGTACTCAAGGTGCCGCATCACGGCAGCAGGAATTCTGCGCATAATTCACTTTTCAGAATCATTTCTCCGGCTGCAGCAGTCATCAGCGCGGGACGCGGCAATTCCTTCGGTCATCCCCATAAGGAAATGCTCGCCGCCCTTGAGGGTATTTCAGTATACAGGACGGACACGGACGGCGCGGTGAAGGGAGAAGATTCTCCTGACGGTCTGCGCATCAGTACATACAGGGATTTCTCTCTCCGGAGGGCCTCCGGGTTTTCAGAGGAACTGAAAAACATGAAAGCGCTTTTCACGACGTGGTGAACGGGGAGGAGCAGAGTGCCTCTGCTCGTGGTAGAATATCCTTTGAGGTTTCAATAAACTGTGGAGAAGGATACTGATACGTGGAGGAACTGAAAAGGAAACTCGTTCTTGCCTCGCTCTTTATAATTTGCGTTATTGCTTTTGGCACTGCCGGGTACATGCTTGTCGAGGAATGGAATTTTTTTGATTCCTTATATATGACGATCATAACCCTCACCACGGTCGGCTACAGAGAGATTCATGTGCTTTCCCGCAATGGGCAGATCTTTACGATCGTCCTCCTTGTCGGGGGAGTAGGGACGGTGTTTTATGCGCTTGGCATCGGCGCCAAGCTTATTATCGAGGGTGAATTGCATGAAATATACGGGAGGAAGAGATTGGAAAAGAGACTGATGCAGTTAAAGGACCATTATATCGTCTGCGGGTACGGGAGGATGGGGAAAATCATCGCGCGGGAACTCCATCTCAAAAAGCTTCCCTTTGTGGTTATCGAGAAGAGCCTGAATAGTCTGAACGGAAAAGAAGATATCCTGATTATCGAAGGCGATGCAACGAATGATGAACTCCTGAAAAGGGTGGGCATAGAGAGGGCGAAGTGTCTTATCTCCGTGCTCCCGACCGATGCTGAAAACCTCTACGTGGTCCTCAGCGCGCGGGGATTGAGTCCGGACCTTCTTATCGTGGCACGCGCGGGCATTGAAGGTTCTGAACAGAAGCTCCTCAGGGCGGGTGCCGACAGGGTCGTGTCCCCGTATCATATCGGGGGGCTGAGGATTGCGCATACGGTATTAAAGCCCGCGGTGGTGGATTTTATCGAGTTTGCCACTAAGAGCGGCAACATCGATCTGCAGATGGAGGAGATCACTATTCAGCAAGGCTCCGGGCTGGCGGGACAGAGCCTGGACCAATGCGGGATAGGGCGGGAACTTGGCATTATCATTGTTGCGATAAAACAGGTGAACGGCGAGATGAAATTCAACCCGACGTTCCGCACCGTGATAGAAGCAGGCGACACCCTGATCGCGGTAGGTGAGACTACAAAACTGTTAATCCTCGAACGGATGGCCGAGAGCGGCAAATAACAATACCTTAGCCTGCCGAGTCTTATGGCACTAAGGAGTCCATAAGTAAAGCCACATTTATTGATAAACAACCTTGGCAAACTTCTGTCATTCCGGAATGACAACAGAGGCTTTCCAAAGGTTCTCATTGGTAAATGGAAGAATAAAAAAGTTCGTTTCCCGGTTCTTGTGGTATCATATCAGAGCAATTATTTCAGACAGAGCTTTACAGCAGAACGCTGACATTATGGAAGAAATCAACGAGCTTATCGCACAGAGGATCAAAAAACTCGAAGACCTGCGTGAATTAGGGATAGACCCCTTCGGCGGTTCTTTCTTTGCCGATGACCATGCAGAAGACCTCCACAGGAAATATGGAGATGCATCGAAGGAGTCTCTCGAAACCGACCCTGTTGCCTGTTCACTTGCCGGAAGAATTATCGCCATGCGCGACTTCGGCAAGGCGGCATTTGCGCATATCCAGGATACAACCGGGAAGATACAGGTGTATTTCAAGAAAGAGTTCCTCGGAGAGACATATACACTCCTGAAAAAGACCGATATCGGGGACATCGTCGGATTGAAGGGAAACCTTTTCCGGACGAAGACCAATGAGCTTACCGTTGAAGTCAAAGAATTTGTCCTGCTTGCGAAATCCCTGAGGCCGCTTCCGGAAAAATGGCATGGGTTAAAGGATATCGAGACACGGTACCGGCAGAGATATGTCGACCTGATCGTGAATCCGGACGTAAGGAAGACCTTTATTGCCAGAAGTATGATCATCAAAGCGATCAGGGATTTTCTCGAATCCCAGGGGTTCATCGAAGTGGAGACGCCGATGATGCAGCCGATTCCGGGAGGCGCAACCGCGCGGCCGTTCAGGACACACCACAACGCCCTCGACGTTGACCTCTATCTGAGGATCGCCCCTGAACTTTACCTGAAGAGACTGCTTGTCGGCGGATATGAACGGGTTTATGAACTGAACAGGAATTTCAGGAACGAAGGGATCTCGGTAAAACATAACCCGGAATTTTCGATGCTCGAGTTCTATATCGCATACCGCGATTACCGGTTTCTGATGTCCCTGACTGAAGAAATGCTTTCGTTTGTCGCACAGAAGACGCTCGGCACCCTGAAGGTTCCCTTCGAAGATACTGTGATAGATTTCACCCCGCCCTGGCCGAGAATTACCATGCTCGATGCGCTCCTGCAGCAGGGAGTCCCGCAGGAAATAGTCACTGACCTTGAAAAGGCAAAGGAGTGGGCAAAGTCACAGAACATCGATATCCAGGACAAAATATCACTCGGGAGGCTTCTCGACGAGATATTCAAGGAAAAAGTCGAACCCCTGCTGGTGCAGCCCACTTTCATTATTGACCACCCCGTTGAGCTTTCCCCCCTTGCAAAACGGAAGCCTGAAAACCCTGCACTGACAGAACGGTTCGAACTGTTTATCGCTGCAAGGGAAATTGCAAACGCCTTTTCGGAACTGAATGATCCTATGGAGCAGAAGCAGCGGTTTATGGAACAGGTGGATGCAAAGTTAAAGGGGGATGAAGAAGCCCATTCCATGGACGAAGACTTCGTGAGAGCGCTTGAATACGGTATGCCTCCTGCGGCAGGAGAGGGTATCGGCATAGACAGGCTGGTGATGCTCCTTACCAATTCACCGTCTATCAGGGACGTCATCCTGTTCCCGCAATTGAAGCCTGAACAGTAGACAAATCAATGCAAAATGAATATAAAATTCAGTAAGGAATCACGATGCTCATTGATCAATTTGCAACGATAAATGTTCATGGTAAGTTGATACTTCACCTATGAACCTTCCGTACCAGTTCTTCATAGCCCTCAGATATCTGAGAACCAAGAAAAGGCACAGGGGTATTTCGGTGAACACCCTGATATCCGTCGGGGGAGTTGCTGTCGGCGTCATGGCGCTCCTCGTCGTCCTGTCGGTGATGAGCGGATTCCATGAGGACCTTCAGAAGAAGATACTCGGGGTGAATGCGCATATAGTCATCCTCAGTTTTAAGGGCGCCATCCCCGAGTACCCTGCGGTGATGGACCGTCTCGATGGGGAAAAGGATATCGTGTCCTCCTCTCCCTTTGTGCTCGGACAGGTCATGGTCTCTTCAGGGAAACGCGCACATGGCGTCTTCCTCCGGGGGATAACCCCGGAGACGGAAATACATACTACTGAATTAACACACCATATGAAAGAAGGGAGTATCGAAAACCTGAGCAAAAAAGGCGATATGCCGGGAATCATCATCGGGAGGGAACTGTCGAGCAGTCTCGGCGTATTCCAGGGCGATGTCATCAACGTATTGTCTCCGATCGGAAAGATAGGCCCGCTCGGCATGCTCCCGAAAATAAGACAGTTCAGGGTGGCGGGAATTTTCGAAGTCGGCATGTTCGAGTATGACTCGAACCTCGTACTTACCCATTTGAGTGCGGCACAGGATTTTTTCGATATGAAGGACGAAGTGACCGGCATTCAGCTGAAACTGGACGATATTTATACGGCTGCCTCGGTGAGGGAAAAATTACAGGACAAATTCTCTTTCCCGCTCTATGCGCGTGACTGGATGCAGATGAATAAAAATCTCTTCTCTGCGCTGAAACTGGAAAAATTTGCAATGTTTGTTATCCTTATCCTTATCATCCTTGTCGCATCATTCAATATAGTAAGCAACCTGATTATGAACGTCATCGAGAAGAAAAGGGAGATAGCCATACTCAAGGCCATGGGTGCGACGGACAGAGGGATTATGGCCATATTCATGCTTCAGGGTTTTGTAATCGGCCTGGTCGGGACGATTATCGGTGTGGTGGGCGGATATCTCCTCAGCTATATTCTCAATACGTACCAGATTATCAAACTTCCCGCGGATGTCTATTACCTGAGTCATCTGCCCGTAAGAATGAACTTCTCGGATTTTGCGACCGTATCCCTTTCCGCGCTCATCATCAGTTTCCTCGCAACGATTTATCCCGCATGGCAGGCGGCAAGACTTAATCCCGTGGAGCCTTTGAGATATGAATAATCAGGCGGTGACTGAAAAGGAGTAAGGTATGTTCAAAGGGATATTCAGACTCATCGGCCTGGCAATTCTTGCGGTGATAATTTTTCTTGCCCTTTCCCTGTGGCAGGGGGGCAAGCCCTTCCGCTGGTTCGGCACACAATCGGAAAAGGCGGGGGAAGTCATCCATAAAAAGAGTGAAGAAGTCGCGAAAGAGGCCGATAAGATAAAAGAAAAGACTGACGATATCAAAGATACGACAAAACAAGTGTCCGATGGACTCAGAAAAACAGGCGATAAGTTCAAGGATATCACGGGATCAAAGAAAGAAAAATAACATGATATTTTTTGTTCGATACATAAGAGGAAGAGTTATTCCCCTCCTTGCCAATGAGGGGTTGGGGAGGTTTTTTATGGAAGTTGTTCATTCCCCCTCCAAGCATTCCCTTGTAAAGGGGAGGACGTGAGTTTTTGAATACATTCATTGAGACAAAAAATCTGAACAAATCCTTCGCGACCGATGCGGGTGAAATCAAGGTGCTCAAGGAGATTGAACTTTCTATCCATGAGCGGGAAATGGTCGGGATTGTCGGCGCATCGGGTGTGGGGAAAAGCACACTCCTCCATATCCTCGGAGCGCTGGACAGACCGACTTCAGGAAATGTCTTCTATGAGAGTACCGATGTCTTTTCCCTGGACAGATATGCCCTTGCGGCATTCAGGAACAGGACTGTAGGGTTTGTCTTTCAGTTCCACCACCTCCTCCCTGAATTTACCGCACTCGAGAATGTAATGATGCCGGGCCTTATCGGGCTGACAGGGGGCGGAGGGGCAAGTTATGAAGAAGTGAGCAAAAAAGCAGAGGACCTCCTTGCGCGGATGGGATTGTCCGGGAGAAAGCGCCACAGACCGGGAGAACTTTCAGGCGGGGAGCAGCAGCGTGTTGCTGTTGCGCGGGCGCTCCTGCTCCATCCCAAAGTCGTCCTGGCGGATGAACCCACCGGGAATCTCGATACCGCAACCGGAGAAGAGCTCTTTAGGATTTTTTCCGACCTGAACAGGGAGCAGGGAATAACCTTTGTAATCGTTACCCACAATGAACCCCTTGCGCAACGCTGCCACAGAATCCTCAAGATGGTCGACGGCAGACTG
>CAVWBP010000034.1:0-5285 GCA_963753165.1 Thermodesulfovibrionales bacterium | reverse complement strand
GATAGATGGTCCTTGAGATTGATTAAAACGGTGCGAAGAAACTGAACCCTTTTATAAAATTGCAAAATGTTCTTGCCACCATGGACTGAGGTTCCTTTTCGAGGCTTACCAAAAAGAATTTCCTGATGAGTTTTTTCCCCGAAAGTGGAATGAGTCGTATTGAACCTTCTTTCATCGCCCTGAAAACAGACCATTTCGAGACGAAGGCGACTCCCATCCCCGACTGGACCATCTGCACAATCAGTTCGGGGTTGCCGAGGGTCATTGTTATCCGGAGCTTTTCCGGATTTATTTTTAAGGCATGCAGAAAGTCGTCTATTACCTCCCGGATCCCGGAACCCTCTTCAGGCATTATGAATGCCTGCTCTCTCAGGTTGCGGACGGTTACCTGATGTTTTCTCGTAAGCTGATTCTCATCTGATGCAATAAGCACTATCTCATCTTCCGCAATCTCCGTTGAATTCAAGGAGTCACTTCCGATGTTCCCCTCAATAATCCCTGCGTCCAGATCCCCCTTGTGCAGCCTCCGGACAATATCCTCCGAATTCGACACGGAAACATGTATCTCTACGTCAGGATAATTCTTCGCAAAACTGTAGATAGCCTGGGGAAGAAGACAACCCGCTGCAGTCTCGCTCGATCCGATATGCAAAGGCCCTTTTATTCTTCTGCATGAGGGAATAGATATCGTCCTCCATTTTTTTATATTGCCTGAGTAAAGTGACAGCATGTTCATAGAATGTCTTCCCGGCTTTGGTGGGAATTATGGTTTTTCCTTTTCTGACAAGGAGTTTAGCCCCGATTTCATCCTCCAGATTTTTAATGAGATGGCTTATAGCAGACTGGCTCATAGACTTTGCCTCTGCAGCTTTTGAAAAGCTCTTCATCTCGACAACAAGACAGAACGCTCTGAGTTTATGGTCTTCCATGAAGATTATTGTAAGTGGTCAACAATAGGGTGTCAACAAACAATGTGCATGAAGATTATTCATGATATTCATGAAAAGAATGAGTTTGACTTATAGCATTCATTAGAGATAGATATGTAAGGGAGTGATAGGGGAATAATAATAATTTATTCAAGGAGGGATTATGAGCAGGAGAATCTGCGTTTTTTCATGCCTCATTTCTTTGATGCTGGTTGCCTTTTCTTCAGCAAGTGCTGAAGAGGTTATGAAATCCGAAAGCTCAGGGTACGCAGTGTTTGATCTCGGGGAGATTTATGTAACAGCGGAGCAATCGCCCGCTGCGAAGGAAGTTACGGTTACGACAGAAATTACTGAAGAGGAGATCAAGGCCACAAACAGCCGCACGGTTGCCGAGGCCTTAACGTATATACCCGGCGTAGTTGTTTCAGGCGGCAGGAAAAGCCAGCCGAACATACAAATACGCGGGCTTGATCAAAGCAGGGCATTGATCCTGATCGATGGTGTGCCCTACTATGAAACAGTTTATGGCAAACTTGATCTGAACCAGATACCTGTTGACAACGTTGCAAAGATCGAGGTGACGAAAGGCGATGCTTCTGTGTTGTATGGTCCGAACACATTAGCCGGTGTTGTCAACATTATCACGAAGAAACCAACCGATAAACCCACAGCTGAGGCTTTGATCGAGGTGGGAGAATATGCCACCAGTAAAGTATCCCTTACCCATGGCATGAAAGCCGGTATCTTTAACTACTGGCTGAATTATGCCCATCAGGAGTCCGGCGGATGGAGGATGTCCGATGATTTCGATCCGAAATTAGGTACCATTACCAGAAGACCGGGGACGCCGACTGAAGAAATACTTGAAGACGGCGGCTTCAGGAATAATTCTGATTTTAAGACCGACAGTTTCTGGGCAAAGGTGGGGATGGAACCTTCCGGGGATGCAGAATACTATCTCAATTTCCACTACATTGCAAAAGAAAAGGGTGTGCCTCCTTCGACTGTGGGTGAAAACGTTTTCACTAGCAGGCCGGCATTTTCAGGATTTGTGCGAATTCCCCGGTACGATGACTGGGGAATCGATCTGAGCGGTCAGCAGAAGATTTCCAGTGAACTCGTGCTGAAAGCAAAGCTCTTCTATCACAATCATGTCGACGATTATGCTTCATATTCCGATGCGACATATAGAGAAAAGATTGCGGTCAGCAGATATAAGGATTATCTGATAGGCGGATCAATGACCGCAGACTACCGGCCCATTCAATGGGATATTGTCCGGTTAGGCCTGCAGTACCGTGGAGACTCCCATGAAGAGAGGGACGATAGCTATTTACCCTTTGCAGAGGACTTTTCCTATACAGGGTCAGTTAGTGTTGAAAATGAATTCAACAAGATAAAAAACCTTGCTATCGTTGCAGGGATCAGTTATGACTGGTTCAGGGTAACAGATGCGGAACGGAATATTACCGATAAGAATACGGGAGATTTCCTGAATCAGGTTAACCTGAATAAACCGGATACCTTGGACGAAATCAACCCTATGCTCGGCGCAACCTATATTCTTTCTGATTCCACCCGGCTCTTCGGTTCTGTAGCACGAAAAGTCCGTTTTCCTACCCTGTCGCAACTCTACTCGACGAAAAGCGGAAACACAGAACTTACTGCGGAAAAAAGCGTCAATTATACCCTTGGAATATCCCAGGTTTTCGGGTCGCTTGTATCCGGAGAACTTGCAGTTTTCTACTATGATGTCTCTGATTTTATTTCCCGCGATGCACCCGGCACAGAGGGCATTTACCGGAACTATGCAAAAATCAGTCTGGCAGGTTTTGAATTAAGCAGCGCAATAAATCCGATGCAAGACCTCCTTCTGAGGATAGGGTACACTTACACCAACGGCCGTGACAGGAGCGATAACAAGGTAACAGAGAATGTAACGTACATACCGGAACACAAGGTTGATATAGGCGTAAACTATATTGTTCCGTATATTCTTACTCCTGTGGACCTTACCTGCACTTATGTGAGTGAATCCTATAATCAATTGCCGACGCCTCAAAGACCGGATCAGGAGTCGATTAAGACCGGGGACTACTTTATCGTGAATGCCAGGATTTCGAAAAGTTTCCTGAAGCATTATGAGGCGTATCTTGCGGTAAACAATATCTTTGACTCGGATTATGAGTCTGAATGGGGGTTCCCCGGATTCGGAAGGAATTTTTACGCTGGTATTAAGTTGAAACTGTAACGCTGAAAATTTCTTTCTGCCGCTTTCCCCGGCAGTTTCGTTGATTGTGTCCGGGTTCACTGTTTTGATTCTTCTTATGGTGTGGTATTATCTGCTGATGGGCAGAGCCAATAAACAAAGCAAAGGGGGGATGTCATGAAGAAAACAGCAATGGTAGTATGTTCGCTCTGCATTCTCTTTTTATGGTGCAATGCACCGGTGAGTACCTCTCAGCAGTCAATAAGCATTACAGGAGTGGTAAAACAGCCGCTCAACCTGACCATGGACGACCTACGCCGTTTCGAATCGGTGAGTGTCAGACTGAACGAGGTTGCAACAGACAGAAGTTACCACGGAGCATTTTCCTACCACGGTGTCCCCCTCAGGACAATCTTGGAACTTGCTACAGTGCAGAAGAAAGAAGCCGACTTTTCCAAGCCCGTTGACCTCGCGATAGTCGTAAAGAACAAGGATGGGAAACAGACAATCCTCTCCTGGGGCGAAATATTTTATCGAAATCCAGCAGAAGTTATCATTGCATTGTCTGCCGAGCCGGTTATGCCTCACCGGGAATGTGCGAATTGTCACCAGCCGGAGGCATATACCCAATGGTTGGCGCCGCTCAAGCGCCAGCCCGGAATGCCGAAGCTCGTTGTTGCAAACGATTTCTATTCTGACCGGTCCCTTGAGGATATCAGCGCCATTGAGGTGATCGACCTCCATCCGGAACTACGTTCACAAAAAATGCCTGAACTCTTCTCGCCCGGATTTACCGTCACTGGCGCAGTGAAAGAAACTCTGAAAATCAGCGATATTTCCTCATCTCCGCGCCTCGACATTTTAACCAAGCAGATCGGAGACGGAAAAGGGTATCACGGACTGAAACATTTCGGAGGTGCACCGCTGATAGAAATCATACGAAACGCAGGGATAGAACCTGATCTGAATACAGTTTTGCTCATCTCTGCACCCGATGGCTACCGCTCCCTGATATCATATGGAGAACTTCTTCTTGCGCCATACGGCAGGAATATCATTATCGCCGACAGGGCTGATGATCAGACTCTGAAGAAGAATGGGAAATTTATTGCGGTTTTGCCCGATGATCTCTCAGCGGACAGGTGGGTAAAGGCGGTCGAAAAGATAGAAGTTATCAGACTAAAGCAGAAAACAGGACAAGCCGGACCGGGCATATTGAGAGAAGAGAAGATTCCTTCAGAGAAGGCAGCAGGAGGCGTGCTGATTGAACAAAAGTAGCCATATCCATAAAGAAGGAGGAACCATGGCAAAAGGAAAAACAAAACTCATCATTGCATCAACCACGAGCACACAGAATTCAGGGCTCCTCGATATCCTTATCCCTGCATATGAAAAGGCAACGCTCTTCCATTTGAAAGTCGAGATTATTGCGGTAGGAACAGGAAAGGCCATCAGGATAGCGAAGAAGGGTGAAGCCGACATGCTTTTTGTACACGATCCCTTTCGCGAGGAGAAATTTGTTGCTGAGGGATATGGGGTGAACAGAAGAGCGGTCATGCATAATGATTTTGTTATCGCAGGGCCAAGAAATGACCCCGCGAAGATCAAGGCACGCAAAACGGTAATTGACGCCTTCGAAGAAATTGCTGAAAAAGGGATTGCATTTGTGTCACGGGGTGACGATTCCGGCACCAATATCAGGGAGATGGATATCTGGGATGATGCCGGAATCAATCCGAAAGGGAAAGGATGGTATTTTGAGGCTGGCGCGAACATGAAGGAAACGCTCATACTCGCAGATCAGAAAAAGGCATATACGCTGACTGACATGGGAACATTTCTCAATCTTGAACCGAAAATAGGATTGAAGATTCTTTTCAGAGAAGACAAGTTGTTAAGGAACTTTTACAGTGTCATTGCCATGAACCCTGACAGGTTCCCGCAGGTGAAATACCGTGAGGCCATGGACTTTATCGCCTTCGTGACTTCACCGGAAGCGCAGAAGATTATCGCGGATTACAAGAAACATGGGGTGAACCTTGTTTTATCCGGATGCCATCCCGTCTGTCATGCATATGAACAAGAAAGGGAGATAAGGAGGCGTTATGAAATTTGCGAGAATTTTCACAGGAATGCTGATTTTCACA
>CAVWBP010000033.1:0-17660 GCA_963753165.1 Thermodesulfovibrionales bacterium | reverse complement strand
AAGAAAGAAAGTCTTTTAATCAAAAGCAAAATTTCAAGGATCTCCCATTCCTTTTCTGCTCCTCTATTGTTATGGAATTATTCCGAAGTCTGCAAACATCTGGCCGTAGCCTGAACGCCGATCCAAGCGCACAGAAGTACCAGGGGATTCACACAAGAACATTTCCACCGATCCTCAAGCACCCCCATCCTGATCAATATCGTTGTATACTGGTTTTGATATTTCCAAAACAGTAAGACAGTCACTTGTTGGCTCTGGTACACAATAACAGCCTCCACTCAGCAGTATATCTCCATCCATACATCTAGAATAAGCTTCTGCTCGGGTACCCGGACCTTGGGATGTTACCCAGTTATTGTATACACTGTTCAATCCTAATTCCCCGTTTTCCCACTGAACCGAGGATTCATTATTTCTGCAACTGTCAGTTGCACTCACAATCCTTATTTGGCCTGATTTTGATATGCAAGCATAAATCAGGTCGCCAGCATAACTCTGGACAGCCGTAATAGCTAACAAAGTGATAATTACCCCTACCATTGCTGATACTTGTATGAGCTTTTTCATTCTTCCTCCTTATTATTTCAACTAGTTAATAAGCACACAACTGTAACAAGTATCATTAAAGCATATCTTTTTGTCAACTTTAGATTATGTATTCAGAAATAATATAGGTGCTCAATACAGCTTAAAAAATAAAGACATGTTGATTACTATATAGACTGTTTAGTTCAATCAATGCTCAAAGTCGTGAGGACTACAGGAAGTTATTGAGAAGATGACTTTACCTCAAAGAAACTCTTTTCAATTCATTGTACCGATGCAGATAATCAAGAGAAAATATGTAACGTTCTTTTCTATGGCGGTTACCCTCTCATCTTCGTACCAAGTATACCGCCACGCGAGATGCTGACCTAACCCATCAAGATCAGGAAACATTGATAGATGATTCACGCCACAGGTGTTAAGTTCCTTTCGGAGTGGTCCAAAAGAATCTGGGGACACGATGACTTTCACTAGCTTTTTGGAAAAATTTTTATTCTTCTCAAGTCTAACAAATTGGTTCCCATTAATGACTTTGTGGACTGTAAAGACACCGGCTTGGGCAGCAATACGCCGAGTGATAACTTTAGGCATAAAGATACGAGTTCGACTCCCACGAAACGGAGACTCATCAGTGGGGAAGTTTATAAAATCTTCCAGGTGGGGCATAAGAATCCATACGACACCTTTCCGCAACTCCCCTTTTTCGTCCTTCGTCGGGGGTTTCTTTACCACAAACCACAATGCCGCAAACACACTATATGTCCAATCAAGAAGCCGCGTAGGAAGACCATGATGTTGCGCAAGAGCTATTAAATCCCACTTTGTGTTCGGGTTAAACTCACTTAGTGGAAGGCAAACTCGTTCAAACTCATTCAGAATTAGATTTTCAATGTCAAGTAGCTTTCCGCGTGTTTTTACTCGATCAATCTTAGGGAGGAGGGGTTCATCAATAGGCTGACCACGAAACAGAAAGTCGCAACTGTTTCCACGGCTCTCCTCTTTCTCTTTTCCTGCTGTACAAGATCAAGAAATTCAGGAACGGTCTTTATAGTACGTGTGAGCCATTATTTTCACTATTCTGGGTTTCTTAGTTGTCATTCTTTGCCATCAGTTTTAGAGCAATATACAAATTATATCAAATTATATTTTCCATGTCTCACGAAGGACATCATTACATCTTGTTGACGGTAACCTTTCAGTTACTCCGAATAACCTGATAGGAGTTACTCTGCAAGCCTTGATATTAAAGGCTTTACACAATCGGTAACCTGGGTAACCTCTATTTACAACCACACATAGTATAGAAAAACTACTGGGGGGGAAAACGAGAGAAAAACTATATTGTAACTATATAGTAGACTCCGGAAATATACAGAAATATGGGGTAAACCTTACCTTTACAGAGATTTAATAACAGATTGAAAAACTGAGTTTTAAAGGGTTTTTTGCAGAGGTAAGGTTATCCCCTTCCATAGTTCACACGGAAGAGGCCGCTGGTTCGATACCAGCATCGCCTATCAATAACCTTCAGGCATACTCTCCACTCCATAATGCATCCAGAAAATCCTTATAGGGGAGTATTGTTATTCCGTCCACCCTTCTTGCCCGCTGCTCTAAACTGACACAGAGATAACGCTTCATTTTCTTTTCTTCTGAAAGGGCTCTGAGTGATTTCAAATCGTTTGACGAAACATTTTCTTTTGCCTTCACTTCAACAGCGGTATGATCACCAAGAATGAAGTCGACCTCAAACCCTGAGGTCGTCCGCCAGAAGTATAATGGATTTTCTGAGACATAATCTGAATAACTGAGGAGTTCATGCATAAGGTATGTCTCAAACGCTTCACCGAATTCAGGGGTGCCCTGTCTGAACTCCCTGCCCTGAAGAGCAGCAACAACTCCAACATCGAAAAAGTAATATTTCGAAGATGCCAGCGGTTTTCTTTTCTTTGAGTGGCGCCATGGAGGCAGTTCATGCAACACAAGCGTATCTTTAAGGATCTCAAAGTATTCATACACTGTTGTCCGTGCAACCTGTGCGTCATTTGAGACATTGGTGAAGTTGATAATGGTGCCATTACAAAGCGCAGCTATTTTGAGAAAACGGCTGAAGGCCGGAATATTGCGGACAGCACCTTCTGCCATAATTTCCTGTTGCAAGTAGAGTCCGGCATATGCCTTCAGGTCTGCATGGTAGTCGTCAGAGAAATATACCGAGGGAAGAAGACCTTGATTCAAAGCACGGAAAAGATCAAATTGGGTCGATAATTCCCTATAAGTAAGCGGATGTAAATATTTAATCCTTGCCCTGCCACCCAGGAGATTTATGCCGCCCTGACGGAGTTTGCGGGCACTGGAACCCGTTAACAAAAAGCGTATCCTACGATTTTCAATAAGGCGGTGCACCTCATTTAAGAGGATCGGAATTCGCTGAATCTCATCGATTACTACTATATGGTCATTTCGGGTGATTTCCTGGGCTATTCGTCCGGGGTTCTGACTGAGGGTTAAATAGACCGAGGTATCAAGAAGGTCGTAAACCCGCACATCTTTCAGGGTATTCCGTATAAGTGAAGTTTTTCCCGTCTGCCTCGGCCCAAGAAGGAAATAAGATTTCTTCGCCAGCAAAGCAGGCAAATCAAACAGACGTTCAATCCACCGGCCGTTATCATTGTTACCATTTGCCATATCCATCGTCATATATCATGCCAAATGACGATACTTATGTCAATAGCATAACAACAGGCGGGGGCGATACCAGCATCGCCTACCAATAAATTTTGTAAGTTTTATGCCTTATTATTCCGCAGCAGATGCGCCCTTACGAGCCTTGCTTCCTCATAACTCACCATGCCGGTGAAGTGTTCCACGACAGGATTGAGTTCCCATCCTTTGACAGTCTTGAAAAATCCCTCTATCTTCAGGCGCTTGCCGGGATCGACAACCCGGTCCATGTCTATATCACGACCGTCCATGATCAGACGTTCCAGATGGGAAGCTATGGTGGAAGGCGCAAGACTGCGCAGTTTGGCGATATCATCAGGTGACATCCCGCCCTTGAAAAACATATAGGTCTCTTCGATTGTTTCGCCCTTTTTTTTCTTTTGTGGAAGGGCTGCACTTCCGGCGTCCTCTGACTCCGGTTCCGGAACAGATATTCCGGGGTTTTCATCAAGATAGCTTTGTATCTCCAGGACAAAATCCCTGCCATATCGTTCAAGTTTGGCGTCACCGACACCGCTTATTTTCCTCATTTCAGAGAGTGCCGAAGGAAAGCGCCTGCACATCTCGCGCAGGGTCCTGTCTGAAAATACGACATAGGGAGGGACTTCCTGCCCTTCGGCAATCCTTTTTCTGACAGCGCGAAGCTTCTCGAAAAGTGTCCGGTCATATCCTTCAGCGTCTTCTTTTTGCCTCGCGGTCTTCGCCTTTCCCTCCTCTTTCCTCAAGGCCATAAAGCTTTCCCTGCCGAACAGGATATCAGAGCCCTTCGGGGTAATTTTCATCACAGGGTAAGGATCGCCTTCCTGCAGAACGGCTTCCTGTGCAAGGAGCTCATCGATAACAGAACGCCAGTATTTCTTGTCCCTGCCTTTTCCTGTGCCGTAAGTCTTGATACTGTCATGTCCAAGCTCCCGGATGCGCTTTGTATCCGCGCCGGTCACAATATCGATAATATGCCCTGTCCCGAACCGCTGCCCGGTCCTTGATATTGCCGACAGGAGTATCTGCGCATCGGTGGTAATGTCGACCTGTTCGACCGACCCGGAACAGATATCACAGGCGCCGCAATTATCATCGGGGTAGTCTTCCCCGAAAAACCCCAGAAGCTGCCTTCTTCTGCATACGTTGTGCGCTGCAAACCCTACAATCTGATTTAACTTCTCGATCGAGATAAACCGCTCTTTGTCGTCTTTTATCTCATTGATGAAATAACGGATCTTGGGGATATCGCCCCGTCCGAAAAAGAGGAGGCAGTGGGCGGGGTCTCCGTCCCGGCCTGCCCGGCCTGTTTCCTGATAATAGCCTTCGATATTTTTAGGAAGGTCGGCATGGAGAACAAAACGCAGATTCGATTTATCGATGCCCATCCCGAAGGCAATAGTTGCTACTATTACCTGCACCTCATCCCTGTTAAACGCCTCCTGGTTTCCTGTCCGTTCGTCAGCTGATAAACCGGCATGGTAGGGCAGCGCCGCAATTCCCTTTGTTTTCAGGAAACCGGCTGTCTCCATCACCGCATCGCGGGTTGTCCGGTAGATAATCCCTGATTCGCCCGGACGGTCGCTGAGAAACTCCAGTATCTGCAATTCTACCCTTGATTTTGCCTTGACCTCGTAGAAGAGGTTCGGACGGTTAAACGATGCGCGCACGATATGAGGTTTTCTGAGGCCGATCTTATGGATGATATCTTCCTGAACCCTTCTGGTCGCGGTTGCGGTAAAGGCAGCAACCGGCACATCGGGAAACATCTCAGGGATACGGGAAAGACCAAGATAATCCGGACGGAAATCATGTCCCCATTCTGATATGCAATGGGCCTCGTCGATGGCAAACAGGGAGAGTTTCACCGTCTTCAGCCTTTCGAGGAAATGCGGCATAACAAATCTTTCGGGGGCGATATAGAGAAGGCTTATCTTGTTGTATTGCAGCATGCGGTAGACGTCAGATACCTCATCGGAACTCATCGAGCTGTTCATAAATGCTGCCTGTATCCCGTTTCCGACTGCTGCGTCCACCTGATCTTTCATTAATGAGATAAGCGGACTGATGACAACCGTCGTGCCGTGCATCACCGTTGCAGGCAGCTGGAAACATAAGGACTTCCCGCCGCCTGTAGGCATTACGGCAAATACGTCCCTCCCGGCAAGGATACTCCGGATGATAGCTTCCTGGTTCGGACGGAATGTCTGAAAGCCGAAAATCGTTTTGAGAGTGTCGTGCAGAAAGGTTTCCTGGTTGCTTCCGGTATGGATCATCGGCAGCTATTTTACCATGGAGGGGTGCAATAGGCAAAAACACAAAAATTATTCCTGCAGAAACAAGGGATGGTTGCTGTTTACCGGTTTTCCAGCGAATGCACGAAGTCCTGCAATGCCTGCCGGTCTTCCTCCGGCATATCGATAAATTCTATCCCTGCTTCATACTTCCGGGGGTCTGTCCCGGCAACAGGCGTACACATTGCGATTCTTCCCATAAGGGTTACCACTTTCTTCCCTGGAAGGGTTATCTCCATAGGGAGCCGGTCTTCAAGGGGAAGCTCATGCCCACCCTCAACAAGCATGCCGCCGAGACTGATTTTCTTCACTTTGCATATATCTTCAGAGAACACACTCGCGTTATCCGGCTCATCGATATGAAACCGCACATGCAGTCTGATCCCGCTTAATCTTGTCATATCTTCTGCTTTTTCAAATTCTTCTTGTTGATAATCCAGGTAATATTCTTTTATGAACTCTGCGAGTTCCTGCATCTTTTCGCTGGATGTATCGATAAACTGCATGCCTATAGAATAGATCGGGATAATATTCCCGGAAGGGTCGCTCATGCTTTCACTGAGCTCGCTCCGCACGACTTTGGAAGAGACCGCCAGCATTCTTCCTTTCCCCCCGAGCCTCAGCTCATAGGTCCTGTCGACATGAAGTTGTCTGTCTACTTTCAGAAGGACGCCGCCGATACTGATATTCAGTATCTTCACCGTATTGGCAAGGGTGATCTTGCCGGTGATATCCAGGATATCAACGGCAATCCTCTCATATCGTCTTTTCTCTGCTTTGTCATCGTTCATTGTGTTCGGGTCCATATCCCTTATCCTTTTCGGTTCAGGCTGTCTCCGGGAGGAACCACAAGCAAAGAAATCGTTCCGTAGCGTAAAAATACCGGCACATGCCCCCCCCTATTATCTGTAAATTATACCGGTATTCGGTAAATAGTCAACTTGAATTTTTGGCCTAAAATTGAAGGCAGAAAAAGGTATGTTCAGCTGGTTTCGGGCAGAACAAAATAGAAGTTGTTGCCGTACTGTGTCGCCTCGTATCCTGCTACCCCTCCGTGTATTTCGATCGCATTCTTAATAAAAGTCAGGCCGTGACCTGTCCCCGGCTTCCTGTGTATGCCCCCGCCCCGGTATCCTTCCTCGAAGATCTTCCCTCTCTCTTCAGCCGGGATATGGGGGCCGGTGCTGAAGACATTGTACTTTATGCCGTCTTTTCCCGGGCCGAAGAATTCCCTGATCGTCTCCCTGCCATACGCAACATATTTTTTCCTTTCACCGTTTATGGTGATGATTTCCTGTGTGTACTTGAGTGCGTTCGAAAAAAGATTTGCATACACCTGCGCCATCAATCCTACATCCACCACGCTGATGATCTCTTCATCGGGAATGCCGCTTAAACGGTCATCTATGGTTATCCCCGCATGCTGAAATCTTTCCATAAAACTCTCAAGTTGCGGCAGCACCAGGTCCTTCTTCATATTGCATGCCTTTGTGCGGAGCGTCAGCCTGCCGTAGTCAAAATGGCTGCGGCGCAGGAGGGTCTCAAGAAAAAGACTCATGTTCTTATAATGTTTTTCAATATTCTCCAGCTCGCCGGTCAACCCCTGGTTGACCTCATTGAATTCCCGGAGGAAGGGTTCTGTTTCCGCTGCGTCATTCCCTTTCTGCATGAAAAATTCAGTGAGCAGGTTCTCTATCTCGACATTTTTCATGATCTTTCCCCTCAGCCGCTTCAAAAACAATCTGTATATCATATTCGGTACGATTACATTATGTTCGATGTCTGCAACAAGGGTTCTGATAAACTTCAGGTGTTCAACATTTTTTACCGCCAGGAACTTATTGTGTATGTTGTAGCCGATTCTGTTCGCATATTTCTCGAAAAAAAGTTCGTTATGCGCATCCCGGACATGCGCCGGAAATATCTCAAGGAGACCGAGAACATTGTCTCTGGTCTGGAAAGGAAGCTGGTCAATGAGGAGTTCCTTCCCCCGGATCGTCAATACAAGACTTCCGTCAACGGTATAAGAGGGATTTTCGCCGGGCTGTACAGTATCAGGAGGAGGCATATTCAATTCATGCCCCTGATCATCTGTTTTTGCAGCAAGCAGCAGGGCATTGGATTTCGACGCTATGAGATAGAGCCTTGCATCAAGACCGAAAAATCCCTTCGGAATCGTTACGCAGAGATTATAAAAATCCCCGATATCGTCGAATTCCTGAGCGAGATCAAAAAAAGTCATGATTGCGTTATTTTCGGTCTGGCCAAAATTATAACGCTCATAGTCACTCTTCTTCGCTTCTACCCGCTCAAGGATTTTTTCTAAGGCTTGCAATGCTCTACCACCGGGTATATTTCATTCCAGGGAACAACCATGTATCATTGTATCACAATCAAGGGTGGGCTGCCCGGTGCGAGTTGGCAGAAACAACTCCCGCGTGAACCCCTCTCAACTGCGCTGCCCCGTCCGCGGTATTCTATTGTACGGTTGATAGTTGAATAAAAAAGCTAAACATACAAAGCAGGTGTAACCCTTCAATGAAGAGTTCAATCCCCTCCTTTATAAGGAGGGGTTGGGGAGGTTTGAATATTTTTCCAAAATACCCCACCAACCTCCCCTTGTAAAGGGGAGGATTTTTCCACCCGTAACTGAATGGTTTTCGGGCAGGTTAATTTTTGTATTTACAAACGCCGCCCGCCTGGAGTATAGTGATGCGCTTCCTTCAGGGAGGGTTTGCGTGCAGAAATTGGGAGAAGACTGGAAAAGTGCAATCGAAGAACTCATCAACGGATTAGAGTGCCCGAAGGACTTTGTCTGCTATAAATCCGGCCTGCAGCAGCTGAGTAAAACACGGGATATCGGCCTTGAAACATTCCTCATATGCCTGGAAAATCATGCGAACACCTGCAAATTTTCGGTCCCCTTCGCAGGACTCTTCTTCTGCCAATGTCCCCTCCGGGTATATATGGCAAAGAAACTGAAGAAATAATCCGGAACGAATTTACACCCCTGGTTCCTTTCGCAGTCCGAAACATGCGTTTCCCGGTCTAATGAAGATTTTTCAGTGCGGTCAGCGCACGCTCCCTCACAAGAGGAACGCTGTCATGTT
The DNA here is from genome assembly GCA_963753165.1 of Thermodesulfovibrionales bacterium. Classification (GTDB taxonomy): domain Bacteria; phylum Nitrospirota; class Thermodesulfovibrionia; order Thermodesulfovibrionales; family SM23-35; genus JAKLQR01. Next base: position 9,007 of record CAVWBP010000033.1, on the reverse strand, counting down.
CTGCAACATATTGCAGAGGAGAAACTATAAGCGGATCACCGATTGTTTCGAGGGCTTCCACAGCGCCCAGCCTGACGGCAACGCTCCCGTCACGCAATATCTCTATCAGATAGGGTATCGCGCGCGGGTCGCCGGTTTTCCCTAATGCCTGGATGGACGCTTCCCTCGTAAGGAGTTCGCGGTCGTGGATCCCTTTCGCAAGCGTCTCGATCACTTTCTTCTCACCCTTGAAATTTGCAAGCGCAAGCGCGGTCTGTGATTTTATCGACGGACATTCCCAGTTCCGGAATGTGTCGTTGAAGATCAAGAGCAGGAGATCGAGAGTCTTCGGATTCGCTGTTTCGCCCAATAGCTGTATGGCTTTAATCTGGACCGGCCAGTATTCGCTCCGCGTCCCCGCAACCTTCATGAGCAGTTCAACCGTTGTTTCATCATTTCTTCCGCCCAGCTTCTCCACTGCCGCAAGCCGGACCTGCCAGTCTCTGTCCTGGAGCTCCTTTTCTATCTGCTGCAGGGTATCTTCCGCAGATATGTTCCCCGGGGCCAGTACGGCAAAAACGAGCATGGCAAGAATAAACCCGTGTCGCAGCAATTTATTGTTTTCCTGTTCTCTCATCGAATTCCTTTCTCTTTCATTCTACCGTATTGAAACGACTCTGTTTATATTAACTTAAACACTCAGGAGAAGAATGCAGGAGCGCACGAGAGAATATGTCTTGCAAAATATTTCATTTTTTCAGATTATTGAGGGAAGTCGGGATATCAAAATATTACAAGGGAGGAAAAAATGTCTTTAACGAGCGTAAAAGTTCCTGATCAAATGGTCCCTTTATTTGCAAAGGCAGAAGAATATGTAAAGAATTATTTTTCGAGTTATCAATCCGACAAGGAGCACGGGACAATCACCATTGGAGGAGAACGGTACATTTTAGTGAGGGCGAAGTCGCTCAGGGTCGATTTCGCAAAACACATCGGGAACGCGATGGGGCTTCCGGATGATATGGCTGAAACAGCCGCTGATAATTTCCTTTACCTTCTGGCGAAATCCATCGGCCAGGAAGATGCAAAACACTTTGTCACCTCCCAGAACGTAACAGATCCGATCGAAAAACTTGCAGCGGGACCTATTGCATTCAACTATGCGGGGTGGGCATTTGTCGACATCTTCCCTGAAAGCAGGCCCGCAACAGATGACAGCTATCTGCTTGTGTACGACCATCCGTATTCCTTCGAAGCTGATGCACATATACGCGCAAAGGGAGCATCAGCGAAAAACCCGATTTGTGTGATGAATGCAGGATATTCTTCAGGATGGTGTTCGGAGAGTTTTAATATAGAAGTTGACGCGAGAGAGATTCTCTGCAAAGCAAGAGGAGATAAGACATGCCGCTTTGTTATGGGACAAAAGGAAAAACTGGATGAATATGAGGCGTGGGCTTTAGAAACCATCAAAAGGTAGGGAGATAGATGGCATCGTTCTATGAGCAGGTTTATGCCGTATTGGCAACTTACTTTGGCGATTCAACCGAAAAATTTCTCCACAGGCAGATTAAATACCACCTTTCCAAATCACCGGAGAGTATTACTCCCCTGGACAAAGAAAAGCTGGCGAGGTGGTGTAGAATCTCAGCCGCGCTCATTTTAAGCAAAAAAGACGCTGAGGAAATGTATCATAAATTACTTTCGCTTTGATACGAGCCTTGGGAAGAGAGAAAGCATCGATTCCGGAGGGCAGTGAGAAGCTGTAGTACCTCTAAAATTGCCTGAAGGTATTTCCGGTGGGGTTTGTACGCTCCTGATTATTTCATTGAATGGAATCTCCTGAAACTTCTGTTTCTTCTTGCAAGCGCTTCAATCATTGTTCACCTCGGCCTCCATACTGTTTTTCTTCAATGCTTTCTCGATAAGCTTCCTTTTTTTGGAAGGCATAATTTTTCCTTTCAGGGATGATACGGGGATCTTCTCTCTCGATGCTTTTTTAAGTATTTTTATCGTTTTTTTCTTCATTGGTTCTATCCGGAATTATTTATTACGACAACTCAGTATATCCCATTTCCTCAGATTCAGGGTCCCATTTTCCATCCCTGATTCGCTCAATCAATTCAGGAGTCACCCGATATCCTTCGATAGACAGAGAATTATAGGCATCATTCACGTAAATTTTATCTATGTTTTTGAGTAGTTTATCAACTATGTTTTAATGCTGCTGAATTACTCTGTGATTTTGTCCAGACAGATGTTGACTCAATGGTCTGAATCCTCATCAAAGGAACCTGAGCGTTGTGACTACGTCTTTTCCCGGTCAGGTATAATAATAAATTCGATTTTAAGGATAGTTAGTATGTACCAGGAATTAAATGCAGTCGTGATGCCAAACGGCTCCATTCAAATGGAATGGACAGACGCCGGAGAAAGAATTAACAGAAGCCAACACCTGTTACAACAGGAAATATTCAAGCGGTTTGTCTCGGATTCTGAATCGGCCTTTCTGTTTTTAGGTTTCTGCGACAGGACTATACCTCTTTCTCCGTCTCTTGATTACTTAAAGGACTTTGCGGGACTATTTGCGAACAGGTTGAGGCTTACTCCGGACCTGGAAGTCCGGCGGCACAGAATAGAGATCAAGATTGAAGGGCACGAACTTACTAAATTTCTGGAAAACGCCCCTTTAATGACAGGGTCGGAATATCTTGGCAGCGATCTGCTGGAAGGTCTATGGCAGAGGATCAACACTGCATTCCAGCGGGAGATCAAGATGTATCACGGCACTGTTGAAGATTTCATGAAGTCGTATCGTTCCGATGTGCACCTGGTGGGACGTATATTTTTTCACCTTGTCGAGAGCAAAAAGGAGGACTATCCCTTCGCATTCCTTGCAACCTATTCAACCGGCCTGAGTAAACAGGGGGCTTCAAAGCACATTCCACTTAAATATGCGTTACAGGAATTCGGGAGTGACAGCGAAAAGCTGCTTGATCTCCTTTCGACAGTAAATATTGCTGCAAAGGAAAGTCCTCTACTCCATGGGCTTCTTGAATCCGGGGAGCTGTTTCATCCCATTGCATGGTCGTCAAAAGAGGCATTTACCTTTCTGAAGGAAATCCCCCTCTATGAAAGGTCGGGTATCCTCTGCAGAATACCAAACTGGTGGAAGGGCGCGGCGCCCCGTCTGAAACTTCATATCCGTGTGGGTGACGCACAGCCCTCACATCTCGGCATGGATGCGCTTCTGAGCTTTGATGCCGGCCTGCTTCTTGGTGATACCATCATCTCTGAAGAGGAGGCCAGACGGCTTCTCCAGTCTTCGGAGGGACTTGCCTTTATCAAGAACAGATGGGTGGCTGTTGACCCCGAAAAAATAAAGCAGACCCTCGCCGCATATGAAAAAGCACGCAAGATGATAGAAGAAGGAGATTTCAGCCTGAGAGACGCCATGCGGATGCAGATGAATCCTGAATCTGCGCTGAATCTTCAAAGGGATAGCGGAGGGGTAGAAATCTCCAACGGCAGATGGCTCGAAGCAGTCATCCTCAAGCTCCGGAATCCCGAGATGATCGTTGCAGCGGAACCGGGAGGAACGTTCGGATCGGAACTGAGGCCCTATCAGCAGAAAGGGGTAAACTGGCTCTGTTTCCTGGATTCACTGCAATTCGGCATCTGCCTGGCCGACGACATGGGACTCGGCAAAACCGTCCAGATCCTTGCCCTGTTGAATATCCTGAAAACAAGGACCCGGAAGTGGGCGAGCCTTCTGGTGATACCGGCATCGCTCATCTCCAACTGGGTACAGGAGATAAAAAGATTCACACCTGATATCAAATTTTTCATAGCGCATCCGGAGGGGAATACCGAAAAGAAAGTTAAACCGCAGAACAAAGAATCGCTTGATAAACTCGACCTCGTTATAACAACCTATTCCCTCGCCCAGAAATATGCATGGCTTCAGGATTACAAATGGAACTATGTCATACTTGATGAAGCCCAGGCTATAAAGAACCCCGGCACAAAGCAAACAAGATCCGTCAAGAAATTTGATGCGAGAAACAGGATAGCCATGACAGGAACCCCTATTGAAAACAGGTTGTCCGATCTCTGGTCTCTGTTCGATTTTATTAATCCGGGTCTGCTGGGTAATTCACAGGAATTTACTCAATTTACAAAAAGGCTTAAACACAGTCCCGACGGTTATGCGCGGCTGAGAAAAGTGATAAGCCCCTACATATTAAGACGCCTCAAAACAGACAAATCCGTTATATCAGATCTGCCTGAGAAGGTCGAGATGAAGACCTTTGCATCGTTAAGCAAGAAGCAGATAGTCCTGTACAGAGAAATGGTGAATAATTTAAGAGAGACGATCGCGAATACGGAAGGAATACAGCGGAAGGGGACCATTCTCTCGTCCCTGATGAAATTCAAGCAACTCTGCAACCACCCTGACCAGTACCTCGGCACAGGCGGATTTGAGGAGGAGGAGAGCGGTAAATTTGGAAGGCTCAGGGAAATTTGCGAAACAATACATGAGAAAAGGGAGAAAGCCCTTGTCTTCACACAATTCAGGGAGATCACTGAACCATTGAAGACTTTCCTTAACGGTATATTCGGCACGAATGGTCTTCTGCTGCACGGAGGCACACCGGTAGGAAAAAGGAAAGAAATTATCGAACAGTTCCAGGGGCATCAGTATGTTCCGTTCATCGTGCTTTCTTTAAAAGCCGGAGGAGTCGGTCTGAATCTGACCGAAGCGAGCCACGTCATCCATTTTGACAGGTGGTGGAACCCGGCAGTAGAGAATCAGGCCACGGACAGGGCTTTCAGGATCGGCCAGAAAAAGAATGTTGTGGTCCACAAATTCATAACGAAAGGCACTATTGAAGAAAAGATAGACATGATGCTCGAAGAAAAATCAAAACTTTCACAGGATATTATTCAAAGCAGCGGCGAGTCATTAATAACCGAATTGGACAACAGAGAATTAGTGGACCTTTTCACTCTCACGATATGATAAGCCAAAAAATACAAGGAGACTTATGAGATACTGGGGATATCCGGAATACGTGACGGTGGCCGAAAAAAAGGCAAGGGCCGCCAGAAAACTAAAAGAGCTGAGCAAGAAGAACGCGAACTTGAAACCCGTGGTAATCGAGGGCAGCGCCATAGCCCGCACCTGGTGGGGCAAGGCATGGAACCGAAACCTCGAACAATATGCTGATTACAGCAACCGCATTGGAAGAGGAAGAAATTATGTCCGGCATGGCGCAGTGCTGGATCTGCAGATCGAATCGGGCGAAATAAATGCGTTGGTGCAAGGGTCGAGACAGAAACCGTATTCCGTGTCCATAAAAATTCAGACACTCAAAAGAATTATCTGGCACAAGATCAAAGACTCATGCGAAGACACACTTGAATCGTTTCAGGAGCTGTTAGCCGGGGCTTTCCCAAAAACTTTAGGTGAGATTTTCACGTCGAGAGATACGGGCATGTTCCCTGCGCCCCGCGAGATCAAATTCAGTTGCTCCTGTCCCGATTGGGCAAGTATGTGCAAACATGTTGCCGCCGCACTTTATGGTGTCGGCGCAAGACTTGATGAAGACCCGAAACTATTCTTCAGACTGAGGGACGCCGATATAAGCAAGTTGATAAAACAAACGGTTACGGACAAGACTAAAAAGCTGCTTGAGAAGGCCGCCAGGAAAAGCAGCCGGATCATGGAAGATGCAGATTTGTCCGCAGTCTTCGGCATTGATTTTGATGAACCGCATTTCTCTGTCGGACTCAATCCTGTTGAATCACTCCCTGCGAGAAAAAAACATAAGTCTACTGCGACTCTTGCAAAACGCAAACCCTCTTTGAAAATTGGCACGAAAAAGGGTGATGCCAGGAAGGCAAAAAAGGAAGTCGCTGAAAGGTCTCCGTCGAAAAAAGCGAAGACAAGAAAAACGGTTGTTAAAAAGACGGCGACAAAGGTCGGCAGGAAAAGCACGGGAAAGAACGTAAGAAAGAAGACAGAACAATATTAATAAACAAAGGTCAGCTATGTTCTAAGCTATCTTCTGCTTGACGGTTTCCTTTTCATGGATTCTATATTATTTACAGGCCACTTCGGCTGTCCGATCCGTCCGGGAATAAGGGTGTATTGCTTTGACCTCTTTGCTATACCGCTTTATAGCTTCTTCAATATCATACAGCGATTGCAGGTTCATCCAGAACTCTGGGCCAGTATTCAGAAAGAGCCCGATCTTGATAGCAGTTTCAGCGGTAATGCCACGGGTGCCTCTGATAATCTGCCCGAGCCGTGTCGGGGACAGGCCCGTTTCCTTGGCAATCCGGTACACAGATATTCCCATCGGCACCAGAAACTCTTCCTGTAAAACCTCTCCTGGATGAATGTTCTTTAAGTGTCTCATCTTTAAGCTCCTTTTAATGATAATCGGTTATCTCAACGTTATAGGCGCTTCCATTTTGCCATTCAAAGCAAATACGCCACTGGTCATTAATACGAATGCTCCATTGCCCTTTCCTATCTCCCTTTAAAGCTTCGAGCCTATTGTTTGGCGGGATTCTCAGCGTTTCAAGTGTTACTGCAGCCGCAATCATTCTAAGTTTTCGTCTCGCCAGAGTGTGAAGATTCGTGGGGAGCTTGATCTTCTTTGAGAACTTCCCCCGCCATATTAATTCCGTTTCCTCATCTCTGAAAGACAATATCATATAACGATATTATCATTAAACGATAATAAATGGCAATAGATGGAAATTTGGTGGGGCGAATTCGGCAATCTACAAAAGCAATTTGAGAGGGAAATCCATTAGTTGCACACATGAAAATAGCGAAAATAGCTAAACCCTTGATAAATAGGGAGTCGGTGGGGAGAGTCGAACTCCCGGCCAGCTGATTACGATGTAGTTTTTCATTAATCCTTCCCTTCCCATGAGGGAACCTTCAGGATATTGAGGAGTTCAGAAACCTTCTCATATGCCCTGCGCATGATTATCTCTCTATCCTCTTTGTCCGTCACATCAAGGAAGTCTGCCACCCATTTCGAACCTACATGCTCTACAGAAGCGAATTTGCTCCTCATCTTCTCAAGCCCTTCGATGATGAGTTTGTTTTTCAAATGAGGCCTGAATTTTGAAGTAAGCCCTGCTGCACCTCCGGGATAATGTTCGACGCAATAAAAAATGTCATACGCATCTTTTTCTTTCATCCGGTCGTACATTGCCATCCCTTCATCACAAGGAATGGGACAATCCCTGCAACCTTAAAACTTACTTTGTCTTTCCCTCCTTCAGGAAGTTCCCCCTCAAGGGTAACGGTGATTGAAGAATCAAAGGCGAGGTCACATCCTCTGGCTTTTCTTGCCCGGATATCCTGAATTTTCTGTGTTCTGTGACCCTTGCCGGTTCCGCCGTATTCTCCTGCCATGAGGTCAACTTCGATACTTATCGGATCTGTACCTTCAATCTTCACTTTTCTGAAAAATCTGAAAGGTTGTTCTTTGTCCTGCGCATACCCGCGCTGAAGGAATGCTTCTAAGATTGTCTGATAAGTATCATCAGGAATTTTTGAAAAGTCCAGGGCAATATCAATATCGAGGCTTCCTACATGGGGATCATCAGTCCGGGGAAAGAGGAATGTTGGCGTCCAGCCGCCTATTATTACCATCTTGTCCTTTATCTCACCAAGGAGATGAACAAGTTCAAGAAGGACAGCCTTACAAGCCCTAACCTCTTTATCTCCGTATTGGCTTTTAGTCACCATCTGGTTTTTATCCTTTGTTCAAATATTGCCTGTGCTGCTTCCTCGCCTCTTCCCTTATAGCTCTTCAGATCCAGATAAAGCTGGATATCAGAGACAACTTTAGTGCCGTTACTATCCTGAAGACCATAGAAGATACCTTCATCATATGGCTGAAGAAGCGTTACATTTGCGCCGGTCTCCACTTTTTTTAGTTGCAGATCTTCCGCAATCTTCTCGATGTTGCCATCAATATAGGAGAAGAACCGCATGAATCTTACGAACGGCGCTACCTTTCTTGCACCTGAAAATAATGCAAGACCAAAACGATACTTCCTTTTCTCACACTCTTGTTTGATTGCTTTCTCAATCCGGTCTTCGGAAAGGCCTGAATAGAATGAAAAGCGCATACTTTTTTCATAGGAATAATTATTGACCCAGCGGGTAAGCGCTTCTTCCGGTTTGACAAGACAGAAACTCTTGTTTTCTTCCTTAATCCATTCTTCGGAAAGGAGCGCCTGCTTCACCCTTGAGGTCAACCCCATGCTGATACCTACCTCCCTTGACAGGTCTTCAACATACCACCTCTTCGAAGGTTCTGAGAGAAGCGCTCTCAGTATTCTGCTTGATTTCGGGGAGAAAACAGATTTCAATAGACGGGTCGCAGCGAAAGGATTGGGTCTGCCGCTTCTGTCTATAAACACGTTCTTGAAGGATAACAGTGCATTTCCAGCCAGATCAATGCAGCCGATGCCTGCCTCTCTGCATATCTGCCTGCTGGCATCACTGAGATAAGGAGCAACCAGTATGCCATATGAGTTTTCACAGCCCTTAAGATATTCTTTAAGCTGAGCAATTGACACTCTCACAAGACGAGGCTCGCCTTGTGCTTTCACTTCTATCATAAATTTTACGGGCTTACCGGAAACAAGAGCGCTTAATAAAAAATCGACTTCGTTATTATTGATGCTGATATTGGTCTTAGCGCCCTTTAGTTCAAGGAAGGTAATATCTGAAAGAACAGACATTATGCTGTTCTTTGCTCTTTTAAGCAGATCTTTCTCTGGAATTTGTTTCACTTTAAAATACTGTTTCACCGTTTGGTGAAACTATACATTAAAGTGAAACAAAAGTCAAGAAATATAAACTGACATCTCGTTACAAGCAGGAGCAGTCTTTCGCTCATGAAGGTTCTCAATGGAAACGGGGCAGGTGGAGAACATACAGATGCTCTGGAGCCGGTGGGGAGAGTCGAACTCCCGGCCAGCTGATTAC
>CAVWBP010000032.1:0-12958 GCA_963753165.1 Thermodesulfovibrionales bacterium | reverse complement strand
AGGATGCCTGAGCAGCGCTGTCCCAGCGGTAATACTGAGGTTGATAATAAGTATCCATGATCTCATGATAAGGAACGTAACTCTGAACATCGGGGGCTACGACCCAACTCTGCCCTGGTGCTGTGACTCCCCCTGTTGGAGTACCTGTCCCTCCACTCCATACATGACCGAAAAATGCAATGCCTATCCCAAGTTTACTGGCATCTACCCCGGCATTAATATACTGGTCAACTAATCCATTCGCAGAGGGAACAGGTTTCCCTGTAGTGGGAAAAATGTACCCGGCATCGTAAATAGCAGCATTATGCCATGTTATCCAACCAGACCAAGGACCTGATAAGTTGTACGTCATAATATTTATTTGATCGAATTCATCCTGCAATTGAGCGAAAAGAAGAGGTTGAGATCTCACGGCAGCTGTCAACACAAGAGGTGGGTTTTTACTGGTAAGCGCTCCCTTCAATTCTGTAATGAATGTTGCGTATTGTGAAACCGAGGACGAAGATAGTGGCTCCCAGTCAATATCAATACCATCGTAACCTCTGTTTGTCATAAAATTGACGAGGTTATTGATAAATTTTGTCCTGTTGGTATCATTCGTTGCACCCAGGAATGCAGATTCTGATAACCACCCTCCGAGTGAAATCAATACTTTCTTCCCTGCCGCATGAGCAACATCAACCAATGCCTCAGAGTTTTGAGAAAAAATACAATCTTCAACATAATCAATAGTACCGTCAGCATTTGGTTTAATTGCAAAATGGATGATATGAGTAACCGCACTGAAGTCAATATCCTCTGGATTTAAGTAGCCTCCGGTATCGGTCTGGCTGCATCCCTGCATCCAGCCTGCATAGTAGGCACTGACCCAGATATCGGGTTGAGCGAGCGCAGGTTTGCTATAGGCAAATTGGATAATAAGCAGCATTATCAAAAACGAGCACCACCGTACAAATTTTATATTTCCACTCATCTTATCTTTTTTCATCAATTAAACTCCCTCAAGGCTTTTTTTGAATTGTCTCTGAAAAATTTTTATCCTTGTTTTAACTGTATAAAAAATAGCGGTGAGAACGATGTGATTTGAGTCACATATATCCATAATGTTTACGAAATATGTACGATGTGGGCCTAAAATTTAAGGAAAGAACTGCCCGTACGGAAAAGACGCAAAAACTAACCCGTATACTTCGGCAGAGAAAAAGACACCCTCTACTACTGATCTCCCCTGGAGGAAATGGAATTATCCCTTATTTGACAAACAACAAAATTGGAATTAAAAGCTGATTGAGGTTGCAGCGCGAAAACCGGACAGTTTCGTTTTGCCTTGACAGAGAGGAAGAGAGGACCATCCTATTGATAAATCTATCAATAATTACTATAATGGACACAATTATTATATATATTGTTTATTGTATACCCCCCATCCAAGTGGGGTTGACATTGTGTTTATATACGATAAATATGAGGAAAAAGGAAAAATGAATAATCAGCTATCGAACTTTCCCCAGGATAAAGAAGAGCGCCGCCTCCGTTCACGGGCAAGGCCGGATTACAGTGATCGCAGGTCTTCTTCACGGTTTGCCAGTAATTTCCCCGTAAATATCTATGTTGGTGAGGGCACCGATGCACAGGTTTATCATGCAATAGCCCGCGATATCTCCGATGGCGGTCTCTTATTAGAGAATATTGACATTCCTCAAACGGAAACGCGGATCAGAGTCGATTTTTCTATTCCCGGAAGCACCATGCCGGAGGAATTTGTCCATGGAAAGTTCCGTCTGGAAGGCCAGATTGTGCGGCAGGATCAGAAAAAACAGCAGGCCAGCATCGCATTCCAGCAAAAAATGAGCAGCCGTCTTGCCGAATCTACATGGAAATACATGGGCTGGGGTGCACTGTCTGTTATGTTTCTGACTGTAACGATTGTTCTGCTTATAAAGTTTCAGAATATTTACTTTTTCTGGTTCGATGTGCCCGTCTTCCTTTACAGCCTCACTGTCGGGTTTTACCTTTTGAGCAGATTTGTATTTGCTGCTTTTTACCGCTCACCTAAAAAACAGGATTCCCTGCCCGCAGTGACTCTAATTATCCCTGCCTTCAATGAAGAAGAATCGATTGGGCAGACACTGGTACATGCTCTTGAGGCAGCATATCCTGCGGAGAAACTCCATATTATCGCTGTCAACGATGGGAGCAGCGATGGAACGCTGAAGGTTATCCAAAAAGTAAGAGAGAAATATCCTGAACTGGTAATCATTGATTTCGCTGAAAATCGCGGGAAACGGCATGCGCTGGCAGCCGGAGCACAACTGGCTACCAGTGACATCGTCGTTTTTGTGGACTCGGACAGCCTCCTGGCTCCGGACGCAATTCGGAATATAGTTGACGGTTTCGCTGATCCGAAGGTGATTGCGATAACCGGCCATTGCGAGGTTGCGAATGCATGGACCAATTTCCTCACCAAAATGCAGGCGGTCCGTTACTATATCGGCTTCCGGGTTTTGAAAGCTGCAGAGAGCATATTTGATACAGTTACCTGCCTCTCCGGTCCCCTCGCAGCATATCGCCGGACTCACCTGATGGAAGTTGCAGACGTTTGGGTCAAGCAAACATTCCTCGGCAGACCTGCAACCTTTGGAGATGACAGGAGTCTCACCAATTTCCTCCTGGAAAAAAATAAAAAAGCTAAAGTAATCTACGATTCCCGTGCTGTCACCCGGACAATCGTACCTGATAAATATCGAAAATTCTTCCGTCAGCAGATGCGCTGGAAACGTTCATGGTTCAGGGAGAGTTTGAGAGCATGCCTTTTCATGTGGCGGAAACAGCCGCTCATGTCACTCTCATTTTATCTTGGGTTCATTCTTCCTGTTCTTGGACCTGCTATCGTATTCCGGGCCATGGTTCTCGTACCGTTTTTCCGCAACGGTTCCCCGCTCACCTATATTCTCGGCATTTTTCTCATGAGCACCCTCATGAGTTCTGTCTATCTTCTTGCCAAAAAATCCCGTTTATGGATATATGGTACTCCTTTCTGCTTCTTCTATATGTTCATCCTGGTATGGCAACTGCCATGGGCTATACTCACCTTCTGGAGAACTACGTGGGGTACCCGTGGTCAGGGATTATGAAAAAAAGTTTTTTTGTTCTGCAACTGTTTGTTATAGCAGGCATTGTAGCTTTTGTCATCTATTCTGCAGTCAAACCTGTCCCAAAGCTCGACTATACTCCTGAAGCATGGTCTTCGTGGAACGGTTTTTCTGCAATATCCTATGCGGGTATCACCAAAAAGGGAGATGATGTACATGTATCCAAGCAGCAATTCGAAGATCACCTGAGCGCACTGAAACAGGCCGGATATCAAACCATCAAGCCTGAGGATGTCGTCGGTTTTCTTAAAGGCGGATATCCTCTTCCGGAAAAAGCGTTGGTCCTCATCATCGAAGGAGACAGAAAAGACAGTTTTCTCTATGCAACACCTCTTCTCCGGAAATTCGGCTTCACAGCTACCATGTGCGTTCCAACAGCCAATATCCCGGCATGGGACAGTTTTTACCTTCAGAAAGACGATCTGAAAAAAATCTTCTCAGAAACCCACTGGAACCCTTGCAGTATGGGCAACAGCGCAGTCAAAGAGATTCCGATCAACAGTTCGGGAGGAAAAGGGCACTTTCTTACAACCCGCCAGTGGACAGACAATAAATCCGAAGATGATACAACTTTCAGGCAAAGGATTACTGACGATTATGTCAGGGCATCACAGGTACTTTCTACGGTAAGCGACAGGCCGGTTTCCTTATACCTTTATCCATTTGCAGATCCCGGCACAAGTGCACAGGCAGATCCGCTTGCAGCAGAAATAAACCAGAAAGCCGTAGAAGCACATCACAAGGCTGCTTTCACTACAGCGAACAACCCGTTCAACGGGGCAGCCGTCAGACCCTATGCCCTCAATCGGTTACGGATTCCAGGCAATTGGGACGCTGCTCAACTGGTAAATGCCCTGAATTCCTCTATGCCTGTCCGAACCGCAGTTTCCGGCATTGGAGACAAGAGTCGCTGGATCATACAGGGTGATCTTCTCCAGCGGGGGAACAGCGTGAGTCTCGTTTCCGGGGCCAGCATGTGGCTTCGCGGAAGTGATGGCTGGTCTGATGCCGATATACGGATTTCCATGGTAATGCCGGAAAAATCAGTTGTTGCCCTGTATGTTCGTTCCGAAGGCAATAATTCTTTTGAGCGGCTAAGCATTTATAACCAGACCATCGATTTACAGGAACAAACAGGGACAAAAGCTCAGACTCTGTCACGTTCTTCCATACAGTACACTGGAAAAGATGCCGTCACTTTTCGCCTGAGAGTAAAAAGAAACCGGGCATGGGTCTGGTATAATGACAGACTTCTTGCAGGTCAGATTCCCCTTTCGTCATATATCACACAGGGGAGAATCGGCATCAGCTGCCAGCAGGGAGAAGTTCAGATTCTCGATTTCCAAGCCGAACAGATACCGAAGATATTTGCATTCGCTGAAAGTTTCCGTTCGATTGCCCCTTCTCTCCAACAGGATATTTCAGCGGTTCTTTCCCCGTGGTTTTTCTCAGACATGCCGCCGACGTTGGACAAAAAGCAGTACACGGACCTTTTGGTTGCTGCTTCATCAGGCGTTCAGACAATCCCCATTGTAAAAACTCCTGACGAGATGACTTCTGATGAAACACAAAAGTTTGTCCAGAAAATCGTTGCGCTTCTCCGCAAGCCCGTATTACATCCCCTTATCTCACACCTGGCAGTGTATGGTTCCTCCCTTACGTTGTCTGAAGAGCTCCACAAAGAGGGGTATACCCTCGTGAGAATCGTATCCGCAGAGCAGGCAATTCAGTTGATCAGAGAGAAACAGGATTTACACAAAGATATATTACTTATTGATGATCCGGGAGGAGAAGCAACCAATACCGTAAAAGATATTTTACATGCCCTTCCTCCTGACCGGATTATCATACGTACTGACCGGCAGGAGTCCGGCATATCCGGGATAGGAACAGCTGTCAGTGTTCAGAAAAAATAGAGAAAGAGATTGGATAATGAAATATTTTAAATGTATAGTTCTTTCCCTGAGTATCTTTTCCCTGTCCGTCGTGCCTTCATTGACTCATGCCGAGGACGGAAGGACAGTGCAGCAAAATGCACAAGAAAGCCTGTCTGTGCAAGGAATGTCTGTCATGCAACTCATACACAAGTCCCGTGAGCAGGTGGCGGCAAATAATCTCGATGCCGCCCTCCGGTATATCCGTTCAGCCCTTGCAGTCGACCCTGCTTATGCTGAAGTATGGAAACAACTCGGGCGGGTTTTGATGCTCAAAGGAGAATATAACGAAGCACGGAACGCCCTGCAAACCGCTCTCGACCTGAAACAGGGCGACCCGGAAATAAACGCATGGATCCATACCATGACGCGTCCTGCAGAGAAAACAGGAGAAACAGCGAAGGGGCAGAAGACGCCTATATCTGCCGGGGCATGGCGCGATCTGGGATGGAGTCTCTGGGTAAAAGGACAATATGATGAAGCGGTTTCCGCCTGGGACCAGGCTATGAAGAATAAAGTGACAAACAAGGACCGCCTTTTGAGACAAGTAGTTGCCCGTCTTGCAGAACAAGGATATCCGGATAAAGCCGTTGAATTTTTAAATCGCTGGAGCCCTGAAACCTCTTTTACATCTTTTGGTCTTGAGTTAATAAAGGAACAACAGTATGTTGCAGCCAGGACAATACTGTTAAAAGCATGGGAAACCGGGCAAACCCTCCCAACCACCGGGTTGTATCTTGGATATGTGGAAGCAAAGCTGTACATCTGTCCGTCGGTTCCCGATCATCTTTCGCCGTTTCTTGAACAAGGATTAGAGAATATTCAAGCAAAGGAAAGGGATATTCTTGTTGAGACTGTCCTCAAGTGCAGTTCGGACATCAGTATTCTCCCCCTTGTTGAAAAGGTTGAGCTGCTATACAGTGCTTTTTCAGAATACCCCGCTCCTCTCAACACCATTATGGAAAAAGCTGCCGACGCACAATATTTCGACAGAAACATGGAGAAGGCATTTTCTCTCTATCAAACTGTGCTCAAACGTGATCCCGACAGCCCTGTTGTCTGGATTCATTTTCTCGCTGCAGCAGATGCCACAGGCCGTCATAAGGAAGCCTTAGAAATACTTCAGGATACTATTTCACGTTCATCTTCTTCATCAATAAGAGAGGGCATACAGGGCAAATTGATGGCTGATGCCGGAAATATTCCCGGTGCGATACCTCATTACCGGAAAAGTTTGATTGACGATCCTGAACAGCATGAACTGCGCCTGGACTTTTTCAATCTCCTGCTGCAATCTGCACTCTTTGACGAAGCACGGGGAGAAAAAGACTGGTTCTCCCGGAGGTTAGCATCGGGAGATGCGACTGCCAGGGTTTATCTGGCTGAAATGCTGAGTTCCCTTCATGAACAACAGGAAGCGTTGAAAATTTGGCAGGAACTCCACCTTTCATATCCGGAAAATCCCCGCTATGCGATTGAAACAGCGAGGTCACTTTTTTCTCTCTGCAGGGCAAAAGAAGCGATTACGATTCTTGAACAGAGTATAGAGATAAAACCAACTCTCCGTGCTTATGAACTCATTGCCGAAATAGAAACAGCCCTGGGCGACATGCAACGTGCTTTTTTCTGGACTGACAAGACTATGTCCATGCAGCCATCTCCGGGAATCCTGAAAATCCGCGCCACGGCAGCAGAATCCCTTGGCAATCCTTCTGCTGCGCGGGAAGCAGCAGAATCCGTTCTTAAATCTGATCCCGGAAATATAGTCATGGCCCGTATTGCGGGCAAGGCGCTTCTGTCAATGGAGATGGCCGAAGAAGCGAAAGCCTACTATTCAAACCTTATCGTCCGGAATGAAGAATTTCTGCCAGGATTGATCTCCCTCAGGGATATCTCATACGACCAGCAGAACCCTGATGACGCTTTGAAATATACAAAACAGGTTCTCGACCAGAGGCCATGGGACATAAATGCCGATATCCGTTATGCAGTGTCGCTCGGAGTTGAGGGACAATTCAAACCAGCCCTGAAATCATTGCGTGAAATCACTGAAAAGGATTTCCGGGAGGCGGTGCCGGTGCTGGCGTATGACAACGTTACCCAATGCCCGTACAGTGGTCGGAATACCACCGGGCAGATCGTTTCCCACTGGGAACGCCTTCATAATGAAGGCTATGCATTCATCATTCCCTCTGAATTGAATGCCGCTGCTGATCACCTCAGGACAATCGCAATTATTGTAGATCCTGAACCTGATGCCTTGCCGGTGCTCGATTCATCACTAAAACGCATTGGGGGGCGGGCTGTTCTGGCAATAAAGACTGGTTCCCTCTCGCAACTCGTTCCGGGAAGTCCGGATCCTTCGCTCCTGAAAGAATTAAGAGAAAGCGGAAGATGGATCATTGCATCCAGCGGACCGGAAACATTCCAGCGTTCTCCGGTAACCGAATCCGGAACACTCGGCAATCCCCTGACCCATACAGTCTATTCCCGTGACAGGAAAAGTGAAGATAAAACTATGATGTCCAAACGTCTTGATACCCTTCTCGCCAAGGCTTCTGATGAGCTGGGGTCTTCCCAGCCTCGCATTTTCGTGTACCCCGGGGGTGACTACGGACAGTTCTCTCTCGACTCTGAGCCCAAGCATGTTGAAATCCTCAAAACAACTATAGAAAAACATTTCGATTTCGCAATCGCAGGTGACGATTATGGATTTATCACAGAGGGATTTGATATATCGCGGATATCCGGTCGTTTTGTACCTCCACAATGGGATGCAGAGGGAGTGATGAAGCACCTGCATGAAAATAATCCTCTTGTAAGATCGTACCTCGAACTGGCCAAGGTCTTATACTGGCAAAGTCAGTATGAAAGAGCGCACAAGGCGTTCCAGAAAGCTGAAACGCTGGGAGCAGATCCTGTTGATACCAATTTTCACTGGGGTAACAGCGCATATCAGGAAGGAGATCTCGCATCAGCACTCAAGAAGCTGAATCATGCAAAAGAGCTTGACCCTGAATCAAAGAGAATCCTCTTGTCGCTCGAACGTGCCGAGAACCGGGCAAGACCCCTCCTCGGTTTCAATTATAGCGGATGGGACGACGCAGATGACCGTAGTTATGAGAAGTACGGATTATCTCTTGACGGGTACGTCAGCAGACAAGTCAGGTTGGAGCTTTTTGGCGACCACAATCGATGGTCCCGGAAAAACATCGGCGATGAAGAAGGTACCCGGACAGGCGCAGGAATTCTCTGGCATTTTGCTGACGAGCGCTGGGTAAAAGCACGCCTGTGGTTTTTATCTGTCAAGCATATTGACGATCATTTCGGCGGCCTTTTGAATATTCATTTGCCGAATGCACCCTTTGGCGGGTATATCGAACTCGAAGCCGACCGGCAGGAGGTCGATACGGTAGAAGCCATTCGGGAAAAGACCATGGCAAACACGTATACGCTCTATACTTATTCGCGGATCAAGGATTTCTGGGACCTGTATGCTGACTTTTCCTATACCGCGCGTTCGGACAATAATGATACCTCTATGGCAGAAGGAAGGTTTGGATATCGTTTCCATGAATGGCCATTTCTTGGCGCCGGCTATGCGTTCCGTTTTGCAGACAGCGACCGCAGTCCCGATGAATATTGGGCTCCTGTGAAACTCCAGCAGCATCAGCTCTATGCCGCATCACGCGGAGCATATAAAAACCTGCATTATTCTTTAAGTGTCAGGGCAGGCTATGCTGAGGAAGAGGATACAGACTGGCGTTTTGTGTGGGGAACACGGTTAACGGTCAGTTATCTGATCTTTTCCCGTCTCAGCCTCAACGGTGAAATCAATTACCTTGAATCTCCGGTGTATGACAGGACTGCCTGGCTTCTCGGAATCTCTTTCAGGTTCTAACCCTATTGTTTTACCGGTCAGGCAGGGTCTCGATTTTCTTTGCCTCTGTTTCAAATCTTTGAGGCTTCTTCATTAACTGCACCGCTCGAGAAACCGTATAGAAGGGAAGCTTCTCGGCAGCATATGAAATAACCTTCCGGAAATAGGAGAGTTGCATTCCGTAACATGGGCCGACTATGAAACTCGCCTGAGTTTCTGACATCTTTGATAAGTCATCCTGAAAAACGGTAATTGTATCCCCTTTGATATTTTCAATTTTTACCGGTCTGTATACCCGTCTTCGGATATCGGGCACAAGGCAGAGGTCGCTTTTTGCAGCCAGTTCCACATTCCGGTCACAAACCAATGAACGAACCGAAAGAGATTGTACGGTGCCTGTAAAGAATTCCTCATCAGGCAATACTTTGTGGCCGTAAAGAAAAAGCAATTTATTCTGCTCCCTGGCAAAATCAACCCATTGGAGTATCTGTGCCAAAGGCACATAGAAGCTGATATCGAAGTCTGTCCCCGGAATCGATCCGTCCTCTCTGATACTGTCGGTTGCAGCGAAAACTTCATCACGGCGGAAACTGGAGAACCTTTTTATGACTTCTTTTGCTAATTCCCCGGAATATGCATTATAGGGGAACACGATTGATTGTATGTTCAAACCCTCGGAGTTCAATTCTTTTACCGAGGCATCAAGTTCGCTGCTGACCCATGCAGGGAGGCCTTTTTGTTTTACATATGACGGCGCATTAAAATGGTGGTAGGTATGTGTTCCTATTTCCCATCCATATTTGTTCTGCAAGGTGCGGAGGTCCTCAAAGCTCAGATCGCCAAAACGGATTCGCTGGTTACTCACAAATCCTGTTGCCACTCCACCGGCACGTGACAACTCAGGGGCAATAATATTTATCCAGCTGGGATATCCATCATCAAAAGCGATCACTATGCCGCCATGGTTCTCTTCAGAATATACCGGCAAGGTGGATAGGAAGGTCATAAGGAAGATAAGGAAAGCAAGGAGAAAACGGACTCCTCTCACACCTCTGTTGTTCACAATACTCATACATGAACCATAAAAACTCTTCAGGCCCCTTGTCAAGCATTTTCTCCAATTCAGCATATTGAAATTATTTCTCTACCCTTATAATCTAAAAGCATGCATCGTTTTGCTTATCCAAGAAAATGCAGTGGGAATACTGGATGTATAAGGAACGACCGATGAGGATACTCAGCCGTGTTCTTCTCGCTCTTGTTCTCACGTTTTCTTTTGGCTGCTCATTACAGACATCCTGGCGAAGCACTCTCTATCCGGAAGATTGGTCATTTGGGTACAAAGACTCTTCAGGCCGGTTTCTCCATGATTTCTCATATGCAGGATATCGCCTGGGTGAAGAGGAAATCCCCGGAGATATCAAGGGCATTCTTGTGGACGTCACCCGTTCTCCTTTTCATGCAGACAGTTTAGGTATTCATGATGCAACAGAGGCTATACAGGATGCGCTTGATTTTGTTGGTGAAAAAGGAGGCGGCGTGGTCTATCTGCCTCCCGGGACTTACCGCGTAAAGCCTCCCTCAGGGAGTATTTCTGCACTTTGGATCAAATATGCGAAAGTAGTCCTTCGGGGTGCGGGCCGCAATAAAACATTCCTTCTGAATGATGAGCCCAACATGAGGGAGAAGAATATTATAGCGATATATCCGGTTCATGGGGGTGACTGGCACGAACCTGTCAGCGAACCGGTTGCACTGTCACACGATCTACTGGAGCCGACAACCAGGATACCTGTTCACGATACGAAAAATCTTCGCGTCGGTGACTGGATTATTATCCGTGCCGACTGCACAAGGGAATTCGCTGCTGATCACAAAATGGAATACAGTGATGAGCCCTGTGAAGAATCATCTCTATCCTGCCCCTGGAATGCG
Source organism: Thermodesulfovibrionales bacterium (assembly GCA_963753165.1). Lineage (GTDB taxonomy): Bacteria > Nitrospirota > Thermodesulfovibrionia > Thermodesulfovibrionales > SM23-35 > JAKLQR01. The sequence goes on along the minus strand of CAVWBP010000032.1, from coordinate 2,057 downwards.
AGATTAAACGGCATCACTTTTTACCGTAAAATTATTGCGATAGACGCGGGAAACAGTATTGTTTTTATCGACATTCCGACACGGTATTTTCTCAAAAGGAGGGACAACGCCCGGGTCTACAAGGTTGCTCCCTCTATCGAAGAAACAGGCATTGAGGACCTGGCCATAGGGAACAGACAGAGTCTCCGGTCAGGATGGGGTGATACCGATTACAGAGAAGCGGCAGGAAACAAAGAGAAAGGAGCCTACCAAGTGCATTTCTCTTCTGTCATAAAAATACAGCATGCAGTCAATTGCTGGGTACAGCGCATAAAAACATATGCACCACATGGGAATTCAGCCGACGTTCATATTCTGTCAAATGGGATACTGATCTATAAATCCCGCAGCATAACTATTCAGGATTGTGCTTTGTCCTCACCGCAATATAAAGGTGAAGGAGGCAATGGATATGCTTTTATCCTCCGGGGGAGCGATAACCTGATCATTGACTGTGAGGCACGGAATGCACGACACGGATATTCACTGCTGAGCATGTGGACTCATGGGAATGTAATTTTCCGTTCCTCATCATATAATTCCCGGTATCCTGTCGATTTCCATATGCATCTGAGCGTTGCAAACCTTCTGGACAATATGACCCTGAACCGGGATTACATAGAAGCAAAATACCGTCCCTACGGCACACCTCTTCACGGCCAAACCACGACACAGAGTGTCATATGGAACACATATGGGGTTCACTATAAGGACGGGAAAGATTATATCATTGATTCAAGACAGTTCGGACCCGGATACGTTATCGGCACCAGGGGGCCATCATCCTCCGTGAAAACCACCCCTGTGACAATCAATGGATATGATACATCACCTGAGGATTTCGTAGAAGGGATCGGGATTGGCAAAACCCTTATACCCAACTCTCTCTTTCTCGATCAGTTGAAAAAACGCACTACTCACCCAACAGAGTGACCGGGAGAAAAGCAAGGGACGACCGGTAATATCAGGATTCACATAATGCAACCCTCTTTATTGACGGAGTGTTCTATATGCAGACAGTATCCTGAATAAATTCTCATCGTTTCCTCCCAGCTTCCAGATCATCACCTTACGATATCCGTTCCTGTAAGCAGCTCCCCACTTCTCCCCGATACTGATATCATCTTCAAACCATATTTCAGAGCCATCTTCCTGACGGGAAAACGACACATTGTTAAAAAACCCTCTTCCATTCTTCACTGCAGACTGAGTTATCCTCTGTCCCTCTGTCCAGTCAAGTTGCCGGACTTTCCCATCGGAACCCCAAGAGAAACCTCCGACAGCCAGCGCAATCCCGGGTGCATTATATCTATCACCCACGCCCCGTTTCCGCAGTGAAGATATGAATCTGGCGGTAGCGCGGGGGCCTGGGCCGGTATGCGGGCCATGAAGATTATATCCCATAACGGTAAACGACACCGTTGAGCGAGCTGGCAGAGGACCGCGCCGTGGCTCTACTAAAACATTAAGCCCCAGTCCGTTGTGTTCGAGTTCCGCAGATAATGCAGAGACAAATGCACGATAGTTATCCTGATCAGAAACATCGAGACCTTCATAATCGAGATCGAGTCCTGCAAACCCGTCCTCTTTCATCCTTTGTACGATGTTCTTTACATGCTGGTTGAGCAGAAGAGGATCAGTAATGAGTTGCCGCACAATATTGCTGTCTTTTAGAAGGACTCTGTTGGGTGTACGCAGATCGTTCACCAGAGTTACCCAGGGAGAAAAACCTTTTTTTTGGGAAAGGGCAAAAAATGGCGGCATGATGTCTTTAAGATGAGGCGCATGCCGGATATTTCCGGAAGCATCTAATTCATATGCAAAAAGGGAGACACGGTCAAACAATTCTCCGTTTTGTTCAAGCTCCTGTATTCCCCGCTCTCCATCCCAGTATACTATCCATGCGCCAAGATGCTGTGGCGGCCTAATTTCCTCTAGAAGAGCACAGTACCCCAAACACAGAAGAATCGCTGACAAAAACAAACATGATTTCAGTTGCAGTGCGAATTGCATACCGG
>CAVWBP010000031.1:0-75933 GCA_963753165.1 Thermodesulfovibrionales bacterium | reverse complement strand
GTCTATGTTGCAACAGAGGTGCCAAAAGGCGAACTCGGATTCTATTTTGTGAGTGACGGGTCGAGCAAACCATACAGGATGAGGCTGCGGTCCCCGTCTTTCATCCACGCAGGATGTCTGTCGAGACTCTCCATCGGACATCTTGTTGCAGATGTGATTGCGAATATCGGGACGATTGATATCGTTCTCGGAGAGTGTGACAGGTAGGCTATGAATATCATGGGCATGACAATCAATCCTTCGACAATCGATACAGTAATGAAATTCAGTATTGAAGTGGTAATCATCATTGTGAAGATTGCCGTTGTTCTGGGAATAGGATTGCTCCATGTGGCATATGCAACATATTTTGAGCGGAAAGTCATCGGGCACATGCAGGCGAGGCTCGGTCCGATGAGAGTCGGTCCCCACGGCCTTCTCCAGCCTTTTGCCGACGGGATCAAGTTGTTCTTCAAAGAGGATATTATTCCTGCCCAGGCTGACAAGGCGGTCTTTTATCTCGCTCCGATCATCTTCATGGCTTCGTCCATGGTGAATCTCGCGGTTATACCGTTCGATCCAAGTTTTGTCATTGCAGATCTCAATGTAGGGCTTCTGTTCATCTTTGCAATGGCGGGCATGGGCGTGTACGGAATATTCATCGCGGGATGGGCGTCCAACTCAAAATATGCGTTCATGGGCGGTATCAGATCAGCAGCCCAGGTTATCAGTTATGAAATCGCGCTGGGGCTGAGCCTCGTCGGAGTCATGATGATGGCAGGTTCGCTGAATCTTTCCGATATTATCAGGGCCCAGGGCGAATCGGTCTGGGGGATGTATGCAATCCCGCAGTTCCTCGGTTTTGTCGTATTCGTTATCGCAGCGGTGGCAGAAACAAACAGGACGCCCTTTGACATGCCCGAAGCGGAAAGCGAGCTTGTGGCCGGATACTTCACCGAATACAGCGGGTTCAGGTTCGCCCTGTTCTTCCTGGGTGAATATATCGCGATGATCCTGATGGCTTCACTCTGCACGATCTGTTTCCTCGGCGGCTGGACGCTGCCATGGTATGTGCTTAAGGTGCTCCCGTTCCTGTCACATGTGCCGGGTGTCGTCTGGTTCATTATGAAAGTCTATGCCTTCTTTTTCTTCTATTACTGGATCAGGGCAACAGTGCCGAGATACAGATATGACCAGCTTATGGGTATCGGCTGGAAGATTCTCATACCGGTGGCATTAGCGAATATTTTATTAACAGGTCTGGTAAAAATACTATTCTGATGAGGTAAGGAAGCGTGACATTCAAGAAATTCCTGAAAACGATTACCTTCATAGAAATTTTCAAGGGTATGGCATTAACCCTGAAAACGATGCTTACCCCTGCGGTTACGATTCAGTATCCAAAGGAGAGAAGGAAGATCGCTCCGGGTTTCAGGGGTCAGCATGCCCTTGCGAAAGACGCCGGCCGCGCAAAATGTGTCGGATGCGGTCTTTGCGCAACCATTTGCCCTTCGCAGTGCATCAAAATAACAAGAGCGAAAGGGAAGGTCGAAAAATACGAGATAGAACTTCTGAGATGCATATACTGCGGATTCTGTGTAGAGGCGTGCCCGTATGGCGCTATTTCATTGACAGAGAATTACGAATACTCGTCCTACAATAAAGATGATTTATATATGACCAAAGAAAAGTTATTGTCCAACTGGGATAAATATATGCCCGGCGATAAGGGTGAGCTCTATTACAGGAAATTCTGGAGACCCTTCTCTGAAGATTTTGGAACACCTCAGGGCCAGGCATCATACAGAGGGAAGAAAGAATGATCTCGATCGGATTTTTCGCATATTTCGCTTTTGCAATAGTTGTTCTGTCCCTTCTCGTTATTACCCGCAGGAACCCGGTGCACAGCGTGCTCTGGATGCTTCTGCTCTTCTTCCACATCGCCGGTTTATATCTGTTCCTGAACGCAGAATTTATGGCAGCCGTTCAGGTGATTGTGTATGCAGGCGGTATTCTCGTCCTGTTCCTCTTTGTTGTGCTTCTTATGAACCTGCGCGAAGAAATGACCATAAGCAAATATGTCGGTTACGGACCGACAGGAGTCACCTTTGCTATCGGACTGTTTGTAGTAGTGTTTATGTCATTAGGATCGTTTGTAGCCGCACCGCCGGGACAGTATACTGTTGAGCTTATAAAGCAGGAAACGCATATTCAGGTGCTGGGGAAGCTGTTATATACACAGTTCCTCTATCCTTTCGAGATCGCTTCGTTAATACTGCTTGTGGCAATTGTTGGTGCGATAGTCCTTGCGAAAAGGAGGCTTAAAAGCTGATGATGGTTCCTTTAAGCTGGTACATGGTTCTCAGTCTGGCGGTATTTACGATTGGTATGATCGGATTCCTTACGAGGAAGAACATTATTATAGTATTTATGTCGATCGAACTGATGCTGAATGCGGTGAATATTAACCTTATTTCGTTAAGCCATTATCTTCAGGATTTAAGGGGGCATATACTCGCGTTCTTCGTCATTGCGGTTGCAGCTGCAGAGGCTGCCATAGGACTTGCAATCGTCATTGCTGTATTCAGAAACAAGGCCACTGCACATGTGGATGAAATAAAAGAGATGCAGGGGTAAGGGGTAATCTATGGAACTGCAATTCTATCATGTTTTAATACCGTTTCTGCCGCTGATAGGTTTTTTAATCAATATCCTCCTCGGCAAGGAAGTGACGAAATTCAATGCCCACTGGCCTGCTATTCTGGCTGTCGGCGGTTCCTGGGTATGCACTCTCTTCACTCTCAGGGATGTGCTCGCAGGGCATGTGATCGATGCAGACCTCTATACCTGGATCATTTCCGGAAGCTTCAAGGTTTCCGTCGGTTTCCTGATCGACCCCCTTACCGTAGTCATGCTCATAGTGGTAACCACCTGCGCGACTCTTATCCATATCTATGCGGCGGGGTATATGCACGGGGATACCGGCTATTACCGGTTTTTCGCGTATCTGAATCTTTTTACCTTCTGTATGCTGATGCTCATTATGGGGAACAATTTTCTCCAGCTGTATTTCGGCTGGGAGGGTGTCGGTCTCTGCTCTTACTTCCTGATCGGATATTACTTCCACAAGAAGTCTGCCGCTGACGCCGGCAAGAAGGCTTTCATCGTGAACAGGTTCGGCGACTTCGGTTTCGGAATCGGTGTGTTCATGGTTTTCCTCACCTTCGGCACCCTTCATTATGCGGATGTGTTCTCCAATGCTTCAACCATGGTGGGCAGGACGGTGAATTTCCTCGGGATGACCGTCGATCTCCCGACACTTATTGCACTCCTGCTTTTCTGCGGAGCAGTCGGAAAGTCGGCACAGCTGCCGCTCCATGTCTGGCTCCCTGATGCAATGGAGGGCCCGACGCCGGTCAGCGCGTTAATCCATGCAGCGACTATGGTTACCGCAGGGGTATTCCTCGTAGCCAGGTGCAGCCCGATATTCAACCTTTCGGACGTGGCAATGAATGTCGTCGCGGTCATCGGTGCGCTTACCATGTTCTTTGCGTCGACCATTGCTCTTGTGCAGAACGATATCAAGAGGGTCATTGCCTATTCTACCTGCAGCCATTTAGGCTACATGTTCCTTGCCTGTGGAGTCGGAGCATATGCAGCAGGTATCTTCCATCTCTATACCCATGCATTTTTTAAAGCGCTCCTCTTCCTCGCTGCCGGAAGCGTAATCCATGCCGTCCATACCAATGATATTCGGGAGATGGGCGGACTGAAAAAATACATGCCGGTAACCTATGCGGTATTCCTTATTGCAGGCCTCAGTGCCATGGGCTTCCCCGGTCTCTCGGGATTTTTCAGCAAGGATGAGATTATCTGGTCTGCCTATGCTTCCAATTCCGCTGTCGGGAAATTTGTCTGGGTGCTCGCAGTTTCAGGAGCGTTCTTCACGCCTTTCTATACATTCAGGATCATATTCCTGACATTCCATGGTGAGCATCGCGGTATTCACCATACAGAGGCGCATGGCCACAGCGCACATGGTTCAGGGCATGACTCACAAGGGCACGGCTCTCACGGAGAACATCATATCCATGAATCTCCTGCAGTCATGACTGTGCCGCTGATGTTCCTTGCGCTTGGCGCTGTTGCAGCCGGTTGGATCGGTATACCGCCTATACTCGGGGGCGGCGGACATTTTGCGGAATTCCTGAAACCGGTGGTTGGTCACCCTGAATTTCATGGCACCCATGCAGAGGAATGGGCGGTTATGGGGCTGTCGACTTCACTTGCATTCATTGGTCTCGGACTCTCAGCATTTATGTATCTTAGAAAGTCAGAGCTTCCTGCGAAGATCAGCAGGACATTCAGTGTGGTGTATAAAACACTGTATAACAAATACTATATTGATGAAATCTATAATTTCCTTTTTGTGCAGCCGACCCTCTGGGTTGCAAAGAGAATACTGGTAGGCTTTACCGACGCAAAGATCATAGAGGGCGTGGTAAACGGGGTGCCAAGCACCATAGGCAACTTCAGCCAGGTTTTCAGGAAGATACAGAGCGGGATAGCCAGCAATTATGCAATATTTATGGCAGCCGGAGCAGTGTTTATTATCGCCTTAGCAATATTACTACAGTAGGAGAACGATGGAACAGGTCATAATGAATCAATTAAGCTATCCGATACTGAGCATGGTGATATTCCTGCCCATCCTCGGAGCTCTTGTCATACTCGTCAACAGGAGATCATGGGAGACGCTCACGAAATGGATCGCTCTCGCAACAAGTGTTGCCACATTCCTGTTGTCTCTGACCCTTTTTACCGACTTCGACAAGACAACCCATAAAATGCAGTTTGTAGAAAAACACAGCTGGATCCCGAACTGGAACATCAATTACTATCTTGGCGTTGACGGAATCAGTGTTCTGTTTGTGCTCCTGTCGACGCTTACCGCGATCCTCTGTGTCCTGATTTCGTGGGAATCAATAACCAAGAAGGTCAAAGAGTTTTACATATCGATACTGCTTACCACTGCGTTCATGATCGGCGTTTTCTGCTCCCTCGACTTCTTCCTCTTCTATCTCTTCTGGGAAGCCATGCTCATCCCGATGTTTCTGATCATCGGAGTGTGGGGCGGTCCCAACAGGGTCTATGCAGCGATCAAGTTCTTCCTGTATACCCTTGTCGGAAGTCTCCTGATGCTGGTCGGAATCATCGTCCTCTACCTTTACTCCGGAAATACTTTCGATATACTCACCATGATGACTATAAAATATCCATTCACCATGCAGATGTGGCTTTTCTGGGCTTTCTTCGCCGCATTTGCGGTAAAAGTCCCAATGTGGCCGGTTCACACCTGGCTGCCGGATGCCCATACAGAAGCTCCGACCGCAGGGTCTGTAATCCTGGCAGCAGTCCTCATTAAAATGGGTGCGTATGGTTTTCTGAGGTTCTCCCTCCCGCTTTTGCCGGAAGCCTCCAAGGCAATGGTCCCTGTTATGCTTACGCTTTCTGTTATCGCAATTATTTATGGCGCGGTCATATGCCTTGCGCAGACAGATCTAAAACGTCTTATCGCATACAGTTCGGTTAGCCACATGGGATTTGTTACACTCGGCATCTTTGCCCTGAACGCCCAGGGGCTTGAAGGCGGAATCCTCCAGATGCTGAACCACGGGGTTATCACCGGCGCACTCTTCCTGTCAGTCGGGGTCGTGTATGACCGGACCCACACCAGAAAGATAGCTGATTACGGAGGACTTGCATCAGTAATGCCGATATACTCTGCTTTTTTTATGGTATTTACCCTTGCATCTATCGGTCTTCCTGCCACGAACGGGTTTGTCGGTGAATTCCTCATCCTCCTCGGGGGATTTGCTGCGAATAAATGGGCCGGCGTCCTTGCCTGCACCGGTATCATAATCGGCGCCGGATATATGCTCTGGCTTTATCAGAGAATATTCTTCATGGAGATAAATCCGAAAATTGTCGGTCTGCCTGACATGGACATCAGAGAGACCCTGGCATTGCTCCCTATGTTATTCCTCGTATTCTGGATAGGGATCTATCCGAACTCATTCCTGAGCTTTCTTCATCCTACAGTACAACATCTCCTTGAAAGGATGAACATCCCCGGCGGGATTTATGAAGCCAGTATCGCAAAATCGATCATGGAGGTAATCAGATGAATTTCCCGCTGCCTGATCTCAATCCGGTAATGCCAGAAATCCTCATGACTGCGTTTGCACTTATCGTGCTTCTCCTGGACCTCGTTATCAAGAAGAAAGAAGCGATTGCATTGATCAGTATAGCAGGCACCGCTCTGATCGGATTAAGCCTTTTTTCTTTCGGAGGCATGACTTTCGGCGGAATGTACATCTCTGACGGCTACAGCACCTTCTTTAAGCTTATTTTTTTCCTGAACGTCATTCTGTCGATATTAATCTCCATAAAATATATCGCGGTGGAAAAAGTAAACTACGGCGAATATTACAGCCTTCTCCTCTTTTCCACCATAGGTATGATGATCATGGCGTCTGCGGGGGACCTTATCGTACTCTATCTCGGGCTCGAACTCATGGCCCTCAGCACGTATGTGCTTGCGGGATTTATCAGGCATAGTATTAAGTCAACCGAATCGGCCCTGAAATACTTCCTCCTCGGAGCGTTTTCCTCGGCTTTCCTGCTTTATGGCATTTCGATTATCTACGGACTTACCGGTACGACGGATATAAAGGCAATCGCTGCATTTATCACCGAGAAAGGGCTTGCAGACAACCTCGCCCTTCTGCTTTCGATCAGTTTCTTCATTGTTGCATTTGGATTCAAGATAGCTGCGGCGCCTTTTCACATGTGGACCCCGGATGTCTATGAAGGCGCCCCGACTTCGGTTACCGCGTTCATGTCTGTGGGTCCGAAAGCTGCAGGGTTTGCAGTACTCGGAAGGGTCTTTTTAATCGGTTTTGCGGCTGCAAAGGTCGACTGGGCAGTGATGCTGATCCCTATAGCAATTCTCACCATGGCTGTCGGGAACATCATTGCGCTTTCGCAGACAAATATTAAAAGAATGCTTGCATACTCATCCATCGCCCATGCAGGATATGCCCTGCTCGGAATCATTACGGCGAATGCAGAGGGCCTTGCGAGTGTGATGAATTATCTGATGATCTATGCGTTCATGAACATCGGCGCTTTCGCAGTGATTATAATGCTCAGGAGCGAAGGATTTAAGGGCGAAGAGATCACTGATTATGAAGGACTTTCAAAGATCGCACCCTCTTGCCGCGGCGCTCATGCTGATATTCATGTTCTCCCTGACCGGTATACCGCCTACCGCAGGTTTTATCGGCAAGTTCTATATCTTTATGGCAGCAATCAATGCAGGCTATACCTGGCTGGTTCTCGTTGCGGTGATTTTCAGCGCAATATCCGCATACTTCTATCTGAGGATCGTCATGTATATGTATATGAGAGACCCCAAAACAGAGGTGGTCCTTACCACCTCATTCACGAATGGAGTTGCGCTCGGCATTACCACGGCAGCGGTGCTCATTATCGGAGTGCTCCCCTCGGCCCTCCTGAACCTTGCGCGGGCAGCTGTAACAGGATTCTAGGGAAGTACTCACGATACTTCATACTGCAAGATTCTCCTCTAAAAGAATTCTTACCAATCTGACCTATACGATCAGGCACGTTTCTGACACAGGACTCTTATGCTCTCATCGATATCTTCAATTATTATATTGAGAATAGTCTTGTCGCCTTCCCCGAAAAGAAAGTGCACTATGGAAACCCTTCAGGTATGGGTGGAAAAATCCTCCCCTTTACAAGGGGAGGTTGGCGGGGTATTTTGGAAAAATATTCAAACCTCCCCAACCCCTCCTTATAAAGGAGGGGATTGAACTCTTCACTGAAAGGTGACGAACTGTGATTTTTTCAGGTTTCTTTTTTATTCATTTAATGGTAGTATGAAAAGATTTCACATTGAAGATATACTATGGAACGGTGAAAAGAACAAAAAGATCTCAGGACATGAGACATGACGAGCGCCGGATTATCCTGGTGGATGGTCCGGACTTTTTATTTCAGGGGGGTAGAGGATGCCTTTCAGCATGCATGGAATGCGATGAGGGTGTCCCATTGAAACTTTTTGAAGATTCCAAAACCGAAGCTTGAACTAAACATAGCCAAAACGGATTCATATGATATCCTGACAGGGCTTCCGGACAGCAATCTATTTTTTGATCGTCTTGCCCAGTCAGTTGCGATTGCTTCCCGGGCGAAGAAGATCATAGCGGTCCTCTTTGTAAGTGCTGACCGTCTGAAAGTCATCAATGACACACTCGGTGAGACATTCGGCAATCGACTGCTGATAGGATTGGTGAAACGGCTCCAGGGATGTATCAGAAAGAGCGATACCCTGGCACGACCGGGCAGAGATGAATTTGTGATACTCCTGCCGGAGATACGATATCCCGAAGACGCTGCGATTGTGGCGAGGAGTATCCTCTCTTCCATGGAAAAACCATTTATCCTCAACAGACAGAAATACTCGGTAAAACTCAATATCGGCATCAGCGTTTTTCCGAATGACGCCGGTGATCCGAAATCCCTGCTCAGCAACGCATATACGGCGATGCAACGAATGAGGGAACTCAGGAAAAATACCTATCAATTTTATTCCCCGGCCATGACTGAAAAGGCGTTCGAACGCATGGTCATGGAAACCGGATTGGAAAGGGCCCTCCAGCGGGGGGAGTTCCTCCTGTATTATCAACCGCAAATCGACCTGCGCTCCGGCCTGATAACCGGAGTAGAAGCCCTTGCCCGCTGGCAGAGACCGGGGATAGGGCTGGTCTATCCCGGAGAATTTCTTCCCCTCATGGAAGAGACGGGCCTTACGATCCCTCTCGGTGAATGGGCATTGCGTTCAGCCTGCATGCAGAACATGGCATGGCAGCAAGCAGGGTTGCGGCCGATTCGTGTCGCGGTGAACATTTCGGCGGATCATTTTCACGAACATGATATTACGCACACGGTCAGTAGAATCCTTGCAGATACCGGTCTCGCTCCGCAATTTCTTGAACTGGAGCTGACCGAAAGCATTTTTCTCCGGAAGATCGAACGAACGATCAGGGCGTTGAAGGTGCTGCGGAAGATGGGGGTCAATATCTCGATCGATGATTTCGGCACCGGATACTCATCGCTTGCATACCTGAAATATTTCCCCATGAGCAAGGTGAAGATTGTTGAACCGTTCATCTCTTCGGTCGCATTCAGTAATGCCGAGGGAGTGGTTGCACGGGCAATCATCGCTATGGCACATACGCTCAACATGAAGGTCATAGCCGAGGGCGTGGAGAAAAAAGAACAGCTTGCAATGATCCGCTCTCTTGATTGCGATGAGCTTCAGGGGAATCTGATCAGCCGCCCTCTCCCTGCGGGGAAGGTCGTGCGTTTACTCGCAAAGGAGAAACGATACTGAGAATGCAACAGGCTTCCGGAGAGGAAAGAAGAGCATATGTCAGGGATGATCTCCAGAGAGAGATACTCTATACGGTCGGCTGCAATGATACCGCAACCCTCAGAGGTATTACCGTAAACGTCTGCGAAGGGGGGTTATGCTTCTATATATTCCATGCCCTGAACGAAGGGCAGTTGATCAGTATAAAAAGAGGTCCTGACGATTTCAGAAAGAGAGGCACTGTACGCTGGATCCAACAGATGGGGAATACCATCTATGAGGTTGGACTGCAGTTCATTTGATCCTTTTCACGATTGTCCTGAATTCTTCAGTGCCTGCAACCTTCAGCAGTTGAAATAATACAATTTCGGCAGAGGTTATCACCGCGCCTGCATCGCGCATGAATGCAATGCCGGTCTTCCAGTTTTCCTTTGTCCTTGAACAGACCGCATCTTTCACCACATGCACTGAATAGCCGTCACGGAGCAGGCCGAGACACGTCTGGAGGACACATACATGAGTTTCCATCCCCAGAAGAATGATCTGCTTTTTTTCCATTCCCAGAATCGTCTGTAAAAAGCTATCTTCTTCACAACAGCTGAAGGTCATTTTCTCTGCCGGCTGATATATGGGCAACGCATTCCGTATTTCTTCAACAGTATGGCCGAGTCCCTTCGGATACTGTTCGGTTACGATCACCGGGATATCTAATAGTTTTGCGAGTTCGATCAGGTGAAGACAGTTCTGTATCACGGTGTCTTTTACCTTCATCGTGACCGCCAATCTGTCCTGAATATCGATGACTACCAATGCGGTGTTGTTTCTGTCGAGAAAGAATTTTTCCATGAAAGCTCCTTTTCTGAGAACCTCTCTCTCCCTGACGTTTAACCGGGGAGAAGAGGAGTTGTTTGCTGAAGATATTATACCAGAACGCGCCCTGTAACGATTTTCTCAAAGAGAAGGTACAAAGCCTGTATAGAACCTCTATGAACTACCCCGCAGTACCGAAGGCTTTCGGGACTGGATCCCCCGGTCAAGCCGGAGGATTACAAACCCTTAGTTTATAAACAGACACTATTTAATGGATGCTCTGGAAGTATTCCGGACAAGCGGGAATGACAGAATAAGGTGAACAATAACCCCGAAGCTGGGCTTCGATAAATTCTTTGATTAAATCCACAGTAAATTATTCCAGCCTGATTCTGGTATAATTCTGTTGTTTCCAAACAGAACGATTATGACAGCAGAGATGATTTCAAAACAGAAGTCCTATATTATGAGCACAAGGCTTCCCTTTGTTTCCGCGTCTGTCCTCCCTGCTATCCTGGGGGCGGTATGGTGCTGGGCATTCGGACCTGAGTTCCTCCTGGTCAATGCCGTATTGGGCGTGCTCGGAGTGTTGTTCCTCCATCTCGGCGGGAATACCATCAATGACTATTTCGACTGGGACGAGAGCGACAGGATAAACAGGTTCCCCACACCCTTCAGCGGCGGGAGCAGAAGCCGCATTGAACATATGCTGACAAGAAGAGCATTTTTATACATGTCGGTCATATTTTTCCTGCTCGCGGCTGCAACCGGGCTGCTGCTGATTTTCGTTGGCCGCCCCCATGTCCTGCTTATCGGAACGATCGGCGGACTCTGCGGGATCCTCTATTCGACAAAGCCCTTTTCTCTCCAGTCGAGAGGGCTGGGTGAACTGATCATCTTCCTTGCATTCGGGCCGCTGATAACACTCGGAATGGGATATATCAACTTCGGCATATTCAAGCCGGAATATTTTCTTGTCGGCATTCCGAACGGTCTTGTTGTCGCGAACATACTCTGGATAAACGAATTTCCTGATTATGAGGCAGACAGGAATGCAGGCAAAAGGAATCTTGTTGTGAGGCTCGGCACCGCAGCTTCACGGTATGGATATATTGCATTGGATATGCTCTTGTATATCTCTGTCATAGTCCTCATCCTCCTGAAGATTTACCCGACCTGGTCTTTTCTGCTGTTTCTCTCTCTGCCTCTTGCGTTGAAGACAACCCGCCGTATGTGGAAACACCATGACGATCCACGGGCAATAGTGCCGGCCCAGGCGGGAACGATACAGTTTCAGGCGCTCACGGCAGTGCTGACGATAGCTTCGTTTGTCCTCGGGACATATTTCTGAATGAGAAAGGGGGGGGGAAGAGAAAAAATTGCCGGAAAACAGGATTTTTATTTGCCAGTTTGACTTTCCCGGAGTATAATGGACAGAAATGAACGCCGAACTGCAGGGTGAACGCAGGAAGCACGAAAGGCTCCCGTTCAGGGAAGAAATCCTGATAGACGGCACCCGGATGTCCACATGCATGGATATCAGCGAGGATGGACTGTATATTTCCGGGATACAATCTTATGAAGATCACAGCTTCATAGAGGTGACCATCCCTTTCCATGAGGAAAAAATAACGGTAAAAGCACAGATCAGGTATACTCAGCCGGGAATAGGCATTGGCGTTATGTTTGTCGACCTGACCGATGAGCAGAAAACAAAGATAAAAGAATTAATTCAAAGTATCAGCGGATAATCATCCAACGAATCCGTAACGGGAGAGAAGTTGATACGCTCATAACCTCCCCATCATCTGCAGTGCATCCTCATCCGGATTCTCATAATATTTCTTTCTCACCCCCTCGGGTTTAAACCCCAAACGTTCATAGAATCTCTGCCCGCCGGTATTGGAAACCCTGACTTTCAGATACATGAACACACAACCCTTTTCCTTCAATTCTCCTGCTGCTTCATTCGTCAGTCTTGTCGCAACTCCCCGTCTCCTGAAATCCGGATGCACAGCAAGGTCCAGGATATTCGATTCATGGTGCAGGTAATCTGCACAGAGATATCCGATTACGGTTTCCTCGAATTCAGCAACTTTCAACACCGAATATTTTTTATATAGTTCATTGAGAAAAATTTCTCCGGACCAGGGGCTGCTGAATGAAATCTGTTCAATCTCCAGCACCGCGGGTATATCGTCTGCCCGCATATCCCGGATGATCAGCCTGTGCATTCTATTCACCCTGCTTCTGAACCATTGCTTTCTACAGTATACCTCAACGGTGGATCAGAATGAAGGAGGCGGGGGAAACGGGGCAGCTTGATAAAAAGAGCGCTTCAAAATAAAATAAAAAGAACGCGGGCAGTATGTTCTTCTATGAAGAAGAGTGGAAAATTACCATTGATCATCGGCGAATTATTATGATATTCTTCCTTTGGTCAGCTTTGCCGGCTAATAACTGAGAAAGGTGTCTATGTCAAATCGAGCATGGTTTCAATGCATAAACGAACAGTGTAAGGCGAACTATCCGCTCAACTCGATCATCTACCGCTGCAAAACATGCGGATCACTGCTTGAGGTGCGGCACGATCTTAAGGCCCTTGCCCGGCGCGATACAAAGAGCTGGAAAAAACTGTTCGCTGAACGCTATAAGTCCAACGAGTGGCCCTATGGTTCAGGTGTATGGGGAAAGAAGGAGTGGGTTCTGCCGCAGATTGAAAACGAGAACATCGTATCGCTTTACGAGGGCAATACCAATCTGTTCTGGGCTGAACGGTTCGGGAAAATGGTCGGACTGGATGATCTCTGGGTAAAGCTCTGCGGCAACTCACACAGCGGCTCCTTTAAAGACCTCGGCATGACGGTGCTTGTGTCGCAGGTCAAGCAGATGATCAGCGAGGGCGCGCCTATTAAAGCTGTTGCCTGTGCTTCCACCGGCGATACCTCAGCCGCTCTGGCGGTTTACTGTGCCGCTGCAGGCATCCAGTCTATCGTGCTTCTCCCAAAAGGAAAAATTTCCATTGCACAGCTTATTCAGCCGATCGCCAACGGGGCGCTGGTATTGTCTCTCGATACTGATTTTGACGGCTGCATGAGTATAGTGAAGGAGATTACCAAAGACGAAACCATTTATCTGGCCAATTCAATGAACTCACTGCGTGTAGAGGGACAGAAAACTCTTGGAATCGAAATCGTTCAGCAATTCGATTGGGATATCCCCGACGTGATCATTATTCCGGGCGGCAATCTCGGGAACGTCTCGGCCCTGGGCAACGGTCTCCTTATGATGCGCGATCTCGGCATTATTAAAAAACTGCCGCGTATTATTGTCGCGCAGGCTGAAAGGGCCAACCCGCTTTACCGGGCTTATCTCACAAACTTCGAGGCTTTCGAACCAATACAGGCGCAGAAGACATTAGCCAGCGCCATACAGATCGGCAACCCTGTCAGTTTTGAAAAGGCTGTCCGCGTCCTCAGGCAGTTCAACGGCATTGTTGAGCAGGCTACCGAACAGGAACTGGCAGACGCAGCTGCGCTGGGTGATCTTACCGGCATGTTCAACTGCCCGCACACCGGTGTTGCGCTTGCAGTGCTGATCAAACTAATCAAGGACGGCAAGATTGACAAGTCTGAGCGCGTTGTGGTGATTTCCACTGCGCACGGACTGAAGTTTACCGACTTCAAGGTACGCTACCATGAGGACGCTCTGGATTTCCCCTGTGATTTCGCCAATCAACCGATAGAGCTGCCGCCCAGCGTGGACGCGGTCAAGGAAGCCCTTCAGTTTGCTTTACAGAAGAGGAGAAAACCGATGTCGAAAAAACCATCAAGCGCCAGAAACTGGAAATCCGCCACTCTTGCAATTCACGGCACGAGCCGCACACAGAAAGCGCATTATGCCGTTTCTACCCCGATTGTCCAGACTTCAAATTACTATTTCGACAATACCGCTGAATTGCTGAAATTTATGAAGGACAAGAGCGAGGGGCGTGTGGAACGGGAGCATGAATATGGCCGCTACGGCAATCCGACCCAGCAGGAATGCGAACGCAAACTCGCAGCCATTGAAGGCGCTGAACGGGCAATGCTCTTTTCAACCGGCATGAGCGCGGTGATTTTAACATTGATGGCTTACATGCAGCCCAAAGGCCATATTATCTTCACCAACGACTGCTATCGCCAGACACGTGACTTTGCCACAAGCCTGCTGGCTGAATTCGGGGTGGAGGTTTCGCTGGTGGATCCGACTGCAGAGGCAATCGAAAAAGCGATCCAGCCGAACACCAACATTATCTTTACCGAATCGCCCACCAACCCGTATCTCCGCATTTTAGACTTGCCGGCAGTGGTAAAAGTTGCGAAAAAGCGCAAGCTGTTGACGATCATAGACGCTACACTGGCAACGCCTTATAACATAAAGCCGCTTGAAATGGGCGTCGATATCGTTATCCACTCTGCCACCAAATACCTCGGCGGACACAACGACCTGCTGGCAGGGGTGACCCTCGGCAAGCATGCCCTGCTTAATAAGCTCAGCCGCACCCAGCGGATGATAGGGGCTATGCCGGGACCGTTTACCTGTTTCCTGCTCGAACGGGGATTGAAGACCTTTGCCCTGAGAATGGAACACCACAACCGTGCCGGTCTGAAGATCGCCGAGATGCTCGAGGCGCATCCGAAAATAGAGAAGGTGTGGTATCCGGGACTTGAATCGCACCCCGACCACGGGATAGCGGTCCAGCAGATGCGGGGTTTTGGCAGTGTTATCACCTTTCTGGTCAAGGGCGGTGAGAAAGAGACACGCAGGTTTATCGATGCGCTGGAACTTTTCCTGATCACGCCGAGCCTTGGCGGGACCGAAAGCCTGGTGACACAGATGGCGACCATGTCATTCTTCGATTATCCCGAGGATTACCGCCGTTCAATCGGCATGGTGGACAACCTCGTGCGGATAGCCTTGGGGCTGGAAGATGTGGACGATCTGATTGCCGACCTGAAACAGGCCCTGTCAAAAATCTGAATCTGTCCGGGACCTTTCAATCCTGCGGCACGGGCAAATTTATTCCAGAGAGATATCCCCGGATTTCCATGAAAGGAATATTTGTGAGTGGCTGAGAGGCGAAAGAGCATCCTTGTCGTTGATGACAGCGAGATTGTCCTGACCTACATCTCCATGATGCTGAGAAGGATGGGCTATGAGAGAATCATGCCTGCGGTTGCCGGAAAAGAAGCGCTCAAGCTCATTAAATTATTTGTGCCGGATGTGATCTTGCTGGATATGGAAATGCCTGACGGAAGCGCAACCCTCAAACGGATCAAAGAAAAAGAGCAGACGGCGCACATCCCGGTTATCATGCTCACAACCGTATCCGGGACCGAAGCGCGAAAGACAGTCAGGAGATTGAAGTGCTCAGGATATCTTACGAAACCTGTCAAGGTGACCGACCTGAATCACGTAATGAACAGATGTATCACCTATGAGGGAGGGAAACAGAGAAAGCTGCTCCGGGCGACCCTTGCGAAACGGGTAAAGGTGACTTCCCATGGTGAAACAAAAGAATATCAAGCCATAGCCCTCTCAGAGGGAGGGATATATCTCAGAAAGGCAACAACATTCCCTGTAGGTGCCGAGGTCGTCATTCATCTGCCTCTTAAGGCTGACACACTCAAACTCAAAGGTACTGTTATCTATAAGAAAAGTATCACAGGAGATATCTTCAAGGTCGCTCCGGGCATGGCAGTTGAATTTCAGGACGTTTCCGGAGAAGACGCTGAGATACTAAAGGCATATATACTGGAACTCCTGACCAGGGATATTCTGGAAGAACAGGAAGAACCGGTCATAACCAAAAATAACCGTATTATCTTCTTCTAAGCATTACCGATACCCGCCACACTAGTTATACCATTCTTTAACCGTCAAAACCTTCTGTGCCACAAATATAAAAAGGCCCGGCATTCAATTCGACGATCTCTTTTGTCCAACTATCTACGAAATTTGTAGTATTTTTACTACATAAAAATTGGTAATTGCCTAATATCTTTTCCCGCCATGTTTTTTGTAAAACATATCCTTGTAAGTAAGAACCTTTTAAAAGGCAGCAGGGGAGACAATAACTAATCAACTTTTTAAATACCAAAGGGGGTAACAGAGGTGCTCGCCAAAAATTCAATAACTTTCGGTTCGGCTACTACAGTGGAAGGGATAACAATATCAGTCAAGCTTTGCAGAAAGCTCTTTTTTATCATGATAGTCCTAGTCTCGACACTTTACCCCCAAATGAGTGTTGCAACGGACTTCAGTCCTGTCCTTGTAACACAGTCAAAAAGCGCAGTAACAGGCATATATAACCAACGGGATATTATAAGGACTTCAACAGGCAGACTATACTATGTTCTTGGGAATAAGAATATTCTGACAACTGGTTGGTTGGAAGTGTTTGCATCCGAAAATGGAGAGGCATGGAGTAAAACAGGCACTGTGAACGAATGGCTTGATGCCGCAGATATAAGCGTCGCAATAGACAGCAAGAATGTCATTCATATCATTACATATGACTGGGATAAGAGGCCGTTTTATTTGACATTCAATACCCTTGACAGCCCTTCAGGTGATCATTCATGGAAAGAATATGAAGTGCTTGAAAAAAACAAATCCTCCTCTATCCATAATTGCTCTATCGCAGTCGATGCAAACGATAATCCCCATATTGTGTACAGGCTCTATGAATCCTATAAAGGAAAAAATTATCTGACACTTCATTATGCAAACAAAATGAACGGAGTCTGGCATAGAACAGCACTGTGGCCGAAAGAGAAAAAAGCAGGTTTTTACGGCAGTTTTGATGTGGCTGTCGGGCCTGACAATATTCCTTATATACTCATGGGGAATAAGGTGTTGCAAGGGAATGCAAACAACCCGAATTCTTTTGAGGAGAAAGATCTTGGTTCTATTTATGGGTACGGTCTTTTAATCCATCAGAACGGAGATATCAGAGTCGCACTTTCAAATAATAGTACATATGCGCATTACGTACATGATCACACACAGCCATGGAGCAGTGGATGGACCCTTTACGATTCCGGCAAGCCTCCTAGGGGTAGTCTTGTGACATTGGTTGATGATGTTCCCTATCTTCTATATCTTGAAAACAGCGGATTATGGTTGCAGAAAAATTTTGAAACTCCTGTGTTGTTGGGGGCGCAACCCCCGGATACTGCCTGGGCGACTGTCTTTGCAAAAGGGCATTTTTATAATAACCATTTCCCGGGAATTATAGATTTCGGTATAAAGTCATATGATTCCTACTGGTATGGGAAGGTCCAGAATTCGGTACAGGCGTCTTTCTCTGCATCACCTCAGACAGGGATTCCTCATCTTACTGTTTATTTTACCGACAATTCAATTATTCCACAGGACAGGACCATCGTTTCATGGCAGTGGGATTTTGACAGCGACGGGATTATTGACTCCACCATGCAGAACCCTTCTTTCATCTATACCAAAGCCGGTAAATATACAGTGAGTCTGACCGTGACCGATTCTCTAGGCGGGACGAATACCAGAACATGTACCAATTGCGTTGAGGTGAGGGGAATACAGGATGCAGACCGTGACGGTGTAGTTGATGCAGAGGATAACTGTCCCTCCATGTTCAATCCTGCGCAGGTAGACTTGGACAAAGACGGAATCGGTGACGAATGCGATAATTCTGTCGATTTGATGTTCCAGTCTCTTTACAGTAAAGGACTGAAAACCTCTTTGTCGGATGAAAAAAATTCACAGGATGTAACAGCCTATATGGAAGATAACTTGACCGATACTGCTTTTCCGGTACAGAAGGCAACACGAACCGAAGATGTGATGAGTTTCAGATTAGATGTTGATGCCAATAAACTTGCGAATGCTGTTTTAAATGTACATGTGAATGAGATTTTCGGGACTCAGTTTCCCCTTGTAACAGTATCCAATTATAATGCAGACGGGGTATCAGTGGAGACCTTTCTAGGATTAAATGGCAATATACATCCTGGATGGAACTATATCAACGTGACCCCACTTCTTTCCCAAATGGGCGGGTTCGGTTTCATCAAGTTTAGAATTTCCACATACAAAACCGGATTTTCTGTTTCTGAAGGATATTTCATTATAGATACGGACAATCTCGAAATTCGTGTAGACCCTCCCTCTTTGGATTTTGGGTCGGTCGAGGTTGGTGATATATTAACGTTAAATCTTACTGTTTGGAACTCAGGTCTCCCAACCCTGGTTATCCAGGAACTCTTTTCCCCTTCTACGCCGTTTTCTGTTCGGTCAGATACATGTTCTGGCGTGTGTATATCAGAACCTTGTTCCATAACAGTACAGTTTGCTCCGGTCACTCCGGGACTGTTCAATGATTCATTCACCATCCTCTCGAATGATGCAGATACTCCGAATATGAGAGTTAATCTTACAGGGACAGCGAAAGAGCCGTCAAATATACTAACCGGAAAGGTAACTGATTCATTAACAGCGTTACCCATTCCAGAAGTCACGGTAACAGTAACTGACATCTTCGGTATCCATACAGCAGTGACTGATTCACTCGGGACATACACGATAACAGGACTTGGGAAAGGAAGTTACACTGCAAAGTTCACTCAGTCAGGATATGTCGAGAATATATTAAACGGCATTATAGCGGCTGGCCAGAATATCCTGCATGTCGGATTATCGCCATTACTTGCAACTTTGACAGGCATTGTTTCTGACGGAACAACAGGAATGCCTCTGGCCGGTGTTACCGTTGCGGTGACTGATGCTGCTGGACGCATTTCTTCCGCTACATCTGCTGCAAACGGTAGCTATGTGCTCTCCGAGCTGTCCCCGGGAAGTTTTATGGCTTCCTTTGAGAAACCGGGGTATGTCAAAGGGACATCGAGTGGAACCTTGACATTCGGTGAGACCCAAATGCTCAATATCTCCTTAGCTCCACTTCCACCACTGGTGGTAACAATAACCTCACCCCCTGACGGCGCAGTGGTTAATTCCTCCTGGCTGACTGTTAGCGGCATGGTGACCAATAATGCAAATGTTTCTGTAAATGGGACTCAAGCATCAGTGGCAGACGGTCTGTTCTCCGTATTAATTCCTCTGAATGAAGGGGTAAATATCATTACCGTCACAGCGACCGATACATATGGTCAGACTGCCTCTCATAGTATTACTGTCACACTATCCGGGTTGCTCGATGATGAAGAGATATTCGTAACCCCCATGACCCTTGATTTCGGCACAGTAACGGTCGGCGCTGTGAGATCACTCACACTTATCATATCCAACATCGGCACTGCAAACCTCTCTATCAATGGAATTTCCGCTTCTCCACCCTTTATGGTTTCCGAAGATGATGAGTGTTCATGGCAGATTCTTCCGTCTTCGTCATCATGTTCTGTAGGGATAAAATTCGTGCCTGCTTTGGAGGGAGATTTTTCAGGGATCCTGCAAATACCCTCCAGTGACGCAGACCGTTCAATTGTTACTGTAAACTTGTCCGGAACGGCAAACCTGTCCCCGGGCGGATATCTCCTTCCCGACACAGGCCAGACAGATTGTTTTGATAGTTCGGGGAATATAATAGCCTGTTCGCCTGCCCTTGGACAGGACGGAAGCTATATGATTGTTCCGCTTGCCTATACCGAAAACAACCCCCTGACAGTCACCGACAAAAATACCGGCCTCATGTGGCAGAGAGAGGACGACGGTACGGCAAGAACATGGAATGATGCGGGGGATTATTGTGAAGCCCTTGATCTGGACGGTTACAGCGACTGGCGACTCCCGACGTATTTCGAACTTCTGACGATAGTTGATTACGGCAGGAGTAATCCCTCTATAGACCTTCTGGTATTCCCCAATACAAATTCGTCCTCCTATTGGTCGTCTGAAACCGATGGGGGAGGAGCTAAGGCTATCAGTTTTGATTATGGCGAAAGCTCTACCTTTGAACAGTCATCAATGAAGAGTGTCCGCTGTGTTCGTGGAATAAAGGCGATTATCTGCAAATTCTTGGCTTTGAGGATGCGCTTGACACGAGAGTAAAATGGGGAACGGAAAAGACCGTGAAAGCTTGGCTCACAGAAGGAGCCTTTCTTGAAGATAAACCAATTACACGTTCGTTTAATCATTTTCATAATCCTTTATGCCGATGGGATCAATGGGGTCAAGCGGGGCTAGATGATGAAATTCTGTTAGTTCCTGTTACAGGAAAATCCTCTGTTCTGTGGGCTCAGGATGGATCTTATCAGCAAAGTTCTGTCGGTGCGGATTGGTCATGGCAAAAGACGAGGGAATATTATTATCTTGCACTTATATCGGCAAATGATTCATCCAGACAGGAGAATTTTGCAAAAACATTCAGCGGGCTGGGCATCAAATGCATCTTTTGCAAGATATGGCTGTTCCAGACCATGTTCGAAACGACGCACACCCTGAAGATGCCCTTCTGGAAAGAATCGGTTAAATGGGAGCAGATACTTTGAAACATGGACAAAAGAAATATTTCGCAATTTAAACGAGTTGCAATATTTCGCACCAACCCCATATTTTTCAAAGGTTCCTCTTGATATCTCTCCTGCTGGCCTTGCACCGGTAACACAGTTTTACGACACCGATGTATATGTTGGTTCCAATCCATCCAACAGTCTCACCCAGGGATTAGCAGAATATACCAATGCGAACTTCTTCAGCGGTGATACGATTTTAGCCGCTGAAAGATATTCTGTTGACCACAGGCATTATTTCCCTTATCCGAAAACAACAAGCACAGACTTATATATGTATCTGGCAGGTAGCAAACCGATGCAAGTAGTCATAGCAAGGGATGGAAGTCAGGATACCGGTATATGGATAAGCAAAACGGATGATGGGGAAGAAATACAATACTTTGTAAGGACCAGTAAACTCACGAAGCTACTCTATAATGTTTTCGGACAAGGCGAACTTTTTTATAAGTCATTTTATCGTGATGAAAAATGCCACGAGGACTATGCCTCAAAACTAATCCCCCGTGCCGTAGGCTACTCTGCCGGGCTTCTGGATTATTTCTTCCGTGGTGTTCTCGATATAAGTGCTCCGGATCAATATGTTTATGCAATAGCCGATGGAAGCAATATCTTTCCCTACACGTATACCGATGACCGGGGAAATACTTGCACCACACAACAGCAGTTGTTCAGCCATATCAGGGCAAAGGTGCTGAATATGACTCCGAAGGAAAAAGACCCTGAGGGGAACATACTGAGCTATGAAGATATTGTATCGGGAAGTCTGATTGCCGTGGTAAGATACAAGGTAATCCCGAACTATTCTCCTGACCTTGCAAACTATCCACCGGACGGCGCAGTAATGATGAACGATATAGGCTATAGGTACTCCCTCTCGCTGCCGATTGCTCTGACACCCGATCAAATTGCATCCCTGAACACCCAACCCACAGAATTTACCTTTGATTTCACCGGGAACGAAATTCCGGCTGGCATTACCGACTTGACCTTGCAGGTAATCTTCAAAGGAACCTTGGGGAACGAAACTGACATTGCGGTGGCAGTGGGGATGAGAAATCTGATGGAACCAACTCATCAGGTTTTCTGGAATCTAACGGATATGTTTTCACTTGAAGGACATCTTTACAAAGCAGAGCAGATAATGGCTAACCCAGACCTCTTGTTACGTACAAACGGAGCATATCTTAATCCTCATCCAATAACCTTTGAAATTAGCTACATGCCTGAGTCTCCTCCTGCGGAGCCTATCTATGCATCTGCAAGAGTTACAGACCTTCCTGACGGAAGATATATAAGGTAATAGTTCTTGCAGATGATGAGCTGACATATCCATATGTGCGTATGGCCTGGTATGTGGAATTGCCTGATAGGGAGCCGGAGGATGCTCTATTACTTTAAACAGTAATAATCCTTCTTCTTCCTCCCTTCCTCCGCCTCGTTCTCTCGCCCTCCTTCTAAAGTAGAATGGGGTCAGGTCTATATTCTTGACATAGAGTGTTAAATTATGGTATTTATTTAATAATGTCACGTCCATTGCGCATTGAATATGTCGGTGCTGTATACCATATAACCAGCAGAGGAAACGAAAAGAAGGCGGTTTATAAAGATGACGTGGACCGAGCGATTTTTCTTGATACCCTTTCTCAGGTCAACAAGCGTTACAACTGGATTTGCCATGCCTATTGTCTTATGAACAATCACTATCATCTCATTATAGAGACACCGGACGGAAATCTCTCAGCGGGCATGAGGCAACTGAATGGTGTATATACCCAGACGTTTAACAAGCGGCACAAGAGGGTCGGACACCTCTTTCAGGGAAGATATAAGGCGATACTGATACAGAAAGACAGACATCTTTTAGAGGTATGCAGGTACGTGGTTCTCAATCCAGTACGGGCAAGAGCAGTGGAAAGACCGGAGATGTGGAAATGGAGCAGTTATCGGGCAACCGGGGGGAATGAAAAGCCACATCCGTGCCTGACCATTGAGTGGATTCTGGGTGAGTTTGGGAGAACAAGGAGCATTGCCGGAAAAGCATACAGAAAGTTTGTGCAAGCCGGGATAAAGCAGGAATCGATATGGAAAGCATTGAGGGGACAGAGCGTTTTTGGCGAGGAAGAGTTTGCCTCTACACTTATGGATTACCTGCGGGGCAAGAGAGATATTGCTGAACTCCCAAAGACTCAGCGGTTTGCAGACCGTCCGAGACTTGAGAGACTATTTTCGGAGAATATCGTTCAGGACATAGGGAAAAGAAATGATAAGATTCAGGAGGCAGTGGAGCGATATGGGTATCGACAAAGGGAGGTCGCAGACTATCTTAATATGCATTTCACATCAATAAGCAGGATTCTTTGTGAAAAAAGAAAATGCTAAGAAAATAGACCTGACCCCACCACAAAGAGAAAATAGAACTTCACAGGCGTTCAAAGATTTTATTGCTATTCTTTCAATCTCCATCCTTGTGTTTTTATTGGGATATTTCTTTGATCTTTTTGAACAGTTTGTAGAATGGACGAGAAAATATGATGCAAAGTCGCTGGATGAATATGCAGCTGTGCTCATATTCTTGTTAATTACTCTTAGTTTATTTTCAATCCGCAGGTGGCATGAACTCAGACATGAAATTCTGGAACGTCGAAAAGCAGAGGAGGCAATACAAGAGCTCAACAAGGAATTAGAACGTCTTCTGCTTAATATTTTGCCGAAGTCAATAGCACAGCGATTAAAAGATGGTTCAGGCCGCATAGCAGACCACTTTGAGGAAGCGACGATTCTCTTCTCAGATATTGTTAATTTCACAAAAATGGTCAAAACTATGTCTGCCGATAAGGTAGTCTCTATGCTCGACGAAATCTTTACTGAATTTGATCTCATAGCAGATAGATATGGGTTAGAAAAAATTAAGACCATGGGAGACTCATATATGGTAGTTGGAGGTATTCCGGAAGCAAGAGCAGATCATTGTGAGGCAATAGCTGATATGGCAATCAGTATGCAACAGGTAATGCATGATAAATATTTCCAAAAATATAAGGGGATAGAGTTAAGAATCGGCATACATAGCGGCTCCGTTATTGCGGGGGTAATCGGCAAAAGAAAATTTACCTATGATCTCTGGGGAGATAGTGTCAATATTGCCAGTCGAATGGAATCACAGTGTATAGAGAATAAAATTCAGGTGACTCAGGAAGTGTATGAAAGGCTAAAAGATCGGTACAATTTTGAATATCGCGGAGATATTGAGGCAAAAGGCCAGGATAAAATTACAACGTATTTCTTGTTAAGCAGAAAAACTTAAAGGATGTATGTTTTTGTCAGAATATCTTTAGCGTCTGCAGGAAACAAGGCCTTGCCCCTATTGCCTCTTCGTTGTCAGACCCCTTACCGTTTCATGAGTTTTATGCCGTTGTTTTCGATGAGAATAAGCCGTTTCTTGTAAAGAGCGCCTATTGCTTTTTTGTATGTTTTCTTGCTCACCCCGAATAAGCCGTAGATAATTTCAGGCGGGCTTGTATCGGTTACGGAAACAAATCCGCCCGCTGCTTTTAGTTTGTCGATAATCTTTTCAGATACCTCATCAACCTTTTCATATCCGGGTTTTTGAAGACAGAGATCTATTTTTCCGTCGTCCCTCAGCTTCTTTATAAATCCTTTTATATGTTGTCCTTTTCGTAATGGCTGAAACACCTCGTTCTTATAAAGCATGCCCCATTGCGAGTTGTTGATCATAGCCTTATAACCAAGTTCAGTCCGGTCGCCAATCACCAATTCCACACTCTGGCCTTCCTGAAATCCGTTTGGCTGCTTATCAGGGAACGTGTCCAATACTTTATCCTCTGTTTTTGATCGTGCGAACGCAAAAAGAAAACTTCATTCGCCGGTTCATTTCCTTGCCAGGCCCTCTCTTTGTTCTTTACTTTCGACCAGTTTATTGAAATATTCCGGGAATCCGGTTTCGAACGTAAGCCGCTTGCCGCTGACAGGATGTATAAAGGAAATCGATTTGGCATGAAGAGCTAAACGTTTATAGATTTCTTTTCCCTTTCCGTATTTCTCGTCCCCCACAACCGGGTGTCCGATTTCAGCGAGATGCACGCGTATCTGATGCTTTCTGCCTGTTAAAAGTGTAACTTCCAGTAAGGAAAACTCTTTCGTATCCTTCAGCACCCTGTAAGCAGTATGCGACAGTTTTCCTTTTGAGGCATCAGGGGTGGAATATACGAGTTGGGCCTTATTCTCAGCCAGGTATGTCGAGATCGTCCTTATCCCTTTTTTCACACCTGCCGTGAACAACCGCAATATATTTCTTTTCTGTTTCTATCCCATTGGCCCTGCAGCTGCAGTTTGGCCTCCATGCTCTTTGCGAAAATAAGTATCCCGGATGTATCACGATCCAGCCGGTGAACTATGAAGATGCGCTTTGCGGACCTGGAGTAACCCTTTCTGACATAATCGGTCAGTATTGCGTAGAGTGTCCGCGATTTGTCCCTGTCCGTGCCCATTGTCAGAAGGCCAAACGGTTTGACTGCAACCAGGATGTCACTGTCTTCGTAAAGTATGCTGATATCTTTTGGCAAGTGCTGTATTGCCGGGCCTGATCTTTTAGGCATTAAGAATACTCCGGCAGACTTGTCCCTTTTTGCTTCATTCCTGTCCGGATGAAATGCTTCTGATATGACGCCACAATTCGTCCCTGCCTTCTCCGGTCTCACTGGAATAGATGAGCGACGGAACATGCGCGGGAAGCATTAATACTTTGCGAATCACGGCAATATGGGCCGGACGCTTGCTGCGGCTGATTTTATCTGCCTTCGTCCCGACAATGACATACGGGATATTGAGCTCCATCAGCCATGCTGAAGCATTCTTGTCATTTTTCATGGGCTCATGCCGCAGGTCAATCAGATGCACAATGAGCGCAAGCCTGTCCCTGTCCCGAAGATAGTTGGTGATGAACTCCCCCCACTCCCGGTGCTTTCCCTTTGAAGTTGCCGCATACCCATATCCGGGCAGATCGACCAGATACAGCTGTTCATTGATGGCAAAGTAATTGATAGTCTGTGTTTTCCCTGGCTGGCCGCTGGTCCGGGCCAGCGCGTGTCGTGCGCATAATGAATTGATCAGGGATGATTTCCCTACATTGGAGCGTCCGACCATCGCAATCTCCGGATACCCGGTGTCAGGGTATTGATTCGGTCCAACCGCACTGATAATGCATTTCGCTGATATTATTTTCATCGTTCTTCCTTGTCGGGGATCTGAGCACCGATATCAAGTATTGTACCATGATATGCAGGCGACCGGGAGCTGACTGCCCGCCACGGTAATCCGGGTTCATTATGAGTGTGTTTGACCGATATGATCTCTCATGTGGAATTTGTGGAAGAAAAGGGGACAGCTGCACAGCGCTTATTAAGGACGACGGATCCTTTTGTGTATGAAGAAATCTTCCTTTGCGCGATTGACAGATTCCCTGAAAACAGGCATCTTATATGCATGCAGAATTATACGTTCATCGTCGAGTCTTTGGAAAACAAGGAGCGGATAGATACGCTTCTTGCCGGGAGAGCGGATATCACCCGCTCACAAATTCAGAAGTATATTGCCGGGGGAAACGTTCTTGTCAACGATGAGGTCATCCGTCAGAACTATACGGTGAAAACCGGAGACCGCATTCTCCTTCGCATCGCTGAGAAAGAGACTGAAGGGCTTGTCCCGGAACAGATCCCTTTGCAGATCCTCCATGAGGATTCTTATCTCATTGTAGTCAACAAACCTTCTGCAATGGTCGTGTATCCGGCTGCAGGCCACAGTCATGGTACGCTCATGAATGCCCTTGCCTATCACTGCAAGGACCTTGCTGCACCGGGAGGCCCGCTCCGGCCGGGGATTGTGCACAGGCTGGACAAGGATACCTCAGGGGTTATGGTGATAGCGCGGGAGGAAAAGGCATATTACAACCTTACGGAGCAGTTCAGGCAGAGGACAATTACCAGGAGATACCTTGCGCTTGTGTACGGGAGCATCCGAAAGAATACCGGTATGATAGAAACGAGTATCGGCAGGTCCGCATCAGACCGGAAAAAGATGTCCACCAGGACGAGAAGAGGCAAAAAGGCAGTTACGACCTGGAAGGTGATTGAACGGTTCGGGACCGCGACATATATTGAAGCAAAACTCGGCACCGGACGTACGCATCAGATAAGAGTTCACTTTGCCTCAATCGGTCATCCGGTGCTTGGAGACAGGATCTATGGGAAAAAGGTTGAGATTGAAGGGAAGAGTAAGGGCACAGGAATGATAAAAATTGCTTTCCCGAGGCAGATGCTCCATGCAGAGGTGCTGGGATTCACTCATCCTGAGACAGGCGAATATCTTGAATTCTCAATTCCTGTCCCTGAGGATATGGCGCAAAAGATTGAGGAATTAAGAAGAACTGCAGCTTCTTAATCCCCGAAGCTTATCCCCAGAGACCGTGCGGTAAGCATAATGTCGGAATCCAGAGGCACAGATTTCATCTGGCCGATGGCTTCTTCGATCGGAACAGGCACGATCGAGGTGGATTGAAGCGCAGCCATCATCCCGAATTTCCCTGCCTCGGCAAACCGTATTGCAGCACTGCCAAAGCGCAGTGCGAGGAGCCTGTCGAATGTTGTCGGCGCACCACCTCTCTGAAGATGGCCCAACACTATATGCCGGGTTTCCTTCCCCGTCAGGTTTGTGATCTCCTCTGCTACTTTTTTCCCGATTCCGCCGAGTCGTATTTCCCCTCCGGGGTTTTCCTTCCCCAGCACTGTCAACTCGCCGCCAACGGGGCTTGCACCTTCTGCTACGACGACGATCGCATAATCCTGCCCCAAGAGCGCAAGTTGGCGTATCTTATTGCATACTTTCCCGATATCGAAGGGGATCTCAGGGATAAGGATGACGTCTGCCGACCCTGATATCCCGGAATGAAGGGCAATCCATCCAACGTATCTTCCCATGACCTCAACGACCATAACACGGTCGTGTGACTTTGCGGTGGTGTGGAGTTTATCAATAGCCTCGGTGGCGGTGTTGACCGCTGTATCGAATCCGAAGGTGACATCTGTCAACCTGATATCGTTGTCGATAGTTTTGGGAATGCCGATGATCGGCAGACCTTTTTTGATGAACTTGTCTGCAATACGCAGACTCCCGTCACCGCCGATTGCGATCAATGCATCGAACCCCAGGGCCTTGAAATTCGCAACAATCTTGTCTGAAATGTCAGTTTCGGGGGAATGCCCGTCTGTGTACTTGAAGGGGTCATTCCTGATCGCGGTGCCGAGGATAGTGCCTCCTAAGTTCGTGATGTCCCAGACCTCCTCAGGGGTAAGCCGGTCGATTTGTTTTGTATCGATCAGTCCGCGATATCCATATTTGATCCCGTACACGCCCCATCCCTTTTTATAAGCGGCGAGTACGACTCCCCTGATGACCGCGTTCAGTCCGGGAGCATCTCCACCACCAGTGTTGACGGCAATATTCATGGTATAACCTCCACTTTCTGAAAATCCCGGATGCTTCTCCGTTGTTTTACGGTTTTGAGAATATCCATAGCTATAAATTTACCAATTCCCAACGACCAAATTCCAAACAAATTTTATATTTGGATGTAGCAATTTGGATATTGGTGATTCCAATATTACGGTTTCCAGTATTCCTCGAACTTTCCGTTCCTTGTTATCCATATGACATAGGGAGATTCGGTGACGTCTCCTTTATTGTCGAATCTGATTTTCCCGAGTGCGACATCGAATTCCATCGTGTGTAGTGTATCGGTCAGCGCGCTCCCCTCTGTGGTATTGGCTTTCCTGATCGCCGAGAGCAGGATATTGGCAGCATCATAGGCATAGATAGAGTAGGGGCCGATCTCACCGAAGCGGGACTGATAGTTTTCTATAAAACCTTTGGCAGACGGCATATTTTTTGGGTCGGGACTGAAGGTGAGAAATGTCCCCTCTGCCTGCGCTGCTCCTGCAATCTCGATAAACTTCGGATCAATCGTTCCATCGCCGCTCATGAACTTTGCATTCAACCTCAGTTCCCGTGCCTGTTTCACGAGAAGCCCTGCTTCCGGGTAAATGCCTCCGAAAAATACCAGTTCCGGATTCTTGTTCCCGACAGTGGTCAGGACCGTTTTGAAATCCTTGTCACCCTGGACAATACTGCCATAGTACACGACGTTCACCTTGCCGTCGAGAAATTTTTTAAACTCATCAGCGAGCCCCTGGCCATATGTTGTTTTGTCATGGAGTACGGCAACATTCTTCAGTTTCAGCTGTTGTATTACAAAGAGAGCAGCTATGCGTCCCTGCTGGTCGTCCCTGCCGCAGACTCTGAATACGCCTTTATACCCCTTTTCGGTCAGCTGGGGATTTGTTGATCCGGGAGTGATCAGGGGAATACCGGCCCTGTTGTATACATCAGATGCAGGGATGGAACAACTTGAGTTGAAATGCCCGATTACGCCGACTACGCCGTCATTGACCATTTTGTTGGCGATAGAAACAGCCTGTTTCGGGTCGTGCTGATCATCGCTTACGACAACCTCTATCTTCTTGCCAAGAACTCCGCCCTGGCTGTTCCATTCTTCAACCGCAAGTGATACGCCATTCTTAAAGTCCATCCCCATCTTGGCCTGATCGCCGGTCATGGGGCCTGCAATGCCGATTTTTATCACGTCCTGTTTTTTCTGGCATCCAACAGAAATAAGACTGATAAGCATAAGGAATAAGAGTGCTCTTTTCACGCCATGCCCTCCTTAGAATAGTGCTTCTTCCTGACCCCTCTCTCATCAAGGAAGGGCCGGGGAGGTTGAAAGATATTTTTCAAAACCCCACCATCCTCCCCTTGCAAAAGGGAGGAAAATAAACTGCGGTACCGGTTACTGATTGGCCAACCGTATGATATCGAGAAACATTCCGGCGTTCTTTCCAATATTCCCGCTCAGAAGTGCAGACGCAACCGCAACCGCATCCGCTCCTTCTGCCAGCACAGTCCGCACGTTGTCAGGGGTTATGCCTCCGATCGCAACAACGGGGATTTTTATCTCTCTCCTGATCTCTCTGAGCATATCGAGTCCTTTCGGATCCCCGGCATCTTTCGTCGATGTATGAAAAACAGGTCCGAATCCGATATAGTCAGCCCCCATTTTTTCAGCTTCTTTTGCCTGCTCCATGCTGTGGGTTGATATCCCTATAATTTTCTGCTTTATGATTTTCCGGGCTTCGTTCAGCGGGAGATCATCCTGCCCCAGATGAACGCCGTCCGCATCAACGGCATATGCGATATCAGCATGATCGTTTACAATCAATACCGTTTTGAAATCTCTCGTTATTTTGCGGAGCTTTACCGCTTCTTCGTAGATCAGCCGCCTCGAACTCTCTTTGTCGCGGTATTGAATCCAGCCAATCCCCGCCTCCAACACCCTGAGTGCCATATCCTCAAATGACAATTGTGATACAGACCGGTCAGTGATACAACACAACCCCCCGAGGTACATGAGGGTTATTTATTCTCCAGGTTGTTGCTGCTGTTCATTTTTTCCAGAAATTGAGTATTGAAATTGCCGCTGATAAAGTCAGGGTTGTTGAGCACCTTTTTGTGGAAGGGTATGGTTGTGTTGAACGCCCTCAATGATGAATTCGGCAAGGGCGCGTTTCATTTTCGCTATAGCATCTGAGCGGTCTTTGCCGTGTACTATCAGTTTTGCGATGAGTGAATCATACTGGGAAGGAATCACATACCCCTGATATATGGCTGTGTCTACCCTTACCCCGGGACCTCCGGGAAGTGACAGGAACGTGATCTTCCCCGGAGAGGGGATGAACCGTTCGGGGTCTTCTGCGTTGATCCTGCACTCCATGGCATGCCCTGAGAGCTTTATCTGGTTCTGTTTATATTCCAATGGCATGCCGGCTGCAAGCTTGATCTGCTCCTTGACGATGTCGATGCCGGTGACTGCTTCAGTGACCGGGTGTTCGACCTGGATGCGGGTATTGATCTCTATGAAATAGATATTCCCTCTCGAATCAACAATGAATTCAACAGTGCCGACGTTCCGGTATTTTATCGCCCGCGCTGCCTTGACTCCCAACTCCCCGATTCTCTTCCTGAATTTTTCGGAAGTTGCGGCAGGAGAAGGCGACTCCTCGAGAAGTTTCTGGTGTCTCCTCTGTATGGAACAATCCCTCTCGCTGAGGTGTATGGTGTTCCCTTTGTTGTCTGCCATGATCTGCACTTCGATATGCCTCATCTCCGGGATGTATTCTTCGATATAGATCTCGCTGTTCCCGAATGCGGTGAGCGCTTCCCTCTGCGCCATATAGAACGCCTGTTCGAGGTCTTTTTCCTCTTTCACTATCTTCATCCCGTGGCCGCCTCCACCTGCAGACGCCTTGAGCACTACGGGAAATCCAATTTTTTTCGCAACCTTTGCGGCAATCTCCTCTGTCGGAACCGGTCCGTCACTTCCGTCAACTACCGGAACGCCTTTCCTTCTCATCATCTGCCGGGCCTTTGCTTTGTCGCCTCCAAGCCTGATGTTTTCAGAGGTCGGGCCGATAAATGTTATGCCTGAAGTCATGCATGCTTCGGCAAAATGATGATTTTCTGAAAGGAATCCGTAGCCGGGATGAATGGCATCTGAGTCGGTTATCTCTGCCGCGCTTAATATGGCAGGTATATTGAGGTAGCTCTGAGCCGGACTGGCAGGACCAATACAGACCGATTCGTCTGCAAGCCGCACATGGAGAGATTCCCGGTCGACGTCCGAGTAGACCGCAACGGTGCGGATCCCGAGTTCTCTGCAGGCGCGGATAATCCTGACCGTTATCTCACCACGGTTTGCGATAAGTATCTTTTTGAATAATTTCATAGTAATTTAGAATAACGCACAGAGCATAGACCGAAGAGCGTTCAGCAAAGAGCGGAGAGTTCTATACTATTCTCTGCCCTCTGCTCTGCGCGCTTGGTTTTACGCGGCATGCTCATATGGGTTCTATAAGGAACAGCGGTTCTCCGTATTCTACGGGCTGACTGTTTTCAACAAGTATTTTGACAATAACTCCATCGACATCACTCTCAATTTCGTTCATGAGTTTCATGGCCTCGACAGTGCAGAGAACCTGTCCTTTACTGACTTTCATTCCTATCTCGGCAAAGGGGTTCGCATCAGGTGACGGCGCCCTGTAGAATGTTCCGACAATCGGTGAGGTAATCGTGACAAGCCTCTGGGTCTCTTCCCCCGGTTCCGGAATGCCTTTGTCCTGGCAAATCGCTGATTTGTGGATGGCCATATCGAGCGGGGCCAGGAGCTTTTCTCTCTTTATCTTAATCTTTGTGCCGTCTTTTTCTACCTGGATTTCGGTTATGTCCGTTTCTTTGAGAATCTCGATAAGCTCTTTTAAGTCCTCGAGTTCCATCACTTTACCCTTTCAATGTATTCAGAGGTCCTTGTGTCGATCTTGATTGTGTCACCCTCATTGATATGGAAGGGGACCTTCACGATTGCTCCGGTTTCCAAGGTGGCTGGTTTCCCGCTTCCTGAGGCCGTATCTCCCCTGAATCCTGCAGGATCAGTTTTCGAGACAGCGAGTTCCACAAAGGTCGGAAGTTCCAGACTAAGAGGATTGCCCTTATAGTTGAGAATAATCACCGACATATTTTCCTTGATGAATTTTCTTGCCTCTCCAAGCTGTTCGTCAGTCAAAGGAATCTGCTCGTAGGTCTCTTCGTCCATGAAATAGAACAGTTCATCCTGAGTGTAAAGATACTGCATCTTCTTCTCCTCAAGATGAGGGGTGTCTAATTTCTCGCCTGACCTGAACGTTTGTTCGAGAATACTGCCGGTCTTCAGGCTTTTCAGCTTTGTTCTGACGATAGCTCCACCCCTTCCCATTTTAACGTGCTGGAAATCTACTATCTCGCACGGTTCGCCTTTGAATTCAACTTTCAGGCCTTTTCTGAAATCAGCAGTCGATATCAACTTAAGTCCCTCCGGATTAAAAAGTGTAACTATTTTAGCATTTTCTGCAATTTTTCATCCAGAACCGATCTGCCGACCGTATGCGGCAGATTTTTCCCGGCCGGTACGCTACTTCGCAGGGAAAGAAATTTTATATATAAAAACAGTATATGCCCAAGTATAATTATACATCTGAGACGGATTCTGATAAGGAGGATTTGTATGAAGATATTCAGGCAAGCTTGTGTATTTCTTTGCTTTATGCTGGTATGCGGCACTGTTTTTGCGGGTGAATGCAAGACATATCCGGGCTCAAAAATTGAAGAAAAGGCAACCGAAGAAGCAAACAAAACCCTGCCCGGGGCAACAGCCCCAAGGACGACTGTATATACCTCTTCAGATTCTTTCAGTGCAGTGGTATCCTTTTACCGAAATGTTGCCAGGGAATATGTAATGCCGGGTCAGGGGAAAGGCGAGGAGAAACGCCTGCCTTCCGGCGAAGCGCTGAATGAGGCATATTTCATCTTCGACGGATCGCAGGATCTGATGAACTCCAGGTTCTGGGTGAAGGTGCAGCGGCCTTATATTGGAAGAATAGGCGCCAAAGGCCTGGAGACAACTTTTGAGGATGTGCGGGATGTCACGATGATTATTACTGTCGAGAAGCAATAATTGAACCGGACTTTGGCGATTTTTTTCTTGACTTCGTTTTTGCGGATAGGTAAGTTTACTGTGCAATCAGTTTGTGTATAACAAGGAGGGTTAAGCATGAAAAAGGTACAAGCTTCACCAGTTATCGTTATCCTGTTCTTTGCTGTCTGTTTTTCACTCTTCACCCCAGGTTCTGCGTTCAGTGCCGGGTTTGCACTTATCGAGCAGAGCGTGAGCGGGTTGGGCAACGCGTTTGCAGGAGGGGCAGCGAGCGCTGAAGACGCCACAACCATATTTTACAACCCTGCAGGCCTGACACGGCTGAACGGCCAGCAATTCATAACCGGGGGACATCTCATTATGCCCTATGTGAAGTTTAATAATGAAGGGTCAACCCATGTCCTCCAGCCTGTAACGGGTCAGCCGCTGAGCGGCGGAAACGGAGGCGAGGCGGGAGCGACGAAATTAGTTCCGAATATGTATTACAGCAGAAAGGTCAGCGACGACCTGGTAGTAGGCATGGGTATCAATTCACCCTTCGGTCTTTGCACCGAGTACGATGACCACTGGGTCGGCCGTTATCACGCGATAAAATCGGATGTGCTGACAGTGAATATCAATCCCTCAATCGCCTATAAGATCAATCAGCAATTCAGTATAGGTGCGGGACTTAACTTCCAGTATATCGACGCGGAACTCAGCAACGCCATTGATTTCGGTACCCTCGACGCCACCGGCAATCTCGGTCTGCCGCCAGGTGTCCTTGGTTTAACCCCTCAGACGTCGGACGGATATGCAAATATTAAGGGAGACGACTGGGGCATCGGATTCAACATGGGCGTTCTTTATGAATACAAAGATACCCGCATCGGTGCAGCGTACCGTTCCCGCGTTGAATATACCCTGGAGGGTGATGCTGACTTTTCCCATATCCCTCCTCCGCTGAGAGCAGCAGGCGTTTTTACGGATACTGAAGCAACCGCAGATATCACCATGCCTGACAGCTTCTCTGTGAGCGCCTTCCATCAGATCAATCCTCAATGGGCGGTTATGGGAGATTTTACCTGGATGAACTGGCGTATATTTAAGAAGTTGGAAGTCGATTTCGATAACCCCAACCAGCCGAATTCTGTAACCCGTGAGGACTGGGAGGACAGCTATCGCACCTCTCTCGGGGTGACCTATACGCCGAATAGGACCTGGAGTTTCAGGGCAGGGACTGCGTACGATACAACGCCTATTCCTGATGCGCAGCACCGTACGCCAAGAATCCCCTGCAGCGACCGTATCTGGACTGCGCTGGGACTGGGATACAAGGTGTCCCAGATGGTAAGCTTCGACCTTGGCTATACCCATATTTTTGTGAATGATCCGAAGATCGACAAGACTGCGACCGGTGACGATGCGATAAAGGGGGGGCTTGCAGGGAACCTACGATGCGCATATAGATATTGTGAGCGCCCAGTTGAATCTTGCATTCTAGGGCCTTATTTTTGAGATTATCCATGCAGAAAAATTTTCTGTACGATATGTGAACGGGTATGCTTCTTCATCAGCAGTTTGTCAGCATAGCGAAGAGGTACGGCAGTAAACTTGCGTTTATTGACCGTACCTCTGACAAGAAGGTTACCTATTCCAAGGCGCTCATCGCTTCGCTTATCCTGTCGGAAAAAATAAAAAGGTTCGAAGCCGGTTTTATCGGGATCATGATCCCGACCTCTGCAGGATGCGCCCTCTCGGTGCTTGGTTCCCTTATGGCCGGCAGAACTCCTGTCATGATCAACTACTCGACTGGAGCCGCCAACAATGCGAGATATGCGCAGAAGAAATGTAATTTCAGAACAATTATAACCTCCAAAGCATTACTCGATAAGATCAGTTGCCCTGTCGTAGAGGGGATGGTGTTTATTGAAGACATTATGGAGGGGATTACGACAGGGGAGAAACTCAAAGCCGCCCTGATCGCAAAACTTCCTGCACCTCTTATCCAGCGGATGCTACACGGAGGTCATGAAGATGATACCCTGGTTATCCTCTTTACAAGCGGAAGCGAGAAAGACCCTAAGGCGGTTCAACTGACTCACCGGAATATTGCGTCGAATATAAGGAATTTCAGCAAGGTAGTGAAACTGTACGACTACGATGTGATGCTCGCCAACCTCCCGTATTTTCATGTCTTCGGTCTTACGGTGAATCTCTGGGCGCCCCTTTATCTCGGAATGACAATCGTTGCCTATGCGAATCCCCTTGATTACAAAATGATCTGTACGGTTATCAGGGAAGAAAAGCCGACCATGATGGTCGGAACACCAAGTTTTCTCTGGGGATATCTGAGGAAATCGGAACCAGGGGATTTTGAGAGCATCCGCCTCGTGGTGAGCGGCGCAGACAAATGCCCCGACGTTCTCCGGAAGGATTTTCTTGAGAAGCACACGATGGTCTTATACGAAGGATACGGCGCTACGGAGACCTCTCCTGTGATCTCTGTGAATACCCCCGAGAATAACAGGCCCGGCAGTGTCGGAAAAGTCCTGCCCAATGTCAAGGTCCGCATAGAAAACTACGAAACCGGGCAGGAATGCAGAGCAGGAGAGGCCGGAAGGATTATGGTGAAGGGGAAGAATGTCATGAAAGGCTACCTCGACGATTTCGAAGAGACGTCCATGCGGATCAGGCATGGCTGGTATGATACCGGAGACATGGGCTATTTCGACAAGGACGGATACCTCTGGCATTCGGGAAGACTAAAGCGGTTCGTGAAAATCGGCGGCGAGATGGTATCTCTGGTCAGGGTAGAAGACGTGCTCCAGAAATGCCTTCCGGAAAACGTCGCCTGCTCTGTGGTTGAAGTTCCCGATGCACTCAAGGGTGTGAAGATAGTGGCGGCAGTGACGGAAAAGATAGAAGAGAAAAAAACCCTGAAGATGATGTCGGAACACCTTCCGAATATTGCCCTTCCAAAACAGTTTGTTGTTCTTGAGGAGCTTCCCAAGATGGGGAGCGGCAAAATAGATTTCCGGTCGGTTACTGATATGGTTCAGGAACTGATCCGGATAAAACCTGTCCAGATCGGGAAAGTCAAACAAGAGAGCATGAAACCTGAACAATAGAGATATTGTTCTTCTGCGATACCTGTCAGATGATTTCGAGTGTTTTCGGCAGAGAAGTGAGCACGAAAGCCTTTTTACCGCCGACTTCCACCATATCTTCTATCCTCACGCCGCCGAATCCGGGGAGATATATGCCCGGTTCAACGGTAAAGACCATTTTTTCCCTGACGGTTGAAGAGGTTGTCCATGTTATGCGCGGTGCTTCGTGCACCTGGAGACCCACTCCATGGCCTGTTCCATGGCCGAAGAAGTCACCGTACCCGTTTTTTTTGATGTGGTCCCTCGCTGCGTTGTCGATCTGTTTCGTCTGTATCCCTGCAGCCACTGCGGAAAGGGCCTTCTTATTCGCTTCCAGAACAGTTGTATATATCCTCTTCTGTTTGCTGATACCGCTGCCGTCGAGAAGGAGCGTCCTTGTCATATCCGAAAAATAGCCGTCTGCCTCTCCGCCCCAGTCTACAAGCACGAAATCACCTCCCTGCAATTTTCTGCCCGTAGGTCGCGCATGGGGCATGGCTGAGTTCGGACCTGAGGCAACAATGACCTCAAAGGGTATTTTTTTGCACCCGTTCTTTTTTAATCTTTCCTCGATCCGCATAGCGATGGTGAGTTCGCGGACGCCGCGTTTTATATGCGGTTTTACCTCAAGAAACGCAGTTTCGGCCCGCCTGATCGCTTCCCGGATTGCAGATATCTCGTGGAGTTCTTTCTGTTCGCGCATCTTTTCCACGAGACCTTCGACGGGGATGAGAGCGAGTCCGGTGCGGGATACACTGCGATAGAAACTGTAGGCAGCCGACGATTCAAACCCGAGTGTTCGGATATCTGTCATCCGGATAAGGCGTTTGATTGCATGCATCCGCGTTCCTTTTTCGAGAAAGAGCTCCCACCCTGAAACTTCTTGTTCAGCCTGTTCTCTGTACCGGAAATCAGTAACAAAGAAATTCTCTCTCCGGGTGATAAACAGAAAGCCGGATGAGCCGCTGAACCCCGAGAGATACCGCACATTGGTCATATCGGTAACGATGAGGCTGTCAATGCCGCTGCGCCGGAAGGAAGAGCGGAGCTTTCCGATGAGCGAACTGTTCCGGAGGCTCATCGGGAGAGGATTGTTTTTGCAGCCCTCAGGGCGAGGAGATAGCTGTCGGGGCCGAATCCGCTTATCTGTCCGGCCGCGACCCCGGCGATATACGATTTCTTCCTGAAATCTTCCCGCGTATAAATATTTGAGAGGTGTACTTCGATCGCAGGTTTTTCGACGGCCGCGATGGCGTCGCGAATTGCTATGCTCGTATGGGTGTAAGCAGCGGGGTTGATGATCAGTGCATCGTAGTCGTCCTTCTGGATTGCCTCCACAATGTCCCCTTCGCTGTTCAATTGCAGGGTTCTTGCGTCAAGTC
Source organism: Thermodesulfovibrionales bacterium (assembly GCA_963753165.1). GTDB lineage: Bacteria > Nitrospirota > Thermodesulfovibrionia > Thermodesulfovibrionales > SM23-35 > JAKLQR01. The sequence goes on along the minus strand of CAVWBP010000031.1, from coordinate 37,972 downwards.
CGAGATCTTTCGCAAGGGCGAGAATCTCAGCGTTGATCTGCGTCAGAGACTTCTTGCCGTAGATTCCCGTTTCCCTCTTTCCGAGCAGGTTCAGGTTGGGGCCGTGAATTATCAATACCCTTTGTGTTTTTTTCTTGACTGCCATAAACGAAATAATCATACCCCTGAAGAAACCGCCCTGTCAAGTTTGCACGCAAGGAACTGCCGGGTAAGTCTCGTTCCCTCTATCCTTCATGAAAATATGGCTGAAGGGAATTAGACGTCGTGGTAGCTGCCGGAACAGTTCAGAAGGGAACGCATGAGGGCAAACCGGTTCTCAACGCCGAGCTTCAGGTAGATGTTGCTCAAATGGTCCTTTACTGTCTGCTCTCCGATCTCAAGGTGCTCTGCGATCTCAAGGTTTTTCAGGCCGTCGAGTACCCGCCTGAGGACGTCGACTTCCCTCCTGGTCAAGCTATGCTGTTGCCGTATCTTGTTCAGGTCCAGTGAGCTGGAAATCGTATCTTCCATGATGAATACCGCAACGAGAGGTTCCGGAGTTTCCCGGATAACGAACCTGAATATCCAGGTGCTCGGTGAGGTCTCGAACGTTTTTGAAAAAAGCACTTCCCCTGGAAATGCTTCAGCGAGGTTCGCAGAGTTGATCGCATCGAATATCCTGGCATTGATCGCTGCTATTTCCCCGGGAAGAGTGAAGCGGTCCAGGAAAAATTTCGCATGTTTGTTGCAGAAAACGATATCTGAGGAGTGATTAAAAACAATAACCCCTACAGGCATACTGCTGAGGAGAAATTCATTTAAGTTGTGCTTTGTTTCTGTCATGATCAGGCTCGGGTTTTTTTATTGAAATTATACCATGAACCAAGCCTGATCGTGACAGAACGATAAAAACGCCGGTTATGCCGAGAGGAGCACCTTGAGCTCATTCCGCCTTTTCGGGTGTTTGAGTTTTGCCAGGGCCTTTGATTCGATCTGCCTTACCCTTTCACGGGTAAGGGACAAGTGTCGCCCGATTTCTTCCAGGGTGTGCTCGCGATGTTCACCGATGCCGAATCTCATCCTGATGATTTTTTCCTCCCTTGGAGAGAGGGTATGGAGGACATTCAGGAGATGCTCATTCATGTCGCTCCTCTCGATATCGGTATAGGGGGAGGCGTTATTTTTGTCACTGAGGAAATCCTCGAGTTTTGAATCATCGTCCCCAACAGGGGTTTGAATGGCAACAGGGTCCTGAATGGCGTTGAACACCTGCTCGACCTTGCCCGGTTGAATTCCCAATAGTTGCGCAATCTCGTCACTGCCCGGTTCCCTCGACAGTTCGATCGTTAATTGTTTCGTCGCCTTGCTGATTTTATTGTACAGTTCAACCATGTGTACAGGCACCCTGATCGTCTTTGTCTGATCGATGAGCGCTCTCGTAATGGCCTGCCGGATCCACCATGTAGCGTATGTGCTGAATTTGAAGCCCCGCTCGTGGTCGAATTTGTCAATGGCTTTCATCAGCCCGATATTCCCCTCCTGAATAAGATCCAGGAGAGGGAGGCCTTTCCCTACATAATGTTTTGCGATATTGACGACGAGCCTCAGGTTGCGTACGATCAGTTCGTTTTTCAGATCAATGATAAGGGAATTGGTATCGGCAAGCGCGCGGTACTTTACCTTCAATTTCTGTACCGTGCAGCCAGTCGCTCCCTGAACCTCTTTCATTACCGCGCGGACATCTTTTTCAAGGGTCTCCAGCTCTGAGTCGGAGGCGGAATTTTTCTTTTTCCCCTGCTGCAATTTCCTCAGGTTCTTCACGCCGCCGAAACGGGAGGTTCTTTTTTCGGCTCTGTCGAGTTTTTCCATAAGGCCATCCAGTATTTCGAGAGCCTCGCTTATCGACTCATACGATATATCTACTCCTCTGTCATTTTCCGCCGTATCCGGCGCTTCGCCTGATACGGATAGCGTTCTTTCGATTTCTTTATAGAAAGGCATTCCGGTGAGAATATCCCGCATTCCGTGTTTCGCAACCTGGAGCTGCCCGGCAATTTCCTGTTCCTCCTGCCTCGACAGAACAGTAATGTTCCCCATGGACTGGAAATAGACCTGAACGAGGTCTTCTGCCCTTTGAGGTTCCTCTCCCTGCTCTTCTTCTTCCGAAGGGTCTTCTTCTGCGAGGACATCTTCCTCTTCTGTAACTTTAATCCCCATACCCTGAAGACGATCAATAAACTCCTCCATCTCATCAGGTGTATAAAACTCAGAGGGCAAGGCGTCCTGTATTTCCGTAAAGGTTATTGCTCCCCGTTCCTTCCCACGTTCTATGATTTCGTCATGAATATCTGTGTCTTTCATCGCGACCTCCTTTTTAAGGGATCATACCGTACGTTGTTTCTCATCAACCCGATTCCTCTCTTGAAAAACATACAAGAAGCATACCAGTTCATGTTTATTAAGTAATAAAAATACATTAAAAACTATAAATATCTGATTTGTTTCAATTATTTATGCAAAACGAAGACAAAAAATGGCGGAAAGGGTTGATATTCCTTGTCTTTCCAGGTGCAAAATTCCTCTTGCCAGGCCCAGGATTCTTCCAGAAAAGTGTTATAACTCTTTTAGTTGGAGTTTTTATGAAGGCGGGTACATAATGTGTAGCCAGGGTAATATTAAATTGCCCCAAAATAGTGACATATATTGTCACTGCTTGTGGGCAATTTGTGCCAGATTGTCCGGGAGGGTAAACCATAAGAATATATGCTGTTTGTCGTTTCAAGAGTATCAATTCCTCTGCATCGAAACACTTTCTCCAGGTCGAGTGAGATTCTATCGGGAATATTCAGGGGAGGCCGTACCGGCCTCCCCTGAATGACAAGGAAGGTTTTCTTATCGTGTGCCGGCTGTCTGGATTTTCGGTCTCTTATGTTTTTTTATCAAATCCGCAAGCTCTGCATGTATCTGTGGAAGACCTATCCTGCAAGCGACGCATATCCCATCTGTTTGATAGGTTGCATTCTGGCACTGTGTACAGTGTTTCACTTTCATCTGTTTCTCACCACCTTTTCAAAAAATATCCACGCATTATTTTGCCGGCAGGGTAACGTAAAAGGCTGAGCCATGCCTGAATACAAGGATGAGGATATTCTCTTCAGCCTTAAGTTTTGACATCACCGCTTCATACTCTTTAATGCCCTTCACCTGTTTTCTATTGATTTCCATAAGAACGTCATCTTTCATGAGAATGCCCTCTGCGGGGCTGTCGTCTTCAATATCGGTAACAATTACCCCTGAAACCCGTTGAGGGACATCAAGGTTCTTTTTTATGTCAGGTGTTAATTGCTGTATATGGACGCCGGCCAGTTGATTTTCAAAATTTCCTGATAACTTCTGTTGTTCGTCAGAAAGTTCAGTGATTTTTACCCTGATTATTGTTGGCTGTCCTTCACGGACCAGTTTCAGCGTCACTTCGTCATTCGGATTTGTGCCTGCGACCATGTTCCTGAGACTCCTCGGATCTTCGACTTTTTTGCCGTTGAGTTCAAGAACCACATCTCCTCTTTGTATCCCGGCTTTTTCCGCGGGACTGTCTTCAATAACATCACCGACGAGAACCCCCTTTTCATCGCTTAAGCCGAACTGTTTTGCAAGTTCAGGGGTTAAGGGCTGTATGTAAATGCCAAGCCATCCCCTGACTACCTTTCCGCTTTTAATGAGGCTTTCCATAATAGACTTTGCCATATTGCTCGGAATGGCGAAGCCGATACCCTGATACCCGCCGGTCGTGCTGAATATCGCGGTATTGATGCCGACAAGTTCGCCTTTTATATTGACAAGGGCTCCGCCGGAGTTCCCCGGATTAATTGCCGCATCTGTTTGAATGAAATCTTCATAGTCGGCAATCCCGACATTTGCCCTCCCTGTTGCGCTTACAATCCCGGAGGTGATAGTCTGGCTGAGTCCGAAGGGATTGCCGATCGCAAGCACGGTTTCCCCCGGCTTCAGTGCATCCGAATCCCCGAGTTGAATCACCGGGAGGTTATCCGTGTCTATTTTTACTACCGCGAGGTCGGTTTTCGGATCTGACCCTATCACCTCCCCTTTGAATTCTCTGTTGTCAGACAGTTTAACCTTTATTTCATCCGCTCCCTTCACGACATGATTGTTTGTGAGTATATAGCCCCTCTTGTCGACAATCACTCCGGAGCCGAGACCTGATCGTTTGTATTCTCTTGGTTTGTCAGGGGAATTGAATCTGTCTCCAAAAAATCGCCTGAAGAAGGGATCATCAGGAAACGGTGATTGTTTCATGCCTGCTTTCACTTTGCTTGTTGACGATATGTTTACTACCGAGGGTTGCACGGCAGCAACTATTTCCGCCATGGCCTGATTCGTCTTTGATAAATACTCAACAGAAGAGAGGGTGAGTGTCTTGTCCTCTGCGTTTCCGCTTGTGATGAAATTCAAGTGGGAAGCGATCCCGAGACCGAAGATAAGTCCAATGAGAATAAAGAGTATACCAAGGGAAAAAAATCTTTTTCTCTCTGCCATGTTTCTCCTTTCAATTGTTTTGATGGCATAGCTTAATAAAACGTTATGAAGGGCTCATGAAGAAAATATGAAAAAAATATGAAGAGTTTATTCCTGCGGAACTATCCTTGTAGGGTATCCGGAGATGGCTTCAGAATTCGTCTTCTATTTTCGGGACAGCGGTTTTGAGGATATATCTTCCCTTGCCGTAGTTCCCCTCGGGACGTATCACAAGGGCGAGGTAGTAATCTGCATTTATTTTTCTCATGATAATCCCGCATCGGTCTGAAATGATGGAAAATTCCCTGGCCTCACCAAGGCCGAGGTTATCAGCCGCAAGGTTGATGTCCTTGATCATCTGCGAGGCTTCGGCACTCAACCCTGTCAGGTCAATGAATTTCACCGGGGCATATTCCTGAACTGATATCCCGTCAGTGCCGATAATCATTGCGGAGACAGCGCCGTCAACTTTGTCCACGGTGTCTTTAAGCAGTTCCAGAAAACTCATCGCGCCTCTTTTTTATGCCCTGGAGCAGGTTCTCCAGCCGTTCAATTAATTCCTCTTTATCTTTCCCGAGCAGTTTCAAAAGGGCTTTCAATTCTTCAGCACGTTGCAACGCCTGCCGATTATCCGGTTCGGAAGCAAGAATTTTTCGGTAGATGCTCAATGCCTGTGTATATTTTTCATCCCGGACAGAACGGTCTGCCTCACTGATCATGTCGCCGGTCTCTTCAGGAACTCTTTCCTCCACCACCACCTCGGTATCGGTGATTGCGCCGGCAGGTTCGGCTTCCTGGAGAATATCATCAAACGAGAAGGATTCCTCCTCGGTTTCTATTGCTTCCAATACAGGTTCATCGGATGCGTCTTCAGCTTCCTTCAGGGATTTCCATAATTCAAGGTCTTCTCTGCTCATCGGGGTTTCTGCAGTTTCGTCTGCTCCCGAGAGTTCTTCCCCCTCGCCGGACGGTTCCTTCCAGAGGTCTATTTCTTCTTCCTCTTCGGGAGACTCTTCATGGACTTTGTCCCACCCCTCTTCTTCTGATAGTTCCCCGGCAATTTCCGTGCTCACGGCGGTCAGGTCTGCGGTGTCTTCATCGTCCGAAATTTCCCCGGGTTTTTCCTCATGCATCTCTTCGTCTTTCATGAGGGTCTCTGTAATCTCCATGTCTTTTGCCGTGAGAGGGAGCTCCGGTGGCTGTTCTTCTTCCACCTCGTCCTCGATTTCAGGGGGGATATCCCACAGGTCTTTGTCTCCGTATGCAGGAGATTCTGATGGCAGCTCTGCGGCGGGAGCCGGTGGTTCTTCAGGATGAGGCGCCTCTGCATCTCCGATTGACGCTGCCGGTATTTCGGGTTCCTGATTTTTCTGGAGCGCAGCAAGGCTTGTTGCAGCCCAGTCGTCCATGGGATTGAGTTTCAGAACCTTCCTGAATTCCTGAATGGCCTTCTCTTTCTCGCCAAGTTCCCGGTATATTTCAGCCAGTTTCTTGTGGGCATAGAGATTATCGGGGATCGCGCTGATGACTTTTTCGAATTCATCTCTTGCCTCAGCGAGCATGCCCCTCTCGATATATATTTTGCCGAGGGACACCCGGGCGCTCAAATATCCCGGCTGCTGTTCGAGTCCTTTGGTGAGAGCATCAATTGCCTCATCATACATCCCGGCCTTTTTATATTCCTCGGCCAGAGGGACAAAAAGCTTGGAATTTGGGTCCCTGGTAATTTTTTCCTTTAGTCTTTCAATGTCTTCAAGTGCCATGCTATGCCAAAATTTTCAACAATATTGCGAAAAAAGTCAAGCTTTGATCTCTATTATTCTGTCCAAGTATCGCATCAGCTACTTCGTCCTTGCTGAGGAGCGGAAGTTTTTTCTGCTCTTTTGCATCGATGAGAATCACCTTGTTTGTATCGACGTCAAAGCCGGCACCCGGTTCGGTAACATCATTGAATACGATGAGGTCCAGCTTCTTTTCTTTTAGTTTCTTTTTTGCATTTCCGACTTTTTCCCCCGTCTCTGCCGGCAAATCCTACAAGAAAAGGGCGACTCTTTTCCCTGCTGATTTCCATGAGTATATCAGGAGTTCTCATGAGGTTTAAAAGAAGCCCGTCTTTTTTTGCAATCTTCTCGGGAGATTTTTCCCCGGGCATAAAATCAGCAACCGCAGCAGCCATGACGAGCACGGTTGAAGACGGAATTTCTTCCCTCACCTTGCGAAGCATATCCTCTGCAGTTTCAACAGGAATGAACTTCACACCCTGAGGACGATGCAATGAGGTGCTTCCGCTGATCAAGGTTACGTCCGCACCCCTCCGCAGCGCGGCTCTTGCAACTGCATACCCCATCTTCCCGGATGATCTGTTCGAAATGAACCTGACGGGATCGATATATTCCCTCGTCGGGCCGGCTGTCACGAGAATCCGTTCATTCGCAAGGTCCTTTTTGGCAAGGGCTGACTTGACCGCCGCTACAATGTCAGGGACTTCTGACATGCTTCCGACCCTTCCTCGCCGCAGGCGAGTCTGCCCTCTTCAGGGCCCACCTGAACAACCCCCCTTGAGAGAAGGGACGCTAGGTTTTCCTGGACAACGGCATTGCTATACATCCTCCAGTTCATGGAGGGAGCGATCAGCACTTTCCCCCTGAATGCAAGCAGACAGGTGCTGAGGAGGTCGTCTGCAATGCCGTGCGCAAACTTTCCGATCAGGTTCGCTGTGGCAGGGGCTATCACCATGAAATCTGCATGAGCAGGGAGCGTGATATGGGCCATGGGATGATGAATAGAGGTCAGTAAGGACTGTGTTCCGGGATGCGATTTCAAGGGAAAGAGGGGTGACAAATTTTTGTCGCCGCTTCGGTCATGATCACGGAGACTGACGCGCCTTCGTCACTAAGTCTCCGCACTAATTCAACGGATTTGTAAGCTGCAACTCCTCCGGTGACTCCGAGCAGTAAGGACCTTATTCTTTAGCACCTTCCTCTCGTTTATTATCACTGAAGAGGCCCTCCAGAGCCTTCTTGTCCAGGGCCTCTTTCTCATGCAGATACACCTTCAGATCTTTTTCAAACTCTGTAAGGTCTTCTCCTGTGGCTTCTCTCCTCTTCTCTTCGAGGAGTTTCCGGTAATCGAATTTCTTTGCTTCTTCCTTTGCCTTCTTTGCCTCTTCCCCGATAAGGAATTCGATAGTATTCTCGATTGTTTCCTCAAGTGCCAGGGTAGTGACTTTTCTTGCTTTTGTCTTGACCTTCGGGTCTGCGCCTACTGCCAGTTCTTTTGCCCGTTGAGCTGCTATCGCGATCAACCTGAATCTCCCGTCGATCTTGTCTATGTCGAACTCGATTGGCAGAGAAATAATATCCATTGCTAAGTGTCCTCCTTTGAAAAAAACGTCCTTTTAATCCAAACAGGATTTATTTTCTTTCTGCGTGCCCGGTGGGCAATGATGATCGCCTCCAATACCCTGACAGCGTCATTCAGGACGTCGTTCATTATAACATAATCATATTCGGTATATTCTTTTATTTCAGAGAGCGCAGCCTTTAATCGTTTTTTAATATTTGCCTGTGAATCGGTCATCCGTTTTTTGAGCCGGGTCCTCAATACCTCGAGAGAGGGAGGAAGTATGAAAATATATACCCCTTCACGGGATTTCTTCCTGACCTGCGAAGCGCCCTGGATATCAATATCAAGAAGCACATCGTTGCCGGCTGCCAGGAGTTCATCGAGTCTCTTTTTTGAAGTTCCGTAGAGTTCTCCATGTATCTCGGCCCACTCAATGAAGTCCCCCTTTTGAATCATCCCGGTGAATTCGTCCCTGCGAATAAACGTATAATCCCTGTCATTTATTTCACCCTTACGGGGTTGACGCGTTGTGTAGGAAACAGAAAATTTCAGATGCGGCAGCGTGGAAAGGACTTTCCTGCAAAGCGTTGTCTTGCCGGCTCCGGAAGGCGCAGAAACGATAAAGAGGCTTCCCCTATTCCTCTTCTCCGGCAAGGTCCTTTCCTTCAAGGAATCTCTGGGTGATGGTCTCAGCCTGTATCGCCGACAGGATGATATGGTTGCTGTCTGTCACGATGATCGAACGGGTACGTCTTCCCTCGGTTGCATCAATGAGACTGCCTGCCTTTTTCGCTTCTTCGCGGAGTCTTTTCATCGGTGCAGACCCTGGCGTGACTATCGCAACAACTTTTGCGGATGCAACGACGTTGCCAAATCCTATATTCACAAGTACGGGACTGAGATCACCTTTTTTCATTCGCTGGTTCCTTTATTGTAAATTTTGTATCTGTTCCCGTATCTTCTCAATTTCCGTTTTCATCTCAACAACAAGATTCGATATCGCGTAGTCTCCTGACTTGTATGCCAGGGTATTCACCTCTCTCCCCATTTCCTGGAGCAGGAAATCGAGTTTTCTCCCTACAATGCTCTCATTTTGAAGGATTTCGCCAAACTGCTTTCTATGGTTTTCCAGCCTGTTTATCTCTTCCGATATGTCGAGTTTCTCTGCCATTACGGCAGCCTCCTGAAGTATTCTGTTCTTATCTATCATTTCTGCGTCAAGTATCAATTTCAGTCTCTCGGTAAATTTTTCCCGCCAGCGTATTATCTCATCAGGGGCCAGTGATTTTATCCTGTCGGTTAATTCCTCTAATACCCCGAGTCGTTTCGTCAATTCTTCAGTGAGCAATGATCCTTCCCGTATTCTCATCTGTACGAGATTCGAAACCGCTTCACGAAATGCGGCAAACAGATCATCGGTATTATATTCCGGTTCCTGTTCAATATAGAGTTCTCTGATACCGGCAAGGGTTTCCATGCTGATCGGACCAGGGATTCCGATCTCTTTCTGTAAATCCAGCATGGCGGCATAGAGGCTTTTTGCCATTTCTGTATTTATGGCAAGAGGTGCGCCTTTTTCGTGAGGCACTGAAACCGTCACATCGAATCTCCCCCGCTGGAAATGTTCCTTGAGGATATTCCTCAAGGCTATTTCATGCTGATTTATATATGCAGGCGATTTGAGAAATATATCAATATATCTGTGGTTGAGCGATCGGACCTCGACCGTAAAGCTGTTGCGTGATGCACTGCCGAATCCTGTCATGCTCTGTATCATAGTTTTATACACTATAAAGCAGTCCTTAAATTTAGTCAATGAAGGCAAAGGATGCGGGTATTGCAATATGTTGCCCGGAGGTATAAAATATTTACAGTTCACTGGCATGCTTGTCGGAATCGCACACGCGAAACTTATGACGAACGCGCAACTATTTGTTTTATAAGTAGCACTATTGAACACCTTAGCTCTTCTCTGGAGGGGATATGAAGGTCGAAGAGATAGATGTGAATGGACAGATAGGCAGGATCGGCGAGGTCCTCAATGAACGGGAGAAAAAACGCGGCATACTGATTCAAGCGCTGCAACAGACCCAGTCAGCACTGGGTTACCTTCCCGAAGAGAGTGTGAGACAGCTTTCCCAAAAACTGAAACTCTCCATGTCTGAAATCTTCAGTGTAGCTAGCTTTTACCGGATGTTTTACTTCAAGCCCAGAGGGAAAAAGATTGTGAAGGTCTGCCTCGGGACGGCCTGTTATGTGCGGGGTTCAAAAAAGGTTCTGAATGCCCTGGAACAGGAATTCGATATCAAGAGCGGAGAAACCACTGAAGACCTTGCGCTTACGCTGGAAACGGTGGGATGCGTAGGGTGCTGCGGTCTTGCACCCGTTACTACCATAAATGAGAATGTCATGGGTGAAATTACAGGAAGCGGGAAGTTAAGAGGAATTATACAGTCAATAAGAGAAAAATGACCGACTTGTAACTGCAGGAAAAATGGTCTAAAATCACAAAGAAAGGTTAATGCGCGCATGCAAAAATTAACCAGTTTAAATGACCTGAAAGCCCTCCGGAAAAAACTTGCCAAAGAAGGTGTGTTGGCTCCCAACAAAAAGAGAATACGGGTGTGCTGCGGAACGGCCTGCAGAGCCAACCGCTCTCTCCAGTTAGCAGAGAATCTCAAGACAGAGACCCGGAGCAGTAATGAGGATGTTGAGATAATCACTACCGGATGTCAGGGACTCTGTCAACTGGGTCCTGTTATGACGGTGCAGCCCCAGGGCTATTTCTATCATAAAGTGAAACCGGAAAGATCGGGCGATGTAATCTCACGCACCATCATGGGTGGAAAGCCGGTCTGGGATCTTCTCTTCCGCAGGTCTCTTGGAGAGAAGCCTGCATATTTTATTAAAGACGTGCCGTTTTACCGGAAACAGCTCAGAATTGCACTCAGAAATAACGGGAGGATCGACCCCACCAATATTCTGCATTATCTTGCCATAGGGGGATATAGTGCTGTCGAAAAAGCGCTTGCCTCCATGACACCCCAGCAGGTACTCGATGAGGTAAAGAGAGCAAACCTGAGGGGGAGGGGCGGCGCCGGGTTCCCCGCAGGCATAAAATGGGAACATACGAGAAAAGCGCCCGATCCGGTGAAAATCGTTATTGCAAATGGAGATGAAGGCGACCCCGGCGCGTTTATGGACAGATCGATCATGGAGGGAGACCCCCACAGTCTTCTCGAAGGGATGATGCTCTGCGCGTATGCAATCGGTGCAGAACACGGGATTATCTATGTTCGCCATGAATATCCGCTTGCAGTCAGGCATCTTTCCATAGCTATTGAACAGGCTGAAGCTTTGGGCCTTCTGGGGCATAATATCCTCGGGAAAGGTTTTAATTTCACTGTCCAGATCAGGGAAGGCGCCGGTGCATTTGTATGCGGCGAAGCCACTGCGCTTGTTGCCTCGATAGAAGGAGAGAGAGGATTCCCCCGCCCAAGACCGCCGAGACTGTCTGAACCCGGTGGCGGACCATGGGGCTATCCGGCGAACCTGAATAATATAGAAACCTATGTCTGTGTCCCTCATATCATCGAAAAAGGCGCGGGCTGGTTCCTCAAGACAGGGACTGCAGGTTCTCCCGGCACCAAGGTCTTTGCGCTGACCGGCAAAGTCAAGAATACGGGACTTGTCGAGGTCCCTATGGGGATAACCCTGCGGGAGATTATTTTTGACATCGGCGGAGGGATCATCGGGGACAAGAAATTCAAGGCTGTTCAGACGGGAGGGCCATCGGGCGGATGCATCCCCGAACAGTATCTTGATCTGCCTATCGATTTCGACTCCCTTGCGAAAGTAGGCTCGATCATGGGCTCCGGCGGAATGGTTGTTATGGACGAAGACAACTGCATTGTGGATATCGCAAAGTTCTTCCTGTCATTCTGCCAGTCGGAATCATGCGGCAAATGTTATCCATGCAGGGTCGGCACCTATCAGATGCTCCAGATACTTGAGAAGATTACCTCCGGCAATGGTGAAGAGGGTGACATAGAAAGGCTCGAAGCGCTTGGAAAGTATGTGAAGAAAAGTTCTCTGTGCGGACTCGGGAAGAGCGCACCGAATCCCGTTCTCACTACGATAAAATATTTCCGTGAAGAATATGACGAACATGTGAGAGAGAAATACTGCAGGGCCTTCGTATGCCAGGGGCTCGGACAGGTCTCGTTGAACACTGACGTCTGTTATCAGTGCAAGCGATGCGTGGATGCATGCCCTTATGAAGCCATCAAGGAATCTGAGGACGGCTTCTTCTATATTGACCAGGTAGACTGCCAGAGGTGCAAGGCATGTTTTACCGTATGCCCACTCGGCGCGATAGAAATAAAGGAACAGCCTGTTATTTATATTGACAGGGAACTCTGTTATTTCTGCAGGAACTGCATCAATGTATGCAGAGTTGGCGCAATCAGGGAGACGTCCACAGGGTTTGTAATTGACAGCAATATCTGCAAAAAATGCGGTGACTGCCTGAAAGAGTGCCCCATGGGAGCTATCAAGTATGAGAAGGTGGGCAGAATCCTCAAAAGCATGGCAGAAGAGGCTGTGGCTGTGCCGGTCCCTGAGGAGCAAGAGGAGCTCATTGAGGAAATAACCCTCGATGAAATCAGAAAAGATGCTGAAGGGAAGACCTGTGCGGTCCAGAAGTCGCTCACCTTTATTGAGGAATTCATTGCAGGGCCGATGTGCGGCAGGTGCTATCCCTGTTCGTTAGGGACTGAAGAAGCCAAGATCAGACTGCTCAGGATCACCCAGCATCTCGAGGAAGCAGGGGAAGCAGATATCCTTGCGCTCAGAAGAATCGCTTCCCACATGAGAGAAGCTTCTTATTGCAAGAAGGGAAGGGACACCGGCAAGTTCCTTCTTGAGAAGCTGACTTCTGCGGAAGAGGAATTCAGGATGCATCTTGCCGGCATCTGTCCGAAAAGAGAATGCATCAGTTCTCTCTCATATCTGATAAACCAGGATTTGTGCATCAGATGCGGGGAATGTGTACACAGGTGCAAATTTGATGCAATACACGGTGAAACAGCAGAATCTGATCCCTCGAAATATATCTATTTCGAAATCAGGCAGAGAAAATGCGTGCGGTGCGGGGAATGTATTAAAATCTGCCCGACAGGGGCGATTGAACTTATCTCAAAGGTACAAGAAGAATTCATTCGGAAATAATAGTTTCATGCTTAGTGTCAGGAGGAGAGAATGGAAAAACTGGTGAAGCTTCAGATAGACGGGAAAGAGGTGCATGCACCTGCACGCACAAACCTTATTGACGCCGGTCATCTCGTTGATATTTTCATCCCTAATCTCTGTTACCTCAAGGGCATGAAGGGGTTCGGAGCATGCAGACTCTGCCTTGTAGAAGTGGAGGGGATGAAAGCGCCCGTCATTGCGTGCAATACCAAGGTCAGGGAAGGTATGGTTGTGCATACACAGACCGAAAAAGTAAGGGATATCCGAAGGTTTATCCTCGATTTAATCCTTGCCATCCATCCGCTTGATTGCATGACATGCACAAAAGCGGGAATCTGCAAGCTTCAGGAATATGCATATGAATATGAACTGAAAGGGACCTCGTTCACAAGGAAAAAGATGGGGTACCCGATCGATCAGATCAATCCTTTTATCAGGAGGGACCCGGAATACTGCATACTCTGCGGACGCTGTGTCCGGGTGTGCAAAGAGCAGGGGACGAATGTCCTTGATTTTATCGGCAGGGGGATCAACGCCGAAATCGGCACCGCATACAACAAGTCTCTCAGAGAGTCCGGATGTACGTTCTGCGGAAGTTGCATAGACGCATGCCCTGTGAATGCCCTCCCTGAGGCGGACAGATGGCGGAAAGGACGCGAGTGGGAATACAAAAAGATACAGTCCGTATGCCTTCTCTGCGGCAGCGGCTGTGATATCCTCGTAAGTGTGAAGGACGACAGTATCCAGAAAATCAATGCCGGTGAAAAACCGGGTTCTTCAAAAAAATATATCTGCGCCTATGGAAGATTCGGGTATGACTACATTGAGGAAAGGACAAAACTTACCAGCCCACTGAAAAGGGTGAAGGGTGAACTGAGGGAGACGACATGGAAAGACGCCCTCAGTATAGTCGCAGGGAAGCTTAAGGAAGCAGGTAAGAATATAGGGTTTATCAGTACCGCTGGGATCCTGAATGAAGATGCGTTGACCCTTAAGAAATTCGCAAAAAATGTGGTGAAAACCAGGAACTTCGATACAACTTTGAGCCTTTATGCCGACGTCCGTTCCCTCGCGGATTCGCAGTCAGCCCTTATTACAAATTCCGACCTTATCATCCTCGTCGGGCTGAATCCGTCCCAGTGGAACAGGGCATTGCCTGCGCTCGATGCCTCCATAAGAAAAAGGGTGAACAGAGGGGGGAAACTCATCGTAATAAATTCATCGGATACCAGAATCGAAGAAGCCGCGGTGCTAAGCCTGAAAGGGGATGAAGTCCAAATCCTGAAGGGAATCGCAAAGGCGCTGATTGACAGGGGACTCAAAGCGGACAAACAGCTGAAATCCGCAGTCAGGGATGCAGAGATTACAGAAGATATGGAGAAGGCAGCTAAATTGATCGCAGATGCCGATAGTCCCCGCCTGTTTACCGCCCCGTCCCTTTTTGACGCAACTGCAAATATCGCCCTTCTTAAGGGGAAAGTAATTGCGGTCGGTCTGGAAAGCAACGCAAGGGGTATAGCCCTTGCCGGGTTGTCAACAGAAGGAAAAACCTACAAAGAGATGGTGAATGACCGCATGAAAGTGCTGTACGCAATTGGAGAAGTGCCCCTCAGCAGAAGACCGGCTGCAGAGTTCCTCGTTGTTCAAAATTCTCATTTTACCGACCTTGCGGAACAGGCAGATATTGTGCTTCCCTCAACAACTTCCTTCGAGACCGAAGGCACCATGATTGACTATCTTGGAAGGTTCAAACACGTCCATCAGGCAATTGAGCCCATGGGCCTTACAAAAAGCCACAGAGATATTCTTATTGCACTTTCGAAGATAATAAAACCCGCGATAAAAAAACCGAGCGATGCGGAAATTAAGAAGTTATCCAGAGGAAAACCGAAACTCACATTCAGTCCGTTTGTGAGGAAAGAAGGGTTTAAGCTGTCTCCTCATGAATTCATAGAGTCGGTGAATGCCTCTGTCCTGAAAGGGAGAAGGCTCTCATGGCTTAAAGAGGCGGTGGCAGCGGTAGAGGTATAACAGCATAAATATTCTTCTGGTCTCTTTGATTTAAATAGAGACGCGGTGTCAGCAATAGTATATTCTTAATTTTATACGCCGTCATTTATACAACAGGCAGTGAACGATTCTACCCCCTGAAACAGGTTCGGCGCCGGAATGACCGGACCCCCAATTATGAAACCGCATCCCAGATCCCAGCCGGAATTTTTCGATTGCCGCTCCTTACTGAAATGTTTTACAGACACAACACTTTGATTGAATAAGTAAAATTTTTTGTGTATATTATAGTGCGTTTTTCCTGAAAACAGAAAATTCAGCGAATCCGGACGCTGTTTGTGCTAAAATATAAGACTTTCTCTAGAATTGCGGAGGACAATAATGACTGATACGTTAGAAATTAGATGGCATGGAAGAGGGGGGCAGGGAACTGTTACTGCTGCGAAAGTGCTCGCAGACGCCTGCCTGAGCGGTGGCAGACATGTCCAGGCATTCCCCGAATATGGGCCGGAAAGGGCCGGAGCTCCGTTAAGGGCATACAACAGAATCAGTTCACATGAACTCAGGATGCATTGTCCGGTTCTCAAACCCCAGGTTGTCAGTGTTGTTGATGCTACATTGATTGATGCAATTGATGTTGCCGAAGGTTCCACCGAGTCTGCAATCTTTGTCGTGAATTCTTCTAAAGAACCGGGAGAAATAAGGACCAAGCTGAACGCTCCACAGGGACAGAAGGTATTTACCATAGACGCCACAAAGATTGCGATGGAGTGTATTGGAAGGGCGCTTCCGAACGCACCCATGCTTGGAGCGATCTGTAAAGTGACAGGTCTCGTGACCCTCGAACACCTCCTTGAAGATGTCAGGAAGAGCTTCGGGAAAAAATTTTCACAAAAGATCATTGACGGCAACCTGGAGGCAGCAAGACGCGGGTATGAGGAGGTCAGGGAAGGATGAAACTCAAAAACTGGAAAGAAGTTACCCCCGGGGCAGTAATAACCGAGGCAGGCAGTTCAGTAAAATTTAAGACAGGGTCCTGGAGGTCGTTGAAGCCGGTCTGGAAAGCAGAAAATTGCATCCAGTGCCTCTTCTGCTGGATCTACTGTCCGGACATGTCAGTAAAGGTAAAAGACGGCAAGAGGGAAGAGTTCGACTATGAATTTTGCAAGGGCTGCGGAATCTGTGCCCTTGAATGTCCGGGGAAGAAAGGGAATAAAGCGATCGTAATGGTTGAGGAGGGGAAGTAATGGCAAAAATCGTTGCGATAACCGGGAATGAAGCGGTAGCCAATGCACTGAAACAGGTGAACCCTGATGTGTGCGCCGCCTATCCGATTACCCCCCAGACTGACATGATGCAGAGGTTTTCCTCTTTTGTCTCTGACGGCAAGGTAAAAACAGAACTTATTCTTGTCGAAAGTGAACACAGCTCGATGAGCGCCTGTGTCGGCGCTTCCGCAGCAGGCGGAAGGGTCATCACCGCCACATCCTCACAGGGACTGGCGCTTATGTATGAAATATTATACATTGCCTCCGGCACAAGGCTCCCCATAGTCATGCCTGTTGTGAACAGGGCATTATCAGCGCCTCTCAATATCCATGGCGACCACTCTGATTCAATGGGGGCAAGAGATACCGGCTGGATTCAACTCTGGTCCGAGAATGCGCAGGAGGCTTATGACAATACCATACAGGCATTCCGCATTGCAGAGCATATGGATATACGATTGCCCGTTATGATTAATCTGGACGGATTTATTATCAGCCATTCCATCGAGAGGATGGAATTCCTTGACGATGATCAGGTGCAGAATTTTGTTGGAGAATTCACACAATTGAATCCGCTCCTCGATCTTGAGCGTCCGGTCAGCTACGGGCCCCTGATACTTACGGATTACTATATGGAATACAGAAAGGCTCAGGATGACGTCGAGGCAAAAGTCGCGGGAGTTGTCCTTGAGACAGCAAAGGAATTTGAGGAACTCTCAGGGAGAAAATACGGTCTTTTCGAGACATACCGGCTCGATGATGCAGAGATAGCCCTTGTGATCCTGAGTTCTGCGGCAGGCACTTCAAAAGACGTTATTGACGAATTCAGAAATAAAGGGATCAAGGCCGGCCTCCTGAAACCGAGACTGTACCGGCCATTCCCGTATAAGGAGATCGGCGAAGCTTTGAAGCATCTTAAGGCAGTATGCGTCCTCGACAGGGCAGATGCCTTCGGAGGCTCTTTCGGTCCGGTCTATATGGACATCGCAACCAGTCTCTATCCATATAAAGAGAAACCCGTGCTGATCAATAAAATATTCGGTCTTGGCGGCAGGGATTATCTCCCCGAGCATGCGGAACTCGTGCTGAACGAACTTGTGGGACTTGCCAATAATGGGACGGTGAGGAGCTACAAGGAATATATAGGAGTGAGGGAATAGTTATGGCAAAGGCAGTTACTCTGAAAGAACTTTCAAAAAAAGAAATGTTATTTGCGCCAGGGCACCGGCTCTGCGCGGGCTGTGGCGCTCCCATAGTAGTGAAAATGGTCCTCCTTGCGTCTGATTATCCCCTTGTTGCATCAAACGCAACAGGTTGTCTCGAGGTTTCGAGCTGCATCTCTGACTATACTGCATGGAAGATCCCCTGGATTCACAATGCGTTCGAAAACGCTGCCGCTACTTTGTCCGGTGTTGAAACCATGTACCGTTCATTGAAAAAACAGGGAAAAATCGACAAGGAAATAAAGTTCATCGCATTCGGCGGTGACGGGGGAACGTATGATATCGGGTTCCAGAGCCTTTCGGGGGCGATGGAGCGCGGTCACGATATGCTCTATATCTGTTATGATAACGGCGCATACATGAACACGGGGATCCAGCGTTCAAGCGCAACGCCGTTTGGAGCGGATACCACAACCAGACCTGCGGGGAGTGTTGTGCCCGGCAAAACCGAACAGAGAAAGAACCTGACCAAGATTATGGCTGCCCATAACATCCCTTATGTAGCGCAGGCATCCCCCAGCCACTGGGCTGACCTTGTCAGGAAAGTCAGGAAAGCCCTTGAGACACCCGGACCGAAGTTCATGAATATCATCGCGCCCTGTAACAGGGGATGGAGGTCGAGGACTGACGACGCAATTACCCTGAGCAGGCTTGCGGTTGATACCTGTTACTGGCCGCTCTATGAGATAGAGAACGGGGTTACGAAAATAACCTTCAGGCCGAGGGAGAAGAAACCAATGGTAGATTTTCTCAAGACACAGGGAAGGTTCAAACACCTTTTCAAACCGGAGAACGAGGCGTTAATAGGAAAGATTCAGGAGTCTATCGACAGGGAATGGGAAAAGCTTCAGAAAGAGGAAGCCTGTTTTGCCTCTTGATATGAGACAAGAAAATATGATAGGGTTACAACCATGATGGGTTCTGACCTCATAATGTATGAGGAGGAGTTCAGCAGGATCGACGCTGAACTCCAGAAGCTCCATCAGCAGTCGAACGCCAAGGTCGTTTTCCTCGTTGATAAAAACGGTCAGCTTATCGCGTCAGCCGGTGAAACCCATGATATAGATACAACTTCACTGGCGTCTCTCACCGCAGGGAATATTGCAGCGACCGGCGGCATCGCCCGGCTCCTCGGTGAAAAAGAGTTCACCATTCTCTTCCATGAAGGGGAAAAAGACAATATCCATATTTCCTTGATCGGACAGAGAATTATCCTCGTGGTCATTTTCGACAGCAGAACCTCCCTCGGTCTCGTGAGACTACGCGTGAAGAAGGCATCTGATGCGCTGGCAAAGATATTCGATGAGATTATCGAAAAGGTTGAAAAAGAAAAGGGAACAGGCAAACTGGAGGAATCGTTCTTTGCAGAGATCAGTGACGAAGACATCGATAACCTCTTTAAGTAGGTGCGGATTCCGTGTCCTTTATTAATTATTCTTCCCGTGAAATCAATGTAAAGATTGTTTATTACGGTCCTGGCCTCTGCGGCAAGACCACGAACCTGCAGTTTATCTACCGGAGGACCAACCCCGACCAGAAAGGGAAGCTTATCTCCCTCGCAACGGAGACCGAAAGAACGCTCTTCTTTGATTTCCTTCCCCTGTCGCTCGGTGAAATCAAAGGATTCAAGATACGGTTTCATCTCTATACCGTCCCCGGCCAGGTGTTTTATGCGGCGAGCAGGAAGCTTATTCTCAAAGGCGTTGATGGAATTGTGTTCGTTGCCGACAGCCAGCTGGAGAGGATGGAATCCAACATGGAGAGCATCGACGATCTCCGGATTAACCTTGCAGAACAGGGGTATGAGCTTGACAAACTCCCGTTTACCATACAGTACAACAAGAGAGACCTCCCCAGTATTGTCCCTGTCGAGGATATGGACAGGGTTCTCAATCCCCGCAATGTCCAATGGTTTGAGGGCGTGGCTGTCACAGGGAAAGGCGTCTTTGAAACCCTGAAAGCAGTTGCAAGACAAGTCTTATTTGAATTAAAGAAACACTACTAGTCCACTTTCTAAGACGGCTAGAAGTAAAGCTACATCGATGTCATTCCCGCTTGTCGGGAATCTTTCTGAAAACCCGGAAGGATTGCGGACAAGCCGCAATGACAAAGAGCGATAAGAACGTCGCCTTACTAATGACCGTCTTAGTAATTCTTAATCCACTGCGAACGCTGTTCCTTTTGTTGTCATTATCCGCAAAAATACTGAATCCGCGTTCTCTTAAGCATCACCCCGCACTTTTTTCGTTAGCGTATGTAGGTGTTGAGCAGGACATAGTCACCGTCCACCCTGTCGGGGACGCCACGCAACTTTTGCCCGTTCCATTGAGATTCGCTCCATATGAATGGCTTCCCATTCACATACGGGGTGCCGAATTTCATCCAGAATGCCTTTTTATTGGAATCGAGATCAAGTATTCCCTTCAGATTAGAGACATACGCGATCATGGACGCTGATGCTGCTTTGGCGTCTATTGAACCGTCGGGGACAGTCTTGGGTGTCGGCGTCTCCCCATAGCCGAGATCCCATCTGCCGTATATGGAAAGGGGGTTCTCCGGGTCTGTATAGGTTATGAGACTCTTGGCCGATTCGATGTCCTTTACGTCCCCGATCATGGCCATGAACTGTCTCTTCCGTGCCGGACGGGTATCAAGCGCCTGCAATTCATCCCTGATCAGCTGAGAGGCAGGATAGTTGATCCCCAGCAGATAGTCAGGCTGCACCAGATCGTGGTCATATTCTGTCGAACGACCTTCAGGTTTTGTAATGACTGAATATCCGTTTTCCCCATTTGGCCTGAAGTATACGAAGCTCTGATACGACATTTCTATCAGCCCGATTTCCCTCTTGAGAGAATCTACCACCATGTATCCGTTCATATACGTTCCGGACGGTTCAAGGGAAATATATTCAAAAAAAGAATCGAGTGAATCGGCAAACTGCTCGGCAAGCGTTGCCCTCCAGAACATCCAGAGCGCATTGCTTTTGGGTTCTGAGTATCCGGCGTGATGGGTGGTTTCATTGAACAGGATGCCTTTGTTGTTATACCCGAAATCGCTCGCCGAACCGATGCATCCCGGAGAGATAGCATTCATGGAGAGATAATCACCGTTTATATAGAGCGTGACGGCCATTGACTGTGAAAGGAATCCAAACCATGAATTATGGGTTATATAGATGTCGTCTGAAGTCTTTTTTACGAAAGCAGAACATTTGTCCGGCTGGTGATGGAGAGGCGCATCGACCAGGGATGCAATCACATCCCATGCGTCAGAAAATCCGTTGATGAAATAGATATCCATGAAGGTGAGGTGTCGTGTTTCGTATCCCAGGGTCATCTCTGACTGGGAAAAGGAAGGGAGCCAGGTCTCGTCGAAGGGGATTGAGACCGGCTCGCCCATTTTTGTTCCGTGATAAATACCGATCATCCGGTAGAGAAGCCTCCTCATATGCTTCAGCAGCACCGGGTCCTTCTGGTTCCGGATATAATCAAGCGTGTAGGTGAAATTTTCCTGCAAGACCCTCCGGGCTTCAGACAATTCGCCGGGAGAAGGGGGGATCTGTTTCGGGAAAGAGTGCGAAGGGTCTATCAGATAGGCCATATCCCAGAAGTTGTCGCGCGTCATGAGAATCTGGGTTTTCTGGAGTTTTCCCTGAATGAACCCCGCTTCATATTCGGCCTTGTAGTGATTCGTGTCATTCGATACAACGCTCAGGTTTCTGATATTCTTGACTTTCTCAACGCAGCCGCCTGTATCGTTGTCTATTATGTAACATTGAGGCCTGCCGGAAGTGCTCTCACCGCAGCTGTTCAGTATGAAAAGAAAGGAAATGAGCACTGTCACGATCAAAGTGACGCCTGTGTTCGGTGTTTTCCCGGATTTCATTCGTTCCTCCTTAGGTATACGCGCTTATTGCACAGAGAATGCGCGCTCATGTTTGCCTGTTTAAAAATAATTCTACCAATCATTCAAGGAGAAAGCAAATCTTGAGCCCGGAGCATGTTTTCGGAGATGAGGGTATTGAAAAATAAGGGAAAAATATGGTGGACGGTAGGGGACTTGAACCCCCGACTTCCACGTTGCGAACGTGGCGCTCTCCCAACTGAGCTAACCGCCCGTTATGATATATATTCCTGAGTGTTTCTAATTATAAAGCTATCATGTCACCGGAAACAAGTAATACTTGTGCGCTCTCGTCACTTCCGTAAAAATTTACGCGTTTTGTTGTCATGCAATTATTGCTTCAGGAAAATTGCAAAACGTGCTAATATTACTCTATATTTATTGACAGAGCAATGCAGAATAGGTTTATAATATCCCAAGATGGTTCTTGGAGGAATTATAAGGATTAATAAGGATTCTGAGAACCGGAGCAGGCATCATGCAGGTTAGGGTCGGTGTCTATATCTGCAAGTGCGGAAATAATATTTCCGAGAATATAGATATTGACGACCTTGTCCAATTTTCATCCCGCCTTGAAAATGTCGCGTATGTAAAAGAGCAGCCACTTCTTTGTTCAGAGGACGGAAAAAATTTCCTGGCCTCGGATGTTGCGCAGGAAAAGCCTGAGCGGATTGTAATCGTTGCATGCACGCCAAAGGAACACGAGAAGACATTCAGAAATACACTCCTCAGGGCAGGCTTTAATCCTTATCTTTTCCAGATGGTGAATATCAGGGAGCAGGTTGCCTGGGTGACCGCTGATAAAGCAGCAGCCACGGAAAAGGCAAAAGCCTACATACGCGCTGCGGTGAAGCGGGTTATGCTCCATGAACCGCTTGAGAAAAAAGAGATCGAATGCAATACCGATGTGCTTGTCATTGGGGCCGGACCTGCAGGCATGGAAGCCGCACAGCTCCTTGCAAAGGCCGGAAGAAAAGTATACCTCGTCGAGAAGAACTCTTTTGTGGGGGGCAGGGTTGCACGATATGAAGAAGTCTTCCCGAAGATGGAATGTGCTTCCTGTATGCTCGAACCGAAGATGGACGAGATCCTCCATGATGAGAACATTGAGCTGATCACCAGCAGCGAAGTGGTGGAGGTCCTCGGATATCTCGGGAATTTTTCGGTGAAAATAAAAAAGAAGAGCCACCTGTGTTGATAAAGAGAAATGCATCGGCTGCGGCGCCTGTTATGAACCCTGCCCGGTTTCGGTCAGGAATGAGTTCGACTATCATCTGAGCGACCGCAAAGCAATCTATGTCCCGTATACCGGCGCCCTCCCGAACGTGCCGGTTCTCGACCAGGGGCATTGCCTGAGGTTTGCGAAAACGGATTCAGGCATGGTGCAGGAAGCGCTCGATCTTGGTCTTATCACACAGGAAGAATTTGAGAATTACAAGAAGCAGGATTGTACCGCCTGTCAGGAAGCCTGTATGTTCGATGCGATCACCTATGACAAACAGGATGAAATCCTCGAAAGGAATATCGGCAGCATAATCGTGGCAATCGGCTTTGAGCTTTACGATCCCTCGGTCCTTCCGCAATTCGGATACGGCAAGCTTCCCGAGGTGTATACCGGCCTGGAGTTTGAACGGATACTCTCTCAGACAGGACCCACGGGCGGAAAACTGCTCATGAAAAACGGACAGGAGCCCAGGTCCCTGGCAATCATTCATTGTGTAGGCAGCCGTGACAAGAAGCATAAAGAATACTGTTCGGGTGTATGCTGTCTCTATGCCCTTAAATTTGCCCGTCTGGTCGAGAAACATGCCCCCGCGGCAAAGATATACGACATATACGCTGACTGGTGTGTGCCGGGCAAGGATAATCAGGAATTTCTGGATTCACTGAAGGGGAAGAAGAATATTCATTTTCTCCATACCAACCTTCCCCTGAGTGTTGCGGTGAAACAGAATAAAGACTCCCTCTCAGTCTCCTGTGTCGATGTGTCGGGGAAGGAAAATGCTCTCGCCGCCGATATGGTGGTGCTCTGCCCCGCCATAATCCCTGCGCGGGATACCTCGCGGCTATCGGAAATGCTCCTTATCACGACCGGCGGGGACGGGTTCTTTGCAGAAGGACATACAAAACTCGCCCCGGTTTCTACCAATATCGAAGGGGTTTTTATCGCAGGATGCTGTCAGGGGCCAAAGGATATCCAGGGGTCGGTTGCTCAGGGTGCTGCCGCGGCAGGGCAGGTGCTTTCAGCCCTCGTGCCGGGAAGGAAACTGGAACTCGATGTCATAACCGCAGAGGCAGACGAAAACAGTTGTGCAGGGTGCATGACCTGTATAGCTTTGTGCCCGTATAAAGCGATCATGTTCGATAAAGAGAAAAAGATCGCGGTGGTGAATACCGTCCTCTGTAAGGGGTGCGGGACCTGTGTTGCAGCCTGCCCGAGCGGGTGTCTCAAAGGCAAACATTTTACAGAAGAACAGATATTCGCAGAAATTGAGGAGGTCCTGAAATAAAAGACTTCGAACCAAAGATCATCGGATTTCTCTGCAACTGGTGTTCCTATGCAGGTGCGGATGCTGCGGGAAGCTCACGGAAAACCTATCCTCCCAATGTGAGGGTAATCCGCGTCATGTGCACCGGAAGAATCGACCCCCAGTTTGTTCTGAAAGCATTCCAGTCGGGAGCTGACGGAGTCCTCATCCTTGGATGTCACCCCGGGGATTGCCATTATAAAGAGGGCAATTATAAAGCGCTCAGAAGATTTCATCTCCTGAAGCGCATGGTGAAACAGTTCGGCATCGATGAAGGACGGCTTCGCCTTGACTGGGTCTCTGCAAGTGAAGGAGAGAAGTTTGTTGAGGTGATCACGGATATGGTTGCGACAGTAAAAAAACTGGGTCCGCTCACGACTGCAAAGGAGGAACGGCGGGTTGGGTAAACCGAAAGTCGCGTTCTACTGGTGCGCGTCATGCGGAGGCTGTGAAGAGGCGGTAGTCGACCTTGCTGAAGATATCCTCAAGGTTGTGGAAGCCGTGGAGATTGTATTCTGGCCGGTAGCCATGGACTTCAAGGTCAAGGATGTTGAAGCCCTGGGGGACGGCGAAATCGCAGTCAGTTTCATCAATGGCGCAATCAGGACGGGAGAGCAGGAACATATGGCAAAACTGCTCAGGAAGAAATCAGGACTTGTCGTGGCGTTCGGCGCCTGCGCGCACATCGGCGGCATCCCGGGGCTTGCGAATTTTGTGAACCGTGAGAAAATATTTGACTGGGTATATTTCAATGCGCCGTCTAATGACAATCCCGGGAAAATACTCCCGCAGGAGAAGACGCAGGTCGAGGTTGGGGAATTAACTTTACCGGAATTTTATGATACTGTGTATACATTGGACCAGGTTATCGACGTGGATTACTATCTCCCCGGATGTGCTCCTCCTCCTGACCTCATCATGAAGGCAGTGGAGGCGATTCTTTCCGGGAACCTTCCGGAGAAAGGGACTGTCCTTGCCCCGGACAAGGCTCTGTGTGACACCTGCAAGAGGAAGACGACAAAGCCTGAATCTGCGAGCATAAAAGAGATCAGGAGAGTGCATGAAGTGATGCTCGATCCTGACAGGTGTTTCCTGGACCAGGGGATCATCTGTCTCGGACCTGCCACGCGCGACGGATGCGGTGAGCGGTGCATCAACGCAAATATGCCGTGCAGGGGCTGTTTCGGTTCCACAAGCAGGGTTGAAGATCAGGGGGCGAAATTCCTCTCTGCACTCGCATCAATTATCGATATGAATGACGAGGAAGAAATAAAACGCATCATGGACTCCATTGTTGATCCTGCAGGAATTTTCTACTTCTATTCATTGCCGGCATCCATGCTGAGGAGAAGACTGGATATCTAAAGATATGAAGAACCGTATTACCATAGACCCGATCACAAGACTTGAAGGCCACGGCAAGATAGAGATATTTCTCGACGGACAGGGTGACGTGGAGAGGGCCTATTTCCAGGTCCCTGAACTGAGGGGGTTTGAGGTCTTCTCCGTCGGGCGTCCTGCTGAGGAGATGCCGCGGATTACGCCGAAGATCTGCGGCGTATGTCCTACGACACATCACCTGTGTTCAGCCAAGGCTCTGGACTCCCTGTTCAAGGTTGAACCTCCTCCTGCTGCAAAGAAGATCAGGGAACTGATGTACTCTGCATTTATGCTCGAAGACCATATGCTCCATTTCTTCTTCCTCGGCGGCCCGGATTTTGTAGTCGGCCCGTCCGCTGCTCCCGGTGAAAGGAATATCCTGGGAGTCATTGCAAAGGTTGGCCTGGAGATCGCAGGGAAGGTAATCAAACTAAGGAAAGGGTGCCGTGAGATCATTACCCATATCGGGGGAAGGGTGATCCATCCGGTCTGCGGCCTCCCGGGAGGGGTATCAAAGCCGCTGACCGAGGAAGACCGTCTGAAGATTGTGGAAGTGGCAGAGTACGGAGTTGAATTTGCGCAGTTTGCCCTCCAGATATTCAACGACGTTGTCCTTAAGAACAAAGAATATGTGGATCTGATACTCGGTGATGTGTATAAACATACCACCTATTACATGGGGTTAGTTGATAAAAACAACAAGGTGAATTTTTATGACGGTGACGTGGGGGTTGTTACTCCTGAAGGGAAGAAGTTCGCAAAATTCAGGCCGGATGAGTACCTCGACCATATCACTGAGCGGGTTGAGCCCTGGACCTATGTGAAGTTCCCCTATCTGAAAAAGGTTGGATGGAAAGGTTTTGTCGACGGCGCTGACAGCGGTGTGTACCGGGTAGCTCCCCTTGCACGTCTGAATGTTGCAGACGGGATGGCGACGCCTCTCGCACAGGCAGAATATGAGAGGATGTTCCAGACCCTCGGTGGTAAACCTGCACACAATACGCTTGCTTTCCACTGGGCGCGGCTCATCGAGGCCCTGTACGCAGCAGAGCGGCTGCTCGAACTTGCTCGGGACAGGACAATTACCGACCCCCACATAAGAAACCTCCCACAGGCAACGCCGGAGGAGGGGATCGGTATCGTGGAAGCTCCTCGGGGGACTCTGATCCACCATTATAAAACGGATGAAAAAGGAATACTCACAGAGGTCAACCTGATAGTCGCAACGGTGAACAATGCGGCGGCAATCTGTATGTCCATCGAGAAAGCTGCGCGGAGCCTTATCAAGGGCGGGAAGGTCTCAGACGGTCTGCTCAATATGGTCGAGATGGCATTCCGGGCTTATGACCCGTGTTTTGCCTGTGCGACACACACAGTGCCGGGCGAAGGTTCATTGCGTATTCATATCCGGAACAAAGGAGGGGAAATCGTTCAGACCCTGCAACGGACATGAAGTAAGCCGGGGGTTATACAGGCCCGATGGAATCTTAATAAAAAATATCTTTCAAGAAAGAGGAGGAATGTATGGCAACAGTAACATTAGATTGTGTAGGACTGAGGTGTCCTCAGCCGATACTCAAGATCGCAGCAAAGTCTGCAGAATTGAAGCCCAGTGATATTCTTGAAGTGACCGCAGACTGTCCCACATTCGAAAAAGACGTCCGCCAGTGGTGCGAGAGGACGAAGAAAACGCTGATGTGGGTCAAAGACGAGGGCGGCGGCAAGAAACGCTGCCAGATACAGTTTTAATCGTCCGGACTTCTCAGGGGGATAACCCATGAAACCATTGAAAAACCTGTCAATAGGGAAAAAATTATTCCTGAGCTTCGGTCTTCTGTTTCTGATCATCCTGATCCTCGGTATTTTCTGGCAGCGCGGGATTGTCACGCTCCAGACCGTTGATAAGAAACAGAATGAACTGATCGAGGTGAAGGACAAACTGAGGGAGATGCAGGTAAACCATTATAAGTGGGTAGACGCCCTCAGGGAAGCGGCAAGAAAAAGGGAGCATTTTGAAGGCGAACTTGATCCCACAAAATGTTATTTCGGTAAATGGTACTATAGCTATCAGCAGCCATATCCCGAACTGGAAAATCTCTTTAAGTCACTGGATGAGCCCCATAAAACACTGCATGAATCGGGGAGACTGGTCACCCAGGCGATCCAGCGCGGGGATTATGCAGAAGCCGAGAGGCTCTCCCTCCATATCCGGCAGGTCGTCCTTCCTGAATTGATGGGGATTTATGATCCTTTCATATCCGGTATCGGAGAGGTTTATGCCAAATACAAACACGAAGCGGAACAATCCGTGAAGCGTCAGGGCATTCTCTCCAAAGGTATCATCTTTTTCTCACTGATTACAGTCATAATGCTCGCTCTTTACCTTACGGGAGATATTGCGAAACCGCTGCGAAAAGTAACGGATATAGCCCGCAAGATTGCCGAAGGAGATATCCCCGAGGTAATGCAGAAACGCTCTGCGCAGAAAAGCGAGAACGAAATCGTGGAACTCGAGAATGCGTTTTCAGATATGGCGGCATCTCTGAACGAAATATCAAACACTGCCGACAAGATTGCTTCGGGCGATCTTGAAGCTTCGGTGAAACCGAGATCAGACAAGGATGTGCTGGGCAAAGCCATTGAGAAGATGGTGGAGAACCTGAAACAGAGCATGGAGGAACTCCATACAAATTCAATGAACCTCGCCCTCGGCATGAGCGATTATTTCGCGGTAATTTCAGAGCTGGCCCAGGGCAACCTCGATGTGCATGCGAATGAGGAAACCGGGGACGATCTCCTGAACCAACTGGGAAGAGTTACCAATGAAATGATCGAGGAATCCAGGAAACTTGCGGAATGCGTTGAGAAAGTGAAACAGGGCAATCTGGACGTCAAGATCCATGTGCGGTCTGCAAAAGATACCCTCGGCATCGGGTTTGACCACATGCTTGAACATCTCCGCATTACCTCGGACGAACTCCATTCCACTTCCATGAATCTGGCGATGGGTCTCACTGAATACTTCATGATGCTCCAGCAGGTTGCAGCCGGCGATTTAACCGTGTCCGCAAACGAGGATACCGGGGACGACCTGCTCAATCAGCTCGGCAAGGCTACTAATGCAATGATTGCCTCGATCAGGGATATGACAATAAGGATCCGCGAACAGGCGGACCTCCTCGCGACTTCTGCGAATTCCATCGCTACGGTTACAAAACAGTCAACCCGCGGCCTGTCTGAACTGTCTTCGGCTCTTGGGCTCATCTCT
Source organism: Thermodesulfovibrionales bacterium (assembly GCA_963753165.1). Taxonomy (GTDB): domain Bacteria; phylum Nitrospirota; class Thermodesulfovibrionia; order Thermodesulfovibrionales; family SM23-35; genus JAKLQR01. The sequence goes on along the minus strand of CAVWBP010000031.1, from coordinate 9,282 downwards.
TCAGCCGCCTCGTCGGTCGCAGAGAATTCGCAGGGGGCGACGAGATCATCGCAGTCTGCCGATTCCTCTACAGGGAAGGGGAGTGAGCTGATGAAAAAACTTTCAGACAATACAACAATACTCCAGACCGCAACTGAAAAATCGGTGGAAGCCATGAAGAGTCTCTCTACGAGGTCATCCGAGATCGGCAATATCGTGAACGTAATCACAAAAATAGCCTTCCAGACAAACCTGCTCTCACTGAACGCGGCGATAGAAGCTGCCCGTGCCGGTGAGTCCGGACACGGGTTCGCAGTCGTTGCGGATGAAGTGCGAAAGCTCGCGGAAAGTTCAGCGAACTCTGCGCGGGAGATCGCGCGAATTGTCAAAGAAGTCCAGCAAGAGACAGGCGGCACCATGAATATTGTGCAGGACGGCAAGAAAGACATGGAATCAGGCGCCGTGCTCATCGGAGAGATCGGTATGCAGTTCACCGGCATTGCGGAACAGGTAGGGAATATTGCCAAACAGATAGAAAGCATAGCGTCGTCAGCTGCAGAGACGGCTTCTTCGGCAGAAGAGGCGTCTGCTTCTTCCGAACAGCAGACTGCGGCGATGGAAGAACTTTCGGCCTCGGCCTCCGAACTCTCGCATACCGCTGAAATTCTCCAGGAAACGGTAGCGCGGTTCAAGGTATAGTATTCAGGTATGCAAGCATTCATAAAAGACCTGATACAGCAAAATAGTACGAAAATTCTCCTCATCGTACTTGACGGACTCGGCGGACTTCCAGTCAACGGACGGACCGAACTCGATGCGGCAAAAAAGCCAAACCTCGACCTGCTCGCCCAAGGGTCTGCCTGCGGGCTGCATCTCCCCGTTGCCCAGGGAATAACCCCGGGGAGCGGACCAGGGCATCTGTCGCTCTTCGGATACGACCCTGTCGAGTGGCAGATAGGAAGAGGGGTGCTTGAAGCCCTCGGCCTCGGCGTGGAATTGAAAAAAACCGATGTAGCCATCCGTGTGAACTACGCTACTCTGGAAAAAGGCATCGTAAAGGACAGGCGGGCAGGGAGGCCTCCCACAGAAGAAAGCAGGAAGATTACCGAGAGGCTGCAGAGAGAGATCAGAAAGATAGATGACGTTGAAATAATTTTCTCCCCCGGCATGGAACACAGATTTGCGGTTGTGTTCAGGTTCCCCGAACCGTTGCCCGGAGGCTCGGCTGCTATCAAAGATACAGACCCGCAGAAAGAAGGCAAAACCCCTGTAGCGGTTACTCCGGAGACACCACAGGCGGAGCGGGTCGCACAAGTCGCCGGGAAACTGATATCGAATATTGCTGAAATCATAAAGAACGAACCCAGGGCGAATTACGTTCTGCTCAGGGGATTTGCGCAGGTCCCTGATATCCCTCATTTCAATGATGCCTATGGCCTCAAGCCTCTCTGTATCGCGGTATACCCGATGTACCGGGGGCTTGCAACATTGATCGGCATGGAAGCCCCGGCGCTGCAGGGTGATATCCGGGAAGAAATCGATTTTCTGAAAAAGAATTATCACGACTACGATTTTTTCTTTATGCATGTCAAAAAGATTGACTCCTATGGCGAGGACGGGAATTTTGACGGCAAAGTCCATAAGATTGAAGAGTTTGACCGGGCTCTCCCGGACATACTTGCCCTGAACCCTGACGTCCTCATCATCACCGGTGATCATTCAACCCCGTCGGTCATGAAAAGCCACAGCTGGCACCCTGTGCCTGTCATGCTCAAATCACCCTATGTGCTGGGCAAGACCTCACAGGCATTCACAGAACGGGAGTGCCTGAAGGGCGAGTTCGGCATCTTCCCCACCGTGAATCTCATGCCTCTGGCCCTTGCGAACGCAGGAAGACTCAAGAAGTTTGGAGCATAAAAACCGTAAAGCGTGAACCGTGAAGAGTAAATAGTTGGAAAATAAAACGTCTTACGCTTCACGAAAAACGCCTGTCAGCCTCATCGATACCCACTGTCATCTCGAAATGGACGCGTTTAATCCTGACAGGGAAGCTGTTATCCGGCGGGCAAAAGATGCCGGGATTGCAGCGCTCATCACTATCGGCTCTGATATGGCAGGGAATATCGGCGGGCTTGAGCTTTCAGAGAAATACGATTTTATTTATTCGTCTGTCGGTTTCCATCCTCACGATGCAAAGGATTTTACCGAAGAAATATTTGAGAAGATAAAGGGATGGGCAACATCCCGATATTATGCACTTACCAGGGCATATCCTTCCCCTTGGCAAGGAGATGCCTTCCCTTAGTCCCCCCCTTGGTAAGGGGGGGATTGGGGGGGGTAAGGTTGTTGCCATTGGAGAGATCGGTCTCGACTATCATTACGATAATTCTCCGAGAGACATCCAGCGGGAAGTATTCAGGAAACAGCTTCTCTTGGCGAAAGAGATGAATCTTCCCGTCATTATCCACAGCAGGGAGGCACAAAAGGACACCCTTGATATTGTAGAAGAAACGGGGGTAAGGACAGGGGTGTTCCACTGCTTTTCCGGAGACCTCGAAATGGCAAAAAGAGTCATTGCAATGGGTTTCCACATTTCGATCGCAGGGCCGGTGACCTTCAGGAAATCCCTCACACTGCAGGAGGTCGCAAAGTCTATCCCGGACGAATATCTTCTCATAGAAACCGACGCGCCATACCTGACTCCGGAGCCTTTCAGGGGGCGGAGGAACGAACCTGCATATATTGTGCACACCGCACAGGCGATCGCAAAGATCAGAAATGTCACCCTGGAAGATATTGCGCGCATTACCACGCTGAATGCAAGACGTCTTTTCCACATCGGTGAAATGCCGGGAAACGGGAGAGATTGCATATAAAATCAGAGACAGCCTTTATCTGAATATCACCAACAGATGCACCAACAGATGCGCGTTCTGCATACGGTTCCAGTCAGATTACGTGAAGGGGCACAATCTGCGCCTTTCGCACGAACCGACTGAAGAAGAAGTGATTCAGGCAATAGGCGATCCTGCACGATACCAGGAGATTGTGTTCTGCGGGTATGGTGAACCGATGCTCAGACTCGACCTGATCAAGAATGTTGCCCGGTGGATAAAACAACACGGAGGAAAAGTCAGGGTCAACACAAACGGACACGGAAATCTTATCCATAAGAGAAATATTCTCCCCGAACTTCGGGGCATAGTCGACCGCATCTCGATAAGCCTTGATGCACAGGACGAGGAGACCTACAACAGGATCTGCAAACCTGAATTCGAAAATGCATACCACGAAGTCCTGAATTTCATCAGGGAAGCAAAGAACGTGATCCCCGATGTCTCTGTGACCGTTGTCGCCGCCAAGGGCATAGACATAGAACAGTGCAAAAGAACTGCCGGGAAATTAGGGGTGGGATTCAGGGTGAGAAACCTTGATGTTGTAGGGTAAGGTGCCACTCAATTAATCCTTGTTGTGTAATAGGAGAATTTTGAGACCGTTGCGGGTAAGTAAATTCACAGAGATCTTTTCTCTGCCTCGCTTTATTTATATGTAGCGTGATGAATATAGACCCTCACTGAAAATCACCCCTTTTCTCATTGAAAGCTACCCTTCCTTTGGCTGCACATAACAGTAGAGTAGAGAACTGGCGTAGTATCCGAAGGACCTATCTCCAGTTCCCCCTCATCAATTCCGTGCATGCAGTTTTCCCGCACACGGCTTACCGATTATCTTCCTCCAGCAGCTTTCACAGGTTGAGTCCATGGAGCAGTTCTTGGGATATTATATAAACCTAAGGTCTGGTAATAGTAATCATCGGGGAATGCCTTATACCCATAACCGTTGAAATGATGTTTCCGGCGCAGGTATATCCGTATCCGCCATACCAGATACTTTTTCAAATTCGATAACGCATTTGCGCAGTTGCCATAGTGAAAATAGCCTACCCACCCTCTGACGACTTTATTCACCCTCTGGATCACTACCTCGGTCGGTGTCGCACTGTACCGCTCTGTGGTTAGTTGTTTAATCTCTGATCGTATATGCTTCATCGCCTTCTTTGACGGGATTGTGAGGGGAAATGGTCGTCCGCTTCTCTGTCCTTTTTTCACTGCAATAGTAAACCCCAGGAAGTTAAAACTATCCTGCCGTGCATCCACAATAGTCGTCTTCTCTTCATTCAGGGTCAATCCGAGGCCGTTCAGTACGGTCTTCACTCCCTTCAGTATTCGTTCGGCGTTGCCATTGCATAACACCACACAATCATCTGCGTATCGGACGAGTCGTGCCCCTAATTGCTCCTGTACTTTCTTGATCTTCCACAACGTATCAAGCACGTTCAAATAGATATTGGCAAGAAGCGGCGAGATTACACCGCCCTGTGGTGTCCCCCTATCATTCCCCTTATATTCTTTCTTGCCATCTTCACGCTCTTCTACTATCGGTGCTCTAAGCCACATCTTTATCAGCTTCAGTATATTCTTATCCACGATGCGTTTTGCCACCTGTTGCAGCAGTTTGTCGTGAGGTATGGCATCGAAGTACTTAGAGATGTCGGCATCGATAACATCCGTCTTTGCCTTTTAGGAGTTGCTGTCTGACATCCTCCATCGCCTGATGGGCGTTTCGCTTCGGTCTGAATCCATATGAGTTATCCTGGAAATCTGCCTCGAATATAGGCTCTATCACCATTTTCACTGCCATCTGTACTACTCTGTCTTTGATCACCGGTATCCCAAGCGGGCGCTTACTTCCATTGGGCTTCGGTATATAGACCCTCCGCACAGGTTTCGGCCTGTATTCCTTTCGCCTCAGTTCTCCGGCAATCTCCTCAAGATATCCCTCGACTCCGCCTTCTCTGTCTCCTATTCTCTCAAAGGTCTCACCGTCCACTCCCGGCGCTCCCTTGTTTGCTTTGACAATGCAGTAGGCATGGCTCAGGATGTCCTGCCTGTACACCTTGTCATAGAGAAGATAGAATCGATACTCCTTTTCCTGCTTGGCTTTCTGGTATAGTTTTCTCCGAAGTTCCCGAATCATTTCAGGAGTTCTTAGCATTACCGCAATCTCCTTTCCTTTCCTTCGTCGAAAACATGATAAAAGTATTGCCCCTTCCCTCTCTCAAAGTTATGTTGTCTTTGAGATACTAGCGGTACTATGAGCAACTCCGACTCCCCTGCCGACCCGATGGAATTTCGTTTCCTTATATCCAGCAGTTGTCCCGATATTTTCGGGACATCGGAAGGGGTCTCCCGTGTTCATTGTCATATGGCTTCCCCTGCGTGTCACCCCTGTCACCCCGGGAGTCCATCTATCGGTTACGGTAGTTTTGGTTAGGATAGATACTCCAGTCTTCCCCTTTGATAATCATATAGAGGACACCTCCCGAGCATAACGGTTTACGGTATGCTCAAGGGAAGACGCTAATCTTAACCTTTAGGGAGGTGCCTTATGAAATTGTACGCAGCTTTTGATCTCCATTCAAGCAACTCGTATTTGGGGATTGTGGATGAGAATGGCAAGAGGACATTTAAGAGAAGGCTTCGGAACGAACCTGAAATGATCAGGGAGACACTGCAACCATTTAAAACTGACATCGTGGGGATAACGGTGGAGTCGACGTACAACTGGTATTGGCTAGTAGATCTTCTCATGGAGGAGGGCTACCGGCTGCATTTAGCCAATCCCTGCAAGATCCAGCAGTACTCGGGGCTCAAGCACGGCGACGACGAAGATGACGCCTTCTGGCTTGCGGAAATGCTGAGATTGAAGATACTGCCTGAAGGCTATATCTATCCAAAGGAGCAAAGACCTCTCCGAGACCTTCTAAGGAAGCGAGCGCATTTGGTGCGGTTGAGGACATCGCTCATCGTAAGTCTTCAGAACATTCTTGCGAGGAATGTGGGGGCAAAGATGAAGACGAGTGCTCTGAAGGCATTGAAGGAGGATCGGGTAACACCGCTATTGGCGGGCAACGACGATATCTCTCTTGCCGGCAAAGTTAGTAAGGATGCGATTGACTCGCTCACTAAACAGATCAGGGCAATCGAAGTCGTGGTGGAAAAGAGGGTAAAACTCAGGAAGCCCTACGATCTTCTTTTAAGCATGCCGGGAGTTGGAAGGGTTCTGGCATTGACGATCATGATGGAGACGGGCCCAGTCAAGCGTTTTGTGAAAGTGGGCAACTATGTGTCTTACTGCAGAAAAGTTCCCGCCGGGCGATTCAGCAATGACAAGAAGAAGGGAAATGGCAATAGGAAAAATGGAAACAAATATTTGTCGTGGGCGTATGCGGAGGCGGCAGAGTTTGCTCGTAGATTTGACTCTGAAGCGAGGGCCTATTATGATCGGAAGCGGAGGCGAACAAACGCACCGATTGCATACAGTGCGCTTGCGCACAAGTTGTCGAGGGCGGCGTATCACATCATGAGGGACAAAGTTCCATTCATGCCTGAAAAGACTTTTGCATGAAGGACTGTGTGCGGCAGCGAACCTGGTTCACCTACTGGTATTGAACCACCGCTTTGATTGGAAACTGCCGCACACAGCAATAGAAGAGTTACCGGCATCTTTACTGCCCGGGCCGGGAGCCATCTTAGGACTGGTGTAAGAACCATGGGAATTGTAAATAACAAGTGGACCCGGTACGGAGCCGAAGGTTTTCTGGTCCGCGATATAAAGCGGAAGGGCCCTCTTTAGGGAATGTTCTCTATGTGTGGCCTCGATCCCGATGGGTGTATGGCACAGTGAAGACTGCAGCCGAGAAATTCAAAGAAAAAACGGTAATGGCAAAGAGTGTCGGCACCGAGAATGTGCAGGTGGGTCGAAATCGGCTCACCTTGCGGCCTGATGACACTCAGATCCTTGCCGTTTGAGAGGTGATACTCACGGAATCCGGACCGGTGGATGACGTGAGCACCCACGGGAAAGTCCCTGGAAGCACTGCGGATGATCTCGCCGATGGCCCCGCCCGGCATCGGCTCATCGAGCTTCGTCTGACCATTCGACAATGCCGGCCGCATCGCAGGATCGACCGACATGTAGAGATTTCTCACCACAATATCCGTATCCGCAGGGGCCAGAGTTCTCTCGACCAGCTTGAAGTTGTCCGGCACCGGCAGACCATCCGGGCGCGAAATCAGGTGAATCTCACGGCTGATCAGTTCGCTCATCGCTCGTCCTCCAATTTGCCGGCATAGTATCATGGCACCCGCAATCGCCATCTGGTACGGACGCCATGCATCTGTACACCAACAGCACCTTGCGCAGAATCAGTTTCTGCTGGGCCCGCGCTACTGCGTGGCAGACATGACGTTGGCGATATTGCTGGGCTTTGCCAGAAACGTCGGGCAGGACTTCTTCGACCTGAAGCATCTCAGCCGCTTTCATGGGGATGTGACCGGCCGGGACGCCTTCAAGTGACGAGCACAGCGGATGCACCGGTCCGGTTGCCGCGACTGAGCGTGCTCGATCTGGCCCCCATCACCGAAGGCAGCACGGCCACCCGGGCGCTCAACAACAGCCGCGATCTGGCCCGCCATGTCGAACGGTGCGGCTTTCACCGCTTCTGGCTGGCCGAACATCACAACATGCCGGGCATCGCGAGTTCCGCCACGGCCGTGGCGATCGGCTATGTCGCCGAGGGCACTTCGAGCATTCGCATCGGCGCGGGTGGCGTCATGCTGCCGAACCACGCCCCACTGATCATCGCCGAGCAGTTCGGCACACTGGAAGCCCTGTATCCGGGCCGTATCGATCTGGGACTTGGCAGGGCGCCCGGCACCGATCAGATCACCGCCCATGCGCTGCGACGCAATCTCCACAGCGACATCGACGCCTTCCCGCGGGATGTGATGGAACTGATGGCCTATCTGGGCGAACCCCAGCAGGGGCAACGGGTGCATGCCGTGCCCGGTGAGGGCTCCAACGTTCCGATCTGGATCCTCGGTTCGAGCCTGTACGGCGCTCAGCTTGCCGCGGCTTTAGGACTGCCCTATGCGTTTGCCTCCCACTTCGCGCCGGCCGCCATGATGCAGGCGATCGAGATCTATCGCAGCACCTTCAAGCCATCCGAGTATCTGGCGGCACCCTATGTGATGCTCGGCTTCAACATCTGTGCTGCGGAAACGGACGAGGAAGCACGGTACCTGCGCAGTTCATCGCTGCAGGCGGTGATTCGCATGCGGCGAGGTTCACCGGGTCAATTGCCGCCACCGGTACGGGATTTCGAGAAGCAGCTGTCGGCGGAGGATCAGGCTCTGATCGCCCACTACGCCACCTGCTCCGCGGTCGGCACGAAGGGCCATGCGACCACGGCCGGCCTGAGGCCGCCAACAAAGGGGTCCTCCAACTGCGATTCGATGCCGTCTTTCTTCGAATTACCGCCACGAAGCGTGACCCAATCCCGGCTCACGGTCACGTTCTCCCTGCACATGCCCCGGATCTCGATGACCAGCTCGTTCGCGCTGACCTTCAGAGCCTCGTTGATGCTGCCCCCCGTTTTGCAGTTGACCACGACCGTCGTGACCCCGGATTCATCCTTCCCTTCGGCCGCACCACAGAACAACCACACCAGCCCGACGCACATGAAGACACACAATTTTCTGCTTCGCATCGCGCGCCTCCCTCTTGTCCGCCGAGAAAATCGTTGAGAAGCCACTGACCGCACGATGACCCGAGCGATGCCGAGCCGCCCTGGTCTCACCGCACTTCACGACGACATTTCGGAATCCATTTCCGGCATCCATCGACACCATCGGCCGCATTCCCCACAGCAGCCCGCGCTTCCTCCTAGACCTCCCGCACCTGTTGTTGATCAATCGAAACCGCCGGCGCCGCCACCACGACGGTGCCCGCCGCACGCCCGCCAACACGGCTCCGACACCGCTCCTCATGAGACACCTCCATCGAGCCCTCCTTCGGAGAGGGCGATTTCGTTCAGCCGCACGACAATGAGACTATCTCTCACAGAGCACGCACGACATCGATATTGTCGTTTGCGAGAGCATCCGCCTGTCCCATTCGGTTGTCAATCCCCTGGGAAGGGAAACGGAGGGCTTCACTCGACTGATTGTGTTGGGAGGTTCTGGCACCTGGGAAAGAATGGAGCCAACGGTCGGATTTGAACCGACGACCTAGTGATTACGAATCTTCATACAGTAGATTCGTGAGTCCTCGGAATGGTGTTCAGTTCGACTCTGAATGTTGGTACGTTCTCTTTTTTTCGGATGTTTGGGGACATTGAGTGACCACGAGTCGTAGAGAGTCAATCTGATGGTTTCACAGTTTTATGTTTAGGCAGGGTGC
>CAVWBP010000030.1:0-3127 GCA_963753165.1 Thermodesulfovibrionales bacterium | reverse complement strand
AACCCATCTTCCGCAGTTACTGCTCGAAATTCGTAAAAAATATAAGTTAGTCAATCAGCAAATCCGCATCAATTCTTGATAGAGAACTGCCTTATGCTGAAAACGGCATGTAGTGCAGAAAAGCCTCTTGATATGGACTCATAAATAGCCCCATAATTTCTGATATGTACCTGCGGCGGCATGGCAAGAACGTTGATGGAGAAGAGTACGGATACTGGTCGTTGGTAGAGTCTGTCCGCACAGCAAGAGGCCCCCGTCAGAGAATCGTTGCAACTATCGGTAAACTGCCCGGCCTGGATAAAGAAGAACGTATCGGATGGGAAGAGATCAGCCGCATACTCACCGGCAAGCCAAGACATCAAGACAGCCTGCTTGAAAAGACTGAAGAGCCGCCGTCCTGGGCGACAGTAGATATCAATCGAGTGAGTGTAGAACGTCTGCGCAGCTTCGGTGACATCTATCTTGCCCTTCTGCTTTGGCAACAACTCGGCTTTACAGCCTTCTGTCAGGAACACATGCCTGAAGGGAGAGAAACAATACCATGGTCAGTAATGGCCTGTATTCTTACAATAGCGCGATTTTGTTCACCATCATCGGAACTGCAGATAGCAGAGTCGTGGTATGGAAAGACTGCAATGGATGATTTACTTGGAGTGTCTGCCGAGAAAGTAAACGATGATCGACTGTATCGTGCACTGGATGCTTTGTTGCCTCACAAGGATGCCCTGTGCAGACATCTTCAGGATCGTTACGGAGAACTCTTCGGTGAAACCTTTGACTTTCTTTTCTACGATATCACTTCCACATATTTTGAAGGCATGGCCTTGGGCAATCCGCAGGCAAAGCGTGGTTACAGCCGAGATAATCGTCCCGATTGTCCACAGGTCTGTATTGGTCTTGTAACAAGCAGAGAGGGACTGCCCCTTGCCTTTGAGATATTCGACGGCAACCGTGTCGATGTCACTACCACCGAAGAAATGGTGTTGGCGATGGAGAGCAAGTATGGGAAAGCAAACCGGATATGGGTAATGGACCGGGGCATGGTAAGCGAAGAAAACATAGAGTTCATGAAGAAACGAGGCGCCCGATATATTGTCGGCACACCGAAATCAATGCTCAGGAAGTTTGAACGGGAACTACTTACAAGAGGTTGGGAAGAAGTTCATCCCGGTGTTGAAGTGAAAATCTGTGATTGTCCTGAAGGTGGAAAGGAAACCTTTGTCCTGTGTCGCTCCGAAGGACGGAAAGATAAAGAAACAGCCATACTGAATCGTTTTCTTGATCGGCTACAAGCAGGGCTTGGAAAACTCAAAGAACAGGCGCAAAAGGGAAGGCTGAAAGATCGACAACAGGCGGAACGAAGGATCGGACGGCTTCTGGAGAGAAACAGCCGTGCCGCTTCACTTTTTACCATAACTGTTCACTGAGACCGGATCAGGGAAACAGAGGCGTCTTGCCATAGATATCAAAAAGAGTGAAGACCGTTATCAGTGGGCGCTTCAAAGTGGAGGCAGCTACATCCTGCGCACCAACTGGACAGAGGCCGATCCCAAGACGATATGGAAGAAGTATATCCAGCTGACTGAAGTGGAAGACGCCTTCAGAACGGAAAAGCATGATCTTGGTATGCGGCCTATCTACCATCAGAAGAAAGACAGAACACAAGCCCATATCCTGGTATGCTTTCTGGCGCTATCGATGTGGCGGACACTTCAGCAATGGATGAAGGCATCCGGGCTTGGCACAGCACCGAGAAAACTCATCGAAGAAATACGAGAGGTGAAATCCCTTGATGTCCTGCTTCCCGCCAGAGATAAAACCATCAGACTAAGAGTGGTCTCTACTCCTTCAAAAGAGCTGAAAGTTCTGCTTCAGAGGATGAAGATATTGTTGCCCAATAAACCAAAGATTATTCAAAATGTAGTGCAGAAAATCGCCTGATTTGCAACCTAACTTATTGATATGGTTAACTTTCAATTTTCAAACTGCGGAAGATGGGTTATGGCACCGCTTGCATATCCGTTTGTATGTGAAGAGCTTCTGGTAGTTTGGACTGTGCGGACAATGACAACTCGTACAGGTCATCACTTGTTTTCTATTTCTAGGGTCCCTTTCCCAAACAATCGGATGGGGGTTTCCTCCCGGAAGTGATACGATATGACTGCCAGATTCCTGTTTTTATAAACTTATCCGGTGCAGACATTTTTTATCGGCATTGACAGAAGTTTTGGATATTCACTCGCATGAGGGTTGTGACATTTTATGCCACAACTTCCTATTGCAACTTTCTCTGAACATACTTTTTCCCATAATTTTCTTTCCCATGACAGTGGTAACAGAGACTCGGAGTTTCATCAATAAGAAGATATTCATGTTTTGAATAATGGATATTATGGCAATTTGTAAGTCTTCCATCCTTCAAAGGCTTATGAAAATAATTACCGCTAAAATCTTTTTTCTTGTGGCAATTCCAACAAATATCGGGCATATCAGTCTTTAAAATTATACTGTCTTTTTCCTTCGGATGCTCTTTTCCTGCAATCCTTATGTGACATGATTCGCATCCGATTCTGACAGCTGGATGAATATACTTACCGACTTTTTTTGTAATCGAATGACATTCCAGACACGATTTATTCTGTGCAGAAAAACCTTCTCGTCAGGGAGCCCTGCAGAAACAAATAGAAAGATGGTCAAAAAAAGAATTGTTTTTCCGATCATTTGGAGATGTTATAAAGTATTTATCTAATATTGTCAACGAGTTAAGAGATTATATTCAAGCAATAGCTAAATAATTATATTGCAGCTCTTTTTGGAGGAATGCATTACTGCAGGCTATCCGCTTAAACAGGTGGGCTTACGGAAATCAGTCTTTCTTTTTCAGGCCTTTCATGAGTCTCTCATATTTTTCCTGACCTATGCATTCCCTGGCAGCCGGGCACCACTCGATGCATGTGGTTCATCTTCCTGGATATGCTCTTCCCGCAACCTTTGCATACGATTTCAACCTCATCAGACCATATTTCCGATACTGTATCGCACCAGAGACAGGAAATTTCTTCAGGGTAAGGAACCCTTATTTCTCTGCTTCCGGGACATTGGTCTTTCAGCGCCATATAAATATTGT
>CAVWBP010000029.1:0-4618 GCA_963753165.1 Thermodesulfovibrionales bacterium | reverse complement strand
ATGGTGGGAGAGGAGGACCGGCTGCGCCCTCTGGAGATGAGTATATCCCGGCATATGCAGACCGAAATACTGTCCGGCAAGGTCGAGGAATATTCCCTGGAGCTTTTGAATCAGTGCGGTGATTTCTCCCGATTCTGCCCTGAGATACAACCTGAGGTCGAGCGCCACCTGGTCGTTCCTTGAGCGGGCTGTGTGGAGCTTCCTGCCTACGTCGCCTATTTTCTGGATCAGGGCCGCCTCGATATTCATATGGATGTCTTCGAGGTCTTCCCGGAAGGAAAATTTCCCCGATTCTATCTCCCGTGCGATCTGCCGGAGACCGACGGTTATTTTCTTTGCTTCATTGTGCGTTATGATACCCTGGCGCGCGAGCATCTGCGCATGCGCAATACTTCCCTCGATATCGTACTTCCAGAGGCGGCGGTCGAACGATATGGACTCTGTGAACGATTCAACGATTCCCGACGTTTTTTCCGTGAATCTTCCCTGCCAGGCTTTTTTCATGTTCCTCTTTCCTGAAGATTTATTGAACGTATCAATAATAATATAGGTCATAGGGAATAGTGTCAAGATTCAGAAAACATGGAAAGCAGTTCCGGTCAAGAAATACACGGGATTGCTTCAGGATAAGTCCCTTCGCAATGACAAATTACGAAACCTCTGTCATTGCGAGTGAAGCGAAGCAATCTCAAGGGAGGTATAATTTTGCCGGAAAATACTGAAGCAGGGATGCCTTTCTTGAGATAACCTTTCAAAAAGGCTAAAGTAACTATATGGAACGACAATCACTGAAACGCCTGCAGGAAAGCATCGAATCGGTAATAAAGGGAAAGAGCGATGCGGTGAAGATGGCGATCGTAACGCTGCTTGGGAAAGGGCACCTTCTCCTGGAGGATGTTCCGGGCATCGGGAAGACGACGCTTGCATTTACCCTTGCAAAAGCTACGAACTGTTCCTTTCAGCGGGTACAGTTCACGAGCGATCTGCTCCCGACGGACATTATCGGAGTGAACATTTACAACCCTGATACAAAGGAATTTGAATTCAGGTCAGGCCCTCTTTTTGCGAATATCATCCTTGCTGACGAGATCAACAGGACAAACCCCAAAACGCAGTCAGCCCTGCTTGAAGCAATGAATGAACGGAGGGTGTCGGTTGACAGGAGGACGTACAGACTACCTGAGCCTTTTATGGTCATTGCAACCCAGAACCCCTTGGAATATCATGGTACCTTTCCACTCCCCGAAAGTCAGCTCGACCGGTTCATGATGCACCTGAAACTCGGATACCCCGCTGAAGAATATGAACGGCAGGTCTTGTTTCAGCAGGCGAGTTTCGATTCCATCGAGTCGATGGAACCTGCAATTTCATCAGAGGAAATTCTCAGGATGCAGCAGGAGGTGGATGCAGTGAAGATCGACGACAGCCTGGTCGACTATATAATGTCCATCATCACGCATACCCGCAGGAACGACAAGATACGTCTCGGCGTCAGCCCAAGGGGAGGGCAGTTTCTCCTCAAGGCGGTAAAGGCAACGGCATATTACGAGGGCAGGGAATATGTGAGGCCGGACGACATAAAGGGGGCCGCGCCCCTTGTGCTCGGACACCGCATCATTCTGAAGGCACAGACGTATATTTCGGATGCAGAAAGGATCATTGAAGAGATCATGAGCGAAATACCGGTTCCGGTATGAAGCTGACCAGAGAAGGCAAACGATTTCTTCTCGCAACAATTCTCATAGGCTTTGCAGCTTTCAACACAGGGAACAATCTCATTTTCCTCATACTTTCCATGATGCTCTCCTTTCTTGTGCTGTCCCTTGCGGTCCTTACGCTGAATATGCACAGGTTGTCACTCAGAATCTCGCAGGATCAGCCTGTGTATGCACAGAGAGCATCCCGGATTTCGATAACCCTGACAAACCGGAAGCAATCGCTTGCCGCGTATTCAATCAGGGTCCTTGCGCCCGGAGAAGAAAACAACGGAGTATTATTCCCGAAAGTTCCAGGAGATTCGGAAATATCAGGCGCCATTCCTGTCCGCTTCAGGAAAAGAGGGCAATATCAGTTTGGAAGTTTTCCGATCGAATCAACCTTTCCCTTCATTTTGATTTCCCGGAAAACAGACTGTATTGGAGAGGGAGGAATCCTCGTGTATCCGGAAATACGCGATATTGAGCGGATGGTCCCTGCTCCTGCCGGCAAAACCCATGAAGGTTCATATATCAGCAGCCGGAGCAGCGATGAGTTTTCGCGGATACGTGAGTTCAGGTACGGAGATGACTGGCGGAAGATTCACTGGAAAGCGTCTGCGAAGACCGGCGAATTCATGGTTATGGAGTATGCGGAGGAGGAATCGAAAAGGATGACGATCGTGTTCGATAATCTGAAGCCCCGTGATGCGGAAGCATTCGAAAAATCTGTCTCCTTTGCAGCCTCGACAGCGGAGAGGTTGATCGCCGAGGGATATTTCGTAAGGCTTATGACCTGCAGGAAACTGATACCCTTTGGCACGGGAAGAGAGCATCTTTTCAAGATACTCGATGTTTTTGCGCTTATCGAGGGACAGGATTCATGGGAATGTCCTGCTTCTTCCAGGCCTGAAGGGTTTACGATACTCATACTGAATTCAGAAGAATCACCTCTCAGAAAATATCATGCCCTCAGCGACAGGGTGTTCTATGCCTCAGATCTATAAATTCTTAACCGCTCTCCTTGCTTTTACCGGATGTATAAGCCTGGTCATCACGGGAGAAATGAACCCCTTTATGATGATCACCGGCATCGGACTGTTTCCCGGGTATTACCGGTTTCTCAGGGGTATGTCGCCTGCTCCGAAATGGGCGGTGAGCAGCTTTTCTTTTTTGACGCTGATTGTTTTTTTCTTCGACTCGTTCGTGATTTCGAACGATTCTTTTCTCGGGGTTGCGCATCTTACCATTACCTTTCAGGTAATCAAAAGTTTTGATCTGAAGGAACCGTGGGACCACCTGCAGGTCTATTTCATGGCTCTTCTCCAGTTGATCGTTGCATCGGAACTTACCAATTCAATAGCCTTCGGAATTATTTTTTTGCTCTTTCTTGTTGCATTTGTTTCCGCAATGGTGCTTTCCCACTTTGTCAAGGAAGGGACGACGGAAAAAGTACGCGTCCGTGCACCGGTCTTTGCTATTTCTGTGCTTGCCCTTTTGTTTACCTTTCTCTTTTTTGTTTCCCTGCCCAGGGTGTCAGGGAAAATATGGGGGAAAAGCCATATAAAAAGTATAAAAACAGTGGGCTTTTCTGAACGGGTTGATTTCGGGTCGTTCGGTGATATCAAAGCAGACCCGACTGTTATCATGAGGGTTGAATTGTCCGCTGCGGCGGGAAGACCGTATTACTGGAGGGGGATGACGCTTAATTATTTTGACGGCACTTCCTGGGCCAACACTCTGGAAAAGGTTCGTATTTACAAAGACGGAGAACTCTTCATGATACGCCCATTCAGGAAGGAAGACGCAATCGTCCAGAGGATTTTTCTCGAACCGATGGATAACGAGGTTCTGTTCGGCATGAGCGATATCGCTGCGGTTGAATCGGCCGGATACTCAATGATAACGGATTCTGCCCACTCACTCTTCCTCCCGTATAAAAAAGGGAAGCGCTTCAATTATCTTGCATACAGCATCAGGGATTCAATCCCTGTCGCCGAAAATACTATGCAGAGGTATCTGCAGCTCCCTTCGGGAATGGAGGGTATATCCCGGCTTGCGAGGGATATCATTAATCCCGGTGATTCAACCGATCAGAAGGCACAGAAAATAGAGCAGTATCTCATGCGTAATTATTCTTATTCACTCTCGGTACCGCAACCGCCTGAGGGCATGAGCCCGATAGATGATTTCCTGTTCAATACGAGAAAGGGTTACTGTGAACACTATGCTACTGCCATGGTATTAATGCTGAGAACATTAGGCACCCCCGCCCGCATCGTGACCGGTTTCTTCGGAGGTGAAACAAATGACTATGGCCAGTACATTCTTGTCAGACAGAGCAATGCCCATTCATGGGTAGAAGCGGATATCGACGGGATATGGAAGAGATTCGATCCCACGCCGCCGGTATCAGAGGATGTGACTTCGGGTATTTCACTTTTTCTCGATATGATAAGGATGAAATGGGGAAGATATATTGTTGCATACAGTTTGTTTGACCAGAGAGAAATTGCCCGTTTCATATCGCTTCCTTTCCAGATGCCTTCGGTCCCGGAAATGAAAAGCCTGAGGGGGATGGTCCTTATCATCGTATTTGCCCTGCCGGCAGGACTGATGCTCGTCTGGGTGGTAATAAAATCTCTCCGATGGAAACGGTATGGATTCGTTACAGGGTATTATCTAAGAGTGCGGGACCTCGTCAGGAAAAGAGGCGGCGCAATAACATCCTTCTCTACACCGGCTGACGTGAGCAGTGAGGCTGCAAAAACCGGCATGGGGGGGAGGATATCTGAATTCATAGATATATATGAGGAACATAGATTTGGCGGAAAGAACATGACAGAAGAGGCAAGGGCGAATTACAGGGAATTGTTCAGAGAGATTAAGAAGTAACCTGCGGATTGTTGCGGTCATCGCTCCCC
>CAVWBP010000028.1:0-42651 GCA_963753165.1 Thermodesulfovibrionales bacterium | reverse complement strand
CTCCTCCCGCCGTATTTTTTTCGTGTGTTATACTGAAAAGATACGCCGATGCAGAATATACTTGTTATAAAAGGAGCCAGGGAACATAACCTAAAGAACATCGACCTCACAATCCCGAGAGAGGCGATAACGGTTATTACAGGGCCTTCCGGTTCCGGCAAATCGTCTCTTGCAATCGACACTATTTATGCCGAAGGACAGCGGCGTTACGTTGAGAGCCTCTCCGCCTATGCGACGACAGTTCATCGAACAGCTTCGCAAGCCCGATGTCGATTATATCGAGGGCCTTTCTCCCTCCATTTCGATCGACCAGAAGACAGTCAACAGAAGCCCCCGTTCCACAGTGGGGACCATAACCGAGATATACGATTATATGCGCGTACTGTATACGCGTATCGGCAGGCAATTCTGCTATAACTGCCGCGCCCCCATATCGAAACAGGAATCGCAGAACATTATCAATTCCGTCATGGCCCTTCCGGAGGGAAGCAGGATACAGATACTTGCTCCTATCGTCCGGGACAGAAAGGGAGAGTACAAGAAAGAACTCCAGGAGATGCGGCGTGAAGGATTCATCCGCGCACGGATCGACGGCGAGATGACAGACCTGACGCAGGACATCAGCCTCCAGAGACATAAGCGTCATACCATAGAGATTGTGATTGACAGGCTGATCATAAAACCCGGGATCGAGCGGCAGTTAAAAGAGGCGATCGAAACAGCCCTCGGGTATTCAGACGTAGTGCTTATAAATCTGCTGGAGGAAAACAACGACATCCTTTTTTCAAAATCCGCCGTGTGTCCGCAGTGCGGGATCAGCTATCCGGAAATAACCCCTATGTTCTTTTCTTTTAACAGCAGCCAGGGCGCCTGTTCCAGATGCAGGGGGCTCGGATATGAGAATATTGAAGAAGACACTTCCGAACTGGAGGAGTACCGTTACTGCAAACTCTGCAACGGTCTTCGGCTCCGGAAGGAAGCCCTGAGTATCAGGATACAGGGAATAAGCATTGGAGAATTTGCACAGATGTCAGTCAAAGACGCAGAAGTCTTTATCCGGGATCTGAACCTGAGCGATCGGGAACAGATTATTGCGTCACGGGTACTGAAAGAAGTAAAAGATCGTCTCTCTTTTCTCAAAAGAGTTGGCCTCGGATATCTGAACCTGAACCGTTCTTCGCTCACGCTCTCCGGTGGAGAGTCCCAGAGGATCAGGCTTGCGACACAGCTTGGGTCGTCTCTTACAGGGGTACTCTATATACTCGATGAACCGAGCATCGGCATGCATCCGAGAGACTGCGGAAAACTCCTGGAAAGTCTGTCGGCTATCAGGGATGCCGGAAATACGGTGGTTGTGGTAGAGCACGATGAAGAGACGATACGGTGGGCTGACCATGTGATCGATATGGGACCGGGAGCAGGACACAGGGGCGGTTGGGTCGTTGCCTCCGGGTCGCCTGAAGAAATCGCAAGGGACAGCCATTCCTTAACGGGCCGCTATCTGAGCGGTCTTCTCTCCATAGAGGTTCCCTCTGTGAGGAGACGCCCGCAGGACGGTATCCGGATTCTCGGCGCCTCTGAATTCAATCTCAGGGATATTGATGTGACAATCCCGCTTGGCGTCCTGGCCTGTGTGACCGGCATTTCCGGTTCGGGGAAAAGCACCCTCGTATTCGAAATACTCTACAAGGCCCTCTGCAGGACCCTTTACAGAAGCAAAGTGATACCGGGCAGACACAGAGAAATTACTGGCATCGAGAAGATAGGACGGGTGATCAGCGTCGATCAGTCACCGCTTGGAAAAACTCCGCGATCGAACCCGGTCACCTATACCGGTATTTTCTCTTTTGTCAGGGACCTTTTTGCACAAGTGCCCGACTCCAGGGTGAGAGGATATACATCTTCCCGCTTCAGTTTCAACCTTTCCGGGGGCAGGTGTGAAGCATGCAGGGGGGACGGTCTGGTAAAGGTAGAGATGCATTTTCTGCCCGATGTATACATACCCTGTGACACCTGTAAGGGCAAACGGTACAATAAGGAGACTCTTGAAATACGGTACAAGGGGAAGAATATTGCAGAAATCCTTGAGATGACCGTATCCGAAGCATTGCAATTTTTTTCGTCGATCCCGCCTGTACACCGCAAACTCGAAATACTCGAAGATGTCGGACTTGGCTATCTGCAGCTTGGCCAGCCTGCATCAACACTTTCAGGGGGAGAAGCACAGAGGGTAAGGCTATCGCGGGAATTGGGGAAAAGTTCAAAAGGCCACACACTTTATCTCCTTGACGAGCCCACAACAGGTCTTCATTTTTCCGATATACAGAGACTGCTGAACGTCCTGAATTGTCTTATCGACGCCGGGAATACCGTTCTGATTATCGAACATAATCTGGAAGTAATAAAATCAGCTGATTATATCATCGACCTCGGTCCTGAAGGCGGGGAAGACGGCGGTATTGTTGTTGCAAACGGCACCCCTGAGGAAATCTGTGCAAATCCCGCTTCCTACACCGGTATGTTTTTGAAAAATAAATTATTGCAGACAGAACGGATACAAGTGGCGGGAGTATAGAGATTTTATTCTGCAGCCCTTCCCCCAATGAGGAGAGTAACTGATGGGAATCATGGCTCGTCCATCAACACCCGGTACCAGAGAATATAACGTGAAAAAAATTGCATGCTTCCTTGTATCCTTTATACTGTCCTGTCTCCTGTGCACAGTTCCTGCCTGCTCTTCCAAAAAGGACCACATCTACCGCAAGAGCAGAATGCTGATGAACACTATCGTCACAATAACGGTTGTTGCAAGTTCAGAGCGTACGGCTGAGAATGCAATAGAAGATGCGTTCCTTACGATTGCTGATATAGAGAAACGCGCTGATTTCTATTCTCCTGAAAGCGAGATAACCTCTATAAACAAATCAGCCGGCGTCTCCGATGGAAAGGTCTCTCCTGACATATTGTCTTTAATCGGCAAGGCGCTGTCTGTCTCTGAAAAAACTGAGGGGGCTTTTGATATAACCACAGGGCCTGTGACGCTGCTCTACGATTTCCATACGAAGCAAAAACCTGAAGATGACGCCCTGACGAAAACACTTCCCCTTGTGAACTACCGGAATGTCGTCATAAATAAAAAGGACTCCACGGTATATCTGCGGAAACCGGGCATGATGATAGATCCGGGTGGCATCTCAAAAGGGTATGCTGCCGACAGGGCAACTGATGTACTGAAACAGCAGGGCATATCGTCAGGGATAGTCGCCATAGCAGGTGATATCAGGGCATTTGGCCTGAAACCTGACGGGAGGCCGTGGAAGATCGGGATACGGAATTCCAGAGCAACTGGCCCGGAAGACGATATCATGGCTACCCTTGAGCTTACCGATGCAGCCGTATCCACTTCCGGAGACTATGAACGTTTTTTCATCAGTGATGGCATACGGTATCATCATATTCTGTCTCCGATGACCGGACGTCCTGCCGGCATGTGCCGGAGTGTTACGGTAATAGCTCCGGAGGGGTTTCTTGCCGACTCTTTCTCAACCGGAATCTTTATCCTAGGTCCTGAGAAGGGGCTCCGTACTTTGGAAACGTTAGGATACGGAGGCATCATCGTCGACAATCAGGGGAAAATGCACATCACTCCTGACTTGAGAGGAAAAATTGAATTTCAGAGAAATCCTTAAATTCACCACGGTTGCTGACAGGATTCTCTTCTCCATTCTGATTCTTCTTTCCTTGCTCGGTTTGATTTTTGTCAGATCACTGATTCCCGGAGGCAACTCTGTGAAAATAGATGTCGACGGCAACCTTGAATACGTATTGCCTTTAGATGAAGAGAAGACTGTCCCTGTCCAGGGACCTCAGGGGACAACGCTTGTCGAAATAAGAAACCACCGGGTGCGGGTAGTTGAATCCCCGTGTCAGAATAAGCTATGCGTACAGCAGGGTTGGGTTGAACAGGGCGTTATCGCATGCCTTCCGAACAAGGTTCTCATCACTGTCGGTAAGAACGGAAAAAAGGGTTCTGAGCCTGATGCAGTCACCGAATAGATACCAGATAGCGCTGCTCTCCGCATACGCACTTGCTCTTCACGGGTTCGAGAGCATGTTCCCATCACCCGTCCCCTGGTTGCGACTCGGGCTCGCAAATATTGTCACCCTCATAACACTTCTCTTATATGGCCTGCGTGCAGCGGTTACCGTCACTCTTATCCGTGTGGTTCTTGCCTCATTTCTGAACGGAACATTCCTCGGACCTGCTTTTCTCCTCAGCCTTGGGGGAGGCATTCTAAGCACCCTTTCCATGGGATTTTTTGCATCCCTGACTCCCCGTCTTTTCAGTGCAACAGGGTTGAGTCTCATTGGCGCCTTGTTTCACAACGGCGCCCAATTACTGCTTGCCTATGCTCTCTTTATCCAGAGGATTGAGGCATTGCTTCTCATCACGCCACTGATCGTTCTTCTCGGCACACTCACAGGCACAATAAATGGGATCGTATCGGAACTCATCATAAATAACTTGAAAAAATCAGGCAAAAAGATACAGAATGTTGACACATGATACATTCTTTCCGCGACAGAATTGTTCCCGACCGGTACTATTGATAACTGGTTCACCATGCGAGTCACCTGTCCAATGTGCAAAATGAACACTACCTGGGAAGAAAATCCCTGGAGGCCGTTCTGTTCCGAGCGGTGCAAACTCATCGATCTCGGGAAATGGGTTCTTGATGAATACAAAATACCAGGCAATCCATCAGAAAACGAAGAAGAAAAAGCAGATGACTGATTAAAGAATAAAGCACAGCTTTTTTATAGGCTGTGAAAGGAGGACTCTATGGTTAAGATAGCGGTAGCAGGCGCAACAGGAAGGATGGGGAGCAGGATTACTGCCCTTTCAAAAGACTATAAAGACCTGAAACTTTCAGGAGCGTTCGAACGGAAAGGACATAAAGACATCGGCAGGGACATCGGACCCATTGTCGGTATCGGCGAGACAGGCATTCCACTTGCCGAGAATCTCTCATCAATCATCAGCGGGGCAGACGTAGTGATCTCGTTCACTACGGTCGAAGCTTCTCTGGAACACCTGAAAATAGCAGCTTCGAAGGGTAAAGCCATGGTGATAGGCACCACCGGTTTCTCGAAAGACGATCTCAGGACCGTCTCAAAGCTTACAAAGAAAATACCCTGCGTCATGGCATCGAATATGAGCACGGGGGTCAACCTACTCCTTAAGGTGCTGCAGGATGTTGCAAAGGTACTCGGAGATGCATACGACGTCGAGATCATCGAAGCGCATCACCGCATGAAAAAGGATGCGCCGAGCGGGACCGCACTCAAAATGGCCCAGGTCATTGCATCGTCTTTGAGCAGAAATCTTGATGATGTCGCAGTCTACGCAAGGAAAGGGATCATCGGTGAGAGGACGACAAAAGAAATAGGCATTCAGACCGTGCGGGCCGGAGACATTGTCGGAGAACATACCGTAATTTTCGGAGGACTCGGAGAACGGATTGAGATCGTCCACAAGGCGTCCAGCCGTGACACCTTTGCGCGGGGAGCGCTCCGTGCTGCCATGTGGGTACATAAAAAACCTGCGGGGTTATACGATATGCAGGATGTCCTGGGGTTGAAATAACTATAGTATTTAGAGAGGTTAGTGAGAGTCTGTTATAAAGTGCAGATTCCGATAACATTCATTTGTCATTCTCGCGCTTGGCGGGAATCCCGATGATTTCCAAAGGTTCTGTCCCGAAAGCTTTGATTGCGGGAATGACAGTCTTTTATCGATCTTCTTGATAATTTATAAACAGATTATAGCTTAGTAGGCTGAGCGTATCCTGCCGTTCCTCTTGTCGATGATGATGATATCGACAAGCGAACCATTTACGTTGATAATATGCGCTTCATAAAAATAGATACGTTCCTTTATTACGCCGACTTTAAGATTTCTATGATGGATAAAGAATTTTTCGAGTAACTGCTGCGCTTCAACAGGATTCCTCACAACTTTCTTCGCACCGTACCATCCCCATTTGTCCCCGCGTTTGTAATCTCCATAGGTTGGCTGGCATTCAGTCTGCGTCTGGTTCTTCTGAACCGGTTGTGCATAGGAGAGATTATACGCGCAGAAGATTATAGACAGTGACAGAATAAATCCAGGAATGCAAAGATATATGTTCATCTTCTTCATAGCGGTATTATTCTCATATACAATATTGTATCACAACTCATTTCATCCATTTATAGTTCTTTATTCTCAGCGTACCAGACTTTTATGAAGAGGAGTCGAAGCAATTATGAAGAACTTGTGAATTCCGGGAAATAGACGCTAAAAGCAGACCCTTTGCCTTCTTCAGTCTTCACTTCTATCCTTCCGTCGTGCGCCTCGACAATCTCTTTGGTAATCGCAAGCCCGATGCCCAGACCGCCTTCATAATCGTGGTAGAATCTTTCGAATATGAACGGGATGTCCTCTTTTTTGATACCGGTCCCTGTGTCGGCAACCGAGAGAAAATCCTCTGAGTTTTTTGTTCCGGCAGTGATAATGACCCTCCCGCCTTGACCGGTCGCTCTCAGTGCATTGGTCAGAAGATTTATGAGAACCTGACTAAATTTATCAGGGTCTGCATAAAGAGTTGCGGATTCACTACAGTCAATCGCAAGGGATACTCCTTTATCGCTGAAAATTTTCGCGTACCGTTCTTGTATTGCTGAGAGATATCCTTTCAGGGCTATCTTCTCTTTTCTCAGTACGAGGGCGCTTGCTTCAGCCCGCGACAGCTCTTCGATCCCCTCAATGATCTTCTTGAGCCTCGTGGTTTCCTCATGAAGAGAAAGGAGCTTTTCCCTGTCTGCCCTGATAAGACCATCCACCATGCCTTCGATCTCTCCCTGGATAACAGTGAGAGGTGTCCTCAGTTCATGGGCGATATTGGCGGTTAATTTCCTGCGTAACGATTCCTGTATCTCCAGATGCGCTGCCATGGTGTTAAAGGCCTTTCCAAGGTCGCTTATCTCATCATTTCCCGAAACCAAGACCCTGCTGTGCATTTTGCCCTCCCTGATAGACTGCGCGGCAACAGTAATTTTTTTAATCGGGTCCGTAAGCCTCTTTGAGAAGAAAAAACTCAGGAGGAGTGAAAATCCTCCAAGGGCAAAAACCGCGAGGATAAGAAATCTGTTCGACCTTCCCATAAATATTGTCTCTTTTCTCTGCCCACTCTGGTATGTCACCAGTCTTACATCAATACTTCCGATGTTCAGGCCGCCGAGGAAAAGGGGATAATTCATATACGGGTCTTCCCTCTCAACAACCGCTTCCGGAGAAAAAGTCCGTTATTGCGAGGATTCTCCGTTTCATGAGTGGCGCGAGAGATTCAACCGCGGTGTGTGTATTCATAAGCACCTTCTCATCGAGACCCTTGATCTTTATCTCATAACCGAGCAGCAAAGCCCAGACAGTATTTTTCTTCAGCGCGTGCTCATTCCAACCTGAATTTTCCTCGTACGCACCTTCCACCGCCGCCATAATACGGTAAACTCTGTCTTCCCTTTCCCCTTCAAGATATTCTGTGAAATCACTGGTGATGAGTTCCCGTAAAATCATGGCGGATGAAAGAGAGAGAATTAAGACGGCAAGCAGGAGCAGAAAAAACTTTGCCCAGAGGCTTTTAATCATCTGTGTTGCCGGTAAACTTATACCCCACGCCGTAGATTGTTTGAATAAAGAGAGGATTCCTGGTATCGTCCTCTATTTTATGCCTGATGTTTTTAATGTGAGCATCGATGCTCCGTTCATACCCTTCGAACTGATATCCGAGGGCGTGCTCGACCAGTTCACTCCTCGTGTATACCCTTGCTCTTGCGTTTGCAAGCACAAAGAGTATTTTGAACTCAGTCGGAGTGAGCATCACCGGCAGGCCCTGTTTCTTCACCTCATAGTTCCTGCTGTCTATGGTGAGCAATCCCTCATTGAAGCTCAGCGTTTTTGCCTGAGATACGTCTTTTGTCCGGGACCTTTTCATCACTGCTTTCACCCGGGCAACGAGTTCTCTCGGGCTGAAGGGTTTGACCACATAATCGTCTGCGCCGAGCGAAAACCCTGCAACCCTCTCCTCCTCCGAAGATTTTGCAGTAAGCATAATGATAGGAAAGTCTCCAATCTCCCTTAAATCCTGAGCGAGTTCCTCCCCGCTCATATCGGGGAGCATCAGGTCGAGCACAACAAGTGAAGGGACTTCTTTATAGGCAAGTTCCAGCGCATCTTTTCCCTTTTCGGCAGTGACAACTCTGAACCCCTCGTTTTCGAGATAGACCTTTACAATCTTCGCAATTTTTCTGTCGTCTTCGATAATGAGTATCTGATTAAGCATATTTAAATATACCATAGACTGAACGAACTACCTGCGAATAAGTTGCGAGGTATAGCCAAGCAATCCGAGCTGTATCCAATTTTTATGCTTCACATGCAGTGTATTTTTGCGGACTTATGCCCGAATGGATCCCCGGCCAAGCGGGACGACGAAGAGCAAAAAGTACCGGCACGCATCCGGGAATTATGAATAAAATCGGTTAACTATGAGGTCGGTGTAATAACCTTGCCCTGCAGTTCGTCCATGAGGTCTTTTACCGAAACAATTTTGTCGACACGGTAGGCGTTCGTGCCGACTGTGTAGAGCGATTCTTCTTTGTCGGGGTTATAGCCTGCAGAACTCAGGAGGCCATTGCAGATGCAGAAGTGATGTTCGTTGCTCTCTTTGGCAGGGCAGCGGTTGAATTTTCCCTCAGCGTCCTTGAGGAGAACATATCCCTTGTCGCATTTCGGTTTCCTCAGTTTTTTTATGGCAGACTGGTACATGGGGGACTGTCTGATGACCCTGAAGGGGAGACCGCAGGGAGAACCGGGGTCTATTGCAACCACGATATCCTCCTGACTGACATCAACAACCGCCTGCTTGTAAACTTCTGATGCACTGCTCTCTTCAGTTGCGAGGAACCTGGTCCCCATCTGAACTCCATCCGCTCCCATGGCAAGAAAGCGCTGAATGTCCTCGTAGGTGTAAATCCCGCCTGCAACGATAATCGGAAAATCACCGTATTTTTTCGCCGCATCCTTCACCGGGGGAAGCAGATTTTCGAGTGTGTTGGATTCTAAATCGATCTGTTCCGGTTTGAACCCGAGGTGTCCGCCTGCAAGAGGTCCTTCGAGCACAATCGCATCAGGACGGTAGCCGAGTTTCCCCCATTTTTTACAGATAATTTCTAATGCACGGACAGATGATACAATTGGAATAAGAGCCGTGTCCTTTGGCGGATGTATCGCAGGAAGGCTCAGCGGGAGCCCTGCACCGGAAATGATAAAATCGGCTCCTGCGTCGATTGAGCCGCGCACCGAGTCCTCAAAGTCGCGGATGAGTGCAACCATGATATTGATTCCGGCAAATCCTCCGGATGCTTTCGAGAGCGATATCTCCTCATATGCAGCTTCGTAGGAGTTGACTTTCTTTCCGGTTCTTTTTGAAACAATCCTGTCGATGCATGCACTCGAAACAATACCTCCCCCACCCTCCTGAGCAACTGCGCGTGCGAGCGGGGAGAGGGAAACGCCGACGCCCATGCCGCCCTGGATTATCGGAACACGAATCTTCTTGTCTTTAATAGTAAGTGACGGAAGAGGCGTATCGGAATTATGCAAGCAGGGACCCCAAAGACAGTGCAAACAAACGTTGCAGGAATGGTGAGAAGTCAAGGTGTTGGAAATAAAGAGCTGACATATTGAAGAATATCATAATGATCGGTAAATGGTAAAGATAAAACCGTCATTATAATTGGGATAAATGCAATTTACTGCTTTCGAAACAGTCAGGTCATGCTCTGTAATTTATTCTGCAAACTCATACCACTTGACAGATTATCTCTATTTTGGTATTTCTATTGATAAAGTTATTATCTGATAAGATGTTAGAATTTATTTTAAAAGCAATACTTTAAATTAAAACCATTCTATACAATTGGGTAAGATCTTTTTGAAGAAGAGTTGTTTGCAGAGCATGTCATCACATTCTGATAAAAACTTATTGGAATTTTTTTATCTGACAGGAAAATATGTTGTGACCTGATAAATGTACTATATGAAAGGAGGTGTTTTGTAGAAAGCACCTGAAGGGGTAATTATTTCAGAAGGAAATTTCTATGAAGACAGCAAAGGAGGGTAAAATGAAAACTAAGGTAATGATAGTATCCGGTATCTTCACAATGGTATTTCTTTTCGTTCTTGGTTTCTCTCCCGTAAACGCGGCAATCCCCTACACCATCAATTATCAGGGGTACCTGACCGATGCAATGGGTTCGCCGGTCAACGGGACAGTATCTATGACGTTTTCACTCTATACCGTAGCTTCCGGCGGAACAGTGTTATGGACAGAACCCCAGAATGTTATTGTCTCCGGCGGGATATACAGTGTTATCCTCGGTTCAGTGAGCACACTCACTCCGCTTGCATTTGACGTGCCCTACTGGCTCGGAGTCAGGGTTGGGTCAGACGCAGAGATGACCCCGAGGGTTCAGCTCACCAGTGTTGGGTATTCTTTTACCTCAGATATGGCAATGGACCTTGTCTGTCCCGGCTGCGTAAACTTCTCAGACATCGGACAGAACGGTTGCACTGCCAGTCAGTTCATGATGTGGAGCGGAACGGCATGGACCTGTTCCATTCCGGCAGGCATGGTAGAAACTGATCCACAGGTTGGGGTCCTGAATGCCGGTGCCTGGTGTGTAAGCGACGGGGCTGTAATAAACTGTAATGCAGCTCCAGGGGCAGAAACTGACCCGCAG
Organism: Thermodesulfovibrionales bacterium; assembly: GCA_963753165.1. Lineage (GTDB taxonomy): Bacteria > Nitrospirota > Thermodesulfovibrionia > Thermodesulfovibrionales > SM23-35 > JAKLQR01. The sequence continues at coordinate 31,806 of CAVWBP010000028.1, read as the reverse complement.
GTTGGTGCAACCACGTTAAACCAATGGTGTATTGGCTCCGGACCGACAGTGGAATGCAGCCAGAGTGCAGCAGCGTTGGCCGCAGCGCACAACCACGATGCTGCGTATGTAAATGTTACCGGCGATGCCATGACCGGTGCGCTTACTGTTGGCATAAACGGAGCAGGCAGTGCGCTCACATCCACGAATGCGGGCACAGGACCTGGGGTAACCGGACAGAGCACCAGCGGATTTGGTGTAGTAGCTAATGGTGGAGGTGATGCTGACTACCTGACTCATTGGCGACCTCCATTGGGTGGTAGTAGGTGAAATTATTTCCACTGGAGCCAATTCTCTGGACTTTATAGTAACTGGTAATGTTCATCTTTATCTTGACAGAGATGATGATGATACAAATGCATTTTTTGCATCTAGGACGGAACTGCTTAATATGGTATTTCACAGTTGACGAAAGCGGGAATGTTGATGCTGACGGTGGGTAATTCAGGAACTCTTCAAAATGTTAATGGCGGTGCGCCAATCGCATGTGATGCCTCTACAAGAGGAAGGTTCTGGTTCACAAATAATGGCGCAGCCAAAGATGACGTGTTAGTCTGTGTGTGGACTGGGGCTGCTTATTTATGGCACCCCATATATTAAGATGGGTAAATTCCATGAAAATTGTAAAATTACAAATTCCTCTTCAGGAACGAGCACACAGGAGGTGAAATGATTAAACACAGAAAAAGATATAGGCTCTATGTATGTCTCTTTCTTTCTGTCATGACAGTGCTCGCATTTACTGGGATCCTCCATGCAGCCTCTTCGAGCGCAAACTTTGCCATTGAACAGGACGTTATCTCTGGTGGTGGAGGGGATTCCTGGTCAGCCGGTTATGACCTTTTTTCAACTATCGGGCAGGCTTCTCCATTGGGGCATGCTTCGAGCACAAATTTTGTGAATTATCCAGGCTTCTGGAATGCAGTCGCACAGAATCTGGTCCATAATAATTTCAATCTCAGGGTGTATATCATTCCCCACGGAGGCGGCGTGGTAACCGGTCCGGGAATAAATTGCCCCGGTGACTGCACTGAATTATACGAGCTAGGCACCCCGATTACCCTTACTGTTACCCCGGACTATGACCATTTCAACTTCCTTCACTGGGAAGGCTGCGACGTTGTATCAGGAATGACCTGCTCTCTGACTATTGGTGAGGGAATCAGACAGGTCAAAGCCGATTTTGCGGTGAAAGAAATTGTGGGGCCCGACCTTACCGCCGAATGGTTGTATGTGGACCAGTACTGTTATGTCAAAAACAGCGGTGAAACCCTGTGCAAGTTAAAGGGCAGCCTGTCTGTTACCAATCTCGGCAGTGAGAAGGCAAAGAAGTCCGTGATACGGTATTATCTGTCAGACGATGCCGTACTCGATCCGGGTGATGCGATTCTCAAAGAGTCGAAAGTCGGCAAGATCAAGGCAGGGAAAAGCAAAACTATTACCTTCAAGCATAAGCTGACCGGAAATATATCAGGCAAATATCTCATTGCGGTGCTGGATATATATGAGAACTTTGGTGAAACAGACGAAAAGAACAATATAACAGTATACGGCCCTGTTTATTAACAGTAATACTCACTGATACCCGGCCGGAGAGAGCACTTATCAATGGTCGGGTATCTGCCACCTCCCTTACCTTACCCTCCCCTCTTCCTCCTCATCCATTTCTGAACCTCCACCGCAAAGAATACGATTGTCGATAATCCAAGTGTTATCAATAATTCATATGCGCTCAATGGCTGGGTCTTGAAGACCGGATTCAGGAACGGCACATAAATCGTAGCCATCTGAAGCAATACAGTCAATACAAAGGCCCCTACAAGCGGCTTGTTCGTGAACAACCCCTGAGAGAACAGGGATTCCTTCTCGGACCTCAGGGCGAGGACGTTTCCCATCTGGCTGAGGCAGAGCACGGTAAACACCATTGTCTGCCAATGTGCAATTCCTGTCCTGATCGCCCATGCCTGGGTGAATATCGACACCGCTCCCATGAGAAGGCCTACCCAGAGTATCTCCAGCCACATCCCGGTGAATATACTCTCCTGCGGATGCCGCGGCGGCCTTTTCATGATATCTTTTTCAGCAGGTTCGGCAGCCAGCGCGAGACCGGGCAGGCCGTCGGTGACAAGATTGACCCACAGGATGTGTATCGGCAGGAGAGGGATCGGCAGGCCGAGAAAAGGCGCCAGAAATATGGTCCATATCTCTCCTGAATTGCTGGTCATGGTATACCTGATAAATTTCCTGATATTATCAAATATCTTCCTTCCCTCTTTTACAGACCGTACGATGGTCGCAAAGTTGTCGTCGAGCAGTATCATATGCGATGCTTCTTTTGCAACATCCGTCCCTGTAATTCCCATTGCCACACCGATATCCGCCCTTTTTAATGCAGGGGCATCGTTCACGCCGTCGCCTGTCATGGCGACAAACTGCCCTCTGTCCTGAAGCGCCCGGATGATCTTCAGCTTCTGTTCCGGTGCAACTCTTGCGTAGACCCTTATATCCTCAACCCGCTCTTCGAACTCTTCCAAAGGCAGCTTTTCCAGCATCTTGCCCGTCATCACCGCTTTCCCGTCAGAGGCGATGATCCCTATTCTCCGTGCTATTGCGGTAGCCGTAACAGGATGGTCTCCCGTTATCATGACGGGCTTTATCCCTGCCGTAATGCAGGCGGCGACCGCCTCGACCGCCTCGTCCCTTGGGGGGTCCATAATACCGACAAGACCTATAAAGAGAAGTCCCGTCTCCATGGTTGAATGTGTTATTTCCTGAGGCAGGTTTTCCCATACTCTCAATGCCACACCGAGAACCCTGTACCCGTTATTCCCCATCCTCTCATTCACCCCGTTGATTTCCTGCCTGTCGACAGGACTGATTTTGCCCGATACAAGGACCACATCCGCTTTTTCCATGAGAACATCTATGGCCCCTTTGGTGAAAGAAATATATCGGGGAGCAATCACCTTTCCCACTCCTCCTTCCGGCAAGGGAGGGAAATTATCAGGGATTGTATGTACGGTCGTCATGCATTTCCTCCCGGAATCGAAGGGCAGTTCAGCCACACGGGGAAAATCCTCTCTCATCGCTTCTTTTACGAAACCCGCGTCTTTCGCTGCAACGTAGAGCGCTGTCTCTGTCGGGTCGCCGATTACGTTTCCATCCTTATCCAGAGCAGCGTCGTTGCTAAGCGCCATTGCAGTCATCAGCAAATAAGACGCTGAGAAAGTATGAAGGGGACCCGATTCCGGCTCAGAATCAGCCGTTTGCTCATCTTGATCATTTCCCGTCTTCTTCTCTCCTGAGACCCTCCCGTCGGCATAATACTGCTCGACCGTCATTTTGTTCATGGTGAGCGTACCGGTCTTATCCGAACATATATAGGTCACCGATCCGAGCGTTTCTACTGCAGGGAGTTTTCTGATCAGCGCATGCTGTTTCACCATTTTTTTTGCTCCGATTGCGAGGGAAATCGTGACAACAGCAGGCAAGGCCTCGGGTATTGCGGCAACTGCAAGCGATATTGCGGTGAGGAACATCCTGAGTGTCTCTTCTCCACGCAGAATGCCGACAATAAATATCACCGCGCAGAGTGCAAGCACGGCGATGGCAAGCTTACGGCCGAATACCGCAAGCCTTTTCTGGAGAGGTGTTTTCGATTCCTCTTCTTCCTGCAGCATCGTCGCAATCCTGCCAAGCTCCGTCTGCATCCCTGTCCCTATAACAATTCCGGTGCCTCTTCCATACGAGACAATAGTTCCTTTATATGCCATGTTCTTCCTGTCGCCAAGGGGAAGCGCCTCATCGTCCAGCAGGGTTTCGTGCTTCTCAACAGGGACGGATTCACCGGTGAGCGCCGCTTCTTCTACCTTCAGATGGGCCGTCCCGACCAGCCGCAGGTCTGCAGGCACGATCTCCCCTGCCTCAAGGACGACAATATCACCCGGGACCAGGTCAGCCGACGGTATTTGCACATGCTTTCCTTCTCGTATTACCGTTGCCGAAGGAGCCGCCATCTTTTTCAGGGCAGCCATCGCCCTTTCCGCCCTGTATTCCTGAACAAATCCGACAACTGCGTTCAGGACTACAATAACGATAATTGCTATGGTGTCCGAGAGTTCGCCGACAATACCTGAAATCACTGCGGCTGCTATGAGCACCAGGATCATGAAATCTCTGAACTGATCAAGGAACATTGCCAGCATCGACTTCTTTTTTCCTTCTTGCAGGATATTCCCGCCATACTGCTCAAGTCTTTTCACGGCTTCAGCCTCTGATATTCCCTGAAGCGAAGAATGTAATTCCCGGAAAACCGTATCGATATCCTTCTTATGCCAATGCATAAATTTTTCCCTTAGTTTGTAAAATATTTCTCATTTTTAACACCTTTCTTATACCCATGCTTTCAGAGGTTTACTAAGAAGTGCATAAGTAAGACTACATTCCCCCTCACCCTTGCCCTCTCCCTCCAGGGGAGAGGGGACTTACTTATCTCCCCTCCCTTGAGGGGAGGGGACAAAGGGGAGGGTGTAAGAATATGTATCCTTACTTATAGCGTCTTAATAATTGCCGGTTTAATAATTTGCTCATGCATGATACATTGAACCATCTCAGAAAATTGTACCATGAGAATGGAAGGTGAGTCATTTTCTATACATCTGTTCTGATAAAAATAATCGACAATGTACCCCGGATGGCAGATTGTATTAATTATTCCCGGCCTATTCATATAATTACTGGCAGGTATAGACAAATATCTTCATTTTTGTAAAAAAATATGCACTTTATTTATGCACCTGCTTAATATTATAATTTAAGTATGTCATCGAAACACAGGAAAGCGAAAAGTCCGGTTTGGCAAGTATCATGTGACCCGCTGAAACCGGTTACCATAATTCTCGCCCATGGACAGTCCCTTACCCGTGCAGGAGTGCGTTCTCTGCTTCAGGACATCGTCGGAATCCGGATTGTCGGAGAAACTGATGAAGGACAGGAAGCGATGCAGTTAATCGCGGAAAAGCGTCCGGACATCGTCCTGATTGACAACGCATTATCCGGACCGAAAGGACCGGACTTGTCAGCAAGCATAAGGAATGATTTCCCTGAGGTACGGATTATCATCCTCTCTCTGAACGGCAGTTCACAATCTGTGTGCAAGGAGCTCCATGCCGGAGCCTCTGCATACATTCTGAGTGACGTTGATGGAGATGAACTGTGTTTAGCCATATGTTCTGCAATGAGGGGCGGTATATACCTTGGCACCTCGGTATCGCGTCCGTCTTTCACAGACATGCTCTCAGGGGAAAACAGCACTGAAGAGACGCCGGCGACGGAAAAGATTTCCTTTGCCAGTTTTTCCCCTCGGCATAGAGAGATTCTCCAGATGATCGTGGAAGGTTTTCCCGTAAAAAAGATCGCCCTGCATTTGAATCTGAGCGTAAAAACAGTCGAAGCTCACAGACGGCAGATTATGGACAGGCTTGAAATTCAGACTATTGCAGGTCTCGTCCGGTATGCCATGCGGTCAGGGATTATTACAGATAACAAGTGTTTCCGAGAAAAAGTTTACAGTTTCGCTTTTTCTAATACAAAGAGCAGCTGACCTTCAACGACAAAGCTGTTGAGTTTCACACAGACTTCATTGATCTGTCCGTCAAAGGGAGCAATAATCGCATTCTCCATCTTCATGGCTTCAAGGTTTGCGATTTCTTCTCCCTTGTGAATAATGTCGCCAACCTTGAGTGTCCCTCTCTGAGGGTTCCCTATTCTCCAGATATTCCCGTTGATCGGAGCGCCGACCTCGTGCGCCCCTTTTGCCATTCGTATTTCAGCCTTTTTGGCCCGCGGGGTCTCAACAGTATACACCCGCGTTTTGTTGTTCACCCGCATAACGACATGAATAACCCCTTCGTGTTCTGCTCCGACAGAGACGAGTTCAATGCTGTAGGGTTTTCCCCAAAGTTCAAAATCAACTTTGTCCCCGTGCTTTTGCAGACCCTGCCTCCAGACGTCGGTCGGCAGTACAAGCGGTGCATCCCCGTATTTCTCCCTGAACTCGATCATTGCAATAGCGTCTTTCGGATGCATAAGGTAAAGGATAAACTCTTCCTCCGTAGGCTTCCTTCCGATTGCCTCTGCTAATTCCTGCCGCATTTTCTCAAGGTCATCGTCAGACATGGAATCAAGGGGTGAAAGTTCGATGCGCTCTTTGATCTTCTTTTTCCATTCTTCGCCAAAGGTGCTTCGGTAAACCCATTCCGGCGGCCACCCCATGGGGAGTTTTCCATAATGGCCAAGGATAAGATTCCTGAAATCACCCGGCGCATTGCTGAAGAGAGCGAGGAGTTCTTCCTGCTCGTCATCGTTCATGGCCTGAAAGTCGAGCGCTTTCTCATCGATGAATCCGGAGAGCAGTTCAATGAGGTGCCTGACTCCCGCTTCTCCCTTTGCCTTCGCATATTTGTTCACGATACCGCTGCAGGTTACCCAGGTAATCTGTGAACCAGGGGTGACGTCAAAATAATGGATGATCTTGTTGTACATTGACATCACCTTGAGTACAGCGGGCATAAGGTTGAGGAAGCCTCCCTTGTCCGCCTGCTCGAAAGAACTCGGGAACGCGCCGCCGGGCATCTTGTGAAAAATGACGTTGTGGTCAAATCCCTTGAAAGGAGATTCTGCCCAGTCGTAGAAGTTGATCCACTCCCTGACCTTCAGGACCGCTTTTTCTGCTTCTTCCCTGTTCAGATTTACCGGAATGCCGGCTTCCTTGAAATACGCCTCCACGCCGAGTATCGGAGAATGTCCGTAGAAACGTGCGAGAGAATCTTCTTCAACGTCGAATATCTTCGCTCCTGCCTGTGCAGCAGCAAGCATTGCAGGCATGGCAAGCCCGTCGGTGATATGCCTGTGATAATGAATAACCAGTTCCGGATATTTCTGCTTTATTGCGTCTATGAGGCTCTTCACCCTTGTAATGCTGCCTACCCCTGCCATGTCTTTTACACAGAAGATCATTTCATCCGTGCCCCCGCAAAGGTCAACAATATCTTTCACGACACAAAGGTAGTATTGGTTTGTTGCCCAGTCAGCCATAGTAAAGGAAATCGCCGGCTCAAAAAGCTTGCCCCGTTTCATCACGACTTCCGCAACAGTCCTCATGTTTCTCACGTCGTTCAGGAACGAGAAACACCTCCAGACGTCAATGTCAACGACCGAGACAACATGTTCGATGACATTTTTCGGGTAAGGCCGGTATCCCCACATGTTCGTCTCACGGATAAGCGTCTGGAGAAGGACATTCGGCATTAGCTGTCTCAGGATATCGATTTCCTCGAAGGGACTTTCTCTTCTGTTCATTACCCCCACGTGCCAGCGTGCGCCGCCGTGGCATTCTGCGCTGAACAATCTCATCTCGTTATAAAACGGCGCGAGTGTCTTTAAATCGTAAATACGATGCCGGTTCTTGAAGTCAGACTGTCCTGCGTCACGCATGCCGACAGAGGTGAAGCATACACCCTTCAGAGAGCGGACCGCCTTTACAATCCCCTTCGGGGTCATCCCTGGTTTCACGAATAGAGAATTACTGTCCCTGGCCATCTTCTTCCCGCCTCTTACATCCATGATTGAGGCCCAAGCGCCGATATCTCTGCAACGTATCGCGTTATTTTGAGGATCTCGTCCTCACTGTTCTTCTCCCTGAACGTGGACACCAGTTCATCCATGTGCTCTTCGAGAAACCGGGTTGAGAATTCTCCTGCAATAAACTGGGGGTGTCTGATAATGCTCAGGAGTAACGGGGCGAGTGTCTTTACTCCTTCAATACGGAGATTTCTGCTGAGCGCTCTGTCCATCACCCGGATTGCGTCCGCCCTGTCCGCGCCTGCCGATATAAGGAGCAAAAAGAGAGAATCGTAATACGGCGGAATGTCAGCCCCCTCGTAGACTCCGGATGCGAGCCTTACACCCGGACCCTGCGGTACCTGCAGCCGGGTTATGGTGCCGAATGACGGGCTGAATGTCTTCGGGTCTTCAGCGTTCAGCCTCACCTCGAGTGCCCACCTGTTCGGATGGATATCGTTCTGTTTGAAACGGCAATTTCCTGCCCATTGCCACATCTATCATGATTCCCACTATATCTACGCCTGTAATAAGCTCGGTGATACCGTGCTCAACCTGAAGCCGGGTATTTACCTCCAGAAAATAATATTTCTGTGTCGCCGAATCAAAGAGGAACTCTACGGTCCCTGCAGTCGTGTATCCGATTTCGCGCATGAGTCGCGTCGCCGTGAAACAGATTTCATTCCGAAGGTCGTCATCAATAGAAGGCGATGGCGCCTCTTCGATGATCTTCTGGTTCCGCCGCTGGATCGTACACTCCCTTTCGTAGAGGTGGATAACGTTCCCGTATTCGTCGGCGACAACCTGCACCTCGATGTGACGGCCTCTTTCTATATATTTCTCGACAAGAACCCTTTCGTCACCAAATGACTTCAGGGCTTCAGACTGTGCCTGGGCAAAGGCCTGCGTCAACTCACTCTTGCTGTTCACCTTGACCATTCCTTTGCCCCCGCCGCCTGCAACCGCTTTTATCATGACCGGGAATTCTACCTTTTGGTCCTTCATCCACTTCTTTATCTGGTCAGCGCTGGCCACATTAATGATCCCGGGTATTGTCGGCACATTCGCCTTCTGAGCCAGATGCTTCGCCTGAATCTTGTCGCCAAGCGACTGAATCACTTCCGGCGACGGGCCGATCCATACGAGGCCTGCGTCCTGCACCATGCGGGCAAACCTGCTGTTTTCCGCAAGGAACCCCCAACCCGGATGAATCGCATCAGAATTGGTCTGAATTGCCGCTGCGATCATTTTTTCCATGTTGAGATAGGACTCTACAGGGGGTGCTTCACCGATATGGATCGCAGAATCTGCCATGAATACATGATGTGCGAGCCGGTCAGGGGTGCTGTACACAGCCGTAGTAGGAATCTTCCTGTCCCTGCACGTATGGATAATCCTCACGGCAGTGACTCCCCTGTTTGCGATCAGTATTTTGTTTATTTTTCTTTTCATGCCATAATTTCTTTCTTTAGCCGTGAGTTTTATTTTACCATAAGATTCTGTGAGATACATAATAATATCATCCATATACATGGTATAGCCTGAGAATAATGTCATCGGGTATAATAGACACATTTGCAACTGGAGGGTACGTATGACAATCACTGAGAAAATACTTGCCGCACATTGCGGCAGGAAGAAACTCGTCCCGGGTGAACTCATCAATGCAAAGGCAGACCTGGTCCTCGCCAACGATATTACTGCACCGATCGCAATATCGGAATTCAAAAAGATCGGGGCCAAGGATGTGTTTGACAAAAGCAGAATTGCCCTGATCCCCGACCATTTTGCGCCACAGAAAGATATCAAGGCGGCCGAGCAGTGCAGGATGCTCAGGGATTTTTCGAGAGAATACAACATCGATCTCTACTTCGAAGTGGGGAGAATGGGAATAGAACATGCGCTGCTTCCCGAGCAGGGTCTTGTCGGTCCCGGCGAGGTCGTGATCGGAGCAGACAGCCATACCTGCACATACGGTGCACTCGGCGCATTCTCTACAGGTGTCGGCTCAACCGATGTAGCTGCTGCAATGGCTACGGGGGAGTGCTGGTTTAAAGTCCCTGAATCCATGAAATTCATCTATTACGGAAAACTTAATAAATGGGTCGGCGGCAAAGACCTGATTCTCAATACGATCGGAGATATAGGGGTCGACGGCGCACTCTATATGGCTATGGAATTTGAGGGCGAGACGATCAGGAGCCTGCCGATGCATGGAAGGCTCACGATGTGCAACATGGCCATTGAGGCCGGAGGGAAAAGCGGAATCATCGTGCCTGACAAGATTACAAGGCGCTACATGAAAAACAGGGCGAAAAGACCGTATACTTTTTACAAATCCGACAAAAAAGCCCGCTATGCTTCAGTGCATGAATATGACTGCGCCAAGATCCTTCCTACGGTTGCCTGTCCGCATCTCCCGTCGAACACGAGACCGGCGGCAGAACTCTTTGAAGTCGCGATAGATCAGGTGGTAGTAGGATCATGCACTAATGGACGGCTCGAAGACCTGATTGAGGCGGCAACGGTCATAAAAGGGAGGAAAGTGAATCCCAATGTGCGTATGATCGTTATCCCTGCAACGCAGGAGATATACCGGCAGGCGATGAAGAAGGGGCTGCTGGAAATATTCGTTGCAGCTGAGGCGGTGGTATCAACACCTACCTGCGGTCCCTGCCTCGGCGGGTATATGGGAATCCTCGCAGAGGGAGAACGGGCTATTGCAACGACGAACAGGAATTTTGTAGGGAGAATGGGCCACCCCGGGAGTGAGGTCTATCTGTCGAATCCGGCAGTTGCAGCAGCTTCCGCTGTCCTTGGCAGGATCGGGACGCCGGAAGAGCTTGGGCTTTAACAAACCATTGAAAGTTGTGTAATACTCAATTTTGTCATTATCCGGCTTGACCGGATAATCCAGCGCCTTTCTCTGGATTGCCCGATCAAGCCGGGCAATGACGATTTTTAAATGTATTGTATGCAACGTTCAGGTAAATTTTGACTTTTGTATTATTGGATGAGTATTTTTAGTATGCCATGTCGCCAGAAGAGAAAATAAGAGAACTCGGCATTGAGCTTCCTGCAGCACCGGCGCCTTTGGGTTCCTACATCCCCTGCACCCGGGCAGGCAACCTCTTATACCTCAGCGGAATTCTTCCTTTCAGAGACGGCCTGCTCACAAGGACCGGAAGGGTCGGAGAAAATATAACCCTGGACGAGGCGAGAGACGATGCAAGGACCGTGGCAATCAACGCCCTTTCAGTACTCAAAGCATATACGGGAAGCCTCAATAAAATTGCCCGGTGCATCAGGATAACCGGATATGTCGCCTCTTCACCCGGTTTCACAGAACAACCGAAGGTCCTGAACGCTGCTTCGGATCTCCTCTTCGAGATATTCGGCGAGGCAGGCAGGCATGCCCGCTCTGCAGTAGGAGTAAACGTGCTTCCGCTGAATGCTTCGGTGGAAATCGAGTTTATCTTCGGGATTTCAGAGGAATAACGGCGGCTTTCTTCAGAGAGATTTCCAGGGGATATCTATGTCATCAAGAATTTCCAGAAACGCCTTCACCACCGCAGGGTCGAACTGGGTGCCGCTGCAGATTTTCAGTTCAGATATTGCGTACTCTTTATTGCGCGCGGGCCTGTAAGGCCTGTCCGATGTCATGGAATCAAAGGAATCCGCTACACAGAGGATTCTCGCGAAAAGAGGGATATCCTCACCCTTCAACCCGTCAGGATATCCGGTGCCGTCTATCTGCTCATGGTGGTGCCGGATAATAGGGAGCACGGCCTCCAGTTGTTTTATGGGTATCAGGATAGCCTCACCCTTGACCGGATGCATGTTGATCAGATCATGCTCTTCCGGGGACAGCTTTTGCGGATTATCAAGGATAATATCGTAGGTGCCTATCTTGCCGATGTCATGGAGGAGCGAAGCATTTCTGAGAATATTTATTTCTTCACCTTCAAACCCCATCGCAGCGCCGATTGCAAGGGCATATCCGGTAACCCGTTCCGAGTGTCCTTTCGTCCAGGGACTTTTTGCGTCTATCGCATTTACAAACGAATGGATAAGACCGTCGTGCAGTTCCCGCAGCTCCCGGTAGGAAAAATCGAGTTCTTTGAGCATATTGAAGAACGCCTCTTTGCTCTCCTGCAAGTTTTTTGTGTTTGTCCTTAAGCTCTGAAATGTCAACTACGGTGAGCACAAAAGCTTTGGTTATTCCCGAAGCATCGGGGATCGGCGTCAATGAGAGCATAAAATGCCTGTTCATAGCCCCTTCGAAATACTCGAAAGGCCTGATGCTTATCCTGGACTGTGACCGGATCCCGTAATAGTGTTCTTCCAACTGTTCGCTCCTGATCAATTCAAAACATCTCCGTTCCTTCAATTCTTTATAAGAAAGGTCATAGAGTGAAGCAATATATTTGTTCGCCCTGATAATTGTGAATTCCAGGTCAAGCAGCAGCACACCGCAGGGCATCGAATCGAAGGTGACTCTCCACTCCTCAAGGGCCTGCTCCAGCATGTTTCGATAGCTGATCCTTGCGCTGATATCTCTCACAATAGTTCTTGTTTTCAGGAAGTTCCCCTGTTCATCATAAATGGCAGAGGCGCTGATCAGTACGGGAACCTGAGAACCATCCTTTCTCCTGAGCAGATACTGAATGTTCTCGATAGAACCCTCTTCCTTCAATTGTGTGAAAGTCTTCCGGAAGATTTGCGTTCCTTCTTCATCAAGAAGTTCGGTTAACTTTACTTTACCGACAATCTCATCCCTGGAATAGCCGAACATTCTGAGCCAGGTATCGTTCACTTCGAGGATCGTTCCATCAGGGCCGAGGGAATGATACCCGTCAGGCGCATTCTGATAAAAGTCCACGTATTTCCGTTCACTCTCCAGCAAAGCTTCTTCGAATCGTCCATGCTCTGTAATATCTTCATAGATGACGACTATCTCTTTGTTTTCAAGTTTCTGTCCGATTACCGAGGCGCTGAGCCTGCAAAGCATATCACTGCCATCCTTATGCCTGCAGGGGAAATTTTCAGTGTGCTTCCTCTGTTTTTCGAGGACCGGATAAAAATTCCTGCCGATTTCCTCATATTCTTCATCGCTCCTGTAGAATATCCTCGTAGTTTTGTTGAGCAATTCTTCGGGCTTCCATCCGAACACCGACTCAACTGCCTCGTTGGCAAATACTATCGTACGTTCCCTCAATCCGACCACCGCATGCGGTATTGCAGCGAGCAGAGAAGATTCAAGCGCCTCCAGTTTCTTTAGGGACTCTTCTGCTTCCCTGCGCTCGGTAATATCCCGCAAAATACACTGAATATATACTGGTCCATCTTCTGAATAATGCGCATGGACACTTGCTTCCACAACCACCTTCCTTTTCTGTCGGGTGATGAGTTCGACCTGAAATATATCCAGGGGAATACCCGTTTTCAGGAGGTCCATAAAGTTGCTGCAATGGGCGTAGCTGTCAGGATGGACAATATCGGTCAGCAAGAGGTCTTCTATATCCGGACGGTTATAGCCGAGGGTGTTCAGCCAGGCGTTATTCACATAGAGGAATCTCCCGTCAGGAGTTATTGTCTGAATAAGATCATTCGTATTTTCGAGGAAATCCCTGTGGAAATCTTCGGGCAGGTGTTCGGAAAAGCTGAATGTTTTTCCCGATACTTTGACAGGTTTCGGTTGCGAAACCTTCAGGCGCAATTCCTGCAGTTCCTGTACCAACTGTTTTTTTGTCTTGTTTATGTCATTCATTGTGCAAGGACAAGGAAGAATATTTATGAATATTTATATTTTATATTTGTATTGTTGATAAATCCAGATTTTTATTCTTCATAGCGACTAGTGCCTGAATAAATTGTTTGTAAATCAGCCTGTTGCTCATAACGCGCTTGTATTCAAACGGGCTCCATGATACAGTTTTATACAGATCGAAATAAATTATGCCAAATGAAGTACTGCGTAACTGTCATGCCGGCTTGTCCGGCATCCTTCTTCAAGCAAGATTCCCGACAAGCGGGAATGACAACCATATGGCAATTGTTATGACGCTCTATTGGTATCCACAGTGAAAGTCGAAGCGGTATTCGGGAAAAGAGACATCCGCCTCTTATTCTGAATTTCATTGACTGCAGAAGATAAATCTTCACTTACGGATAGAGCAAAATTATGACAAATTTACCGAACCGGAACAGTTTTTTTCTGCTGGGCAATCAGAACACATGGGATATAAATACGTACACATACGCTGAAAAAACATTCGGCGAAATATTTCACGCCCATGCGCAGGCAATGCAGAGTGTAACGCAGTGTGCGCAGGAAGTGTATCGCGGGGTCAGAGAGGTCAGCCCGTTCATTGAGTGTATCACCCGTGAGGTCTGTCCATCCTGTAAAGATGTCTGCTGCATCAACAAACACGGTTTTTACAATTTCGAAGACCTCATCTATCTACATGCTCTCGGCCTTAAACCGCTTCCTCCGGACTTCATGAAGAAGGAAACCGACCCCTGTCAATTTCTCTCTCCGACCGGCTGTATCATGGAACGCTCAGTCCGCCCCTCAGGCTGCAACTGGTATTTCTGCGATTCCCTCTTTGATTCCATGGAGACACGTTCCGAATATCAGGCGTTCGATGAAGCCTTCGGACGCATCGCTGAACTCTGGATGAAAATGGCAAGCGAGTTCAGGAACGCGGGAATCCTTCTCGCCGGCTGACGCCGGGACCGTTTTCCCTTCGCGGCTTTCATGGTAAAGTATATTATGCCCAAACCGATCGTTGTTATTATCGGAAGACCGAATGTCGGCAAATCAACCCTCTTCAACCGTATGACCAGATCGCATGCGGCAATCGTCGAGGATACCCCCGGAGTCACCCGTGACCGCCATTATCTCGATGCGGAATGGGAGGGCAAGTCTTTCATCGTGGTAGACACCGGCGGGTTTTATCCCGAAGCATCTGACGATATCTTTCTCCAGGTCAAAGAACAGGCGCTTTTTGCGATCGGGGAAGGCGACGTGATCATCCATCTGCTCGACGGAAAAGACGGGCTCACTCCGTCAGACATGGAAATATCACGTTTGCTCCGGACATCAGGGAAAAAAGTCCTGTGGGTCGTCAATAAAATTGACGCGCCGACCCGCGAAGAACGCCTTTATGACTTCTATCCCCTTGGCGCTGATGAACTATGGCCTGTTTCAGCAGCCACCGGTTACCTCTATGAATACTTTATGGATGCGCTGATTTTAGTCCTCCCGGTGTATGAGGAGGTGAAGACCGATTACCCAAAGGTAGCGGTTGTCGGAAGACCGAATGTGGGAAAGTCCACCCTTATGAATGCCCTCCTCAGCAAAAAGAGGATGATTGTAAGTCCGGTCCCCGGCACAACACGCGATTCCATCGACAGCGTATGCGCCTACTACGGGAAAAAATATCTCTTCATCGATACTGCCGGCATCAGGAGAAAAGACGCCTACGGTTATTCGATAGAACGGTTTGCAATGGTCAGGGCAGTGAGAAGCGTTGAGCGATGCGACGTAGCGATCATGGTCCTTGATGTGAGTGAAGGCATAGTCGAGCAGGACCAGAAGATTGCAGGGATTATCGAGAGCCTCGGCAAGGGCGCCTTATTCGTCCTGAACAAATGGGACCTCATGGAGAAGCCTGAAGAAGCCTACAAGCGATGGGAAAAGGATTTCAGGAGAAAGATATGGGCCATGCCTTACGCGCCGTTTTTCACGATATCGGCGCTCCAGAAAAAGCGTATCACCAATTTTTTCCCGGTCATCGATGAAATAATCAAAGAGAGGAAGAAGAGAATACCGACAGCAGGTTTAAACAAAGTCCTCCGGGAAGTCCTGTCATCCATGAACCTCCCCTCCCTGAGGGGAAAGTCCGGCAAAATCTACTATATCACTCAGGTCAGGACAGAGCCGCCTGCCTTTGTTGTGTTCACAAATTACCCTGCGCTGTTCAGGGACTCTCATGTGCGCCATATCGAAAAAGTCCTCCGGAACAATTTTTCCTTTACCGGGACGCCGATCAGGATATATATCCGCGACAGGGATAAAGAAAAGAAAAAATGAACTATCTGAAGATTATCGGGAAAAGTTTTCTTGATTTTTTCAAAGACAGCGGCATCATGCTCGCCGGGTCCCTGTCCTACTTCACGATGATGGCTCTCGTGCCGTTCTGTCTCTTCCTGATCGCCATTTTCGGTTATATCCTCGGACAGTATTATAATTTTTACGAATTTTTCGCGACTAAGCTCAGCGGCTTCTTTCCCGCTATTACCTCGGAGATTACGAACGAACTCAGCAAACTGATACGCTTTAAGGGCATAGGGGCCCTCAGCATAATGCTCTACGGTTTTCTCTCCCTCCAGGTCTTCGCTTCAATCGAGAATGCGCTCCAGGTCATATTCAAGATAGAGAAGAGGCGGCACCTCCTCTGGTCAGTCATCATCTCATTTCTCATGGTCACTTTTATCATTATTATGCTCACTATCTCCTTTGCAGCGACTTCGCTCATTCCTCTCCTGAAAACACTGCGCCAGGTCTTCCCGGAATTGCGGATCGGCCTGATAACAGGATTTTTAATACAGTATATTGTGCCGTTTCTCATGGTCCTTTTCACCGTAACCGTCATGTATATCTTTTTCCCGAAAACAAAGGTAAAAATTCCCCATGCTCTTGCAGGAGCGCTCTTCACTACTGCATTCCTCGAAATCGCGAAGCATGTCTTTACCTGGTATGTCGGGACAATCGTCAAATTCGGGACAATATATGGCCCCCTTTCGGCATTCGTCATTTTTCTTCTCTGGATGTTTTATTCATCCTGTATCTTTCTTGTCGGCGCAGAACTGGTCCATAATCTTTCCGTCGTCAGGAGAAGGAAATAATTATAATCACAGATTTCATGGACATAGAGGCTATCTAAAAATCATGATTTGCGTGCTCTGTCATTCCCCGACTTGATCGGGGAAACCAGTATTCTCAGTCTGTTCTGGATTGTCCGGTCAAGCCGGACAATGACAAAAAACGAGTTTTCAGACAGGGCCCACATGGGTTAGATTTATGCAAATACCGCAGTGAGCGCCTCGTGTGTTCGTTATAAAAGAATGATGATAATTCGAGGAGTTATAGGTATCTATTGGAAAATTCATCGTCCATATGATATAAATTCAGTCATACAGTATTGCATTTATCTTGCTTATATTGAATGAAGAGTAAGACTATACAAAGGAACAACCGTTGAAACTCGGAGAAGCATTAGTCAAGGAAGCCCTGATCACAAAGGAGCAGCTGCATCAGGCTCTTGAAAGACAGGTGCAGTTCGGCGGCAGGATAGGAACCAATCTCATCGAGCTCCGTTTTATTGCAGAAGAGGACTTGTCAAAGTTCCTCAGTAAATATTTCAAGATTCCTGCAGCAACCGCGAGGCGATAAACAATATCCCCGAGGAAGTGCTTTCACTGATTAGCACGGACATTGTAGAGAAATATCAGATCCTTCCGTTCAGGAAAGACCGGAGCAAGCTTCATACCGCAATGCTCAATCCAAAGGACATCATGGAAATCGATGAACTCCGGTTCAGAACCGGATTCGATATTATTCCCTATGTGATCACGGAATCGAGATTACTTTATGCTTTCGAAAAATACTATGGTATCAAGCGCGACCTCAGGTATATCAGCCTTACCGACCGGTTCAATCCGGAAACAAAAGTCGAAGAAAGCTCTGTCCAGAAGGTCAAACAGGCGTTTTCCGAGGTGAAAGACACTGAAGAGATCGCAGGAATTCTTCTGAACGAGATATTCAAACTCACCAAACGGGTGGCTCTTTTTACTTTGAAAGGCGATAAAATTACCGGTTGGAAATCAAGGGGTCTCGATACGGAACAGTTTGCGCTCCCGGCAGCAGAATCACCGGTCTTTGCAGAAGTGATCAGGAGCAGGGCAAACTACCGGGGTCCTGTCATGAAAATACAGGGCAACGAAGCCCTGATCAGCCTTCTTTCCGGCACGCCCCAGGACGCCCTTGTCCTCCCCATCGCTCTCAGGGATAAGGTCATCGCGCTCCTGTATGTGGATAACGGAAATAATACCGTGCTGGATGCAAGCGTCGGCTATCTCGGCCAGCTTTCACAAATGGCGACCCTCGCCTTTGAGCTCGTTATCCTGAAGCGGAAAATCCTTGATCTGGACACTTCCTCTGCGAAAAAATAACAGCCTCAATTCACCTAATGAATTACCCCGCAGTCCCGAAGGCTTTCGGGACGAGGTATCAAAGATGTCATTCCGGCTTGTCCGGAATCTTTCTTTGCATTACTGTATTGTCTTATATAACTTATGCTCCGGAAGGATTCCCGACAAGCGGGAATGACAAACACAAGAATTTCATGTGTTTATTTGCGCCGAGTAATAATAGCAAGAGCAGAGTCTGCTTCAGTAATGCCACAGCTTCAAATTTCCTGCCTGTCAGTTTTCTTGCTGTTGAGCTTGCAAGCCTTCGTGCCTGCAAGCCGGTTTTCACAGGGCCGCCTCACCCCTCTCTCCCGTCCTTATCCTGATCGCGTCTGCAAGAGGATATATGAATATCTTCCCGTCGCCGATCTCACCGGTAAACGCCGCTTTCTGAACGATCCCCACAATCTCTTCGACCTTATCATCGTTCATCGCAATTTCGATCCTCAGTTTGGGAATAAACCTTACTTCAAAAGTTGACCCGCGGTAAATCTCCACATGGCCTTTCTGTCTGCCAAAGCCTTTCACCTCGGTCACTGTCATGCCCTGTATCCCTGCCTGAGAGAGTGCGTCTTTCACGGCATCCAGCTTGAAATGCTTGATTACTGCGACAACCATCTTCATTGTCTCACCTCCGTTTGTATTTTTATCTGAACAGCTATCCTGCCGTACTGTTTCTCTTTATCAGTATTCACCGGCGTTTTACCGGCACGAATAATTTATAATATCAAAACAGCCATGGATAGTGAAAAGAAACTCAGACAGGCGTCTTTTGCAACTCCTGACCCCGGGAGGTCATACAAGAACCTCGAAAGGCTTTTCCGCGAAGCTCCCCACCTTATCGAAGAGCATGAAAAACACATCCTTCTTATTGCCCTTTTGTTTTCATACAGTCAATTTCTCGCTGATTACAGCATAAAAAATCCGGATGCCCTCTCTTCAGGGATAGAGAATCTCAGGAACCAGACCATAAAGCGCCGGATCATCGTTCAGGCCCGTGAGACACTGGGTACGGCGCATCAGGATCATCCTTCTTCAGCGAGGATGGAAATGATGAAGCTTCTCAGGGACGTAAAGAAAAATCATCTCCTCCGGATTACTCTCCGCGACATTTCAGGGGTCGCCGGTCAGCTTGAGATAATGGCTGAACTGAGCAGTCTTGCCGAGGCTGTTCTTGAACTGGCGCTCGATTTTTCCCGGCAACTCATAAGAGTCCGCTTCGGAGACCTGAGAGAAGATTCATTCTCCCTTGTCGGGCTCGGAAAACTCGGGGCCGGTGAATTGAATTACAGCTCCGATGTGGACCTCCTCTCTCTCTATCGTTCAGAAGAACCGATTTCTTCCGGAACGCTTTCGGCTTCGGGAGTCCGGATGAATAAAATCACCGCGCATGAATATTTCTGCAGGATGACCGAGACGGTAACCGGACTGCTCAGCATGCCGACAGAAGACGGCATTGCCTACAGGGTTGACCTTCGCCTGAGACCGAACGGCCGGAAAGGAGCGCTCTCGTTATCGCTGAATACATACATTTCGTACTATGAATCATGGGGCAAGACATGGGAACGAATGGTATTAGTCCGCGCGCGTCCTGTCTCCGGAGACATTCTTCTCGGCAACTCGTTTATATCAGGCATCGAACCATTCGTCTGGAAAAAGTCGATCGACTATAACGACGTTGAAGAGATCAGGGAGATGAAAAAAAAGATAGATACGGTGTTCGATGTGGACGATATCAAGCGCGGGTATGGGGGAATCAGAGAGATCGAGTTTTTCGTTCAGACCTTCCAGCTCCTGTACGGAGGAGAGAGACATTCCATTCGCAAACGAGTGCTCTCTGAAGCGATAGGAGAATTATCGGAAGAAGGATTCCTGTCCGCCGGGGAAGGGAAATCTCTCCTTGAAGCATACGTTCTCCTGAGGAAGATTGAACATGTGCTTCAGATGAAAGACGACCTTCAGACCCATACGCTTCCCCCGGATACTGAGGAACTCAGGATTCTTGCGAGAAAGCTGAAGTACCCCTCAATGGAAGATTTTTCCGTTGATCTCAGATTGAAGCGGCTCATGGTCAGAGACATGTATAATTCTCTCCTTGGTCAGTCTGAGCAGAGGCATGAGGGAAGCATTCTGCTCCAGGAAGCGCTGCCGGATGATGCAGCCATCGCTTATCTCTCTTCACAGGGTTTTTCTCAGCCGTCAGAAGCGCTCGCGGGCATAAAGAAGCTGAATGAACAGATATCGGTCGGGAAAACCCTGGGGGAAAGAACGCTTTTCAGAAAAACAGCGCCGCTTCTTTTTGATCAGATTATCAGGTCTGCAAACAAGGACCGGGCATTCAACGTATTTGTTTCTTTCATGGAGAAGATCGGTGGTCATGCATCACACCTCGATCTCCTCCTGCAGAGAAAAGACACCCGCGACCTTCTCGTCACCGTTTTCAGTATGAGTTCATACTTCTCCCGCACGTTGCTCAGTCTCGATAATTTTGAAAGCATATTCGAATATCCCGATATCAGGATCGATTACGACGCCCTCGGGGTAAGGCTCACCACCGCACTTGAACGCTCTCATGAACCTTGCCGCGTAGTGCGGGATTTCAAAATAGTCGAAGAGCTGAAATCGGGGATACTCTTTCTCATGAGGATTGCCGATTTCTCTTCTTTTTCGCATGCGCTGAGCACGCTCGCCGATACAATCCTCCGTTCGGCAGGGGCACATCTCCAGCTCGACACCGGAATGGCAGTGGTAGGGCTGGGAGCGCTCGGCGCACAGGAACTGAATATCAACTCGGACCTCGACCTTGTGTTTATCGATGCAGGCATTGGACAAAAAAAATCCCCTGAGGACTTCATACGCTTCATTTCCGGGTACACCGAACAGGGGATTGCCTACAGGATTGATACCCGGCTGCGGCCTGACGGTTCAAAAGGCATCCTGCTCAACGATATGAGCGGATTCAAGACCTATTATCTGCATTCAGCACATGCCTGGGAGATACAGGCCCTTCTGAAGGCACGTCCTGTCTGCGGTGATCCGCAGCTTCTCAATGCATTCCAGAGAATGAGGAAAGAAGTGCTCTTCAAGCGGGGGAGCGAAGTCAGCGCCTCTGACATCCTGAGGATGAGGAAAAGGATTCTGCAGGAAGTCGCGAAGGAATCGTCAGGATACGACCTGAAAAATGGTCCCGGGGGAATAAAAGAGATAGAATTTCTCGTACAATATCTCCAGCTCTGCAATGCCGCCCGGTATCCGAACATACTCACGCCCAACACCGTGTCTGCTATGAAAAGTCTCACCCGGTATGGTATCCTTGAGAAGAATATCGGAGAATTTCTCTCGCAAAAATACGGATTTCTGAAGTCCCTCGATACAATGCTGCGGCTGAACGAAGAAGAGGTTCTGAAGACCGATTCCGAATTGATTGCGATAATCAGCACATACCTGAATCTCCCGGAAAAAGACGCGGTACTCCCGGAGGTTGAGCGTATAAGACAGGAGGTATCCGCACTTGCAGAAAAGTACTATGCCGGTCCTCGTCATTAAGAATACGGCATCGGAAGGTCCGGGGACCCTGGCCGCGTTTTTCAAGCAGAAGAAAATCCCGTTCACTCTTGTTGAACTTGAATCCGGAGAGACGCCCCCCCCTCTCGATAAATACCGTGCGCTTATAATCCTCGGTGGTCCCATGGGCGTTTACGAGATGGAACAGTATCCACACCTTATGTCCTGTTCACGCCTCATACGGGAAGCGATCAACAGGAATATGAAAGTGCTCGGCATCTGTCTCGGCTCACAGATGATCGCATACTGCCTCGGCGCTGAGGTATACCCTGGCACTGGAAAAGAGATCGGCTGGCTTCCTGTCGAACTTACCGGGGAAGGGCTGAAAGATCACTGTATGCGGAAGCTCGCCATGCATCCGCACGTGGGGGATTTCTGGAGAAAATTCAAGGTGCTGCACTGGCACGGAGACACGTTCGATCTCCCCCCGGGAGCAGTGCTTCTCGCAAGTTCTTCAATGTACAGGCATCAGGCATTCCGATACGGGGACGAGGTTTACGGCTTCCAGTTCCATATCGAAGTTTCGAAAGAAATGATTGCCGACTGGTTCAGGGATATACCTGAATACGACAAAATCATCAGAGAGACTGAAAGTATTTTTGACGAGTATCATGGAAGGGCTATGAACTTCTACAAGGAATTCTTCAGTAAATGAAAAAGGACATCATCTGCCTTGTCGCAGGATATTATCCTGAAATGCAGAAAAGGGGGTAACAATGGAAAGGGTTAAAATGCAGAAGGTCACAAAGAAACCAAGGGACAAAAAGGATGTCATGGAATTAGTCAGGAAACATAATGTGAAATTCATCAGGCTCTGGTTTTCAGACATCCATGGACAGTTGAAGAGTTTTGCGGTGCCTGCCCAAGAACTGGGATTTGCCTTTGATGAAGGAATGGGCTTTGACGGGTCGTCAATCAAGGGCTTTGCCCGGATTGATGAAAGTGACATGATCGCCCGGCCTGATCCCTCCACGTTTGTTATCCTCCCCTGGAGACCCAAAGAGAGCGCCGTCGGCAGGATGTTCTGTGATATTTATGAACCGGACGGTTCACCCTATAAGGGAGATCCGCGATATATCCTGAAACTGAACCTTGAAAAGGCAAAAAAGCAAGGGTATACCTTTTACATCGGACCGGAACTCGAGTACTTCTATTTTAAAACTGACAAGGCTACGGAAACACTCGATGAAGGAGGGTATTTCGACTACCCTTTGGATGCTGCCGAAGACCTGCGCCGCGACACAATACTCGCCCTTGAATCCATGGGGATAAAGGTTGAATATTCACATCACGAAGTCGCCCATTCGCAGCACGAGATAGATCTGCGGTATGAAGATGCGCTCACCATGGCCGATATTGTGATGACCCACCGGATAATCGTCAAAGAGATAGCGAAACAGTACAATGTCTATGCGACGTTCATGCCGAAACCCATATTCGGTCAGAACGGGAGCGGCATGCATACCCATCAGTCTCTGTTCAAGGGAAACCGGAATGCATTCTTCGACCCGAAAGACCCGTATTTCCTTTCCGATACTGCGAAAAAATACATCGCCGGGCTCCTTACCCATGTGAAGGAGTTTACGCTTATTCTGAACCAGTGGGTAAATTCCTACAAACGCCTCGTGCCGGGCTATGAAGCGCCGGTATACATATGCTGGGCACGGCGCAACAGATCAACGCTTGTCAGGGTGCCTCTTTACAAACCCGGCAAGGAAAAAGCTACCAGACTCGAACTTCGTTCCCCCGACCCTGCATGCAATCCGTACCTTGCCTTTTCCTGCATGCTGAACGCCGGGCTGAAAGGCGTCGAAAGGGGATATACTTTGCCGGAGCCTATTGAAACCGACGTCTATCACCTTTCTCCCGAGGAAAGAAAAAATATGAATATCGACTGCCTCCCCGGAAGCCTGAACAGGGCTATCGAATATGCGGAGGAAAGCGACCTCCTGAGAGAGACCCTCGGAGACCATATTTTTGAACAGTTCATCGCGAGCAAAAAGATCGAATGGGACGATTACCGGATACAGATCCACAACTTCGAAATTAAAAAGTATCTGCCGGTTCTGTAAGATTCGGGGAGAACAACAAGCATGGAAAAGGAACCCGCGCTAAAGGAGGGTATTTCGCACGATGCATACTAACTTTTCAGAATTTGGTATTTCAGATCAGATCGTAACCGCTCTTTCCAACATGGGGTTTGAGGAACCGACCCCTATACAGAAGATCGCCATCCCCCCTGCCCTCAAAGGAAAGGACATCATCGGGCAGGCCCAGACAGGCACCGGGAAAACAGCCGCGTTCGGAATCCCGATAATCGAGAACAAACCGAGGGAAGGCGGCAAATTTCCCTATGCCATCATCCTGTGCCCTACAAGGGAGCTTGCAGTACAGGTGTCCCAGGAGATCAACAGGATCGGCTCTGCGAAAGGGGTCTTTGCCCTGCCGGTTTATGGCGGCCAGTCCATAGAGGTCCAGCTCAAAAATCTGCGCAAGGGCGTGGATATCATCGTCGGTACGCCGGGCCGCGTAATAGACCACATCCGGCGAAAATCTCTCGTCCTTAAAGATATCAAAATAGTCGTCCTCGACGAAGCAGACGAAATGCTCAATATGGGCTTCATCGAAGATATCGAGACTATCCTCAGGGAAGTCCCCGGAGAGCGGCAGACTATGCTCTTTTCCGCTACCATGCCGACAGCGGTCCTCAACATTTCCAAGCGCTATATGAACAAGCCTAAGCATGTCCGAGTCGATGCATCGGCAATGGTCGTCACTGCAATAAAACAGGCCTTTTACGAAGTGAGGGAAGAGGACAAAATAAAGGCGCTTACCCGCCTTGTGGATGTCGAGGCCCCTTCACTGACGCTTATCTTCTGCCGTACAAAAAAAGAAGTGGATGACGTCTCGGGTCAGCTCATGCAGATGGGATACCTGGCGGGCGCAATCCACGGGGACTTCACCCAGTCGCACAGGGATGAAATGATGCGCAAGTTCAAGAAAGGCGAAATCGATACCCTCGTGGCAACAGATGTTGCCGCACGCGGCCTCGACATTCCCGATGTGTCTCACGTCATCAATTACAGCATCCCTCAGGACCCCGAAGGGTACATCCACAGGATCGGCAGGACCGGAAGAGCGGGCAAGTCGGGAATCGCCATCACTTTTGTCACGCCCCGGGAATATCGCCATCTCCGGCTTATCGAGAAGGCTGCCAGGACGGTTATTCAAAAGGCGAAGCTCCCGACAAAGGAACAGGTCAAGAAGGCAAGGGAAAACGTGATTGCAGTTACCCTGGAAGAGACGATGAAAGGCAGAGAGCACAAGGATTACTATCCTCTTGTCGGCAGGCTTCTGGAAGAACATTCCCCCGAGGATGTCGTTGCAGCGGCCTTAAGCCTGCTCTTCGGCAAGACCGAGGTTGAGGACATAAGAGAGATAAGCATGGGTCATCCCGATACAAAGAGGGATTATGTAAGGCTCTTTATGACGGTCGGGAGAAAAGACAACCTCAATGTCGGCGACATTGTAAGGTCGATCTCCACTGAAGCAGGCATACCCTCAGGGAAGATAGGCAACATCGTCCTGTTCGATACTTTCAGCTTCGTGGAAGTCGCGGCAAACCTCGCGGACAGAGTCATTGCTTCGATCAATAACCGCATGATGAAAGGGAGAAAAGTAAAGATCCAGCTTGCGAAAAAGATGGACAAAAAGAAGCGATGATTCCGAATCTGCATGTGCAGAATTTTTTGAATCTGCACTTATTTCGCATAGCGTTTTTTTTCAATGCAATTCCTTCAATTCATCGGTATAATATCTGAGAATTCTTATGCTGAAAAGGAGGATAGAATGGCTACAAAGATTGCGAAGACAGTGAAGGCGGTAAAAAAGAAAGTGAACAAAGAAACCAAAACCTTAAAGAAGAAGGTTGCCAAAAAGGTAAAGGCGGTGAAAAAGACCGTCACCAAGACGGCGAAAAAGATAAAAAAGAAAATATAGATTTCACCTGCCGAATGGACCATGCCCTGAGAAGTTCAGGGCATCTTAACCCGTTGTGCTCTCAAATTGAAAGCACTCACGGGCAGAAGGAAGTTTCGCTCATCTCCGGTTTCTTCCGGGGAAAGAACGTCTTCTTATTCTTTTACGGACTCGCATTCCAGATGTCCGCCTTCATTCTCCCTGTATATATAATTTTATCCCGATGACACCGAATACACTTTAATTTGATAGAATAAAGCATGGCCCTGATCCTTGTTACCAATGATGACGGAGTGCATTCTCCCGGGCTGCTTACCCTCTTTGACGCGATACGGGAAATCGGCACCGCGTATATCGTAGCCCCTGACCGGGAGAGAAGCGCGGTGAGCCATGCGCTCACGATGCACCGCCCCCTGCGCGCCGAGAAACTCAGAGAGCGCGTCTTCAGCCTGAACGGCACTCCGACCGATTGTGTGGCAATAGGGATAAACAAAATACTCCCGGAACGTCCCGCGTTTATCGTATCAGGGATAAATAAAGGAGCAAATCTGGGCGATGATATCACCTATTCAGGGACTGTGTCTGCTGCCATAGAGAGCACGATCATGGGCATCCCTGCACTCGCAGTATCTCTTTTCCTGGAGAAACACCCTTCGACCTTTCATTTCGAGAGCGCCGCAAAGATTGCCCTCGAAATCGGGAAGTATATCCTTGATCATTCCCTCCCCTATGACACCTTATTAAATGTGAACGTTCCGAACCTCTCCCTGCAGGACATCATGGGTTTCAGATTTACCAGGCAGGGAAAGCGGGTTTATGATAACTCGGTTCAGGAAACCTTCGACCCCCATGGCGAGAAACATTTCTGGATAGGCGGGGGACAACCATTCTGGGAGCACGGAGAGGATACCGATATCAAGGCTATTCAGGACAACTGCGTCTCGATTACGCCTCTCCATCTCGACCTCACCAATTATGATGCGCTCGGCTTCCTTAAGGACCGCCTGAAGTTCATGGCATAGCATGGAAAAATACGATGTCATAATAGTAGGCTCCGGTCCGGCGGGAATCTTTTCAGCCTTTGAACTGCTGAAAGAAATCGGGAAACCGAAAATTCTCATCGTGGAGAAAGGCAGGGACATAGAACACAGGGTATGTCCCATGAAGACAAGGGACGTCTCCTGCAAGGCATGCAGAGAATGCGCGCTCCTGAGCGGATGGGGCGGCGCCGGAGCATACAGCGACGGGAAACTCACGCTCTCACCCGAAATCGGAGGATTCCTTTCCCGTTATGTGACGGACGATACCCTCGTCTCTCTCCTTTCTTATGTCGATGCACTCTATGTGCAGCACGGTGCGCCCGGCAAACTTTACGGCGGAAATGCAGCAGAGATAGAGCGCCTGGCAGCGCGTGCCGCGGAGCAGAACCTTAAACTGATACCTTCCAGGATACGCCATATCGGAACCGACCGCTGCGTAACGGTATTAAAAAACATGAAGGACGCCCTCTCGGGGAAAACCGATGTCCGGTTCGGGTCAGAAGCAGGGAAGGTAATAACCCGGAGGGGAAAAGTTACCGGCATAACCTTGAAAGACGGGACAAAATATCATTCTGATTTTGTGGTGCTTGCGCCCGGACGTGAAGGTTCGAGATGGCTCGAATCAGAAATGAAACGGCTGCGGCTTCAACTCCTGAAAAACCCGGTAGACATCGGCGTGAGAGTGGAAGTTTCTGCTTCAGTTTTCGCGCATCTTTCCCGTATCACCTACGAACCAAAACTTATTTATTATTCAAAAACATTCCAGGACAAAGTGCGGACTTTCTGTGTAAACCCGAACGGTGAAGTGGTAAAAGAGTACCTGAAAGGGATATGGACAGTAAACGGCCACAGCTATGCAAACGGGAGTTCCCGGAATACGAACTTTGCTCTCCTGGTAAGCACTTTTTTCACGGAGCCTTTTGACGATCCGATTTTGTACGGAAGCTATATTGCAGGGCTTGCGAATCTCCTCGGCAAAGGGGTGATCCTCCAGCGTCTCGGCGACCTTCGCATGGGGAGGCGCTCTACCCGCCACAGGATTGCGCAGGGAAGCGTAGTCCCCACATTAAAGGACTCTACGCCGGGTGATCTGAGTTTTGTCATGCCCTACCGGCATCTCACAGATATTCTCGAAATGCTCGAAGCGCTCGATGGGATCGCTCCGGGCGTAAATTCCGCCGACACCCTTCTCTACGGCGCCGAGGTCAAATTCTATTCGATTCTTCCGAAACTTTCCGAATCTCTCGAAACGGATATCCGGAACCTCTTTGCGATCGGTGACGGGGCGGGAGTGAGCAGGGGACTAATCCAGGCTTCCGCCTCAGGTGTTGTCGCTGCGCGGGAAATTGCAAGAAGGATGCGCGCATGAATTTCGACGCCTTAAGGGAATTCATGGTAAGAAACCAGCTCATCCCGAGAGGGATCAGGGACGAGCGTGTCCTACAGGCCATGAAGAAAGTCCCGCGGCATCTCTTCGTCCCGGAACCTGTCCGGTACCAGGCATATGATGATTCCGCACTTTCGATCGGCGAGGGACAGACTATTTCTCAGCCGTATATGGTGGCAGTCATGACGGAACTGCTCGAACTCCAGGGTGGCGAGAAGGTTCTGGAAGTCGGAACAGGCTCAGGATATCAGGCAGCGGTGCTTGCCGAACTTGTCAAGGAAGTCTACACCATTGAAAGGATTGAACTCCTTGCACAACGTGCAGAAGAACAATTTCAGTCGCTCGGATATGCGCATCTTCATGTCAAAACAGGTGACGGCACGTTAGGATGGCCGGAGCAGGCTCCTTTTGACAGAATCCTCATCACTGCCGGCACTCCGGGAATTCCCGAACCGCTGCGGGAACAACTCGCTGACGAGGGAATTCTTATCGCACCGGTCGGGGACCGTTTTTCTCAGCAACTGTTGCGGTTGAAAAAATCAAAGGGCCTATTTTCAGAGGAATATCATACCCCCTGTGTATTCGTGCCGCTCATCGGCAGGCACGGCTGGAGGAGCGATGACCGCAACAACCCGCAGTTTACTTATTAATCTCTCTGAAAGTTTATCTCAAGAAAGACGTCCCTGTTTTCTGAATCTTGACACTATTCCCTATGACCTATATTATTATTGATACGTTCAATAAATCTTCAGGAAAGAGGAACATGAAAAAAGCCTGGCAGGGAAGATTCACGGAAAAAACGTCGGGAATCGTTGAATCGTTCACAGAGTCCATATCGTTCGACCGCCGCCTCTGGAAGTACGATATCGAGGGAAGTATTGCGCATGCGCAGATGCTCGCGCGCCAGGGTATCATAACGCACAATGAAGCAAAGAAAATAACCGTCGGTCTCCGGCAGATCGCACGGGAGATAGAATCGGGGAAATTTTCCTTCCGGGAAGACCTCGAAGACATCCATATGAATATCGAGGCGGCCCTGATCCAGAAAATAGGCGACGTAGGCAGGAAGCTCCATACAGCCCGCTCAAGGAACGACCAGGTGGCGCTCGACCTCAGGTTGTATCTCAGGGCAGAATCGGGAGAAATCACCGCACTGATTCAAAAGCTCCAGGGAATATTCCTCGACCTTGCCGGACAGTATTTCGGTCTGCATATGCCGGGATATACTCATCTCCAGAGGGCGCAGCCGGTCCTCCTCTCCCACCATCTTCTTGCGTATGTTGAAATGCTCCAGAGAGACAGGGAAAGATTCAGCGATTCCCTGAAGAGAATAAACCGTCTCCCCCTCGGGTCCTGCGCGCTGGCAGGAACAACACTCCCTATTGACAGAACCTATGTCGCGCAATTGCTTGGCTTCGTGGAGACAGCGCAGAACAGCATCGATGCAGTCGCGGACAGAGACTTTGCGATAGAGTTTTTGTCGGATTGCTCGCTCCTCATGATGCATCTCTCCAGGTTTGCGGAAGAACTGGTTCTGTGGTCTACGGAGGAGTTCAGGTTTATCGAACTGCCGGACGCCTTCACCACAGGGTCGAGCATCATGCCGCAGAAAAAGAACCCCGATGCAGCTGAACTCATCAGGGGGAAGACCGGAAGGATCTACGGAAATCTGCTCAATCTCCTTACCATGATGAAGGGGCTTCCGCTTGCCTATAACAGAGACATGCAGGAAGACAAGCTCCCGGTCTTTGATACGGCCGATACCATCAAATCATGCCTCTCAGTTCTTGTAGCAATGCTTCCCGGGATTAAATTTCAGACAGAGAGGATGCAGGAGACCGCTGGCGCAGCGTATTCTACCGCAACCGACCTTGCAGAATACCTTGTGAAGAAAGGCGTACCCTTCCGTCAGGCCCATGAACTTACCGGGAGGATCGTTCTCTCTGCAATCAGACAGCATAAAAGACTCGAAGAGATCTCTCTCGAAGAATTCCGGAAATATTCCCCGGTTATTCAGGACGATATCTACCGCCGTCTCTCTGTGGCGGATTCCGTCGGCAACAAGAAATCGCTCGGCGGCACCTCTCCTTCAGAAGTGAAGAAACAGATAAAGAGACTGAAAAAGCTCATCCAATGACCCGCTGCGGAGACAGGAGACTTTTCGTAGCTCTCGCCGTATTCCCTCTGATTTTTGCGCTCTGTCTTCTGCTGATCGCGTGCGGGAGAAAGGGCGATCCGACCCTGAAATCGTATGAAAAACCCGAAGCTCCTTCCAATCTCCACGCAGTGCAGAGAGAATCAGGCAGCACGCTCTCGTGGGAATTTCCGGACAAAAATAATGCTTCAATTAAGGGATTTCATGTGCTCAGGTCAACAGGCGGAGATTTTACGGAGATTGCAGTGCTCGAAAATAAAAACCGCTCTTTTATTGATACCGACATCAAGGGGGTATCATCGCGTACATACAAGATCATTGCAGAAAACCTGCGTGGCGTAATGAGCAAAGATTCGGTCACCCTTGCGATACCCTTTGCAACCCTCCCTGCCCCACCGGCGGATATATCTTTTGCTATTGAGTATGACGTTCTCATGCTTTCATGGAAGAGCGCAGGAGAGGGGATAACCTACAATATCTACAGGCATAGTGCTGAAACACAGTCCCAAAATCCGGTTAATCCTGAACCGCTGAAAGAGACTTCATTCAGAGATGTATTTGACATGAAGAAGGCAGTTCTGTACACCGTAAAGAGCCTGAGAGAGAATGGGATCGTTTATGAGGGGCCCGCGTCGCGGGAGATCAGGATAGATCCGGCCAGGCTTGTTCCGTCTTCGCCCTCAAACCTGCAGGCCGTTCCGTCCGCTGAAAATGTGTATCTCATATGGAAAGAGTCTCCCGATACCTGGATAAATGGCTACAAAATCTACAGGGAAACAGACAGGAAAAAAGGGTTCGTACTGATCGGCGAGACGCAAATCCCTTCATTCATCGATAAGGAAAAGCCCTCAAAGAAAAGACATTACCGCGTGACCGCCATCGGGCCTGTTCAGGAAAGCGCTCCGGCAGAGGTGAGGGATATAATTTCTTCCAAATAATTCTCAGGCGGCGCAGGGGAATGAATATTCCGCACGTGTCCGGTACTTCCCCCTGTTTCCCGAAAGCTGCATTTTTTTGAACATCTGTGGTGATAGAAGGCTGCATATATGTCTGCATCGTAATTGAATGAATAAGGAGGTTTTATGAACAGACTTTCCAAATACTTTTTTAACGGTCTTTTGTTTCTCGCGCCTCTTGTTATGACCCTTTATATCCTGTACTTCATCGTCTCGGCAATAGACCGGATTTTCAGGGTCGAGTTCCCGGGTCTCGGCATCCTGATTACTATCCCGCTCGTGACTATCATAGGGTTCTTTGTCTCCACGTTCCTTGCAAGAGGCGCTGCAAAGCTCATCGACAAACTCTTCAGCCGCATGCCGTTCGTAAAGATGATCTATTCCGCCATCAAAGACCTCGTGAGCGCCTTCGTAGGGGAAAAAAAGCGGTTCGACAAACCGGTATTGGTAAACCTCTCGCCTGACAACACCGTACAGACGTTCGGCTTTGTGACGCGGGAAAGCCTGGAGACTATAGGCATGGCGGATAAGATGGCGGTATACCTGCCCCAATCCTATAACTTTGCAGGCAATGTGATAGTGGTACCCAAAGAACAGGTTACCCCGCTGGAACTCGAAAGCGGCAAGGTTATGACCTTCATCGTATCCGGAGGTGTGTCAGGGTTTTAGACTTCCAATTATTCCGTCAGGGATGAATGCGCGCGTTGCAAGTATTTATAAATGATTAAAGACTCATAACTGCCTTCCAGTGAATTGTAGCTGAAAGAGAGATTTTGACTCGTTCTAACAAAATCTCACCTTCTCACAGTT
>CAVWBP010000027.1:0-26896 GCA_963753165.1 Thermodesulfovibrionales bacterium | reverse complement strand
AGGGCTGAAAGGCGTCGAAAGGGGATATACTTTGCCGGAGCCTATTGAAACCGACGTCTATCACCTTTCTCCCGAGGAAAGAAAAAATATGAATATCGACTGCCTCCCCGGAAGCCTGAACAGGGCTATCGAATATGCGGAGGAAAGCGACCTCCTGAGAGACACTCGGAGACCATATTTTTGAACAGTTCATCGCAAGCAAAAAGATCGAATGGGACGATTACCGGATACAGATCCACAACTTCGAAATTAAAAAGTATCTGCCGGTTCTGTAAGATTCGGGGAGAACAACAAGCATGGAAAAGGAACCCGCGCTAAAGGAGGGTATTTCGCACGATGCATACTAACTTTTCAGAATTTGGTATTTCAGATCAGATCGTAACCGCTCTTTCCAACATGGGGTTTGAGGAACCGACCCCTATACAGAAGATCGCCATCCCCCCTGCCCCTCAAAGGAAAGGACATCATCGGGCAGGCCCAGACAGGCACCGGGAAAACAGCCGCGTTCGGAATCCCGATAATCGAGAACAACCCGAGGGAAGGCGGCAAATTTCCCTATGCCATCATCCTGTGCCCTACAAGGGAGCTTGCAGTACAGGTGTCCCAGGAGATCAACAGGATCGGCTCTGCGAAAGGGGTCTTTGCCCTGCCGGTTTATGGCGGCCAGTCCATAGAGGTCCAGCTCAAAAATCTGCGCAAGGGCGTGGATATCATCGTCGGTACGCCGGGCCGCGTAATAGACCACATCCGGCGAAAATCTCTCATCCTTAAAGATATCAAAATAGTCGTCCTCGACGAAGCAGACGAAATGCTCAATATGGGCTTCATCGAAGATATCGAGACTATCCTCAGGGAAGTCCCCGGAGAGCGGCAGACTATGCTCTTTTCCGCTACCATGCCGACAGCGGTCCTCAACATTTCCAAGCGCTATATGAACAAGCCGAAGCATGTCCGAGTCGATGCATCGGCAATGGTCGTCACTGCAATAAAACAGGCCTTTTACGAAGTGAGGGAAGAGGACAAAATGAAGGCGCTTACCCGCCTTGTGGATGTCGAGGCCCCTTCACTGACGCTTATCTTCTGCCGTACAAAAAAAGAAGTGGATGACGTCTCGGGTCAGCTCATGCAGATGGGATACCTGGCGGGCGCAATCCACGGGGACTTCACCCAGTCGCACAGGGATGAAATGATGCGCAAGTTCAAGAAAGGCGAAATCGATACCCTCGTGGCAACAGATGTTGCCGCGCGCGGTCTCGACATTCCCGATGTGTCTCACGTCATCAATTACAGCATCCCTCAGGACCCCGAAGGGTACATCCACAGGATCGGCAGGACCGGAAGAGCGGGCAAGTCGGGAATCGCCATCACTTTTGTCACGCCCCGGGAATATCGCCATCTCCGGCTTATCGAGAAGGCTGCCAGGACGGTTATTCAAAAGGCGAAGCTCCCGACAAAGGAACAGGTCAAGAAGGCAAGGGAAAACGTGATTGCAGTTACCCTGGAAGAGACGATGAAAGGCAGAGAGCACAAGGATTACTATCCTCTTGTCGGCAGGCTTCTGGAAGAACATTCCCCCGAGGATGTCGTTGCAGCGGCCTTAAGCCTGCTCTTCGGCAAGACCGAGGTTGAGGACATAAGAGAGATAAGCATGGGTCATCCCGATACAAAGAGGGATTATGTAAGGCTCTTTATGACGGTCGGGAGAAAAGACAACCTCAATGTCGGCGACATTGTAAGGTCGATCTCCACTGAAGCAGGCATACCCTCAGGGAAGATAGGCAACATCGTCCTGTTCGATACTTTCAGCTTCGTGGAAGTCGCGGCAAACCTCGCGGACAGAGTCATTGCTTCGATCAATAACCGCATGATGAAAGGGAGAAAAGTAAAGATCCAGCTTGCGAAAAAGATGGACAAAAAGAAGCGATGATTCCGAATCTGCACGCGCAGAATTTTTTGAATCTGCACTTATTTCGCACAGCGTTTTTTTTCAATGCAATTCCTTCAATTCATCGGTATAATATCTGAGAATTCATATGCTGAAAAGGAGGGTAGAATGGCTACAAAGATTGCGAAGACAGTGAAGGCGGTAAAAAAGAAAGTGAACAAAGAAGCCAAAACCTTAAAGAAGAAGGTTGCCAAAAAGGTAAAGTCGGTGAAAAAGACCGTCACCAAGACAGCGAAAAAGATAAAAAAGAAACTCTAGAATTCCCCTTTCGACTGGACCATGCCCTGAGAAGTTCAGGGCACCTTAACCCGAAGTGCTCTCAAATTGAAAGCACTCACGGGCAGAAGAATAGTTTCGCTCATCTCCGGTTTCTTCCGGGGAAAGAACGTCTTCTTATTTTTTACGAACTCGCATTCCATATGTCCGCCTTCATTTTCCCTGTATATATAATTTTATCCCGATGACACCGAATACGCTTTAATTTGATAGAATAAAGCATGGCCCTGATTCTTGTTACCAATGATGACGGAGTGCATTCTCCCGGGCTGCTTACCCTCTTTGACGCGATACGGGAAATCGGCACCGCGTATATCGTAGCACCTGACCGGGAGAGAAGCGCGGTGAGCCATGCGCTCACGATGCACCGCCCCCTGCGCGCCGAGAAACTCAGAGAGCGCGTCTTCAGCCTGAACGGCACTCCGACCGATTGTGTGGCAATAGGGATAAACAAAATACTCCCGGAACGTCCCGCGTTTATCGTATCAGGGATAAATAAAGGGGCAAATCTGGGCGATGATATCACCTATTCAGGGACTGTGTCTGCTGCCATAGAGAGCACGATCATGGGCATCCCTGCACTCGCAGTATCTCTTTTCCTGGAGAAACACCCTTCGACCTTTCATTTCGAGAGCGCCGCAAAGATTGCCCTCGAAATCGGGAAGTATATCCTTGATCATTCCCTCCCCTATGACACCTTATTAAATGTGAACGTTCCGAACCTCTCCCTGCAGGACATCATGGGTTTCAGATTCACCAGGCAGGGAAAGCGGGTTTATGATAACTCGGTTCAGGAAACCTTCGACCCCCATGGCGAGAAACATTTCTGGATAGGCGGGGGACAACCATTCTGGGAGCACGGAGAGGATACCGATATCAAGGCTATTCAGGACAACTGCGTCTCGATTACGCCTCTCCATCTCGACCTCACCAATTATGATGCGCTCGGCTTCCTTAAGGACCGCCTGAAGTTCATGGCATAGCATGGAAAAATACGATGTCATAATAGTAGGCTCCGGTCCGGCGGGAATCTTTTCAGCCTTTGAACTGCTGAAAGAAATCGGGAAACCGAAAATTCTCATCGTGGAGAAAGGCAGGGACATAGAACACAGGGTATGTCCCATGAAGACAAGGGACGTCTCCTGCAAGGCATGCAGAGAATGCGCGCTCCTGAGCGGATGGGGCGGAGCCGGAGCATACAGCGACGGGAAACTCACGCTCTCACCCGAAATCGGAGGGTTCCTTTCCCGTTATGTGACGAACGATACCCTCGTCTCTCTCCTTTCTTATGTCGATGCACTCTATGTGCGGCACGGTGCGCCCGGCAAACTTTACGGCGGAAATGCAGCAGAGATAGAGCGCCTGGCAGCGCGTGCCGCGGAGCAGAACCTTACACTGATACCCTCCAGGATACGCCATATCGGAACCGACCGCTGCGTAACGGTATTAAAAAACATGAAGGACGCCCTCTCAGGGAAAACCGATGTCCGGTTCGGGTCAGAAGCAGGGAAGGTAATAACCCGGAGGGGAAAAGTTACCGGCATAACCTTGAAAGACGGGACAAAATATTATTCTGATTTTGTAGTGCTTGCGCCCGGACGTGAAGGTTCGAGATGGCTCGAATCAGAAATGAAACGGCTGCGGCTTCAACTCCTGAAAAACCCGGTAGACATCGGCGTGAGAGTGGAAGTTTCTGCTTCAGTTTTCGCGCATCTTTCCCGTATCACCTACGAACCAAAACTTATTTATTATTCAAAAACATTCCAGGACAAAGTGCGGACTTTCTGTGTAAACCCGAACGGTGAAGTGGTAAAAGAGTACCTGAAAGGGATATGGACAGTAAACGGCCACAGCTATGCAAACGGGAGTTCCCGGAATACGAACTTTGCTCTCCTGGTAAGCACCTTTTTTACGGAGCCTTTTGACGATCCGATTTTGTACGGAAGTTATATTGCAGGGCTTGCGAATCTCCTCGGCAAAGGGGTGATCCTCCAGCGTCTCGGCGACCTTCGCATGGGGAGGCGCTCTACCCGCCACAGGATTGCGCAGGGAAGCGTAGTCCCCACATTAAAGGATTCTACACCGGGTGATCTGAGTTTTGTCATGCCTTACCGGCATCTCACAGATATTCTCGAAATGCTCGAAGCGCTCGATGGGATCGCTCCGGGCGTAAATTCCGCCGACACCCTTCTCTACGGCGCCGAGGTCAAATTCTATTCGATTCTTCCGAAACTTTCCGAATCTCTCGAAACGGATATCCGGAACCTCTTTGCGATCGGTGACGGGGCGGGAGTGAGCAGGGGACTAATCCAGGCTTCCGCCTCAGGTGTTGTCGCTGCGCGGGAAATTGCAAGAAGGATGCGCGCATGAATTTCGATGCCTTAAGGGAATTCATGGTAAGAAACCAGCTCATCCCGAGAGGGATAAGGGACGAGCGCGTCCTACAGGCCATGAAGAAAGTCCCGCGGCATCTCTTCGTCCCGGAACCTGTCCGGTACCAGGCATATGATGATTCCGCACTTTCGATCGGCGAGGGACAGACTATTTCTCAGCCGTATATGGTGGCAGTCATGACGGAACTGCTCGAACTCCAGGGTGGCGAGAAGGTTCTGGAAGTCGGAACAGGCTCAGGATATCAGGCAGCGGTGCTTGCCGAACTTGTCAAGGAAGTCTACACCATTGAAAGGATTGAACTCCTTGCACAACGTGTAGAAGAACAATTTCAGTCGCTTGGATATGCGCATCTTCATGTCAAAAAAGGTGACGGCACGTTGGGATGGCCGGAGCAGGCTCCTTTTGACAGAATCCTCATCACTGCCGGCACTCCGGGAATTCCCGAACCGCTGCGGGAACAACTCGCCGACGAAGGAATTCTTATCGCACCGGTCGGGGACCGTTTTTCTCAGCAACTGTTGCGGTTGAAAAAATCAAAGGGCCTATTTTCAGAGGAATATCATACCCCCTGTGTATTCGTGCCGCTCATCGGCAGGCACGGCTGGGGGAGCGACGACCGCAACAATCCGCAGGTTACTTCTTAATCTCTCTGAAAGGTTATCTCAAGCACGATGCAGTCATCTTCAGCCTTGCCTTGACACTATTCCCTATGACCTTTATTATTATTGATACGTTCAATAAATCTTCAGGAAAGAGGGACATGAAAAAAGCCTGGCAGGGAAGATTCACGGAAAAAACGTCGGGAATCGTTGAATCGTTCACAGAGTCCATATCGTTCGACCGCCGCCTCTGGAAGTACGATATCGAAGGAAGTATTGCGCATGCGCAGACGCTCGCGCGCCAGGGTATCATAACGCACAATGAAGCAAAGAAAATAACCATCAGTCTCCGGCAGATCGCGCGGGAGATAGAATCGGGGAAATTTTCCTTCCGGGAAGACCTCGAAGACATCCATATGAATATCGAGGCGGCCTTGATCCAGAAAATAGGCGACGTAGGCAGGAAACTCCATACGGCACGCTCAAGGAACGACCAGGTGGCGCTCGACCTCAGGTTATATCTCAGGGCAGAATCAGGACAAATCACCGCACTGATTCAAAAACTCCAGGGAATATTCCTCGACCTCGCCGGACAGTATTTCGGTCTACATATGCCGGGATATACTCACCTCCAGAGGGCGCAGCCGGTCCTCCTCTCCCACCATCTTCTTGCATATGTTGAAATGCTCCAGAGAGACAGGGAAAGATTCAGCGATTCCCTGAAGAGAATAAACCGTCTCCCCCTCGGGTCCTGCGCGCTGGCAGGAACAACGTCCCCTATTGACAGAACCTATGTCGCGCAACTGCTTGGCTTCGGGGAGACGGCGCAGAACAGCATCGATGCAGTCACGACAAGACTTCGCAATAGAGTTTTTGTCGAATTGCTCGCTTCTCATGATGCATCTCTCCCGATTTGCGGAAGAACTGGTTCTGTGGTCTACGGAGGAGTTCAAATTCATCGTACTGCCTGATGCATTCACCACAGGGTCGAGCATCATGCCACAGAAAAAGAATCCTGATGCAGCTGAGCTCATCAGGGGAAAAACCGGAAGGATCTACGGAAATCTGCTCAATCTCCTTACCATGATGAAGGGGCTTCCGCTTGCCTATAACAGGGACATGCAGGAAGACAAGCTCCCGGTCTTTGATACGGCCGATACCATCAAATCATGCCTCTCAGTTCTTGTCGCAATGCTTCCCGGGATTAAATTTCAGACAGAGAGGATGCAGGAGACCGCTGGCGCAGCGTATTCTACCGCAACCGACCTTGCAGAATACCTCGTGAAAAAAGGCGTCCCCTTCCGTCAGGCCCATGAACTTACCGGGAGGATCGTTCTCTCTGCAATCAGACAGCATAAAAGACTCGAAGAGATCTCTCTCGAAGAATTCCGGAAATATTCCCCGGTTATTCAGGACGATATCTACCGCCGTCTCTCTGTGGCGGATTCCGTCGGCAACAAGAAATCGCTCGGCGGCACCTCTCCTTCAGAAGTGAAGAAACAGATAAAGAGACTGAAAAAGCTCATCCAATGACCCGCTGCGGAGACAGGAGACTTTTCGTAGCTCTCGCCGTATTCCCTCTGATTTTTGCGCTCTGTCTTCTGCTGATCGCGTGCGGGAGAAAGGGCGATCCGACCCTGAAATCGTATGAAAAACCCGAAGCTCCTTCCAATCTCCACGCAGTGCAGAGAGAATCAGGCAGCACGCTGTCGTGGGAATTTCCGGATAAAAATAATGCTTCAATTAAGGGATTTCATGTGCTCAGGTCAACAGGCGGGGATTTTACAGAGATTGCAGTGCTCGAAAATAAAAAACGCTCTTTTATTGATACCGACATTAAGGGGGTATCATCGCGTACATACAAGATCATTGCAGAAAACCTGCGGGGCATAATGAGCAAAGATTCGGTCACCCTTGCGATACCCGTTGCAACCCTCCCTGCCCCACCGGCGGATATATCTTTTACTATTGAGTATGACGTTCTTGTGCTTTCATGGAAGAGCGCAGGAGAGGGGATAACCTACAATATCTTCAAGCATAGTTCTGAAACACAGTCCCAAAATCCGGTTAATCCTGAATCGCTGAAAGAGACTTCATTCAGAGATGTATTTGACGCGAAGAAGGCAGTTCTGTACACCGTAAAGAGCCTGAGAGAGAATGGGATCGTTTATGAGGGGCCCGCGTCGCGGGAAATCAGGATAGATCCGGCCAGGCTTGTTCCGTCTCCGCCCTCAAACCTGCAGGCCGTTCCGTCCGCAGAAAATGTGTATCTCATATGGAAAGAGTCTCCCGATACCTGGATAAAAGGCTACAAAATCTACAGGGAAACAGACAGGAAAAAAGGGTTCGTACTGATCGGCGAGACGCAAATCCCTTCGTTCATCGATAAGGAAAAGCCCTCAAAGAAAAGACATTACCGCGTGACCGCCATCGGGCCTGTTCAGGAAAGCGCTCCGGCGGAGGTGAGAGACATCGTTTCTTCCAAATAATTCTCAGGCGGCGCAGGGGAATGAATATTCCGCACGTGTCCGGTACTTCCCCCTGTTCCCCGAAAGCTGCATGTTTTTGAACATCTGTTGTGATAGAAAGCTGCATATATGTCTGCATCGTAATTGAATGAATAAGGAGGTTTTATGAACAGACTTTCCAAATACTTTTTTAACGGTCTTTTGTTTCTCGCCCCTATTGTTATGACCCTTTATATCCTGTACTTCATCGTCTCGGCGATAGACCGGATTTTCAGGGTCGAGTTCCCGGGTCTCGGCATCCTGATTACTATCCCGCTCGTGACTATTATAGGGTTCTTTGTCTCCACGTTCCTTGCAAGAGGCGCTGCAAAGCTCATCGACAAACTCTTCAGCCGCATGCCGTTCGTAAAGATGATCTATTCCGCCATCAAAGACCTCGTGAGCGCCTTCGTAGGGGAAAAAAAGCGGTTCGACAAACCGGTATTGGTAAACCTCTCGCCTGACAAAACCGTGCAGACGTTCGGCTTTGTGACGCGGGAAAGCCTGGAGACTATCGGCATGGCGGATAAGATGGCGGTATATCTGCCTCAATCCTACAACTTTGCAGGCAATGTGATAGTGGTACCCAAAGCACAGGTTACCCCGCTGGAACTCGAAAGCGGCAAGGTTATGACCTTCATCGTATCCGGGGGTGTGTCAGGATTTTAAACTTCCAATTATTCCATCAGGGATGAATGCGCTGCGGTGCAAGTATTTATAAATGATTAAAGACGTATAACTGCCTTGCAAGGGTTGAATTGTAGCTGACACTGAAAGAGAGATTTTGAGTCGTTCTAACAAAATCTCACCTTCTCACAGTTAAAAACGCGTATCAAGGTGTGTTTATTGGGTACAAACAGAAATTGATAATGCGGCAGTTTCCAAATTTATTTGAATCCATCACGAATCAAGGGATGACCCCATTCGTACAAAAACATACATACCGATCAATTCGCCATAGAAGATTCCCCTTGTAATGGTTATGGGCATATGCTTATAATAGCAAATTGGAAGGGCAAAGAAACTCAGATATTATAGAGTCTAAAGTCCTGTTTTGTTATAGTCCGGCTTGAGTGAGAATCTAGACGCTATTAGTCCAGAACGCTTATGGGAGTGGATTCCTCACCTCAGGCGAAATATGTACCGTACCGCATTGATAGAACGGCGACAAACGATCCTTCCTGTATAGAGATTTCCCCTAGCGAGCCTTGCAGGTATAGTAAACTACCACTGACCTTGTCGGTGGCTTTGAAACGGAGGGATTATTTGATAACCACCAACAATGTTGATGAGCATATAAGGAGTGGGGCCTCCGCCCCCACACCCCACCACTGACATTGTCAGTGGTTTAGCTACTTAATTAAATTAGGAAATGAAAAAATAGTATTAGAAATGATGTGCCCTTATGTTTGTATTTGTGTGAGAGTCATTGCTTGTTGTAAAAAGGATAAATTAAGAATTTGGAGGAGCAAATGAAAAAAGATGAAAACCCTGTGGATCTAACAACCGATAATGATGAAGAAATATCCGAAGAACAAAGAGCTTATATAAAAAAAATGCTCAAAAGACTTATGGAGCTTGGCATCGGAGCAGTCTATGGTGATGAAGATAACGGTGAGAATGAAGTGGTATTCGACTGTAAAGAAAGACTCCCAATCTGCAAAGCTGTTTGTTGTAGTTTCATTTTTGCTATTACAAAAGAAGAAGTGCAAAAAGGTCATATACAATGGAATTCGCAACAACCTTATTTTATTAAAAGAGAGGAAGATGGATATTGTCCCCATCTGAACAGAGAGATGTATATCTGCGGCATATGGGATGAGCGGGCCCAGAGAGGGCGTAAATATGACTGTAGAAAAGATCCAAATGTCTGGTTAGATTGGGACAACAGCATTATTAATCCAAGTGTTTTTGATCATCTTCCCAAAAACTAATAGTATATGAACACCTGATTACTTGATTTCTATATCTGTCCCCTTATCCATACTGTAAATGGGCTGTATGGTATAGTTCTTTATCCGGGGCTGCCGTATGATAAAGTCCGTTCTGTGCCAGAGGAAAACCCATGGCGAATCGGCGACGATTAACTCCTCCGCTTTTTGATAGAACGCATTCCTCTTTTGTTCATCCATTGTCAGACGGCCTTGTTCTATCAACGCATCGACAGCGGTATTCGTATATCTCGTTCTGTTTCCTGCCGGGCCGTGGTTGGCGGAATGAAAGAGCGGGAACAGGAAATTCTCGGGGTCGGGATAATCCGCCCACCAGCTGAGGTAGAACATATCTGCTTCACCTCTGCTCAACGCTTCCTTATATGCGCTCCATTCAAGCTGTTTTATCTGCACGTTCATTCCGGCAGCCGCAAGATAAGACTGGATTACTTCGGCTATATCCACAATCTCCTGGTCCGCCGTTATATAAAAATGCACCGTACTGTTCTGAAACCCCTCTCCGGCGATAATCTCTTTGGCTTTTTGCGGATCATACCGGTATAGCGACCGGAGAGCCCATTTGCGCATGATATCCGGCACCGGTCCGTCCGCAAGCCTTCCGCGTTTCTCATAAATGGTATTGAGAATCTTCTCCCTGTCGATTGCAGAGGCAACGGCTTTTCTTAAACGCGGATTATCAAAAGGAGGCCGTGAACAATTGAACCCAAGGTAATAGGTATTCAGTCCCTCGATGGACGCAATAAACTGCCGTTTCGACGGATCACGTCTGTATCGTGCATATTCCGCTGCCGGTATGGTCAGGAGGTCAAGGTTCCCGAGCTCAAATTCACTCACTGCGGTAAGGTCTTCAGGGATAATCCGGTACACAATACCGTGCATCTTTGCCGGCCTGTCGAAGTAATCCGTTCTTCTGTCGAGGCGTATCTCCCTGTTCGGCTGCCATTCTTTCAGGAGAAACGGTCCTGTTCCGACCGGATGGCTCGAAAAGTCAGGCCCCCATCTCTCTACTTCTTCACGGGGCACCACATATGCAGAGGTCATAGCCATAAGGTTCAGAAACGGCGAGAACGGTCTCTTCAGTCGAATCTCCAGGGTATGGTCGTCAACCACCTGTATTCCTCTGACCTCAACCGCTCTGCCCTGCATAAATTCTTCAGCACCGAGTATCTTTTCGAATACCCAGGTGGCGGGGGACCGGTTCTCCGGATTTAGTATCCTTTCGAAGGAATATTTGAAATCGCGGGCCGTTACTGTTCGTCCGCTCGAAAACTTTACCCCTTCTTTCAATTGAAACGTATAGAGCAGACCGTCAGCAGAGAGTGTCCAATTCTCTGCGATGTCTGGCTCTATCGTGAGGTCTTTCCCTATTTTCACCAGCCCGTTAAACAGCTTTGCGGCAATCGACCCGCCGGTTACATCGACAATAAAGGCAGGATCGAGGGTCGTCGGATTTGTGTTCAGCCTGTAATACACATATCCTTCGATCCGGTTTTGTGGAGAGCAGGCGGTGAAAAGGACAAGGACACACAGAACGGCACACAGCCAATGAACTGAATTTTTCATATTCTTCAGGATTATCAAACTCGTTCAATCAGAGGTCCCGACTTGAGCCGGGACCGGGAATAAGCAGAAATACAGTATCCGCCGTGTTTCAACTGAAATAAGAAATAAAAAGTATTAGAACCTCAGGAACGCTCCGATATTTCCGGCTTCCCTGAGTTTCTTGTTTTTGGCAACGACCTCAACCAATGCTCCCTGTTCAACAGCCTTCTGGGCAATGAGATCGACGATATACTTGACCTTCTGCATTTTCCCCTTGCAGTAAGGACATGAAGCAATATCATGAGAATTCAGATATCCGCACTGGCTGCAGGATTTCCCCGACAGCTTGAAGTCTTTCAGCATGACCAGTTTCATGATGCGGCCTTCCTGGAGTGCATTCAGCACGTCTTCGATGCCAAGCACTGCATTCTCATTCTTCAGCGCCCTGGCGATCATCTCATCCACGTCTTCCTCCTCCCTCTTTTCTTCAAATGACATAAGGATCGGTTCCGCTTTATCCAGAATATCCTTGCTCCTTGCGGACATGTCTGCCTGGAACGTGCCGATGACCTTATCAGCCATGGTCTGAGAGAGCATGGCTCTTACCTTTGTCACCGCCTCTTCCGCACCCCCAATAAGCAGTCTGCCGACATATTCACCGGAGAGAAACGAATCCAGCTTCTTCAGAACGTCCTTCAGGTGCATGCTCACATGGTAATCGATATGCCGTTCGTAGCTTTTCTCCGCAAGGGCGAACCATCCGCCTTTCTTATGTCTGGCGGGCACATTCTCACTATGGACCTCTGCGTACTCTTCAATCTCTCCAAGATGCACCAGGAATAACCGTGCCGAGTCCCTGCCGACGAGCAGTATGGCATACCTCTGGTAATTGTCAAGGACGCCGAGCAGCGGTTTTATATACGGGATTTGATCAACGATAATTTCATTCCTGAGAGGAACTGACAGATGGAACTCTTTCCAGAATTGCTTCTCCTGAGAACTCAGGAGCGCAAGCCCCTTCTTGAAAATCCTTTTATTGGAGAGAATATATGATTCAATCTTTTCGAGATCAGCGCTGATCCTTTTCAGAACAGGCTTCGAGAGTTGCCCGGTTGTCTGTTTCAGCATATTCTTTACATGAATAACATAATTATCCTTTACCGTCGATATGGGATTCACATTCAGATAGAGGCTCACAAAATAGGCGTCGTCACCCCGCATCTTCGCTATCTCTTTGAGTTCTTCCCTGTTAAGCATATTCTCCTCCTTCTCTGTGTAAGAATAGTTTGAAAAGCACGAGAAATCAGGCCGGCGTCAGCGACCTTATACAAAACTGGACGTCATAAATCTTTTCTTGCATACGCCCGTATTCCTTGTCATTCCGGCTTGTCCGGAATCATTCCCGTTTTTTGAAGAAAGATTCCCGACGCGCTTTACTTGCGGGAATAACATTGGGAATATGTGACGTTATGGCCACATTGCGTAAAAAAACGATATTCTATTCTCTTCTCATCGTCGAGACGCCTCTATAAACTTCCTGAAGAGGTGCGCTGAAAGCACATTCTCCATATCACGTTCAGGATGCCATTGGACGCCGACAAGAAATGGATAGTCTTCTCTGGAGAACGCCTCTGCGAGGTTGTCGGGAGAAAAGACGAACGCGGACAGACCATCCCCGATATTTTTTACTCCCTGATGATGTGTGCTGTTTACAGAAAACGTACCTTGTTCAAAAAACCTGTTTTCTGTGATCACAATTTTATGATACCCTGTTTTATGATTAATTGCTACTTCAGCATGCGGTTCAAGATCCTGGAAGAGTGTGCCGCCGAAAAAAACATTCAGCAGCTGCATTCCGTAACAGATGCCGAGGACAGGTCTGCGCAGTTCCATAA
Source organism: Thermodesulfovibrionales bacterium (assembly GCA_963753165.1). Classification (GTDB taxonomy): domain Bacteria; phylum Nitrospirota; class Thermodesulfovibrionia; order Thermodesulfovibrionales; family SM23-35; genus JAKLQR01. The sequence continues at coordinate 13,786 of CAVWBP010000027.1, read as the reverse complement.
CCGGATTGAGCAGTGAGAACTCAAAATCGCTCCTTTCCCTGGAGACAGGCCTCATTGCAGTAGACGCAGGTTCGCCATAATACTCCGGGTCGAGATCATCACCTCCCGGGATCAGCAGTCCGTCAATGAACGCAGCATAGTCTGATGCATTCCGGTCCGGCGGGAGGAATACCGGAACTCCGCCGCTCTTTCGGATTGCAGCAGCGTAGAAATGCTTCATCTTCACATATTCGCCCTCTTTGTCCATGGTAATGCCGATAAGGGGTTTAACGCCCATATTTCAACACTCTCCCGGGCCTGTGCAGTGTTGTTTCGCCGTCCCATACCACCGGTTTCCCGTTCACCATGACCGCATGGATCCCCTCAGGCCTGAGAAAAGGTTCGTCGAAGGTTGCCCTGTCTCTTATTTTCTGGTACTGAAACAGAACAATATCTGCGAATGCGCCTTTCTTCAAGATCCCTCGGTCCTGTATCCCGAAAGTCCGTGCGGGGAGCATGGTTATCCTGTGGACAGCCTCCTGTATACTCAACATGCCTTTGTCTCTCACATACTCTCCGAGGAATCTCGGGAAGCTCCCGAATCCCCTTGGGTGGGGTTTCCCCTTGCAGGTTGGGCCGCTGAAAGACCGCGCAGAACTGTCTGTGCCGATCATGACATAAGGAAGCGCAAGGAACTTCTGCAGGTTCTCCTCATGCATGGAGAGAAAAATCGCGCCCGCCCTGAGCTTTTCCTCAATAAGTATCCGGAAAAGCATATCGACCGGCTCCGCCCCTTTGATGCCTGCAATCTCAGAGATGCTCTTTCCTTCCATCCATACATTTTTTCGTGACGCCACAGTTGCTATCCGTATGCTGTCCCAGTATCTTTTCTCCGGATGTGCATGGAGTATTTCTTTTCTTATCCTCTCCCGTATCTCCGGTTTTTTTATCCTTCTCAGTTCCTCCTGATTTCCCCCCTCATATGTCCATTCGGGCAGAACCGTATCGAGATCAGTTGAGGCCGCGATATAGGGGTATCTGTCAGCAGTTACCCGAAGACCTCTTTTTCGCGCGTTCTCTATCCTCGCAACGGCTTCGTCTGCCTTGTGCCAGTTCTTCTCTCCGCCTGTCTTGATATGGGAGATATGGACCTTAACCTCCGCTTTCTTTCCAATGGTGAGTGTCTCCTGTATGGATTCTATCAATGCATCCCCCTCGCTCCGCATATGAGTTGTGTAGATTCCGGGTATGCCTCTGCCCTTCCCTGCCCGGTGAGAACCCGTGCCGGTTTTGTGCGGAATGGACATAACCCTGGAAAGCCCGATCAATTCTGCGGTATCCGAATATACGCCCGGCGGATAGATCAGGCCTGTCGAAAGACCGATTGCCCCTTCGCCGAGGGACTGCGCAAGGAGCCTGCACATCCGCTTTTTCTCCTTTTCTGTCGCTTCTCTGTCTTCATAGCCAAGGACGCTGGCCCTGATGTTTCCGTGGCCGGCAAGGGTCAGGAAATTCATTGCAATGCCTCTCTCTTGGAGCAGCCTGAAATATTCCCTGAAAGACTTCCATCGTTCGCGGATGTTGAATTCCTTCAGGTCGTCTTCCCTGCGCTCCAATGCTTCACCCAGAAGAGGGGCCGCAGACAACCCGCAGTTGCCGTTTATTTCGGTGGTTATCCCCTGAGACACCTTTCCTTCTGCGCGGGGGTCTGCGAGAAGGGTGAATTCCGAATGCGCATGGGTATCGATAAAACCGGGACAGACGACCATGCCCCTCGCGTCGATTTTCTTCTTTGCCCTCACTTCCGGTCCGGAGCGGGCAGACGGGGAGGTTTTCTTTATAAATACTATCCTCTCTCCGGTTATGCCTATATCTCCTTCATACGGTTCCGAACCGCTCCCGTCAATGACAAGACCTCCCTGAATGATTGTATCAACCATCGTGTGTGCGCTCTGATTTATCGTTCAGGAACTTTTCCGGCGACTCCAGCCCACGCACAAAAAGGGCGCTGAAAACCATGGCTGCTGTTCTTATCCGGTTCCAGAACCCGGAAACGTTTTCCTCTTGCATCTTTTCCCTGTACACCCCTGCTATTTCTTTTGTGAGCTTCGGCAGGGATTTCATGACAAGTCCCATGGTCGTGAAAAATTCTCCAACCGGCAACCCAAAGCGTTCCAATGGCCGGAACATCCTGCCCATGGCAGCAACGAGTGATTCGATCGATGTCGTTCCAATCACTATCTTTGCGCCTATGATCATGAGAAACACCCTGAGGGTTCTTACGGCTGCGATAGTGAAACCCTCTTCAGTAAGAATCAGCATTCCCGAATGATAGAGCACTTTCCCCTGATGAAAGAAGACATTGCTGAGGAACGTGAACATCAGCAGGAGACTGATGGGAACCCACCCCTGCCTGACGAAACGAAACGGAACCGCAAGGAGGAGAGGCGAGACGGCAAGAGTGAGAACAGCAAGGATATCAGGGGACTTGATTATAAAAAGGGAGATGACGAAGAGGACATAGAGGAGAATCTTGATCGTGGCAGGCAAGTGTTTACCTGTAATTCCGGCCTTCGTTTTTCAGCTCAACCACCTTCTGGATCATCGGTGTCGATTGAAAATATTTTTTGATGCCTTCGACAATCGCTTCAGCGATTTCCATTTTGTAGCTTTCCTGGGAAAGAAGTTTTTCTTCCTCCGGATTACTGATGAACGACACCTCGACAAGCACCGACGGCATGCGTGCGCCAAAGAGCACATAAAAAAGGGCCTGTTTCACTCCGAGGTCATCCCGTTCTTCAAGTCGTGACACTATAGACCGCTGGATATAGTTTGCGAGTTTAATGGATTCATCCCTCTTGTTCTCCCGCAGAAGGTCACTCTTAATGATATCCACAATGTCCATCTTCTTATTCATGTCTCTCATCTTTTTCAGGGATATCTGGTTCTCCCGCGCCGCAACTCGCAGTGCTTCCTCGTCGTCTGTCCAGTTGAGCATATAGGTCTCGATCCCCTTTGCCTGCCTTCTCTGACTTGCATTCGCATGGACTGAAACAAAAAGGTCCGCGTTTTTCCTGTTCGCCACGGCAGTCCTTGCTTCAAGAGGCAGGTACACATCCCTCTCTCTCGTAAAAACCACCTCGTAAAGCGGGTCGTTCATGAGGATCTTCCCCACTTTTAAGGCTATATCCAGAACAACATCTTTTTCATAGAGTTTCCGTAATCCCACCGCACCGGGATCATGACCTCCATGACCGGGGTCGATCACAATCCGTCGCTTTGCCGTGAGAAGATCCGGTTTCTCCGGTATCTTTGTCCTGCTTCCCTGAATATCGATAACCAGTCTTACCGGATTTTCGAGCATAAAGGACCTGCAGTCTGTCAGACTCTCCAGATCGAGGACAACCCTGACCGTCGACGCGCTGAACTGGCCTGCCCTTACAGACTTCAAAATGCCGTCTCCGACTGAAAAACTTGTCCTGACCTCCTTGTCCAGCGTGACATTGAGAAGGTCAAAATAGAGCCTGTCAGGGTTCGTCAAATGATTTTTCGAAAAATTTACCGGCTCGGACAATTCAATCACTACCCGAGTGTAATCATCAGAGGACCAGTATTTGATATTGGTTATTTTTGTATCAGAAGCGCTGACGGCAAAAGGGAACACAACAAGCAGACAAAGGAATGGAAAGAAGATGAACCTTGCTTTCTCTTTGAGGAGGTTTAAAAACAATTTCTGTTCTCCAAACCTCATGCAGTTCTTTAAACGGCCTGAACCGCTTTTATTTCAGGGATTTCCTTCTTGAGATGCGCCTCGACCCAGGTCTTCAGAGTGATCGTAGACATCGGACAGGTTCCGCATGCGCCTTTCAGCTTTACATAGACTATGTTATCCTTGATCTCAACAAGATCTATATCGCCGCCATCTCTTTGAAGTCCCGCCCTCACTGTTTCGAGTGCCTTCTCAACCTTCTCCTTCAGCATATATCCTCCATATTTTTATTTAATAATAGAAAAATAGAAGAATTTATTCAAGCTTTTTATTAAAATTAATCAAACAACAGTATGATAACAATCAAATAATTACATTCATAAAAGATTGTTAGGGGCATATTTTTACTACTCCACGTGCAGGAAAATAGCGCTTATAGAAATCGGTATATTAATAAAGTTATCATAGATACTATGAGAAAATTTATCATACTTTCAGCCTGTATCTGTCTTTTTCTCTGCTTCACGGGTTTTTATCGCGCTGCTGATGCGTTTATTTCACTTCCTCAGGATGAGGGGGTCTGTCTCCAGAACAATGAAAATTCCCAGGAGTGTATCGAAAAACCGGCAGCGCCTGAAAAAACTGCCCAACCGGAAAAGATTCCCGGGGTGAAGAAACCTGTCCAGCCGCTTCAGGCAAAAAAGGAGCAGGCTGCGCTGCAAACACAGAAAGAAGTCACTTCCGGCATGCTCCACCCGGTGAAAATCCACTTCTTCTGGGGCAAGGGTTGTCCTCATTGTGCAGAAGAGGAAGAGTTCCTGAAGGAAATGAAGAAAAAATATCCCTCCCTTGAGATTTATGATTACGAGGTATGGTACGACGAAACAAATGCTACGCTGCTTGTAAGAATGGCCAAGGCTTACAAACTCACCACTTCAGGCGTTCCGGTAACCTTTATCGGAAACCAGGGCATCGTTGGCTTTTCTCAACACACCCGTGAAGAACTTGAGCAGCTGATTCCCCGGTGTCTTTCTGAACCCTGCATCGATCCTTACGCTGTCCTTTCCGGCAAAGTCTCACCTGAAACTCCCGGAACGGGAACACAGGCCGGCGAGGCTGCCGGAAAATCTGATAATTTAGAGTGTACGGAAAAAAGCAGGACCGTCTACATCCCGTGGATTGGAAACATAGAAGCATCCGAGTCGTCCCTTCCCCTCATGACACTGGTAATCGCAGGCCTCGACAGTTTCAACCCCTGCGCCTTCTTCGTCCTTTTCTCTCTCCTCGGAATCATGATCCATGCACAATCCCGGAAGAGGATGCTTCTGACCGGCGGGGTCTTTGTCTTCTTCTCCGGATTCATTTATTTCGTGTTCATGGCAGCATGGCTGAACCTCTTTCTCGTTATGGGACAGGTCGCTTTTATTACGAAAATTGCGGGGTCGGTCGCCATCATAATTGCGCTTATCAATATCAAGGATTTCTTCGTCTTCAAAAAAGGAGTTTCGCTTACCATCCCTGACAGCGCAAAACCAAAACTTTTCGACCGCATGAGAAAGCTCCTGAAGTCCACCTCTGTGGTCTCGGTCCTGATCGGAACCGCGGTGCTGGCAATCGCGGCAAACTCCTATGAACTCCTCTGCACGGCGGGGTTTCCGATGGTATTTACGAGAATACTCACCCTGAACAATCTCCCTTCCTTAACGTATTACTTCTATCTCGTCCTCTATAACATAGTCTATGTAATCCCGCTTTCAGTAATCGTTGTGTTATTCACCGTTACACTCGGCAAAAAACACCTTACCGAGTGGCAGGGCAGAATGCTGAAACTCGTATCAGGAACCATGATGCTCGGCCTCGGCGGGGTTCTCCTTGTGCAGCCCGAAATACTCAACAGCACCCTCATCTCCTTCAGCCTTCTTCTGGGCGCGCTGGCCGTATCCGGAATAATCATCCTCTTCACCAGGAAGTTCCTCACACAAAAAGACAGGAAAGACTCGGGGTCAGTCCGGGATAAAATCAGGGTAAAGGAATAAAAGGTCCTCATGAAAAAAATCATGTTCATATGCACGGCAAATTCCTGCAGAAGCCAGATGGCAGAAGGTTTTGCCAGGGAATTCGGAAAGGGTGTAATAGAAGTACACAGCGCCGGGATCATGTCCGCCGGTGTCCACAGGAAGGCAGCAGAGGTAATGCGGGAACTGGACATCGACATCTCAGGCCAGAAATCAAAAGAGATTGACACCGGGCTCCTGCAGCAGATGGATCTCGTGGTAACACTGTGTGATTATGCGGAAAGGATTTGTTCCTGCATACCTTTCGAGGTAAAACGAACCCATATCCCGGTCCGGGACCCGGTCGGCACACTCGGATCGGAAGAAGCAAGGATGAACGATTTCAGACGGGCACGGGATGAGATAAAAGAGATAGTCCTGAAGCTGATTCAGGACATGAATACCGGTTGATTCTCTGCTGAATCTTATTCAACTGTATCCCCAGTTTCGTGAGTTTTATTTTTTCAAATACTACCGCTGCTAAACGCTCTTTAAATCTCACCTCGATAGGAACAGTTCACCGAAAAAGTGAAGATCGCCCGAAACGATTCAAAATCTCTCATTCAGCCACGAGTCTTGTTTTTCAAGATTTGAATCCAGCCGAGAATTTCTTCATCAATCAAACAGTTAGGATATTTTTCACAACGTGTTGCTTTGAATAGGAAATTCTCATGATGGCTGTCCTTAAATGACAATATATCTGATATCGCCCGGTTGGCAACAAAGTATCTGCCCTGTCCAATCAGGGCTTGTAATCAGGATACCTCGACTCCATAAGGTTATTAATCCGGTCATCGAGGTTCGGATGGGTTGCAAAGAGCGCTTTCAACCCCTGCTTTTTAGTCCCGGAGATACCAAAAGCCGCCATTTGGTCAGGCAGATGAGGCTGCTGTATAGAGGCTTTCAAGGCTTCGAGTGCGCCTATCATGGGCTTTTTTCCAACCAAATCCGCGGAACCGCTGTCTGCGCGGTATTCCCTTTTCCTTGAAAACCAGAAGACGATAATCGAGGCAAGCATTGCGAGGCATATCTCTGCGATGATCGTCGTTACCCAGAAACCTATACCATGCCCCCTCTCATTTCTGAATATCACTCTGTCAACGGTATACCCGATAATACGCGCAAAGAATATGACGAATGTATTCACCACACCCTGTATGAGCGCAAGGGTTACCATGTCTCCATTTTTTACATGGGCCACTTCATGCGCCAGTACTGCGCGGATTTTCTCCTTGTCCATGCGCCGCAGCATCCCGCTTGAGACGGCCACAAGGGCGTTGTTCCGCTTCATGCCGGTTGCAAACGCATTCATGTCATCAGAGGGGAATATGGCAACCTCTGGCATTCCTATGCCGGCCCTGGAAGCAAGTTCTCCTATCGTTTTGACGAGCCAACGCTCTGTTTCACTTGCAGGCGAAGTTATCACCTGAGCCCTTGTAAGTCTCTTTGCGCTCCACTTCGAGAGCGCAAGGCTTATGAATGACCCGCCCATACCGAAAACGACAGAAAATATGAGGAGCGACTGATAATTGAGGCCGTACGCGGTCAGATAAGGTTCAACACCGAGAATTCTCAGTACAATTCCCAGCACTATTACAATCGCCAGGTTGGTTATCAGGAAATATAGTACTCTGCGCATTGTTCCCTCCTTTTCCGGTAAAGCATCTTCCGGACTTTCATCTAGGCTGGAATCCTGTTTGTTTCACCCTGGATATCCGTCTGATCTCATATCCAGGACTTGTTTCGGGATAGAATTTCCAGTTCCATGATTGCTCAAACGCAATGAATTCTTATTGCTGTTCCTGTGGAACCGACTAGGTATAGTGTAGCAAAAAACGACCTGGAAGTTCATTGCAAAACGGTGCCGGGAACCCAGTTGGCTATTGAAAAATAAACGATCATGCCCACAACGTCAGATAATGATGTAATCAGGGATTGTTTACCACCGCCGGGTCTATATGATGGCTCTTTTAACCCTTTCCGGATATTTCATGCTTGCTCCTTTGTTTCCTCTATTATTCTCATTCGTACAAGGTCTGACATACCAGGAAAATCGGGGATATGTTCAGAAATACGCTCTCAACACATACTGCAGCATCATTCTCTGGGTATTGAAAAACGAACCGTTCAGGGCAATGGAAGAGCGCATCATTTCGATGAAGCGATCCCTATCATGATAGAAAAGTGGAATAACAACATTCTCCAACTTGTTGTAAAGAGATAAGGCATCATTTGACCAGTCGCTGCTCGCTTCGGCTCCCCTGCCAGCCTCACCAATGGACCATCCGGTGATTCCTTCTATATACCCTTCAATCCACCAACCGTCCAGAACGCTCAGGCTTGGGACGCCGTTAAGGGCAGCTTTCATCCCGCTTGTCCCTGAGGCTTCGAGGGGCGGTTGAGGGGTATTCAACCATACATCAACCCCTGATGTTATGAGCTTCCCTTTCTCCATGTCGTAATTCTCAAGATAAGCGATCTTTATGTTCGCCTTGAGGGATTCTTTTGCATGAAAGATTCGCTTGATGATCTCCTTGCCCGCAGAGTCTTGCGGATGAGCCTTGCCGGCGTAAATTACCTGAAACCTGCCGACCTCCGATGATATTCTTTTGAGCCTCTCACCATCCTGAAAAAGAAGTTCTCCTCTCTTATACGTTGTCGACCTCCGTGCAAAACCGAGTGTCAGAACGTCCGTATCCATCGCGGCTCCGGTTTCTCGGTTCACATGCTGAATCAATTCATTCTTCGCGAAGGCATGGGCCTCCCAGACCTCGTGCTTCGGGATGCTTAGAGCATATCGGAGGCTGAAATTGTCCTCTCTCCAGCCAGGGATATACCGGTCATAAAGGTTCTGAAAGGGTTTTGTGGTCCAAGTCGCTGCATGAACTCCGTTCGTGATGGCATCGATTGTATACCCTTCGAACATCAGCTGTGAAACTTCCCCGTGTTTTTTTGCTACTCCATTAATAAAGCGGCTCATATTCAAAGCAAGATACGTCATATTAAACAGGTCGTTATACAGGAAAATATCTTTTATTTTAAAAAGATCTTCACGGGGCCCGATGATGCGGCGTATTAATTCAATGGGGAATTGATCATGTCCGGCCGGTACCGGCGTGTGAGTTGTGAAAATGCATTGTTCTCTGACAGCTTCAATATCTTCAGGCCGGGTTGGCTCTCGCCCTGTTTTTCCTGCCTGTTCATTGAGAAGCTCCAATGCAAGAAGGCTAGCATGTCCTTCATTCATATGGAACCGCTTAATGTTTTCATATCCAAGGGCACGGAGCATCCTCACGCCGCCGATACCGAGGATTACCTCCTGACAGAGGCGGTAATACTGGTCCCCTCCGTAAAGGAAATGGGTCAGTGTCCTGTCCCATTCGGAATTTTCCGGAAGATCCGAATCCAGGAAATACACCGGTACTTTAAAATCTCCGATGCCGTTGACTTCATATTTCCAGGAGCGAAGATAAACATTCCGTCCCTCGATAGTGACGAAGGTTTTCTTTGGTATCTCTTCCAAAATAACTTTCAACAGCCCACTCGACAGGCTCCTCAGTCTGCCACCCGCTTGCATCAAGCTTCTGGCGAAAATATCCCTTGCGGTGAAGCAGCGTGACCGCTACCATAGGAACCTTGAGATCGGCTGCGGAGCGGATCGTATCTCCCGCCAGCACACCCAAGCCGCCGCTGTAAGTTGGCATCCGGGCTTCAAGCCCTATCTCCATAGAAAAGTATGCGATTTTTGGTCCGTTGTTCATAATTCTGCTGGCTTCCGGCAACTCCGTGAGAAATCACCGCACGCTCTGCAATAATGCGTTATTCATTTTCATTTGTTGTTACCTCTTTGTTAGTTCTATCGAATTACATGGCAACTCTATCGTTATCTCTGTACCCTGTCCTGGATGACTGTTTATGTGAATCTTACCCTGATGACCCTCGATTATCTTCTTTGCGATTGGCATCCCAAGTCCGGTCCCTTTACTTTTCTTTGAATAAAATGGTGTGAAGACATTTTCGATTGTTTCCCGGTCCATGCCAGAACCGACATCTTTAATGCGAATTGTCTGATACTGGCTGCCAGTTTTCACAAAGACCGTCACCAATTGCCCTTTTGCCGAAGCTTCGATACCGTTATTAATGAGGTTTACAAGAGCCCTCTGCATGGCAAAGCCGTCTATCAGATGCTTCACTGTACGGTCAGGTATATCGACAGACAAAGTGACGCCTTTCTCGGCTGCCTTTAACTTACAATAATCACACGCCTTTCTAACAATACTACCGAGGTCCTCTTCCTTCAATTCGAGTTTTATCGGTTTGGAGAAGTCAAGCACGTCATGGACGATCTTCTGCATATTTTCGGCTGATTCAATAATTGTTTGTGCCGCCCTGTCGATGTTCCCTTTACCGTCTCGTATGCGTTTTGCGAAGCCCAATATTACGATCAGGGGGTTTTTCAGGTCATGAACAATGGTTGTGGCAACCTGACCAATGCCAGCGAGATACTGTCCCTTTTCCAATTCCTTCTGGTGTCTTCTTTCGCGATCGACAAGGTACCCCGCGAGGATTGTGAACACTCCTGTAAACAAAATATGCAAAAGCCTGTCCGCTAAACCCAAAAACGACACGGTCCAGTTTCCAAAAAAGAAAGGCAGGTATAACAACGATGCGAATAAGTAAGTGAGGATAGCACCCTTAAGCCCGAAGAACAGTGCCCCAAAGAGAAGCGGTATATAGTAAAGCTCCTCAAAAACAATATGAGGAGATTGTTCCTGATAAATTGCAAGGTGCAGAAATGTGATAAGTGCTGTAGTAATTACAATAACAGCTATGTAATATTTTTTCATTAAGCATTTGAAAACCGCAGCAAAACTAACGACCCTGCTTTCTCCCCCTTATCCATTTATCCATCTCAACTACAAGTATAATTGTAGTGGAGACCAGAAATATTTGCACCCACTCGTTCATTGTAATCGGCACTGTCCTGAAGACCCACTGGAACGCCGGAACATAAATCACCGACAGTTGAGCAAGGAATGCAGCAATCATGCTGATAAACAGCAATGGATTGCTTATCGGACTCATTCTGAAAACGGATTGTGTCTCTGAACGACAGTTGAACGCCTGATAGAATTGGAAAAAGACCATTGTTGTGAGGGCGATTGTACGCGCCCTTTCAAGAGGCACTCCTGCGTTAAGGTTTGAGATAAATAAAAACAGTGTTCCGGCAGCCAGCGTTATTCCCATTAATACTGTTCTCTGTACCATAAGGCTTGATAAAATGCCTTCCTTTGGGTTCCTTGGAGGTCTGTTTAACACACCTTTTTCTGCCGGCTCAAAGGCAAGAGCAACATCCTGCAGTCCATTCGTTACAAGATTAAGCCAGAGAATCTGTGCAGGGATATATGGAATAGGGTATCCCATGACTATTGTTCCGATGATGGCAATCAGTTCTCCAAAACCACATGATATGAGGAAAAGGGTAACCTTCTTTATGTTGTCATATACAACCCTTCCCTCTTCAACTGCAGCAAAAATACTGGCAAAGTTATCATCTGCGAGAACCATATCAGATGCTTCTTTTGCAACATCGGTTCCCGACTTCCCCATTGCGATTCCTATATGTGCTGCCCTGAGGGCCGGTGCATCATTTACTCCGTCACCCGTCACGGCAACGATCTCTCCGTATCGAATCAACTGCTCAACTATCCTGAGTTTATGCTTGGGTGAGACCCTTGCAAAAACAGAAATGTCTTTGACCTTATTGAAGAGTTCATCATCACTCATTGCTTCTATCTCTTTGCCGGTCATAACCCCGGATTCCTCACTTGATATTCCGAGCATCTTTGCTATTGCTGAGGCTGTAGCAGCATGGTCTCCCGTGATCATTACAACCTTAATGCCGGCTTTTTTACAGCCTTTCACTGCATCCATAACATCCGTTCTTGGTGGGTCGATCATTCCCTGTAAACCAACGTATACAAGATTTTCCTCAACATCATGGTGGGTTATCTCATCGATATCTTGAGGGGCTTCCTTATAAGCCATGGCAAGGACCCTCATACCTTCTCTGGCAAAAAGGTGGGCTTTATTCAGTATTTCTTTTGTCTCGATCTTATCCTTTACTACACATTCAGTACACATATCGAGTATTTTTTCCGGAGCACCTTTTACAAAAATAAACTTTTTCCCGCCGTGTCTGTGAAGGGTCGCCATATACCCATGCTCAGACTCAAACGGTATTATTGCTGTTTGAGGATAGTGTCTTGTTTCCTCTATAAGGTTAAGACCTGCTTTCATTGCAGAAACGATTAATGCCCCTTCTGTCGGATCACCATCTACCTTAAACTCACCTTCCTCCTCATAAATATTGGATTCATTGCAGAGCATGCCTATCCTAAAGACCATGAGCAGGTTCGCAGACGCCTTGATATCGACCGGTTCCAGTTGATAGAGGATTTCCCCCTTTGGTTCATAACCGATTCCGCTTATTCTATATGCCTTTTCACCATCGTACACTACCCTTACGGTCATCTCGTTCTTTGTGAGGGTGCCAGTCTTATCTGACCCTATAACGGTTGTGCTTCCGAGTGTCTCAACCGCAGGCAATTTTCTTATGACGGCATTTCGCCTTGCCATCCTCGCAACACCGATAGCCATCACTATCGTTACCGCGACCGGAAGCCCTTCAGGAATTGCTGATACTGCCGTGGCCACGGCAATCATAAACATTTCGGAGGCCTTTCCTCCCAACAATATTCCTACTCCAAAGACCAAGGCTGAAAAGGCTATTACGAGAATTCCTATTAACTTCGCAAACCGCATAAGTTTATACTGAAGGGGGGTCTTTACCACTGCCACTTCCCTGACTTCGGTGGCAATCTGTCCGAGGACCGTGCTATGTCCTGTCTCAACAACAACGCCTTTCGCCCTGCCGCTTACGACAATTGTGCCCATAAATGCCATATTTTTCTGATCACCGGGTGTCAAGTTTGCTTCTTTGATCGGGGAAGTTACTTTTTCAGCAGGCAGGGACTCTCCGGTCAGCATTGCTTCTTCAACCCTCAGTTCAATTGTTTTAAACAGTCTGAGATCTGCAGGCACTCTCACTCCTGATGCAAGCAAAACAATATCCCCCGGCACAAGATCTTCACTATTAATTTCCTTCTCTTTTCCTTCCCGCAGAACCTTAGCTTTTGGAACAACCATTTTCTTGAGGGCCCTGACACTCTCCTCTGCCTTGTACTCCTGTATATATCCGATAATTGCATTCAGTATTACAACAGCAAAGATTACTCCCGAGTCTATATACTCCTTTAGAAAAATTGTCACCACACCGGCGATGAGCAGGATATAAATAAGTGGACTGGTAAACTGGTGGATAAGTATTTTCAGTCTGCTTGTCTTCTCTTCTTCAATGAATTTGTTCAGGCCGAACTGCAGGAGACGCTCTTTGATCTCTGAATCGGATAGTCCGCTCTCTGACGCCCTAAGCTTTTCGAATGTTTCCTTGACAGTTGATTGATACCAGTTCATTCTTCACCTTTCATGGTATAACTCTTAATAAAGCAGGAGCAAATACATCCACTATAATTCAGTGAGTCAACGAAATAAAACAGATCAGAAGAACGTTACAATGCGATCAAAGGATTTTCTTAAACGATCTGATACCGTAAGGAGCATACCCTTCAGGAGTTTGGCTCCCAATTCAGGATTTGTGGCGATCAGTTTATCAAGGCTTTCCTGAGTAATTATCGCGAGGGAGACATCTTCAAGTGCTACCGCGGTAACTTTCCTGAGACTGTCATCAAGGATGCATAATGCCCCCCTGCTATATTTGCCCATAATCACATTCATGCCCCCGAACTCCGCCTCTTTTTTTATTTCCACCTTTCCTGAAGCAATAATAGCTATATAATCGAAAGGGTCCTCTTTTTTCCAGAGAGCCTCGCCAGCAGGGATATGCTTGCTTTCAAAAAAAGCGGACAAATTCTCGATATCTTCATCACTCAGAAAATTGAATAAGCTCTTTTTCCCTTTCATA
>CAVWBP010000026.1:0-56559 GCA_963753165.1 Thermodesulfovibrionales bacterium | reverse complement strand
TCATACATCTTATTATAGATATTTTTCGGCGGTCTCATGGGTAAAATAAGGGAGAGAATAATTCTCATGACGAACGACAGAAGCCGCAGAATACTCCGTGAGCAGAAGACGGTTGCAGCGATGGTAGCTATCTACTGCCATGGTCGGCACGGTACGCGTGATGATCTCTGCCCTGGGTGCAGCGAACTCCGTGAATATGCCCGCAGGCGTCTCGATCGATGCCCGTTCAGGGAGGAGAAACCGACCTGCGCCAACTGTCGTATCCACTGCTACAAACCAGATATGCGGGAAAAAATAACGCAGGCGATGCGTTATGCCGGACCGCGGATGATATACCGCTTTCCGGTCCTGGCGTTTTTTCATTTTCTCGATGGGTTCCGAAAACCACAGGATAAAAAGAAATCTGTGAAATGAACTTAACCCATATAATTCATAAAACTACCGTATCAAATGGTCAGGTGATGACTAAAAAGAAGCTAAGCGTTCCGTCGTTTCAGGATAATCAATCCGATAATCGCAATAAGAAACATTCCTGCGCTTATCGACTGGGAAACAGAGATGTCTGCAATCAGAAATCCCCTTGCAATATCGCCCCTGAAGAATTCGACAACAAACCTCAGGACTGAATAGAGGAGAAGATACGTCATGAAAAGCTGGCCGTTAAAAGATTTGTATCTCCTTAACACAAGAAGAATAAAAAAAATAATCAGCTCTCCTGCCGACTCATAGAGTTGGGTAGGATGCAGAAGCACGTCCGTAGGGGCAAGACAATCGGGGTCGGTGAATATGACGCCCCATGGCAGCGTCTGTGCGGTCTTGCCATAACAGCATCCCGCTGCAAAACAGCCGAGCCTTCCAAAGACATGGCCTATCGCAACCGAAGGGGCGAAGATATCTGCTGTCTGCCAAAGCGCCAGATTATTTTTCCTCACATACCAGATGACCGTGGGTATTGCAAGGAGAACACCCCCGTAGAATACCAGTCCTCCTTCCCATATCTTGAAGATATCAAGAGGATTCCTCAGGTAGTGATCAAGATTGATTATCACAAAGAAGAGCCGGGAACCGATAATCGCGGCGAGAAGGATGTAGAACCCGAGGTCGATGATCTTTGTCGGAAATATGCCTTCTTTTGTTGCCTGTCTTACGGCCAACCAGAGGCCGATGAGAAATCCGATTGCGATGAGAAATCCGTAGGTGTGTATTGTGAGAGGGCCGATTTCGATTAATTTGGGATACATTACCTTCCTATAATAACACAGACCATAAGCCTGTAACGTCTCAGGCTATGAATGATATTGAGGGAATAAGGTCTGTGCATAAACTCAATCACTGAGGAATAAATAGCGAGGCTACTTTTTGAGAAAAGCAGTAAGCAGGATGACCGTGATGCCGATGGTGAGGGATGAGTCCGCGACATTGAAGGCAGGCCAGTGGAAGCTTCCTGCAAAAAAATCCAGGAAATCGACAACTTTGCCATAGAAGACCCGGTCGATAAGGTTCCCGATTGCGCCGCCGAGCACGAGAGAAAGTCCAAACTGATTATACGCTTTTTTCGCAAGGAGATAGATTACAAAGAGTATCGCCGCCAGAGAGATGACAATAAAGAAACTGCTGCCGAGCCCCCTGAAGCTTCCGAATGCGGCGCCTGCATTCTGCACATGCACAATATGAAAAAACGGCAATACCCTGATTGATTCGAAAGGGCTGACATACTGAATGATAAGGAACTTTGTTATCTGATCAAGTGCAATTACTGCCAGGACAATAAGGAATAGAGAAATAGATCTTTTCATCTATGAATGAATGGCTTTATAGCACCGTTCGCAGACTTCGGGGGCATCAGAGAATGCGCCGACGCTTTCAGTCCAGTTCCAGCACCGCTGGCATTTGGCGCCCGGAGCCCGTTCTATTCTGATCTCAAGCCCCTCGATCTCGGAACTTCTGTATGCATTTTCCATGCTCTCGTCAGTTACTTCGACCGCAGAGACAATAAAGAATGTCGGGAGAAACCCTCTGTCTGAAGCAATCAGCGACTGATAGTGCTGCGGGAGTTTTACAATAATCTTTGCTTCGAGGGCATTGCCGAGAAATTTATCGGTCCTTTTGATTTCGAGCGCCTTGTTTGCTTCGTTCCTCAGCCTGAAAAGGTCGTCCCATTTCTGATTGAGCCCTTCGTTCAGGAAGCTCTCTGATACTTCGGGAAACGGGGCGAGAAAGACTGATTCCTCAAGAGAGCCCATTTTTTTCCTCAGGCTTTGCCATACTTCTTCCCCTGTGAAGGAGAGGACCGGAGCCATCAGCCTGGTCATGGTCGAAAGAATCCGGAGGAGGACCCATTGTGCCGCGCGTCTTTCTTCGGAATCTGTTTTAAAGGTATAGAGCCTGTCCTTTAATACATCGAGATAAAAGGAACTCATATCAACAACACAGAACTTGTGGATATTATGGAAGACTTCGTGAAAATCGAAGTTCTCATATGCCGCGATGACGTCTCTGGTGAATGACTGGAGCCTGCTCATAGCCCACCGGTCGATTTCAAGGAGCCCGTCCTGATAATCCCCGCCGTCAAAATCCGAGATGTTCCCGAGCAGAAACCGGCAGGTATTCCGGATCTTCCGGTATGCCTCCGTCAGTCTGTCAATGATCTCCCTTGAAATTCTGATATCATCCTTGTAATCTTCTGCAGAGACCCAGAGACGCAAAATCTCAGCGCCATTGGTCTTGATGACCTCCTGCGGCGCCACGACATTCCCGAGTGATTTCGACATCTTCTTGCCCTGACCATCGACAACAAACCCGTGAGTGAGGACAGTCCTGTATGGAGCGCTGCCCCGTGTGCCGACGGATGCAAGGAGGGAGCTCTGGAACCACCCCCTGTGCTGATCGCTTCCCTCAAGATACAGGTCAGCCGGCCAGGAGAGCCGGGGGTCCAGCTCTACGACTGCGGCATGACTGACGCCCGAGTCAAACCATACATCGAGGATATCCATTTCTTTGGCAAAAGACGTGCCGCTGCATTTTTTGCATTGATATCCGGCAGGCAGGATGTCCTCCGGTTTCTTGGTGAACCAGATATCTGCGCTATGTGCCGCGACAAGACTGACGATATTTGCAAGTACATCGTGGTCAGTGACAAACCCGTCGCATTGTTCGCATCTGAAAAGGGTAATAGGGACACCCCATGCACGCTGTCTCGATACACACCAGTCGGGTCTGTTGGTGACCATCCCGTGGATTCTTTCCTTGCCCCATCTCGGTATCCAGGTGACCCGGTTGATTTCCGAGAGCGATTTTTCTCTCAGTCCGTTCTGTTCCATCGAGATGAACCATTGAGCGGTTGCCCGGAAAATGACCGGTTTTTTGCACCGCCAGCAATGCGGGTATGAGTGAGTGATCTTCTCTTCTTTTATCAGCGCATTTTTCTGCTTCAGAATTTCTATAATCTCTGTGTTCGCCTTGAATACGAACTTCCCCTGAAGCGATGATTCATGTTCGGTCCCCGTGAAGGTGAAGTGCCCCCGCTTGTCGACCGGCGCGTAGATATCAAGGCCATATTTCAGTCCGATTTTGTAGTCATCTTCGCCGTGACCGGGCGCGATATGTACGATCCCCGTGCCCTCTTCGAGTGATACGAAGTCACCCAATACAGTCCGGGACTTTCTGTGTATGAACGGGTGGTGTGCCTCTAATCCTTCGAGGTCTCTGCCCGGTTTCTTCAGAAGAATGGCGCCGTCAAGCCCGATTTTTTCCTTCAGGGCCTCAATACAGCCCTCTGCAACTATATAGATATCGCTGCCCTGTTCGACTGCGGCATACTCAAAATCAGGATGGAATGCAAGCGCAAGGTTTGCAGGCAGTGTCCACGGCGTGGTTGTCCATATAACCACAGAAACCGGTTTTCCCCTGAGTTGAGGAAAAACCTTGCCGATACTCTCCTGATCAAGGGCAAACTTCACGAATACCGAGGGTGATTCCTTGTCGTTGTATTCAACCTCTGCCTCTGCGAGTGCAGTGACGCAGGAAGGGCACCAGTGTACCGGCTTTTTGCCTTTATACACATCTCCTGACTCAACGAATTTGCAGAATTCCCCCACAATAGTAGCCTCATATTCATTGGACAAGGTAAGATACGGGGTCTGCCAGTCGCCGAAAACACCGAGGCGCATAAACTCATCCCGCTGGATATCGACGAATTTTAACGCGTATTCCCTGCAGAGGTTCCGCTTTTCGATAATGTCGAGTTTGTCCTTTTTCTCTCCGAGATTTTTGTCTACCTGGAGCTCTATCGGCAGGCCATGGCAGTCCCAGCCGGGGATATAGGGGGAGTAAAAGCCGTTCATGGCCTTATACTTGACTATGAGGTCCTTCAATATCTTGTTTAACGCATGGCCAATATGGATGTGACCGTTTGCATAGGGGGGTCCGTCGTGGAGAATATAGTGTTTCTGCCCCCTGTTCTTCTCCTGAAGTTTTGCATAGATCCTGTTTTCTTCCCAGAATTTCAGCATGAGCGGCTCTTTCTGCGCGAGGTTTGCCTTCATCGGAAAATCCGTCTGGGGCAGGTTCAGGGTATCTTTGTAGTCCTTAGCCATACAAATTTGCTTTTTTCACTCTTATTTTTCTTCAGCTTTCTCTTTTTGCTGCGCTTCGCGTTCAGCAATTATTTTCTGTGTCAGGTGGCTTGGCAGATCCTCATAATGGGAAAATTCCATAGAGTAAAGCCCTCTGCCTGAAGTCAGGCTGGTTAACTGGTTCGCATAGGTAAGCATTTCCGACATCGGCACCTGTGCGTTAATCTTCTGATTTCCCCCTGCCTGCGGTTCAACTCCCTGCACCCGCCCTCTTCTGGAATTCAGGTCGCCGATAACAGTACCGAGGGTGTCGTCGGGAGTTACGACCTCGACTTTCATAATAGGTTCGAGGAGAACAGGCTTTGCCTCCTGTACAGCCTTTCTCAGGGCCATGGACCCGGCAATCTTGAATGCCATTTCTGATGAATCTACCGAGTGGTACGATCCATCATAAAGCTTCACCCGTATGTCGACAAGGGGATTCCCTGCGATAACCCCTTCGCGCATGGTCTCGACGACTCCTTTTTCAACCGCCGGCCTGTACTGCTGCGGAATAACCCCGCCGACAATCTTATCGAGAAACTCGTATCCCGCGCCCCGCTGGAGGGGTTCGATTTCGAGCCAGCAGTCACCGTACTGTCCCCGTCCGCCTGACTGCTTTTTATATCTCCCCTGGGCACGGGCAGAAATCTTGACCGTCTCCCTGTACGGTACCTTGGGGGTCTGCATCACGACCTCAACTCCGAATTTCCTTTTCAGCCGTTCAAGGGAAACTTCAAGATGTACCTGTCCCATACCGGAGAGGAGCATCTCCTTTGTTTCGTCATCTCTCTGGAATCTCAGCGTTGGATCTTCTTCAAGAATCCTGTGCAGTCCGGTGCCGACCTTGTCTTCATCGCCTTTACTCTTGGGCGCTATGGCGTATGAGATTATAGGATCAGCGAATTTCACTTTCTCAAAAATTATCTGATGCGCATCTTCAGACAGCGTATCACCGGTAAAGGTTTCCTTGAGTTTCGCCACGACACCTATTTCACCGGGGCCGATTGTCTGGGCCGATATCTGTTTTTTCCCCATGAGATAAAAGACCTGACCGATCCGCTCCTTTGCGCCGGTTGTCGTATTGAGGACATTCGAGTCTGCCTTGAGTGAACCGGAATACACCCTGAAAATAGAGAGCCTTCCTGCAAACGGGTCGGCAATAGTTTTAAAAACATATGCCGATAAGGGATCTGTCTGCGAAGGCTTTCTCTCGACCTCTTTCCCGTCTTTCGGGTTTTTCCCTTTCACCGGCGATATCCTTGCCATCTCTGCAGGTGAAGGCAGACAGAGAACCGAAGCATCCAGGAGTTGAGGTATCGCGATATTTTTAAGCGCAGACCCGCAGATTACGGGCAGGAACCTTTTTGTCAGCGCGCCCTCTTTTATCCCTTTGATTATTTCATCGTCTGTGAGAGCTCCGCCCTCAAGGTATTTCTCAAGCAATGCGTCATCGGATTCTGCAATCTTTTCGATAAGTTTTTTCCTGTACTCTTCGACTTCGGGAAGCATGTCAGGAGGGATTTCAGCTTCAGTTGACTTGCCGTCATCAAAGAGAACTGCCTTCATTTTGATCAGGTCAACAATGCCCCTGAAACTTTCACCTGCGCCTATCGGTATCTGTAAGGGCAAGGCGTCCTTCCCAAACGCTTTTTCGAGTTCTCCTAATGGTCTGGAAAAATTAGCATTTTCTTTGTCCATTTTATTTACGAAGATAAGCCTTGGCAGTTCGAATTCGGAAGCATATTTCCATATCTTCTGTGTTTCAGCCTTTACCCCCGAAAGCGCGCTGACGATAACGATTGCCCCGTCAACACCCCTCAGGCAGCCTCTGGTATCTTCAAGGAAATTAATGAATCCGGGAGTGTCAACCAGGTTGATCCTGTAATCATTCCAGTCACAAAACGCAACTGAAGAGGAAATGGTTATTTTCCTTGTTATTTCTTCGGGCTCATAGTCCATTGTGGTAGTTCCATCGTCCACCCTGCCGAGCCTGTCTATGGACCCTGAATCAAAGAGCATCGCCTCGATAAGAGACGTCTTGCCGGCGCCTCCGTGCGCTATGACTGCAATATTCCGTATCTTCTCTACATCAAAGTTTGCCATTGAACCCCCCTCTGTAGTAATTAATATTGAGTTTACCCCGATGACTCAGTCTGCACAGGTTGATAGAATACATGAACCGGGCAAACACTCTAAACTGAGCAAATACTTAAAATTTATTCGATAATTTCCTTGATAGTTGGTTGCATCCCGACTTTTTTTTCTGCCGTCCTGGCGCTCCATACCTTGATGACCAGCAGGGAAATAACAAAGGCTCCGAACCCGAAAATAGCGGAAACGGAATCAGAGTCAAGATTTTTCAGGAAACCGCTGAATACTTCCCGTCCGAGGACAGCACCTGCGATCAGAGAGAGGACGGGGATGCCGTATACAATAAGCGACCCTCTCATATAGCTGTAGGCGCGAATTTCCACCCTGACCTTCTGTCCTGCATGGGCATTGAGCGGATTGAGTGCTTCAATTTCCATCGAATGGTCCGCAGGTTTACACATCCTCGAAGTACACCCCTCGCAGGCATTTTTTTTCTCTACGAGAACTGTCGCAACCATTCCCTCGGCGCTCTTGACAAGACCTACCTCTTCCACAGAGTTGAATTTTACCATAACATTCATCGAAAAATCCTGATGGATTCCCGTTGTTTGACAAATTCCGACGATATTGGATAGGTTATATCCGTACCCTCCCTTTGGAACAGTGCACAGAGCACTAACCCATGTGCGGGAACAGAAAATGCATTCAGGCAGGCCTACGGTGATGCCATGCGTTATTCATCACGGGTGAAGAC
The DNA here is from genome assembly GCA_963753165.1 of Thermodesulfovibrionales bacterium. Taxonomy (GTDB): domain Bacteria; phylum Nitrospirota; class Thermodesulfovibrionia; order Thermodesulfovibrionales; family SM23-35; genus JAKLQR01. The sequence goes on along the minus strand of CAVWBP010000026.1, from coordinate 49,098 downwards.
GAGAGCAACCATGGAAATAATACGGATTCCGAAGATTATGCAGGCTACCGCAAAGGGCCATCTGGTCCGCGGGAGGACAATCGGATTTGTACCGACGATGGGGGCGCTGCACGACGGGCACCTCAGTCTGGTGAGAAGAGCCCGGCAGGAAAACGACCTTACGGCGGTGAGTATCTTTGTGAACCCGATCCAGTTCGGTCCTGCAGAGGATTTTCAGAAATATCCCAGAGATATTGAGGAGGATACCGGGAAACTGCTGAAGGAACAGGTTGATATCCTTTTCATGCCCGATACCAAAGCCATGTATCCTGAGGGATTTTTAACTCACATAGAGGTTGAGCAAATATCCGAAAGACTCTGCGGCGCCTTCAGGCCGGGACATTTCAGGGGTGTTGCGACTGTGGTAGCAAAGCTCTTTCATATTGTTCTTCCGAAAAGGGCGTACTTCGGACAGAAGGATTATCAGCAGGCGCAGGTGATCAAGCGGATGACCAGGGATCTCGATATGGATATTGAAGTCGTCGTCTGCCCGACAATCAGAGAGAAAGACGGACTTGCCATGAGCTCCCGAAATGCCTATCTGTCTGCGGAGCAGAGGCGCTCTGCAACAGTACTTTTCCGGTGCCTTTCGGAGGCAGCAGCCTCTTTGGAATCTGGTATAATAAAAGTGCAGGATATCACAAGGGGGATGCAGCAAAGCCTCAGAGATGAACCTGCCATAACCGAGGTCCAGTATGCAGGTCTTTTCGACCCTGTAACCCTCGGAGAGATTCACGAAACAGGGGGAGACGCGCTGCTTGCCATCGCAGTAAAGATGGGAGATACCCGGCTTATTGATAATATGCTTGTAACGATGAGAAAAGAGAGGTAGTCTGCATGCTCCAGAGGATTCATATCCAGGTGCTTGACAATCCAGTAGAAAGTGTCCTTTTCGAGGATACTGCATCCGACGTATCAGGTACAAATAAAGTCCTGACAGAAGAGCTTTCGAAGGAAATGGATTATTTCTATCCTTCTGTCGTGTTTGTCGAATACATTGACCTGTTTATGGACGGGGAAGAAGAGTTTGATGACATCAAGGAACTGCTCCACATGGGAGCCCTCAACACGCCGGTTGTTCTGATCAACGGCGTACTCAAGATACACGGCGGCATCCCGGCCTCGGTAATCAGAAAAGAGGTGGAGAAGCTGCTTGCTTCAGGACCGGTGCATTAGTCTCTCCCTAACCCGTATTATTCATAAATTTCCGGATGAATATGATCAGTGCATGAATAATTTGGGCTAAGGTCCTGAGCTTCCCGGTGAGTTTTGACCTTATTGGTTCTTCAGCAGCGCTGCAACCGTTGGAAACTGTGAAATGTCCGTATGGGGGAGGAAGAGGGCAGAGAGGTACTCGTCCATGAACTGCCGTGAAACTGACAGTTCTATATTCGTCATTCTCCCGGCGATCTCCCCTGCTTCTTTTCTCATGTTCTCCGAGAGAAGGCAGAGATAGGCGCCGGCTATCGCGGTGTTCCCGATAAACCTGAATTTCTCTGCCGGAAGGTCCGGCAGCATGCCGATCGTAATCGCGCGCTCAACATTGAGGTAGTTGCCGAATCCCCCTGCGATATACACATGTTCTATCGCATCGAACGAGAAGCCGGTTTCTTTCAGGAGAAGTGATATCCCCGCATAGATTGCGGCCTTTGCCCTGAGAATATTCTCAATATCGATTTCGGTAAGGACGATTTCCCTCTGGCTGTCCTGGTAAAACAGGAATTCAGCGCCTTCAAATCCTTCCCTGATTCTGTCGGTTTTCGATCCGTTTACGAGACGGCCTTTCTGATCGATAAGGCCGCACAGGAACAACTCGGAAACCGCGTCGATCATGCCCGATCCGCATATCCCGAGAGGTTTTGCCTTTCCTATAATCCCGAGCACAGGTTCAAGCGTCCGGCGGTCTATTTTTATAGATTCCACCGCGCCCTCCGTTGCCCGCATCCCATGTTTGATCCCGCTTCCCTCAAAACAGGGTCCCGCAGAACAGGCGGCAGTGACCAGCCATTCATTATTCCCGATCACGATCTCCCCGTTTGTCCCGATATCCATAAAAAGGGATAGTTCACCCTGTCTGTGCATCCTGGAGGCCAACACTCCCTGCAACAATGTCACCCCCCACGTAACTTGCAACGCAGGGAAGGGTATACACAGGCGCCTGACTGTGGAGCGCAAGATTTGCGATGCCGGCCCGCCATAAGGGAAAGGTGTTCAGGGTAGGCGTATAGGGCTCTTCCCTGATATAGGCGGGATTGAGTCCCCAGAACAGATGAGCCATCGTCGTATTCCCCGCGATGACTGCAGACTCGATATCGTCCATGTGAATGGAATGCTTTTCGCAAAGAGGCATCAGGAGGGTGTTGATATCATCCACCACCGCATCCCTCAGCTCATGAAGACCATTGCTTTCCGTTGCATAGACGATCCTTGTGATCACATCGTCGCCATGCTGCATCTGGGAGTTATAGGTTGATCCAACATCGACAATCCTCCCGTCGGAAAGGTCCACGAGATATACCACGATCGTTGTTGTCCCGACATCGACCGCAAGGCCGAAGCGCTCTTTCCGGGACAGGGAAGAGAGAGAGAAAACCTCCCCGGAGCCGGTATATCCGAGGGATATCTTTCCGCCGCTCTCCCTCAGCCGGCCGGCAAGTGATGAGATGACGGAATGCGGGAATGTCAGTCCAGGTAGTCCCTCTTCTTCTGCGATGTTTGTAAGACGCTCGATATCACTGATGTTTCCCTCAAGAGTGGGAAGCGGGACCTGGAGGGGAATCCATTGTACGAGAGGGGAAATTGAACCGTCGAGGTTTTGGAAAAGTTCAAACAGATCTTCTGCGCGGGCTGTCTCGATGACGTCCCCGACCACGAGTTTGGATTCCTTTGGAATATCAAGAACCAGGTCTTCTTCGGGAAATGTCTGGCATGCAAGGACATCGCCTGATGCAATCTGCTGACGGTCGAGCTTCCCTGTTGATACAGTTCTGCAGGCTCCTTCTGCTATTCTGACGCGGCATTTGCCGCAGATGCCCTTGCCGCCGCATGACGCGACAAGGTAAACCTCCTGCCTCTTCAATGCCTGCAGGAGATTCTCTTCTGCCGTGATATCGAGTTCTCTGCCGGACAATAATCGGATACGCATTTTCTGCTCTATTCTACCATACACCAGGCGGGAGAGGGCCATATCCCTATGCCCGGATGTTTAGGACAGAGGTCATTTCTGATATAATGTAACTAATTCCGCGTTATTTTGGATTGGAATGTATAAAAAAAGGAGACGAGTGTCATGGCGATAAAAAAGACGGCAAGTAACACAAAAAAGAAAGCGGTAAGCAAAACGAAGAGACCTGCAGCAAAGAAACCTGTAGTGAAAAAGCCTGCAGCGAAGAAGGCGGTAAAACCTTCGGCGAAAAAGAAACAGGGAATAAAGAAAGGCACGATATTCTCCTGTGAAGTATGCGGCCTTATCGTATCTGTTGACGAAGTCTGCGGGTGTGTCGAGACATGCGATATCCTCTGCTGCAGTGAACAGATGACAAAGAAAAAATAGTATCCCGGATAAAAGAGGAGACCCATAAAGAATGCTGATTGTACAGAAATACGGTGGAACGTCTGTCGGGACTGTCGAGAGGATACGGGCTGTTGCGGAACGGGTTGCTGAAACAAGAAAAAAAGGGATCGATGTAGTGGTGATCGTTTCCGCAATGTCGGGCGAGACGGATAAACTCATCAGCCTTGCAAACCAGATCTCGGTGAATCCTGAAGGACGGGAGATGGATCTGCTCCTGTCATCCGGCGAGCGGATCAGCGCTGCACTCACCGCGATGGCGATCCAGGAACTCGGTTTTCCCTCGGTGTCGTTCACCGGACGGCAGGTCGGGATCATTACCGATGAGTCACATACCAGGGCGAAGATTGAACGGATAACCGGTGAACAGGTGAAGGCGGCAGTGAAAAAGGGTATCGTCCCGGTCATTGCAGGGTTCCAGGGGATAACTGAAAACTCGGAAGTCACCACACTCGGAAGGGGAGGTTCGGACCTGAGCGCCGTCGCAATTGCTGCCGCGCTGAAAGCCGACCTCTGTGAAATCTATACCGATGTCGACGGTGTCTATACGACTGACCCGAATGTAGTCCCCGAGGCGAAAAAGCTCGACAAAATATCCTATGAGGAAATGCTTGAGCTCGCAAGCCTCGGTGCAAAAGTGCTCCAGGCGCGATCAGTCGAATTTGCAAAGAAATATGGAGTTCCGGTAGTCGTCAGATCGAGTTTCAACAATAATCCCGGTACACTTGTTGTGAAGGAGGATAAGGATATGGAAAAGGTTGTTGTCTCGGGCGTTGCCTATGACAAGAATCAGGCGAAAATAACGGTTGTTGCAGTCCGTGACATGCCGGGAATCGCTGCAAAACTTTTCAGTGTGGTTGCAGGTGCGAATATCATTGTTGATATGATTGTGCAGAATGTCAGCAGTGACGGGAAGGGAACAGATATATCGTTTACTGTCCCGAAGACGGACAGCAGGAGAGCGCTGGAGATTACGAAGGGTATTGCTGCCGAACTCGGCTCAAAGGATATTCTCCTCAGGGAGGATATCGCAAAAGTCTCGATTGTCGGTGTGGGCATGAGGACACATTCCGGTGTTGCTTCAAAGATGTTCGGGGCCATGGCGAAACATAATATCAATATCCTGATGATAAGCACTTCGGAAATAAAAGTCTCCTGTATTATCGATGCAAAATACACCGAACTGACCGTGAGGATTCTCCATGACGCCTTTGGACTTGGGAGAGACAAAAAAGGGGGTACGGGGACGAAGAAAAAGGCTGTAAGGAGTAAATAACAAACCTTATGAGAAAGATAGAAATTTATGATACGACGCTGAGGGACGGAGCCCAGTCAGAGGAGATTTCTTTCTCTGTTGAGGATAAGCTCAGGATTACCGAGAAACTCGATGAACTCGGCATTCATTATATTGAAGGCGGATGGCCCGGCGCTAACCCGCGGGACGTCGAATATTTCAAAAAAGTCAGGAAACTGAAACTCAGCAATTCGCAGATTGTCGCGTTCGGAAGCACTCACAGGCCGAGGCACAAAGTAGAGGAAGACTTGCTGATGAAGGCGCTTCTTGATTCGAAAGTGAAGGTCATCACGATATTCGGGAAGACCTGGGATTTCCATGTCAAAGAGGCCCTGAAAATTTCGAATAATGAAAATCTCGATATTATTCATAACTCAGTTGCATATCTCAAAAAGCATGTAGAAACAGTTTTCTTCGATGCGGAACATTTTTTTGACGGGTTCAAGAACAATCCTGCATATGCGGTTAAATGCCTGCTTGCAGCCCAGGATGCCGGGGCTGACTGCCTTGTGCTCTGCGATACAAACGGCGGCGGTCTCCCCCACGAGATACGCGCTGTCTTCGCAAGCCTGAAAAAAGATATTCGCATCCCGCTTGGCATCCATACCCATAATGATTCCGACTGCGCGGTTGCGAATTCTCTTGTGGCGGTTGAGTGCGGCGCGTCGCATGTGCAGGGAACAATAAACGGACTGGGAGAACGCTGTGGGAACGCAAATTTATGTTCTCTTCTCTCCGATCTCCAGATAAAGATGAAGATGGACTGCATCGCCCCTGAAAAGCTGAAAAGGCTGAGGGACATATCCCGGTTTGTGAATGAAATGGCGAACATGCGGCATTTCAAGCGGCAGCCTTTTGTCGGCGACAGCGCCTTTGCCCATAAGGCCGGGATGCATGTAAGCGCCATACGGAAGAGTCCGGAAACCTATGAGCATATAAAACCCGAACTTGTGGGGAATTCCCAGAGGGTATTGATATCCGACCTTGCAGGGAAGAGCAACATCCTCCGCAAGGCAGAGGAGTTCGGCATCCGTCTTGATGCAGATTCTCCCCAGGTCCAGGATATCGTCACCACGCTCAAGACTCTTGAAAACGAAGGGTTTCAGTTCGAAGCCGCTGAGGCGTCGTTTGAGCTCTTGATGAAGAAAGCGCTTGGCCTGCACAAGCGATTTTTTGACCTTATAGGATTCAGAGTCATTATCGAAAAGAGAAAAGAGGGTGAGGATCCAATGAGCGAGGCAACGATTATGGTCAAGGTGGGAGGACGCATTGAACACACTGCTGCGACAGGCAACGGACCTATCAATGCAATCGACCACGCGCTGAGAAAGGCGCTTGATAAATTCTATCCCGAACTGAAGACAGTGAAACTCCACGATTACAAGGTGAGGGTGCTTACCGCAGGGAAGGGCACTTCTGCGAGGGTAAGGGTTCTCGTCGAATCAGGCGATGAAGAGAAACGATGGGGTACGGTCGGCGTATCAGAAAATATCATCGAGGCTTCGTATCAGGCGCTTGTCGACAGCATAGAATATAAACTGCTTAAAGAAAACCGATAGCTTGTATATTTCCATTAGGCGATAATTTTGTCGTCCTGGAATTATTGAGATGCACTTATTAAGAACCGGCGATGCAGAATCGCCCGGAAAGGAGACAGCGATGAAACGTTCTTCAGGTTCTCTTATGGCGATAGCAGTGATCGTATTCGCCCTGGTGATGGCAGGATGCAGCAAGAAAGAGGAGACTGCTGTGCCAACGGCAAAACCGGCACAGGGGGCTCTCAATATGGAGGAGGGCCAGTGGCAAATCACTACATCCTTTGAGATGCCGGGCATGCCGGCCGGAATGGCAAAGCCCCATACCGCAACCGTCTGCCTTAGCAAACAGGATTATGTGCCGAAACAACCGGAACAGACAGACTGCACCATGCAGGATACGAAGATTGACGGCAATACCGTCAGCTGGTCGGTTGTATGCAAGGATTCTACTGCCAAAGGCAGGGTTACCTATGCAGGCAGCACCTTTGACGGCGTAATTGAGACTACCGCAAAAGAGGGAGGGAAGGATATGGCGGCCAGGATGACCATGAAAGGCAAGCGCCTTGGCCCTTGCCCGAAGTAAAAATGGTCATCAGCCCGCCTAAGAATAGCGAACTCTGTTCCAAATCTTGTCATTGTCCGGCTTGACCGGACAATCCAGAACATATTGAAAACACTGGGTTCCGTCCTTCGAGTTGACAGGGAATCAAGTCGGGGAATGACAGAGTTCGGATCGAGTAAAATATTTTTTAAGCACCGCATGCACTTTTTGGGGTTAGTAGACCCTATTTTGCTATCTCCTTCAATAGCGCATTGAGAAGCTCGTCTTCCCTGACCTGTTTTATTATTTTGCCCTTCCTGAAGAGAATCCCTCTGCCTTTTCCGCCGGCAATACCGACGTCGGCCTCCCGCGCCTCTCCCGGGCCGTTCACTACGCAGCCCATCACCGCGATCGTCATGGGCTTGTCGATCTTTTTTATCTTTTTTTCAACTTTCCCCACGAGTTCCCGGAGGTTAATCCTGCATCTCCCGCATGTCGGACACGAGATGAGGTCCACTCCCCTTTTTCTGATCCCGAGTGAACCGAGAATTGCATACGCAACCCGTACTTCTTCTTCAGGCGCCGCAGTGAGCGAAACCCTGATGGTATCTCCGATGCCCTCCGAAAGGAGGATGCCGAGGCCCACAGAGCTTTTGATAATCCCCTGCGAAGGAGGACCTGCTTCTGATATCCCGATATGGAGAGGATAGTCATATTTTTTTGAGAACAGCCTGTATGCTTCAACTGTCTTTCCCACATCCGATGCCTTGAGCGAGACCTTGATGTCGGTGAACCTGAGCTTCTCCAGTATTCCGATGTGCTTCACCGCACTCTCAACCAACGCTTCCGGAGACGGATGCCCGTATTTTCGCAGAAGGTCTTTTTCAAGGGAGCCGGCATTCACCCCGATCCGTATCGGGAGGCCTTTGTCGCGGGCAGCCTTGACGACCTCTTTTGTTTTCCAGAGCGCACCGATATTGCCGGGATTGATCCTCAATCCGTCAACACCCTGCCTGACGGCTTCAAGGGCGAGCCTCCAGTCGAAGTGGATATCTGCGATCATAGGAATTTTTATCGCCTTCTTTATCTTCCCGAGAGACCGCGCGGCATTCATGTCAGGAACAGCCAGGCGGATGATTTCGCAGCCGGATGCTTCGAGGGAGCTGATCTGTTTTACCGTCGCGGTCACATCGGCAGTATCCGTCTTTGTCATGGACTGTACGGCGATCGGATTCCCGCTTCCAACAGGAATGTTTCCTACATAGATTGTCCGTGTTTTCCTGCGGCTCTTCATAGAGTTATCTGCTCTTTTGGACTTCCTTTTCCGCAGAGCTGTTCTCTTTCTCCCTCATTTCTTTTTCCTTCTGCTTCTTCTCGCGATATACCTCGACTGCAGACTGGTGCTCCTTTGCGGTAACAGAAAATTGATGCGTGCCGTCGTTATTGGACACAAAATATATATAAGGCACATATGCAGGATTAAGTGCAGCGGTGATGGATTTCATGCCCGGAGAGGCAATAGGCCCGGGAGGAAGCCCTCTGATAACATACGTGTTATAGGGTGTCTTTTTCCTCAGGTCTTCAGCGATTATCTTTTCTTTCGAACTCTTCACTCCGTAAATCGCCGTCGGATCGGCCTGAAGGGGAATCCCTCTCTTAAGCCTGTTATGGTACACTGCAGATATCAGTGTCCGTTCCTGGTCGGTTGCCGCTTCTTTTTCGATGATCGATGCAAGGGTCAATACTTCGTTCTCGGTCAGCCCTAATTCAATGGCCCGGTCAGAAAGTTTGTCCGCGAATTTTTCCCTCATCCTGCTGATCATCATCCCCAGGGCATCTTCAGGCCTCATCCCCTTCGGAATTTTATAGGTATCAGGGAAAAGGTATCCTTCAACAGAGGGAGAGTCAATTTCATATGTCGCGAGGACCCTGGGGTCTTTCGAGAGTTTCAGGAAGTCATCCCTGCGCACTATCCCCTTGTCGGAGAGTTTGTCCGCAATCTCCCAGAGTGAATCTCCTTCAATCACGGTTATTTCATACTCAATGATCTGGCCTTTTCTCAGCGCCCTGAACAGGTCAAGGGTATTCATGGATTTATAAAGGGCGTAATACCCGGCCCTTACTTTCCTGTCGATCCCGCTTATTCTGCCGAGCGCAAGGAAAAGAGTCTTATTCCGGAGGAGGTTCTCACGGGAAAGGATGTCGGCTACCTGCCTGAAAGTAGCGCCTTTCGGGATTTCGATTTCGATGTTTTTCGTCCCGGAAGGAAGGGGAAGCAGAAGCTGGAATATGAGATAAAGACAGAGGAGAGAAATGGAGACTCCGATGATGATAAGGGGTTTCTTGTTCATCGTTTTTAGCATGCCAGAATACCGTCAGGAATGTAAAGAAGGACAAAAAAAGGGAAGCAGGACTTAGTCCTGCTTCCCTTCAGAACGCTTTTTGCGTATATTTTTTAGTACATTCCGCCCATACCGCCGCCCGGAGGCATTGCAGGCTTCAGGCTTTTCTTCAGGGATATCGGTAATCATCACCGAGGTGGTCAGCATCAGTGCCGCAACCGATGCTGCATTCTGAAGTGCATAGCGGGTTACCTTTGTAGGATCGATGATGCCTGCTTTTATCATGTCCACGTATTCTTCCTTGTCTGCGTCAAAGCCGTAGGTTGATGTCTTTTGAATGTTTTACCTTTTCAACTACCACTGATCCTTCGATGCCGGCGTTATTCACGATCTGCCTGATCGGCTCTTCCAGCGCTCTTCTCACGATCTCAACGCCGATCTGTTGGTCGTTATCGAGTTTCAGGCCTTTAAGCGCAGGTAAGCATCTCAGGAACGCAATGCCGCCGCCGGGGATAATGCCTTCTTCAACCGCAGCCCTTGTTGCATTGAGGGCGTCCTCTACGCGGGCTTTCTTCTCTTTCATCTCTGTTTCTGTCGCTGCTCCGACATTGATGACCGCGACACCGCCGACGAGTTTTGCGAGTCTCTCCTGCAGTTTCTCCCTGTCGTAATCGGAAGTTGTCTCATCAATCTGTGCCTTGAGCTGCTTGACTCTGCCCTGAATCTTCTGCCGGTCGCCTGCGCCTTCAACGATGGTGGTATTTTCTTTGTCTATGTTGACTTTCTTTGCCCTTCCGAGATCGGTCAGCTTTATATTTTCGAGCTTGATGCCGAGGTCTTCAGAGATCATGGTGCCGCCGGTGAGTACCGCGATATCTTCAAGCATCGCCTTGCGTCTTTCGCCGAAGCCCGGGGCCTTGACTGCGCATACCTGAATCGTCCCGCGGAGTTTGTTCACCACGAGCGTTGCGAGCGCTTCGCCCTCGACTTCTTCAGCAATGATTAACAGGGGTCTTCCCATCTTTGCAGTCTGCTCGAGGAGGGGGAGAAGATCTTTCATGCTCGAAACTTTCTTTTCGTGGATCAGAATATATACGTCTTCGAGGACACATACCATTCTCTCCGGATCGGTAATGAAATAAGGCGATATATATCCCCTGTCGAACTGCATGCCTTCGACGACATCAAGTGTAGTCTGCATGCTCTTTGCTTCCTCAACGGTAATAACTCCGTCTTTCCCGACCTTGTCCATCGCTTCTGCAATCAATTCCCCGATGGAAGGATCATTGTTTGCGGAGATCGTTCCGACCTGGGCGATTTCTTTCTTGTCCTGAACCGGTTTGCTGAGCTTCTTGAGTTCTTCGATAACAACTTCAACCGCTTTTTCAATGCCTCTCTTGATGTCCATCGGGTTGGCGCCTGCAGTAACGTTCTTCATCCCTTCCCTGTATATTGCATGGGCAAGAACTGTGGCTGTTGTTGTCCCGTCACCTGCGGTATCGGATGTTTTGGAAGCCACTTCCCTGACGAGCTGTGCTCCCATATTTTCCCACGGGTCTTTTAACTCGATCTCCTTTGCAACGGTGACACCATCCTTGGTGATTGTCGGTGCGCCATATTTCTTGTCAAGGATTGCATTCCTTCCTTTTGGTCCGAGTGTCGCTTTCACTGCATCGGTCAGCATGGCTACGCCCTTGAGAATCGCGTTTCTTGCTGCGTCATCAAATAGTAACTGCTTGGCCATTAATTCATCCTCCTTTTATATAGGTTAAAATTATTTTTACTCAACTATTCCCAGAATATCCTCTTCCCGGATGATAAGGTACTCTTCGTCATCAATCTTGATCTTTGAACCGGAGTATTTTTCGAACAGAATCGTATCCCCGACCTTTACATCCATTGGCTGACGCTTTCCGTCATCGGTGACTTTGCCAGGACCGGCTGCGATCACGGTGCCCTTCTGGGGTTTTTCCTTTGCAGCTGTCAGGAATAAAGAGTCCTCCTGCTGTTTTTTCCTCCTCTGAGGAAAACTTTACGAAATACCCTGTCTCTGAGTGGTTTGAATTTCATAGACTTCGCTCCTTTCTTAAAATTATGTGATTTTGACTTTGTTAGCACTCGAAGTCAGTGAGTGCTAATATAATCGGTATGGCGGTATTAAGGCAAGGTGTTCTAAGGGCCGAAAAAAGAAGAATTGAAGATAAATACGCTATTATCTTCTATTATTAGCCTATTTTCTAATTTTTTCATTCAGAGAGACTTTCTTCTTGTTTTCAAGGACAAGTCATGTATCGTCTCCTGAAAGAAATCGCCCTGAGCACGCACCTCCGGTGATATCCTGTTGTCATACAGTTTCAGGCCTTCTTTTAGCTCTGCGGCGAAATCGGTATGGAACCGTATTGTTCCTGATCGATGCCTCGGCTTTCGGAGTATTATAAAGATAAATATCAGAAACGATTGTTCTCGCAAGCCTTCTCGCACGTTCAATGGTTTCGTCAGCCGTTGGTTTTGGTGGCTTGTGCCGCCAGAGTAACTCGGGGTTCAGACTTTTGAGCCGTTTTCTCCGCAGCAGGTTCCGGAGGGGATGTTTTTTCCTTTTCTGCTGCTTTTTTTGCTTCTTCCTTTTCCGGTGTTCGTCCCTTGAGGGTATTGATGGAATCGATAAGGAGTTCCGGGAGGCGGTGTTCTTCAATATAATCGTCAGCTTCATAGAGTGATTCCGGATCTCTTTTATATCTGTTTATGTCGTACGGAGAACTTACGAGAATAAACTTCATACCTTTCGTTTCCGGTCTGAGTTTTAATCTCTTGCAGACCTCAAACCCGAATATTTTAGGAAGGCCCACCTCGATGATCACGAGAAAAGGGAGTTCCCTGATCGTTTTCACCATTGCTTCTATGCCGTCGGAGGCGATAATCGTCTGTATAGCCATGTTTTTCCAGCAGGCCGGTGATGGTGTTTGTGACAGCAGTGTTCGAATGTGCTATGAGGACCTTTTCATGATGAAAAACCTTTTCCGTTACCGGTGCAGGTTTTTTCACAAGCAGTATGGTGCTGCATTTGGGGCATTTAAAGCGGGAGCCTCCTGCAGATATCTTCCCTTCGTCGACTTTCAGTTTTGTTTTGCATTTCGGGCATATTACAACCACTGTTTCGTCCTCCTTGGCAGCCAGAGTTTTATCGTTACAAGCCCGATGAGGAAACCGCCAATGTGGGCAAACCATGCTACCCCGCCTTCCTCACGAAGCCCGGTGCTGATGAGTCCGTTAATGAGTTGTATAATAGCCCAAAATCCGATAACTATCAAGGCAGGAATTTTAATGGTAGTGATGAAAAAGCCGAGGAAAATGAATGTATGCACCCGCGCATGCGGGAAAAGGAGCAGATAGGCCCCTAAAATTCCTGCAACAGCACCACTGGCGCCGATCATGGGTATGGTTGACTGTGGGTTGGTAAAGGCATAGCTGTAAGCAGCGATTATTCCGCAGAAGAGATAAAAGACGAGGAAACGTATATGGCCTAATTTGTCCTCTATGTTATTCCCGAATATCCAGAGATAGAGCATGTTGCCTCCGAGATGGAAGAACCCCCCGTGCATGAACATGGAAGAAAAGACTGTGACGGTCGGATGAACAGGCTGTGCTTTCTCGAATGTAAGGAGCGAGTGCGGGATCGCGCCGTATGAATAGGTTGCTTTCTGTAACCCTGAAGTCGAGGTTACCTCTGCCAGGAAGACAAGGACATTCAACGCAATAATCCCTATGGTGACATAGGGGACGATCCGGGTAGGGTTATCATCTTTATAGGGGATCAAGGTCTCTTTCCTCTTGCCGGCTTGAGCGAATGAAGGTGACTGCACGGCCGGCGCCGGTCTTTCATAATTGTTCCGTATAAGAAGAGCCATGAGGAACAGATGCTTCATAGCTCATGCCACGGAGCGTAAAGACAATGGGAAAATTATACGTCCAAAGGGAATCCGGTGTCAAAATATACACTCAATTCATGCTTGCATTCTCGTATTTAGATATGCTATAAATTCTACGTCCTAGAAAATACCGACCAAAACTTATTTAGGGGGCTTTATGAATAAAAAATATGTCTCAATTTTTCTGGTGATCGCCTTCATGATTTTCCCTCTATACGTCAGCGCCGCAAAAGGTGTCCCTAAACAGGATGAGGTGCAGTTATGCCTCATGTGTCACCAGGACAAGGGGTTGACCAAGAAACTGGAAAATAAGGAACGACTGTCGCTCTCTATAGACGGCAATCAGTTTATGGCGTCTGTCCACAGAAATGTAAAATGTACAGGGTGTCACAATGACATATCAATGGATAGTCACCCCCGCGTGAAGACAATCAACAGCAAAAAAGAATACTCTGCTCAGATGTACAGGAAGTGCAGGCTTTGTCACACCGATCAGCAGCTGAGCAAAAATCCTCTCCACAGCCAGTTGATGGCAAGGGCTTCCTGCGCGGAGTGTCATGGCTCACATTATATTAAGGGAGTGAAAGCTGAAAAGGTCGCGGTCCAGGAGAATATCTACTGTATCTCATGCCACAGGAATCAGCTCGTGATGTCGATGAAGAACGGAGAATCACTTTCCCTCTATGTCGACCAATCCATGGTGGGCAATTCAGTACACGGGAAACTCAAATGCACAGAGTGCCATGTCGGTTTTTCAAAAACCGCCCACCCTGTAAGATCGTTCAACAGCAAGCGTGATTACGCGATTCTCACCGCAGATACCTGCAGGAAATGCCACGAAGAGGCATCAAAACAGTTTGAAACCAGCGTCCATCTCTCCCTCCTGAAGGCCGGCAACCTGAAGGCCCCCACCTGCACCGATTGCCACGGCGCTCATGGCGTAGCAAGCGCCAAGAAAGACAGGACAGTCGGATTGACCTCATGCAATAAATGCCATGCCGATATGAAGCCTTCCTATGAAGCAAGCGTTCATGGCATAGCATTCGCAAAAGGCAACGCGGAGGCGCCTTCATGCTCCTCATGCCATAATGCACATAATATAGAGTCAACCACGATGACGACCAAGATCAAGGACGGATGTCTGAAATGTCACAAGGATGCGGCAAAGGCGCATAATAAATGGCTGAAGAACCCGCCGGTAACATTTCCGACTTTTGCGAAGGCCCATTTTGATGTGGTATCCTGCGCTGCCTGTCATTCTCCCGATGCACAGCGGAGAATATACCTCACTCTGCACAACCGGAAAACAGACAAACCGCTGCCCGAAGAAGAGCTTGCGAAGCTTCTTGACACAGAACCTGGAAAAGTAAAAGCCGGCCTCGATACAAACAAGGACGGCAAGGTTGACGGGAAGGACCTGTGGAACATGTTCGCTCTTCTGTTCAAGAAAGGGACAGCCGCTACATTCAAGGGTACGCTGGATGTGAGCAACTCGGTTGAATCTCATATGATAGCACCCAAAGCCGAAGCAGTGAAGGACTGCACCCAGTGCCATCTCCCTAATGCGAAGTTCTTCCAGAACGTTTTCGTTGCAGTCAAGAAATCCGACGGGAAACCGACGCTCATCCCTGCGGAAAAAGACACGGTCAGGTCGGTTTTTTCGATAATTCCGGCCAGCAAGTTCTATGCAATCGGAGGTTCGAGCATCGAATTGTGGGATATTCTTTTTATCGTCGCCCTGATCGGCGGCATAGCTGTTCCCATAGGACACATCGCTCTCCGTATTGTGTTTTCACCTATCAGGTCATTACGCAGGATGGGAAAAGGAGGTAAGAAATGACAAGACTATTCCTTCATCCGCTACCGATTCGAATATGGCACTGGGTTAACCTGGCTGCGTTTATCGTCCTCATCCTCACGGGTGCGCAGATAAAGATGGGCGACAGACTCAATCTCTTTTCTTTCGAAACTGCGGTTGATATCCACAGCTGGCTGGGGTTTATTCTCATAGCGAATTACTTTATATGGCTTGTCTATTATCTGGTAACGGGCAATATAAAGATTTATATCCCGCCGCTGCACAGACCGCTGGAATTCGCGAAGAAAGCCCTGATACAGGCCAAATTCTACGGGTTTGGAATCATGGTCGGCGATGAAAATCCCCACCATTCGACATTCTATAACAAGTTTAACCCTATGCAGCAGGTCTCATATCTCGCGATCATGGTATTGCTTATCCCCCTTCAGCTCATTACCGGACTTCTCCTCTGGGACCCGAACCTGTTCTCGCCAATCGTCAACCTTGTCGGTGGGATACAGATTGTTGATATGGTCCATATTTTCCTCTGGATATTCTTCAGCGCCTTCATGATCGTCCATTTCTATCTTGCTACGCTCGGACATACTCCCATGGCACATATCATAGCAATGTTTAAGGGATACGAAGAAATACACGAAGAGCACGGCCACGGCGAGGAGCATGCGCATACTGAGGAACACGGCCACGGACATTAAGAAATAAACGGAATTGATGAGAAAAAAGGCGGAGCAGAGATGCCCCGCCTTTTTTTATTGTAGTTCAATAGGTTATTACGGCTGAAGGATTATATAATCGGCGTCACCGATTGTGGTATGCCGGGGGGCGATATGTCCCGGCACCTCGGGGAGAACGACCCTGTATGAGGTTTTTTCAGACATTGCCCGTATGTGTTCCGGGATACCGCGCTTCCACGCATGCCCGTTTCCTGCAATTGCCACGATGCTGCTGCCCGGGTTTTTTTTCAGATGCTCCAGAAGGTTCTTTGCCATTACCTGGTCCCAGAGGAGCTGCGCTTCACAGAAAAAGAGGAACTGTTTTCCGCCGTGTCCATGCATGGCATATGCCCTCCGGATGAACTGCATAAACTGTTCATTCACGACGCATCCTGTCTCGGGAGGCAGTTTCTTCAACTCCTCCTCGGACAGGGAGGCAAATCCGGAACGCGCGACTTTCCGCGTGATCTCAGGAGACACATTGAGTGCAAGGGCCGGAATCTTATTGTCTCTGATAGAAAGGAAAATGTCCTTATACAGCGGCCAGGGAAAATTCCAGTTCCTGTAGTAAATCGGCAGGAATTCGTCGAGACCGAGTGCGCCGGATACCCATTGGTCCAGGAATTGCTGTTCATCCGCCACGAACATCTCAAATCCCACAGCCATTGGTTTTTTGGACGCATGGAGGGCCTTGATGATCTCAAGCTGAAGGCGGTGATGGCGTTCCTGGTCATGGCTTTCACCGACAAAAATCAGCTGGGTTTTTTTCAGGTCATCCACCATCTGGCCGAAACTGATTGTTTTTCCGTCGCTCACCCGGTACACAGTAATCTGCTTTGCATCCGTTCCGGTGTGAGAACACGCAAAAAACACCAGGATTAAAAACAGGACCTTGTATTTCATCAGCGCTTTCAAAGACTCTGACAGTTATTTCTCTATGATCTTTACTTTGATCTCTATCCGTTCGTTCGGGTTATCTCTCTTGTCTCTCGGCTGGTTCACGATTTTATCCGCTGCATCCATGCCGGAAACAACCTCTCCGAACGCAGTATACTGCCTGTCAAGGAACGGAGCGTCTGCCACACAAATGAAAAACTGGGAGCCTGCGCTGTCGGGTTGAGCCGACCGGGCCATCGAGAGAATACCCCTTTTATGAGGCGTGCTGTTGAACTCGGCTTTTACTGAATGTCCGGGTCCACCCATGCCGTGTCTGGACTTGTCGGGATCTTTGGAGTTCGGGTCTCCGCCCTGGATCATGAATCCCGGTATGACACGATGGAATATTGTCCCGTCATAAAATCCTTTTTTGGCGAGTTCAATAAAGTTGTTTACATGATTCGGTGCGACTTCGGGAAAGAACTTTAATTCTATATTCCCGAACTTCGTTTCGATTACAGCCCTTGTTTCAGCCATCTTCTGGATCTCCTTTTCTGTAAAGGTTTTTTGTTTTACCTCTCCATATGCAAGAGAAGAGGAGAACATCAAAAATAAAACAGACATAAGTGAAAAGAACCGCATAAGACCTCCATAGTTTAGAAATTAATGTTTTACTTTATCAGACTTTTGATGCTCATTTCTATAAAAACCTGTTATTCCTGATAAGTATGTTGCAGGATCTTCGAAACCCTTCAGTGAGGATTTCAATCCCCTCCTTTATAAGGAGGGGTTGGGGAGGTTTGAATATTTTTCCAAAAACCCCACCAACCTCCCCTTGTAAAGGGGAGGATTTTTCCCCCCGTAACTGAAGGGTTCCGGATATTCGCATATTTTTATTGACAATGATACAGGGTTCTCATAATATTTCAATAAGTTAGAGTCTGTGTATAAATTGCGGTTCAAATAGTGCTTGATTCCCCGATAAAGCCGGACAATGACAAAGGCTGAGTTTATGGACAGACACTAATTAGTTTGTTGCAGACGTTCTTTCCTGTTAATGTTTAGTATTCTATCGAAAAATAGTATGAAGGGGGTGAACCATGAAAGTTGATGAGATAATGACAAAGAAACTGGAAACCATAGCGGCGGATGCATCTATCTATGACGCCATAGAAAGGATGATCGACAAGAGGATACGGTCTCTGCTCGTGAAACCCAGGGATGAAAACGACGTGTACGGAGTGATCACGGTGAGGGACATAGTGTTCAAGGTTCTCGGAAAGAATCTCGACCTGAATAAAGCAAAAGTCGGAGAAATTACCTCAAAGCCATTGGTATGCATCGACAAAGGAGTGGATGTTGAATATGCGGTCAATTTGATGACCAAATTCAACATAACCCGGGTGTTTATCTGTGACGGGAAAGAGATCATGGGGATTGTTTCATTGCTGGATGTCATGTCTTCTGAACTGATAAAAAGAGCAAGAGAGGGACACGGTGCTTAAGAATGTCTTCGGAGGCGGCGCAGAGCAAAAAGTAATAGACGATATCAGGAAACATATACAGACCCTCTCTTCCGCGGCTGACTGTTTCAAGAAGGGGCTGGAAGAATGGGACAAGGACCACATGTATTGTGTCTCCGACCTCGAAAGGGAAGGCGACAGCATCCGGAGGGAGATTATTTCAACTATCTACGAAGGCGCTTTTTTGCCGTTTCTCCGTACGAATATATGCAGGTATGTCGAGATTGTCGACGAGGCCTTCGATGCACTGAAAGATGCTGCGTTTGAGTTCAATTACCTGGGGCCGGAACTGGAAGAAGAGATACGGGAGGACTGCATCAGGATTGCAGGTATCAACAAAGAGATGTGCGAGATGCTCACGATTGCCTTTGACACCCTGTTCAACAAAGGAGATTTAAGGGAAAAGACCCTGGCGATAAGGATCTACGAGAAAAAGGTTGATGATATCAAATTTGAACTGATCAGCAAACTGAGGAAAAAAGAGGTCAAAGACTTCTGGGAGGGCAGGATCCTCTCTGATTTCATCGCGTATCTGACCCATATAAGCGATGTGATCGAAGATGCAAGCGACTATCTCCATATAATGAATTTGAGCATGAGATGACATGATGACGAATCTGAATGCACATCCCGCTCAATGACCGAACTCATCCCTGTTGCAGCCTGTTTGCTCATTGCCTTCGGCATAGGTTCCAATGACACATCAAACGCCCTCGGAATATGCATAGGATGCGGGGTAATAAAGTTACGAAGGGCGCTGATTGTTTTCGGATGCTTTGTCCTGATCGGCATACTGGTCCAGGGACAGAAGGTCATGGAAACCGTTGGAAAGGACCTCGTCGAGGTGAATATCCCTATCCTCAGTATCTCCCTGTCCGTGGCTGCCTTCCTGATTATTATTTCCAACTGGAAGAGGCTGCCGCTTTCGACTCACCAGGTGATAATCGGGAGTCTCACCGGTTCCGCAGTCGCCTCCGGCGCAGCAGTGAATTTTACCGCCATGCTGGAGATAGTAGTTTCGTGGATCGTCTCCCCTCTCGTCGCTTTTTTCACTTCGATGCTCCTCTACAAAGCAATGGAAAAGACTATTTCGAAACTGTCACTGTTCCGCATCGAAAGGATTCTGAGAACCCTCCTGCTTTTCAGCGGCATTCTCATCGCTTATAATACCGGCGCGAATGAACTCGCGACCATTCTGGGGCCTGTGATTCATTCGGGACTGATCGAGCAGCTGCGGGCATCGCTTGTCGGGTCCCTTTTCGTATTCCTCGGAGCGGTCATCCTGAGCCACCGTGTAATAGAAACAATAGGGAAAGGAATCACCACTCTCGATCCGTATTCAGGCTTTGCCGCACAGTTCGGGGCAGGCATGTGCGTGCTCTTTTTTACCTCCCTCGGAATGCCTATTTCTACGACCTATTGCATTATCGGATCCATCAGCGGCGTCGGGATGTCAAAGGGGATGGAGACGGTAAAATTTGGTCTGATCAGGAAGATCATGGCGAACTGGGTCCTCGCGCCATCGCTGGCGTTTTTCATCAGCTTCCTCATCATGAGAGCGGTTTCCTGACCCTGCAAAATACTCCCTGAAGCTGAATCGGAAGCGTGTCATTCCTTTTCATTTGGAAACGTTGTGGCCCAGTCGGCAGCCTCCTTCTCACCGTTCAAATAGTTGCCGATGATATCCCATCGCTCGTGAGTGAGATGCTTCGCCGTCCCCATCAGAAAGCACACCTTGCCCGATGTTTTTATTCAGCCGGTTTTCTTGAAAGCATCTTGATTGCTTTCTCCAATGCACGGTTGAATTCTTCAGGACGATCCATCATTAAGAAATGATCCGCACCCTTCAGAACAATGGCATCGAAAGAAAACATATGTCTCCGGTTTGCTTCATAGTTGACGGGCCACAGATCTCCCTTAACGGTTATGACGGGAATGCGGATTTTATCAAATATCCTGGCCGCTTCACCTGTAATGTACTGTGACATCATCTCGTTTATTGCACTTATGGCAATGGCAGGCGGCGCAGCCGAAATATCCAGGAGTATCCAGTCGCGAAGCTGTGGATCGGTGTCAGGTGAGATCATCTCCCCTACGAACTGCTGACTTCCCGTGCGAAAATCCTTCTCCAAAGGAGCCAGCATCTTTTGGAGCTCTTCGCGCGTCATCGGATATTCAATATTTTCCAGTGTGTCTATACCTATTAATCCCACAACGCGGTTCGGCATGAGTCGTGCAGCTTCTGCAATCACCGAACCGCCCATGGAATGCCCGATCAGAATGATGCTGCGACTGCCTGTTGCTTCCGACACTGCGCGTACATCCTCTCCGAAGGACGACATGGTGTAGTGTGAGCGTGTAACGCCAGAGTGGCCATGGCCTGCAAGGTCAAGCGTGACAACGCGATGCTTCTTAGAGAAATGCTGCACCTGGGCACGCCAGTATCGGGCATCGCAGCTCCAACCATGCACGAACACAAGCGTAGGTTCCCCGGAACCATAGACCTCATACGAAATCGGGACGCCGTCTTTGGAAAGGACGACCTTGGGCCATTTCGGTTGTGCCTGTGTCACTCCAACGGTCACTATCAGCAGCACCAGGCAACTGAGCAGACCGATCAAGTATTTTTTAACTGTTTTACTCTTCATTATATCTCCCCGCCTTTCTCGAACGACTGAACTGTGCGGCCGCCGAGCGCCATCCGTACTATTTGAAGTTTAACAGCCTGATGCTATTCCTCGAGTCGGCTCGATTGCCTTGTTCCTGTGGTCTTTCAACTATGCCCATTTCTTATTTTTCTTTAATGCCTTTAATTGGCAGTTTCTGATTGTTGGAATTGTTTCTAGCCCATTGACTATTTCTGCTTTGAAGCCTGAGCTATTGCCTCCTGCAATGGTAATTGCTTATCCCGTCGTTAGGTAATGATTGAGCATGGCTGTCTCCCATACGCAGCTCAAATGAAAAGCTATCTGCTATACCGTTCAGAGTGAGTTATTTGCCTTCTTCAGTTAGGCCAACAAGTAGTTGGTCATTTACCGCACTCGTTGTTCCGTTCCCGTTGTCCGTAAGTGCGATTGATAAGCACATTGTCCTGAGCGCGTTCATGCGGACAAATTGCGATTTTGATGTTTGCGCTTCGTAATTTGTTACAACCCAAATATCATCTGATGACTCGCCAGGAAAACGCGTTCTGAATACACAATTCCTTTCGGCAATGCCTGATTCGGAATTGAGCATTTCACAATGCCAAGGTTTTCAACCCATTCGTATTCACGAACCGGGCAAATAAAGAGGGAATACCTTGTCAGGTAGAGCTTGGAACTCTTGAATATATCTGCCATTTCTACCTTTTTGGACTTGAAATCATTCATGTATGCTCCTTTAGCTTATAATAAATTCAGCCGCCAATGTAAAAGCATCGACAATGATGTCTTATTAACATTATGCGTAAGCCGCTGATAATATAATAGGGACACATCCTTAATTTAATGCGCCTGCTGTCTGCTTCTTCCTCGGTCTTCCCGGTGAACGTAATCGAATGGTGTAAATTTAGTCTTCATTTATCCATAGCCAATTATTATTCTGAATTGATTTCATTTACTCAAAAATATACCACAATAAATGGGATAATAAAAGCAGATGATTAAAAGGCAGGATTGCATTAAAAAAGGGCAGAGGTTGTCTGCCCTTTTATGTCACTATCAAACAGAAAAAATTATCTATAATCCTGTCAGTTCCCTGTTTATCTCCTTCTTCACAATCACCGGTTTCACTGTCTTCTTTACGATCTCTGTTGTATTGGTCACCTTCAGTTTCTCGAAGAGGAGCGCGAATTTTGCCTCAAGCTCTTTCATGATCGGCTCTTTTACCGCTGCGGGGAGGTCCCACCATTGTTTTTTGATCGGACCGAATCCTTTCTTCCTCGTACTGTAGATAAACTGTTCCTCGGTCTTTCCTTCCTTCCATTCCTTTGCATATTCCTGCTTGATGAAACCATACACCTGTTCCCTGAATTCAGCGGGGAGCGCTTTGCTGTCATAGATGATGTTCTGGAACCCTGTGGCGAGATGGACTTCCGAGGTGCCTGTTTCCGGGAACATATGGAACGCATCCTCAGGGAGGGTCGACGCCCCGTGCTGCACACATCCTGAAAGGCCGTATTCCTTTCTTGCGAGGTCAGACAGGGTCCTTAAGGTATCGAAATCGATACTCACCTTTGCGAGACTGCCGTCAGGCATTACCACCCCGCCGTGGCTTGTCCCTGTCTGCACACTGAGTTTGCTCAGCCCTTTGCCTGCCTTGAACACTTCCCTGAAGCCGTCAAGATATGCCCTGAGTTCATCAGGGACGCTGTTTTTTCCGCCTATTTCACCGATTTCACCGCCGATGGATACGTCTATCCCGGCAGGCTGAATCCCGCGAATATGTGAAGCGAGGTCTGCGGTCATTTCGAAATTCCGACTCTGCTGCTCCCTGATCGTTTCTTTTTCGATATCAACTATGGTCGAAGTATCGATATCGATGTTATAGAATTCAGCCCCGATTGCCTCTTTTATCAGATCTTTGACATAATCGGTCTCGGGCTTTGCATCAGCAAGATAGTATTTCCTGACAAGCTGGAAATGGTCTCCCTGGATGAATACAGGGCCTGTATACCCTTCTCTTACCGCTGCCGCAAGCACGACAGCCGCATATTCGAGCGGCCTCTGTTTCGTGTAGCCGATCTCGGAGCGGGCTATCTCGAAAATGAACGGTCCCACTTTCATGTCGAGCGCTTTCCGGAAGATTACCCGTGCGACATCATAGGTAAGCCCCCTTATGTTGATGGCAGGGACGGTGAATCCGGGATAGTTCCTTCCCATCTCTTCATACAGAGTCTGGATGGAGGCGGGGATAGCTCCGGCAGCCTTTGCCGCTTCTTTCACAAGGGTCAGCAGGGCGGTCTTCTTGTCGTCTTCTGCAAATACTGCCTCATAGACAAGGCTGTCCATGGCATTTCTGAGCTGCTGAATGTCTTTGACCTGCACCCCATCGTTTGTCAGAGTAAGAATATTCTTTAATTCCATAATTGACCTCCTTTTCGATAAATTAATACTCTTTTTGAATAGTCTTTCCCGCAAATGCGCATTTTGTCATTGTCAGGCTTGACCTGACAATCCAGGTCATATTGAAAAGACTGGATTCCCCGATCAAGTCGGAGAATGACAGATTACGTGTACACATACTTTATAAAAAGACTCTGAAGAATGTTTACAATATAAAAGAGACTCTTCTCAATTAAGGGATAGAGCAAGTAGCCCTTAATCTCCCATTCTATCACAGAAGGCCTGTGAGGATAAGTAAAAGTTTTCTTCATGGACATATTCAGTGAATTTTGGGTAAAATTAAATAATTTTCCAAAGGGAGCAAGAAAGACGTTATGAAAATGAATGGCGCAGAGATATTCATCGAAAGCTTGAAAAGAGAAGGGGTAAAACACATGTTCGGCTATCCGGGCGGTGTTGTCCTGGGAATCTTCGATCTCCTCTATGAAAATAAAGACATTGAATTGATCCTTACCCGGCATGAGCAGGGAGCGGTGCATGCGGCTGACGGCTATGCCCGTTCGACAGGGAAGGCCGGCGTAGTGCTTGTCACCTCCGGTCCCGGAGCGACCAACACCGTAACAGGAATTGCTACCGCTTCGATGGATTCCATCCCTCTCGTGGTGTTTACCGGTCAGGTCCCGACCATGCTGATCGGCAATGACGCGTTCCAGGAAGCTGATATTGTCGGGATTTCGAGACCCTGTACGAAATATAACTTCCTCGTCAAGGACGTCAACGACCTCGCACGTATTGTGAGGGAGGCATTTTATATCGCAACATCCGGCAGGCCGGGTCCTGTCCTCATCGATCTTCCAAAAGATGTAACCGCGGTGAAGGCGGAGTTTGTATGGCCGGAGGATGTGAAGATCAGGAGTTACAACCCTACGCTGGAAGGCAATAAGTGGATGATTACGCAGGCGGCGCATCTTATTGCCAAATCCAAAAGGCCGGTTATCGTTGCCGGCGGGGGCGTTATCCTCTCGAATGCTTCCAAAGAGCTGAAAGAACTCGCGGAGATTACCGATATCCCTGTGGTTATGACTCTCATGGGCCTTGGAGGTTTTCCGGGTACGCATCCCCTTGCGCTCGGCATGCCGGGAATGCACGGGTCGTATTTTGCAAACCGCTCAATCCAGGAATCAGACCTTCTGATTGCGGTCGGCATGCGCTTTGATGATCGTGTGACAGGCAAGATCGATGCCTTTGCTCCCCATGCAAAGATTGTCCATATCGATATCGACCCTACTTCAATAAGGAAAAATGTCCGGGTCGATACCCCTATTGTCGGTGACGCAAAAAGGATCCTTTCTGTATTGAACAAGGTGCTGAAAGAAGAGATCAAGGAACAGTGGGGAGAGGTCAGAAATGCCTGGCTGAAGCAGATTCAAGCCTGGAAGAAAGAAAGACCCCTGACGTATACCTACAGCGATGATGTAATCAAACCCCAGTTCGTGGTCGAAAAGATATACGAACTCACGAAAGGCGATGCGATCATTTCGACCGAGGTCGGCCAGAACCAGATGTGGTCCGCGCAGTTCTATAAATTCGACAAGCCGAGGAGGTGGCTGACTTCAGGAGGACTCGGCACAATGGGGTATGGGTTCCCTGCGGCAATCGGCGCACAGTTGGCCCATCCCGATAAGCTTGTGATTGACATAGCCGGTGACGGGAGCATCCAGATGAATATTCAGGAACTTGCCACCGCGGTGATCAATAAATTGCCCGTAAAAGTGGCGATCCTGAATAACAGATACCTCGGCATGGTGAGACAGTGGCAGGAACTGTTTTTCAGTGAACGGTATTCCCATACGAAACTCGATGAGACAGTGCCTGACTTCGTGAAGATAGCCGAGGCATACGGCGCTGTTGGATTGAGGGCTACAAAGCCGAGCGAAGTAGAACCGGTATTGCGGGAAGCATTTAAAATAAAGCGGACGGTGTTCATGGATTTTGTCGTGGACTGGAAAGAAAAGGTCTTCCCGATGGTTCCTGCCGGGGCTGCGATAGACCAGATGATGTTTGAGGAAAAGAAGGAAAAGACCGAAAAGAAACTCAAGGCGGTGAAATAGATGCGGCATACGATCTCTCTGCTTGTCGAAAACAAATTCGGGGTGCTTTCGAGAATTTCAGGCCTCTTCAGCGGGAGGGGCTATAACATCGAAAGCCTCTCGGTCGGTGAGACCATAGATCCCCAGATATCTGTAATGACTATTGTCACGAGCGGGGACGAACAGATCATCGAACAGATATTAAAACAGCTCAACAAGCTCATCGATATCATAAAAGTAGTGGATATGATAGACCTCGATCATGTTGAACGCGAGATGGTGCTCATTAAAATTGCCCCGAGGCATGAAGACAAGGCCGAAGTCCTGAGACTTACCGATATCTTCAGGGGAAGAGTTGTGGATTCGGGGCCAAAGACCTATACGATCGAAGTGACCGGTGATGAGAAGAAGATTGCCGCACTTATCGAATTGCTTAAGCCGATGGGCATCAAGGAGTTCATCAGGACCGGCAAGATTGCTATCGCCCGGGAGAGGATAAAGAAACCTTCCGTGTAATTGCATCCGAGACGCTCCTGACGGAAATACCCCGCATACATTTCAGCTCATCGCATTTTCTTTTCAAACAGGGCGCACACGGGATCTTTTCTCTGAGTACCGTATGGATATCACCGTAGGGACCTGTTCTGCGCGGTTCCGTGGGACCAAAAAGGGCAAAGACCGGAATGCCGAGCGCAGCAGCAATATGCATCGGACCTGAGTCGTTGCTCACCACGAACTTCGCGTTCCGCATGATTTCTATCAATTCTTTCAGCCCGGTTTTGCCGACAAGCGAGACGGCATTCCCCTGAGATCCTTCAATGATTGTTTGTGCGATATCCTGATCGCCCCTGCTCCCGACAATGACCGATTTCAACTGCAGCCGGGAAGCAAGCTCCCCGAAATTCTCCGGGGCCCATCTTTTGGTTTCCCACCTGGCGCCGGGAACCAGAACGGCATACTCTTCCGGGAGCGTGAACCTGAGGCGAATGTCAGATGTGTCAACCGAGGGAGGGAAGGGGAAGTAAACGGTATCAATCGGGCATCCTAAAAAACGTGCTATCTTCAGATACCGGTCGACTGCATGAATATCCCTGCCACCTTCGACTTTATGCGTGTAGAAAAGCCTGCTCCCCTCCCGTGCTTCTGTGAACCCAACTCTTGCGGGGGCGCCTGTGGCAGCCGTTATGAGACCGCTCCTCAGCAGGCCCTGGAGATCGACTACAAGATCATAGTGTTCTTTTCTGAGTTTTCTGAATAACGCGGTGATTTCTTTTGCGGTTTCTCCGGCGCGATTGATTTTCTTCCATTGGTCTTTCTGGATGATCCAGAGTTTCCCGATCATAGGGTGTCCCTCAAGAAGCCCTTCGAACCCTTTTGCGACTACCCAATGGATCTCCGATTCAGGGAAACACCCCCTGATTGCATTGAGAAAGGGAAGGCTGTGCACGATGTCTCCGAGTGAACTCGGCTTCACAACCAGAATTTTATCCGGATTTTTCACGGCGAACATTTGTGTTCTGTCCTGCAGTATTTGTTTTTTCTCTAATCCATTCTATAGCTTCAGTAATAGTTGCGGCGGTGAAATCCGCATTCGGAGATTCACCGATTTTTCCTGTCTGCACGAGTATGCTTGTTGCGCCAACCGCTTTTGCAAGGAGCATGTCAGCCTCTTTATCTCCAACCACAAATGAGCGCTTGAGATCGATGCCGTGCTCCGCCCGCGCCCTGAAAAGCATCCCGGGTTCAGGTTTCCTGCACGGACAGTGTTCATCCGGATGGTGAGGGCAGTAATAAAAATCATCGAAGCCGTACTGTTCAAGAAATATATGGTTGACCTCCTGAGCAAACTGTTCGCTGACAAGACCGCGTGCAATGCCTGACTGATTGGATATCCCGATCATCCTGAATCCCGCTTCTTTCAACAGGCCGGTCTGCGTGACGTCCTGAAAAACATGAAAGTCTTCCCGCCGGTTGATATACCCTGTGTCTCTGTTCAGTGTCCCGTCCCTGTCGAAAAATACCGCAGGAGTATGTGGCAATATCTTTTTGATCCCGTAATACACCTCGTCGGAGGTTATCGCATACATGCATCGCATATCATTGTTCCTGCAGGTGCGCCCGAAGCAGGGACTGCACGAGAGATCAGCCTTTACCACTACATGGCTGTTTGTATCTCCTCCAGGGGGCGGACCGGTTAAGAGGGGGTCTGTCGAGCCGAAGAGTGCGACCAAAGGAGTTTTCACCGCATATGCGATATGCATCGGTCCTGAATCATTGGTGAGAAATACATCGCATTCGGCAATAAGCGAAATAAGGTCCCTGAGTGAAGTTTTCCCAGCCAGACTTATCAGGGACTGCGATGTACGAAAATCAGGAATAACCTGCTTGTAAATATCATCTGCGATAGCGACTTCCTTGCTCCCTCCAAAGAGTACCACACTCCCGCCCGTATCGCTGATAAACCAGTTTGCGATCTCGGCAAACCTTTCCGGAAACCACCGCTTTGCGGAACCATATGTCGCACCGGGGTTTATTCCAAGGAGGGGCCTCTTCATCCCCTTCACCATATCCCGCGCACGCAGTCTCTCATCAATGCTGAGATGGATGTATGGATCTGAATAGGGGGCGCTGATTCCCAGTTGAGTGAGAAGATTGAGATAATAGAAGATCTGATGTTCTTTCTTGTCATCCCCGGGAACAGGCACTTTGTCGGTGAGGAGAAATCCCCTCCCGTCCCTGTCGTATCCGGCAGAGGATTTAATCCCTGCGAGGAATGTTATAAGGGCAGCATCGAATGCGTTCTGGAAAAGGATGGCGCTGCAGAATTTTTTTTTATGGAGCATCCATGCAAGTTTCATCCTGCCGGTCATGCCCGTATGGGCAGCATCATAGAAGAGAATCTCATCAATGTCCGGATCATGGTCGAACACCGCAGATACCCATGGTTTTACGAGAAGGGAGATCCTTGATTCCGGAAGGGATTTCCTCAATGCCCTGAGTGCAGGAAGGGTCATGACACTGTCGCCAATCCAGTTCACCCCTCTTACGAGGATATTTCTGCATGAGGCATCAAACATGCATTATTGTAACATTTCATTGAAAAATCAATCTCTTGGCAGTCCCCTTGCGCAGGGTTGTTTCTGTCTCGTGCATTGCTTGTCCTGGACCGTAGGGATATAATTCGAGTATATGTACAAAAAAATACTCGCAGCCATAAATGAATATACAAATTCGGAGATTGCGGCCCGGTATGCCATAGCTCTTGCACAATCAAGCCGGGCAAAACTCTCCCTTGTATTTGTCGCGGAAGAGAAAAAGGGCAAGGATTTATTTGCCCGGGCGCAGGCAGCTCTCGAAAGGCTTTTTATCGAGGCGCGGAAACAGGATATAGAGGTCGAAAGCGTCACAGAGAGCGGGAATCCCCTGGAAAAAATAGCCGATATCGTCAGGAGGGATTCGATAGATATCGTGTTTGCTGCGACACGGCGGGAATATCGCGAGAAGAGATATTTCGTGAGGACCCTCTCAAGGGAATTCATGGTAAAACTGCCGTGCTCTGTCGCACTCGTACGGGTAGTCCGGCTTTCGAAAGGCTATCCGAAGAACATCCTTGTTCCGCTGAGGGGACAGTCGACTTCTCTTGATGAACGGGCGTGGTTTGTCGCAAAGCTCGCAGAGGCCTTTCACGCTTCGGTGACACTCTTTCATCTGCATAGACCGATAACCAGTTTCTTCCAGGGAGAAACACTGGCTGAAGTCGTCGGAGAGGGAAGAACATGTCCCGAAGGACATAGAACAGTTCACCGATTGCCTCCACAAATATAAAATCAGCTATGAGAAAAAGTCAGGGTACGGGGTTGTTTCAAGAGCGATTACCATAGAAGCGGCGCATAAGAGGAACGACCTTATCGTTATGGGTGCGAGTGAACGAAGCATCCTTAAAAGTATTGTACACGGCAATCCGGTGGAGGAGGTCCTCAGGGAGACTCCCTGCAATCTTATTATCCTCAGACCGGGACGCCCGCATTCATGAAGATCCATAATCTTGAGAAGGAAGAGGTCTTTCATGCACTCCTCACGTCTCACAATGGTCTTACAATTGAAGATGCTAGAACACGGCTCAGGGAATACGGGTACAATGAGATAAAAGAGGTACGGAGAAAGCCTCTTTCCCTAAGATTCCTTTTCCAGTTCACCCATTTTCTGGCGATACTCCTCTGGATAGCTGCAGCCATGAGCTTCCTGTCGGAGTTTCTCCACCCCGGCGAGGGGATGCTGACCCTAGGCATTGCGATTGTCGCTGTAATACTCATCAACGCAGTCTTCACTTTTATTCAGGAATACCGGGCGGAAAAGGCACTTACAGCCCTCAAAAAACTTCTCCCTTTCTCTGTCATGGTGCTCAGAAACGGAAAAGAGGAAGAAATCCCTGCACGGAATATTGTTCCCGGCGATATTATGCTGCTCACCGAAGGAGATAAAATACCTGCGGATGCACGGATCATCGAGACCCATGAACTGAAAGTAAATCATGCTCCGCTTACCGGTGAGTCGGAGCCCCTCATCAGGGATTACGCAGCGTTTTATGGCGAGTCTATCGAGAGCCCGAATATCGCCTTCGCCGGTACAACGGTGGTCAGCGGATCGGGAAAGGCTGTGGTATTTGCAACCGGCATGTCCACAGAGTTCGGCCGCATCGCACATCTTACGAGCGCTGTCGAGTCAGGGCTCAGCCCGCTTCAGAAAGAAATTGTAAAGGCGACAAGGCTTGTAGCCGTCATAGCCGCAGCGGTGGGTATATTCTTTTTTTCCATCGGCTTCCTGATCGGAAGGAATTTCTGGGACAATTTCATCTTTGCGATCGGCATAACCGTAGCGCTTATTCCCGAGGGATTGCTTCCGACAATGACACTTTCTCTTGCCATGGGGAGTCAGAGGATGGCAAAAAGAAAGGCATTGATAAAGAACCTCCCGTCAGTTGAGACACTGGGGGCGGTGACAGTAATATGCACGGATAAAACCGGCACTCTGACACAGAATAAAATGGCTGTCGCAAAGATATGGGTGAACGATGCATTGATCGACGCCGGGGATATACAAAAAGATGATGCAGTTGAATTCCTCAGGACAGCGTATCTTTGCAACAACGCACGACTGGTTGACGGACACTACAAAGGTGATCCGACCGAGGTTGCACTCTTTCAGTTTGCAAGAGATAAGGCCGGTGATTTTCTTTCAGAAAGGGTGCAGGAGATACCATTCGATGCAGAGAGAAAAAAAATGACAACATTGAATACGTTCAAAGGAAAAACGGCCGCCTTCTCAAAAGGGGCTGCGGAAACAATTTTGCTGGCATGCGATCATGTCCTGGTGAGAGGGGAGAAAATGCCTCTTACTGAAGATATCGGGAATAAGATTCGCGATGCAAGCCATGTCATGATGGACAAGAGCTTGAGAGTTATGGCGTTCTGTTACAGAGACATTGAGCAGAACGGAGACGGCAAGTTAAGCGCCGGTCAGATTGAGAAAGATATGGTTTTTGCCGGTCTCATCGGCATGGAAGATCCCCCGAGACCTGAAGTCGCTGAAGCAATCAGGAAATGCGACGAGGCAGGGATAAAGATAATCATGATGACAGGTGACGCAGAGAGGACTGCGGTTGCGATTGCCAGGGAAACAGGACTGGTCAAAGGGAACCCTGTTGTGATACAGGGAAGCGAAATGGATGCCCTGAGAGACCAGGATCTGCGGGAGAGACTCTCAGCGAAAGAAGTCATCTTTGCACGGGTTTCACCCAAACACAAGATGAGGGTGGTTTCCATTTTGAAAGAGGAAGGCGAGATTGTCGCAGTAACAGGTGACGGAGTGAATGATGCGCCGGCGTTGAAAAAGGCAGATATCGGAATTGCAATGGGGGTCTCCGGAACAGATGTTGCTAAAGAGGCTTCAGATATGATTCTCCTGGATGACAACTTTGCAACGATTGTGAATGCGATCGAAGAGGGAAGGGCGGTGTATGAAAATATAAAGAAGTTTATCACCTATATTTTTGCTTCAAATATTCCGGAAGCTGTTCCTTATCTGGCATATATCCTGCTCAGTATCCCGCTGCCTCTCACCGTAATTCAAATACTTGCCGTTGACCTTGGGACCGATATGCTCCCCTCGTTAGCGCTCGGCGCTGAAAAACCGACTCCGGGAATAATGAAACAGCCGCCAAGGAAAATACAGGAACGTCTGCTGAATATTCCCTTGCTCATCAAAGGCATATCTCTTCCTTGGCCCTATCGAAGCGGCAGCCTGCATGTTCGGTTTCTTCTGGGTTCTGCACGGAGGTGGATGGATTTGGGGAACCACGCTCCCTCAAACCGACACGCTCTACCTTCAGGCAACAACAGCGTGTCTCACCGCCATTATCATTACGCAAATAGGGAATGTTATTTGCCTGCAGGTCATCAAGAGAGTCTGTGTTCAGCGTAGGATTTTTCTCGAATAAGCTCATCTTTGCCGGTATCCTGGCCGAACTGCTTCTCCAGATATTCATTGTATATCATCCGTTTGGAAACAGAGTCTTCGGCACAGCGCCGCTTTCTGTAACGGTCTGGCTGCTCCTTGTGCCTTTCAGCGTGGTCCTTCTGGCCGCAGAAGAGGCAAGAAAAGTTTTCTTACATAAATTCAAGCCTTCCTGATAAACTCTGAGGGGAGATAACTCCGCAGGTGAACAGGAAAACGCCCTATGCTGAACTATTCAGATGTTTCTCTATGATATCCATAAAATCTTTGACATTGATCTGTCTGGAAACACAGTCTGCAAAGCCGAGTTTCACAATCTCTTCTCTTTTCCCGTCGACAGGGTTCGTAGTGATTGCGATAGAGGGTATGTGTTTTGTAGAAGGTTCATCGCTGAGCATTTTCAATGTTTCGAACCTGTTCAGGAGAGAGATGCGGATATCGAGAAGGATCAGGTGAGGTTTTTCCTGTCTGGCAAGCAGTATTGCATCGCTGCCGGTTCGTGCTTCAAAGGTTTGATAGCCACCGCATTTCAATAGGGTACTGAAAAGTTTCAGGCTGTTATCATTATCCTCAACTAGTAATATTTTCTTTAGCACCTTTGTCACCCCTACCAAAATAATAAGCAAATGATAAATAGTTGTCAATGTTTTTTTCTGCCCCTGTCCCTGCTCTATGGATGGTCAGTTTATGAAAAAAAGATCAGAGAAAGAACCGGAGAATGCGTGATACAGTATTATTACTCCGGCAAGTAAATACTTTGAAATCGTCATTGTCCGGCTTGACCGGACAATCCAGAACCTATTGAAAAGACTGGATTCCCCGATCGAGTCGGGGAATGACAAATATGAGAGTTTCAAGTGTTTATTTGCCGGGTTATTAATGCTGCGGGGAGTGAGTTTAGCCCTCTCTGACAGAGAGGGCTAAACTATGAGCAAAACAGCCGCTTGCTCTGTAGTTTCAAGATAAAAGCCCCTGAAACAGAGCGATAAAATAAATCAATCGCTAAATTTACTGTCCTTGTGCGGGTAATCCGCAGGCTACTTTTTCGTGGCAGATTTGTCAATCAGCTCAATGAGTGCATCGGCTTCTTTGTAGCCGGGAACAAGGATGCCATTCGGGAGAATCATTGCCGGGGTTCCGGTAATGCCGAGTTTTTCGGCAAGTTGTATATTCTCGTCGATGACCTTCGTTTCACACTTCGGTTTGGCTATCTGTTTTTTGTCAAACACATCGTTGAGAAGGGCAAGCGATGATTTTTCGCAGACAATAGCCTTTGCCTTGTCATACGCATCGGGATGCATTTTCAGGGGAAACAGCTTTACGAAGAAAACAATGTCTTTCCGTTTCTCTATAACCTTTTTTGCCTCCTGATGCAGTTTCACGCAATAAGGACAGTCGGGGTCGGTAAACACGATAACCCGGTTTGGCGCATCTTTTGCGCCCATCACCACGGCATCGTCGAGAGGAACAAGCGAAAGGTCGATCTTATTGAGTTCATTGAACCTTTCCTGCGTCAGATTTGTTTTTGCCTGTAAATCGATAATGGCCCCTTGAACCATGTATTTCTTTGAAGAATCAATATACACGATAGCCTTTTTGCCGTTTGACTCGACCGCAACTTCCCATAGACCCTCGACAGCGCTTGGTACGACCTCAAGTACTGTAATGTTCGGCGCAAGTTCTTTCATCAATGTTACTGCTTCGTCTTTGCTGAGACTGAATGAAGCATCTTTCTTGTCGGCTGAGCAGGAGAGCGCCGGAAGCGCAAGGATACACAATGCTAACATAATGAGAGAAATGAAATTATTCTGTCTTCTTGCCATAGTTACCGCCTTCCTTGTGTTGACTTTTTATAAGCATATTTGATCAAAAAACCGCCGGAATAACAATATCCCGGCATACTTTTTCCGCACGTTGTGCCTATATCTTAAAACAAAAGATTCCCATTTACAAGGGAACCTCGCATGTGTTCATACGCAGGGGCTGTTAAAGTTCTTTTAGTCTCTCTGCCTGATAGTGGGCGATGAGATTTTCGATTATTTCTTCAATATCCCCTTCGAGCACCCGGTCGAGCTTGTGAAGAGTGAACCCTATCCGGTGATCGGTAACACGATTCTGGGGAAAATTATACGTTCGTATCTTTTCGCTCCTGTCGCCGGTGCCGACCTGGCCTTTCCGTGCGGAAGCCCTCTCTTTTTCCTGGCGCTCCTGTTCGTTCTCATAGAGTCGCGAACGGAGGACCTTCATGGCCTTTTCCTTATTCTTAATCTGAGACCGCTCGTCCTGGCATTGTACAACGATCCCGGTTGGAATATGGACAATCCTGACGGCTGAATAGGTAGTGTTCACACTCTGGCCTCCTGGTCCGGAAGAGCAGAAGGTGTCTATTCTCAGGTCTTTTTCCTCAACCCTGATATCAACCTCTTCAACCTCCGGGAGAACCGCGACCGTCGCAGCTGAGGTATGAATCCTTCCGGAAGCCTCGGTAAGCGGCACCCTCTGGACCCTGTGCACTCCGCTTTCGTATTTGAGTCTGCTATAGGCATTTTTCCCCTGTATCGAAATGATCACTTCCTTGATGCCGCCGAGTCCTGTGGCGTTCATATCGATTGTTTCGACCTTCCACCTTTTCTGTTCGGCATATTTCAGGTACATCCTCAGAAGATTGGAGGCGAATAAGGCTGCCTCTTCCCCACCGGTGCCTGCGCGGATCTCAAGAAAGACATTCCGCTCATCCCGCGGGTCTTTCGGAAGAAGCATGATCTTGAGTTCTTCCTCGATTGAAGGCTTTTGTTCCCTGAGTTCATTCAGTTCCGTATTCGCGAGTTCACGGAGATCTTCATCTTCTCCCTTAAGCATCTCCTCGGTTTCCTCGATGCCGGAGAGAATTTTCATGTATTGCCTGATCTTCCCGACCAGGGGCTCAAGCGCTGACTGTTCCTTCGAATATTTCTGGAGTTCAGCATGGTTTGAAAGAACCTTGGGGTCCATAAGGAGTTTGGTCAATTCCTCATATTTGTCCTCTAAGGCTTTCAGCTTCTCACGCATTTTGGTCCTCGATTAGCAGCACTTCCTCAAGCGCCCTCAGGGCAACCTCGATCTGGGCTTCGTCGGGCTCTCTCGTGGTGAGCCTCTGCAAAAAAAGCCCGGGGAGTATCAGGAGATGCATGACCGCATTCTGTTTCATGCGCGCGGAGAGTTTCAGGAATTCATAGGAAAGGCCTGCAATGAAAGGGATGAGCACGATGCGCGAAAGAAATTTATAGAGGAACGACCACTCCTGCGGTATGAAGGAGAAGGTAAAGATGCTTACCACCATTACTATGAGGAGGAAGCTTGTTCCGCACCGGGGATGGAGCGGGCTGTTTCCTTTGATATTTTCGAGGGTCAGCCCTTTTCCGCTTTCGTAGGCATGAATAACTTTGTGCTCTGCACCATGGTATTCGAAAATCCTTCGCATGTCCTTCCATGTTCCGACGGCAATGATGTAGAGGAGGAAGACGAGCACCCTGATAACTCCGTCCACGAGATTGAAGTAAAATGAACTTCTGTCAACAGCGGCAAAGATGATGCCTATAAGTTTGGTGAGATATAAGGGAAGCAGGATGAATAATCCGATGCCAAGAATGAGCGAGAACCCTATGGTCAGCGCGAGCGTGAGAGGACTCAGGTTCTCGCCGCTCTCCTCTTCATACGCCTTGTTTGCGGAGAATTCGATCGCCTTGATACCGAGGAAGAGCGCATGAAACAGGGCGATGAAACCGCGGATGACAGGGAGTTGCAATAATTTAGGAAGTTCAGTGAGGCGCTCCTTTTTAACATGGATATCCCCCTGAGGGCCTCTTACGGCAACGGTCCAGCCCTTTCTTCCCTTCATCATTACACCTTCGATAACTGCCTGTCCGCCAATATTCTTCATGGGTATGAGTTCAAAAAAAAGCCGTTAGTCATATTCGGATGACTAACGACTTTTTTCCTTCCTGTATCTACTTTCCCTGGCCTGCCAAAGCGGATTTCGCGTATTTTTTCTTGAACTTCTCGACCCTGCCCTCGGCGTCAACGATCTTCTGTTTCCCGGTAAAAAAGGGATGACATTTCGAACAGATGTCCACTTTGATGTTCTGTCTTGTTGACTGCGTCTTGAACGTTTCGCCGCAGGCACAGGTAACCGTGACCTCTTTGTATGCGGGATGAATACCTTCTTTCACCGTTTTTCCTCCTGAAATGAAGTTAAATTATATATTAATCTATTTTCTCTCTTTTTATCAACATATTCTCTGTAGAGGTCGCGGGTATAGGGCAGTTTTGTTGCAGAATTCGTCCCGGAATTGCTCCGGGAGGACTGTAAATGCGTTCCCTTTACAGATCCATATGCAGGGTGTTCAGTATTTCCCCTGCCTGTTTCATGTCTTCCCTGATCCGTTTTTCGAGGCTTTCAGTATCCGGGAAAGTCTGTTCGTTCCGTATCCTGTCCAAAAAAT
This sequence comes from Thermodesulfovibrionales bacterium, assembly GCA_963753165.1. Taxonomy (GTDB): domain Bacteria; phylum Nitrospirota; class Thermodesulfovibrionia; order Thermodesulfovibrionales; family SM23-35; genus JAKLQR01. Next base: position 12,787 of record CAVWBP010000026.1, on the reverse strand, counting down.
ATATTCTGAGATTCTTGCCCAGAAGATTCCCGGAAAAGTTGAATATATGCACCTCATAGCTGACATCGGCATTTCCGAAGGTGGGATTTTTCCCGATATTGGCTACTCCGTTAAAAATATTTCCTTCCCACCCGATTCTCACCGCATATACTCCTTCTTTTGGTGAGATCTCGACCGGTGTGGTGATATTCGCGGTAGGGATATGCAGTATCTTCTGTCCCCTCCCTTTCCCCCTTATCACCTTCCCCTCTATGGAATAAGCCCTTCCAAGGAATAACGATACCTCCTTTACCGCACCCTTCATGAGCAGGGTCCTTATACTGCTGCTGCTCACGATATGGCCGTGAATCTTCGCATGACGGACTGCATGGACAGTAAAGCCATATTTTTTCCCGCGTCTTCTCAGGAGATCGATCGTGCCTTTCTTGTTCTTCCCGAACGCATACTGAGAACCGATAATGATCGCTTTTGCACGGATCTTGTTTGCCAGCACCTCTGTGATGAAGTGGTCAGGCAGCATGTTCGCAAATTCTTTTGTAAAAGGAATACTGAGCAGCACCCTGATCCCCGCACTCTTCATCAGCCGCACTTTCTCCTCGAACGTAATGAGCAGGCGGACATCCCGTTCAGGGGCCAGCACTTTCATGGGATGAGGGTCGAACGTCATGACCATCGGTGTGCCTTTGCGTGCGCGGGCCTCTTTCATGACCATGGAGAGAATCTTCTGATGTCCGAGATGGACACCGTCGAAATTGCCGATAGTCAGTACGGTATTCGGGTAGGATTTATTGAGATTTCCGAGTTCTCTTATGATTTCCATCATTTGCCTCTTCCCGCAATTTTTTGTACAGCGTTTTCACCTGCGCCTCTGTTTCCTGAGGAGTCCCTCTGTTGTCAATCAGAAAGTCAGCCCTTCTCTTTTTCTCCTCTATAGGAAGCTGGGCTTTCAACCGCAGGGATGCTTTTTCACGTGCGATCCCCTTTGCTTCGAGACGCTGCAGCGCGGTCTTATCGTCTGTAAAAACGGTAATAGTCCTGTCAAAACGGTTTTCATATCCCCGCTCAAAGAGGAGGGGGACTTCCACTATGACCACCATGCCTTTTTCCCCGTGCGCAGCAAGAAAGCTGTCGATCCGCTCAAATACCTGCGGGTGAAGGATGTCCTCAAGCGAACGTCTCAGGGAATCGTTCCGGAACGCGAGTTCCGCCAGTCTGTCCCTGTTCACCCTGCCATTTTCGAAAAAAACAGTTTCTCCGAAAATGGCTCTGATTTTCCCGACAGCTTCACGCCCGGACAGAAGAGACCGGACTATCTCGTCGGCATCAAGGACAACGGCCCCGAGTTGTTGAAACAGAGCAAGAACAAAGCTCTTCCCCATGCCATAATTCCCTGTCAGGGCTATCACAAGCACAACCCGTATTATACACGAATTTGAGGTATCATTATTGCGTGGAACGGGGATCAGGTATTTTGAAAAGGCAGGGCCGGACAATTCAGAGGCCTGCCTCGAGATCCTGGCGAAACCAGGGGACTGAGCCGGTCATTTTTTCCTTATGGCTTGTTTGAGGACCTCTTCCATCTGCTTGTTGAGAAAAGCATAACGCAGCGCAGTATGCCCCATGGTATTTTTTCTCTCCACATCCGCCCCTTTCTCCAGAAGCAACCTGACCATATCAATATGGTCGTTCAGGATGGCAAGCATCAGCGGAGTTTCTCCGTAATTGTTCTGGGCATCGACATCCGCTCCCTTCCTGATGAGGAACTCAGCCATATCAGGATCGCCCTGGGACGCGAGAAACATCAGCGCCGTGTATCCTTCATCGTTTTTCGCATTCACCCGGGCCCCATGTGCAGCAAGAAGGTCCACGAATTCTTTCTTGTGGTAGACTGCTGCAAGCATCAAAGCCGTCTCACCATACTTGCCCTGTGTATTCGGGTCCATTCCTGCCTTTAAAAACAGTTCAATGACCTCCCTGTTTTCAACCCCGATCCTTTCCAGGAAAGACTCTGTCGAAAACTCTATGCCTTTCCCCTCCAGCTGCTTCCGGTATTGTTCCTTGCTGTCGCAGGCAGCAAAAAGAAAGACGGAAACGAACAGGAACAGGAAAAGAGGACGAAAGACCCGTTGCGGAGATATTTTCAGGAGCCCTGTAGCATTCATCATGCAGTATTCCGGTGAGGGTTACTCAATAATGATATCATCCATATTCAGTCTTCTCCGGGGCGGGGGAGATTCCGCAGGGAACCCGATCGGAAGAAGGGCAACGACATGAATGTTATTGTCCCAGCCGAACATATCTCTGACCATCTGTTCATCGATGAGGCGCACCCAGCAGGTGCCGAGTCCGAAATCCAGTGCCCGCAATACAATATGCTCCACTGCAATGGCAACGTTAAACGCGACCCGCGGGGCAATCTCTTCAGTCTTTAATGTTTTCATTTTTTCCGTTCGTTCAAGGATGAGTGTCACAACTCTGTCCTCGACCGATCCGGTCCTGCCGAGGTCCTGGATCGAGGAGATGGTGCCCTCAATATATCCCCGGATATCTGCACAACAAACCAGGACTACAGGAGCTTTTGCGATAAATGGTTGCCGGTGGGCAGCCTCGGCAAGTTTCAATTTTGTGGCGGTATCTTTTACAAGTTTAAACCGCCACGGTTGCGCGTTGCATCCTGACGGGGCCAGCCGCGCTGCATCCAGGAGCGCTTTGATAACCTCTTCCGGAACCGGGTCCGGCTTGAATTTTCTGATGCTTCGCCTCTTCTCGATTGCTTCTTTTGTGGTCAGCATGAGGGTAATCTCACTGATCTTTCCACGCGATTACCCTGCCGTTTTCAAAATATACTTTGAAGTCTGCCTTCAGGCAGTCATAGGTGCCGGCATAGGTCTCGGCGACCGGTTGCTGATGTTTTTCATATGACCAGATATGAACCGGTTTGTCTTCATAAAATCCGGTTGTTTTACAGACGGTGGAACCAAGCGCGAGAAAGACCTGCTCCTGATCCATGCCTTTCACTAACTGTCCTTCTTTGACAGCCTGCTGGATATCCCCGGGGTAGGAAGGATACCGGTCCTGCATTAAGGCTTGCTTCTGCATAAAATCGCAGCCTGCCAGGAGCAACAGCAGGAGAAAGATATACACAACCCCTGGTTTTTGTGACATGTCAACCTCCTTAAACTATGGTGAGGAGTTGGTCAGTATGACGCCGACCTTTTCCCCGACTTGTATCGCGAACTCCGAAGAAGCATTCCCTCTGTTCGTAAAGAATTCAAGATAACCAAAGCTGTTGATCAATGAATAGAGATTTTTGTCGCCGACCTGTGAGTAGTAGGTTTTGAAAGGAGCTTCAGCTCCCTTCATCATGACCCTGAGTTTCCTCTCGGGATTCTTCTCCATGAGATGAGCGATCTGTTGCTTCTGTATATTCGATATGGCATTGCCGAAAGTGTCTATATAGATAATCTCTCCCTCGATAATATACTCTGCGGGCATTGAGGGCGCCGGGAGAGGCAGGGTAATATAATCCGTAATCGGGTCTCCGAATTTGAGAATATTGATCCCCTTGGCAAGCCAGGCTGCTACAGGAGCGAACACATCTCTGCCGTCAAAAGTCGAACTCCTGCCGGGCAGGAAATAATGCTCTCCCGTGACGTGGATTACCTGGATGCTCTCGGTTTGAAGATACACACGCGAGAATACTCCATTGTCAGGTCCCACGAAGTAATGACGATCTGTTGCGACGATGATAGGCCTGCGGGGTGAACCGACTTCGGGATCGACCACGGCCACGTGGATTGTTTTGCCCGGAAAGACAGGGGAACTCATCTCCAGTGAGTATGCGGCTTCGATGATAGTATGAGGAGAGATGTTATGCGTGATGTCAACGATGTTCACCTCAGGGTTGATGTTGAGGATTACTCCTTTCATGATTCCCGAGAAAGGGTTCCTGTCCCCGAAATCAGTGGTCAACGTTATGATTGGGTCAGAAGACATGCAATTTCCCTATAAGACCATTTATATCATTTATATCATTTTTTTCTAAATATGTTGCGATCCCCTGCGCAATTTCTTCTGTTGCGCGGGGATTGATGAAGTTCCCTGTGCCCACCTGTATGGCTGAAGCGCCTGCAAGCATGAACTCTATTGCGTCCCCGGTGTTTACAATACCGCCTATGCCTATTACAGGGACCGCGACTGACCTGGCTGCTTCCCAGACCATTCTTACCGCAACCGGCTTAATGGCAGGGCCTGACAGTCCTCCGGTGACGTTGGCCAGTTTCGGCTTCCGGGTCTCGATGTCGATAGCCATGCCGGGCAGGGTATTGATGAGTGAGATCACATCACTCCCCGCTTCTTCCACTGTCCGGGAGAATTCAGGTATGCTTGGCACATTGGGGGACAATTTCGTAATCACTACGGCATTTTTTACTGCCTTCTTCACTATCGAAACAAGTCTTGCGAGCACTTTCCTGTCCGTACCGAATGCAATCCCCCCCTTTTTCACATTCGGGCAGGAGACATTCAGTTCGATGCCGTCAACTCCGGCGTCATCGAGCATCTCCGATAGTCTGAGGTATTCCTGCACGGTGCTGCCAAACACATTTACGACGATTTTTGTATCGAATTGCCTCAGATAAGGCAATTTTTCTTTCAGGAATTTCTTTACCCCTATATTCTGGAGGCCGATAGCGTTCAGCATGCCGCATGAAGTCTCGCAGATCCTTGGAGAAGGATTTCCCTCCATCGGTTTTAAAGATATGCCCTTTACCACCACGGCGCCAAGTGCATTCAGGTCGACGAATTGCGCATACTCTTCCCCGTACCCGAATGTGCCTGAAGCAGTCATGACCGGGTTCTTCAGCTTAAGTTTTCCTAACGCGACGCTTAGTTCCCTTACCACACTATCTCCCTGATCGGAAAGACCGGACCTTCCTTGCAGACCCGCTTGTTCCCTTTCACCGTGCTGACTGTACAGCCAAGACATGCGCCGAATCCGCATGCCATGTGTTCTTCCAGTGAAACATATCCTTTCAACTCCTTCTCCCGCGCAATTCGGGATAAACTTTCGAGCATGGGTCTCGGACCGCATGCATAGAGCAGGGGAGAGGGGATTTTTGCAAAGTCAGATGAAAGGAGATTGTTCAAGGCATCAATGACCGTGCCTTTCAAGCCGCAAGAACCGTCATCAGTACAATCAATACAGACGATGTTCCTTTGTTCCAGCCCTTTCACCTCGTTGAGTAAAATAAGGTCTTCACTGCATCGGGCGCCATACAGAATATATGCCTTGCGTGGCAACTGCGCCGCAAGGGAAAAGATGGAGGCGACACCGGTGCCCCCTGCGATTAAAACCGGGGTATTTCTTGTCCCTGCCTTCGGATAGCCGTTTCCGAGCGGTCCGATAGCCCTTACATTTTTCCCTGGCTGAAAATCTCTCATCAAGATCGTGCCTTTGCCCCTTATTGAATAGAGAAACTGTATCCCCTCAGGGGTTCTGCGTAAATAACTGAACGGTCTCTTCAGGAGGGGATCATATGAACTGCCGGTCTCTATCATATAGAATTGCCCCGGAACCGGTTCGCGCACCTGTTCCACAGGCTGAAGAATGAGAAGAAAAGTATTTGCGTTTAAGGGGGTGTTACTCAGTACTTTTGCTCTGAAATAACTATTCAAATCTTATCTCTAAAATCTCATACTCCATGGTTTTTGCAGGGGCTTTGATCGTTACGACATCTCCTATCTCTTTATTGAGAAGGGCCCTCCCGACAGGAGAAATGATGGATATCCTCCCGTTTTTCACATCAGCTTCTTCCGGACCGACAAGCTGGAAGACCTTTTCCTCGTCCGTGTCGACGTCGATTACCTTGACCGTGGCGCCAAAGGCGATCCTGTCCTGTGATATCATTGAAGGATCAATGACATCCGCAAGGGCGAGTTTTGTCTTCAGGTCCTGTATTCTTCCCTCGATAAACGACTGCCTCTCCTTGGCTGCATGATATTCCGCATTCTCGGAAAGATCGCCGTGGGCCCTTGCCTCGGAAATATCTTTTATATTTTGCGGTCTCTCGACCTTGAGAAGTTTTTTGAGTTCCTCCTGCAGTTTCTGATAACCGGCTGGGGTAATTGGCATTCTTTTCAGCAAGGTACGCACCTCCTCGGAATGAATTAATTTAACACTTTTTTCTCAGATTTTTCTATAGTAGTGTACTGAAACCGCGTATTTTATTCCTGTTATAAACACTGCAGAAAGGAGCAAACAGATGCGATTTTCGAAGATGCTCATCCCGACATTACGGGAAGTCCCTGCCGACGCAGAGGCGATAAGCCATATTCTCATGGTGCGGGCAGGCTATGTCAGGCAGCTTGCTGCAGGTCTCTATATATATCTTCCCCTCGGGCTTTCTATCATGCGGAAGATACACAGGATTCTCAGGGATGAGATGGACGCCATAGGTGCACAGGAGATTGCCCTGCCGGCGCTGCATCCGGCTGAAATATGGCAGGAGACCGGCAGATGGTCTGTTATCGGAGAAGAGATGTTCAGGCTGAAAGACAGGACCGGCCGGGACATGTGCCTCGGCATGACCCATGAGGAGATCATGACATGGCTTGCGCAGAGAGAGATACGCTCATACAGAGACCTGCCGCAGGTGTGGTATCAGATACAGACGAAGCTGAGAGACGAGGCAAGGCCGAAGAGCGGTGTTCTCAGGACGAGGGAATTCCTGATGAAGGACAGCTACAGTTTCGACGCAGACGAAGAGGGGCTCGAAAAAAACTATCAGCTCCATGCCGATGCGTATCATAAAATATTTTCACGATGCGGGCTTAATTTCTCTATGGTCCAGTCAGACCCCGGCATGATGGGCGGCGCAGTCTCTCACGAGTTCATGGCGCCGAGCCCTGCCGGTGAGGACGAGATTGTACTCTGCGATTCCTGCGGTTATGCCGCAAATGTAGAGCTTGCCCTTTCGAATCCGCAGAAGATAGAGATAAAGGATTGGGACTTTGAAGAGGTGCACACACCGGAGAAACGGACTGTAGCGGAAGTGTCAAATTTCCTGAAGATCAAGCCCGAATATTTCCTGAAAAGCCTGCTGCTCATCAGTGATAACGGAGCGGTTCTCGCTGTCGTGAGAGGGGACCAGGAAATGCACGAAAAGAAGATGAACAGGCTCATCGGTACTCACAGGCCTGCGCAAAAGCAGGAGGTGAAAGATATCCTCGGTGTTGAAGCCGGCTTCATCGGGCCGATGGACCAGAAAATCAGGATTGTCGCAGACACTTCTCTTCAGGAAGGAGTCTATGTAAGCGGTGCGAACAAGCAGCATTATCATGCAAAGGGTATCAGACCCGGAAAGGATTTTACTGCAGAATGGCATGATATAACCCTCGCAAAGGAAGGCGACCTGTGTGCCAAGTGCAATGCTCCCATAAGGATAGAAAAAGTCATCGAGATCGGGAATATCTTCAAACTGGGGACGAAATACTCGGTGCCCCTGAAGGCGTTCTATCTTGATGAAAAAGGACAGGAAATCCCCCTTATTATGGGAAGCTACGGCATCGGACCCGCAAGGATTGCCGCTGCAGCAATCGAACAGAACCATGACAAGGACGGTATCATCTGGCCTAAAAGCATCGCTCCTTTTGATGTCGTGATTCTGCCCCTGAATATGAACGATGCAAAAACCGTGGAGACGGCTGAGAAACTCTATAATGAGTTAACCGGAAAAGGCCTTGATGTCCTTCTCGATGACCGTGATGAGAGGGCCGGGGTGAAGTTTAAAGACGCAGACCTGATCGGCATCCCCGCTCAAATCATTATCGGAGAAAAGAACCTGAAAGACGGCCTTGTCGAGATCAAGGACAGGAAGACGAAAGAGATTCAGAAGGTGAAGGTAGAGGAGGTAGTGGAGAAATTGTAATTGTTTTGAATATTTTTCTCATATGCTCATTTTCTTTGTTCGAAATATATATGCCTTAAATTTTGCTCACTGAACATAATTTCTATAGATAAAGGAATTGCAGGCATCTCCGCTCACGTTGCACCTTCTCACAGTTACACGCAAAAGCTTCAATTCATGCTATTTATTCCTTTCCCATTCAAGTAAACATCACATGAGAAGGTCATGGTGTTTCTTTCCAGTTCAATGACACGGTTATCAAAATTGACACTGAGTTCAATGCGAGGAGAAATACTCGATTCCAGGATAAATGTCGCGAGACGGAGCATTATTCAAACACTGGTTACCTGTTACATCTGCAAATGTTCAGGAACGATTACTTTTAACCGCTAAAGACTAAACGTATGAAAAATGAAATTGTTTGCATATAATGAAAGAGAATATAAATAAATAAAAACTGTCAAATATCAACAGATTATGGAAATTCCACATATTGTTATCGTCCTGATTGCTGCCTTTCTTCTGTTTGAGATTATCGAACATGTCGTTGTCCCCCTGGTTTTTTATTTCTTGAAGCGAAAGAAAGTATCTGCCATTGACGCTGAAAGCATTCAGGGAGAACTGGTAAGAATAAGAGAGTGGAAAGGAAAAGAAGGCCAGGTTTTCATGAAAGGTGAATTGTGGAGGGCTGAGAGTGAAATCCCCTTTAAGCGAGGAGATAAGGCGGTTGTCGACAATGTGAAGGGATTAACATTAATAGTAAAATCTATAGCCGATAAGGATAAGATGTGAACAGACAAGCAAGAAATCATAGCTCTTACGTAGCTTCCTGAACAACGCACTCGTTAGGATTTTATTAAATATCAAGAATCCACTTGGAAATCTTCATCTTTAGCTGCCTTTCCGTTTATAATTCAATAAAACAACAAATTGGTAGAGATGGAAAATTAATGTCAGAAATTACAAAACGCCTATCATTTCTTGATAGATTTCTTACACTCTGGATATTCATTGCAATGGCACTCGGTGTCGGTATTGGTTATATCTACCCTCAAGTAAAAGACATCATTAATCTCTTTCAAGTTGATACAACGAATATTCCTATCGCTATAGGCCTTATCCTAATGATGTACCCGCCGCTTGCCAAAGTAAAATATGAGGAACTTGGGGAAGTTTTCAGAAACAAAAAGGTGCTCGGCCTTTCCCTTATTCAAAATTGGGTCGTAGGGCCTATTCTGATGTTCTTTTTTGCTGTTATGTTCTTGCAGGGATATCCCGAATACATGATAGGTTTGATTTTAATCGGACTTGCCCGCTGTATAGCTATGGTTATTGTATGGAATGACCTCGCATGTGGAGACAGGGAGTACGTAGCAGGTCTTGTAGCATTCAACTCGCTTTTTCAGGTGTTTTTCTTCTCAGTCTATGCATATGTATTCATAACTGTGCTGCTTGCCTTGGTTAGGATTGAAAGGTGCGGTAGTCAATATCACTATGGGCCAGATAGCAAAGAGTGTTTTCGTATATCTGGGTATTCCATTTATAGCAGGGATAATAACCCGTTTCAGTCTTTTAAAAATCAAGGGGAACACGTGGTATGAGGAAGCATTCATACCTAAAATCAGTCCCATTACTCTGATTGCTTTGCTTTTTACTATAATTGTCATGTTTTCTTTAAAAGGTCAATATATCGTTCGACTGCCGTTTGATGTGATAAGGGTGGCGATCCCGCTCTTCATTTACTTTTTGGTGATGTTCCTCGTCTCCTTCTATATGGGAAGAAAACTTAATGCCGGATATGAAAAAACCGCCACACTTTCGTTCACCGCTGCAAGCAATAACTTTGAACTTGCAATAGCTGTAGCTGTATCCGTGTTTGGGATAGATTCTGGGCAAGCATTTGCTGCGGTTATCGGCCCATTAGTAGAAGTGCCAGTATTAATAGGACTTGTTAATGTGGCACTGTATTTTAAACGGAAATATTTTGCTGCTGAGTATTGCCAGATTAAAGGGACTAAGCCGTTATAATCGGTGCAATAGTTGAATAAACATTAAGGAGGTTGTAATTGGATATCAGAAAATTGATAAAAAGTCTGCTCTTCATTTTTATAGTTTTAAGTGTGGGAGTTCTTGTTTATAAGGAATTCTCTCCTAAAAGTGAGAGCAATGCTACCAATGTCTTAGTAACAAAGAGTGATACAATGTCCGTATCCGGAAAATCTTTGCCGGTTCCGGATATCCAGCCCTCAAAAGAACCCTTAACAAAGAAAAAAAAGGAAGCCCCTGCGTCTCAGCGTGCGGTAAAATCTCAAAACACAAAGGTGATCGCATATTACTTCCATGGGACGTTCAGATGTTCGACATGCCAGACTATTGAGAAGTATTCAAAAGAAGCAATTGAACAGTACTTTGCGAACGAATTAAAACACGGAACGCTTGAATTCAGTCCAGTGAATGTGGAAGAACCGGGAAATAAACATTTTATCCAGGACTATCAGCTTGTTACCAGATCCCTTGTTCTTTCTTTGATGTCAGACGGCAAGGAGACGAAATGGAAAAATCTTCCAAATGTCTGGCAACTTGTGAGTGACAGGGATAAATTCTTTCAGTATGTTAAAGATGAGGTAGAGCAATTTCAAAAGGAAACGTAACAAGCGATGGACTTCCTCTTTCTCATATCAGCTATTTGGCTTGGAATACTGACCTCTGTCAGTCCCTGTCCCCTTGCTACGAATATAGCAGCTGTATCCTTTATTTCACAGAGAATTACCCAGAAAAACACTATATTCTTATCCGGCATACTCTATACCATTGGAAGGAGTCTTACCTATATCGTCCTTGGTGTCCTTATTGTTAAAACATTGGTAGATGTCCCGATCCTATCGGATTTTCTCCAGAGATATGTCAACAAAATCCTCGGCATCATACTGATTCTAGTCGGGATGATACTGCTGGATTTACTGCGAGTCCCTTTATCTCTTCCATCGATATCAGAAGATGTTACAAAGAAGCTGATTGATAAGGGAGCAATCGGTTCATTACCTCTGGGAATTCTGTTCGCCCTTGCATTCTGTCCCGTGTCTGCCGCCCTGTTTTTCGGAGGTTTGATTCCCATTGCAGTCAAAGCACAGTCAGGGATAGGGCTGCCATTGATTTATGGCATTGGAACCGCTCTTCCTGTTCTGCTCTTTGCTTTCCTTATAGCGACAGGTGCCGGACATATAAATAATCTCTACCACAGGATAACAAGAATTGAGTTTTATACAAAAAAGGTAACGGGAATTATTTTTATACTGATTGGTATTTACTACGCCTTAGCTTATATTTTTGAACTCATTTGAAACCAAACTGCGCAACCCTATTCTCCCTGATGTTATTCATTAACAATTGAAATATGTATTTTTATGATCACTATCCAGCGTGTGAAGTAGATGAAGTAATTTTTCCTGAATAGTCCGCTGTGAAGCTGACAGCCAGACAACTCCCCTCAAAAGCAGACTTTTCTCCAAAGATTATTCACTCCCAAAAGGAACAAACACATCTCCTCATGAGACAGCTATTTATTTCCATTTGAAAGCCTTCCCATATACAAATTCTGGCGTATTTAGTCTCAGATGTACTCTTCAACAATTTTGATTTTTGTCTGGTGTTGACAAGCAGGTATTAGAAAGATCTGTCCTACTCAGTTACCCAAAAAAAGAAAATGAAGAAAAGAGGCGGCTCTACTCAATCAAACTATAAAAATGAATAATAGGGACAAATTATAGAAAGGTGAAACAGAGGAGTAAGATAAAAAGAGTGCGATAACCCCCAGAGTTCACTATAATGAAATCGATGTCTGATTTTGGACTTTTTTTACAGACTCGTTGGGTGGCTCTAACCAAGTCATAGGCATAAGAATCTGATCAGGGCACTGTTAAAGAATGCTCTTTTTTCTCAATGGTCATCTTGAGGAGGTATGCTATGCTTCACACCATATCTCGAGTTGTCAAATTGGTGCTAGCCTTCTGCATTACCACGACACTGATTGGTTGCGCTTCCACCACGATACCGCAGCCTACCCCCACACCAAAGCCAGCAGGACAGATGGCGAATCCTGCCCGGAAAACTGCGTCAAACAGGGCGGCACACTAGCCATCCAGAAGCGCGGCGATGGCGGCGAATATGGCGTGTGCATATTTGAAGATAACAGGCAGTGCGAGGAGTGGGCCATGCTCCGCGGCGAGTGTCCGGTAGGTGGTATCAAAATCACTGGCTATCTCACTCAGGCAGCGCAGTACTGCGCTATCACAAGAGGAGACGTACAGGTCACAGGTAACAGCAACACGGACCAGAAACAGGGAACTTGTACCTTCAAGAATGGCCAAACCTGCGATGCGGGGACTACTTTGCGGGGAAATGCAATCCCAATACCGATACTGGGCAATCGTCGAATAACGACCCCTTTGCCTATTGTGCCGCAGTGGGGACTATAGACACACCGGATGGGCGATACACGGGGGGACAAGATGCCGGATTCCATTATTCATCGCATGATACGGCAAGGGATCGTGTCGGCTGATGCGCCGCTGGCAATTCAACAGAATGCGGTTTGGCGGTGTATGAATAACCGCGTGTGGGTTTGCCACTTTGGAGCCAATCTCCCCTGCTTGGAGAAGGCCGACACGGCACAGGTGCCGACCGCAGAATAGCAGGACTATTGCAGGAAGAATCCCGACAGCGGATAGCATCCCAGCTTCGTGACGGGGCGAGCGACAGTGTACGAATGGAGGTGCAAGGACGGGAAAGCCAGAAGTAGTAAGCAACTCTTTCAACAGTGATCCACAAGGGTATCTGGCTGACTTTTGGTATGAACTGACCCCGAAATAAGAATTTACGTT
>CAVWBP010000025.1:0-15601 GCA_963753165.1 Thermodesulfovibrionales bacterium | reverse complement strand
TAAATGTCCTGACCAGCCGGAGACTTACAATGGGTATCGGGATGATGACGGGTGTCCGGATTCCGTCTCGGGCCTATCTCTGAATATTATTCAGGCTCCTGAGAACCCTAAACTTGGTAACAGAGTGAACTTTAAGGTTGAGGCAGGCGATCCCATGGGGATTGCCTTTATTCAGATATTCATGAATGAACAGAAAAAAAGGACATGCATAGCAACAACATCATGTGAATATACCTCTCCTCCCGTTGCTGAAGCACCACAATTTAGTGCGCTTGCCGTGAACAGGCTCGGCAATTATATTACTGAGGGAAATGTGCCTGATGATGCAATACGTGATTTCCCTTCGGAATCAGTATTAGATCGTGATGGTGATGGAGCATTCAACCTATGGGATAACTGTCCCGATGATTACAATCCAGGCCAAACTGATATTGATAATGACAAGGTGGGAGATGCGTGTGATCAGTGCTCCCCTGGCTGCAACTGGTCAACCGAACTCGCTGAGTGTGTCCCTGCCTGTGGAGTAAACTATTGCTGTTTTATCACTGGCTGCCGTGATGACATTTCAAGGACAAGTGGGCTGGATCAAATCTTTTACTGGGAAGATATCTACGATTCAGTGGCTGGCAACGGATGCGGATGTGGTGATTCTGACGGCGTCAATAAATTTGAGGCCGGATATGTCAGTACCGAATACGCTGAACAGGCATCCTGGCATGTGAATACTTTTCCAGGAACGCCCGGCGATTTCATTTGCGATCCGGGGAGAAGCGATTGTAACAGACAATGGGACGAATGTGTAAGTCCAACTCAGGTGAGAGAATATTTTTGCGGTGAGAATGGGATCGAAGAAATCGTCCTTGATTGTCCTGCAGAACTGCCGGTATGCCATCTCGGCAGATGTACGTGCACTGATACAGACGGTGGGACGAATTATTACATGCGTGGAGAGGTACTTGGCAGTACAGACCTATGTTTGGACGAAGACACGCTCAGGGAGTATACCTGTGGAGTAGATGCCACGGGGAATCTTATAGCAGAACCACATGATGTAGATTGTCCAGGTGGATGTGATGCAGGTGCATGCAAATGTGTAGACACTGATGGAGGTTTTATTCCTGATTTATTCGGACAAGTTGGTTTGAACGAAGATCGTTGCATAGGTGGTCAAACACTTGAGGAAGTTACCGCAACATGGACTGGCAGTGATTGTGTAATAGACATAGTCCCACACGAATGTGAAGGAATTTGCGCTTTTGGAAGGTGCTGGCCTCCAACCTGTTCTGATGGCATTCAGAATAGGGATGAAGAGGATGTGGACTGTGGAGGCTTATCGTGTGTTACCTGTAATCCCTGTGATTTAGACGACGATGAAATGCCGACCCGTTTCACTTGGGACAACTGGAAGGGGAGAACTTGGGTAACTTCAATTAAAAACCAAAGCACTGTGCGGTTCATGCTGGGCCTTTGCAGCTGTTGCAGTGACTGAATCCAAGTATCTCATTGAAAATCCAGACATAGGGGAACAGAACATAGACCTGTCAGAACAGCATATTGTTTCCAACTGTGGAGTCGAAGAATCTTGTCAAGGTGGAGAAATATACGATGCACTCAGGAAGATCAAAGGTGATGAGTGGGATCGGGATACGGGGATTGTTGACGATCCCTGTTTTACATATCAATCAGGAAGTTGTCTTGAGGAAGACCCGACGTGATCCCGGTGAATGGCTATGTACCGCTGCGTGCTCATGTGGCGACGATGAGTGTTCTGATCCCTTGCACTGTCCATATATATGTGAAGATTCAGGGCCTGGAGTTGGGCTTTGGAACGCTAGATTATGGCATATAGATGACTATGATATAGACATTGGAGGCACTTTAAGTAATGAGAGTGCTTTTAATGACGTAAAGAAGTCTATAGTCTGCAGAGGGCCGCTGGCAGTTGATTCTAGCGCCTGGAATCATGCCGTTACCGTCATTGGATGGAATGATGACAGTCATATATGCCGTCGTGAATATGGAACAAGTCGCTGTTGGATCATCAAGAATAGCCATGGAGTCCCTGCTTCTCCTGGTTCCGATACAGGTCCTGATGGAACACGATATTATGTTGTTGATGGATTTGTCTATATTCCTTTTGAGGATCACGAATATAGTCGCGCTGTCAGACATGATGCTCGATATCCAGAAGGTGTTCATGCACCGACATATTGGCCTATCTGGCCGCCTTGGTATTAAGATTGGAAAGAAAACGGGTTACACATGGAAAGTGGTTTCATGAATAAACGTTGAAAGGTGGAATATCAATGAAGCGAAACGCTAAACAAGTAACTTTTATAGGAGCAGTCTTGCTCTCGATGGTTATCCTGTTATGCTCGACCTCTCAGGCATTTGCAATGTTGAACAGAGCAGCAGCTTATTGCAGTGCCCTTGGGTATGAAAATCTGACAGGATTGGTAAAGAAAGGAGAGACAGCGCTATGCAAGCTCCCGAATAACGTGATTGTCGATGCATATGATTTCCTAAGGGGGAAAATAGCGTTAGAATGGAGCTATTGCGCTCAGGAGGGATATGAGGCTAAAAGAGTGGAAGAATCAGATGTATGCTGGGATTGTACAGTCTGCATACTTCCCGATGGAGATGAGGTTGAAGTTACAAAACTTATGGGGCTGAATGTGAGGGAAACGTCATGCGGAGATGGTTCATGTGGAATACCCGAAGATTTCACCAGTTGCCCTCAGGATTGTCCGTCGGGAGGTTGGGACAACTATTGTGATGGAATTCAAGATCAAATATGCGATCCCGACTGCGTTGAAAGGGATGAGAATGACCCTGATTGTCCTTTGATATTTGTGGATATCAAGCCTGGCTCATGCCCCAATCCCTTAGAGCTTCCTCACAAGCCTGCAAAGAACAAGGGAGTATTGCCTGTTGCGATACTTGGGACTGCCGATTTCGATGTAAAAGGCATCAATCCCAATACCATCATGATGAAGAGGCCGGAATGTAAGGAATGCACTGGTGTCTCACCGGTTCGATGGAATTATGAAGACGTTGCTACACCGTATGCAGGAGGAGAGGAATGTGGTTGCCATGCAACGGGACCTGACGGCTATCTTGACCTGACCCTGAAATTCGACCGTGAGACAGTTGTCGAAAAACTGAAGCTATATGATGAATACGGTCAGATTATCACACTTACTATTAAAGCAGACCCGTATAACGACCAAGAAGCACCGATTCGTGCTTCTGATTGTCTTATGATTCACGAGGAAAAAACAAAAGACGATAAAGGGAAAAAGACTAAATAATTCTCTTTAAGGATAGAAATACAAGGCAGAGTCAGATGTGACTCTGCCTTTTTATTTGGAAATTTCTATGGGCAATATATAATCAGGACTAACCGAAAAATAATTTCATTTGAAGTATGTATTTCGGAAAAATCTTCAAGGCTTTTCTTTGATGAAGGAGTGTTGAAGACTTTTAAACTCCTGTAAACGTTTGTTAGTGGCTGAAGTCCGCAATCCTTGATAAAAGCATAGTGCGGTTAGAATAGGGAAGTACATCACACATAGGCCTAGGGATCAATTTTCAACGAGAATTAAGACACTTTGCCTCCTGAAGTTTACGATACCCAGTCCGGACAGGTGTGATCTGTCATAAGATTCAAAATAATCCCGATCCCTTCATAATTCCTTCATGATTGGATGTTATCTTGAAGCATGAAAATGCTGATTCTTATCCTATGCGCCCTTTTCGTCGTCACTTCTGTGCCGTATGCGTATGCAGGCGAGGAACAAACCACGCCTTTTGGCGCCGTCTGTCCCGCATGCGACACCTACGGATATTGTCAGAAGCCCCTCAACTATACCCAGGCGCTTCACAATCTTGAAACGTACTATTCCCGGAAAGGGCTCCAGGTGAAGGTAGTCAAACAGTTCGGGCGATTTCTCGAAGCAAATGTTTACAGAGAAGGAACTTTGGTCGAGAGAGTGATCCTTGACCGGCATACGGGAAGAATCAGACCAATCTATTAGGAGGTTACCTTATGTCTTATCAATGTTGCTGCAGAGGGAAGAGCAAAGAAAATGTTATGAGAAGAGGCGTTGGCCTGAAAGCGACCCTCGCGGGTCTGATTTTCAGCGCGATAGTAGTCGGGATTGTGGTTTCAGCCTTTGCGTTCGGCGGGAAAAACTCTTTTGAGGCGTCACAGGCGGTCCAGGCATCCGGCGGTGTTGTGAAGAT
Source organism: Thermodesulfovibrionales bacterium (assembly GCA_963753165.1). GTDB lineage: Bacteria > Nitrospirota > Thermodesulfovibrionia > Thermodesulfovibrionales > SM23-35 > JAKLQR01. Next base: position 11,356 of record CAVWBP010000025.1, on the reverse strand, counting down.
TCCCCTCGCACAGGTGAATGACGGTGCTGCCCATTACTTCCACTATACGGTCCGCGGCAGGGACATCAGATTTTTTGTCCTGAAAAGTTCTGACGGCATCATAAGGGCAGCCTTCGATGCCTGTGATGTCTGCTATAAGGAGAAAAAAGGATATAGTCAGGAAGGAGACTTTATGATCTGCAATAACTGCAGGAACAAGTTCCCTTCCACAAAAATCAATGTTCTGAAAGGCGGATGTAATCCCGCGCCGCTCGAAAAGACTGTTTCAGGCAGCACTCTGATAATTAAAGTCCAGGATATCCTGAAAGGGGAGACCTACTTCTCATGAGGCTCTACCACATTTCACTGGGAAATCTTAAGCGGCGAAAAGGGAAGATGATCCTTCTCTCCCTTGGTCTCTCGATCGGGATTGCGGTTGTCATCGCCATGATCGGGATTACCTCAAAGATGAAAGCGGACGTCGAGAAAAAGCTGGACGAGTATGGGGCGAATATTATCGTCTCTCCGAAGTCTGAGGGGTTGAGCCTTAATTACGGGGGGCTCCATGTTACGGATACCTCATACGATATAGAGGAACTGAGCAATTCGGATGCGGTCCTGATCAGACAAATCAAGAACAGCGAAAACATCAGCGCTGTTGCCCCTAAGATTATCGGGACATATAAATCCACCGGCAGGAGCTACCTGATCGTTGGTGTTGATTTTCCCTCGGAGATCATGTTGAAAAAATGGTGGGAGTGGAGCGGGAAAACCCCTGAGGACAAGAACGATATCCTGCTCGGCGCCCTGATCGCAAAAAATATGAACCTTTCTCCGGGAAGTGTCCTCACCCTTGGCGGTCAGGACTTCAAAGTGGCAGGAGTGCTGCACGAGAACGCGTCCCAGGACGATTTTTCGGTCTTTTTGCCTCTTGAAACCGCGCAGCGGCTGCTCGGAAAGGGGGCCGGGCTGAGCATGATCGAGGTGAGCGCCCTGTGCTCTGCATGTCCTATAGACGACATCGTTGCACAGATAAGCGAGAAGCTGCCCTACGCCCGCGTTTCACCGGTGCGGCAGGCGGTGGCCTTACGGATGCAGACGGTTGATCAGCTCGTGAAATTTTCTACAGCCATATCGGTAGTTATCATTATCATTGGTGCGCTCATTGTCCTTATTTCCATGCTCTCCTCAGTGAATGAAAGGACGAAAGAGATAGGAATCCTCCGGGCGATCGGTTTCAGACAATGGCATATCGTCCAGATAATACTTATCGAGGCATTCCTTGTGAGTGTCCTCTCGGGGATAGCGGGATGGGTGATCGGAAGCATTTCGGTTTCATTGCTCCTCCCGAAGATGACCGGGGTTCATGGCTTTCACTTTGACCCTGTTCTGCTGGCCCTTGCAGCAGGCATTGCGGTCTGTACCGGAATGATGAGCAGTGTATATCCGGCAGTGAAGGCTTCCAGACTGGAGCCTCTTGAGGCTCTCAGATACATATAAAAAAGGATAACAGGGCATGATCGAGATTAAATCGGCAGGAAAAGTTTTCAGAAGCAACGGGTCCTCGTTTGAGGCGCTGAAAGACGTGACAGTGAGTATCGCAAAAGGCGCATTCGTATCGATCGTCGGCCAGTCAGGGTCCGGCAAGAGCACGCTCCTTTCCCTTATCGGAGGTATTACCCCTCCTTCAGCAGGGGAAGTGAAGGTCGATGCAGTCCCGGTATACGAACTTTCCAATGAGAAACTCGCAGATTACAGGCGGGAATATATAGGGTTCGTGTTTCAGCAGTTCCATCTTATCCCCTACCTCACGGCAGGAGAAAATGTAATGCTCCCCCTCTGCGTGACAGGGAAAAAGAAAATGGATACGCTTGCCGAAGGCGCGCTGAGAAAGGTCGGACTTGACCACAAGTCTTCCAGGCTGCCTTCCCAGCTCTCCGGCGGTGAACAGCAGAGGGTAGCTGTTGCCAGGGCTATCGTGAACAGCCCCCCTATAATCCTTGCCGATGAACCGACCGGAAACCTCGATACAGAGACCGGGGAGGAGATATTCAAACTCCTTGAAGAACTCAACGGCGAAGGGCATACGATTATCCTGGTAACCCATAATCTAGAACTCGCGAACAGGACGCAGAAGGTTATTCAATTAAAGGACGGAAGGATAATCGCTTAAGAAATTCCGGGTGCAGTTGGTGATATCAGCCATTCAGGGGTTGTTTTTCTCTTTGTTCTGGTGAATAATATTTATACTAAGGATAAAGTAAAAATTATAGTGTCTCTGCTCCTATACCTTTAACGCAAGCTTATTTACAGAGAAAAACAGGGGATTCAAAAACGGGAGAGAGGAGGAACCGATGACAGAAATAACTGAAAAGCTGGGGGTAATAGCCGAGCGGATAAGCGAACATATCGTAGCGGTCAAGGGTACGCTGGAACTTGTGGACGCTTCTGTTGACGAGGAGGAACTCCACAGCCTGGTCCTGAAGGCAGTAGACCGGATGGATACCCTCCAGACATTGTCCAATGAGATGCTCTCCCATATGGCGCAGATTCTGGAAAAGATACGGGAGACAAAACCAGAATAGTCAAAACCGAGCTTCATTGAACGAGTCAATAGCATCTCCGGTGCAGGAATGCTTCATCATCGCATTTATTTCAACCAGGAAACCCAGCCTCGGGGATCCTTTTCCCTCATGAAAGTCCTCTCCTTTCCGGCAAAATAAAATCTGGAAATATCTGCAAAAAACTTATAGAATAGCAGCATATTTTTCAAAAAACGATATACCGCAGCAGCCGGATTTGTCAGAAGGGGGTGATACTGCAACAAAAACTCTTATTTATTACGGAACGATTAAGGGAGCAAAACAGCACTGATAAAAACAAAGGAGGGAACAATGGTGAGAAGAATCGGTTGTGTCATTTTTTCGATATTATTGGTAACGGTCATGGCTGGCTGCCAGAAAGCGGAAAAGCCTGCTGAAAAACCGGCAGCTGAGGTCAAACATGAAGTGCACTGGGGATATGAAGGAGAAGGCGCGCCTGCCAACTGGGGTAAATTAAAACCTGAATATGCACTGTGCGGTACAGGACAGGCACAGTCTCCCATCGATGTCGACAAGACATACAAGACTGCACTGGATTCCATAGCGTTTGCGTACAAGCAGACACCATTGAAAATCGTCAATAACGGCCATGCTATCCAGGTGAATTGTGAGCCGGGAAGTTCAGTAATGATAGACGGCGCAAAATATGAACTGCTCCAGTTCCACTTCCATGCACCGAGCGAGCATACGGTACAAGGCAAATTCTATGATATGGAAATGCACCTGGTGCATAAGAATGAGGCCGGTGATCTTGCGGTAGTCGGCGTGTTCATGAAGAAAGGACAGGCGAACAAGATCATGCAGGTCCTCTGGGACAATCTCCCGACAGAAGTAAACAAGGAAAATGTTGTGGAAGGAATCTCAGTCGATGCGACAAGCCTCCTCCCGAAAGTCAGGGGTTATGTTCATTATTATGGGTCCCTCACCACTCCTCCCTGCAGTGAAGGAGTCAACTGGAGCGTGATCAAAACTCCGATTGAGGTTTCAGAGGAGCAGATACAGAAATTCAAGACACTCATGGGTGTGGACAACAACCGGCCTGTGCTGCCTGTCAATAAAAGATTTGTCCTGGATTCAAAATAAGAGCATAGATTTTTCAGAGACTCTATAAAAGAGAAAAGGGCGGGAGCCAATCCCGCCCTTTTTTTGTGGGTGTCGAATATAAATTTATAAAAATACCCAGCCGGTACTATTGATTTATCAGCCACTCCTTTGCCTGATCGTGGGTGTCGAATATGGGCAAAGTCCTTTTGGAGAAAGCCATAACGGCGTTATACGCCAGCTTCATGAGAGGTCTTGTAATTCCTACGATAGCTCCTGCTTTTACATATGGTTTATTATGCAAAGTGAGTTCTTTCATAAGATTGATAATTTCTGCATTAAAGTGGGCATCTGTTAAATCTGTTAAGGTTAAAACAGACTTAGGGTCCTTATTTTGAAGCCACTGTTTTGCAGCGTCTATGATTGGAATGAATTCCTCTTTGCTGGTGCAATGAGAGAAATCAAGGAAGAGTATTTTTACCCCTTTATATTCCAGTACCTGAAGTTCTTTTCTCATAACATAGTATTATATATCTACATGAATTATTCAAGAGAATATTCACCCTACCCGGGTAGGATGTACGTTTATCCAAAATAATTATATTATATAGGTAGTAAGGAAATTATGAAAATACATCAAAAAATATGGACAGCAGAAAAGGGATGGATTCCTGAGTTATCAGGGAAAACAGACGAAACAGTACAATTGGTGCTCTTCTTTGGCTCCACTCAAATATTAAAAAGAATATTCTCTGTGAGGAGATGAAACAAGCTTATCCGAATGCCCATTTTTGTGGATGTTCAACAGCAGGTGAAATTGCCGGGACACAGGTTACTGATAATGCATTTGTTTTGACCGCGATCAGCTTTGAATCTACCAGAATTCAGGGAGCCCAGATTGCGTTAAGCCCAACTATCGATAGTTATCGGGCAGGGCAGCTTCTTGCTCAGTCTCTCGAGACAAACGGCCTGAGACATGTCATAGTTCTCTCGGATGGAATCTATGTAAATGGAAGTGATCTGGTAAGAGGGCTGACTGAAATTCTTCCGGCAGAAGTCTCGATAACAGGCGGTCTTGCAGGAGATGGGGAACGATTTCAAGAGACACTCGTCTGTTGGGACGGCTACCCTCAGAATAAAATGGTTGCTGCGTTTGGTTTGTATGGCAGATACATTGAGAATTGGATATGGTTCTCAAGGGGGTTGGGATCCTTTTGGTCCTGAGAGATTAATAACAAAGTCAAAAGGGAATATACTCTATGAACTGGACGGCAAGTCAGCCTTAGAACTGTACAAATTATATCTGGGGGAACAAGCTGCAGGACTCCCTGCTACAGGGCTTCTCTTTCCCCTGAGTCTTCGGACAAAAGACAGCCAGACAAGTGTCGTCAGAACTATTCTTTCAGTAAATGAAGAAGACCAAAGCATGACGTTTGCCGGAGATGTTCCTGAGGGTCTTATGCCCGTTTAATGAAAGCAAACTTTGACAGACTAATTGACGGTGCAATCGGGGCAGCAACAAAAAGTTATGAAGCAATCGGCTCATTCTCTCCTGAACTGGCCATTCTCATCAGTTGTGTCGGGAGAAAAATGATTCTCAAGCAGAGGACTGAAGAGGAGATTGAAGGGGTTCGTGATATTTTAGGTGAAAAGACTGTAATGACAGGTTTTTATTCATACGGAGAATTATCGCCTTTCAATCAAGGTGGCATCTGTGCATTGCATAATCAGACAATGACAATTACTGTTCTTTCTGAAAAATAACCATGGAAAACATACATAGCCTCCTTAAACGTCAGCTTAAGAAATATTTGGGTCGAGTCGTCTCCTCTTCCAAAGGAATTGCAGGAAATTTTTGCTGCTATAAATAATGCGTATATTCAATCAGATATTGACAGAAATATGCTTGAGCGGTCTCTTGATCTCAGTTCTCAGGAGTTACTCATAGCAAACGACAGAACTCAAAAAAACCCTATCACTCCTCAATGCAACAATTGAATCTACCAGAGATGGCATACTCGTTGTTGATTTGACAGGGAAAATAACCAGTTTTAATAAGAAATTCATAGATATGTGGCATATCCCTTCATATATTGTCGATTCACGGGATGATTCCGCAGCACTCAGTTTTGTTTTGGATCAACTCCAGGACCCTGATGGTTTTATAAAAAAAGTACAGGAATTATATGCACAACCGGATGCGGAAAGCTATGACTTGCTGCAATTCAAGGATGGCAGAATCTTTGAACGGTATTCAAGGCCTCAGAGAATAGAAGAAAAATGTGTTGGCAGAGTCTGGAGTTTTCGCGATATCACGGCACAGAAGAGAGCTGAAGAACAAATCGCCCAAATGGCATATTTTGATGTTCTCACACAATCTGCCGAATCGCTATTTATTCAAAGATCGTTTGAATCAGGCGATTTTATATGCAGAAAAATACAAAAAATTATTAGCGATAATTTATCTTGATTTAGATGATTTTAAGCGTATCAATGATGCATTTGGCCATAATTTTGGAGATAAGTTTTTGCAGTCTGTTTCTGATCGCCTGGAAAAAAGTATACGCAGCATTGATACCCTTTCCCGTGTCGAAGAAGATGATTTAGAAACCACTATAGCTCGTCTTGGTGGTGATGAATTTACCCTATTACTAAGAGAAATAAAGGAAGCCCAGGATGCCAGCAGAGTAGCACAGCGTATTGTTGATCTTTTCTCACAACCTTTTCACATAGAGAACCGTGTGATATTTATTTCGACGAGCATCGGCATAGCATTATATCCTGATGATGGGCAGGATGTTGATACTCTTTTGAAAAATGCGGATACAGCAATGTATCATGCAAAAGAAAAAGGGGGAAATCAGTTACCAATTCTTCTCAGAGCATATGAATATCGAAGCCCTGGAACGATTTTCCCTGGAGAGCAGCCTGAGAAGCGCCATAGACAAGGAAGATTTTCAATTATATTATCAGCCGCAATATGACAGTTCGACAGGTAAGATTATCGGCGTGGAAGCCTTGATAAGGTGGATACACCCTGAAAGGGGAATGCTTTTGCCTGATACATTTATTCCAATAGCAGAGGAAAGTGGTCTAATTATACCGATTGGAAATTGGGTGCTCAAGGCAGCCTGTGAACAGAACAAAGCCTGGCAACTTGCCGGGTTTCCGCCAATATACGTTACCGTAAATATATCCGGTGTGCAGTTTAAACAGAAAAATTTTGTGGAATCTGTAGCTCAGACGCTGCTCGATACGGATTTGGAACCGCAATACCTTGAGTTGGAGCTTACAGAGAGCATTCTTATGGAACCAACAGAAATAACATTCAATACTCTCAATGAGTTAAAAGCTACAGGGGTGAGGATTGCAATTGATGATTTCGGCAAAGGATATTCCTCGCTCGGATATTTAAAACGGTTGCCTATAGATACCTTGAAAATTGACCGGTCTTTTGTGCGGGATATCATATCGAATTCTGACGACAGAGCAATCATAAGAGCCATTATATCACTGGCACGTACTCTCAATCTGAAGGTTATTGCTGAAGGAGTAGAAACTCATGAGCAGTTAACATATCTTCAGGAACAAGGCAGTGATGGGATACAAGGTTTTTTGTTGAGTGAGCCAATGACACCGAATTCATTCATACAACTCTTGAAGAAGGAAGATCTACTGTACTCTTGTAAATTCACAGAATACATAAAAACAAAATTATCTTTAACCCAAATTCAGTAATATCTGTTGGATAGGTAAAATAGGGACACCGACTATTAATTCTTCCTGTTCTCCGCACCTGTGCTATACTCCTTAAAACAACAGGGTACAAAGGGAAATAAACAGGCAATATTTACTGCGTTATGAAAAAGGAGGGCGCGAATCATGAAACCATTCGCAACTATTGCGGTTATCGTGTTCTCGCTTATTGCCTTGATACATCTTCTCCGGCTGTTCTTTGGCTGGGAAGTTATCATAAACGGAATGATTTTGCCTCTATGGATAAGTGTTCCCGGTTTTTTAATTGCATCAGGGTTTGCGTTGATGCTGTGGCGAGAATCCCGCAAGTAAGAACAATATCCGCCTTCATGCTTCCATGAAGGTTAAACAAAAAAAGATTCCTTCCTGAAGAAGACAATTGAATTGGCCTCAAAATCAAGGTATGTTTTAAACTAAGAATTATGTCCAGTATGGGGAAGAAGGGATTACACAGAAGCAAATGTTGAAAAAAATGAAAACTTTCAAGGTTTTTAAGCATCCTGCTCTGGGTTATCAGGCTGTGAAGGTAGGGTTCTCATGGCCGGGGTTCTTATTTGCTGTTCTTTGGCTCTTAATAAAGAAACTTTGGGGGCATGCGCTTATCGTTGTCTCCAGCATCATTCTGCTTGCTTCAATCGAAATGTTTTTTGATAACCCACAAACCTTTGTGATGGTGCTTCTCTTAGAGCTTGGCGTTTATATTTTTGTTGGAGTCAATTGCAACGAATGGCATGTGAACAATTTGCAGGAGCGCGGTTTCGAGCTTATAGATACCTTGCAGGCGGAGACATCTAAGGTAGCAATCGGGAAAATCGCGAAAGCGTGAGTTTTAGCGATAGATATCTTTCATGAAATCTTTCTTGAGTTTCTCTCTTATAATGGGACAGACTACATACAATAATCGTTGGATTCCATTTCTCAAGGATACTAAATGGGTTCTCTTAATAATATTTTCACTCTTGTTATTGGACTTAACATTGTTTTCGTCGGGCTGATTGCATTCATTGCAGGCATTGTATCCCTGGTGAGGAGAGACGAGTCCGTAAAGAAACTAACTCCCATCGCATATATTATTGCCGGAGTTGCATCTGTATATTTTGGTGTTGTGTTATCGAGAAGCTCATACAATATGTAATGATTATTACCCCGGCAAATAAATACTTTAAATCTATTTTTGTCATTGTCCGGCTTGACCGGACAATCCAGAACCTATTGAAAAGATCTGGATTGTCCGGTCAAGTCGGGGAATGACAAACACGGAGTTTTAAGTATTTATTTGCCGGAGTATTAACACATTCGCCGTAAGGAAAGCCGAACCCCTAACGTAACTGATTCCTGAAGAAACTGACGTTGCTATTTTTTGTAAGCGTGTATGCTACAATCGGAAATGGATAGTGGTAAGTATCTGCTTTTTCAAGAGAAAATATCTATAGAGAGAAATGCCAAACCAGGGGGACATTGGTTCCATGGGAAAAAGAACTCATAGCCCCGGTGGGTTATAGCCAATGGAGCGTTCACCTTCCACGCCACTTGACAAAAGAATTGTAATTTGATATTTGATAATAAGAGGGAAGGGGGTTTTCCCTCGCAGTAAAATTTTAGCAGCAGGAACAAAGATGTTCGATCAGAGAAGACAAGAGCGTTTTGATATTTCCTGCCCGATTGAATATGTGGTAGATTCTTTTCAATCTGCCATGTTTTGTGAAGGTGTTGCAGTCAATATCAGCAACTCCGGCCTGTGTCTCCTTACCTCTCATCCTCTTGCTGAAGGACAGGAGATAGCAATAAAGAACATCTTCCCGATACCGTTGCCTTCTGAGACCGCTTCTGTAGTCTGGGTTGAAAAATCTGATGATCTTGCCGTCAAAACAGGGTTATCTTTTTCACAGGCTAATGTGCTTACTAATACCTTTTGTTAAACTCACCTGCGAAAGCTCTCATAGTATGCTTAATATTTCTTCCTGTCAGGCGCAGTTGTTGCTTTTGGTAAAAGTATGGTAAGTACAACCAGCAGATAATGAACGAGGTGACAGGATTGTGACAAAAGGCAGGTATGGCGGCATTCAGAGACGAAGAAGTCCACGGTATGAGAAGAGATTTCGGATAGCATTAGAATATGAAGGTAAAACCTATGAAATTAGAACTATTGATATTTCAGAACACGGTGTTCTTATCCCGCGACGTCTACCGCCTCCTATAGGCACTCATATTAAATTAACTCTATCCCTCAGAGATGAAACTTCTATATTTGAAGGTGTTGTCGTAAGGCATACAATGTGCCTCGTTAGTGGAGTAGAAACTGTCGGTATAGGGATCAATTTTCCTTCACTTGAGTATCAGAAATTTGTAAAGGATAAGATTTTAATTGCTTAGTGATGACCTTATCAGTACGGACAACATTTATGAGAAACGCATAATGAAAGCCCTCCTCGTCTATCCAAAATTCCCCGACACCTTCTGGAGTTTTAAACATGCCCTCAAATTTATATTGAAGAAGGCAAGCAGTCCGCCTCTCGGCCTGTTGACTATTGGTGCGATACTTCCTGAAGCGTGGGAGAAAAAGCTGGTCGATATGAACGTGGAAACTCTGCATGAAGAGCACCTCAGATGGGCTGATATCGTCTTTCTCAGTGCAATGTCTGTGCAGAAGGAATCGGTGAAAGAAGTGATCGCACGATGCAAGTCCGTTGGCGTAAGGATTGTCGCCGGCGGTCCTCTTTTTACGACCGAATATGAACTATTCCCGGAGGTTGACCATCTGGTGCTGAATGAGGCTGAAATCACCCTGCCGCGTTTTCTGGAAGATTTCGAACAAGACCGTGCCGGCCATCTTTATACCACTGATCGATGGGCAGACATACGGACTACGCCCATACCGCTCTGGAGGCTCATCAACATAAAACGCTACGCTACCATCAATATCCAGTATTCACGGGGGTGCCCCTATAACTGTGAGTTCTGTGACATCACCCTGCTCTGCGGAAGGGCGCCGCGCACAAAGGACAAGGACCAGGTCATCAGGGAACTCGAAAGTATTTATGCGCGTGGGTTCAGGGGAGGAGTGTTCTTTGTTGACGATAATTTTATCGGAAACAAGAAAAAGCTTAAGGAAGAGGTCCTTCCTGCTATCGCCGAATGGATGGAGAGAAAAAAACATCCTTTTTCCTTCGAAACCCAGGCGTCCATCGAACTGTCTGATCATGAAGACCTGATGCAGTTGATGGTGAGGGCGGGATTCGATATTGTCTTCGTTGGCATTGAAACCCCGAATGAGCAGAGCCTTGCAGAATGCAGCAAGTTCCAGAACAGGAACCGCGACCTTCTCGGCAGCGTAAGGAAAATCCAGAAGTCCGGCCTTGAAGTACAGGGGGGATTCATCGTGGGTTTTGACAACGACCCCGTCACGATTTTCGATACCCAGATCAGGTTCATCCAGAAGAGCGGGGTTGTGACGGCCATGGTTGGCCTCCTCAATGCGCTCCCGCGTACGCAGCTCTATAACAGGCTTGAAAAAGAACGGCGGCTGGTGAAAGAAGCGTCCGGGGACAATACCGATTTCTCGATCAATTTCATTCCCAAGATGAACTGTGACATACTGATCGACGGCTACAAAAAGATACTCAGCACCCTCTATTCACCCAGGCACTACTATGCAAGGGTCAGGACATTCCTGAGGGAATACATCCCCCCGCAGAAAAAAATGATTCATTTCCGTTTCAACCACCTTGCTGCATTTTTCAGGTCGGTGGTCGTTCTTGGGATCATTGGGAAAGAGAGGTTCCATTACTGGAGGCTTCTCTTCTGGACCGCATTTAAACGTCCGCGCCTCTTCCCGCAGGCCGTCACCCTTGCGATCTACGGGTTTCATTTCCGCAGGATTTTTGAGAAACACCTTCACGGTACAGTCCGTTAAGGGGATGTGTTCGATATCAAAATAAACTCCCTTTGTAAACGATCATGACTTTCTCTTCCTATAA
>CAVWBP010000024.1:0-165745 GCA_963753165.1 Thermodesulfovibrionales bacterium | reverse complement strand
GGGAGGTGATCTTACTACGGCAAAAGCACGGCTTCTCTTGATGCTGGCCTTACCCTACGTGAAGGATGATCATAAAAAGCTCGTGGGAATCTTCAGCCGCTGAAGAGAAAGACATGTCCGTCCCTCTTCTTCATCGAACAGCAACAGGCGCCTACATTACATTTATTATGACGCTTCCCCAGATCGTGAGAAGGACGTTCCCGAAAGCATACGGAGCGGCATATCCTAAAACAGGCGTAGAGCTTTCCGCGTCGTCCTGCACGGTATTCAACGCAGCAGTTATTACCCGTGCGCCGGTGAGCGCCCCCAGAAGAAGAACAGGATTCATTCTCAGAACGTATTTGCCGAAATAAAGCCCGACTATAAATGGCGAAAGGCATAAGACAATACCCGCCAGGAATACAGACAGCCCGGTAGTCGCAAATGCATGGACTGCCTGTGGCCCCGCGCCCAGGCCCACGCACGCAATAAAAAGATTCAATCCCAAGATTTGAAAGTATCCATTGGCTTGCATTCGGAAACTGCCCGAACGTGGGATGGACAGCTCTCAGCCATCCCATGATAAGGCCTGCGAGCAGAACACCGCCGCCTACTCCTAAGGTGAGAGGAATGCCGGCAACCGGCACGACTATTAACCCGATAAGTGTGCCCAGAACGCATCCGATGCCGACGGTTATAATATCCGTCATTGCCGACGGCCTCTCGGCATATCCTATCGCCTTGACTGCCTTTTCAACGCTCTCTTTTTCCCCTATCAGCTGAATGACATCGCATACATGCACCTTCGTATCGCGCGTTATAGGCAATTCTTTCCCCTGGCGCGTGATTCGCCTCAGGAAAAGCCCGTGGGCGTGCTCCATTTTGCTTAATTCGCCCAGGGTTTTTCCAGCGATCTGTGCGGTTAAGAACGCATATGTCCAAAATCTCCCCTATCATATCGGACATGACCGCTGCGTCTGTTTCAGGCCCGATAAGATCTGTTGCTCCGATAAGCGAAGCTACCCTTTGCCGCAAGAACAATTGTATCCTGCGCGCGAATGACCATATCAGGCGCTCCGTCCATAATCGTGCCGTCATGCTTTACCTTTTCGACGACTACGTCCTGAGAGAAAAGAGATTCGACCTCGCTCACAGTTTTATCGATCGCCTTCGGGTTCGTTACGCGGTATGCCCGAAGATCAATCTGATTTGCCCATGAAAAGAGTTCCGGTTTATCCGATAATGTAGTCGCGCCTGACATCGACGCTTCAAGCTTCTTGGCTTCTTTCTTGAGGTCGATGCGCAAGAGGCGCGGGGCAACCTTGAAAAAGAGTATCCCCCCGGCGGTTCCGAAGATATACGTGATAGCATACGCGACAGCAACATTTGTCTCCAGGTCCTCTTTTTCTTCATCCGTGAGAGACAGATGCTTTATCGCGCCTTCGGCAGTTCCTATAGCGGCTGATTCTGTTACGGAACCTGCAAAAAATCCTGCTGCGGTGCCTTTGTCAAAATCAAACGCTTTGGCGAGACCTATAGCCGTCGCCAAGGCCGTAAAAGCCACCACAAGAGACAGCGCTACAAATTTTATCCCGTCTTTTTTGAGCGCTCCGAAAAATTGCGGGCCGACTTTATACCCTATCGTGAAAATGAACAGGGCAAAGGCTATCGATTTTAAAAGTTGCGGGACCTTGATGCCTATCTGTCCCAGGACTAATGCCGAAAGCAGGACACAGGTTGTCGCACCGAGACTGAAGCCGAAGAATTTTATTTTGCCAAGGGCATAACCGACGGCAAGCGCCAGGAAGACCACAATCTGAGGGTAACTCCTCATGATTTCAAATATTGATTGGGCCATGTCTTCTCCTTCTGTATGTTAGAGATTATTTCTTCTTTGATGCCTGCCAATGTTTATGGTATTCATCGAGGAGTTCGCTTATCCCTTTACCGATGGTCTCGTACGCCTTGTCATCCAGATTGGCCAGAGAGACGCGCACAGACATATTCGGCGCGTCAAAACCGCCACCATCCATCAGAACGATAGATTTCCTTTCGGCCAGCTTTACCACAAAATCTATCGGCTCATACCTGGTGACGAGATACCTTGAAAATTCCTGGCTGTATCTTGTCCTCTGCAAGCGTGGGGATGTCAATAGTCGTATAGTAATGCGCATCGTACTGGTTTTCCGGATGCGGAATCCCGACAGCCGCATAGAGAGTCTTAAATCTCTTCGTAACGATATCCTGCGCCAGTTTCTTGTATGCTCCTTTTTTATCTATGAGAGAATGGAGAGAAAAAAGGACCATCAATACCTGCTGCGGCGTCGAAAGGCCTGCGGTATGGTGAAGCGCCACAGACCGGCTGTCGGCAACCATCCTGTCTATAAGCTTCATCTTATCAGGATAGAGCGCGGTGGTGCTGTAACGCTCGCGTAGTTCGTTTTTGTCTTTCCCGGGAAGCGAAGCGATCATTTTATCAAAAACATTATTCTCGTGAATCGCGATGACGCCCAGCCTCCATCCTGTCGCGCCGAAATATTTTGAATATGAGTAAACGAGAATCGTATTGAGAGGCGCAACAGCCGCAAGAGACCTGAAGCCGTTCACGAATGTCCCGTATACATCATCTGTAAGAAGTATTAGGTCTTTCCTTTTGGTACGGACCAATTTGGCAATCTTATCGAGCGTTTTTCTCTGGATGCTGACCGAGGTCGGATTGGACGGATTGACCAGGAAAAAAGCCTTTACCCGAGGATCGGCAAGCTTTTCTATTTCAGAATCCGGATATTGCCAGTCCGAATTTTCGTCCTGTTTCACTTCGAGCTCTACAAACCGAAAGTCGTTTAATCGCGGTATCTCGATGTAAGGCGTGAAGATAGGGGTTCCCAGCGCTATCTTATCGCCTTTATGCAGAAGCTTGTTTTCCATGAGGCTTGTAAAGATGTAATGCATCGCCGCAGTCCCTCCTTCCGTGGGAAAGAGGTCAAATTTTCCGGAAGGAGGACTGTTATCACACATTTCCTGCATAAGATATTTATGAACGATTTTTTCACTCACAGGTAAGCATACGGTCAGGAGTGGGGTAATGGTCTCCCAGGATAGCATCAACCATTTCGGCAATAAAATCATCCGCGTTTATTTTCAGCTCTTTGCGCACGTATAAAAATGCGTCCTTTAAAAATCTTATTCCCGGAGCACCGGCGTTCTTCTTTAAAAATGCTTCAAACCTCTTTGATATACCTTTATTTTCTGCCGAGCTTCCCAAGCCTGGCCTGTGCGGCTTTCTTTCAGATTCAAGAAGGGCAAAAAGGCCGAGCTGGAAAAAACCCTGGCGCGGCGCGATCGCAACCCAGTTGGGGTTTCCCCTGCCGGCGTTGAGCATCATTCTCTCATGATGCGTTTTTGCCATCTGAATAAGTTTATTCTTTAATTCGAATGGACTTAATTTTTCATAGCGCTTTTCTTCTCGAACTTTCATACATACCTCCCGTCTTGAGATAAAATCATCAGGGTGTTTTGCCGATGTTAAACAGGGTGATTTGTGTGCCCAGGCGGGTCTGCACCACACCGCTTGCCAACCCTTTGGAAAACAGCAGGATATCCAGCGAACCACCGTATAAGAAATTCCCAAGCCTGGTGTAGCCCCGTTGCACGGTTTTTCCGGCCACGGTGTTTTCATCAAGCACTACCGAACCGATCGTATCCAGGCCGACCGGGACCGAAGCCACATAGCCGGTCAGTTCCCTGCCGTCCAGATCCTTATATTTGACCTCAATGATAATGACGCCGCGCTGGAACACCTGGAACTGGCTGAAATCCGTCCCGGGGCGTCCCACATTGCCGTCTAACGGCGCCCAGTTGGTAAAGTCCTCATACCCATAGGTGCCTGAGCGAACAATCTCCGCATGGGCAATCTTCCCGTTCACCGGCGAATGGAAATGATGATAGGTGTTGGGCATCAGTACACAGGATAAGCCCGTGCCGCCGATGAATTTCTCTTTCAGTTCTCTTGGCGTGTCTCCCAGAAGATCCATCAAACTGACCGGGATATTCTTCACGTCGAATACCATGTCCTGTTGCAGCGGGTTTTCGACATACTTCCTCACCGCGACTCCATCCTCTTGCAACACCTGTACAAGAGGATTCATGATGCAATCGGTCGGCGACACGACAATATAATCGCGGTCCGGATACTCGCTGAGCGGCATGGTAACCGGGCGGCTGGGGATGGTCTGGGTCTTTGTATCGATCCTGATCTGCCGGGCGAAAAAATCATTCCAGGACTCGTAGTGATACGTATTGTCTTCGTTTGGAATGTAATCGCTGATTTCGATTCTCGGGTCGTTCACCCATTGAGCGACCTTGGCAGCAGAAGCCTTGCTGTTCATGAAAGCCCCGCGCTGGTTGCTGAAATCCCGGGTAAACTTCAGGCCTGTGATGAGGGTCTTCCCTTTGTTGCCGGGGTCCCGCCCCTGGACAAAATCCTGACCTGCGGGGTTCCTGTAGTAGAACCAGGCAAAATGTTGAATGTACTTCAACCCGTTGTCATGGCTTCCACTGATGTCCGGAAGAAAGGTGCACCAGGCGGTAAAGTCTGTGAGCATTTGCCTCACAAGCTCCGTGGCGTCCTTATGCCCTTTCCATGGGTTGGGTTCCGTATAGCCGACAGGCAGATCCTGAAACCCTCCGTTGACCTTTTTCAGCGCCTCCCGGGTTGCCGGATCGGCTGCATATTGCCTGGCCAGATAGGTCATGGAGTCGCCGCACGGAGACGCTGCGACTTTCATAATGGTCTCCAGCCCTAAGAGGTTACCCCCGGAGATGGGATCACGCAGTCCGCTCAATTCCCTCGAGATCGTTTTGTATTTTTCCTCAGGCACCAATTCCCGCATGTTTTTGGCAACATGTTTCTCGTAGTTCCCTGCCTTCTCTATGTCCTTAATCGTGTAGGCATGGGACAATGCTCCAAAACATAAAACCAGGACCGCAAGGAATCCCTGCATCATTCTCAGCATCGTTTTCATAATAACCCCCTATTCTTTTTATTTACTTCTTGCATCGGGATTTCATGGCTAACGCCGGAACTCCCTGGCGGAGCAAAGTCCGGTGCAGTATTTCGTTATGCTTTACTCTTTCTTATTCTCTTGTCCCAATATCCAGGTTCCCTATTTAATTGCATGACTGCGAGTATTATGACTTCCTCTCTCTTTATTTGATAAACCACTCCATACGGGAACCGGTTGGTTAAACACCTTCTTGTATTTTTTGAGAATTTAGACCAAGCTGAGGGGAAATGGATTATTCGCTGAATTGTTGAAAAGACTTCTTTGGAAAATGCTAAACCAAGTCCTTTTTGGCATTCTTCAAAATAATTTATCGCTTTAAAAAACTCTTCCTTTGCTTCAGGATGGAAAGAGTAATTCATTTGTGGTATTTCTTATGAATTTCCTTAAATACTTCATCTCCGGAAATAGTTTTGACTTTGCCGGCTTTGATCTCACTAACCCGTTTTTCAGCTTCCTTTGCCCATAATTTGTCTATTTCTTTCTGAGAAGGATGCAAACTATTAAGAAGTTTTTCGATGAGTGCAGTTTTAATGTCTATAGGCAAAGATTCGACTGTTGAAATCAGTTTGATTGTTTCTGATGTCATAATATATCACCTCTCTTTCGATATTTTAGCATAACAAAGAGTTCTCCGGGAGCACGCAGCTTGAGTGATCGGGTGCAGCCACGGGCTATGTCCTTAGACAAAAACCCGCCGGGCATGGCGCTAAAGTTCAAAAACCTCACGGATGACGAATCATTGATGCTCAAGAATTATGTTAGGAAACTGATCGCTGAAGATTTATTGGACTCTCAGGAAGAAGTGGTTATCGCAACAATAGCAGGCAATCTTATCAGGGGGGTAAAGCCACCACCTGGATCTGCAGTAAAATACGGTCAAATATCTTCACGCCATATTCATCAAAACCTTACTGCAGCGGTCCTTTGATCAGCTTGATATCATCAATCCAGACCGTCCCTTTGCCATTGACGACCAGATTGAGTTTTATGTTGTCGGGGTTCTGTCCCTTCTGCAGGAAAAACGGAATCTCTACTGTTGTCCATTCCATGGTACCGGAGAGAGGGTTCTGGAGTCCCCGCGAAAAGAATTCTCCCTTGCCGGTGAAGCCGCACCACATTTCCAGGAATGCCTGCCCTTCCAGACCTTCTGTCCGCACCTTTGCCTTGTAGGTAATACGGGCATTTTCAACATCGAGATCGCCTGTCTCAAAAAGCCTGACAAGGGTCGGCCCGGTGGCAACAATTTTCAGGGAGCCCTTTCCGTCGCCCGATATGCCTTTGTCGATCTCAACCCCCGATTGAGTAATGACTCCCTCCATACTGTCAAGGGGATAGTATTTCAGTTCCAAAGCTTCGGTTGATGATTTCTGGCACCCTGTGATGGCCCACATCAGGAGTAACCCTGCCAACGCCGCGAAAATCTTTCTCATAGAATCCCCCTTCTTTTGTTGTGTTGATTATTTCTGTCTCACCCTGATCGAATTGCCGTGCGCCTCAAGGCCTTCTGCGTCTGCAATTGTCTTCACCGTCTCTGCCAGTTTATTGAAACCCTGCCTTGTAAAGCAGAGAAGACTCGACCGTTTCATGAAATCATATACGCCCAAAGGAGACGAAAATCGTGCAGTTCCTCCTGTGGGAAGGGTGTGATTGGGACCTGCGGAATAATCACCAAGCGCTTCCGGTGTCCATTCTCCAAGGAATATCGCGCCGGCATGTTTTATAAGCGGCAGAATATCCTTTGGCCGGGCAGTCATGATCTCCAGATGTTCGGGGGCAATCCGGTTTGCGATATCTGCCGCGTCCCGCATATCCTTTGCGAGCATGATTGCCCCAAAGCCTTCCAGAGATTTCTGCGCAATATCTCTCCTCCGTAGGGCAATCAGTTGTTTTTGCACCTCTTTTCTCACTGCGTCCGCCAGTTTTCCGGAAGGAGTGACAAGGACCGATGATGCATGTTCATCGTGTTCTGCCTGGCTGAGAATATCCGCGGCAATGAACGCGGGGTTTGCCGTCTCATCCGCAATAATCAATACTTCGCTGGGGCCGGCGATCATGTCGATATCCACTTCGCCGTATACCATCCTTTTTGCCGTTGCCACATAGATATTGCCCGGACCTGTGATTTTATCAACTTTTCTGACCGTTTTCGTTCCATACGCCATAGCGCCGATTGCCTGTGCTCCCCCCAGCCTGTAGACCTCCTGAATACCGAGCAAGTGTAGTGCGGCCATAACAGAGGGGTTTAATTCACCTTTCGGGGCCGGAACACACACTGCGATCTCCCTGACCCCTGCAACCTGCGCAGGGATTACGTTCATGAGAACTGTAGACGGATATGCAGCCTTTCCTCCGGGCACATAGATGCCTGCCCGTTCAACCGGCCTGATGATCTGTCCGAGTTCAATCCCCTGCCTGCTGAATGACCATGACTTCTCCCTCTGTTGTTTATGGAACACCCTGATCCTCCGGGCGGAAAGGCTGAGGGCTTTCACAATCTTTTTCTCTGCTTTTGCGGCAGCGCGTAAAATCTCCTGAGAGGAAAGTCTCAGGCGGTTTGTCTCCAGAGAGTCGAACTGTTTTGTATAGGCATAGAGAGCTTTGTCGCCATGTCTTCGCACGTCATCGAGGATTGTTCTGACTTTCTCTTCGATTGTCCTGTTCATGCCTGATGCGCGCGTCTGAAGGGCACTGAAAAAAACGTCTCTCTCTTTGCGGGTCCGTATTATCTTCATCGAAAATAATTCTACCTTTTCATATACGATTAATCAACCCGATCATCATCCTTGGTTGACATTCCGGCGCGTATTTATTACATTGGAAGCTATGGAAGGGGAACACAGGGGAGACAAACACTCTTTGATCGCGGAAATAAAGCAGAAAATCCGTCTCCTGAATATTATCGCTGCCTTTGTCGTTATTACCCTCCTCGCAGTAATATTCAGGTATCTCTTCAAGCCTCTCAGTGACGTCCTCGATTTCCTTCCCGACATCTCGATAACCCTGATCATCGGGATCGTGGTCTTTCTCGCCATTCTCGGTTTCTATATGTGGGCGGTCGTTTCCCGGAGGATCATCCAGAGCATTGAGAGCTATAAAAACAGACTCGACCGGATCCTTACCGTCACACGCGATGTTCGTGAAGAAATTTACGGGGACATTCTCCTTGAGAAGATAATAGACTCCTCGCTTGCACTCACTCAGTCAGATGCAGGTTCGATACTGCTTGTAGAAAACGGCGACCTGGTCTTCAAGATAACAAAAGGCGCGAAGGCGGATATTCTTCCCGGGACAAAGATACCGGCCGGCAGGGGGATTGCCGGCTGGGTAGCGGAAAGCGGCAGGCCTGTCCGGTCAGGAGACCTCCAGGGTGATGCCCGGTTTGACCCCGAAGTCGATATGAGAACCGGCTATGAAACAAAGTCCATGCTCTGCGTCCCCCTGACCATGAAAGCCGGGGTGGTCGGGGTGATAGAACTGCTGAACAAAACAAACGGGTATTACACAGAGAAAGATGAAGAACTCATAGTGTATCTTGCCGACCAGGCAGCAATCTCTCTCGCACGGGCAAAATTCATCGAGGACCAGAAAAACTACGAGATTCATCTCACCGATATCCTTCTGGAGACGCTGGACTCCCAGATCATGGAAAAGACAGGGCATTCCAGGCGGGTTGCGAAATACAGCACCCTCATTGCAAAGGCAATCAACATGTCTGAAGAAGAGCAGAGGAAGCTGTACTTTGCCTGCCTCCTCCATGATGTAGGTTTCCTGAAAATCAGGAACGAGGATAATTTCAGGAGGGAATACTATGTGAAGCATCCTGTTATCGGATATGAGATGATCAGGCCGATAAACTTCTATGCAGGGATCGCACCATTCATCCTCCACCACCACGAACGATACGACGGCACCGGATACCCCATGAACCTGGCAGGGGAAGAAATACCCCTTGAGTCAAGGATTATCGCAATCGCAGATGCCTTTGATGTCATGGTGAGCGAGAAGTCATATAAGGTGCCGGTAAGCTTTGCCTCTGCGATAGAAGAATTACAGAGGAATGCCGGCACCCAGTTTGATTTCTGGCTTGTCGAGGAATTCTCCCGGAACATCAGTCCCGAACTGTTATAGCAACCCGCTCAGAATTTTCTGCTCAATCCGTTCAGAGAGCGTGCTGTTGATGACTCCTCTTTTATGGAGGGAAAGAATATTTTCGAGGTAGCCTGCGGCGTTTTCATATCCTGCTTTTCTTGCCTCATCGATCTTTCCCCAGTCCCCTGTCTCCTGAAATACCTGAAACGCTTCGGATATTTGCGGGAAAATGATCTTCCTGAGCCCGGTGAGGAAGACGAGATAGAAACCGAGAGACCCGGCTTTCCGGTTCTGTATGATATGCATGAGCATGCCGTTCTCAGAGGTATCGGAGAGGATATCCTTGACAGAGCGTGCGAACACTTCAGCACGGCCATGCGGCAGAGACACGAGCAATGCCTTCCATTCCCCCCCTATCCGTTCTCCCTCAAAGACTTCTCCCAGTTCATGATAGAGGTACGTTTCTGCTTCGCAGAGCGCAACCTGTGATATTCTTGCATAGAGATGCTCAGAAGGTTCTTCACCGGCGCTGATCCCGTAACACGAAAAAGCATAGGTGAGCGCAGATTTGACACAGTTGGAGCGTGCCTCCTCGTACCTTCCCCAGAGAAGTTGTTTCGCCATATCGGTCCGTACAAATATCGTCTTCTCCTGTACCATTGCGGGATAGTCCGCAAGATCACGGACATATTCACCCCCGGCGGTAAAAACCCCGCAACCGTTCGCCTGTTCTTTCGACACAAGGTCGGCGAGGAAGAATGACGGTTTCCCGTAGAGCCCAAGTCCGGCGCCGTACACCAGGCCTTCCTTTATCAAAACCGCATTGATGCGTTCAACTTCAAACGCATCATAGATATGACTGTTCAGGGTAATATCCCCGAACCCGCTGTCTTTGAGTTCTCCCCAGAGGGTTTCCCTCGCCGAGATCCATTCGCCGACATCACGGTGAGAAATCTTCTCCCACGGGTTCACCCGGCTTTCGGAACGATACAAATCTCTCAATCTGAGGAGAAGGCCGCAGAGGGAATAGTTCCCCCAGTAGCGGGCATCAGAGATGTTGCAGTTCCTCTTGACCTGACGGGCCAGCGATTCGATATCAACCATAGCGCCTCCTGATTTATTGTATCAGATACATGCACGGAATCTCATGGCGGAGCGGCATTGCGGGAATCCTGAGCGGGTGATATGCTAAACCATGCAGAAAATCAGGCTCATCATAGAATATGACGGCACAGGGTACCATGGCTGGCAAGTACAGCGGAACGAGGTGACTATTCAGGGGATCCTTGAAGACAGGATCAGAACCATCACCGGCGAACTTTCCAGGGTCATGGGAGCAAGCAGAACTGATGCAGGGGTGCATGCCCTTGGTCAGGTTGCCGCATTCAGCACATCATCGGACCTCGGGCCTGAAAGAATAAAACAGGCGCTGAATGCCCTGCTCCCCTCGGATATCAGAATTCTTGATGCATCGATTGTGAACAATACATTCCAGCCGAGGGATGATGCGCTGAGGAAGAGATATTTCTATATCGTCGCCAACCAGAACAGTTCTTCGGCGTTCCTCTTCCGCTATGCCTGGCTGATCAGGCAGCCGCTTGATCTAAAATCAATGAGGACTGCGGGGGCTGTTCTCCCCGGTCTTCATGATTTCTCCTCGTTCATGGGAGCGGGGAGCGGCATAAAAAATCCTGTACGTGAACTCCTTTCCCTGGAAATCAGAAGCATGAAAAAAATCAGTTTTATGACGGGAGGAGTGAAAGGGAATTTTATCAAAATAACCGTTGAGGCAAACGGTTTTTTACGACACATGGTAAGGAATATCGCCGGCACGCTTGCAGAAATCGGAAGAGGGAGAATTTCAGCTGATCGCATGAATGAAATTCTTCTCTCGCGCGACAGGAAATGCGCCGGTCCCACCGCTCCCGGGAATGGTCTTTTTCTCGAACAGATCACCTATTAATACCGCAAGCACCCACCCAATCTGTTCGTTGACACATCGCAATTTTACCTGATATACTCGATTATTGTTTACTGTACAGTTCATTGCGCCATGCGATGCCGTTCAACCGCTTTCCCTGTTCGGGAAAGGGAGGGCGTATGATGCCGGCAGCCGGAACGGGAAATCCGGCGATCACTCTTTTCTTCCGAAGGGGAGTGGAACAAGATGAGTCTTGTAGGGAGGCTTGAAGACCTTGCCCTCTCAGATATTTTTCAGATACTGAGCATTGGCAAAAAAACCGGCACACTTATTCTCCAGGGAAGCCGCGGTAATGCGCTGATCGTCTTCAAAAACGGTCTTGTGGTAAGGGCTGAGACCAGCGATCTTGAGAGGACCCTCGGGGAAGACCTCCTCCAGGCAGGCGTTATCAAAGATACCATGCTCAATTTAGCATCAGAGGTAAAAAAAAAGCTGCCTTCGAAGTCAGTCCCTGAAATACTCCATGAACTCGGTTCAGTTTCTAAAGAAGCCCTCGAAAAGATAACAAAGAAAAGAGTTGAACGGGTTGTCTACCAGCTCCTCGTCTGGCAGGATGGAGACTTTCAGTTCGAACCCGACGATATTGATCCGGGGGGAAAAGCTGACCTCTCTGATACTGGCTGGGAACTCTCAAAAGGCATGAGCCCCGAATATCTTCTCATGGAAGGGGCACGGGTGTATGACGAATCTTCTCAGGTTGCTACCGTCTCAACCGGGGAAATCTTCGGCATCCAGGATGAAGGGGAACCATGGGAAGAAGAATGGGGTATGCAGCCGCCTCAGGAGAGAAAGGACATTTCCTCCCTGAGGGCATTAACCCAGGAACTGCGCTTCCCCAATTCGTCCTCTGAAATCACCCTGCTTATTCTGAGGTTTGCAAGCGATATGTTTTCAAGGGGCGTCCTTTTCATGGTCGGAGATACTGAGATTGTGGGCCTTGGCCAGTTCGGACTCGAAATAGAACAGCCTGACGAGAAGATACGGGGAATAATTCTCTCTTTTGAAAAGAGTCCTTTCCTGAAAAACGTCCTCGCTGAAAAGCGTCCCTATAAAGGGTCCATGGCAAAAGACGAAGTTACCGAGTCCTTTGTGGGCAGCATCGGCGGGCAATGGCCGGATGAGGTTGCACTGTTCCCTCTCGTTGCAGAATCGAAAGTCGTTGCGCTCCTTTTCTGCGATAACCTGACTATAGGAGAGAGTCTCGGAGAAAGCGAAGGACTCGAGATATTCATAGATCAGGCCGGCCTGGCCCTTGAAAAATCCCTGCTCCAGAGAAGGATACAGGAAATGGAGAAACGGCCAAAGAACTAATGATTTTTTGTTGCTAATTTGTTAGAATTGAAGAGGTGATGGAGGATAAAGGGGTTACCGGATCAATTCTGATTGTTGAAGATTCTGCAACTACCAGGGCTCTCATCAGGGCTGTAATAGAAGAGATGGGGGACCTCACCACTATGGAAGCCGCTTCAGGCTTCGAAGCGCTCAAGCTCCTTCCCACACAGGAGTTTAATCTTATCGTCACCGATGTGAATATGCCTGATATAAACGGCCTCGAACTCATCAGCTTTGTGAAGAACAACCCCCGGTACAGCCATATCCCGCTCATTATCGTGAGCACGGAAAGAAGCGAGGAAGACAGAAAACGGGGGATAGCGCTCGGCGCTATGGCATACATAACCAAGCCTTTCAGGGCACAGGAGCTGCAGGAGGTCGTAAAAAAGGCACTGCACCATGAAGGCCTCTAAGAAGGAATTCATTGCTGAAGCTGAGGACCTCCTTTTTGAATGCCAGCAGTGCGTCCTCGAAATTCAGGATACCTACCTGACTGCGGTCAGCCCCGATACAATCAATGCACTCTTCCGTTCCATGCATACCCTGAAAGGTCTGTCAGGGCTCTTCGGCAATCAGGGGATAACAGACATCAGCCACGCCCTTGAGTCCTTATTGGACGATACGCGTCTGGGGAAGGTTCCCATAACAGAAGATGTGGTGAATTTCCTTTTTAAAAGCATCGATACCTTAAATTCTGCAATCAACGGGCTGAAAGAAGACACTCCTCTGGATCTTTCACTCCATATTGAGGAAATCAGGAATTTCCGCGCATCCATGCAGGCCGGGGAGCAAGGACTGGATATTCAGGGTCTCATTGATGATACAATTCTCAGGGTCCTTTCCGAATATGAAGAACACCGGCTGAAAGCGAATATAAAAACCGGGAATGGCATTTACCTGGTCAATGCCATTTTTGATCTCTCCACGTTCGACACTTCTCTGGAGGAGCTCACAAAAAAGATTAAGGGAGAGGGCGAACTTATATCGACGCTCCCCACCTCTACCGGCGTACCCGATGGCTCGATAGGGTTTAATCTCATGTTTGCCAGCAGTAAAAATACGGCGGCATTCCAGCAGCATTTCAGCGGGAATATAGAAGTCCTCGTCCCTGCAAAGCATACGGACCAGCAGATAGCGCCGAAACAGGACCATACTGTCAGGAGTGCAACAACCACCGTCAGGGTCGATATCGACAAGCTGGACAGGATACTCAATACCATCGGTGAATTAACCCTTGCAAAAGACGCCGTAAAAAGAATCGGGACAGAAATGGAAGAGTCCCATCCGTATTCGCCCCTTATCCGGGATATCCACAAAATATCGGTCTCGTTCGAGAGAAGGCTCAGTGAGCTGCAGGACGAAGTGCTCGCCATCCGGATGGTGCCGATCGGTCAGATATTTTCACGGCTTGCGCAGGTCATCCGCCGTTATTCGAGGGAAAACGGGAAGGAAATAGACCTTACCCTGTATGGTGAAGATACGGAATTTGACAAATCAATTGCGGAAGAAATCATCGATCCCCTTATGCACCTGGTGAGAAACGCCATTGACCATGGGATAGAATCTACTGAAGAAAGACTTGCCAGGGGAAAACGGGAACAGGGAACGATAGTGCTCAAGGCCGCCCAGAAAGGGAACCACGTCGTGATCGAGGTCATAGACGACGGACAGGGGATAGATATTGCAAAAGTCAGGGAAAAAGCGATTGAGAAAGGACTCATAGAGCCGGATGCAAAGATCGAAGACCGAGAGGTGCTGGACCTCGTCTTCGCGCCCGGGCTCAGCACCAATGACGTAGTGAGCGAAATCTCGGGCAGGGGAGTCGGCATGGATGTGGTGAAGGAAAAACTCTCTATGCTCGGCGGATTCACCGAGATACGCACAAGAAAGAACGAGGGGACAACTATCACCCTTACGCTGCCCATTACCCTCGCTATCATCAGGGCCCTTTTGGTAAGGGCAGGGAAGCACCGGTTTGCCATTCCTCTTTCCGCGATATCTGAAATCATCGTGATAGAACTGAAAGATATCCAGACAATAGAATGGAAAAACGTGTACTACCTGCGTGGCGAGATGCTTCCGATTATTGATGCCGGGAAAATATTCCTGCTGGAAACCGACAAAAATGATCAGACCTTCGCGGTAGTCGTAGGATTCGGAAGAAGAAAGCTGGGGATTGTTGTTGACGAAATCATTGCGCAGCACGAGATTGTGATCAAGTCTCTCGGCAACTATCTGAAAGGGCTCAGCGGCTTTGCAGGCGCAGCCGAAATCGGCAGGCACGAGGTAATCCTTGTCTTTGACGTCGAGTCAATCATCGAACAGTCCTTAACACGCCAGGAGGGGGCTTCTTATGTATGAAGCATTCTACGGGCTGAAACAAAAGCCTTTTTCCAAAACACCCGATCCGCGCTTCCTCTTCCTGAGCAAAAACCATGAAGAAGCGCTCGCCCGGCTGCAGTATGCAGTGGAAGAAAGAGAACTCGTTCTTCTGACCGGAGAGGTAGGCAGCGGGAAGACAACGCTCACCCGGGCGCTCATGGATTCACTGGGAGAAAAATACCGTGTCATCGTAATTATTAATCCCCAACTCACCCCGCTTCAATTTCTCAGAACCGTAGCGAAACGGTTCGATATAGAGATCCCTCATAATTTCAAAGACAGCCTTCTCGATGCAATTTATGAGCGGGTATATAAGGACTATGAATCCGGCATTACCCCGGTTATCATCATTGACGAAGCACAGCTCATCCCCACAAAAAGCACTTTTGAGGAAATACGACTCTTGACAAATTTTCAGCTCGATCATATAAATCTCCTCAGCCTGATTCTCGTCGGTCAGACAGACCTGAGAAAGCGGTTGAATCATAAAACCTATCTGCCGCTGCGCCAGAGAATCGGCCTGTTTTATCATCTCGGCCCTCTTGCCGCTGATGAGATGACGGAGTATATCGAGCACAGGCTCCGCATTTCCGGGCTTGACAGCCCGCTCTTTACCGACGTTGCCATCAAAAAACTCTATCGTTATTCCGGAGGAATCCCCCGGGTCATTAACAGTATTGCAGCATCTGCGCTCCTCGATGGTTTCGGCAGAGAAATGCGCATCATAGATGAACCGATTATCAACGACGCAGCACGGGAGCTTGGGTTAAATGGATATCGCGAAAATTAGAAAAAAAATGCAGCAACCGGAACCTGAAGACCAGCCCTCGCGGAAGGCCGGGCAGAAACCCGAAGAAGAAAAGACCACGGATACATCACCTGAAGACAAGAACGTACTCCCCACTCCGCCGGCGCAACAACCTGAACCGGGCAAGGCACAGGAGAAACCGGCAGCAGGCAGGAGAGGGGACGAGGTAAAAAAGGGTGTTCAATCAGCAGTGAGTAAAGATATGCAGCAGCAATCTCCTGAAAAATCGGAAGCTGACGCCGAGGCGCCGGAGGACGTTATCGAAATCCTTACCTTTAAGCTCCTCAGCGAAGATTTTGCATTCAGGGTTTCCGAACTTGATGAAATCATCAGGTTCCAGCATATCACCCCTGTGCCAAGGTTGTCGGATTATGTCCTTGGCATAACCTCGCTGCGGGGCAAAGTCATCCCTGTCATTGACCTGAAAGCGAAGCTGTCGCTCAGAGGGAGCACGGCAGAAGATGGTTACAAGAGAAAGATACTTATCGTTAAAGGCCCGAAAGGCCCTATCGGTGCGGCAGTAGATAAGGTCACCGGAGTTGTGAGGATTGCAGAATCCGAATTGTTGCCGCCCCCTTCTCACCTCTCTGACGACGAACTGAAATTTGTTTCCGGGATCGCGGTGGTGGAAAAACGGTTCGTATCGATACTAAACATGCAAGAGGCAGTAACCCTATCCATAAAATGAGCGGGAGGCCATATGCAAAGAAGCTTTAGAGAAAGCCTCGAATTCAAATTTGTCCTATTCATTCTCGGTTTGTCGACAGTATGCATTATCCTGTGGGCCGGGATACTTCCTTCTCCGGAGAACATGGGTCTCTTTCTCTGGATCGCCATTACCATAATCTCCGTGTTTGTGATTACGTATGTTTCTCTTCTTCTCCTGAAAAAGTTTGTCATTCATCCGATACGGTCTGTCGAAGAAGCGGCAAAATCCCTGTCGGAGGGAAAATTTGTATATCCTGCCGACATGAGGAGGACTGACGAACTGGGCAGCCTGAATAACGCGCTCCGGGACTCAATGCGTTCAATGGGAGGAATTCTCCAGAGAATCAAAAACGGCTCCCAGCGTGTCCGGGATGTGGTTGAAAAAGTCGAGGCGGAATTCAAGAATGTCTCTGCAAATACAAAACGCGAATCGGAAGCGATCGCGAATATAGCAAGTTCTCTTGAACAGATGAATTCTGCCTCCGTAGAGATTTCTGAAAGCACCGAACACCTTGCGGCTTCCACGGAAGAGAAAGCAGCTTCCATGGAAGAGATGGTGATGAGCATCAGCGAAGTCGCAAAAAGCGCCCAGGAGCTTTTTCTGGTTATCGACTCGACCTCGGTCTCGATCGAAGAGTTGTCCGCAACAATAAGAGAGGTAGCGCACAAGACCGAAGAACTCTCGGCGTCTTCGGAGGATACCCTTGCCGCAGCCGAGGAGATTTCCTCGTCCATCAAGGAAGTCGAACAGAGTGTAAAGGAGTCGGCGCTCTTGTCCGAAAAAGTCAAGAATGAAGCGTCGACCATGGGAATGAACTCCGTCGAAAAGACAATAGAGGGAATTCAGAACATCAAGACGTCGTTTGAGAAAACAGCGAGCTGCATCAAGAAACTCGGCGTGCGGTCAGAGGAAATCGGGAAAATTCTGAATGTCATTGACGAGATAACCGACCAGACAACGCTCCTCGCGCTGAACGCCGCCATACTCGCTTCACAGGCAGGCGAGCATGGAAAAGGGTTTTCGGTTGTTGCCGAAGAGATAAAAGATCTTGCGGAGCGGACCTCTTTCTCCACCCATGAGATTGCAGAATTGATCCAGGCGGTTCAGCAGGAAGTAAAAGAGGCTATTGTTGCCATGGACGAGGGAACCAGATCGGTAGATGAAGGCCTCCATGTGGCCCGTGATGCAGGAGACGCATTGCATACTATCGTAGAGAGCTCAAAACAGTCGGCAGAGATGTCCGATGCGATAGAGCGCTCTACAATCGAGCAGGCAAGGACGACACGGCTTGTTTCCGACTCAATGGAGAAAGTCAAGAACATGGTGTCCCAGGTCGCAAAGGCAACCCTGGAACAGAGCAAAGGAGCGCATCTCATATCAAAAGCAACGGAAAAAATGCACGATGTTGCGAACCATGTGAGCGCTGCAACAAGCGAACAGCTGATCAATACAAGGCAGATATCAGAAGCAATAGAAACCGTATCGGAGAAAAGCCGCCAGATCGCAAAGGCTATCCAGGAACAGCGCGCGGGCGCAAGCCAGATTTTCATCTCCATAGAGAAGATACGGGAAATTCCCCAGCACACGCTGAACAGCGTCTTTGCTATTACTCAGTCCCTCAAGGGTCTTTCGAGAAATACGGAACTGGTAACGAAGGAACTCGAAAAAATCACCTTCTCCGAAGAGAGTTCCGCAAAAGAGGGAGAAACCGGGGTAATACATTTCGGGATCGAACCGGTCGGCGCATCACCACTTGAAATGCCGGAAAATTTCACGCCTCTTGCGGAATACCTCAGCACACGGCTTGGCAAAAAGGTGTCCCTCAGAATTGTTTCCGATTATGAAGGGGCAATACGGGATATCGGCCAGGGGTTCACTGACTGTTGTTTCATGAGCCCCATTACTTATGTGAAAGCACGGGAGAAGTACGCGGTCATCCCTCTCGTCAAAACCATGACTGAGGGGAAAGCCGGGTACCGTTCCGTCATTATCGCAAAAAGTGACAGTAAGATTCACGCTGTCAAAGACATCAGGGGGAAAAGATTCGCGTTCGGGACATCGCATTCAGTATCAAGTTATATATCTCCCCGGGTTATGCTGCTCAATGCCGGGATTGAACTGAAAGACCTCCTCCATTACGAATTTCTCGGCACCCATGAGGATGTCATCAACGCGGTGATTCAAGGCACTTTTGACGCAGGGGCTGTGTCGGAGAGCATGGCCAGCCGGCACAAGGACAAGGGGATCAAGTTCATTGAATTTTCCGGTGAAATGCCCGGCTTCATCATAAGCGCACACAAAAAGATGCCCCGGAACATGCAGGAATCTCTTGCCAAGGCGCTCCTCGAACTGAAGGATACGACCCCTGAAGGGCTGTCGGTTCTTCATGCCATTGATAAGCGCTATAGTGGCTTTACCAGCACCTCTGATGACGAGATCAGAACTTTACATGCCATGATGGGAAAGCTGGGGCTGCTATGATGACAAAAGGCAATAAATTTGCCGTATTCACGATCGGACAGGAAACCTTCGGGATTGAGATCAACCGGGTAATCGAGATACTCCATACGCAGAAAATATATACGCTCCCGGAGCTTCCCGAATTCCTCTCCGGCGTTATCACCGTGAGGGGAGAAGTCATCCCGCTGCTTGATCTCAGGAAACGATTTGGGATACGATCTGCGGGCGGGCAGGAACTTACTATCATCGTAAGATATGACAGCGAAAAGATCGGGCTTATTGTTGAGAGAGTCGAGGAAATTGTCACCCTTCTTACCGGTGAGATCATTGCCCCTCCGACTATCTTTAAAGGTCTGAAGAAAAAATATCTTACCGGCATCGGGAAAAAAGACGACAGGATCATCATATTGCTTAATCTCGATTTTCTCCTCTCTTCAGAGGAAAAGATTATGCTGAAAGAATCAGAAGAAATATTGGAAGAGCATGCAAAAACCGGAGACTCTGCTTAAACATACTGATGTCGAGGTAAGGAGGGAAGCCCTTGAGAGCCTGAGAGGTCTACAGGGTGAACGGCCGGTCCGGCTGCTGCTCTCCGCCATGGAAGACACAAGCTGGAGGGTACGGAATACGGCGATCGATATTCTTCTTGAAGAGCATCCTGTCGAAGCCTATATCCATGGGTTGATCGATCTCCTCTATCGGGAGGAGAACGCAGGCGCGAGGAACTCCGCGATAGAAGCACTCATACGCCTCAACAAAAAAATAACCCCTTTTCTCATCGATGCGTTTCAAACCTCCAACCGGGATGTAAGGAAGTTCATCATTGATGTGCTGGGAGAATTCAGAGACAACAGATCACTCCCCCTCATGCTTCACGCCCTGAAAGACGACGACGAGAATGTCCGCGTCACCGCCATCGAGCACCTCGGCAAAGTCGGTGAAGCGACCGTAGTAGACGCTTTGATCAAAATCGTCGAGAGCGATGATGTCTGGACGGCTTATCCCGCTACTGACGCACTCGGAAGAATAGGAGACGCAAAGGCGGTCTCCGTCCTGATTAAAGCTCTCGACAAAAAAACTCTCAGGATACCGGCCATAAAAGCACTCGGCCTCATTGCAGAGCCCGCGACACTCGCGAATCTTATCCCCCTTCTCCAGGATTCTTCAAAATCAGTCCGGGAAGAGATACTGCACGCCCTTGTGAAATTCCATCATAAGGGTACCAGTGAAGACGTCATTACCGGGGAGATAAAGAAGCTTATCAACGATAAAATATTTACGATCCTTGCCGATCATGTGCGTTCGAATAAACCGGAAGTCAAAGTCTCCGCCATACTTCTCCTCGGATTGATGAAGGATGAACAGGCGTTCGCTCCTCTTCTCGAAATATCCCAGGACGAACATTTTACTGAAGACGTAAAGCGGGCTTTTGTGTTCATCGGACGGGAGAGACCGGAGTCTCTTGTCCGGCTTTTCAGAACAGAGAACCTCAATCAGAAGCGTTTTATCTGTGATGTCGGTTCACGCATCGCGTCTCCTCTCTATTTTGATGAATTTCTCAGGCTTATCGGAGATGAAGACGGCCATATCCGTTCCATTGCAGCACGGGGTCTTTCGAGAATCAATGACCCGAAAGCAATCGCACCGATAAGAAAGCTGCTCGCAGACCCTTATGAAGATGTGCAGGAGACCGCTGTCGAAGCTCTTTCACGGCTGGGCCCCTGGCTTAAGACAGATGAATTCATCTCTATGCTCAGGGATCCAAGCCCGGTGCTGAGAAAAAATGCCGCCCTTCTGCTCGGTGAAATTGGAGCAAAGGAGGCAGTCCCCGCGCTGGGGTTCGCATTGAAAGACGGAAAGGTAGCGGTAAGAAAGGCCTGCGTTGAGGCTTTTTCGATCTTGAGGACAGAAGAATCTGTTCAATTTCTTGTCCTCGCGCTTACCGATGAAGAGCCCCATATCAGGGCTTTATCCGCCCTCAGCCTCGGACGGATTGGTGGGGAAGGCGTGTTCGACGCACTCTCTCTCCTTATGTCCGATGCAGATGATTCGGTAAGGGTTGCAGTGGCAAAGTCTCTCGGCATGCTCCAGAATAAAAAGGCTGTTCGACTGCTCGTCAAACTTCTCTCTGACAGAAATGGCTTCGTCGTTGCCACCACCATTGAATCATTAAGCAGAATAGGCGGGTACGAAGCGCGTGATTCGCTGCTGGGCATGCTTGCTTCCAGTGACAAAGAGATCACGCGGACTGCAATAACGGGGCTCTCTTCTTTTTCCGGTGTCGAAGAAGTTTTATTGCCATTCCTTCAGGACAACGATTGGGCGACGAGAATGGCTGCGGTTGAAGCGCTCGGGAAAAGGATGACAAAGTCTGTCAGGAAGGAGATTGAAAAACTCCATGACCGTGAAGAAGACCCTACGGTGAAAAGGGCCATAGAAGAGAGTCTCGGGAAGAGGCGCTAGTCAACGGTTGTCAGGGATACAGCGTCCCATCACGAGGGAAGGAAGTGCTTCAGAGATATCAATGTCTTTATTTGAGAAAGAAGAAATAATACCGCTTGAGCCTGAGGTATTCAGGCTGATAAGGGATTTTGTCCGTGATTATTGCGGGATATTCTTCGATGATCACTCGCGGTACCTCCTGGAGAAAAGGCTTTCACGGCGGCTCAGAAGCTACCACTTCTCGAATTTCAGAGATTACTACCGGTATCTGCTCTATCACCGGAACCGCGATGAAGAACTTGCCTCAATCATCGATATCCTGACAGTAAACGAAACCTATTTCTTCAGGGAACAGAACCAGCTGAAGGCATTCACCGAGGAGATTCTGCCGGAACTGAAGAAGACAAACCGGGAGAAAAAAAAGCTGAGGATATGGTCTGCCGGTTGTTCAACCGGCGAAGAGCCATATACCATTGCCATGCTCGTGCTCGAAACCGGAGCGTTCCATAACTGGAATATTGAAATTTTCGGGAGCGATATCAATCAGAGGGTGCTCCAGGTAGCACGGAGCGGGATTTACAGGAAGAATTCTTTCCGGACCACCGAACAATACTACCTGAGGAAATATTTCAAAGAAGAGGATTCCCTCTTTACAATCTCTGATACTGTCAAGCAACACGTCAATTTCAGTCATCTCAATCTTCTCGATCCTGTCAAGACAAAACTGGCCGGTACCGTAGATGTCATCTTCTGCAGAAATGTGCTTATCTATTTCGACTATCCCTCAAGGAAAAAAGTTATCGAGATGTTTTATGAAAGGCTTGGAGACGGAGGGTATCTTCTCCTGGGTCATGCCGAATCGCTTATTAATATTTCAACCGCCTTCACCTTAAAACATTTAAAATATGATATGGTATATCAAAAACCGGTAAAAATCGGAGCGCATATCCATGTCTAAGATACGGATTCTTATTGTTGATGATTCTGCATACAGCAGACAGACCCTGAGGAAAATGCTCGAGGCTGATCAGGCGATTGAGGTCGCCGGCATTTCAGCTGATGGGATCGACGCCATGGCTAAGACACTGAGACACAAGCCTGATCTCATTACTCTCGACCTCGAAATGCCGGGCATGGACGGATTCAGTTTTCTCCGGTGGCTTATGGAGAACAGGCCTACCCCCGTTATCATCATCAGTTCATATTCTGATTCAAAAACTGTCTTCAAGGCCCTTGAACTCGGTGCGGCGGACTTTATCGCAAAACCCTCACGAATGGCATTGGCAGATTTTCGCGTAATGGAGAAAGAACTCCTGATGAAGGTCAAGGGAATCAAGGGCCTGCGCATGGATCGTCTGAGCAAAAACCTCGAATTTTTTGAAGCTAAAAAATCCATTCCCGTTCCCCTTGAAAAATCTTCCTTTGACATAAACGCTGTCGCAATAGGCACCTCGACAGGTGGGCCTGCAGCGCTGAAGATACTCTTTTCCCGGATTCCCGCCGATTTTGCTGCAGGAATCGTAGTAAGCCAGCATATGCCGAAGGGCTTTACTGCTTCCTTTGCCGACCGGCTCAATAATATTTCGAAAATCGAGGTGAAAGAGGCCGCAGAAGGAGACTCTCTGGAGCATGGAAGGGCGCTTATCTGTCCGGGCGGCTATCATATGACGTTTACGAAGAAGGGGAAAAAGGTGGTTGCCACGATGAAAGAAACAAGGAGCACTGACAAATATACCCCTTCTGTGGATCTCATGATGTCTTCGCTCGCAGAAATCTACGGGCCTCAGACACTTGGCGTTATTCTCACCGGCATGGGCAGTGACGGCAGGGCCGGAATGCTGGAAATTAAGAAACAGGGAGGCTATACTATAGTAGAATCGGAAGAAACTGCTGTTGTCTTCGGTATGCCTTCAGAGGTAATAAAAGCCGGTGTTGCTGAACGAATCCTGCCGATCTCTGACATACCTGCCGAGATGGTGCGGTTAGTAAAGGGGACAGGGCGGAGAAAAGGTTCCTAAAGGCGGAGGACTCATGGAAAAAGAATTCAATCTCTCGAAAAAAGCAGATGAATTTCTTCAGATGTTCAAGAAAGGCGAAGAATTTACAAAAAATCTCCTTAAAGAAAACGAACGTCTGAGGTTCAGGATTGCACAACTAGAAGAAGAACTCGAAAAGGCAGGCAATGAAGACAGAAAGATGCTGTATGAAGAAAGGATACGGGTCCTTGAAAAAGAGATAGATTCTCTTCTGGAACGATACAAACAAGTTGAGGAAGAGAACAAGGACTTTGCGTCCAAGTATCTGGAGGTCGAATCAGAAAACAACAACCTTGCAAACCTGTACGTTGCGAGCTATCAACTCCATTCCACGCTTGATTTCAACGAAGTCCTCCGGATCGTGCTTGAAATTGTCATCAACCTCATCGGGGCCGAGAAATTTGCCATATACCTCATGGACGAAAAAAGCAATGAGCTCCTTCCCGCAGCAGCAGAAGGCATATCCCTGAGCGACATTCCGAAAACAAAAATCGGGGAGGGAGTCATCGGAAAAGTAGCAAAGGAAGCAGAGAGTTATTTTATTGAGGACTTTGGAGAGAGAGGCTCATCGCCGGCAGACCCTGCACATCCTATAGTCTGCATCCCGCTAAAAATAAAAGAACATGTTATCGGGGTTATATCCATCTACTCGCTTTTCATACAGAAATCCTCATTTTCGAACATTGACTATGAGCTGTTCAATCTGCTCGCGGGTCATGCCGCTACCGCAATTTTTTCCTCGCGGCTCTACACCCAGTCTGAACGGAAACTGACAACAATCCAGAGCTTCCTCGACCTTCTGAAAGAAAAGCCGAGAAAATGATCATGATGAGGAGGAAACATGCCGAACATCCTTGTTGTTGAGGACTCACCAACGATGCGACAACTCATAGGGTTTGCGATCAAGCGGATTCCGGAATCCAGGATCATTGAGGCGACAGACGGAGTCGACGCATTAAAGAAACTGGCTTCTGAAAAGATAGACGTCATTCTCGCCGATATCAATATGCCGGTCATGGACGGCCTGAAACTGGTAAGCCTTGTCAGGGAGAATCCTTCCTATAAAAATATCCCTATTATCATGATCACCACTGAGGGGGCAGAAGAAGACAGGAAAAAAGCGCTCGCTATCGGTGCGAATGCCTATCTCACAAAACCTATACAGACGCAGGAATTGATGAAGCTCGTCACCAGTTTTTTCCCTTAGTCAGCCTTTGCACTTCGGGCAGAAGAACGTTCCGGAAAACCAGGGGGTTTCGTGTGAAAAATCAGGGACCAATTCGAGGAGCATCGGCGTCTTGCATACCGGACAACTAAAATCCTGCAGGGAAAAGTCGGCGGCAAGTTTTTCCGCGTCATGAGCGTGTTCATCGATTTTTATTCTATAATGAACGAGCGCTTTTGTTTTCGGTTTCTGGCTGAGGACCTTGCGTATCTGTTCCACAACCTCATTCGGTTTTGTGGTTGCCTTGATAATATATCCCGCGGCGCCGAGATTCATGGAACGTTCAACCTCTTCCGGCTGCCCCTTCGCAGAGAACACAATAACGGGGATATCCGTAAGACGGGGATCGGTTTTGATAACCTGGAGGACTTTATACCCGTCCATCACCGGCATCATAAGGTCCAGAAGGATGATATCCGGGATTTCCGTAGAGAGGAGCTTGATAGCCTCCACCCCGTTATCAGCGGTGAGAACTGTAAACTGTTCGATTGTCAGCTTGCTCCGGTACATCTGCTGCACAACCTTTGAGTCTTCAACCAAGAGAACTTTATTTCTCATTTGCTAAATTGTAATGGGGATTTTTCCTTGTGTCAATAGTTAAATTTATCGAGTCTATCGAAACAGACAAGAGGTTGTGGGCCTTCAGAGCATACAACAGCCGGTAGTTCACCCCGACAAAACCGCGATATAAAGAAAATGCGGTCTCTCCGACATGTCGCAGGAAGTGTTGCTCAGCCGCAGAACAGAAATAAGGAAGATTCTATTCGGTCTTTAACAGAACCTCTATCTTTGCTTTCGCCCTCAGGTCAGCTATCAATTTCTCGGACAGTTCACGCGCCTTATCGGCCTCTATTTGTCGCTTAAGTTTTTCCTTGACCTCTTCAAAGGAAAGCTGCTGCTCGGGTTTCTTGTCCTCCACCTTGATAAGGAACCACGAATCTTCCGTGTGGATGAGATCACTCACCTCACCGGTTTTCAGTTTAAATGCAGCAGTCTCAATATCGGGAAGCATTCTTCCCTTATGGATGTAACCGATGTCGCCTGATTTGACACCGTAACTGTCCTCTGAAAAGATAGACGCGAGCTCGCCGAAGTCATCTCCCGCCTTTATTTTTTCCTGGATGTCTTTTGCTTTCTGCTCATCCTTAGTGGAGATGATCCTCAGTTTTACGCTTTCCGGCTGTTTGAACTGGGCGGTGTTTTTGTCATAGTAATTCTTAAGCTGCTCCTCACTTATCCGTGAGGCCTCGACGACTTTTTTCTCGTTGAGCTGCTGAACCAGCTGTTCTTTTTCGATCTGGAAGCGGATCGTTTCTTCCTTTATGCTTTCCTTCTTAAGGGCTGCCTTATATTCTTCCTCTGATTTAAACCTTTGCCTGATCTTCTCGGATTGCGCATTTACCTTGTCCTTGTCAGGTTTCATCCCGACTGCCAGGGCATCCTGATACAAAAGCTCACGATTTATGATTTCATCAAGCGCCTGTTTATAGAAATTTTTCCGCTTTTCCTCTGGAACATTCTTGTGGAATGTCATACGGGGAATAAGGCGGTCAACCTGGCCCTCCAGTTCTTCCATGGTCAACTTGGTTCCATTTACTACGGCAACAACAGTCTCTTCGGCATAGACTGGGATAGCGAGCAGAATAATCAGAAAAGCAAGCAGTATCTTCTTCATTGAAAACTCCCGTTTATATTTATAATGCAGGATACGGAAAGGAACATGCAAGAAAAAACCCTGTAAAGGACAGTATTCATGAATCTTCCCGAATGCGGTGACGTTATACGCCTGACAAGGTATAGTATAATAGCGGTAAGAATTGGCTTATCCCCTATGGAGTACAGCAAAACAACATATATTCAGAAGGTCATGTGCAGAAAGAAAAAATACTTATTGTAGAGGATGAAGAAAAGATTGCGGAGATCGTAAAGTCATATCTCGAAAGAGAAGGCTTTCGGGTAACGGTTGCCCCGACAGGCGAATCAGCGCTCAGCCGGTTACAAGACGGATTTGATCTTATTATCCTCGACCTCATGCTCCCTGATATAGACGGTGAAACAATCTGCACTTCCCTGCGGGAGTTTTCTGATATCCCCATTATCATGCTGACTGCAAAAAGTTCCGAGGATGAGCGGGTCAGGGGCCTTGGGATAGGCGCTGATGATTACGTGGTGAAACCTTTCAGCGCAAAGGAACTCGTAGCACGGGTAAAAGCACATCTCAGACGCACAGTGAGCGCCAAAAAGAAAATCCTTTCCTTCAACGGCGGAATGTTGACCATAGCCACCCTGAGCAGAGAAGCAAGGAAACATGGCAACCCAGTATCTCTGACTGCAACTGAATTCAAGATACTGTTGAATCTTGCGGAAAAGCCACAGATGATTTTCAGCAGGCTTCAGATCATCACTCTTGTGCAGGGATTTGATTTCGAAGGATATGACCGGGTTGTTGACGCTCATATCAAGAACCTCAGACAGAAGATAGAAGACAAACCCAGAGACCCATTGTTCATTAAAACCGTGTACGGAGTGGGATATAAGTTCATCGGCATCCCTGACGAGGAAAGCAGCGGCAATAAGGCTCCCCTATAGGCTAGCCCGGATTCTTCATGAATTGATTATACAATACGGTCTAGAACGTATCAGTGTCTGAATGCCCGTTGTCCGGTGAAT
Source organism: Thermodesulfovibrionales bacterium (assembly GCA_963753165.1). Taxonomy (GTDB): domain Bacteria; phylum Nitrospirota; class Thermodesulfovibrionia; order Thermodesulfovibrionales; family SM23-35; genus JAKLQR01. The sequence continues at coordinate 138,566 of CAVWBP010000024.1, read as the reverse complement.
ACCATGGTCACCTTCGGATCAGCTTCATTGCATGCAACAATCGACTCGAAATCCCTCTCGGACCCGCCTGGGTTCACAATGCCGGCAATCCCCTCTTTGATTCCTGCGTCAACACCGTCCCTGAACGGGAAGAACGCATCAGAGACCATTATGGCGCCGATGAGTCCGCCCTTGTTCTTCTTTGTTTCTTCATCGATCTCGGCAAGTGAGTTTTCTTTTCTCTTGCCCTGTTTCACCTCGAGTTCGAATGTCTTATACGGCACTCCATGCTTTTTGAAGCATAGTGCATCTGCATATTTTGTATATGCCTTGAAGGTTGCTATTTCGGCAACGCCTACCCTGTCCTGTTCACCGGTTCCAATGCCGACTGTTACCCCATCCTTGACATAAATAACGGAATTCGAGGTAATACCCTGCTCGACATTCCATCCGAAAAGCATATCTGCATATTCCTTTTCTGTCGGCTGTCTCTCGATGACATATTCTTGCCCCTTATATGCTGTCTTGGCCGGGAGAAAGTCCCCTTTCGTCCTGATTTTGTTTACCGGAGATTGCTGGACGATTATGCCCCCGTCAATCAAAGATTTGAAATCAACAAAACGAAAATCCCGGTATTTTGTGAGATCGTTTATTTTCGTTACCCGTATAATTCTCAGATTCTTTCTCTTTGCAAGAATCGGAACAGTTCCCTCCTCAAATTCCGGCGCTGCAACAACCTCAAGATAATTCTTACTCACCATCTCTGCCGTCTCTTTATCCATAGCCCTGCTCACCACAAGGCATCCGCCGAATGCAGCTATCCTGTCAGCCATATTCGCCTTTTCATATGCATCAGCAAGAGAGGAGCCGTATGCAGCGCCGCAGGGGTTATTATGTTTGAGGATGGCTGCTGCAGGTCTGTCCACAAGGAATTTGAGAATATTCAGTCCATTGTCAAGATCGGTAAGGTTCGTCTTGCCCGGATGCTTGCCTGCCTGGATCATATCCTCTTCAGAAATGCTGCTGACGAGGCCGTTCCCTGGTTCTATGAACTGGCATCCACCGAGGACAAGATTGCCGTTGATTAATTCATAGAGCGCAGCTTCCTGTCCGGGGTTTTCTCCGTACCGGAGTCCTTTTTCGATCAACTCTCCGGTCTTGTCATCAGGTATTTTCCAGGTTTTCTTTTTGTATATCAATGTCCGGTCACCAAACTTTATCACCATCTCCCCGGGGAAATGATCTTCCATAATGGTCTTGTACATTTTCTTTATATCCGACATAAAATCCTCCTTAATAGAGAAGATAAGTCAAAATTATCAATAATCAATGATCATTTGTCAATGGATAACGATAAAATCTCAAATGAAAATAAGCAATTCAAAAAAATGCAGATATCTCAGCGAATGATTGAAACCTCTCTTTCCGACAAGAAAGAAAGGGAGAAATGAAAGCCTGCCGGTATTGTATAAATCCCCTGTTCGATCTCCAATAATAATTTTACATTGACAATTACTTGTTCTGAATTGTTATTTTTTCTTATGCCCTTCCTTTACTTTCAGTGTCTCTTCGAGCATCAGAAGATACTTCACGTATTTTACCCCTAAGTTCATGAGGGCGATGTCATCGGTCTTGATACTTTCGATCTCTTCCTGCGATATATCAAATATATCAAGAAACCGGCTTTCAAAGACAAACCTCCGGAACCTGTCCATATCATAACAGGCGGTATAGATCTGTGCCTGTTTGTTCGAATCGAGAGCATCTCCGGGGAGGTTTCTCCGGAGCTGAATTTCCTTCCATTCCCTGTTCATCTCATCATAACGATCAACCCCCTGATCCTGCAGCCAGGATTCAATTGTCCATTCAGTATCTTCCTGGTATCCGAGACAGTGGGGCTCTTTGATAAAGAAGAAGAATTCTTCATGCTCCGGTCCCTGTTCTCCGCCTTTTCTCATCGAGGCCTGGCCGATCGGATAATAGCGGCAGTTTGCAGGCCGGTCTTCATAAATGGTGCATCCTTCGGGGGTTACGAACGGGCAGGGTTTCCCTTCAGAAGCCAGCATTTTCAACATTACAAAAGGGTGAGAGGTTTTTTCTTCGATATCCATCGCGGTATATTTTTCCAGGAATTCCTCAGAGGTCATGCCGAGGCGCTTCTTCATGCGGATGATATCGTACGGCGTCAGAAGAATGTTTATCTGACTGCAGCATTGGGTAAAACATTTCACCCCTTTATGACACCTGAATTTAAATTTGCTGTTCTTGGTATGTTTTGTCGGTTCAACATGTTTCATGCTCGGTAACGCCATCTTCTTTCAATCCTTTCTTCCCAGTTTATTCTGCCTCGCAAAAGAGAAATCGTGTTTAAAAAACCCTTAATAAAAAAGGCCGGCGGAAAAATCCGCCGGCCTTTTATTCTATCAGGAGTTAAATAAGCGGAACGATCAGCAATGCAACGATATTGATGACCTTGATCATCGGGTTGATTGCCGGTCCTGCTGTGTCTTTATACGGATCTCCGACTGTATCACCTGTGACAGAAGCTTTGTGTCCATCGCTTCCTTTTTTATGCATAACACCTTTGTCATCCATACGCCATCTTCAAATGATTTTTTGGCATTGTCCCATGCTCCGCCGCCGCTTGTCATGGCGATCGCCTGGAAGAGTCCGGTCAGGATACTTCCCATAAGTACGCCTCCGAGTGCCTCTCTGCCAAGTAAAAAACCTACAATAACAGGAACAACAACCGGGATAAGCGCAGGGACCATCATCTGCTTGATAGCGCCTTTTGTGACAATGTCAACACACTTTCCGTATTCCGGCTTTCCCGTTCCTTCCATGATGCCGGGGATCTCTTTGAACTGCCTGCGCACTTCAACAACGATGCCGCCGGCAGCCTTAGCAACGGCCTCCATCAGGAGCGATCCGTAATAATAAGGAAGCAGACCGCCGATAAAGAGACCTGCCAGAACCATTGGGTTTGAAAGGTCAAAATAAAGGGTCTCGGTGAACGACCTTGAATACTCTGCAAAAAGAACCAGAGCAGCAAGGGCTGCAGAACCGATCGCATAACCCTTGGTAACAGCCTTTGTGGTGTTGCCGACTGCATCCAATGGGTCTGTGATGTTACGGATCTCTTCAGGCATTCCTGCCATTTCTGCGATACCGCCTGCGTTGTCCGTAATCGGGCCGTAGGTGTCAATAGCCACCACGATGCCTGTCATCGAAAGCATAGAAACCGCTGATAATGCGATAGCAAAAAGACCGCCTGATGCATCGCCATCAAATCCGCCGCCTAATGAATAGGCGCCAAGTATTGAGGCAACGATAACGATAACAGGCGCTGCGGTTGCCTTCATGCTGACCGCGAGGCCGGCGATCACGTTTGTGCCGTGACCGGTCAAACTTGCTTGTGCAATGTGTTTCACCGGGGGATACTGCGAAGCAGTGAAGTACTCAGTGATAACCACGATAATTCCGGTCAATGCAAGGCCGATAAGCGCCATAAGGAAAACGTTCATCTGTGTAAATGAAGGGTGAGAGACCATTGAAGCCGGATCTATACTTTTCAGAAATTCACCTGTCACGATATAAAATGTTACTGCTGCAAGAACGCCGGCTACAGCCAGTCCCTTATAGAGGGCGCCCATGATATATCCGCTCTTGCCGAGTCTTACTGCGAATGTTCCGATAATGGAAGCGATGATCGATATTCCGCCGAGGAGCAGCGGGAATTCCACCCATGGGCTCTCAGCGCCAAAAACCGTCTTTGCAAGAAGCATTGCTGCAACGAGCGTGACCGTGTATGTCTCATAAAGGTCGGCTGCCATGCCTGCGCAGTCGCCAACGTTGTCGCCAACGTTGTCTGCGATAACTGCAGGGTTTCTGGGATCATCTTCAGGAATTCCTGCCTCAACCTTGCCGACCAGGTCAGCGCCTACGTCCGCAGCCTTTGTATAAATACCGCCTGCGATACGGGCAAACACGCTCATGAGTGAACATCCGAATCCGAGACCGACCAGTGCATGGAATGCCTGCTCAGGGGCTGCCGACTTTGCTATAAAATAAAAACCCGCAAGGCCTATAATTCCAAGACCGACGACCATAACGCCGGTCACCGAGCCGCCCTTAAAAGCAAGGCCGAGTGCAGCCTGGAGGCCCTTGTGGGCTGCCTGGGCCGTGCGCACATTGGCCCGCACCGATACCATCATGCCGATGTATCCGGCGAGCGCCGAACCGACCGTGCCGATGACAAACCCTATTGCTGTCCAGATCCCGAGGAAAGACAGAAGCACCGTCAAAATTACGGCAACAACAGCGACGGTTTTGTACTCGCGTGCGAGGAACGCCATTGCGCCCTCTTTTACCGCATTCGAGATCTGCTGCATCTTCGCATTCCCTGCGTCCTGCTTTGAAACCCACATTGCGGTCATCACAGAGTAGAGAACGCCTAACAATCCGCAACCTAATGCAAAAAGAATCGTATAACTCATACTTTCCATCCATTCCCTCCTTTTAAACTTATGTTACGAGCTAAAAGTGAAAAGTCAAAAAAATACAGCAATCTATTTATGTACCTTCCACCTCCCTCCTCCTTTCAGATATCTCTGATAACCATGCGCTTATTTTAGTACAACGTCCCTATTGGTAGCCTTTGCGAAGACCATGGCCGTCGCTCGGTAAAGCATGTGGGCCATCTTCGAGAAAGGCGCATAGGCAAAAAGAAAAAATACCACAACAAGGTGAGCAAAGTATATAAGATATGAGAGGAGGGCAAGATCCATCAATCTGAATACTTCAGAGAGGATGCCGGTTGCCATGACCGCAAAAATAATATAGATAAGAAGCCAGTCATAATACCCGCCCTTGCCTGCCTTTTCCTGGTTCTTCAGTCTGTTGTTGATAACCATCACTATTCCGACAAGCAGTCCAAGTGCGCTGAAATTTGCGAGCACTTTCACAGGGTCGGTCAAGGGATACGGTGATGGTCCGAGCAGCCAGGGGTAAGGTGTTTTCCCCAGTGCATGCATTATCTCGTATCCGTATAAATAAAGCACTGCCCATGCTGTTGTTATCGCAAGTCCGATAAAACTGAACAATACGAGCATGTGGGCAAGCTTCCTGTCAATTGTCGCATTGCATTTTTCGAACCTCTTGTGCATCAGGATCTCACCGATTGTTTCGCCGATTGCGCCGGAAATACTGCCTTGCGGCACCGCGCCTGTCGCCTGTTTCATGTCTTTCCAGTATCTGGAAATACCTATGGCCAGAGAAACAACCGCAAAGAAAAAAATCGGGACAAAAACACCATCGATGTAATACGACTTGATCAATGATGAGTACGCAATTTTTCCGGCCTCATTCCTGATGGCATCCAGATTCAGATGACCGAGAAATGCAAGGATTATGCCGAAGATGACCGCAGGGACGGCAAGTAAAGGGACCAGCGATCCCGGTTTGCCGACCATTTTCCCCAAAAAGCCCGGTACGGCATAATGCTCAATAGAGAGTTTCCTCACCGCATTGAGAACTTCTCCCGGTTTTGCCCCCCTCGGACAGTATGCGGTACAATCGCTGCACTGATGGCAGAGCCAGATATCCGGATTGCCAAGAAGCTTGTCCTTCAAGCCCCATTGCGCATGGATCATCTCTTTTCTCGGGAACGGTTTATCCTCAGGGGTGAGATTGCATACGACCGAGCATGTCGCACACTGATAACATTTCTTGAGCGATTCCCCTCCCCCCATGATGATTTCATTGACAAACTGCAGGTCCGGCGTGACAATATCTCCGGCAAAAGGTTCAGGGGCCGGAGTTACCTCAGCCTGAGGCTCAACTGCCGCCTCGGTTTTTGCTTCGATTTTTTCTTCTGCCATATTCACCCTCCCTTAAAGGTCGTGGACAATCTATTTAAAATTCCTTGAACGGATTAGGTCCCATCTCTTTTATCTTCGCTGCAAATGTATTGAGCAGGTCAGGAAGTTTGTGGTAATCATCAATTGCAACCTGCATAAGCTCAACTCGTTCCGCTTCCAGCTGAAGCTTACTGAGTGTTTCGCCGACCTTGCTGAAACGATAGTTGGCAAGTTCGCTCCCCTTGACAAAATGACACTGATAATTTTCACCGTATTTGCATCCCAGAAGAAGGAACCCGTCGATACCCTTTGACATGGCGTCGGCAATCCACACAAGATTCATACCGCCGAGGCATCTGAGCGGGACAAACCGTATACAGGTGTCGATCTGCTTCCGCTGCATAGCAAGGGTATCCAAAGCCGGGTACGCGTCATTCTCGCAGACCAGGCAAACTATCCTGAAGACATCTTCTTCCGGAACGTCAATTGCTTTAATCATTGATCCAATCATATCGACGCTGTAATCCTTGAAGGATACAATCCTTTCAGGGCAGGCTCCCATACAGGTGCCGCACCGCCTGCACCTGTTTACGTTATAGGTGGGGATGCCTTTCGCATCTTCCTCGATTGCGCCGAAAGGACATTCTTCAGTACATCTCTTGCACGCGGTACACCTGATCAGTTGCGGATCAGGGAAGGTAATATCCCATGCACGGGGATGAACAGAGATGCCTTTTGCAACGTGGTCAATACACTGAATGGCTTTAAAGGCTGCACCGGCTGCGTCTTCCTGGGCTTCTGTCATATTCATCGGCTGTCTGACAGTCCCCGCTGCATAAATGCCGGTCCTTCTCGTTTCATACTGGAAACAGATGAAATTTGAGTCGGCAAATCCGCAGGCGCCTTCGAGGGACGGTATTTCCGGCCCCTGCCGGTAGGCAAGATTCAGGATAAACTCGGGCTTTGGCGTTGATTCAAGATACGCTTTCTTCGGCTCGTCACCTTTTGCTGCTGCCGCGGTAAGACCGTCAAGATACTCCTGGGGCGCTCTCGTTGTAGGAACCATCCCTGTGGCGAGCACGACAAGATCAGCCTCAAATTTTGCTTTTTCCCCGAGCAGGGTATGTTCTACTTCAACAAAAAGATTGCCGTTTCCCGCATCGGACACCCCACGCACATCACCTTTTGTGAGCATGACGCCGGCGTCGTTCTGGGCCTCTCTGTAGAATGCTTCAAGCCTTCCGGGAGTTCTTATGTCCTTATAAAATATCATTGCGAGAGCATTAGGATTCTGCCTCACATAGCGTGCCTGTTTCAGAGAGGTTGCGCAGCACATCGATGAGCAATACGGCAGATGCTCCGGGTCTCTGCTCCCCGCGCATTGAATAAAGGCGACCTTCGTCGCTTCTTTGCCGTCGGAAGGCCTTGCAATCGGTCCTTTTTTCGCAATTGCTTCAAATTCAAAATTTGTTACGACATTCTTGAATTTTCCATAGCCGAGATGGCCGAGTTTGGTTGCATCATAGGGAACCCCTCCGGTAGCCATAACAATGGCGCCTATCTTTACCGTTTCAGTCCCTGAAGCACCAGAAATTGTTACATCGAATAACCCGGGCTGGCCTGCGGTTTTTTCAACTCTTGATGATTTATACACCTTTATATTCGGATGGTTTTCAACCTCTTGTATGGTTTTTTCTATATCGGTATCGACAATGATCGGTTCTTTGAAATCCCTCGTCGGTATCTTTTTGTAGAGTTTTTTCGCGAACCCTCCGAGTTCCGGGTCTTTCTCTACAAGGAAGACCTTATATCCTGTATTCGCCGCTTCAAGCGCCGCGGTCATTCCGGAGATACCTCCACCAATCACAAGGAGATCATTGCTGAGATTTTCCAGAATGGCGGGGGTGGGGAGGTCGGATTTCTGCACTTTTACGGTTCCCATGTTAATGTAATCCTCTGCCAGCGCCTGGGTTTCTTCGTCATTCGGTGGTTGTGTCCATGCCACAAATTCACGGATGTTGACCCGCTCGGTAAGGCATCCCGGGAAATCGAATTCTTCATATTTTACACGGGGAGAACAGGCGGCAATTATGGCCGTATTCGTTCCGCCCTTAATATCATTTTTTATAAGCTGGATTCCTTCGGGGCTGCATAATACCTCATGGACTTTAATATGCTCCTCCTGAATGGGTCCGCGCTTCGATGTCTTTGCAAGTTTCTCTATATCAAGGGATTCGCCGATCCCGCACCCTTTGCAGATGTATACGCCGAATTTCTTTTCCATCCCTACCTCCTATCTCAAGCTCCGGATGCTCTTCATCGCAGCACCGGTAGCATCCTGGACTGATCTCGCAACATCAGCAGGGTTCTTTATGGTTCCAACCGCATAGATCCCTTTCTTCAGGGCGCCGTCATCGACAAGCCCGTCGACCGTGTGGGCAATATTCATCCCAACCTTCGAACTCTTTGTCGTGGATTCCATGCCTGTCGCAAGGACAACCATATCAAATGTCTCTTTGATCTTGCCTCCGCTGTATATGTCTTCAACCACTACAGTGACATCCTTTGACCCGGCTTCTTCAACGATGCTTGCAACCTTGCCTTTTATAAAAGATACTTTCGGATCATCCTTTATTTTCCAGTAGAACCTTTGCTCATAAAGACCGGGGGTTCTTATGTCTATATAAAATATTGTTATTTTTGCATCGGGATACTGTTCTCTGATATACATCGCGTGCTTTAGTGAAGCAAGGCAGCAGATATATGAGCAATATGGGAGGTGGTTTTCATCTCTCGAACCCGCACATTGAACGAACGCGACATTCTTGACTTCCTTTCCGTCAGAAGGACGCACAATCTTCCCCTGAGTGGGCCCGTCTCCGGAAGCCAGCCTTTCAAGCATCATGTTTGTAACAACGTTTTTGACCTGACCGGATCCGAGAAGGTCGAGCTTGCCTATATCATAGGGGTTCCAGCCGGTTGCAAAAACTATTGCACCAACCTTAAGGTTCACCTTTTCCGGTTTCATGTCAAGGTCAATCGCATTGTATTTACATGCTTCAACGCATGTTTTCATACAGTCCTTGGAACAGGTTTTTGCGTCTATTACATACTGGAACGGAAAGGCCTGTTCGTGGGGAAGATATGCAGCCTTTGTTTTGTCCATGCCGAAGTTAAAATCGTTGTCGCGGTATGAAGGACACGCTTCAGCGCAGGCATTGCATCCGACGCATTTATCATTCACATATCTCGGGGAAAGGTTTATCGTTACGTCAAAATTCCCTTCCTCGCCCTGGATGCTCTCTACTTCCGCCAGCGTGTAGAACTTCATGCGGGGGTTGCTTTTGATTCTCTTAAACTGAATCTCCAGGCCGCAGTTTGGTGGACAGAGTTTCCAGAAATATTTGTTGATCTGCGCAACCCTGCCGCCCAGATACGGATTCTTCTCCACGATATGAGCTTCAAATCCCGCCTCTGCCACTTCAATGGCGGTAGTAAGGCCGCTCATACCCCCTCCAACTACAAGAACTTTTTTATTCTCTGCCATACTATCCTCCTTTAGGGCAGTAAGTCACAAAGAGAGGGTTATTGGGTATCAGATAACCATCTCTTTTTGACCTACTTTATAAACGGGACTAATTATAGCACAACTGTCAATAAAAATCTGTATAGAAACAGGAAAAAAACGGGGGAGGTTTTACCCTCCCCCGTCTCTCAAATAACTACGGATACATCTGGACGTATGGTACTTTCTTGAACTCCCATGTGTTGTTATCAGCATGGTACACGGAATTTGTGAAGCATTTCCAGTTGGCGTCATCAATCTTGTTGAAGTCACCCCTGTAATAGTATCCAGGATATCTGGACTCTTCCCTGAAGAGGATGTGCCGTGCATGTGCCTCGACCGAAAGAATTCTGTGGTAGTTCTCAAAGCATCTTAAGAGCTCATGGAGGTCTTTTGCTGCCATATGATTGGCATCTTCTTTCAGCATTTCAAGCTTCTCAAGGCCGGCTTCGAGCATGGTCTTCGAGGTCATATACCAGGTAGCACAACCACCGAAATACTCATCGGCGATCTTCATCAGTCTCGCCTGAAGCGCTTTCGGACCGATGTAATGCGGGTTGATTCCAGGATCGGTTGTGTAGGTTTTATATTTCTCATAGACCTCGAACGGCAGATAGAGTTCAGCCGCAATCTCATCAAGAGTCAGCTTGGGATCCGGCTTGTAGTCTGCATGGTCGAGGATGTATGCGAGCGCAGCCTTTGCTGCTATTCTGCCTTCAGCATGTGAGCCTGAGGAGAATTTGTGGCCTGATGCGCCGACAACGTCACCCGACATGAAGAGACCGGGCACGGTGGACATCCTGTTATATCCCCAGGTGTAGTGTTCCGGCGTGCCGGGAAGATCGCCAGGGCCGCTTACCCAGAACCCTGCGCAGCCGGCATGTGAACCGAGGAGATAAGGCTCGGTCGGCATGATCTCGGAAGGGACCTTGTCAGGCTCGACATTGTTTGCTGCCCAGAGAGACGCCTGTCCGATAGCCATGTCTAAAAAGTCTTCCCATGCCTCTGCCTCGAGGTGCTTGATCTGCTTGGCGCCTTCTTTTTCACCGAGCTTCTCTTTCATGGTCTTGGCGAGTATTTCCATAGCGGTATGGGTGCCCATAAGGATCGGCCCCTTCCCGTCTTTCATGGCCCTCATCATCAGGTGGTTCCTGATGGCGGTACCCATATTCTTTGCATAGTCGCCGTATCTTGCGACTGCATCGTCAAAGTACTCTTTATTGGTGCAATAGTCTTCACCATAGCTGTCAGTAGCTTTTGCCTTGAAGAAGAGGAACCATGCGCCGACAGGACCATAACCGTCCTTAAATCTTGCAGGCACGAACCTGTTCTCCATAAGGGTCAGTTCCGCACCGGCCTGCATGCCGAATGCATACCCTGAACCAGCGCAAAACACCGGGTACCAGGTCCTGCCCATACCTTCGCCGACCGACCTCGGTCTGAAGCAGTTCACCGCTCCGGCAGTTGCGCAGAGCATTGCCTTTGCCTTGAAGGAATAGATCTTGTTCTCTCTTGTGCTGAATCCGATGGCTGATGCTACATTCTTCCCATTTTTATCCATGACGGCCTTCACAATGAAGACTCTTTCAAAATGGTTCTGTGCGATACCGGTTGCAGCCCTGTTGGACTCAAGGGCCTTTTTTGCAGCCTCGGCAACGACAACCTTGTAGGACTCGCCGTTGATCATGATCTGCCATTTACCGGTCCTTACCGGTGTGCCGCCGTCCTTCAGAGATTTCTTGCCGGCTGCGATAGCCTGATGGCCGTCCATTGAGAATCCGTCATCGCCTTTTTTCCAGATCGGGAGTCCCCACTCTTCGAAACACTCGACTGAATCATCAACGTGCCTTCCAAGGTCAAATACGAGGTCTTCCCTGATAATGCCCATCAGGTCGTTCCTTACGTATTTCACGTAATCAGCGACTTTATTCTCGCCGACGTATGTGTTGATAGCGGACAGACCCATGGCGACTGCGCCGCTTCTGTCTGTTGCAGCTTTGTCGACCATAACGACTGTCATCTTTTTGGCGTTTGCCCAGCGGCATGCCTCAAAAGCTGCGCCGCAGCCTGCCATACCACCGCCCATGATCAGAAGATCACAGTCAACTTCAGTTACTTCCGGCTTCTGACAATATGAAAATGTACAAGTTTCTTTTTCCATTTATATATTCACCTCCTTAAATTATTCAGTTCTTGCTGGTTTGTTAAAAAAACCAGGCTGCTTAATCGTTGCGAAATCAGGCTCCGGCTTGCCTGCATATGGATCAACGCTGCCTTCCACGGTGGTCCTGATGGGGAATTTGAACCTCTTGACCAGACCACTTCTGAATTTGATCGTCCACATGATATTATCAGAACCTCTCAAAGGAATAGTCTGTGATCCGAGGGGAACGAAGTCTGAATAGCCTCTTACCTCGACCGCCTGCTGAGGACAGATCTTTACGCAGTTAAAGCATTCCCAGCACTGTTCAGGCTCCTGATTGTAAGCCTTCATCGAATCTCTGTCGAGGATCATGAGATCGTGAGGACAGATATACTGACATGCAGTCTTGTCCCCTGCCTTGCAGCCGTCACACTTTTCAGTAATTACAAAACTTGGCATTTAAATACACCTCCTTTTATTGTTATAAGTTAAAGATTGATGAAAAACCATAATTGAGAACCAGACTGTCTTCCACCTCCTTTCCTTTCATAACTCAATACGCAGATGGTAACGAACCCTGCAACAGGTTCTGTTACCATCTGCTATTCTTTATGTACAACTACATACCTTCGGTATACGCATGCACCTGTATCCCGACAAATTCTTTCTATAAAAACTACTTCTTTTCGCCCTCTGCATATTTATGCAGCTTGATCTCGACCTTCTCGGTAAGACCGGCGTAGTATGTCTGAAGGATATCGAGGACTTCCTGCCGGCTGAACTTCGTTGTGACCGTTTCACCCTCGGAGAGCATCTTTCTCAGCTTGGTTCCGCTAAGGAGAATCCTGTCGTCTTTGCCGTGCGGGCAGGTCTTCTGGGAAGCCATGCCTTCACATGCGTTGCAATAGAAGGTCCAGTCGATCTTCAGCGGCTTGGTCTCCAATGAACCGGCCGGGATCTGTTCAAAAATCTGCTGGGCATCAAAAGGACCATAGTACTCGCCGACGCCTGCATGGTCGCGGCCGACGATAAGATGGCTGCAGCCGTAGTTCTGCCTGAATACTGCGTGCAGAAGGGCCTCTCTCGGGCCTGCATATCTCATGTCAAGCGGATATCCGCCTACCTGAACGGTATTCTTGACAAAGTATTTCTCAACGAGCACGTCGATACATTTCTGGCGGACATCCGACGGAATATCGCCCGGTTTCAGTTTGCCGAGGAGCATGTGGATGTAAACGCCGTCGCATACTTCTACCGCAATCTTGGCGAGGAATTCGTGTGAACGGTGCATCGGGTTTCTGGTCTGGAATGCGGCAACACGGCTCCAGCCTTTTTCCATCGAATGACTTTCTGGTCTCGGCAGGACGCTGATAAAGACCGGGATACTCTGTCGGGAAGGTGCCTTCGCTCAGGACCTTTACCGGTCCGGCGAGGTTCACTTCGGGCTGATCCATAACCATCTTGACGCCGGGGTGCTCAACATCGGTAGTCTTATAAACCTCCTTGCACTCATATGCCTTGTCGATGGTGTACTTCTCATAGACTTTCATTGTCGCCATGATCTCGTTGAATTCCGTTGAGAAAAGTGCAATCTCCTCACCTTCCTTAATGCTGTCGGCATCGGCCTTTGAGCGGAAACAGTAATCGGGATCGGCCAGAACGGCCGTCGGCCATCTTCATATCTGCGCAGACGCCCTTCCAGTCAGCCTTTGTCATAAACCCGGTGAGCGGGGTGAAACCGCCGATACCCATCATGATAAGGTCACCGGTTTCACGTGAGCCGATATTGATCTTTTTCAGTCCTGCTGCTTTCTTTCTTCTCTGCTTCCAGTTCTGCCCCTGTCAGCAAGAGGGGATTCAGTTTCTTCTCTTTTCCATGTGGATTTACTAAAGCCATGACTATTTCCTCCTTTGTTATATTTTCAAGACAAAGCTTGAATTTTTTATTTACTGAAGACCTAATGTCTCACAGACTTTCTTGAATATCTCGTCGATGCTGCCGGTACCGGAAACCGACTTCAGGATTCCTTTATTCTTGTAATATCCGATCAGCGGTTCTGTCTGGGCAGTGTACACTTCAAGCCTCTTTTTAATGGTAGCTTCCTTGTCGTCATCCCTCTGGAACAGGTCGCCGCTGCATTTATCGCAGGCTCCTTCCTTCTTGGGCGGGCCGAAATAAATATTGTACATCTGACCGCATGATTTGCAGGTTCTTCTTCCGGTCAGTCTCTTCATTAAATCTTCAAAAGGCACATCAACACTGAGCGCTCCTGAGAGCGACATATTGAGCGAATCGAGCATTTTGTCGAGTGCTTCCGCCTGGGCGGTATTTCTCGGAAATCCGTCGAGGATATAACCTTTTTTGCAATCATCCTGTTTGAGCCTCTCCCCGACCATACCCAAGACAACACTGTCGGGAACAAGTTCGCCTTTGTCCATGTATGACTTTGCCTCTTTGCCGAGGGAAGTGCCTGCGGAAACCGCTGCCCTTAAAAGATCCCCTGTCGAAATCTGCGGCATGCCATATTTCTCGATCAATTTCTTTGCCTGAGTCCCTTTTCCAGCACCTGGTGCGCCAAGCAACACAATTCTCATAGTTGTACCCCCGTTGAATTTTTTGATGAAAATTAAAAAACGGCTAAAACAACAAATTAGTCAAAACAAAACACATTCCCATAAGCAATGTGCTTGTTTCGTAAACTAAAAAATTACGTGGCAGAACTTAAAAAATAAAAATACAGACATATAACTATATGCACCCTCTCTGTTTAAGTCAAATTCATATTTCTCATAGAACGATAAGAATTCCTTATTAATCAAATTAAGATTAGCAAGAGATATATTAACAAATTGATTTTAAATGCTTTTTTAACTCTTCCAGTGCCTTTCCCCCGGTGGCTCAGGGCATCTTTTTCCCCGTTACTCATTTCTGCGAACGTTCGGGGGAACCCAACGGGATAAAAGACCGGGTCGTACCCGAATCCATGCGACCCCTTTGGCGCGTTCCCTATGGTGCCCTCTGCATGCCCAAAAAATGTCCGTATCTCCCCGTCAGGCGATGCAAGGGCGATACAGCAGACGAAACGCCCTCTCCTTTCCCCTTCATGAAAAGCCCTCATTGCATAAAGCAATTTCCCGACGTTACTTTTGTCGTCCGCACCCTCTCCTGAGTACCGTGCGGACCTGGTTCCCGGTTCGCCCCCTAATGCGTCGACTTCAAGGCCTGAATCATCGGCAAGGGCAGTTTTTCCGGTATATTTTGCGACCGCAACGGCTTTTTTGACCGCATTCTCCTCGAAGGTGTCGCCATCCTCCTCGGCCTCCGGACATCCGGGGAAATCATCCATGGTCAGGATTTTGATCCCGGTCCCCCCGGTGATTCTTCTTATCTCCTCGACCTTTTTCTTGTTTTTCGTAGCAAGGACTATTTCCATAAAAAACTCCGGTTGAAACTTACGGATAAACTAACAATATGAGATATGAAAGATTAAACCAACTCCAGTCGAAATTACAACCCCCAATAAATATTAATCATATGCTAAAAAATATCCCTGCGTTCTCAGTGCAAAAACCGGGCATTCATGGTCTCAACAGGTTTCAGGGTGAGAATGAGTCCCGAAGGCTTTCGGGATATCCTCCCTATTCATCCGGGAATTTGTGAGGAATATGGGGTAGGCTTGTTAATATTCCGAAATTAACCGGGAATCCGGCAAGTTCCGTGCTTCATCCCTTGCAAAAAGAAACTGCTCTTTGTTAAGATTTTTGAATGTCTGAGGAATTGAAACGGGCAGGATTGTTTGTACGGACTGTCGCAAAAATCCTCGACTTTATTCTCATTGCAGCAGCAGCAGAGTTGATACCGAAGGCCGGTTTCTTTGCAGGACTTGCCTATCTTTTAATAGGAGATGGTTTCTTTGACGGGAGAAGTATCGGGAAAAAACTCATCGGTCTCAGGGTTGTTTCTGCCGATACTTCCAGCCCCTGTACATTCAGAGATTCCGTACTCAGGAACAGCACCTTGGCACTGGGGTATTTTCTTTTCCATACACTCTGGGTTGGCTGGGTATTTATTCTCCTGGTGATAGGCCTTGAATTCATAGTCCTGCTCGGCAGCAGAAACGGAATGCGCATTGGAGATGAGATTGCCAAAACCCTGGTAATCGACAGCCCTGTGAACAACCCCCAGGCAAAACAGGAGGAATAATGTTTTTCCATAAAATACTCGGCATGTTTTCTAACGACCTTGCTATCGACCTCGGCACAGCAAATACCCTCGTATTCATGAGAGGCAAAGGCATTGTCTGCAATGAACCGTCTGTCGTGGTGCTGCGAAAAGATGACAAAAAGCCTGTTGCCGTCGGTGCAGAGGCCAAAAGGATGCTCGGTAAAACTCCGGCAAATATCATGGCGATAAGACCGATGAAGGACGGCGTGATCGCAGATTTCGATGCCACGGGAGAGATGCTGAAGTATTTCATCACCAAGGTGCATAACAGGCGCAGCTTTGTATCCCCGAGAGTGATCATCGGCGTCCCCTCAGGGATTACCCAGGTTGAACAGCGTGCAGTAAAGGACGCGGCGCAGGTATCGGGAGCACGGGAAGTCTATCTCATCGGTGAACCAATGGCCGCTGCGATAGGAGTCGGTCTTCCGGTCGGGGAACCTTCCGGCAATATCATTGTCGATATCGGCGGCGGAACAACGGATGTCGCGGTAATATCTCTCGACGGGGTTGTATACAGCAAGGCAGTCCGGGCAAGCGGCGATAAAATGGACGAAGCCATTATGGCATTCATCAAGCGCAAGTTCAATCTCATGATCGGCGATATGACCGCTGAACAGATAAAAATCAATGTCGGCTCCGCCTATCAGACGGAGGGAAGCGAAACACGAACCATGGAGGTAAAGGGAAGGGACCTTATCTCAGGGATACCAAAGACGATCATAATCCATGAAGAAGAGATCCGGGAAGCCCTCGCTGAACCGGTGAATGTCATCCTCGATACCATCAAAGTCGTGCTCGAGAACACTCCTCCTGAACTCGCATCGGATATTGTGGACAAGGGAATTATCCTCGCGGGAGGCGGCGCTCTCCTCAGGGGACTTGATCTTCTCATTCGCGAGGAGACAGGTCTCCCGGTCTTTGTTGCAGAAGATCCTCTCACCGCAGTCGTGCGCGGTGTCGGAAAGATGCTCGATGAACTCGACCTTCTGCGCAGGGTTGCCATCAACCTGTAATGCCGAAGAAGTGGCTCCTTCTCATTCTCCTCGCGATTCTCTTGCTCTCACTCAGCGTAATGACCTATCAGAGCAACAGGCAGCATCTGTTGCCGCTCAAGTCTCTCCATGCCGTCCTCGACAGGTTGTATGATGCGAAGACATCGCTGAAAGATTCCCTCTCTGCCCCCTTCCGGAGAATGCTGATCAGAGAAAGTGAAAATATCAGGCTCAGGAAAGAGCTTTCGCGGATGCTGCAGGAAGAGCAGGCTTACCATGAAGCTATTCAGGAAAATAAAAGGCTCAGTGCGCTGCTCGCACTCAAAGAACATGAGCCCCGGCATGTGACTGCTGCGCGTGTTATCGGCAGAGGCACAGACTTCTGGTCGAAAACAGTAGTGATCGACAAGGGGCTTTCGGACGGGATACAGAAAGATATGATCGCGGTTACCGAACGGGGCATCGCAGGAAAAATCTCTGATGTCTTCACTTCGTATTCACATCTGCTGCTGATAAACGACATCAGTTTTTCTGCTGCAGCCAGACTGCAGGAGAGCAGGATCGAAGGCATTCTTTCGGGAACCGGATCCAGGAGATGTATGTTGAAATACATCCCGCACGAAGATGAGGTGAAAGAGGGAGAGGTTCTCATCACCTCGGGGCTCGATACCCTCTTCCCTCAGGGTATCCCGCTTGGATATGTCTCAAAAGTGAACAAAAAGGAAGCAGGCTTTTTTCAGGATATTGAAGTCATCCCGTTTGTAGAGGACACCCATCTCGAAATTGTAGTAATCATCACAAAGGGATGAAGTACATAGTCGTACCGATAATTTTATTTTTTCTGCTCGTGCTTCAGGGGAGCCTCTCGTTCCACCAGATAACTCCGAACCTGACCGTCCTCCTTGCCTGTTATGCCGGGATTAAGGGACGTGAGATGAAGGGCATGCTCTACGGTGCGCTGATCGGTATTGTCGAGGACAGCCTTTCCGGCGCGTTCCTTGGACCGCACCTGCTCAGTAAAAGTCTTGTGGGATACCTGTCTTCCCTCCTCTATAGCAGATTTTTCATCTGGACCCCCTATCTGGGAATTCTCAGTATTGCGCTGCTCACCTTTCTGGACGGGTCGCTCGTATTTCTCATGAGAGGCATTTTCGACAAGATGCCGGCAGGCGCCGGGGCCGCATCAGTTGTCATCCTCGTGCAGTCCCTGATCAATGCCCCGGCAGGAATTTTCCTGAAACCGAAGGACCTTCATCAAAATATTTAGAGGCTGAGGAAATGCAGAGGGAAGATACATCAGAAAGAATCCTGGTCGTGAGCTACCTGGTTATCGTACTGGTCTTTCTTCTCATCCTGAGGCTCTGGCAACTGCAGATCCTCCAGGGAGATGAGTACAGAAGACTGTCGGAAGCGAACAGGATGAGGATTATTGATACCCCGGCGCCACGCGGGATCATTTTTGACAGGAACGGGGTCCCGCTCGTAAAAAACTTCCCTTATTATTCCGTTTCTCTTATTCCGAATGAATTCGACCGGAGCAGACTTCATCAGCTCTCGACGCTTCTCAATATGCCCGCGGCAGAAATCAGTGAAATAGTGCGCGAAAGCGGATCAAGTCCTTTTGTCCCCGTCCGCCTGAAACACGGACTGCCTTTTGAAGAAGTCGCGTACATTGAAGCGAGGCGTTCTGATTTTCCCGGTCTTTTTGTCGACATCGAAGTGAACAGGGAATATATTCATGGGAATGTCGCTTCTCACCTCATCGGGTATCTCGGGAAATTGAGCCCTGCCCAGGCGAAAGATCCCGCGTTCAGAGATATATCTCCGGACACCTTCATCGGACAATGGGGTGTTGAGAAACTTTTCGATTCGGTTCTCAGGGGGACTCCCGGCAAGCGGGTTATTGAAGTGAACGCCCTCGGCAAAGAGATACGGTTCCTTCAGGAGAAGCCCCCGATAAAGGGCACGGACATTACCCTCAGCATCGAACTCAATCTCCAGAAAGAGGCGGAGAAAGCCTTCGGAGAGAGGGCGGGGGCCCTCGTCGCGCTGAAACCGGACACCGGAGAGATTCTCGGCCTGATCAGCAAACCTTCCTTCGATCCCAATCTCTTCACGAGAGGAATAACACAGGAAAACTGGCAGGAGATCATCAATGACAAGAAGAACCCCATGCTGAACAGGGCGCTCCAGAGCCAGTACCCTCCGGGCTCTACATTTAAGATCGTCACTGCCATTGCGGGACTTGAACAGAAAGTCATCACCCCTGAGACGAAAGTGGACTGCAGGGGTGGAATACAATATGGCAGCTGGCGGTTCGGCTGCTGGCGCAGAGAGGGACATGGTACGGTTTCTCTTCATAAGGCAATTGTAGAATCCTGCGACGTATTTTTTTATGAAGTAGGGAAGCGCCTCGGAATCGATAAAATCTACGAATATGCAACAAGCCTGGGGCTTGGAACAGAAACCGGGATCGAACTCGGATCGGAACGCCGGGGCCTTATACCGAACTCGCAGTGGAAACTCCAGACCATGAAACTTCCCTGGTATCTGGGAGAAACGTTTATTGCTGCAATAGGCCAGGGATACATTGCCGCCACACCGATCCAGATGGCTCTTATGATGAATACCGTGGCAAACGGGGGAAACATTTATAAGCCCACACTCATTAAGGATTCACCCCCGGTCCTTACCGGGCGGACGAAGGCAAGCGCCGAGAACATGGAGATTGTAAAAAAAGGTCTTTTCGGCGTCGTGAATGAAGGAGGCGGCACAGGATGGGCTGCAAAATCATCCTTCTCTGTCGGAGGCAAAACAGGGACCGCTCAGGTCGTATCGATGAAAAGCGGCGTCTCTTCACAGGCCGAGCGGTTCAGAGACCATGCATGGTTTGTGGCATTCGCACCGGTTGAAAAGCCCGAAATAGCCCTTGCCGTCCTTGTCGAGCACGGAGGACACGGGGGAGGGGCCGCTGCCCCGATCGCGAAAATCGCAATCGAGGAATATATGAAATCCCTGCAACCGCTTGACCGTTCCGGAGAAACTTCCAGTATAATAGACAATGGGCATCCTTCAGTGCATTGGGAATACCCCGATAACGGCCATAGAAATGAACCCGAACCCCCGGGTGAAGCTGTTCGCGAAACTCGAGGGGAATAACCCCAGCGGTTCTGTCAAAGACCGTATTGCCCTCTTCATGATAGAGGCAGCGGAAAAAGCGGGAACCCTGACGAAGGAGAAGATCATTCTCGAAGCGACGTCAGGGAATACCGGGATAGGTCTTGCCATGGTCGCTTCCGCAAAGCAGTACCGCGTGAAACTCACCATGCCTGCCTGCGTAAGCATCGAGCGGAGGAGGATTCTCGAGGCCTTCGGTGCAGAGCTTATTCTGAGTCCTTCCGAGGAAGCAACAGACGGCGCAATCCGTCTTGTCCACAAAATATTCGACGAGGAACCGGGGAGATACTTCATGCCGAACCAGTTCGATAACGAAGCGAATGTCCTTGCACATTATGAAACCACAGGGAAAGAGATCATCGAACAGACGGAAGGTCGCGTTACGCACTTTATCGCGGGCATGGGAACAACGGGAACACTCATGGGAGTCAGCAAGAGACTCAAGGAGTATAACAAGGATATAGAAATTATCGGCGTGGAACCGGTTGCGCGCCACCGCATTCAGGGGCTCAAGAACATGTCTGAGTCGATCGTACCGAAGATATTCGACCCGGGCAGGATCGACGAGCATTATTATGTAAACGACGAAGAAGCATTCGATACCACAAGGAAACTCGCGGTCAAAGAGGGGATGTTTGTCGGAATGTCAAGCGGCGCTGCGATGAATATCGCACTCAGGAAATCAAGCGAACTGAAAGACGGGGTTATCGTTGTCCTTCTCCCTGACCGGGGAGACCGGTATCTGTCCACATCACTCTTTGTATCCGTATGTGCCAAATGCCCGCCGTAAGAATAAGGCACGGCAAGTAAAGCAGAGTAACCACTTATCGGAATCCTTTGATTTCTTTTATCTTTCTGTTATCCTTTCCATTCCATCCTGTTTTTCATATGTTTAAAATCGACCGCAGGCTGATAAAAAATTTCGACTGGGTGACCCTCGCGGTCACCGTGCTCCTTGCGCTCATCGGCATCCTCACCATATACAGCGCGACACGTCCTCTCGCAGCCGAAGGACATTCATCATTCTTTATCAAACAGGGAGTATGGCTTGTCCTCGGACTCATTACCCTGTTCTTTATTGTGAGTTTTGACTACATTTGGCTGAGCAGATTTGCAATGGTCTTCTATGTTGCCGGCATTCTCCTTCTCATGGCGGTCTTTATCACCGGCAGGGTCGGTATGGGAGCGCAGAGATGGCTGAGCATAGGGCCGCTCTCCTTTCAGCCTTCGGAATTTTTCAAGCTCATATACATCATCATGCTCTCACACTATCTGAGCCTGGTCAAACCGCCGCTCGACACCTTTGCCTTGTTCCGCACCTTTTTCACAATAGTTTTTCTCCCCTTCGTCCTCCTTATCAAACAACCCGACCTTGGGACAGGAATCATCGTCGTCGCGCTTTTCATCTCACTCCTCTTCGCCCGGGGTCTCCAGAGAAGAGTTGCGGTGCTCTTTATCATCATCGGCCTGATATCACTCCCGTTTTTAGGGAACATCTTCTGGCATGGGTTAAAAGACTACCAGAAGAGCCGGCTGGTCGCGTTCATCGAGCCGGAGATTGACCCCACGGGAATCGGGTATCATCTGAATCAATCGAAGATTACCGTCGGTTCAGGGAAATTTTTCGGAAAAGGGTATATGCAGGGGACGCAGGGCCCCTTCAGGTTCCTCCCTGAAAAACATACGGACTTTATCTTTGCCGTCTTCGCCGAGGAATGGGGGTTTTTCGGGAGCCTGATACTCCTGATTCTCTATCTTATTCTGATAGTACGGGGACTTGATACGGTCAATAAGGCCAAGGACGACTTCGGGCGGCTCCTTGCGCTCGGGATAACCACGATGTTCTTCATCTATTTCTTTGTGAATGTGGGCATGACCCTGGGCCTGATGCCGGTTGTCGGGATACCGCTGCCGTTCATGAGCTACGGCGGGACCGCGCTCCTCTCGAACATGATCGCTGTCGGCATCCTCATCAGCATCCGGACGCGGAGGTTTGAACTCTTTCATTAAATATAGTGCTTTTGGTATAATTTAGATTCTGTTTTACTTTCAACTTTACACTTTTAACTCTTAACTTTTTCAGACGGCGGTGTAGCTCAGTCGGTTAGAGCATGCGGCTCATATCCGCAGTGTCCGGGGTTCAAATCCCTGCACCGCCACCAAACCTCTTGTCACTACATTTTCTCACTATATTTTTTCATACGCAAACGTTTTTCATATTCTATGCTAAGAAAATAGACCTGATAATCATATAAAGGCACCTCCCGGCATATCAGATGAAAAATCATCTGATATGCTTTGGGAAAGAGCTCAAACTTTACCCATGGAGGTGTCTTATGAAATTGTACGCGGCTTTCGATTTGCATTCAAGCAACAATTACCTGGCAGTCATCGATGAAGAGGGCAAACAGCAACTGCAAAAGAAGCTTCCCAACGACGCGGGAGCCATTGTGACGGCGCTCCGTCCTTACCGGAAGAAGATCGCGGGAATCGCCGTGGAGTCGACCTACAATTGGTATTGGCTTGTCGATCTTCTTATGGAACAAGGATATGAAGTGCATCTGGCTAACCCTGCAGCGATCCAAAAGTACAAAGGGCTTAAGCATGCAGATGACCGGCACGATGCGAACTGGCTGGCCGAGATGCTCAGGCTGGACATACTGCCTGAGGGATATATCTATCCCAAGGAAGAAAGATCGCTGAGAGATCTATTAAGGAAACGGAGTCATCTCGTCAGACTACGGACCTCTCTGATCATTAGCCTTCAGCACATCATTACTCGCAACTGCGGGATTATGGTGAACGTCAATGATGTCAAAATCCTGAAAGAGGACAGGATAAGCCCTTTGTTGGCCAATAACGAGGACATTCTTATGGCAGGAGGAGTCAGCAAAGAGATAATTGATTACATGACCAGGAAAATAAAAGGCATCGAAAAGACCATAGAAGGGAAGATCGAGCTGTCGTCATCATATCAAAAGTTGTTGAGCATTCCTGGTGTGGGGAAGATACTTGCCTTGACGATTATGCTCGAAACAGGGCCGATCAGCCGTTTTCAGAAAGTCGGCAACTATGTCTCATACTGCAGGAAAGTAGGCTCAAAGTGGGTAAGCAACGGTAAGACAAAAGGCAAGGGCAACCAGAGAAACGGCAACAGGTATCTGGCATGGGCGTATTCTGAGGCGTCTGAACTGGCCAGACGGTTTGATGCTCAGGCACGGGCATATTTTCAGAGGAAGGCGCAGAGGAGTAATCGCATGGTAGCGCACCAGGCACTTGCGCATAAGCTGGCGCGGGCGGCGTACTACATCATGCGGGATGATGTGCCCTTCATGGCGGAGAAACTCTTCGTCTAAGGGTCGGATGCAACAGTGAACCGGACGTGGGGTTGGTAAAACCATGAGACTTGATTGGCAGCTGTTGCATCCACATATACCGGTTATCGGTGACTTTGCTGCCTATGTGATGAGCCTGTAATGGGGTGGCTACAAACCACGAGACTTGAAAAGCACTTTTTGGACATCATATGGCACTGACGGTTTTCTGGTTCGCCAAACGGCGAAACGGGAAATGTATCCGGTTCAATCCGGATTCAGCATCCCAGATCCTGATGGGTGACTGGTGCAGCAAGGCTGACATCAAATGAAATGAAGACCTCAGATGTGGCGAAGAGACGTAACCGACATTATGGAAGTGCAAAAGAGCGTCTTTTGCGCTATAAATTATTATTTGCTCTTGACGGGGTGGCCTTTAATGGGTGACACCGATTCCTTTCTCGTCTCATCACATTTTGTGATACCAGTTGTTCAGCCCCAGTCTTTTCTTGCAAAGATTATTCCTGATGCAATCCAATTTAAGAAAAAGAAATCATAGAACAAAATCATATAAAATTATGGTTTAATGATGCTTAGAATAATCACAAAAAAGAGGCAAATATGCGCATAACGGTAACAATCGAGAAAGAGAGCCTGGACTTGCTTATGAAGGAGACGAAAAGCAAGTCCAAAACATCAGCAGTGAAGATCGCTATCGACTACTATCTGAGGAAGAAGAAGGTAGAGAAAATAAAATCAATGAAGGGGAAACTCGATTTCAATATGACCGCAGACGAGATACGGCATCGTGAGCGATAGAGAGAGAAGAGGAGTGTCAGGTCTATTTTCTTAGCATTATCCATTTTCACGGAAAATCCTGCTCATTGAAATACATACCAAGCTCGATAATTTATGAGCATGTCCTTCTTGACCAATAGTAACTTTTGTGTTACTATTAACATGTGGGTAAGATAAAGTTGTCGAATATCTGCTCAATGGGATATCTGTTTTTGGAAAGTGGTTCGCCGACCTTGATGCTCAAGCCGCAGCCAAGGTTGCCACTGCGTTGTATCGATTGGAGCAAGGCAATTTTTCTCACGTGAAATCAGCAGGGCAAGGAGTTTCGGAATATAAGATTGATTTTGGTCCAGGGTACAGGATTTATTTTGGTCGGGAAGGAAATACGCTGGTCATTCTGCTTGCAGGAGGTTCGAAGAAAACCCAGCGCAGAGACATCAGAAACGCTCAGTCACTATGGACGCAATATAAGACAGAAAGAAAAAAGAAGAAGTAAGGAGGGGGATTATGCCGATTACAAAACAATTTCGCAAAACAATTTTACAGCGTGCCGAGAGTGATGCTGAATTCCGCAGACACATGCTAACAGAGGCAGTGAATGAACTCATCGGAGGGAACCTCAATGCGGGAAAATCAATTCTTCGCGATTATATAAATGCGACGATTACCTTTGAGGGTCTGGCTAAGAAGCTCAACAAATCAAGCAAGAGCGTTCATCGGATGTTAGGGCCCCGCGGCAATCCACGAGCCGAGAATATTCTTGAAATCATAAAAATCCTTCAGGCGCATGAGCGCATAACTCTTCAAGTAAACGCGAAAAGAGCTGCTTAACTCCATAAACTCACAGAAGAAAAACGAACCATGGTTAGCTCGTTACCGTTTACGGTGACAGGCTTTTTATTCGTATCTCAACGCATCTATAGGGTTCAGCATAGACGCCTTGTAGGCGGGGTAGAACCCGAAGAACAGTCCCACCATGCCGGAAAATCCGAAGGCAAGAAAAATCGAGAGAGGGGATACGATTGTTGACCATCCGGCAATCATTGCGATTATTTTGGATGCGGAAATGCCGGTGATGATTCCGGCTATGCCGCCGATTAATGACAACGTAAGCGCTTCGATGATGAACTGCATTCTGATATCCCAGGTCTTCGCCCCTATCGCCATGCGTATCCCGATCTCCCGTGTCCTCTCGGTAACCGACACGAGCATTATGTTCATAATCCCAATCCCTCCTACAAGGAGAGATACCGATGCAATCGCGGCGAGCAGAAGGGTCATGACCTGTGTCGACTGTTCCGCAGTCTGCATGATCGAGGTAAGGTTTCTCACGGTAAAATCATTCTCCTGTTTTGGGCCGATATGGTGTCTCTGCCTGAGCAGTTCGGTTATCTGCCTCTCCGCAGCCGCCATGTCTTCCGTGCTGCTTGCCTTCACCATAATCCTCCGCACCGTACCGGGGAACGCGGTGCCGAAGAGTTTTTTCTGGGCAGTTGTGATAGGGACATAGATTGCGTCGTCCTGGTCCTGTCCCTGCGGAGACTGTCCCTTTACGGAAAGTACCCCGATGACGGTAAAGGGGACTTTTTCTATTCTCACTACCTGGCCGACCGGATCGGCCTCTCCGAATAAATTTTCGGCAACGGTCATGCCGAGCAGGCAAACTTTTGTGGCATTTCTCACATCCTGCGGGGTGAACGGTCTTCCCGATTCAAGCGCCCAGTCCCGTATCGCAAGCATTCCCGGCGTCGTCCCTGTAACCCCGGTCGACCAGTTCTGGGAACCGTAGACAACCTGCGCAACGCCGTTGTGGATGGGGGCAACGTCTGAAACAGCAGGGCATTCATTCTGTATCGCCGCTGCATCGTCAATGGTGAGAGTAGTCTGGGTGCCCGAACCCATCCTCACGCCAGCCGAGGTCGTGGCGCCCGGAAGGACCATGATAAGGTTGCTTCCGATGCTCGATATCTGCTCTGCAATTCTTTTGCTTGCTCCCATTCCGATCGAAAGCATGGCGATCACCGCACCGACACCGATGATGATCCCGAGCATGGTGAGCGCGGAACGCATTTTATTCCGTTTCAATGCCCTGAACGAGATGCGTATCGCTGTCGGGATATCGATCATGACCCTGCTGTCCTCTCGTCGCTGATGATCCTGCCGTCGAGGAATCTTATGGTTCTCCGGCCATACGCTGCGATGTCCTGCTCATGGGTCACGAGTATTACCGTGATATCGGATTCCGTGTTCAGTCTTGTGAAGAGTTCCATTACTTCCGCGCTCGTCTTTGTATCGAGGTTCCCTGTCGGTTCATCCGCGAGGATGATCGCCGCGTTATTCACGAGGGCCCTGGCTATGGCAACCCTCTGCTGCTGTCCGCCGGAAAGCTGACCGGGATAAGACTCTTCCCGTCCTGCAAGCCCCACATTTTTCAGCGCTTCCTCTGCGCGCCCTCTGCGGTCTTTCGGCGGAAGTCCGTTGTAGAGCATGGGCAGTTCGACATTCTCAAGGGCTGACGTCCGGGGCAGC
Organism: Thermodesulfovibrionales bacterium; assembly: GCA_963753165.1. Classification (GTDB taxonomy): domain Bacteria; phylum Nitrospirota; class Thermodesulfovibrionia; order Thermodesulfovibrionales; family SM23-35; genus JAKLQR01. The sequence goes on along the minus strand of CAVWBP010000024.1, from coordinate 111,986 downwards.
AGGTTGAAGCCCTGGAAAACAAATCCTATCTTTTTATTCCGTATCTGCGCCCGTTCGTCCCTGTCGAGATTCCCGACATCGGTGCCCCCGAGGATATACTGACCGCTCGAAGGAATATCGAGGCATCCGAGGATGTTCATGAACGTGGATTTACCCGAACCCGACGGTCCCATAACTGCGACAAATTCTCCCGCCTCTATGCTTGAAGAAACATTCATGAGGGCATTCACCTCGACGGAACCGGCCTGGTATATTTTGCAGATATCTCTGGTTTCGATAAGCGCCATATCAGAAAAATCTCGGTCCCGGAGGCGCCTCCTGCTTCTTCTGCCCCTTGGCTGCGGACTCGATGATTACTTCCTGCCCTTCCTGAAGGGTATCCGGGATAATTTCAGTGTGACTGCCATCGCTGATACCGGCAGAAATACTGATACGCTTTGGCTTGCCCTGCTCCAGTATCCATATCCCCGGACCGCTCACTGTCTTTTTCGCAGCGCTCTTTTTCTCATTTTCATCAAGCTTGAACCTCAGGGCAGCGTTCGGTATTTTCAGGACATCTTTCTTTGTCGCAATAATAATCGCCACGTTCGCGGTCATGCCGGGCTTGAGTTTGAGTTCAGGGTTCTCCACCTGAATCACCACATCATAGGTCACGACATTCTGCACAGTAATCGGCGCGTTCCTCACCTGCCAGACCTTCCCCCGGAAAACAAGATCGGGGTAGGCATCGACCGTAAACTCGACATCCTGCCCGACACTCACCTTCCCGATATCAGCCTCGTCCACATTCGTGTCGATCTGCATTTTTGTGAGGTCCTGGGCTATGGTGAATAATGTCGGAGTCTGAAAACTTGCGGCCACGGTCTGTCCCACATCCACGTTCCTCGATATCACAACCCCGTCCACAGGGGAGAGTATCCTCGTGTACCGGAGATTCGTCTCGGCAAACTCGACTGCCGCCTCTGTCTGGGCAACCTGGGACTTTGCAGCGCTCACCGACGCCTTTGCAGTTTCGTAGTTTGTTTCTGCCGCATCCAGATCGCTCCGCGCAATGAGATTCTTTGAGAATAATTCAGCATTTCTTTCCATGGTCCGCTTCGCGTCTACCAGTATCGCCTCGGCTTTTTCGAGATTTGCCCGGGCCGCGAGGAGATTCGCGCTTGCCTGCTGCACCTGCGCCTGGAATGTTGAGGGATCTATCTGCGCGATGATCTGGCCTTTTTTCACCGGAGAATTGAAATCGACGGATATGTTCCTGATCGTACCGGAAACCTGGGTGCCGACAAGCACTGTAGTGACTGCATTGACCGTCCCTGTTGCAGTGACCGACATAACTATGTCACCCTTTGCAACCTTTTCTGTTTTATACTTGATGTCACTGTTGTTGTTTCTGAGCAGAAAAAATGCTGCGAGCGCAAGCACTGCGCCTATTAGGATGATGAATAGTATCTTTTTCATTTCAGCCCCATTGCCTTCTCGATACTTGCCTGCGCAATCTTGTACTGCATAGAGCGCCTGGATATATGAGGTCCTCGCGTTATTCAATGCAACCTCCGCATCAGTCACCTCTATAGGATTCCCGACGCCTGCCGTATATCTGCCGTTTGCAATGTCCAGATTCTCCTGCGCCTGCTCTACGCCGAGTTTTGCTGTGGGAATCGCTTCTTCCGCCGCCCTGAGATACAGGTATGCCTGTTGTACTTCCAGGAATATCGTCTGTCTCAGGGACTCTTCGTTCGCCCTGAGGATATTCAGGTTCGCCCTTGCCTCTTCCACCTGATACTTTGTGAGGAAACCGCTGAACAGAGGGAATGAAAGCGTTGCCCCCGCATTCCATCCGTGCTCAAGCGGGAACTCTTCTCCCGACCAGCTGTATCCTGCGCTGCCGGTCAATACCGGATAATATCCTGTCTTTGCGAGGCCTATGGAACTCTCGGCTGCCTGTCTTTTCGCAAGGATCGACTGCATATCGGGCCTGTTCTTATATGCCTTTGAGAGCGCATCTTCCAGCGTTGTCTCATATTTCTCAAAAGAAAGATTTTCGTCGAGCAGGTATTCAGGCGCATCAGGAATACCCATTGCATTATTGAGGGTCACAATGGCAATCCGCAGGGCATTCTCATTTCTGATCAGGTTCAGCTTCGCATTGCTCAGGTCCACCTCTGCCTTGGTGACATCGAATTTTGGTCTTGTGCCGACCTCAAAAAAACCCTTTGCCTGCTCAAGATGCTGCTGGGTCTGCTTTACCGTATCTTCCGCAACAAGCCTGGTATATTTCGCCTGCACAACCCCGTAGTATGCCTGTTTGACCGAGAGGATAATCTGTTCGGTCACATTCTCCAGGTCTGATGCGGCTGAATCACGGTTCAACTTCTGGATCTTCACCTCTGTCGGGGTTTTCCCGAAATCGTAGAGTGTCTGGCTGAGACTGAATCCGGTCGAATACTGGTCAAATGCCTCGTTCGTCCTCCCTGAGAAACCGCTTGTGCCGGAAGCAGAACCCGATGAACCGGATGCCGGAGAGATCCTGTTGTAGCTTGTCGACCAGTGTAACTGGGGATAATAATTCGCCTTTGCCTGCCCGATCCTGCTCTCGTTCGCAGAGACCGTATTTTTGGCGGCTGCGAGGTAAGGATGCATTTTGACCGCGATCTCGATGCATCGCTCCAGGTTCAGTGACTCACCCTGCTGAATGAGTCCGTCTGCTTCTGCATGAAGAGGCAGAGCAACTATGAAAAACAGCATGAAAGGCATGTACCATTTCATATTGACCTCCTATAATGTCTTTGCAGCCTGAGACCCTTTGGTTCCCTTGTGCCTGCTCAGCCGGATGTTTACTTTTGCCTGAAACACGTCGAGGTAGTAATACACAACGGGCGTGATATAAAGGGTCAGGATTTGTGATACAACGAGTCCGCCCACAACAGCGAGACCGAGAGGACGGCGGGATTCCGCCCCTGCTCCAAACCCAAGGGCAATGGGAAGCACTCCCATAAAGGCCGCCATGGTGGTCATCATGATAGGGCGGAAACGGATGATGCAACCCTGATAGATGGCTTCGAGGGGGGACTTCCCTTCTTTCCGCTCCGCATCGAGCGCGAAGTCGATCATCATGATCGCGTTCTTCTTCACAATCCCCACGAGCATGATCACCCCGACAAAGGCATAGACGTTCAGGTCCTTCTGGAAAATGAGAAGGGTGATGAGCGCCCCGAACCCCGCTGCCGGAAGCCCTGAGAGGATGGTTAAGGGATGAATAAAACTTTCATAGAGGATGCCGAGTACGATATAAATTACAAAAATGGCCATGATAAGGAGGATCGTCAGGCCGCGGGTTGACGCCTGGTAAGCCTGGGCCGCCCCCTGAAACGAGTAGCTTACCGTCTGGGGGAGCGTTTCACGGGCCAGCTTATTGATGATCGGCACTGCGGTCCCCAGAGAGACACCCGGTTTCACATTGAAGGATATGGTGACTGCGGGGAGCTGCCCGAGATGGTTCACCGTGAGAGGACCGATGCTGTTGGTGAGTTTCGCTACCGAGTTAAGCGGGACGAGGTCTCCTCTTGAGGACCTGATATAGAGCAGTGAAAGCGCGGAAGGATCGGTCTGGTAACGGGGGTCCAGTTCGAGGATGACCCTGTACTGATTATTGGGCGCATAGATAGTGGAGACCTGGCGGGAGCCATAGGCATAGTAAAGTGCGTCTTCAATCTGCTGCGCGGTCAACCCGACCGCTGATGCCTTGTCCCTGTCTATCTCAACATCGACCTGAGGGTTTGTGATCTGGAGGTCGCTGGTTACATCCTGGAGTTCGGAAATCCCGCGCATTTTTTCTTCCATGAGGGGAACCACACGATAAAGTTCTTCTGTGTCAGGGCTCTGGAGGGTGAACTGGTACTGTGCTTTTGTGAGCTGTCCTCCGATCCTCACCGGGGGCGGGTTCTGAAGGAACATCATGATGCCGGGCACCTGCATGACCTTGGGCCGCAACTCCTGGATAACTCCGTCGGCGTCAAGACGCCGCTGATCGCGGGGCTTCAGCCGGATGAACATAAACCCCGAGTTCCCGGAAACCCGCGCGCCCCCTGGGCCGACAAAGGACATGAACGATTCCACATTCGGGTCATTCGCGACAATACCGGCAAGCGCCTCCTGGTGGCGCACCATATCATCGAACGATATTCCCTGTGCTCCTTCGGTAAAGCCGAATATCCCCCCGATATCATCACTGGGGAGAAATCCCCAGGGGATAGTCATGAAGAGCGCCACAGTGGCTATCGTAAGGAGAAGCGTCACCACCATGGTGAGAGGGCGGTGGTTCAGTACTATTTTGAGGGTCCGTTCGTACGCATTGAGCATCCCTGCGAAGAAGCGCTCCAGAAGAAGATAGAGCCTTCCATGCTCTCTGGATTCGGGCGGCCTTAAGAAGCGGCTGCAGAGCATAGGGGTAAGGGTAAGGGAAACAATGCCGGATATGAGGATCGCTATGCTGATCGTCACTGCGAACTCATGGAGCAGACGTCCGAGGATTCCTCCCATAAAGAGCACGGGGATAAAGACCGCCACAAGTGAGAGGGTCATCGATAAAATAGTGAACCCTATTTCCCTCGAACCGTTCAGGGCAGCTTCAAGCACGCCTTCTCCCTTTTCCATGTGACGGACTATATTTTCGAGCATGACGATCGCGTCGTCCACGACAAAACCCACCGCGAGAATCAATGCCATAAGGGAGATATTGTTCACGGTGAAGCCCATGAGATACATCGCGGCGAACGTACCGATTATCGACAGGGGCAGGGCCAGGCTCGGGATTATTGTGGCAGACAGATTGCGAAGGAAAAGGAAGATGACCATGACTACAAGACAGACGGTGAGGAGAAGAGTGAATTTCACATCTCTCACCGAATCGCGGATCGATACAGAACGGTCGAAGAGGATATCGAGGTTCATAGACGCCGGCATCTGGGAACGGAAGACGGGAAGGAGATTTTTTATGCCGTCGACAACTTCGATGGTGTTGGTGCCGGGTTGACGCTGGATGGCGAGCACTATGGCACGGGTGTTGTTATACCATCCCGCCAGCTTATCGTTTTCCACACTGTCGATAATCTTTCCCACTTCGCCGAGGCGGACAGGAGAACCGTCGCGGTAGGCAACGATCAGGGGGCGGTACGCTTCTGCATTGTAGAGTTGTCCTGTCGCCTGCACTACAAACGATTTCTTGTCGCCGTCGAGGGTGCCGGTGGGGAGGTTGACATTTCCCTGTGCTACCGCTCCTGCGACTTCATCAATCCCGATCTTCCGGCTGGCGAGCACCATGGGGTCGACCTGCACCCTCACCGCATATTTCTGTGAGCCGTAAATCAATACCTGGGCTACACCGCTGATCATGGATATCCGCTGGGCGATTATCGTGTCTGCATATTCATTGACCGTGGAAAGGGGGAGGACAGGTGAACTGAGTGCAACGTATAAAACAGGCTGATCAGCCGGATTCACCTTCCGGTATGAGGGAGGATTCGGCATATCCTGGGGAAGCTGCCGCGCAGCCTTCGCAATGGCGGACTGCACATCCTGTGCAGCAGCGTCGATATCCCGCTCCAGCACAAACTGGAGCGTAATCTGGGTGATGCCGTTGCCGTTGGTAGAGGTCATTGAGTCAATGCCGGCGATAGTCGAAAACTCCCGTTCGAGGGGTGTGGCGACGGCAGAGGCCATGGTATCGGGAGTAGCGCCCGGCAGATTGGCCGTCACCTGGATCGTCGGGTAATCTATATTGGGAAGATCGCTGACCGGCAGGAGATGGTAGCCGACGATTCCGAATACAATGAAGGCGAACATGACGAGGGTCGTCATGACAGGCCTCCGGATGAATAATTCAGGTATGTTCATTCCTGATTATTTCCCTTCCGGAACAACAGGGGCTTTCACCTCCACGGTTGCCCCCGGAAAAATCCGCATCTGCCCGTCGGTAACAATCCGTTCGCCGGGCTGAATGCCCTTTTCAATGACGGTTTCTTCTTCAAAAGTCAGGCCCGTCACTACGGGCCGTGACTCTACCGTAAGGTCAGGCTTTATTACAAAGACATAGGAACCCTTCTGTCCGGTCTGGATGGCCTGCGAGGGGACCACTGTTGCATCCGGCCTCGCGGTGAGCGTCATCGTCACATCGACGAACTGGCCCGGCCAGAGCCGCCTGTCACTATTGGCAAACGTCGCCTTGAGCTTTATGGTACCCGTGGCAGTATCCACAGTATTGTCCACAAAAGTGAGCGCCCCCTGCTCCGGATATTTCTCATCCTTTCCGATGACCACTTCCACTTTCAGCCTTCCTGAGGCCATATATTTCTTGATCTCTCCAAGGTATTGCTCGGGCACGGAAAAGGTCACATAAACCGGCTGTATCTGATTGATGGTAACCATGGGAGTATCAGCATTTGCTTTGATAAGATTTCCCTGGTTTGCCATGAGATTTCCGGTCCTTCCGGTAAGGGGAGAATGAATGGAGCAGTATTGCAGCTGCAACCGCGCATTTTCGACCAGTGCCTTGCCGGCATTTACTACCGCTTCCAGGGTGGCAGCGTTGGTGCGGATCTGGTCGTACTGTTCCTGTGCCACATAGCCTTTCCTGACGAGCTCTTCATAACGGCGGACTTCAACCCGTGCATTCTCCAGTTGTGCGGTATCTTTTGCGAGGTTCGCTTCGGCCTGCCTGAGTGCGGCCTCGTAAGGACGCGAATCGATTGAGAAGAGGGGGTCGCCTTTCCTGACATCCTGTCCTTCCCTGAAATGGACACGGGTGAGGATGCCTCCCACCTGGGATTTCACCGATACCGTGGAATATGGCTCTGCATTGCCGACCGCCCTGACCTGCACCGGGACGGTCTTTTGGACCGCTTCGGCGGCAGAAACCGGAACAGAAGGCTTTTTGGGAGGTTGCGCCTCTTTCCCGGAACAGGCAGAGAGGATGGATATCAACAGCGCATACAATACAATGATGGAGACAATCTTTACAGGTTTTGGTAAAGCAGTGCTCAGTGCATTCATCTTGCGATTCTCCTGCGTTCTCTTTAATGGAGAGCGGGGTCCCTGCCTACTCTCTCGTTGTCTTCAGAAGTCCCTTGAAAATAAACTCGGTTAACCTCTCCGGAGTGATATGAACATCCTGGTCCAATGCGATCGAGAGAAGTATGCCCCTCAATGATCCCATGATGATCGTTGCCATGTCCTCCGGGTCACATTTCCTGAATTCTCCCGATTGAATCCCTCTCTGAATAATGCGGCTTATCAGCGCTCGCTGTTCTCTGAAGAATTTCCTTTTTTCCTGAACGCCGAATGCAAACCCGTGCTCTCTGATATGGACAAGAATAAATTCTTTATGTTTCAGGGCATGCTCCAGATGTATTTTGAGCAGATTGGATAATGCCTGAGAAGGGGATTCGGTGTCTCCTGCGGCAAGCCTGAGACTGGCGCCGATGTCCCGCATCTTTTCGTTGATAAGGCTTTTGTAGAGTTCCTCTTTATTGCTGAAGTAGAGGTACACACCGCCGACGCTGATACCCGCAGCCCTGGCAATCTCCCTGATGCTGGTTTTTGCATAGCCCTTCACGGAGAATACATCCATTGCAGCCTTGATGATCTTTTTCTTCGACTCTATACCTGAACGTTTGTTCATGTGAACCTATGTTCAGTTTAAACAAAAACACCCTCCAAGTCAAGGGAGAAATACCGGGCATCATGGAATTGCAGGGACAAATTGATCATAATAGAAGATCATGGACAGCGTCCCCGAAAAGAAACAGGCGATGCAGCCCACTTCACCGGGAGAGGTTGTTTTTCAGGTAAGTTCCCTGACAAAGATTTACCGGATGGGCGAGGTGGAGGTGCATGCCCTGCGCGGCGTTGATCTCGAACTCACTTCGGGTGAACTGATCGTGCTGCTCGGGCCTTCAGGGAGCGGGAAGTCAACGCTGGTGAACATCCTTGGCGGACTTGATACCGCAACCGGCGGAGAGGTGGTCTACCGGGGGAAAAACCTTACGAAAGCGAACGAGCGTGAACTCACCGAGTACCGGCGTTTCTATGTGGGGTTTGTCTTTCAGTTCTATAACCTCATCCCGAGCCTCACTGCGCTGGAGAACGTCGCTGTGGTGACGGAGATAGCAAAGAATCCGATGAAACCAGAGGAAGCGCTGGAAGTGGTCGGGCTCCGCGAAAGACTCCATCATTTCCCTGCGCAGCTGTCGGGCGGCGAGCAGCAGCGCGTAGCCATCGCGCGCGCCATCGCAAAGAACCCTTCGGTCCTCCTCTGCGACGAACCCACCGGCGCGCTCGATTCCGCAACCGGCATCAATGTGCTCGAAGCGCTCGATAATGTCAACCGGGAACTCGGCACGACGACAGTCATCATAACCCATAATGCCGATATCGCGTATATGGCAGACCGGGTGGTTCATCTGAGCAACGGCCTCATTGCAGGGATTGTCAGGAACGAAACCAAAAAATCTCCGGGGGAACTTCACTGGTAGGCATATGAAGGCACTGGACCATAAGCTCCTGAGAGACATCTGGAAGATGAAGGGGCAGGCGGTCGCCATTGCCCTTGTGATTGTGAGCGGGGTCGCGACCTACCTCATGCTGATAAGCACGATGAACTCGCTGAATTTGACGAGAGACAGTTTCTACAGAGATTACCGCTTTGCCGATGTGTTTGTCTCTCTGAAGCGCGCGCCGGAATCCGTGAAGACGCGCATTGCGGAAATTCCGGGGGTGGACCTGGTCGAGAGCCGGGTCGTTGCCGATGTGAAACTGGACATACCTGACTTTCCTGAACCGGTGACTGCCAGACTTGTCTCGGTCCCGGACACCGGCAAACCCCTTCTGAACAGGTTGTTCATCAGAAAGGGGAGGCTTGTCGACCCCTGGAAAGACAACGAAGCGGTCGTAAGCGAGGCCTTCGCAGAAGCGCACGGCTTTTCACCCGGCGACACACTCGGCGCCGTGATCAACGGCAGGTGGAAAAAACTCGTTATCGTGGGCATCGCTCTGTCTCCTGAATTCGTCCTTCAGGTAAGGCCCGGCGCAATCAGTCCCGATTACAAGCGGTATGCAATACTCTGGATGGGAAGGGATGCGCTCGGCACCGCGTATGATATGAAAGGCGCATTCAATGACATAGCGCTCACCCTTTCTCCCTATGCGAACCCCGGCGATGTCCTGGTACGGATCGACAGCCTTCTGGACCAATACGGGGGACTCGGGGCATATGAACGGAAAGACCAGCTGTCACACCGGTTCCTGACGGAAGAATTCCGGCAGCTTCAAAGGAGCTCGGAAATTTTTCCCGTAATTTTCATCGGCGTCGCCGCGTTTCTTCTCAATGTGGTCATCAGCAGGATCGTGAGCACACAGCGCGAGCAGATCGCTGCACTCAAAGCATTCGGCTATCGCAATTTCGACGTCGGCATCCATTATATGAAGATGGTCATCCTGATCGTCATTGCCGGCATCGCAGGCGGTATCGCCGTCGGCGTCTGGCTCGGCAGGGGCCTCAGCAGGATATATATGGAATTTTACCGCTTTCCGTATCTGATGTACGAGTTGAAACCTGAGGTGGTGACGACCGCAGCCTTCATCACTCTTGCCTCCTCTCTTGCCGGAACGTTTTATGCCGTCCGCAAGGCTGCGCTGCTGCCCCCCGCTGAGGCGATGAGGCCCGAACCCCCTGCGCGGTACCGGAAAATGCTCCTTGAATATCTGGCCTTCTGGCGCCTTCTCTCCCAGCCTACCCGCATGATCGCGAGGAATATCGGACGCAAGCCGGTAAAGTCCCTCCTCACGATTACGGGTATCGCGCTTGCCTGTGCTATCATGATAGCAGGCACGTTTTCGAAGGACGCCATTGACTTCATGGTAAATGTACAATTCAGACTCTCCCAGAAAGAAGACATGACCGTTACGTTTACCGAGCCGACTTCGAGAAAGGCAGGGTACGAACTCAAGGCTCTCAGGGGCGTAGAGCACACAGAGGTCTTCAGGTCGGTGCCCGCGCGGTTCGGATTTCAGAACCGTACTTACCGGACTTCAATCAAGGGGCTGGAGCCTGATTCTCATCTCTACTCTCTTCTCGATACCCGTTTGAAGCCTGTTGCCCTTCCCTCCGAGGGGATCGTCCTGACCGATTACTTCGGCAAAATTCTCGGGATACGCCCCGGTGATATACTGACGGTGGAAGTGCTCGAAGGAGCGAGGCCTGTCCGGCAGGTGCCGGTCGCGGGATTCATTAGACAGTACATCGGGTTGATGGGATACATGGACCTGGACGCGCTGAACCGGTTCATGAGAGAAGGGGATACCATTTCGGGCGCCTACATAACAGTCGACTCATTGCACCAGCCTGAAATATACAGGAGACTCATTGAGATGCCCCGCGTAGTGGGCGCAGTGGTAAGAGAGGACGAGATACGCAATTTCTATGAGACCCAGGCCGAAGCGCTCCTGTTCTTTACCTTTGTCGCCACGATTCTTGCGGGGACGATCGCATTCGGGGTAGTATACAACAGCGCACGGATCGCACTGGCGGAACGGAGCCGTGAACTCGCGAGCCTCAGGGTCCTCGGCTATACCCGCGCTGAAATTTCATACATATTCCTCGGTGAACTCGGCATGCTCGCTCTTGCTTCAATACCGCTGGGCTTCATCATCGGGCGGGGCATCTGCATGTATATCGCTCAGGCGCTGGAGTCGGACCTTTTCAGGATTTCTGTGGTGATTGAACCGGCGACCTATTCACTCGCCGCAGCGGTGGTAGTGGTATCAGCCTGCCTGTCCGGCCTGATCGTCCGCCACAGGCTTGATCACCTCGATCTTATTGCAGTGCTGAAAACAAGGGAGTAAAGAAGGTGAAAACTCAGAGATGGATACTTGTCATAGCGGTCGTAATAGTTGTCCTGCTGGTCATCATCTACGGATTCATGCCAAAACCGGTATCTGTTGATGTGGCAAAGGCGTCGCGCGGACTGTTCAGGGTTGTTGTTGAGGAAGAGGGTGAAACAAGGGTAAAGGACAGGTTTGTGATATCCGCACCGGTAGCCGGATTCATGCGAAGGACCCATTTCGATGTCGGTGATCCCGTGAAAAAAGGGCAGGCAGTCGCTGAACTCGAACCCATGAGGTCCGCTGTACTCGATCCCAGGAGCAGGGCAGAGGCAGAGGCCTCTGTTTCTGCAGCGGAATCAGCGCTCAGGGCTGCTGAAGAAAACGCACGCGCTGCGTCTGCATCCGCGGAATATGCCGCATCCACCGCCGAGCGGACCAGGAAACTCTTTGAAGAGAGTCTTGCGTCGAAGGACGCCATGGAACGCGTTCAGGCCGAGGAAAGACGAACCAGGGCCAACCTGCTTTCTGCAGAGGCTGCAGTGAAGGTTGCAAAGGCTGAACTGGAAAAGGCACGGAGCCTGCTCCGGTATTCCGCAGCCGAAGGAGTCTCTGATCACGGCAGGACGGTGGTCATAAGAACTCCTGTCGATGGCCGCATACTCAGGATATACCGCAAGAGCGAAGGAGTGGTAAATTCGGGTGAAGCATTGCTCGATATCGGCGATCCCAAACAATTGGAAGTCAAGGCTGAGGTCCTCTCTGCAGAGGCAGTCAAAATCAACCCGGGCACTCCGGTGCTTTTCGAACGCTGGGGCGGTGACTCAGCCCTTTCAGGAACTGTGAGCGTGGTCGAACCGTCCGGGTTTACCAAGATATCGAGTCTCGGGGTGGAGGAACAGAGGGTGCTCGTCATATCGGAGATAACGTCTCTGCCGGAAAGCTGGCAAAAACTCGGCGACGGATATCGCGTGGAAGCTCAATTCGTCATCTGGGAAGGCGCCGATGTGCTTCAGGTTCCCGCGAGCGCTCTCTTTCGTCAGGGCGACGGCTGGGCGGTATTTACCATGAAAAACGGAAAGGCGCATTCCGGCAAGGTCACAGTCGGAAAAAGCAACGGACTGAAAACAGAGATACTCTCCGGTCTTTCTGAAGGAGATTCGGTCATCATGCATCCCGACGACCTGATCAAAGACGGCACCCGGGTTAAAATACGATAAGGCCCGGTTTTTCCCATGCATGAAAAGATTCAGGTAACCGCGTACTCCGGCCATAAATCCGGCGAGAGGCCGACCGCCTTTGTCAGCGATGGCCAGGAAATCCTTGTCGTCAGTATTCTGGATATGTGGGTGGAAGAAAACTTCATCGACAGACAGAGGAAAAGGTTCTTTGTTATTGAGGGAAGCGACGGGGAGACCTATTCTCTCTATATGGTCGAGAAGACTGATGAATGGTTTCTGAAGACCAAGACGTGATCCTGTCCATTCTCCGTTCATATATCATATTTGTCCGGATACTGAGCTTTCGGGGCTGAAGAGTTTCCGGGTGAGCCGTTTCAGAATAATCTACCGATTATCTTCAGGCAAACACATCGAGATCATCGCCATCGGCCCCCGTGAGCGGATATACGAAGCGACATACCGCCTGCTCAGAAAAGAGTAAAATTATCCTCATCAAAACTGCGATGAAAGAGCAGACTGTTTCGTTATCCTTGAATGATCCCTCCGGGCTACAATATTTTGGACAGCAGTGAGTCCGGTTAATCTTCTCTGCATTGGGTATTATAATTTGAGCCAGTGAAAATTTCTTGCGAAAAGAAATAATATTTGCCATTGAATTCTAAAAAGTATTGCTCATACAGCTCTTCATCAAATCTACACTCGCATAGAAAATCATGAATCACATATTTCTTCATTTAATCATTGTATTATTACTCCGGCAAATAAATACTTTAAAATCGTCATTGTCCGGCTTGACCGGACAATCCAGAACCTATTGAAAAGACTGGATTCCCCGATCAAGTCGGGGAATGACAAACACCAGAGTTTCAAGTGTTTGCTTGCCGGGTTAATAGAATAAATTTAAAATTAGCATACACAGTCGAAATTATGTGATAGAAATCACAGATTAAAGTTTTAATTTTATTTAAATTAAACTTCAATAAGATAAATTAAATGAAATAATAAATATTATCTATTGGATATTAATAATTATTATTTTGTAAAATTCACAAAATAAGACTCAATTGAGGTATATGTCCGGAAAGTCACGTCTTCTGAGAACAGCAAAGCGTCATTATGCAATTAATCAACAATAAGGAGGGAGAAGAAATGAAAAAAATGCTGTCAGGTGTTTTTACGATGTTGTTGCTTGTCACAATTTGTTACACACAAGTAGGCCTCTCAAACAATGCTTTTGCAGAAGATTTTTTTACTATCAGTATTGAACTATCACCCGAGACAATAGTTCTCAGTAACAAAGCTGGAGGAAACTGTGGTATCCATACGAGTATTGGTTACTCGTCCGTAGATACTTCCACCCTGGAACTGAACGGAATTCCTGTCGATAAAGCAAAGAGTGACAGCAGGGGTTATCTCATTGTTCAAATTAGCCTGGATAAAGTGAAAACATTAGTTTCAGTCCCTTCCACAACATTAACACTTTCGGGTTATACAAAGGGCGGAGAACTCTTTTACGGTTCAGACATTGTCAGAGTAGCGGACTAGATATGAAAAGATTAATGATTTTCGTGCTTGTTTTGATGTTAACTTCTGCGGGTGCGGCTTTTGCTGCCGGAGGCAAGGAACGAGGGGATAAAGGTCAAGGGACAACATCCACAGGCTCCGGTTCTCAAGGTTCCTCATCTCAAGACCGCACCGGGAGGTAATAGAGAAGGTTAGGACAGAAGACAACATTTCGAAAGGCAGAGCTGTTGCTCTGCCTTTTTTTATTAAAGTCTGATCCCTTTTGTTGCTCATCCCCACCCCGACTCGGGCTTTACAATTTACCCAAATCCAGCGATAAGTATCTCAAACGTTTGATAAACGTATCATTGCGAGCACCTGAAAAGTACGTGGCAATCTCCCATGAAACGACGAGATTGCTTCGTTACACTCGTAATGACAATCTTTGTCGCTGAATTTGAGATATACTTAACAGATGGAATACCTTACCCTGAGCGAAATTGCCTCTCTGGTGAAATCGGCAATTCAGTCCACGCTTCCTGACGACTACTGGGTCATTGCTGAAATAGCCCAGGTCAACTGTCACTATACTTCAGGGCACTGTTATCTGGATCTGGCCGAAAAGAAGGATGATCTGGTAATGGCAAAGATGCGGGCCACAATATGGGCACGCAATTTCAGCCGGATCAGCCCCAACTTCAAGGCGTTGACAGGACAGGACCTCCAGGCGGGCATGAAAATCCTCATGCTCGCACAGGTAACGTATCACGAGGTGCATGGGTTGTCACTCAACATCAGGGAGATCGATCCCCGCTATACCCTCGGCGAGATGATGCTTAAGCGGAGGGAGATTATCGAGCGCCTCACAAAAGAGGGGATCATTGCGAGGAACAAGCTCCTGGAACTTCCTCCCGTTCTCCAGCGGATTGCGGTCATCTCTTCCGGGACTGCTGCAGGATATGGTGATTTCGTCAACAGGCTGGACAACAATCCCTTTGGGTATAAATTCCATCACAGACTTTTTCAGGCCTCTATGCAGGGAGAGAGGGCCGAGCCTTCGATACTCCGCGCCCTGGAGAACTGCACCAAACTCCGGGAACGTTTTGACGCTGTCGTAATCATCAGAGGCGGCGGCTCGGTTGTGGACCTGCACTGTTTCGACAGCTATCCTCTGGCAAAAGCAATCGCTCTTTCTCCGCTTCCTGTGTTCACCGGCATAGGGCATGAAAGGGATGAGACCGTAGCCGACCATGTTGCCAACAGACGGCTTATCACTCCGACAGCTGTCGCAGAGTTTCTTATCACGAGATCGAGGGAGTTCGAAGAAAGCATTCATGAGCTGCAGCACAGGCTTGTACGCAGGACAACAGAACTTATTGAAAGCGAAAAGCATTCTCTCAGGACATCCGCCGACAGCTTCCTGACGTCTGCCCGGAATTATCTCAAAACTGCAAAGGTTGCTTTGCGGGAGAATATCCGGGAACTCCAGACAAGGGCGCTCACCTCGCTGAGGAACCCGTCTGTCAGGATCAGGGAATGCGAGGGGAAGCTCAGGAATTCCACTGAAGGGCTATTAAAGAATAACCTTCAGAAGATAAAGGATTTCAGAAAAGTCCTTCGGGTGTATCCGGCCCACATGCTCTCCATGCAGACACAAAAGCTGGAAAACTGCGAAACCAAAATCAGTCTCCTTGACCCGCAGAATGTTCTGGACCGTGGGTACAGCATCACCTGTCTGAACGGGCAAGTCCTGAAGGATGCGGGCGCTCGTCAGGAAGGATGATATAATAACTACCAGACTGAGCAGCGGTTCTCTCACCAGCGTTATTGAAACTATTGAGGGGGACAAAACAGATGACTGAGAAAAAGAAGCTTAGCTATACACAGGCCATCGGGGAGCTTGAGCGGATCATACACGAGATAGAGTCAGAGAGCATCAACGTCGATGTTCTTACGGAAAAAGTGAAGAGGGCGACCCATCTCATCAAGTTCTGCAAGGGGAACCTGAGAACCACAGAGGAAGCAGTGAAGAAGGCACTGTCTGAGATCGAGGAGAAGTCCGGCTGGAGAGGGACCGGAAACAGCCGACGATCGAGATTTTTTAGCCTGAAGCCTGAAGATTTTGTATGGACACCATCGAAAAACTGAACATGCTCTCCGAAGATTCGCGGTATGATCTGGCCTGTGCATGCGGCACCGGCAGGGACGAACACCGCAGGAGAGGGTCGTGACGGCAAATGGCTTTATCCGGTCGTCCTCCCGCAGGGCGGCTCTACCGTTCTGCTGAAGACCCTTCTTTCAAACGCCTGCAAAAACGACTGCAGATACTGCCCTCTCCGTTCCGACAGGGACATAAGACGCTGCACCCTTCAGCCTGAAGAGATCGCCAAAGTGTTCATGGAATATCAGAGAAAGAGGAAGGTATTCGGCCTGTTCCTGAGTTCCGGGGTCATTCAGAACGCGGACCATACCATGGATAAGATCAATGCAGTCGCCCGGCTTCTCAGGTACAAACATAATTTCAGGGGATATATCCACCTGAAGATCATACCGGGCGCTTCGGATGCGGCAGTTGAAGACGCGTTCTCGCTTGCAACCGCGGTGTCTCTCAATATCGAGACGCCCGGCAGGAAGCATTTTTCTGTGCTGTCGGAGAGAAAAGACTACGAAGAAGATATAATCCGGCCATTGAAGCTGATGGGGAAACTCACCGGAAGAGGCATGAGGTTTTCGAGGGTCAAATGCACCACGCAGTTTATTGTCGGCGCTTCGGACGAGACCGATTCGGAGATCATTCAGTATATGTTCGGTCTCTATAAACGTCTCAACTTCAAGCGGGTCTATTTTTCCGCTTATCAGAAAGGTCTCGGGCATCCTGATATTCCCGGCGAAAGAAACTTCCTTGCGGACCCTGAAAAACCTTTCCTGCGTGAACACCGCCTGTATCAGTCTGATTTCCTGATCCGCAAATACGGGTTCACCCGTGAAGACCTCCTTGTCGACGCGGGCGGAAATCTGAGACTGGACAGGGACCCCAAACAGATATGGGCGGACAATCATCCCGAATACTATCCGGTGAGGATCAATACCTCGGAAAAAGAATCCCTGCTGAGAGTGCCCGGCCTGGGGCCGGAAACCGTCACGAGGATTCTCAAAGTGCGCCGTGAAAAAAAGATCACCCGACCCGAAGACCTCGGGGTAAAGGGGAAAAGACTCGATCAGATCAAGGGCTACGTGCTTTTTGAGTAGAGAGGAAAGATTCTTGCGTCAGTGAGTATTGTTAATTTTGCGAATGAATTTGCCTTATCCCTTTTCACACCATGCCTGTGCGTTCCGGAACATCCTCAGCCACGGTGAAGCATCGAGGTCTCTCTTCCATTTTTCCGGCATATATGCCCACTGCCATTTGAGAAAGGTCCGTTCCGGATGGGGCATCATTGCGAGGTGCCTTCCGTCAGGGGAACAGAGCGCGGTTATCCCCTGAGGAGAACCGTTGGGATTAAACGGGTACGTTTCGGTGAATTCGCCGTTGTCGTCAACAAACCGGACAGGCGCAAGTCCCTGATCAAGGACTTCCTGTATCATTTCCCGGTCCGGGAAATGGAGTCTTCCTTCTCCATGCGCAATCCATACGCCAAGCACCGAGTCTTCCATGCCCCGGAGCATAACTGCAGGACTCCGGAGAATACGAACCGTTGAAAAACGGGATTCGAACCTCCCCGGTCTGTTCCGGATAAACCTGGGCTGAATGGTGTCAGGAATCCCCTTCCAGGGAACCCACCCGAGGAGCGCCATGAGCTGGCAACCGTTACAGACGCCGAGACTGAAGGTATCAGGTCTTGCATAGAACCTCTCGAATTGTTCAAAAACACTCTTGTTGAACCTGATCACCCCTGCCCAGCCCTTTGCTGAATCAAGGACATCTGCATAACTGAACCCGCCGACAAAGACCACCCCTCTAAAGGCATCCAGACTGACTCTGCCGCCAAGGATATCTGTCATGGTCACGTCCCATACCTCAAACCCGGCATGGTAGAACGCTGAGGTCATCTCACGGTCGCCGTTGCTGCCCTCCTCCCGGATGACCGCGATTTTTGGTTTCTTGTCTTTTCCGGGAATTGTTTCGGGTGTTTTTTCCGGTGTAAACGTAATTCTGTATGCCGGCCCTTTCCTCCCGAAACTTTTCTTTTTCTCTTCATCAACACACTCGGGGTTTGCCTGGAGTCTGTCGAGTTGATAGCTCGTCTCTCCCCACATCTCCCTGAGGACACTCATGTCTTCGTTGAGGACAACCTGATTATCCACCTCAATCTTTATCTGCTTCTCCGAAAGTGTTCTCCCGATAATCTGAAAGGGGATGTTGCTACCTTTAAGAGCAGTTGTAATGGTCTCTTCATGTTCCGGAAGATATTCGATCACGAGACCGAGTTCCTCGGAAAAAAGCAGAGGAAGTTCAGCTAACCTGCTCTCACCCTTGGTAAAGGGAAATTCATCACCTCCGCTCTCCCCGTTAGTAAGGGGAATATTCCCTTCTCTACTCCCCCCCTTGGCAAGGGGGGGATGGGGGGGTAGGATATTCACCTCTATTCCGCAGTTCCCGGAGAAGGCCATTTCAAGAAGGGTTACGATAAGCCCTCCGTCACTCCTGTCATGCCCCGACAGGATCATGTCTTCTCCGATGAGCTTTTGAATGACATTGAATGTTTGCTTTAACAGTCCGGGGTCGTCGAGATCAGGAGATTCATCGCCTGTCTGTCCGTATACATGGGCAAGCGAAGTCCCGCCCATCCGGTATCTGCAGGTACCCAGATCGATATAAAGGAGGCTGCTGGTCCCGGGGGTTTTTATGTCGGGGGTGATAACTTTCGTGATATCGGGACAGGTCGCATATGCAGAGAGCACAAGCGCTCCGGGAGACTTAACAATCTCCGTACCCCCCGATTGGTCCTCCACCAGTGCAGCCATCGAAAGACTGTCCTTCCCACCGTCAATCGCGATCCCCAATGCAATGAGCACATCGCGCAACGCAACTGCCGCATCATAGATCTTCGCACCCTCACCGGGGAGTTTTGCCGCCCACATCCAGTTGCCGGAACATTTAATATCTTCGAGGGCGCTTATCTTCGCCCACATGATGTTCGTCAGCGCTTCACCGACCGACATCCTCGCCATGGCCTGCGGACTGATCAGACCTTTTACAGGCTGTTCTCCGATAGCCATCGCTGCGCCCGTCAATCCAAAATGGCTCTGGCCGATGACCGCAACATTCGACAAGGGCAACTGAAGAGGCCCCACACATTGCTGCCGGGCAATGAGCCCGGTAACCGACCTGTCCACTTTGTTCGTAAGAAATTTTTTTGATCCTACGGATACGAGCCGGAGTACCCGCTCAAGCGCCTCCCTGACCGTTAGGTCTTCCGGAAGGCGGAGCGGTTTAAGTGCCGGATTGACCCTTTCGAGTTTGAACGTCTTCTGCGGCATTGCGCCGAGGACCTTCGCAAGGTCAAGATTCACAGGCGTGCTCCCGTCTGTTTCATCGTAGAGGACAATAAATCCATCACCTGTTATTTCTCCGATAACCGCACAGGGCACCTTCTCTCTTGTACAGAGAAAGAGAAACTCTTCTTTCCTGTGAGATTGTAAAAGCAATGCATCCTGCTCCTGGTATTCGGCTCCCCATATTTCGAGAACAGATAATGTCGTATCGCCAAGCTGAATCTTTCTTATCTCTATCTTCGCACCGGCCGGATAGATAATTTCTTTCACGACATTGCAGTTCCCGCCTGCGCCCTGGTCATGGATACTGACGATCGGATTTCCGTCTCCCATTTCGACACAGGCCCTGATGACCCTGTTCGCCTTCTGCTCCATCTCTGCGTCGCCGCGCTGGACCGCGCTGAAGTCGAGCTCTGCGATATTCTCTCCCTGTATCATGCTCGACGCAGCCCCTCCTCCCATACCGATCCTGTATGCAGGGCCGCCGATCTTTATCACGAGCATCCCTTTTTCAGGCTCTCTTTTCTCTGTATGTCTCGCATCGATCTGCCCTATGCCACCGGTGAACATGATCGGTTTCACCCATTCCCTCCGTTCTCCGTCAGGCAGCCGGATACCGAACGACCGCGTGAACCCCTGTATCACCGGTTCTCCGAATTTGTTCCCGTAATCGGATGCCCCGTTGCTGGCCTCGATCTCTATCTGAAGTGGCAAAGCAAGGTTCGGCGGATAGAGGAACGAGGGATCCTCCCAGGGGAGCGAATACCCCGGGATGTTAAGATTCCCGACACAGTAGGCAGCGGTGCCTGCTACAACCAGACTCCCCCTCCCGGTTGCATGGACATCCCGTATTCTCCCGCCCGTGCCTGTTTCAGCGCCGGGGAAGGGAGCGACGCCTGTCGGGAAGTTGTGTGTCTCCGCGGTAAAAATGATATCGTAATTGACCCGTCTCTCCTGGAAACGTGCCGGGGCTCCGGGAATTTCAGGGAAGATATTCATTATCTCATAGCCGCGAATGCCGCTTGAATTGTCCTTGAATGCAATGACACTGTTATTCGGGGCGCTGCGCTTCAACGGCTGTTTTATAATTTGTATAAGCGAATCCTCCATTTCCTTTCCGTCAATGATCAGTCTGCCCTGGAAGAACCAGTGCCGGGAGTGTTCGCTGTTGGACTGCCCCAGGTCAAAACATTCCACACTCGTGGGATTCCGTCCTATTTCGTTCACAAACAGGTTGTAGTAATACCCGATATCCCACTCATCGAGTCCAAGCCCCAGTTCGGTATTTATCTTCTTCAGTGCATCCCTGCCCTCTTCAATCAGAGGGACAATATACACGGACTCCGGTTTCATGCCCGTTGCGAAGGACGTCAAGGTTTGAGGGTACTCACACTCGGTCATGCGGTCATGGATATAATCAAGAAAAGACTGAAGGTGGGAAGTCGATAGTTCAGAGCTACCCCCCTTCAACCCCCTCTTGGCAAGAGGAAGTTCATCCTTCCATCTCCCCCCCTTGGCAAGGGGGGGCTGGGGGGGTATCCTGTGATCACTGACAAATAGGTATCTTCTCGACCGTTCGATGCGCGTGATCTTTGTGAGACCACAGGCATGACATACGGACACTGCATTCGTCGACCAGGCGGTAGAGAAGTTCATCCTCGGGCCCGACTTCTATGATAAGATGGGCGTCATTGCGATCTGAAGGGGAAGCGATCTCTTCTGAACGGGACTGCTTCGTCATTTCATTCCTCGCCATGACCTCTGCATCCGGAGTGATTACCCCTCCTGACTCCCCCCTTGCCAAGGGAAAGTCCACCCCCCCTACTCCCCCCCTTGGCAAGGGGGGGATGGGGGGGTTCAAAAAACTGTTCTCCCCAAATTTCTCCTGCTCAAAGGTTTCCGAGAGAAGCCACCGGAGGATGCCTGATTCAGCATTGGTGAGCGGAGAAGTTGTCTCGATGTGAAAACAGTATTCCGTTTCCGCAGCAATAATCCCCGGGAAAAGATATGTTCCGGCAAGGGACAAAATCTCATCTGTCTTTGCCGGTGAGAATGCCGGGGTCCGGTAGAAATGTATGAGAGGATTGCCGTTCATTTACCCGAACCGAAAACCCTCTTGAAAATGAAGCTCACATTTTTCAGGTAATATTCAAGATTGAAGATGGATTCTATTTCCTGTGAAGACAGGTATTTCTTGACCGCACTGTCTTTGAGCACCAGCTTTTTGAACTGGACTCCTGTTTTCCAGCTCTTCATCGCATTCCGCTGCACTATGTCATAGGCCGCGTCCCGGGACAATCCCTTTTCGATGAGCGCAAGCATGACCCGCTGGGAATTGAACAGTCCGTAGCTCTTGTTCATATTCTCCTTCATCCTTCGCGGATAAACCTGGAGTTTATCGAGAATGCCTGTAATTCTGTCGAGCATATAATCGACAAGGATGGCGCTGTCCGGGATGATCACCCTCTCCACAGAGGAATGGGAAATATCCCTCTCATGCCACAGGGCTATATTTTCGAGCGCCGCCATCGCATTTGCCCTCACAAGCCGGGCAAGGCCCGATAGGTTCTCACACCCGATGGGATTGCGTTTATGCGGCATTGCGGAAGACCCTTTCTGCCCTGTCATGAACGGTTCTTCAGCTTCGAGCACCTCTGTCCTCTGGAGATGCCGTATTTCTACCGCTATTTTTTCAACAGACGCAGCGATCAGGGCAAGGGTTGTCAGATATTCTGCATGCCTGTCCCTCTGTACCACCTGTGTGGCGACCGGTTCGGGTTTCAGTCCCAGTTTCTTGCAGACTTTCACTTCGATTGCAGGGGGGACGTTCGAGAAGGTCCCCACCGCCCCGGAAAGCTTCCCGACCAGCACGACCTCCTGCGCCCGCCTCATCCTTTCAAGGTTCCGCTGCATATCGCTGTACCAGAGGGCATATTTAAGGCCGAAGGTCATGGGTTCGGCATGAATGCCATGGCTTCTCCCTATCATTTGAGTATCTTTATACCGGTATGCCTGTTTTTTCAGAATCTCCATGAGCTTCCTGATATCGTTGATGATTATATCGGCAGCCTCCCCCATAAGGAGCGCCAGTGCGGTATCAAGGATATCGGATGAAGTGAGTCCTTTGTGAATGAATCTTGATTCAGGGCCGAGACTCCCGGCAACAGAGCTCAGAAACGCAATCACGTCGTGCCTGACTACCTTTTCGATCTCATCAATCTTCCTGACGTCGAATTTTGCCTTTTTCCTGATGCCGGCCAGGGCATCCTTCGGTATTTCCCCAAGTTCGGCCCATGCCTCACAGGCAGCTATTTCCACATCGAGCCATTTCCTGTACCTGGTCTCGATACTCCACAGCTTCCCCATATCAGGGCGGGTATAACGAGCAATCATGGTTCCCCCTCTTGAATATATTTGAATGGTTTCTATGCGCAGACGACATTTATGATTTTACCACCGTATCCCCTTGCAAAAAAAGCTATTTTTGTGTTAATCTTTTGTTCCTGAAAGAGAGTTTCTTTTCTTTCAGAAAATACATCATTCTGCCTCTGTGCGCCAGCATGGCGATATTCCGAGCAAACAGAGGATGAGGAAACAGGAGGAACAAGAGAACATGGTAGCAGGAATGAAAGAGCTTCTTGAAGCAGGCGTGCATTTTGGCCATCAGGTGAAGAGATGGCATCCCAAGATGAAGAAATACATCTTTGGCGAGAGAAACGGTATTTACATCATCGACCTTCAGAAAACGGTCAAGGGCCTTGAGGAGGCCTATAACTTCGTAAGGAACGCGTCAATTGCAGGCGCTCCGATCCTTTTCGTCGGGACGAAGAAGCAGTCACAGGACGCGATCAGGGAAGAAGCGCAAAGGTCCGGAGCTTTTTACGTAAATCAGCGTTGGCTCGGCGGCATGCTTACCAATTATGCAACGATCAGGAAGAGCATCGAAAAACTGAAAAAGATCGAGGCAATGAAAGGTGATGGGACCTATGAAATCCTTCCCAAAAAAGAGGTTGCCGCTCTCGAAAAAGAGAGGACAAAGCTGGAAAAGAACCTTTCCGGCATCAAAAACATGGACACGCTTCCGGGCGCTCTCTTCATCGTAGACCCAAAGAAGGAGAGGATCGCCATCGCTGAAGCAAGGAAATTATCCGTTCCCATCGTCGCGATTGTCGATACGAATTGCGACCCCGATGAAATTGACTATGTCATACCCGGGAACGATGATGCGATCAGGGCCATCAAACTGATCACTTCAAAAATAGCGGATGCCGTAGTCGAGGGAAAAGCCACACTCTCCAAGACTCTCGCGGAAGAAACTGAGAAGGCCCAGGCGGAAGAAAAGATACACCAGGAAGAAGCAGGGGCAACAGAATGACAAAAATATCTGCTGATCTGATCAAGGAACTGAGAGAAAAAACCGGCGTCGGGATGATGGAATGCAAGAAGGCGCTCACCGAGAGCGAGGGAGATTTTGAAAAAGCAATCGACTTTCTCAGGCAGAAAGGCCTTGCAACTGCGGTAAAAAAAGCTGGGAGAACCGCATCTGAAGGCCTTATAGAATCCTACATCCACATGGGGAAAATCGGCACCCTTGTCGAGATCAACTGCGAGACGGACTTTGTTGCCCGGACAGAGGACTTCAGGGAACTTGTCAAGGATGTCGCCATGCAGATCGCGGCCTCGAATCCCGTGTACCTGTCGAGAGAGGATATCCCCCTGGATGTTGTCGAACGGGAGAAGGAAATCTACCGTGCGCAGGTAGCGGACAAACCGCCTCAGGTTATGGAAAAAATCATCGAAGGAAAGCTCGAAAAGTATTATACAGATGTCTGTCTTCTCGACCAGGTCTTTATCAAAGATACTGAACAGAAAGTGAAAGATCTCATTACCGAAAAGATGTCCAAACTCGGGGAGAATATCGTTATCAGGAGATTTTCCAGATTCCAGCTCGGAGAAAAAGCAGCAGGGTAAAACACCTTGAAATATAAGAGGATACTCCTTAAAATTAGCGGTGAGGCTATGATGGGAGACCAGAGCTATGGGGTCGACCCTGCAACGGTCGACTATATCGCCCAGGAAATAAAGGACGCTGTGTCGCTTGGAGTCGAGTTGGCTATCGTAATCGGGGGAGGGAATATCTTCAGGGGAGTTGAGGCAAGTGTCAGGGGAATCGAAAGGACATCTGCCGATTATATGGGCATGCTTGCTACGGTTATTAACGCGCTCGCACTTCAGAACTACCTTGAAAAATACGACGTACCCACGAGAGTCCAGTCGGCTATCGAGATGAAGGAACTTGCAGAACCGTACATCAGGCGGAAAGCGGTCAGGCATCTCGAAAAAGGAAGAACCGTTATCTTTGCCGCAGGAACAGGGAACCCCTACTTTACCACAGACACTGCCGCTTCCCTCAGGGCCATGGAAATCGGCGCAGAGATTATTCTGAAAGCAACAAAAGTTGACGGAATTTATTCCGCTGACCCTATGAAAGACCCGCGCGCAAAAAAATACTCTACGCTTACCTATATCGACGTTCTGAAAAAGGGGCTCACTGTTATGGATTCCACCTCTATATCACTCTGCATGGACAACAAACTCCCCATAGTGGTTTTTAATTTAAAGGGACAGGGAAATATTCGGAAAATATTAAAAGGGAAAAAAGTCGGAACTCTTGTAAGGGGGAACAATGGAGCAAGAGTTAAAGAAAAGCACCAATGACAGGATGTCGCGTTCCGTCGAGGCCCTGAGAAAAGAATTCTCTTCGATCAGAACAGGGAGGGCATCCCTGGCGCTTCTTGACGGGATCATGGTCAATTACTACGACACACTTACTCCTCTTCAGCAGCTTACCAGTCTGAGCATACCGGAAAGCCGCCAGATCTTAATCCAGCCGTGGGAACAGAAGATCATCCCCGACATCGAAAAGGCGATTCTCAAGTCGGATCTCGGGCTGACTCCTACAAACGACGGGAAGATCATCCGTATCAACATCCCTCCGCTGACCGAGGAGAGGAGAAAACTTCTGGTAAAGACGGTAAAGAAGAAGGCCGAAGAGGCGAAAGTTTCGGTAAGAAATATCCGGAGAGATACGAATGAAGAGATCAAGAAACTCGAAAAGGAGAAACATATCAGCGAGGACATAGTGAAAAAACTCCAGGACGAGATACAGAAGATCACTGATTCGTATATCGATAAAGTGGATGAGGTTTTATCCCACAAGGAAAAGGAGATCATGGAAGTCTGAAATGGTTCACCGCAATTTTCTTGTAAAGGTTACCGGCGCGAAACTGACAGATATTCAGAAGGCTCTCCAGACTGCGGGGATAACGGTGAGGAGCATCATCGAAATTTTTCGTGAAGGAGAAGACGAATCTCCGGAAACCGAAAAGAGAGAAGAATAGCCATGGCAGAAAAGAAATCCGGAAAGAAAAAACCACCAAAACCGGCGGCGAAAAAACAGCATACCTCTGTACAGAAAACCCCTTCAAAAATGAAGAAAAAGCCTGCCCGCGTGAAAAAAGTGAACACAAAATCCCTCTCCGGAAAGACCGCGGTCAAAACAAAACCCAAACAGTCGGTGAAAAAACCCTCTTCAAAAGCGAAGGCTGAAACTCCCCGGAAAAAGACCGCAATATTCCCGAAGACCAAACTGGCCCGGGCCAAAAAAGTCGTAAAAAAACCTGTTCAGAGAAAAAAGCCGGCGGCGAAACCTTCTGAGGAAGAGAGGCTTGAAATGCTGCGGAGGTCCCTGCTGAGAAAAAGAGAAGAGATACTGAAGGAAGCCAGGAACGAGATATCCAAATATATCAAAGGCGAGACGAGACAACTCGTTGACACTGCGCTCGACGATGGAGACTGGTCGGTCGTAGACCTTTCAGAGGACATCAGCCTGAGACAGCTGGGCATACACCGTGAAAACCTTCAGAAAACAGATGAAGCCCTGAGAAAATTCAGAGAAGGCACATACGGCATTTGTGAAGACTGCGGCGACGAGATAAACGAGGAAAGGCTGAAAATCCTCCCCTTTGCCATCTACTGTATTGACTGTCAGGAACGAAGAGAACGGTTTCAGGAAATGGAACGCAGAGAAGGTCTTCTCTAAGACCTCTGATACACCACGTCCAGTATCTCTTTTGCCCCTCGTGAAAGAACATCCTCGGCCAGAATAGTCCCCATATGTTCTGCTTCTTCAGGTCTTCCCTCAATATGTCCCCGGACAAGCGTGCTGCCGTCGATACTCCCGACAAGACCGTCCATAACCAATAGTTCAAAGTTTTGAGTTCGGAGTTCGGCACCGCCCTGCTCCCTTACCAAGGGGGGGATTATGGAGGGGGCTTTCTGCTCTCTGCTCTTCGCTCGCGCTGCTCTTTTCTCAATCCGGGCATAGGCTGCTATAGGGACCTGGCATCCCCCTTCAAGACGCTTCAGGAAAGCCCGTTCTGCGTTTACACACACAGAAGTTTCCCGGTGATCGAGAGGCGAAATAAGCGTGTGGATAAACTGATCTTCAATCCTGCACTCAATTCCAACTGCGCCCTGGCCGATAGCAGGGAGGCTTGTCTCAAAGGGAAGAATCTCCGTTATCCTGTGGTGCAGTCCGAGCCTCTTCACGCCTGCGGTTGCCAGGATGACCGCGTCGAACTGCCCCTCGTCCAGTTTTCTTAACCTCGTTTCGACATTGCCCCGCAGACTGTGAATGAGCAAATCGGGCCTGATATTGAGCAACTGGCAGGAACGCCTGAGGCTGCTTGTTCCCACCCTGGCTCCCTTGGGAAGCTCCATGAAATGCGGAACGCGTGAAATGAACGCATCCCGCGGGTCTTCCCGTTCACAAATGACGGCAAGGTGGAGACCCTGAGGGAAGTCTGTCGGCACATCCTTCATGCTGTGCACTGCAAGGTCGGCCTTCCTGCTCAGAAGCGCTTCTTCTATCTCTTTCACAAAAAGTCCCTTGCCGCCGACCTTTGCAAGAGGGACATCCAGAATTTTATCGCCTGTTGTCTTGATCTTGTTGAGTTCAATCTTCAGGTCAGGATTGCGTTTTTTCAGTTCAGCCTGTACAAATTCAGCCTGCCACAGCGCCAGTTTGCTGCCCCGTGTCGCGATAATGATCTTATTATTTTTCACTTCTTCATATCCTCTGTATTCCTTTATTCTTTGTCTTCTCCGTTTATTCCGTAGAGCCTTCGTACGAGCGCAACCAGACTCGCCTTGTCATCCCCGCCTTCCTTGAGGGCTGCGGTCGGAGGATGCATAAGCTTGTTCATGAGGGCTGCAGCCATATATTCTATGGCCTCTTTCTCCCTGTCTCCGAGGGAAGGCAACTTATGTATCAGTTTTTCGACCTCTTCCCTTTTCATCTCCTCTGCCTTGTCCCTCAGCGCCCTGATGGTGGGAACAGAATCCAGTGAAGCCTGCCATTTCAGGAATGTCTCTATCTCTTCCGCGATAATCCTTTCTGCTTTTTCAGCCTCTTTCTGCCGCTCGAACATATTTGAATCAACAACTCCCTGCAGGTCGTCTATGTTGTAGAGATACACATTTTCCAGGTCGTTTATTCCTGGGTCAAGGTTTCTCGGGACGGAGATATCGATAAGAAAAACCTGCTTCTGTTTTCTCTCTTTCATCACCTTTTGCATCTGGTTCTTTGTCACGACATAGGTCGGAGCTCCCGTCGAGCAGATCACGATATCGGTCCGCACCATCTCGTTGATAAATTCCTCGAATTTTACCGGCCTGCCGTTGAATTCCTTTGAGAGGTCGCAGGCGCGTTCGTATGTCCTGTTCGCAACAAGGACGTCCTGTATCCCGTTGCTTATGAGATGGCGGGCGGCAAGTTCAGCCATTTCACCTGCGCCGAGCAGCATGCAGACTTTTTTCGACAAATCGGTAAAAATCTTTCTTGCGAGTTCCACGGCGGCAAAACTGATCGACACGGCATTCTCCGCGATGTGCGTCTCGGTCCTGACCCGCTTGGCTACCGAGATCGCTTTCTTCAAGAGTTTATTCAGGAGGATTCCGGTGGTTTTTTTGGAAAGGGCGAGTTCATAGGCGTCTTTCAGTTGCCCGAGGATCTGCGGTTCGCCTACCACCATTGAGTCGAGACTCGATGCAACCCTGAACACATGTTTCACCGCGGTAACATCATCGTAAATATAAAGCGAGTTTTCGAGAGAATTCCTGTTGATCGCATGGAACTCCGAGAGGAATGTCTTCACAGATTCTGACGCCTTTCCCGTATCTGTGACATTTGCATAGAGTTCCACCCTGTTGCAGGTGGACAGGATTATAGCCTCCTGAACTTCAGGAAGTTCCCGGAAGCGCGCCAGTCCTTCTTCCAGTTTCCCTCCGCTAAACGCCAGTTTTTCCCTGACCTCCACATCGGCAACTTTATGGTTCAGTCCGACAACAATGATTTTCATAAGAAAACGTGCAGGCCTTGCTTAAGCAGCGCAATCCCGAAAAAGGCGATGAGAATTGTAAGGAATCCCGCTATCGAAAGGAACGCGGCCCTTCTCCCCCTCCAGCCGGCTACAAGCCTTGCATGGATAATAATCGCATAAATGAACCAGGTTATCAGCGACCAGACCTGCCTCGGGTCCCAGTTCCAATAGCTCCCCCATGCGCTCTCAGCCCAAAATACCCCTGTGATAATCGCAAGGGTGAACAGGGGAAACCCTATGGTGATAAGCTTGTAATTTATCTCATCGAGGGTCTGGAGGCTCGGCAGTCTTCCGAAGAGGCCGCCAAGGTTCTTTGATTTTACATAATGTTCCTGCACAAGGTACATGACGCCGATACCAAAGGCAAGCGCAAAGGCGGCATTGCCGAGAAAGGCAAGGACTATATGGATTTCGAGCCAGTGGCTCTGGAGCACCGGACTGAGCGGTGTTATCTCGCGCGGGAGCATGGACGATGCGAGCATGAGAAGGAAAACCATCGGCATGACAAACGAGGAGAGAAGGTTCACTTTATACCGGAGCTGGAGCAGAAAGAAAATGAATACCACGCACCATGCGAAAAAAGAGGTCGCCTCATGCGGGTTTATTATAGGGATATGCCCGGCGATGCCATAGCGGTAGATGATGGTGAGCGTATGGAGAGCAAACCCCAATCCGGCAAGCGCTGTACTGATGCGAGCGGTGATCTTCGATTCCTTGAACAGCTCGGTAATACTCACGATTGTTGCGGCAAAATAACAGGTGAGCGCTAATTCAAATAACAGGACGTCCATTAAAAACAACCAAGCTCGCAGTCGGTTATTTTGATCTTGAGCGCATCAGCAGCCATGCCGACCTCTTTATAGGAGACAGCAAGTTCCTGTGCTATTTTGCGTGCGACAGGACAGGAAATCCTGCCGTTCTTGGACTTTTTTTCCACTTCTTCCTGAATTTTGTCCTGCATTTAGGTTCCTTCACTACACGCGTGCGAACACCATGAACAGTGCGTATAAAAATTGGTAAATCGTCTATTTATATACAAATTTTACACCATCGGCGTTGAAAAACACAATTGAACCAAATAATGCAGATATTGTTCAAAATTTATTTACTACAGAAGTGCATAAGTAAGACTACATTCCCCCTCACCCTAGCCCTTCAGTGGAGAGGGAACTTAACGAACTCCCCCCTCAGTCCCGAAGGATTTCGGGACGAGGCATAGAGATGTTGCTTTCCTGATTGCTGTATATAACGCTCTGCCCCGAAAGATTCCCGACAGCGGAATGACGAATCAAGGAAAACATTATTATTGAATAATCTGCTCTCCCTGGGGAGGGTGAGTGAATATGTATCCCTTTTCCTGAATATTTCAACCGCCAATTATCCGGAGCAGAGAGCTTTTCCCAATGAAAAAATAAACGTCGGATATAATAAGAGGAAATAGTGCGGAAGGAGACCCATGAAAACATTTAATATGAGCACCAAAGCACTGGAAGCAGAGGATGGAGAATATATCCTCGGGCATGAGGATACCGGCAGTCATTCCTGTTACATGATCTACGGCGCCCTGCGCCCCCGGGAAAAACAGAGGCTCGTAAAGCCCGGGAAAGGCCATGAAGAGATCGTACTTGCGGTCAAGGGCGACCTTGAGGTTACAGGATACCGGACGGGAACCCTGAGAGGAGGGATCTGCATTTCACCTCACCGGAGACAATGAATGCTATCTTGACAACACAAGTGACCGTGATGCCGTCTACATCATCGCCGGCGGCCACGCAGACGGCGGGCATCATTAATATGCTATAATCAATAGCTATGAACGGAAAAGAACGCCGGAAATATAAAAGGGTGCCCTTTCACGAGGATATTCAGGTAGACGATATCATGCAGTTCAAAGGCATTGATATCAGCGAGGGGGGCCTCTATGTCTATACAGGCCGCTCCTTCACTGAAGGAAGAGTTGTCGAAGTGACCCTCCCGGCAAAGGACGCCAAAATTACCGTCAAAGCCCGCGTTCAGCATAATCAGCCCGGCATAGGGATGGGCCTGCAGTTTATCGAGCTGTCCGATGAACAAAGAGCCGCGATCAATGAAATTATTGAAGCCTCTGCCCGCAAGACCTCCCGGAGTCCGGACAAAAGAAAAAAGATCCTCCTGATCGAAGACAACGAATCATCCAGAAAGATGAGCAGGAACAAACTGGTGCAGGAAGGGTTTGCCGTTATCGAGGCCCGCGACGGGATGGAGGCGTTGACCCTGCTGAAAGAACAGCAGCCTGACCTGATAATCCTCGACCTCTATATGGAGAAGATGGATGGGTTTAAAGTCCTCTCGATCCTGAAAATTACCCCCGAGTGGAAAGACCTCCCGGTGATTGTTTTTTCTGCACGGGGGGAGCAGGATGTGATCGAAAAGGTCATTCATGCAGGCGCGAATGAATTCCTTCTCAAAATGCTCACCACGCCGGCAAAACTGGCGAATACCGTAAAAACAGTCCTTCAGCTGCTATAGAAGCATCTTACCGGCTACGCCCTTTCTGTGCTGATTCGACGAATGAGGTTTTCCAGATATTGTATATACTCCGTGGTCTGCTCAATATGAAACGTGCAGGCTGAAGGGAATTTCCGGGAAGGTTCCTTGTCATAGAGAACAATGTCTGCTTTTGCCAGAATGTGCTCGGCATTTGGCTTCCATTTCTCCTGCAGACTGCCACTGATGAACATCAGGATGTCGGGGTTAATGACTTCAACCGCGCTGTTTCCTTCAACAAGGATTCCCCTCACTTGAGAGAACATCCCGGCTGCGAGCGAAAGCGTCACCGGCAGTTCGGAATAGGGTGATTGCACCCATACTACCTTTGCGGCGCCTGCGTCAAGAAACCGTTTCGTGTCCTTCCCTTCCTCTGCAAGGACTGCAATATCATCGGTCACTGAAGAGTAGAAGGGGGTTTTGGTATATTTTATCGCTCCCCAGTTTTCGAAGCGCCGCAGGATTTCGCAGACTACGGTTGTTTTGCCAACGCCGCTGTATGCGCCGCCGACACCTATGATGACCGGCATCATGGCATCAGGCAGTTGTTCCCTCTTCCGTTGGCGGCATTACTTCCTTATATTCGCATTCTTTACTATGACAGAAGTATGTTATCTCTCCGCCTTTCCTGTATTTTTCGAAGAGGAAATCAGCGCCGCATTTCGGACATTTTCTGGGGACCGGCTTATACCATGAGGCGAACTTGCATTCCGGATAGTTGCTGCAGCTCCAGAACGGTTTGCCCTTTTTCGAGCGCCTTTCTACAATATCCCCTCCGTCCTTTGGACATTTAATCCCCGTAGCGATTGGTTTCGCGTTTTTGCATTCAGGGTATTTTGAGCATGCGAGGAATTTTCCGTACCTTCCGGATTTTATCACCATCGGGGAACCGCACTTCTCACATATCTCGTCTGTCTCCTGCACCGGCTTCTCAGGGCTTTCCGTCCCCTGCTCTGTTCCGTTGAGAGGAAGCGGTTTTGTATTCTTGCAGTTGGGGAACCCGGAACACGCGAAGAATCTCCCGTGTCTGCCCCACCGGATGACCATCGGAAGCCCGCATTTTTCGCAGAGCGCTTCTGTAGGTATGTCCTTTGGTTTTACCTTTCCGGTAGTCTGTGTTGCTTCGGTAAGATCATGGTCGAAGGGTTTATAGAAGTCCTTCACTACCTTCACCCATTTCATCTTGCCGTCCTCGATATGGTCAAGCTCATCCTCCATCTTCGCAGTGAAGCCCACATCAATAAGCTCGGGGAATTTCTCGACGAGAAAGTCGTTCACGACCACACCGAGTTCCGTCGGGGAAAACTTTCCCTCTGTTTTCTGGACGTACTTTCTGTCCTGTATCGTCGAAAGAATCGCCGCATAGGTGCTCGGCCGCCCGATCCCTTTCTCTTCGAGCGCTTTCACAAGTGTTGCTTCGGTGTACCGCGGAGGCGGCTGGGTAAAATGCTGTTTGGGCTGGAGGGAGAGAAGCTTCAAGGTTTCTCCTTCCTGGAGCGGAGGCAGCGTGAGCCCGTTTTCCTCTTCAATTTCGTCCTTGCCTTCCGTATAGAGCGCCATGAACCCATCGAAGCGGACTACCGTCCCGGAGGATCTGAATTCATATGCGCCGGCGGGCCGGTCACCCTGGGGGTTGTGGATAGTGAACGTTGTCTGATCAAGCTGTGCAGGCGACATCTGGCTTGAGATAAAGCGGTTCCATATCAGTGTATAGAGTGAAAACTGGTCTTTCGAAAGAAACTGCCTGATGTCCTCAGGCCGCTTGTCCTGATAGGTAGGCCGTATCGCCTCATGGGCTTCCTGGGCTGATGCCTTGCTTTTGTAGACAGGCGGTTTTTCCGGAGCGTAATCCTTTCCGAATTTTTCCTGTATAAGCTCCCGCGCCCAAACCTGGGCCTCTGAAGCAAGCCGGTGTGAATCCGTTCTCATGTAAGTAATAAGACCGACAGACCCTTCGCCGCCGAGTTCCACTCCTTCATAGAGCTGTTGCGCCACCATCATCGTCTTTTTTGCCGGGAACCTCAGCTTGCGCGCAGCTTCCTGCTGGAGCGTGCTTGTGATGAACGGCGGGTAAGGCATCCTCCTTCTCTGTTTCCGGTCGATCTTGCTCAGGATAAAATTATTATTCTGCAAATCGGCAACGATGCTGTTCGCCATGTCGCCGTTGGGAACAAGAAACTTGTTCTCTGTTTCCGCCCCCGTGTTTATCCTGAAAAGCCTCGCCCAGAATACCGGAAGTTTCGAGCCTTCAAATTCCGCATTGATACTCCAGTATTCTTCGGATTGAAAAGCCTCGATAGCCCGCTCCTTGTCCACGACAAGCCTGACGACCACAGACTGTACTCTCCCTGCGCTCAGGCCCCTTCGCACTTTCTTCCAGAGGAGAGGACTGAGTCCGTACCCGACCAGCCTGTCAAGGATCCTCCGCGCCTGCTGCGCTTCAACTTTCTTCATATCTATCTTCTCAGGGTGCTGAATCGCCTCACGGACGGCACGCGAAGTAATTTCATTGAATATAATCCGGTATATTTTCTCATCGAGCGTTTTGGATTTTTTATCCGCGATCTCTGTCGCAATATGCCAGGCGATCGCCTCGCCCTCTCTGTCCGGGTCCGGGGCAAGATAGATTCTGTCAGCCTCTTTTGAGGCCTTCTTGAGTTCCCTGATAATCTTCTCCTTGCCCGGGATCACCACATACTGCGGTGCGAAATCCTTTTCGACATCGACACCGAGATTTTTTGCGGGGAGGTCTTTCACATGACCGACAGACGCCTTGACCGTAAAATCCTTCCCGAGTATTTTATTTATCGTCTTTGCCTTTGCAGGCGATTCAACAATAACAAGAGTCTTCATGCAAGATAAAACCTCTTTCCTGTAATTTGTTTCACCGCGCCTTTCAATTCTAATCCGAGGAGTATGCCGAGCACCTTCGATGCCGGCAATCCGCTCTCGCGCGAAATAGCGTCAACCTGTTTCGGTTCACCGGAGAGGAGATCGCAGAGCTTCTTTTCCTCCCCGGTAACATCAATAGCTGCCTTGTCTCTTAATTTTATAAACCCTTTCAGTACAGGGGCAAGTTCTTCCACAATATCTTCGGCTTTCCGGGTAAGGACCGCGCCCCTCCTGATCAGGGTGTTTGTGCCCAGCGAATTCGGAGAGGTGACATTCCCGGGGACTGCAAAAACCTCTCTTCCCTGTTCAAGGGCATACTCTGCGGTAATGAGGGACCCGCTGTCGTATGTTGCCTCAACGACCAGCGTACCGAGCGAAAGACCGCTGATGAGCCTGTTTCTCCTCGGAAAGTTTTCCTTGTCCGGACGCGTTCCCGGAGGGAATTCACTGAGAACACATCCCTCGCGTGCAATCTTTTCCATAAGGCCCTTATTCTCCGGAGGATAGGGGATATCAAGTCCCGAGCCGAGCACCGCGATAGTTCTCCCCCCTGCTTTCAGTGCGCCGCGGTGAGAGATTGAGTCAATACCCCGCGCCATTCCGCTCACAATGGTAAATCCCATGGATGCAAGGTCCTCTGATAATTTCTCCGCGACCGATACTCCATAGTCTGTCGGCCTCCTGGACCCTACGATTGCAAGCGCGTACTTATCCTCTGTTTCGAACCCGCCCATCTGATAGAGGACTACGGGTGCGTCTTCCACTGCCCGCAGCATCTCAGGGTACGAGGGATCGGAATACGGAACTGCCCTGATATCCTGTCTCGCCATCTCTTCGATCTGTTTTTCGATCCTGTCCCAGGCAGAAAATTCCCGAATACTGCCGGCGATCCGGCTGCTGATTCCATGCGAAGCGCGCAGGGAATCAGGTCCGGCAGAAAAAACCCTTCCGGGAGAACCGAATACCGAGAGCAGGTTTTTTGCTCTCACCGGCCCGACATCGGGCAATTGAGATAATGCAATCCAGTATCGAATATCCGACATTGATTCCGAATGAATGACAGATTGTAATGCCTGCATCGCGTATTTACCTGCTTGAGTGTTTCAGACTCTTCAATTTCAGCCTTAGCGCGTTGATCTTTATAAATCCCTCCGCATCCTTTTGATTATAAACATCTTCGGCCTCAAAGGTTGCGAGTTTTGCATCGTATAACGAATGCGGCGATTTCCGCCCCGCAACAGAGCAGCTTCCCTTATAGAGCTTCACCCTTGCGGTCCCTGTGACGTCTTTCTGTATGTCGTCTATCATGTTCTGCAGAACGACCCTCTCCGGAGAGAACCAGTATCCGTAATAAATCAGCTCCGCATAGCGCGGGATAAGGGTGTCCCTCAGGTGCATGACCTCCCTGTCGAGCACAAGCGATTCAATCGCCCTGTGCGCGGCATGCAGCACCGTGCCTCCGGGGGTTTCATAGACGCCCCGTGATTTTATCCCCACGTACCTGTTTTCAACGATATCAACCCTTCCGACGCCATGTGCTCCTGCGATTGTGTTGAGCCTTGCAAGGAGACGGGCAGGCGAGAGGCGGTCGCCGTCAACCGCTACCGGATTCCCGTTCCGGTAGGTTATTTCAAGATACCGTGCTTTGCCTGTTGCCTTTTCCGGGGGGGTAATCATGGTGTACATAGCCTGCGGGGGCTCTTTCCATGGGTCCTCGAGGATTCCGCCTTCATAGCTTATATGGAAAAGGTTTCTGTCTATGCTGTAGGGTTTCGCCTTTGTCGCCTCAACAGGAATGCCGTGTTTCTGCGCGTATTCTATTAAAGAGCTCCGCGAATCGAAGGGCCATTCCCTCCAGGGAGCGAGAACCTTGATATCCGGCTTCAGCGCGTAATAGGTAAGTTCGAACCTAACCTGGTCGTTCCCCTTTCCTGTCGCCCCGTGTGCAACGGCATATGCCCGTTCCTTTTTTGCAATATCGATCTGCTTTTTTGCAATTAACGGCCGTGCGATTGACGTGCCGAGGAGATACGAGCCCTCGTATACGGCATTCGCCCTGAGCATGGGAAAGAGGTAATTGCGGGTGAATTCCTCCCGGAGGTCCTCTACATATACCTTCGATGCCCCGGTCTGCAGGGCCTTTTTCTTAATTTCCTCAAGGTCTTCGCCCTGACCGAGGTCTGCGCAGAAGGCGATAACTTCCGCCCCGTATGTCTCTTTCAGCCACTCTATCGCGACAGAGGTATCAAGTCCTCCGGAATAGGCAAGGACTATCTTATTCTTCACGGATATGCCTCCATTCATTGTTTTTCTGCAAGAAAGCAGCGATACCGCTTCCAAACAATCAACCTTAGCATAAAAGGCAGAAAAATGTAAAACGGACGCGGTGCATATCTTTCAGTCACATGTGGCAGTATCCTCCCCTTTACAAGGGGAGGTTGGTGGGGGTTTTTGAGAAGTATTGACAGCAGAGATACTGTTCAGGTAAAATTGTAATTGAGACTCAGTCTCAATTACAACCATGCGAGAGAAACCCGTACAGAAGCAGTTATTCAGCAGATTCCTGAAAGAACGCGGTCAGCGGTTCACCAAAGAGCGGTCAGCCATATTGGAAAAAACCATGTCCCGGAACGGTCATTTCGACCCCGAAACCCTCTATATCGAGATACGGAAAGCGGGGGCAAAGGCTTCCCGGGCGTCCGTCTACAGGACGATCAGCCTCCTCTGTGAATGCGGCCTCATCGGACAGGTGAGGAAAACAGAACACGGCACGGTATATGAACGCTCATTCGGTCACGAGCATCACGACCACATGCTCTGCATCGGATGCGGCAGCGCAATCGAATTCTATTCGGACAAGCTTGAACGGCTTCAGGAAGACCTCTGCAGGCAGCAGGGGTTTCAGGGGACCACTCACACGCTGGAGATCAGGGGATATTGCAGAAAATGCCAGAAGAAAAAGAAACAGACCTAACGCACCGGCGCCGGAGACGGAACAGGAAAGGACAGCGAAATAAGGGCCAGATTGACGGGAAGGTTGTATTAATCGGCAATCCCAATGTCGGCAAGAGCGTGATCTTCGGCCTTCTGACCGGCCAGTATGTTACGGTATCGAATTATCCGGGCACAACGGTAGAGGTTTCGTACGGCAACGCCTCGATAAAGGACAAGACCCTCCTCGTCATCGATTCACCGGGAGTGAACAACCTGACCCCCATGAGCGAGGACGAGAAGGTGACAAGAGACATCCTCCTGAAGGAAAAGCTCGACTCTGTAGTGCTTGTTGCAGATGCAAAAAATCTGAAGCGGGCACTCATGCTTCTCATTCAGCTTGCAGAGATGGAACTCCCGTGCATCCTTGATCTGAATATGGAAGACGAGGCAAAGGCACGGGGGATCGAGATAGACTACGCGCAACTCAGCGCCCTCCTCGGTGTCGGGGTAATCGGCACAATCGCTCCACAGAGAAAAGGCCTGCAGAAATTAAGGGACGCCGTTCTTGAGCCGCAAGTGTCTTCCCTTGCGCTCCGGTATCACAGGGTCATCGAAGAATATGCCGAAAAAATTGCATCGCTGCTTCCCGACGCGCCCATTGCAAAGCGTTCTCTGGCGCTTATGATCCTTTCGGGTGACGAGAGCCTCAAGGACTGGCTCATGACAAACCTCAAGCCAGAGGATATCAAACAGATCGAAGACCTCAGGGATGAGGCACAGTCCAGGGTAAAGGAACCGATCTCGTACATGATCGGTCACAGCAGGATAAAATATGCGGAAGAAATCGCCGGAAAAGTCCAGACGAACGGCAATGTCCAGGCAGGAGCTTTTTTTCAGCATCTGAACAGATGGACCATCCACCCTGTCTACGGAATTCCGGTCCTGCTCTTTGTCATCTTCTGTTTCTATGAATTTGTCGGAAACTTCGGCGCCGGGTTCCTTGTTGATTTCTTTGAAGAGGTCATATTCGGGACCTATCTCAACCCCATAATAAGGAAGACGGTCGAATCTCTCGTCCCCCTGCCATTCCTCCAGGACATGCTGATCGGCCGCTACGGAATCTTTACCATGGCGGTCACCTATGCGCTGGGCATCATTCTCCCTATCACTGCAACCTTTTTCCTTGCGTTCGGTTTTCTCGAGGACAGCGGGTATCTGCCGAGGCTCGCTGTTATCTCGAACAAGGTATTCAGGTCCATCGGCCTGAACGGCAAGGCTATCCTCCCCATGATCCTCGGCCTCGGATGCGGGACCATGGCGGTGATGACCACGCGGATACTTGAAACCAAGCGCGAACGCCTGCTGGCCACCTTTCTCATCGCCCTTGCAATCCCCTGCTCGGCACAGCTTGGCATCATCTTCGGCATGCTCGGGAACCTCTCCATCCGTGCGACTTTGTGGTGGGCAGGGTGTATTCTGTTCGTATTTTTTCTGTCGGGTTATCTCGCATCAAGGTTCCTCCCGGGAGAAAGACCGGATTTTTTTATCGAACTGCCTCCGCTCCGGGTCCCCACCGTAAGGAATATTCTTATGAAGACGCTGAGCAGGATCGAGTGGTATTTGAAAGAGGCGGTACCCCTCTTTGTCCTCGGCACGCTCGTCCTCTTTTTCCTTGACAAGGTTATGGTGCTCAACCGTATTGTCGAGGGCTCATCGCCACTCGTCGTGCAGTTCCTCGGCCTGCCTGCAAAAACTACAGAAGCTTTTATCATGGGATTCCTCAGGAGGGACTACGGCGCGGCAGGACTCTTTGATATGGCGAGGAAGGGACTGTTAAATGAAAACCAGGTCATAGTGAGCCTGGTTACCCTGACCCTTTTTGTACCCTGCATCGCAAATTTCTTCATGATCGTGAAAGAGAGGGGGATGAGGACTGCCTTCCTGATGATGGCGCTCATTATTCCGTTTGCCCTGCTTGTGGGAGGCGCACTCAATTATATCCTTACCACATTGCCTCTCTAACGCTGGAAACCATTCAGTTACAGGCGGGAAAATCCTCCCCTTTACAAGGGGAGGTTGGTGGGGTTTTTGATAAATATTCAAACCTCCCCTACCCCTCCTTGTAAAGGAGGGGATTAAACTCTTCACTGAAGGATTACCTAATGCTATCAGATAATGCTTGCATATGATAGCACAATATGATAGCATAATTCGTGAAGGCAAAACACAGGCGCACTCTTGAAGCGATTTTTACAACGCCCACGAGAGCGGGGATTGTCTTCTCTGACATAGAGGCGCTGGTAACCGCAGTCGGGGGTGAGGTACGAGAAGGAGAAGGTTCTCGCGTCGTCTTTGAACTGAAAGGGAGCCGGAGATATCTTCATCGTCCGCACCCGGGCAAAGAAGCGAAAAAATATCAGGTCGAAGAACTGCGCGAGTGGTTCCGATATTTGGAGGTAATACCATGAAAAACGTAATGACATATAAAGGATACGTAGCCCGTGTCGACTTTGACCCGCGAGATACTATTTTCACCGGAAAAGTCCTGGGCATTGAAGACAGCATCACTTTTCACGGAGCAACAGTGAAGGAACTTAGGGCTGACTTTGAGGCTGCTATCAATCACTATATCGCTGACTGTGCAGCCACCGGGCGCAAGCCATTCAAGCCGGCTTCAGGAAAGCTCATGCTCCGTGTTTCTTCTGAGACCCACGCCAGGGTTCTTACTGTAGCAAAAGCTTCAGGAAAAAGCCTGAACCAATGGGCTGCAGAGGTCCTTGACAAGGCTGCGCATATCCAATGACAAGGTGAATCTTTATCAAATCCTCTATTTATCAATACACTTACTCCCATTAAATTTGGCCATCCGTATCCGTGCCTGTGTTATCGCTAAACAATCATAGTCAGGATTCTGCGTATGAACAATGCGGATGTCCCGTTGAGGATATATCAATCCTCTTGTGTCGATACTAAATGTAACAGGAAGTTTACTGACCCCTGCGTTTTTCAGCTCATATTCATCCAGAGTTTTTTGTTTTATACAGGTATCCTGATCCTTTTCTAATGTTCCATTCCCATCCGGGGGAGGAAAGGTATCGTCATAGGTTGCATAGCCGGTAGTGTCGAAGAGAATGAAATGGTCCCTGTGCACAGTAAGAGCCCTGACCCGTGCATCCATGATATCGGAGAAAATCTGTTTCGTCTCACTTTCAATCCTGTAATTTCCCTGCCATCCCGCAAAAGAATACCCGAGAGATACGGCTAATATACCGATGATACTGATGACCACAAGAAGTTCCAAAAAAGTTACCCCTCTCTCATTTTCTCTGAGCATACCGTGAGTTCCTCCCTAAAGATTCTTTGAAATGAAGGGATAATATTAATCATTTGCTAATTTTTAGTCAATATGCATATTTGTCTTTTTAATCAAATAGTTATATGTTTTTTAATCTGTGGAGGTGAAGGGATGTTCTCTAAACCGGACTTATGAAGACAACAAGACAAAGAAAGGTAAAAAAAATTTTCATATATCTCTTCTGCTCAATACCCATAAAGAACCGACAACCTTGACCTTTGGATACGACTTGACGCCTGTTCCGTATTTATCTCGATACTGATTTGTAACTACATGAATTAAAGTGTTATTTTGAATTTATCTGTAGATTTTGCAGCGGTTTTTGTGGATGGTTTATGAAATGTTATTCATAAATTATGTAATCAATTGCTTACTATCTGTCTTCCTGGAGGTTTTAGGGGAAGCAACGGAAAGAAAAGACTGGAACGGCCTGTTATCTCGCTGGTCGAGAGGTTATCTCTATGGCAAAAGTCCCTGTAGTCTCCCCGCCGTGGCCGTCGGTCACAGAAACCGTATGAGAGGATGTGCCGGTAAAATCCGGGGGGACCTTCCATTGTATAAACCCTTTTTTCGGATCTATCGTCATACCGTCAGGGGCTTCCTTCAAAGTATAGGTTAGTTCATCCCCATCAGGGTCTGTGGCGTTCACCTGGTAGGTGTACATATTTCCGTCAAGCCTGAAGGGTTCAGGCACCCCTTTCACCACCGGCGCTGCATTCGCAATAGACACAATCAAGGTCAAAGACGCGCCTTTTATTTTTCCGTCATCAGGCGTCGCCTTTACGGAAAGCTTATCCCCTCGCCTGAATTCACGGGTCAGCAGCAAGGTGTTCGATGTCTCTTCCAGGGGAATATCATTTTTCGTCCATTGATAGAGAACGGTTACCTCATCCCCTTCCCTGTCGAATATCTCGATCTGGGCCTTTATCGTATCTCCTGCTACCGGGGTCTGTGGCTCAACATTGAATTTGGTAATCCGGGGAGCTGTGTTTATGGTTGTTGGCTGTTGGACAACTTCCGGCTTTTCGGATGAAGGGCTGCCCTCTGTTTTTTCGCCTGTTTTCTCCTGCTGCTCCGTCACAGGCTGGGCTTCTGTTACCTGTCTTTCCTCTTTCCCCTTACAGCCGCAAACGACCAGAACCGTCAGGAAGACAACAGACGCTATGAGTATCGGATATTTCCGGATCAAACCTTTAATACGCATACAATACAGAAAGCCTTGACCGCTCCAGAACTGATGCATTATTCTGTGAATTGATTTCTATCCTGTACAGATAGGGCATGGGCGGAGTGGGAATAACCCCTGCAGTCGAGCTTACTACCGACGTGCCCCCAAGTTCTTCACCGCTGAGATCCGAGTTCCCTAAAGTGGTATTTATAATTTTGGCAGTAACATCATAGCTTGTTCCAAACCCGGAAAGGTTAAAGGAAATATCAGCGCCGGTAGTTGGATCAAAGGTTGTTCCGTCAATACAAGAAGCTGGCCAGTTAT
This sequence comes from Thermodesulfovibrionales bacterium, assembly GCA_963753165.1. Lineage (GTDB taxonomy): Bacteria > Nitrospirota > Thermodesulfovibrionia > Thermodesulfovibrionales > SM23-35 > JAKLQR01. The sequence goes on along the minus strand of CAVWBP010000024.1, from coordinate 70,289 downwards.
AGGTTGCATCGGTATACGTCGGATCACACAATTTGGCGCATAAACATATATAAGGACTACCTGCCGGAATCGCCGTGCCGTCACTGAATGTGTTGTCACCCACGACATCAGGGTCTCCGCAGGAGCAGCTATCTGTCAAGCCAAGACCTAATATGTTCATTTCTCCACGGTTGTGAATAAGGGCGGCTGTTATCTCGGCTCCCCCTATGCCGGCCTCTCGGGCCGTCGAATACCGCTTGAATTCCCCTGAGAATTTCGTCCCCTGAGTAACAAGATAAATCAGAGCTGCAACAATCGCAAGCGAAATCAGTGACAGGATCAGCACCATCACCAGCGCAATACCTTTTTCGTTCCTCAGCTGTTTCATGATCCCCTCAGATTATTCGGCTTGACCACTATCCTGTACATCTTCCAGCGGTAATTCTCCCAGTCCGTTATCACTGCGGCATCAAAATCAAAGGTGCTGCCTAACCCAAATCCCGGATCACCTGTCGCAGGCAAATCTACAGTGGCAGTTGGATATATAGTAGTCGCATCATAGGTGTTGTCCTTTTGTCCCTCATGAGCCAAGAATATACACCCGTATTTCCTTACCTGCTCCCTTACCTGCCGCGCTGTGAGTGCAGTGCCGGTACCATCATTTAACACATCTGTAACAGATTCAACTGTACCGTCACCATCACGATCCAACCTGATACACCACCTGCATGTCTGCCACACAATCCAGCAACGGCATCCCGGCGCCTCTTGCGCCGTTTGTCTGATTGATCACCGACTTCATTAAAACCCCGGTGTCCGGCGCGCATCGTGGACGGAATCGTAAATCCACCCCCGGCGCCTCTGATATAATAATCAGCCCTGTTGAACGGCATCCGCAGATCCGTAGCCGGATCAACCCCGTAGATCAGGGAAAGGTCCCTCTCTATTCCGGGCGAATATGCGCTGTCAGGAACGTTCTGGAACTGGACCGAGAATACACCGCCACTATCTACAAGAATCCTCTGATTGTTTGTTCCACGGCTGGGGATCATCACGATCACCCGGTCTGTCGGGTTTAGGTCTTCCACGCCCGGTCCCCATACCTTGACTACACTCTGGACAACACCGCCTACATCCTCCTGAACAACATATGACCATTTCATCGACGCATTATTGGCAGCTACACTCGTCGCCTTAATCACCAGATAATCAGATCCGTCTCAGTCCGCGATGTTATTGTCCGCTGAGAATGGCACGGGGAGGATCCGGCGCGTCATTGTAATCGCTCGGCGGAAAAGTCAGGGGAGATACGTTCCCGGATGCTTCACTGTAGGTCGCTGTTGTTACCGCCGTTGCGATATTCCACGGCAACCCGAACCCCGCCTGCTCGATATCCCGCCTCAGCAGGTCAAGCCCCACGATCCCCTCTATCTGGGTTTCGGCAACCTTGCTCTGCTGCTTGAACTGCGTAAGCAGCGGCACGAATATATTTGTGGCAGCCGCGATCGTAAAGACAAAGATCACCATCGTGATCAATAATTCAACCAGGGTAAAACCCTGCTTCCCGCTTGATCATCTTCGCCTCAATGTCGTTGCACTGTGGGTATAACATTCGTTTTTATACTCCCATCTCACCAATATCTCGATCTGCTTCGTGTCCGCATTCAGGTCAGTGACTGTCCTGTTCGTGCCAAAAGGAAAATTCTGGATGTTCCTGAAGTTCCTGTCCATCTCCACCGGATAGGGATTCGGATCCCCGCAGGGCATGTAGCAAGGACAAGCGCGTCATCAGCAATAGGATCGCAGTATCATCCACCACAGTATCAAAAGGCATGCTCCGCGCCTCTTCCATCCTCATCGCTGCAACCGTCACCGCTTCGTCCCTTATTATATTCCGCATATTGCTATCGATCCCCAGCAACGCTGCCTGCAACAGTCCCATGAATACGAGGAGCAACACCACAAGCGCAATCATCACCTCAACAAGGCTGACGCCGTCTTGTGTAACGAAAAAAGTCTGTTTCTTATTTCGGGTCACAGCTTGAAGTCGTCCCATTGTATTTCCCCATCTGTACCCTGATCTGACCAACCAGGATACAGTCATAATCAGGATCTCTGGTATTGTCTATCCGGATAACTATCGCAGGGGTTATCAGCCCCCTTGTATCAACAATCAGCGTCTGAGGGAATACGCCCGCGCTGACCATCTGCAACTGGTAATTATTCGGTATTGTCTTTTGCAACACCACGGTATCGGCAGCCGTCTCAAGCGTCCCGTTGCCGTCAGGAGCGGGGTTCGTATCTTCATAAATAACATATTGCGTTGCGTTAATAGTAATAAAATGCGCCCTCGTCCTTGTCAGTGCCCTCGTCTTCGCTTCCATCAGATCAGCATACATATCTTTTGTTGCACTCTCAAGCCGGTATTTGCCGATCCATCCTTCAAAGGAAAACCCGAGGGCAACAACCAGTATAGCAACTATACTGACTACTACCATCAGTTCGATCAGTGTTACCCCCCTGTTGTCCTTTATGGTATTTCTTAACAGTCTCATATGCACAATATTCTTATGAAAGCCCTTCCGACCTCCCTTTGCGAAAGGGAAGAATCTGCCTCCAATTTATTCTCATCCTACTGCTCCCGAATATGCAGTATCCTATCCACTGGGTTCGGCGGTATCATTATGCCCGGAGGTGAACCTGCCGGCGGAACTCCCTGGAACGCAGGCGTCCTTCTGCCGTCTTTTTCGGTAAACGCCTCCTTCAGCGATACCTCCTCGATCGATCCGGTAGAGACCTGCAGCAGCGCCCTGCCTCTCAATACATTGCTGCTTACTGCGCCGCCCGTATCGTATTTCACTGCCCACAGGTGTGAGGCCCCTCCAAACTCGCATACATCTGCAGAAGGCTTGGTCGTCGTAAAAAAGACTGCTCCGATAGTCGTGGCAAGCGCGTCTGTGACCATCCGTTCTGCCTTTAATGTGCCGGCAGAACTGTCAAGGTTTATATACCAGCCGTCAGAATCCGTAGTGCCGTCCGCTGTCGGCCGCCTCGGTTAAAACGGTCCAGTCCTTTTTCGTAGCGCAACTGGTATCCATACCACTTGATGAATAACAGTCCTCCTTCACCCCGTAGAGCCTTCTTCCGATGTCTGCATCGTCAATGACATCCGCAACCCTGTAGAAAAATCTCCCTGTTCCGAAAAAGAACCGCACCGATTCCTGGCCGGCCTTGTAATTCTGGAGCTTTGTAACACCTGCGGTAACAGGTCCTATACAGTCCGTTGCTGAGATAGTACTATCGCATCCTATCACTGTATTGAGTGCCCAGTTAGCCGGATCCGAATCCTCCTTTGTCAATAGCCGGAGCACGCCTCCCATGTTCCATTTTGTCGTTGCAACCGGAGGATTGGTCTCCGCTCTTGTGAACCCGACATAAAGTGCATCATCTGAGTAGAAGCCATTCTTTGTCGTGTCGTTCTGGTCAAAATCAATCGCTGCCTGGTACATTGAACCGGAAAACGCATAGGGGATGGCGGTATCAAATGTTCTCAAAAGCGCCCCTGTCGCCAGGTCAAGGACAAACACCTTCAGGTTCTGGTCAGAATACCCAAGGAACTGATGGGTAGAGGTATTGATCGGGCCTGTCGGCCCCGAACCGAATACCACAAACCAATGCCCGTTTTTATTATGATCAGGAGTTATTCCATCCGCTTTTTTCTCGCTGATTCTCAGTACCGCAGGTCCGGTTGTTGCAAAACCAAGCTTGCCGGTTCCGGAAGGATCAGGGATATCCGCGTTCGAAAACTCCCAGAGTATCTGCGGATTATCCTGGTCTGTTATGTCAAGGGCAAAATACGAGGAATATCCCGCGCTCGCAACCGGCACCTCCACCCCAAGGCTGCTCGCTACGTCCTTGCACGCTCCTCCAAGGCGCATTCCTCCAATGAGAACCGTCCTCCAGCTCGATCCGTTTGCCGGTTTGTCTGCATTGGGCAAGCCGCCGATACTTGCATCAAAGATATACGGCGTCAGGTCTGTGAAATACAGATGACAGTAACCGGGGTCTGCCATATACCCCAGGTACGGCAGCGCGTTCTTCGGTACGAACGCCCATTCTTCCCTGCCGATATTCGTCGTGGTGCAGTCGTTCTCAGAATTACATATCTGCGCCTTCTTGAACTTATCTTCAAACAGCTTCAAGTACCCGAGGTTGAATGCATGCAGCATCCCGTCGTTGGCGCCCACAAATACCCTCCCGCGTTCGGTATAGGTACTGCTTTCGGTAAACGCCTTGTAGGTCTTGTCCTGATATGTTTTGTAGTAGAAATTCATCGGCACCCATGAGGCAATACGAGGCGTCGAATTGACTACGTCCCCAAGCTTCCACGTCCCGCTTGTCACTCCGATAGTGACCGTCCTGTTCCTGTTATACCCTATGCAGGTCTCTCCCGCAGGACAGTCACTGTCCGCCGTGCATGTAGTAGCTACCGTGGTCGAACAGAACTTGTTCGGGTAATCCGTCCCCCGCACATAGTTTATCAGCCTCCCTGCGGCTGCGTCAGCTGGGGGCCTGTAAAAGGGTCCTTAGTTCAGGGTTCGTTGAGAGAGTTGCAGGAGTAAAGCTTAACCGTGTGCTTTCGTCTGTTGTCGTGTAGATGGTCCGGGCTGCAGGCAAGGTCGCCCACAGCCTCAGCCCCGATTCCCACAGGTTCTTTATGTTCTCAAAATAAACCGTTGAGGAAGGTGTTGCTGAATCCTTCACCCCGTCACCATTTGCATCCACAAAAAGATTTGCCTCGGTCAGGTTACTCGTCGGATTAAAGAAGAAGTTTACGATATAGTCGTTGTCAAGCCTGAGTGTCTTGTCCTGTATCGTGTCCTCCCTGATTGAGCTGTTGCCCAGGAACGGGTCTATGTGATACCACAGGTTCTTCATCGACCCGGTCCATGCTATCTCAGTGGCGCCAAAGGTCCTTTCAGGATAGAATATTGCCTGTACCAGGTTCGCTCCGCTACCCTCTCCGGAGGCAAGCACCGACGCCGCAGTTCCCGACGCCGCTTTCCCTGCGATAAGGAGGAACGCTTCCCGCAGCGCCTGTTTTAAGGCTGCAGGGTCTTCGGCACGCGCATAGGTCCCTCCTCCGTTACTTGCCGTCTGTGACAATAAGGCATCAGGATTGCATTCGCCCGGGTCGTTGCTTGGCGTTCCATTGTAGACCACATGGGTTGTGATCGTTTTGCTGTTGATTGCCGGGTCTGTCAAGAGCGGTGTCTCAGTGAAATCATTTATGTTCTTATGTTTCCCGAGCCAGGCTATATCGTCGAGGTTCCTGCTGCCGGCATATTTCGGACAGGTTGCGGAAGCAGTCGTATCGATCTGGCCGTCACCGTCATTATAGGTGCTTACCAGTGCAGTTACGTTTGCATTGAGGTCTGCAGTGGACATACCATCACTGATGAGCAGGATATTGTTTTTCTGGCACGGGTATTGCATAGGTTCCTTATAATCAGCATTCTCTGTTTCTGTGGTGAAATCTCGTAAAAGGGGGTTGTTCAGATTTATCCGCGTGTCGGTTCTCTGGGCAAAGTAGCCGATTGCATTATAGAAACCTTCTGAGAACGGCGTCCATGTGCTCGCGAAAATGTTGTCAAGAGCGTTGATGTATCCTGCAGAGTGATCCCCGACAGAGAACAGACATGCCTCGCCAGCAGGGCAATGACTTGGGCTTGTACATGTCGTTGTTGTCGTGGTCGAACATCTTCCCAGAATATATCCTTCCATGGCGCCTGAATTAATGATACGGGCACCGTCCAGATTTGAGGCAGTCACGCAGGTCCATCGCCTGAAGGACAATCCGCGTTCACCACACAGGTGTTGTGAGGGCAGTTGAACAGATTTTTTCGCAGGGGATATTCGCGGGACATTCTGAAGACGTACCATAATAGTTGAATCGTATTGCTCCGAAATGGATGAGTTTTTCAAACTCCTGGATCAGGCCGGATGGAGGGGTAGCAAGATCAAGGTTTACTGTTAATGTTGCTATTGGGTCTCCAAGCTGCGCCCCGATAGCCATATCACCAATAATTGCCGGCAGATTGTCAAAGTTTTCAGTAGAGGACGGATCGTCAGAAGGGTCTGTCACCGGAGGCACCTGGGCAGCGCCACAGAAGGCCTCGAATTTTGCCTTGACGCAATTCTGTGTAGCGGTATATCCTCCTCCCGCCGTATACTCTCTGGGCACCCAGGTAGTTGTCAGCCAGTTATCACTCGATGTAGCGCAATACCCGACATACCCAATGACCGCATACAAGTATAGGGCTCCCCTGCCGTATCGCCTCAGGACCATTGATACATGTGCCCCCGCCTGTGCAGTCCGCGGTTACGACACATGTTTTGCCGTCCCTTGACTCCGCCGTTACATATCTTGTATTCCCTATATATCTGATTACATCCCGACGGATTCGTCATCATTGTCCACCAGTTATTCCCGACCAGGGCCACCGGTATTCCAGTATTGATAGCACTCATGGATGCTCTGGCCAAAGGTGGATTTTATCTGTTGCGTCACCGGCTTCTGGCAGACCCCGAGATAGCCTATCGCGCAGTCAGTTCGTTGTACATGACATGTTCCGACACTTGCATCAGTGATCGCACGTGCCTGCAGCCGCATTGCAGTCAGTGTCGACAAGTACACTGCGGTCGTGCTCGGCAGACCTGCAGTACACGTTTTGTTATTACAGTCAGAAGCTACAACGCAAACATTCCCGATGTAAGCCGCCTGGACATTTTGGTGCAGGTTGTCAGGTCGCAGTCGGAGTTGACACTACAAAGAGTTCCAGCAGGTTTGCCGGCTGTGCACGAACTGTACTTGCAGTCGTTGTTATTATTGCATGGTGCACCAGTTTTGCCGCCGCTGGTACATTCCTTTGAACAAACCCCGCTGTTACATTGGCCATTATTATTGCATGCTGCTCCGTCGTTGCTGCCGCCGATGCAGGCTTTACTCGCAGAACAAGTCCCATTATTGGCGGTACAGGTTCCAGCGTTACCAGTAACTCCACAAACCCCGTCGCTCCCACGGGCCACAAACTCCTCATACTATACCATTACAAGTTCCCGGTGTCCCTGCGCAGTCCGCATCGTCGTCACAGCTTACGGTTATATCCAGCGAGCAATACTTTCCTTTACTGTCATAATCGAGACAAAGCTCTATATCATTGGTTATGGTGTTCTTGTTTTCCTGATTCACAATATCATCAACCGCCTTCTGGCAGTTGCTCTCAATGTAGTTTCCCGCGTATATTTCGAGGTATGTCTGACCCCCGGGGGAGAGTAATGTCTCACTATATTGGTGCTTGGGGCCTCTGATCCCAAAGGTGAGGCCTAAGGGGCAAATACATGAACTACTGCTGGTACAAGTTAACGGGTCGGCGCAAGCTGTCCAACCTTCCACATATGTTTGATTCTTAATCGGTTCTTTGATAAACCTTCTTCCGACACATCCTCTCGTTTCCTGGATCAGTTCTGTGTTGACCGCATCATACTTGCCGCCTGTCAATATCTGCTTCTGGATGTCGAATTTGGATGCGGAAAGCCAGTTCAGGTAATTCCCTTCTGCGATAAATGTAGTTACTGTTTTCGGCTTAATATCATTGTTGAGGTTAGTCCCGTTTATACACAAAGTGCCGGGGATATATTTATCACAGCTCGCCGGGAAGGAGGCTACACCTCTTCAAAAATAGCCATTTGCGAAATTATATTCATAATATCTAAACCAGTCTGTATAATTTCCTACATAGTGAAAACTGAAATTATACGTCTGGTCGTAACAATACATAGGCTCTCTGGTATAGGTTATGCTGTTACAGGTCTGACCAACAGGACAACTGACCGTGTTCGAGCAGACACCGCCTCCGGAACAGGTGCCGGTAAACCTTCCTTTATCAAGATACGAGAGATCAAACATACTGGCTGAATTATCGATCATCAGGAGCAGATTCGGATTGACGCCACCGACAATAAAAGGCGGGGTGATACAGTAGTCGTTCATGGCAGCCGGAACAGGGATGGTAAAAACAAAAATGAATGCTGCTATAAGGAATATTTTTGCAATAAAACGGGGTCTTTTTAACATATTCGCCTCCAGTGATGCGTTGCTTAAGTCTCCTGAGTCAATAAACGGGTCACTTAAGATGAGAGCAATTCCCATACCAGTTTTTATTTTTTAACCGCCTGATTTTATTCATATTTTTAATTAAGCAACCGTTAAAACAATAACTGCGCTTACAAACCTATGTAACGGCTTACACAGAAACGGGAGAGAGTTGGTCAAATTTCATTATGGACAAACTTAGGACTACGTCGTGGATTTTTTAGTCAGAGAATTCCGGCAGTTTATAGTTTTGCCTCAAGGCTTTGGATTATCTCGTCTATCATTCCCAGCATCTTCCTGAAATTTCTGAATACCTCTTCATCAGAAAGACGCATATATTCATGGGCAAGGATATTCCTGAAGCCTCCGAGACCTTTCATTTTTAAATATAAAGGATCATTCAGCAGTGATTTTTTATAAGCATTCTCGAGGATATCTTCATAGCTTTCGCTGATAATCTCAAATTGTGCAGAGAGCATATGGTCAAGAAAATCAAGGATATTTTCGGATATCAGGAAAAGCAGGCGTTCAATAGAATATTTTGTTTTTTTGTCCTTAAGATAGTACTCCAGTGTAATATCCTTCATTTCCCTGAGGTCATGTCTGTATTCCTTCAATTTTTCAATACGTTTAACAAGACTCTCCCTGCTATAGACCAACCCCTCTCTCCTTCTCTCTCTTTTTTAAATAGAGCTGATAATCATAATATCTCTTCTTTGCTTTGACTTCAAAATCGTTCAGTATTTCCTCATCACGGAAAAACATTACTTTGCCGGTTTTGATAACCATAAAACTCAGGATTGGTTCTGTCTTGTTCAGCCATACCAGATCTAATCTGTCGGAATGAAGCATTTTTGAGCATTCTCCATAAAGCAGGTAATAATCCTGCCACAAAAAATCTTCTGATGTATAGATTGCTATGTCGATATCTGATAAAGGATTATCTTTTTTTACTCTTGAGCCAAAAATATACGCGATCTTTACGCGTTCATCCGATTTCAGGAGATTCTCCAGTAAAGCTTTCACCTCTGATGAAGCATAATGAATGGGGGTTGTTCCCTTCCAGCGTTCCTTAACAGACATGGAGTTGCGCTTCCTTTCCTTTCTTACCTTATGCCTTATCATAGCAATTATTGATTGCAATCTCAACGAACAGATGAATGCATCGAAATAGCTGAAAGAACTGTCATTCCCGCTTGACGCTTTAAGATATTTCTGATACTTTTAGAATGCTATGACAATCAGCAAAGAACTACTCGAAATACTGGCATGTCCGAAGTGCAAGGGGGTTCTCCGGCTGGCGGAGCAGTCTCCGGTCTCCGAGGGGCAAGGGCTGGTATGTGAAAGGTGCAGGCTGCGCTACCCGGTTCGGGAAGGGATACCGGTGATGCTCATCGATGAAGCAGAGCAGATGAATTAGGAATCCTGAGGGTTGGTGCGGTATTTATTGGTGTATCCTGAAAAACCGGCTGAGCACCTTTTCGATATTCGCGGGGATACTGTCTTTAGCGTTCATGATAAATATCCTGTCCCCTATCTGGAAGAGTTCTTTTTCCAGTCGGAGCGCCGGCGGCGGAACGTCATGCCGTTTGCCTGATTCTTCCTCGAACATGGGGACGATCTTGTCCTTCATCCTCAGCTCCGTGTCCACGAAGAAGACGCTTATCTCCGGCGAAAGGTCCATGATCCGGTCAAAAAAGGCCGATATTTCTGTCTGATAAATCTGTTTCGGCGGTGATGACTTTACCTCCATATAGAGGATAGACCCGTCAACCTTTGCGAGGAGGTCGTAGTCGCCGCCTACGTTCGGCCGCTTGAACCGTATCCCCCAGACAGCCTCGGCTTCAAACTCCCGCCTGAATATCTCCGCCACAAACCATTCGAGTGTCTCGCCAAAGCTCTTGATCCGGCCCTGTGCGAGTTTGAACCCCTCCTGAACATTGGTTATAAGACCGACATGTTTGAGATACTCCAGATATTCTTCTGTAACTTCGGCGCTTGCATACCGCGCAACCTGTTCAACCCCGAAGGACCGCTGATGTTTGATAACCTCACGGAGGAAAAGCCGGAAGGAATATTTCTTGAGCATCTCGTAGAATCCGTCAATAAACGCAGCTTCGGGAAGGAACAAATCGTCTGCGGGTTCCCTTTTAAATATCCTGAACCCCCTTCGTTTGAGGAGGACGTCAAGAGACGGGGTGAGTTCCGTAAGAGATCTTCTGAGCCGTTTTATCTCTTCGCGGAGTGATTGTCCATCGTCAGGTGGTTTGTCTTTGCATGATAAAGGATTGAGCGCAATCGAGCAGTTAGTGCGCATAGAACAGCCGTTGTCATTCCACGGCTTGACCGGGGAATCCAGTTGTTAAATCTTCATATAAATCTTTCCAATCCGGGTTCATTTTTCAATAAGATCAGTTTTCCATTTTCGATTGTATTTTTTCAGTCTTTTCTCCATATGGATCTGGATCCCCCGGTCAAGCCGGAGGATGACAAAACACGACTTTAAGTACAAAGACTGCAAAACCTAGTTCACTTCCACAATCCTTTACAGGAATTTGACCGCTATCCTTCTGTGCCGGGGGCCGTCGAACTCGCAGAAGAAAATAGCCTGCCAGGTACCGAGGACTAACTTCCCTTCGTCTATGACCACATTCACCGAATTTCCGACGAGTGTCGATTTGATATGGGCATCGGCATTGCCCTCCCTGTGGGAATAGTTCATCTCATGGGGAACAAGCCTGCTGAGGGCATTGATGATGTCACGCTGCACACTCGGGTCCGCCCCTTCGTTGATAGTAATCCCCGCAGTGGTATGCGGGACATAGAGGAAACAGATCCCTTTCGTAACCCCTGCATCCTTTACTACTTCCTGGACTATGTCGGTGATATCAACGAATTCATTGCGGGATTTGGTTTTTACATTTATATATCTGACCATAACTCCCTCCGGGGAAAGCACCAACGTTTTTCCTGAACATCTTAACATGTCGTCATTCCCCGACTTGATCGGGGAATCCATTTTTTATAGGTTTTGGATCCCCCGGTCAAGCCGGAGGATGACAATCTCTGTACTTATGGACTGACATAAATTAATTGTCTGAGGCACAGCTCAGTGTTCAAAAGGATAACACCGCATCATAAAACCTGTCGTCAACAGTGAACTCGATGAGCAACGAAACCAGATTCTCCGGCAGCGCAAAACTCCTGAGTCTCATTATATCTTTTTCTGTCGTGACAATCCAGTCAGCGCTCTTCTTCTCAGCCTCTCTTCTGATTCCCTCAATATCCCCCTGACTGTACCGGTAATGGTCGCGGAATGCTTTCAACCCGTTCAGCCTCATCCCGGAAGCGATCAGCGACTTTTCGAACGATCGTGGGCTGCCTATACCGCAGAAACCGAAAAACTCCTTTCCCGCTCCCCACTCAAGAGGATACGACTCTCCACGGGCGCTCAAAAAACCTGTCGCCCTGTGCCCGGCATGGAAAACCGGAGCCCCGGGGTTCAAGCGCTGAAGTTCTTCCATAAGCTTTTCTTGTGTGTTTTGCTTTTTCTCTTTTCCTTCTTTTCCTTTACCTATACCTTTACCTGTCTCTCCCTTAGTTATCACGAGTATATCAGCCCGTCCCGCCTCCTTCACCGGTTCCCTCAGTGGACCGAGGGGAAAGAGTCTCCTGTTTCCGAAAGGATTCGTGCCGTCTACGAGAAGCACATCTTTGTCCCTGGAGAGCATCCAGTGCTGGAAACCGTCATCGAGTATAAAGAGGTCCGGCCTGCGGTTGGCAGGCAGGGAATCAGAGGGCGAACATGCCGGAACGGTACCGGTCTTTGCCCTTCACAACCGGGACCCCTTGCAGTTTTCCGGCGATCAGCAGCGCTTCGTCTCCGGCCTGGTGTTCGTTGAGGAGGAGGGTCTCTCCGTTGCTCACAAAGCACGGCCCCGGCGCCTTGCCCCTGTAGCCTCGGGTGAGGATACAGGGTTTCCAGCCCCTCTTTTGGGCCTCCCGGGCCAGAGAGATTACCGCCGGTGTCTTGCCCGTGCCGCCAAGGGTAAGGTTGCCGATACTGATGACCCTGCAGGGAAGTCTCTTCTGCTTTTGCAGAGCCTGATATTTTTTTAGTGAAGAGCCGAAATAATAAAGTAGTTCTAAAGGTGTCATAATTACCTGGGTCCTTCCCGTGGAACGCTTATCCTTTTAATTGTCTTCTCTTCAACAAAAACCTTATCAGAAAAAAGGACAACACTGATGCAACAACACTCAGGACAAGACTGCCGAGAAGAATAGGCGGGAGATAATGATGGAGCAGACTGACACTCTCCGAGTAGCTTATTTTGATCAGTTGCCCTTTCAGCAGCAGGCTCCCTATCTCTGCGCTGAGAAAAATCTGGAACGGAAAAGAAAGTGGGTTGGATATCTGCGTCCCGAGGATAACAATAAGCGTATTCAGTCTTAGTACCTGTGCAGTTCCAATCGCAGTGATTGTATGCGTGCCGAAAAAGGGGATAAAGGCAATAAAGACGCCGGCGGCAATCCCCCGGGCGATCTCATCCGGAGACAGACCTTTTTTCATAAGTTGAATAATATTCTGTTTCAGCTTCGAAAAATATTTCATGCTGATTTGCCCCTGGGAATAAATCCTTTCACTGCATACAATGTGCGGTTGTTCTATTTCAGCATTGTTACAGATATTTTGCAAGGACCTCCATTGCTCGTCCGACCGCGCCGGAGTTCCTTCCGTATAATTCCCGTGCCCTCGAACCCATTGCGACGGCTTTCTCCGGACTCAGAAGAAGTTCCCGGAGTGCGGCAGGGAGATTCTCGGCAGAGACTTCAAGGGCGGCGCCGGCGTTATAGAATTCCCTGATAACAGGAAAATTCTCCATATGGGGTCCGCAAAGAATGGCCTTCCCCCATGAAGCAGGCTCAAGCGGATTCTGCCCTCCGTATCCCGCAAAACTTTTCCCGATGATAGCAATATCAGAAGCTCCGTACACAGCCGAGAGTTCACCCACAGTATCGAGCAGGATAACCGCGCCCTTTATCTCCGGGAGAGAAGGTTTTGCAATCTGGTCTTTGAGAGATGACCGCCTGAGGAATGAAATATTTTTTGAAGTAATCATGGCGGCAACCGCGTCAAACCTCTCCGGATGGCGCGGCGCAAGAATAAGATTCAGCGCGGGAAAATCTTTTTTCAGTTGAAGGTAGACCGAGGTTATCAGTTCCTCATCTCCTTCGTTGGTGCTCCCTGCGATAAGGACCGGCCTTTGTACCCTTGCTGTCCATTCAGGGATTTTTGACGGGGGTGTTGCATCGAATTTGAAATTGCCCAGGCTCATTATCCTGCTGTGCGCTACGCCCAGACTCCGGATTCTTGCAGCATACTCGTCATTCTGCATGCCGAAAAATTCAACACAGGAAAGCACTTTTTTCATGAAAAAAGATATCCTGCGGTATCCCCTGAAGGAATTTTCTGAAATTCTCCCGTTCATGAGAATAACCGGTATCTTGCGGGAAGCGCATATTTTAAAAAGATTGGGCCAGAGTTCGGTCTCCATTATAATCAACAGCTCCGGGTTCACTGTTTTCATGACCCTTGCTACAACAGAAGGGATATCGAAAGGGAGGTATATCACGATTGTACCCTCAGGAGCCCGCGCGCGCGCAACCTTCTGCCCCGTATCCGTGATTGTCGAAAGCAGAATAGTCCGGAATGGATATTTTTTCCTTAAGCTTCTGAGCAGCGGGACAGCGGCAATCACCTCACCTACTGAAACCGCATGAATCCATACAATCCCCCCAGCTTTCTTATCCGAAGATACTGCATACTCCTCCATCCCCCCCTTACCAAGGGGGGGCACAGGGGGGGTAAGAAATCCGAATTTTTCCCGCACCCATCGTTTTCGGATATCCGCAGGTCTCTTGAAATATTCGAAGGGGAAGAGGAAGAGAAGAACGATGCGGTACAACATACTGTACAGAAAAAACACTAGCCCTCCTCCTTATTTTCGCCCCATCATCCCCGTAATCATCTCTGCAACCCTCCTGGACGGACTCATTCCCTGGAATTGTTCCCTGACGGTTCTGTACTGACGGAGCATGTCTTCCCTGTACTCAGTCTCGATCAGAATTCTTTCCAGTTCTTTTGTAATCTCTTCCGGATTCGCCTCTTCCTGAAGGAGTTCACGGACAACCGTTCTCCCCGACAGAATGTTGATAAGCGAGATATGGGTTACTTTTACAATACGCCTGCCGAGATGGAATGTGAGCGGAGACAGTTTATAGACTACAACCATCGGGACTTCGAGAAAGGCCGTCTGGAGTGTCGCGGTACCTGAGGCAACTACCGCGAGATCCGATGCTGCAAGCACCCTCACCGACTCGCCTTTCCTGATCGCAACCCCTTCCTTATTCAGCTGCGCGAAAAAAAGACTGTATTTGAGTTCGTCGGTATTGGGGGCAAGGGGCATGCAGAATTGATACTCCTTGAATGGCTTGAAAGCGGAATCATTCTTTATCTTCCTTATGACCTCGATCATTACAGGGAGAAGTTTCTGCAGTTCATGCGGCCTGCTGCCGGGGAGGAGAGACAGGAGTGGTTTTTCCGGATCAAGACCGAGGGAAGATTTGAAACACGATCGCAGTGCAGAGTTTGGAGTTAAACACCCCCCCATTCCCCCCCTTACCAAGGGGGGGCTAAGGGGGGGTAGATTTCTACCTTCTCCGTACAAAATAGACTCGATCTCTTCAAGTATCGGATGCCCCACAAATTCACAGGGCACCCCGGCATCCCTGTACAGTTTTTCTTCGAAAGGGAGGATGACCGCCATCCTGTTCACAAGCTTCGCGATCTTTTTCACCCGGCCCTTCCGCCACGCCCATACCTGCGGACTCACATAGTAGAGGATCTGTATGCCGAGCGATTTTGCTTTCCCTGCAACCTTGAGGTTGAAATCCGGATAATCAATAAGCACAAGGACCTGGGGAGACTGTTCCTTCATCGCCGCGACAACCCGTTTATAGGTTTCTTTGATTTTCTGCAACGACGCAACCGCTTCCACAAGTCCGAATGCGTCTGATATGGCCGAGATGAGCTCTACTCCCGCCTCCTGCATCCTCTGTCCGCCGACGCCGATGATGCGCATATCCGGGTCCCTCTGTTTGAGTTCCTGTGCAAGGAGGGAGCCGTATAATTCCCCGGAACTTTCTCCCGCAATGATCATTACAGTATTCATAGAACTGTTACTAACCTCTCTGATTCAAAATAAGCCTTTTACAATGATTGTCATTATCCGGCTTGACCGGATAATCCAGTACTTTTCTAATAAGCCTCTGATACTGGATTCCCCGATCAAGTCGGGGAATGACATAATAAAGATCTAAACAATTTTTATGATATTTGAGGATTTATATCACGCACTTGATATCAACCATGGTGGATACAATATCTACAAAATTTATGGATTAAGACTGCTACACACTATCCCTGATTATTCCGGCTATCTCTCGTATCGTCTTTCTCTTCAAGCTCGGGATACATCGGCAGGGAAAGGACTTCCCGCGCGGCCTTCTCAGCGGCGGGGAAATCACCTCTCTGGTAGCCCAGAAATTTCACGGCTTCCTGGGTGTGGAGCGGCGCCGGGTAGTATACAACTGAGGAAATGCCACGCTCTTTGAGTCTCTGCTGGATTTCATTCCTCTTTTTGCTTCTGATGGTGTATTGATGATAGACATGGTATGCCCCTTGATGTTCCACGGGACAGGAGACCCTGCCGGAAAGGAGTTCAGTATAGAGCATGGCGTTGTTTCTCCTTTTCCGGTTGTATTCGTCTATATGTTTGAATTTCACGAGCAGGATGCCTGCCTGTATCTCATCGAGCCTGCTGTTGAATCCGACCCTTCCATGCCGGTAAGCTCCCCTTGACCCATGATTTCGCAACTCCCGTATCCGCTCGGCCACTTTCGGGTGGTCAAGGGTAATCAAGCCTCCGTCGCCGTATGCGCCGAGATTCTTGCTCGGATAAAAACTGAAACACCCCGCATCCCCGAAGCTTCCCGTTTTCCTGCCGTCAATTTCTGCGCCGAAGGACTGGGCGCAGTCCTCGACCACTTTCAATCCGTGCTTCTTTGCTATTTTCATAATCCGTTTCATATCTGACGGATGACCGAAGAGATGAACAGGGAGAATGGCTTTGGTCTTGTCCGTAATATGCGCTTCGATCTGCCCGGCATCGATATTCATGGTGTCAGGCTCGATATCGACAAAGACCGGCAGGGCGCCTGTATAGAGGATGGCTTCAACGGTCGCAAAGAAGGTGAAAGGAGTAGTGATCACCTCATCGCCCTCACCTATCCCGAGCGCATCTATGGCGAGATGGAGGGCGTCGGTGCATGAGGCAACCCCAACCGCCTCTCTGACCCCGTGATACGCTGCGGTCTTCTTCTCAAAATCTTCCACCTTAGGCCCGAGAATATAGTGGCTGCTCTCGAGTATTTCTGTGAGGGTAGCGAATATCTCTTCTTTTATTTCCTGGAACTGCCTTTTCAGATCAACCATCGGAACCACTTCAGTAAATCCTCCCTTATCCTGATTCTGTATTTCTGATCATCCTGTTTATCTCAAGCACCACTCTTAGCGCATCCCTTCCCTCGACCGCGGAGACTTTGGGAGGTTTCCTCTCCTGAACACATCTGATAAAATCCTTCAGCTCCTCCTTAAGCGGCTCCTTCTTCTCCGGTTGCGCACTGTCAACCGCTATCCCTTCCGGGGTTTTATAATAACGCTTCATCTCCGAGCTCTGATAATCCACGGACAGATAGGAATCTTTCTGGAATATCTTGAGTCTTCGTTGCTTTTCGGGTGACAGGCGGCTCACCGTTGCAAGCGCCATGCAACCGTTCTCGAACTCAAGCCATGCCTTTGCTACGTCTATCTTCCCTGAAAGGATACTTGCGCCAACCGCCCTGATATCCCTGACAGGGAGAGCAACGAGGCTCAATATGATATCGATATCATGGATCATAAGGTCGAGGGTGACATCGATATCGGTCGCTCTCACAAGAAAAGGCGACAGCCTTTCCGATTCTATAAAGACCGGGTCATTAATCAGCTCTGCCGCAGCGAGGATAGCAGGATTAAACCGTTCAAGGTGGCCTACCTGGATAATACGCCCTGTTTTGGCTGCCTCCCTGATCAGTGCATCTGCCTCTTCGATTGTCACCGTGATCGGTTTCTCTATGAGGACGTCTTTTCCTGCCTTCAGACATTCGAGGGCTATTTCATAATGGGATGGCGTCGGAGTTACAATGCTGACTGCCTCGACTCTGTCGAGGGCATCTCTGAAGTCATAGAAAGCCTTGGCAGAATATTGCGCTGCAAGGGTATCCGCTTTCTCCTTGTCAATATCAACGACTGCGACAAGTTCAGCATCTCCCATCCCGGAATAGATCCGCGCATGGTGCTGGCCAAGATACCCTACGCCTACAACTGCTACTTTGACTGCCAAAGATCCTCCCTACAACGCATTGCTCACCCTCTTCACTTCTTCCAGTTTTTCCCGCGCCTTACCCGAATCTATCGAATCCGCAGCAATATCGAGCGCCGTGCTGTACTCTCCTGTTTTTCCTGCAACGATGAAGGCGAGCGCCGAATTCATGAGGACTATATTCCGCTTTGATCCCTGCTCACCCCGAAGGATGGCAGTGGTAATCCCTGCATTTTCTTCTTTATTCCCACCCTTCAGGTCTTCTATCCCGCCCCTCCATAAACCAAAATCTTCGGGTTGTATGGTGAAGGTTTCGAGGTTCCCGTCCCTGCAGCGGGAAATTTTGGTTTTCCCGGAAATGCTTACCTCGTCCAGTCCGTCCTCACCGTGCACCACCATGGCGTCTGTTGCCCCGAGGTTTCCGAGAACCATTGCCAGGGTTTCTGTGAGCCTGCCTGCGAACACCCCGAGTATCTGCCTTTGTGCTCCGGCAGGGTTCGTGAGGGGACCAAGGATATTGAAGATGGTCCTTATCCCCATCTCGCGACGGGGTCCGATCGCATATTTCATGGCGGGATGGAACAGGGGCGCAAAGAGGAAACCGAATCCTGTTTCGAAGAGGCATCTCTCGACTTTCTCCGGGGGAAGGTCTATCTTGACCCCGAGCGCTTCCAGCACATCGGCGCTGCCCGACCGGCTCGATACAGAACGGTTGCCGTGCTTTGCTACAGGGACACCCGCGCCGGCAACTACAAAAGCAGTCGTAGTCGAGATATTGAAGGTATGGGACATATCTCCGCCTGTGCCACACGTATCAAGGACTCCCTCAGGGGCCTTGATTGCCGTCGCCTTCTCCCTCATGATCTTCGCCGCACCCGTTATCTCGTCGACAGTTTCGCCTTTTACCCTTAACGCAGTAAGCAGAGACCCTATCTGTGCGTCAGTGGCCTTTCCCTCCATGATCTCTTCCATGCATTCGGCCATCTCTTTTTCAGAGAGGCCGATCTGATCCACCAGCATATGTATTGCTTCTTTAATCATGAATCTTTATCCTTAGTCTCCAATCAGATACTCAATCTGAGGAAGTTTTTCAAAAGAGATTTTCCGACCCTTGTCAATATTGATTCAGGATGGAACTGGACACCTTCGACAAGAAACTCTTTATGCCGGACGCCCATGATCTCGCCGACATCCGTCCATGCAGTTATCTGAAGGCATTCCGGGAGGGTTTCTCGCTTTATAAGGAGTGAGTGATACCGGGTCGCCTCGAAAGGATTGGGAAGGCCCTGAAAGACCTCCTTCCCGTCGTGGTATATCATGGAAGTCTTTCCGTGCATCAGTCTTGGCGCCCGGATAATTTCGCCTCCAAAGGCAGCGCCGACAGCCTGGTGCCCGAGGCATACCCCGAGGATCGGAATCTTGCCGGCAAAATACCTGATGACGTCTACCGAAATCCCGGCCTCGTTCGGGGTACAGGGGCCCGGAGAGATAACAATCCTGTCAGGGCGCATCTCTTCGATCTCACCGACCGTGATCTTATCGTTCCTGTAAACACCGATATCCTCCCCAAGCTCCCCAAGGTACTGCACGAGGTTATAGGTAAAGGAATCATAATTATCGATCATCAATAACATACGAATTCAACCTCAATAGTGTTTGCCATTCTTATCTATCTCTTGTCATTGCCCGACTTGATCGGACAACCCAGGCAAGAACTGGATTCTCCGGTCAAGCCGGAGAATGACAGAGTCAACTACCACCCCCAGAGGAGGTGGCTTGAAAAGATAGTCCTGAAAGGTACCATCGTGTTTGCCGTTGTTACTTGAATAAGCCTTTCTGCTGATCCTCTATTTGCTTATCCATCTTCTCCTGGTGTTTCACATATCTCCTTATTAGCTCTTCTGTCAGTCCCACTGTGCTTACACAATATCCTCGTGACCATAGATGCCGTCCCCAATATCTTTTCCCTACTCCCTCATACCTCTGAAATAATCTCAGCGATAATTTCCCCTTCACATACCCCATTATCTCCGAAAATGCATATTTCGGCGGCATTGACATCACAAGATGTATATGGTCTTCCTGTATACTTAGCTCCAGTACCTCCAATAACTCCTTCTGCTTACATAATACATATATCTCCTGCCTCGCATACTCTCCTATCTCTCCCTTGAATATCCTGTGCCGATATTTCGGGCAAATTACCACATGATATTTACATTCATATATCGTATGTGATAGTTTCTTGAATCTACTCATTTGAACCTCCCTCCTCTTGGTACCTTTCAGGGAGGTTCATTATAATTACTTGTACGGTTAAACCGCTTTACCGGACCACTACCAGAGGTAGTGGTTTTATCTCATAATAAAAAAATTAGCCTAATTCTTTCTCCGCCATGTCTACCGCCCTCATCATGCCCATCGCCTTGTTGACCGTCTCTGCATATTCATTTTCAGGGACCGAGTCGGCAACGATACCGGCGCCGGCCTGGACATATACTTTGCCGCCTTTTATGATGAGCGTTCTGATGGTAATACAGGTATCCATATTGCCCGAATAACTGAAATATCCGACCGCACCGGCATAAGGCCCTCGCTTCATCGGCTCGAGTTCCTCAATAATCTCCATCGCCCTGACCTTGGGAGCGCCTGTTACCGTTCCCGCGGGGAAGCAGGCCTCCAGCACATCGAATGCATCCAGACCGTCTCTGAGTGTGCCTTCGACATTGGAGACAAGATGCATCACGTGGCTGTATCGTTCAACAGACATCAATTCCGTAACCTTCACAGACCCTGTTTCCGAAACCCTGCCGACATCATTCCTTCCGAGGTCGACAAGCATGATATGCTCTGCAATCTCCTTTGGGTCTTTTTTGAGGTCTTCCTCGAGCGACTTGTCTTCTTCTTCTGCTCTCGCCCCTGCTCCGCGTGCCTGCGATAGGTCTCAGGATTATCTTTTTTCCCTTCGAGTCTCACGAGTATCTCGGGGGATGAACCGACAAGTTTTGCATCACCGGTGTCTGATGTAGTACATATAAGGAGAGGGATTAATAACCCGAGGGCCCTGTAGATATTGAAAGGGGTCGATACTCATAGTCGCGTTCAAACCTCTGTGACAGCACCACCTGGACTACATCTCCGGACATGACGTATTCTTTACTCCTCAAGACAGCCTCTTCAAATGAATCCTTTGAGAAAAAGGATGATTTGTATCCTGAAAAAGCCGGGTCGCTCCCGGCGGTTCATCGTTCCTGCAGGGGCTGCGTCTGAACCGGTGACAAGGCATCCGCAGACTTTCTGCTTTCTTCTGGCCGCGTGGGATTTTAGACCTCCTGAGTTTTTCGATGATACTCCCGATTTTTTCCTCTGCTTCCTGATAGGCCTCTTCCGGGGACTTGTTGTTGATATGCGCATTGGAAACAACCTTGATTTTCCCTGTGAGATTGTCGAAAATGACCACGGTGTCGGTAACCATGAGAAACATGTCCGGAAGTTTCAGCCCCGGTGTATTCGTATCCGGGATCTCCTCGAAAAACCTGACCATATCGTAGCCGATGTAGCCGACAAGTCCCCCGTAGAACCTTGGAAGCCCCGGCACATCGACCGGCTGAAAAGCGGTGATCTCTTTTTTGATTACTTCGATGGGGTTTTCAACCCTCACATGTTTTATTCCCCGTCCTCTTATCCTTTATCTCGACCCTGTTCCCCCAGCTCCTGATAATCCGTGAAGGTTTTGAGCCGAGAAAAGAATACCGCGCCCATTTTTCGCCGCCGATCATGCTCTCGAGTAAAAATGAGGGAGAACCTCCCAATTTCATCGCAGCGGAAACGGGTGTCTCTGTATCTGCAAGGATTTCCCTGTAGACAGGGATAAGGTTTCCCTTCGTTGAAAGAGACTTTAAAAGTCTCAAGGTCAGGTACAATCATATTGACAAAATCTACACTTTCCTAGTATTTTTATTAATACCGTTCATTATAGCTCATTGCCTCTTATAAGTTAAGAGTTGAAAGTTACGAGTAAAAAGTGAGAAGCTAAATGGAAATTGCAAAACTTTTAACTTATAACTTTTCACTTTTAACTGTTTTTTAAATGCGGGAATAGCTCAGTTGGTAGAGCACAACCTTGCCAAGGTTGGGGTCGCGGGTTCGAATCCCGTTTCCCGCTCCATGAAATAACAGGTATGCACTGAGGAGTCCTTAAGAACGTAAGACTAAGAAAGACTTATCTCGCTTGACACTCTGAAGCTTACGCTTTACGCATATTTCAGAGAACGGCGGCGTACCCAAGTGGCTAAGGGGGAGGTCTGCAAAACCTTTATTCAGCGGTTCAAATCCGCTCGCCGCCTCCAACCAGAAGTTTTTCAAGAAGCGCCGGATCAAGTTTCCTCTGTTCGAAGTATTCCCGTTCCAGTGTTTCTATATAGAACCTGTCAAGCCCGCTGTTGTTGAGGAAGTCTTCTCTCAGAGACAGTGTCCTGGTCCTGAATGATCGAGGGAAAAGATGGTTCAGATAGAAAGACTCCTTTCTTGATGTCCAGGAATACTCTTGTCGAATAAATTCTTTGCAATTTGCCGCGCGATACCCTGTCCGCCAAGCTCCTGCGAGATGTCTTCACGTATCTTCTCACGGCCTTTCTTTGTGTCAAGGCCGGGGAAAAAGCTCCGCATCCTTTCCTTGAGTGTTTTATGGATAAGCCGGTAGAGCTTTTCCTCATCGGTAATTGCCGTCAGTTCCCCGATAATGTCCCTCAACGACGCGTCACCTGCGTTTATCTTCTTTATCCCTTTGGCGAGTGCCTTGACTTTTCTCCGGCCATAACTCGTGACATATTTATTGTTCAGAAGCTCCGTGACAAACAGGTTTTCAAAGACGCCCTTGTCAAGCTGGTCGAACTCTCTTTTATTCCCTAAAAGACTCCGCAGGGAATCCTCGGAAAATTCCACATTTTCCATGAATGCAATATGGCTCAGTACTGTTGAAACATTATCAAAACGGTCAAAATAGGTGGCAATAGAGGTGAACTCTTCGAAGAGATTGAAGTCGTTTGTCTCCCGTGCTATTTCGTCACAGGCCCTTACAGTATCGAGAAGGATTTGCTCAAACCCCTTGTCCCTTTTCGCATCGGCGATCTGCTTTGCCCTGAGGAGCCTGATGATATCTTCATGGATTATGTGTTTTTTCAGTGACTGATCTTTAAAAAAAAGACTCTGGAGTATCGTCCTCGTCTCACGGAGATACTCAGGCTCTTCAATTGCCTGAATCTTCTTCCCCCTCAGGAGCAGGTCATCGAGCGTCTCGAACAGTACGATCGGGATGTTGTTCCGTATACCGAGTGTCCTCAACCGTCCTCAAGCCTTGCGAATTCCTGATGATGCAGGGTATCGTCCAAAATTCCGCTCAGGAGGATATCACGGTATTCATCAACAACACGTTTGTTATTGAGGTGCCTGTACATGACGTCGATCTTCATCCGCTCCTGCTGGTAACGGTCTATCTGGTGCCGCGTGGCGATATCTTCCATATATAAGTTCTTCATTCGGAGAGAGCAACCTTTCCTTCGCATAAAAACCGGCGTATGTCTGGTAGAACTTCTGGTTCCCTTCGTGAATGAGTTTAAAGAGAAACACCGTAGAGTTCTCTTCATGGAGTTCGTTCAGAAACCCTTCAAGGAGATCCGTGTCACTGTTTTCGGGAAGGAGGTCGGTTCTCTTGAGAAATTTCCCCACGGCGCCGAGGATCTGTTTCTGTCTTTTTTTGTAATCTCCGCTGAAATCGGAGGCGACGAAGAAGTAGTAGTTTTTTACCGCATGCCCCTGAATGAAAAGACGGTAAAAAGACTCGTGCCCCTCTGTTTCGTTGGTAAAAACAACCCGTTCGTTGTCGTCAAGAAAAGCCCCGAACAGGATGAGCCTGTTCGCGATATCACGTTTCAGGAGGTCCTTGAGCGGTTGTTCAACACCGAACATATACTCGCAGAAACTTCCGCCGGTACCCTTGTAATGCACCCCGTCGGCAGTTATCGTGAATTCATTCCCCCGGGAAAAAAACCGGATACCCGAAGGGATCTCTTCATAGAAATATGTATTATAAGCACTGGCGCCGCCGACAAAGGCAAAATACTCGACTGGACCTGTCTTGCCATGAAGCCTGAGGTCGCTGATCATGGGGAAATATACCATAGCAAACGGAAAAATGCCATTCTCCAAGGCAACGCTCACCCTTGCTGAAACAAGTTCTTTCCGCTATCATAAGGGGATGAAGCGTCTTCTTTTTATCGCGCTGTTTCTTCTGTTTTCTGCTTCAGCATGCGCAGAGGAAACCGGGGGAAAGGTTTCTCTTCAGAAAGGGAAAAGAGCGCTCGACAGCGGCAGATATGAAGAGGCCATATCGAGCCTGTCTCTCGCCGGGAAAGAATTTCCGCTCCTGGGTGACTATGCCCTCTTCTGGTTAGCGGAAGCGTATTATGAGAACAGGAATCACAGTGAATCACTCAACGCAATCCGCTCTCTTCTCAAGAAGTACCCTGAATCACCCTTAATCAGGAAAGCCCGGTCCATGGAGATCAGCGAATCTGCGGAACTCTCTGAAGACAATACCGGAGATCTGTTCAAAGCATATCTCAGCGACTACGCCGGCGACACAGAAATGAAGTATCTCTATGCGAAATGGCTCAAAAAGCAGGGGAAAATACAGGCAGCCAAACCTCTCTTCAAGGATATCTACATCAGCGCCGGCGCCTTTGCTAACCCGGCGTATAGCGAATTAAACCCCGAAGAAATCAGCACCGGGGATATGCTCCAGCGCGGTTCAAACCTGAATGACAAGCTGGATTTTAAAGATGCCGAGTCCCTTCTCCGGACAGCCCTTGCACGGGACGACGGCAAGCTTAAATACGAAATCCTGAAAAAACTGGGGGTTTCCCTGTTCAGACAGAAGAAGTACCGTGAGGCGGCAGACATCTATCAAAAGGCCGGCGAGAAATACTGGGAAGTCCGTTCCCTGTATCGTGCACGGGACAAAGAGACTGTGTATGCGCTCATTGATGAAATGCTGACCATGAAAGATCCCCGCTTCGCCTCGCTCCTTCTGGCAGTTGCAGCGGACAAAAGAAGAGCAGGCAACATCAAGGAGTCCCTGGACCTCTACGAACATGTTCTGGAATCATTTCCCCGAAGCCGTGAAGATACCCTGTGGGGAATCGGATGGACATACTATCTGTCCGGAGAATATACAAAGTCAGCAGAGATATTTGCAAAGCTGCACAGCATGAATGATGACCCGCAGTATCTCTACTGGAAAGCACGGAGCCTGGAGTCGGCCGGTGAAAATACCGCAGATTTGTATCCCCGCAATATCCCGGAAAAGCGGGACTTTTACCGTCTCCTTTCCTATGCAAGGACCAGAGAATTATGGCAGGATGCAGCGGCGAACACCCGGCATAAATTCAAAAAAACCTCGATGCCGGCAAAATCATCCCCTGCCTCATTCAAGGAGATTGAGCGGGTCGAAGTCCTGCTCGAATTTGGTCTGAACCGGGAAGCGGTTTCAGAGCTGATTCATCTTTCAAAACATACAGATTCTCCTGAGGAGTTCATTTCCCTGTGCGCGAAATTCGAGGCACTCGATGAGTACAAGCATTCAGTGAGGCTTGCCGCGAAAAAATCCTCTTCTTCAGAACAGCTTTACGGTTTTCTCTATCCCCTTGCATACTGGGATACTGTCGCCTCTCTCTCTGAACGGTATCACGTCGATCCCTTTCTTGTCCTGTCCCTTATCAGAGAAGAGAGCAGGTTCGATGCCGAAGCAAAATCTCCTGCCGGGGCGCTTGGACTCATGCAGCTTATGCCACAGACCGCATACCGGCTCAACAGAACCATTCACCTGGGAATACAGCATACCGGGGACATCTATCACGTCAAAAATAACCTCCATCTCGGCATCTCGTATCTCAGCCGGCTGATTCAGGAATTCGGCTCCTATCCCCACGCGATTGCCGCCTATAACGCAGGAGAAGAAGCAGTAAGAAAATGGACGGCAAACGGGCGATATAAAGAGGTCGACGAGTTCATCGAGGACATCCCCTACACGGAGACGAGGAATTACGTAAAACGCGTCCTCACGACTTTTTTTGAATATAATCGGCTTTTTTCTCCCGCTGAAGAAAGGCCCGACGAGTCACTCGAAAAACTATAGACAATCCTTCAGACATTCTGGTATTTTAGGTACAAATGGTTTTCATGAAGACCCTCTTCGACGATAATCAGCATGGGGAACAACTCAATACAATGAAAAAGGAGAGCACGTCATTGGATAAATTCAAAACTCTTGAAGATAAAATTGCCGCAACTATTGAACGGGTCAAGTCTCTGAAGGAAGAAAAAATACTGATGGAGAGACGGATCAAGGAACTTGAACGGCTTCTCGATGAAAAAAACCAGGAAGTTGAGCAGATGCGGTCCGAAAAGAATGTCGTGAAAAGCCAGATCGAAACTCTTCTCGATGAACTCGAAACGCTGGATGCAGAGTAAAAGTCATGGGCAGTACTGAAGTCTATATTTTAGGCCAGAAATATACCATCAGGGGCGATGAACCTGAGGAATACATCAGGGAACTTGCTTCCTTTGTGGACAGGAAATTAAAAGAAGTATATTCAACATCGCCGAATATCACCCCGGTAAAAGCTTCCATCCTTGCTGCGCTGGACATTGCAGATGAACTCTACAAGCTGAAAAACGAGCAGGAAGAGATGACGAAGCATATTGCGGAAAAAACCGACACCCTCGTCTCGCTGTTCGATTAACCCTGCGCTTACCTCCATGAATTATTTACGGGGCCATAGCTCGGTTTCCAAAGCGACCTAAACTCCCTCTTTTACTACTCAAAACTTTTTCTGACTGTAAGGTGCGTGAAGCATCGCAGCCTGAGATCTCCGCTTTGACTTCGGTCTCTTCAAAGCTACCCGTGATTTCGATTCGGAAACCGGGTCGTATCCCTGCCCCTGAATATTTTGGACAACAATGATATATAATCACTTTTAATGGAAAAGCTCTGGAACATACGCATGCGGGCATCACAAAAAGTCAGAAGTCAGAAATCAGAATTCAGAGGGAAAAAGCAAAAAACTTCAGAAATCCATATTTCCGGCGCTGAGGGGCTCTATACTGTATCAGAGATGCAACGAATTCTCAGGGGATATATTGAAAGGGCATTGCATCATCCAAAAGGGAAGCCGGATGCGATTATTCTGACGCTGGAGGAAGTTAAACAAAAACCACGCACAATCTCAACCCTGCCTTTATCAACCGTCATTTCCGACTCTCCCTCAGAAGCAAGAAAGATATCAGGGAAAATGTTGCGGGCACTGGGAATATCCGAAAAAGCATTGAAGACCGCCTTTGCTGTTCTGCAAAAAGGGAATATGCGCGGCGCCGCTCTTATTTCAGCAGAAAAGGGCATGCGGCTGGAACATGACCGCAGGAGAGGAGTCAGGGTGTCGCGCCTTGGCATTGCAAAGCCTGCGTTAAGAATTCTTTCCTCAAGGCTTGCCCGGCTTGGGATTAATACTGATACCGTGAAAGAAGCCCTTACGCTTGCCTCCAAGGTTGCTTCCTGTTCCGGTGTGACCGCAGAACTCTGCATCTCTGATGACCCTCATTATACAACCGGGTATGTTGCCTCAAACCTGTTCGGTTATGTGAGAATACCTGCCATCAAGCAAAAGGGGGGGGAAACCGGCGGACGTGTGTTCTTCATACGGGAGGGTAGTGATATTGAAGAGATAATTCAGTATCTCGAAAGGACACCGGTACTGGTTGACCATATCGGACCATGGAAAGGCATACAGCAGGCAGAGGAAATCCTTGATAGTCATAATCTGTAATCCTGCAGCAAAAAAGGCTTCGGAAAAAAAACTCGAAAGAGCCTGTCGATACCTTCGGGACAGGGGCCATGAAGTAGAATCCTTCCTTACCAGGCAAAGAGGTGAAGCTGAGCTGCTTGCGCGGGATGCGCTGAAGAAAAATCCCTCTCTGATTCTTGCTGCCGGAGGCGACGGCACATTCAATGAGGTAATGAACGGTCTTGCGGGATCTGCAATTCCAATGGCAATTCTCCCTCTCGGCACAACAAATGTGCTTGCGAAAGAACTTGGGGTCCCCGAGCATGAAGAGCATGCAGTGGATTTTGCGCTCAGCAGACATCCCCATACCATTGCCCTCGGGAGAATAACCCTTCCACACTGCTCACCTCCGGTGAGCCGGTATTTCTGTCTCATGGCCGGCATCGGATTCGATGGAGCGGTGGTCCATGGAGTCAATGAAACACTAAAAAAATTCTCCGGGAAGGGTGCATATATCTTCAGCGGGTTCAAAACTCTGTTCATGCTGAATCTTTCAGGTCTTCAGGTAACTATCGATGGGAAGATACATTCCTGTTTTTCCGTTATTATCGGGAACGCCGCAAAATACGGGGGGAATTTCAGCGCCACCCCCGACGCAGAACTCGCCGACCCTGCGCTCTCAGTCTGTTTCTTTCAGGGGAAGAGACGGGGTGATGTCCTTCGATACGTTCTGGGAATACTGAGGGGACGGCATCTGCAGTTTCATGATGTCGGATATACAAAAGCGACCGCCCTTGAGGTGAGAGGTTCCGCGCATATCCAGATTGACGGTGATTATCTGGGGATGACCCCTGCAACGATAGAGGTCGTTCCCGATATACTCCGGCTCGTTTATTAAGCAGCCGCAGCGAGCTTGATCTTCTGCATATTTTCCTCGATGGCTTCGAGGTAAGGGTTATGGCTATCGTTATAATGATAGGAAAGACAGGCGTCTAAAGAGCCCATCTTCTGAAGCTTGTCTTTTACCACAACCTCATAAAAATGGGGGGTGCTTCTGATCAGATCACCGGCGCTCCGGAAAATCACTGCGCCTTTGCTCGCCAGTTTCTCCTGCCCTTCATAGCGGTACGCTTCTTCGAATTCATCGAAGAGAGCCGATAGTTTTTCCGGATAATCAATGGCAGACATCTGCCCCATGAGGTCTGAAGTGCCGAGGGCGTATCCGATAATGCGCTCTTCCTCAGCACCGAAATGGAGTTTGGAATAGTCGACTCTCACCCCGGTGCACATGATGATATTCTTCACGCTCTCAATCCTCTGTGCGTCAAAACCGATACCGGGGAGATAATATTCCGCAAAATCAATGCTCCTCTGTATATGCACAAAGGTATACTTGCCGCCGGTTCCCTGAAAATCGCCGTCCCTTTTTATGTATCCGGTGTCGTGCAGAAATACGCAGATGAGGCCTAAATCAAAATAGTCTTTTGTGATCCGCGGTGTCTTCCCGCTCTTGTTCCATCCATCAAGAATCCCGATAAAAGGCGGGGCAACCTGCAGGGTGTGGAAAAGATCATGGTATTGTGTATCACATCGCTGGAACCCTTTCTTTTTTCCCAGGAAGAGGTCGAGGATGTCATTGAACACCATCCCGACAAGCTCAGTATCGCTGCTTCCATAATTTTCCCGGTAGACCTGTCTGATATCTGCAAAGATTTTCTCGTAGGTAAGGTCTTCCTTCTTTATGACCACGATGCCTTCCACTGTTTCATTTTTTTATTATATTGACAAAATTAACAAAAATCTATTATTACGCCTCCGCCGATCACCCTGTTTCCTTCGTAGAATACCGCGGATTGCCCGGGAGCAGGAGCCCATTGCGGTTCATCAAATACAACCCGGACATTGTGATTCGAAAATCCCTCCATTCCCCCTTCAGGAAAGGGAGGTGAGTGGGGATTTGTTTCCGGATAGAGCGTTGCCGGTTCGTCTTTCATGGTAGAACGCACTTTCACCGTTGCCCTGAAAGCTCCTTCCTGCCCTCCTTCTTCGTGGAAGAAAGGTTCCAGGGGATTCACCCAGTTCAGGTCTGCAACGAAAAATTCCTTCTTTCTCACTTCATCCTGTGGTCCTACATAAACGGTGTTTTTCATAGCGTCTATCTTCACCACATAAAGCGGATCGGGCGATGATATTCCGAGCCCTTTTCTTTGCCCGACCGTGTATCCGTGAATGCCCTTATGCACTCCTATCACCTCATTATTTTTCAAAGCAACAATCGGGCCGGATTTTCCCGTTTTCCGGGCTCTTTCTTCGATAAACGAGGAATACGCCCTCCCCTGAATGAAACAGATCTCCTGGCTCTCTGTCCGATCGGCAGCCGGAAGATTTTGTTTTTTCGCTATTTTCCTGATTTCATCCTTTTCATATGCTCCGAGCGGGAGGAGTAATCTGCAAAGTTCTGTTTGGCGTAAAATATATAAGACATAGGACTGGTCTTTCCTGGGATCGACCCCCTTTCTGAGACAAAAACATGGAGAACTCTCCAACCCTTCCTTACTTTTATTTCCCAAACGGGCAGTGTTGGAAGTTCCCCGTGAATCGTTCGTAAGGCAGGGAATTGGTTCAACCCTTGCATAGTGGCCTGTCGCAATGAACTCAGCCCCCTGTTTTGCAGCTTCGCTCAGAAGATGAGGGAACTTGATAAACCTGTTGCAGAGGATGCAGGGGTTCGGGGTCATGCCTGACAGATAGGCTTTCACAAAAGGTTCGATCACTTTTTCATGGAAAATATCTCTGAGATCGAGTATGCGGTGGGGGATACCAATATTGTCGGCGGTCTGCGCCGCCGACTCAAGAGAGCGGAGTGAACAACATGCGCCCTGTTCAGTCTTCGTCTCCGGTTCCCACAGAGCCATGGATATCGCCTCCACCTCATACCCCATTTCTTTCAAGAGGTATGCGGTTACCGAGGAGTCAACCCCCCCGCTCATCCCGACAACAACCTTCTGCATATGTACAATATACCAGATTGACCTCGCACCCGGTAACTACTACAATATCTGAGGGATGAAGAACATTGTGCTGACAGGGTTCATGGGGACCGGAAAGACTGCGGTCGGGAAAGAGCTTTCCCGCCGTCTGGGCATGAAGCTGAGAGATGTCGATACCGAGATTGAAATTTCCCGGAAAATGTCAATCGCTGAAATTTTTGAAAAATTCGGGGAACAACGGTTCAGGGAGATAGAAACTGAAATGATAAATAATTTTTCCCGTGACAGAAACGCTATCATCGCGACCGGAGGCGGGGCTGTCCTGAAGCAGGAAAACATGGACATGTTAAAGGCTCACGGCATAGTCGTCTGTCTTATGGCATCACCTGAGACTATCCTGAAAAGGACCGAGGGGAATGATGCAAGGCCGCTGCTTCAGGGAAAAGATCCTCTTGGGACAATAAAGGACCTCCTGAATTTCAGGAAACCGTATTATGAGAACGCAGATATCGTGGTCGATACGGAAGACAAAACCCCTCTCCAGATCGCAGAGGAGATAACCAATAAAATCCGGGATTCAGAAGTCTGAATCAGGGGAGAAAAGGGACAGAAGAGTATGGAAAAAATAAGGGTCCAGCTTGCTGAACGAAGCTATGATATTGTACTGGGAAACGCCATTCTCGACGGCATAGGAGAAGAACTCAGGTCCTTTCATCTCAGCCCCAAAATTGCGATTGTGAGCAATCCCACTGTTTTTTCGCTCTATGGAGAGAGGGTATCGGATTCAATCAGGAATGCGGGATTCGATCTCCTCACGGTCACTATTCCCGATGGCGAAGAACATAAAAACCTTGCAACGCTCCAGCAGATATATAATGAACTGCTCAGATACCGGCTCGACAGGCAATCAGCCGTCGTTGCGCTCGGGGGAGGGGTTGTCGGAGATATCGCTGGATTTGCTGCGTCAACCTATATGAGGGGCATTCCCTATATCCAGATCCCGACAACACTGCTTGCACAGGTGGACAGTTCGGTTGGCGGCAAGACAGGCGTTGACCATGAGCTCGGCAAAAACATGATCGGCGCATTCTGGCAGCCTAAGCTGGTATGGATTGATGGAGATACCCTGAAAACCCTGCCGGAGAGACAATTACGTGCGGGACTTGCAGAGGTTATTAAGTATGGGGTTATTGATGACAGTGAACTCTTTGCGTTTCTCGAACGCAATAAAGACAGAATCCTGAATCTTGACAATGATGCCCTGATCCATATCATCAAACGTTCATGCGAGATAAAAGCCGGGGTCGTCGCCCAGGATGAGCGTGAAGCCGGGTTGCGGGCTATCCTGAATTATGGCCATACAATAGGCCACGCCATAGAGACGGTTACCGGATACACACGCTTCCTCCACGGCGAAGCGGTTGCGATAGGCATGCACCTTGAGGCCCGGCTCGCGGAGAAACTGGGACTCATTCCTGCGGATCAGGCAGTGCGGATCAAAAACCTGATTGAATCCTATGGGTTGCCTGCTGAGAAACCGAATGACATAAAAGAACAGAGTATTTTCCTGTCAATGCAGCTTGATAAAAAAGCGGTTGCCGGAGAACTGAAATTTGTCCTGCCAACAAGCATCGGCAAAGTAGAAATTTTCAGGGGAGCATCCGATGCGGCTATCAGGGAAGTGCTGCAAACACGGTCTTGACCGTTTACGCAAGAACAGCGACTATTTTATACATGAGCCATGAGGCAACAGCACATGCCGGAAGGGTGAATATCCATGCATTGATAATCTTCTTTCCGATCCCCCATCTCACGGCAGTTAATCTCTTCGTTGAACCTACTCCCATAATTGCAGTGGCAATAACATGGGTTGTGCTGACAGGCAGACCAAAATGGCTTGCCCCGAGAATCACCACAGTCGCTGATGTTTCTGCTGCAAAGCCATGCACGGGTTCGAGTTTCAGCATATTCACCCCCATGGTCTTGATCACCTTCCAGCCGCCGACTGCCGTACCCAGTCCCATGGCAAGAGCGCATGCGAGGATAACCCAGAAAGGGACTTCAACAGAATGAAGGTAGCCGCCGCTCACGAGTGAAAGCGTAATAATGCCCATTACCTTCTGCGCATCGTTCGATCCGTGACTGAATGCCATAAAGCTCGCCGAGACGATCTGAAGTTTCCCGAAATATTTATTCACCGTACTCGTAGAGAGATTTCCGAACAAGGTGAGAATCAACCGCATGAAGGCATATCCGAACAGGATTCCGAACACAGGGGATAAGAGGAGTGATAAAAATATTGTGGTCAGTCCATGGATATTGAGAATCGCTACCCCTCCATGCGATATCGACGCACCGATCAGGCCCCCGATGAGCGCATGAGAAGCGCTGACGGGCAGGCCTATACGTGTCATGGCAGTATTCCAGAGGAATCCGGACAGGAGGGCGGCGGCAACAACTCCCTCGGTAATCGCCTTCGGGTCGACAACCCCTTTTCCGATTGTCTTTGCAACCGCAGTCGTCATGAACGCTCCGAGGACATTCAGAGTGCCCGCAAGCAAAACTGCATGTGACGGCTTCAGTACCCGCGTTGAAACAACCGTTGCAATCGCATTTGCTGCATCGTTGTAACCGTTGCTTATGTCGAATAATATGGCGAGAAAAACAACGATGAGGACGATATCAAGCATGCTTCAGAACAATGGCTTCCAGGATATTCGCTACATCCTCACACCTGTCAGACGCGTTCTCAAGATGCTCGTATATTTCTTTCCATTTAATAATAAGGATAGGGTCTTTGACTACATCAAACAGATGACCGAGGGCATCTCTGAACCCCCTGTCCATTTTATTTTCGAGTTTGTTGATCTCGATGCAGTATTCCTGGATATGGGCATAGTTCTTGTCTTTCAGTTTCTTTATCGCTTTTTCTACCAGTTCAACGGTTTCAAGGAGGTCTTTTGCCATAATAATCGCGTATTTGGTAGATTCTGTGAGTTTGAACACGGTAAGCCTGTCGGCTGCATTCCAGAGCAGGTCAAGAATATCGTCTAATCTGGAAGCAAGCGCATGGATATCTTCCCTGTCAATCGGAGTAACAAAGGACTTATTCAGCTTCCTGATGATGTCATGGGTATATACATCGCCTTCCTGCTCGAGTTCATGCACTTCCTTTGCCCAGAGTTCAAGGTTGGTGAAGTGTTCCATGATTCCGACGAAGAGCGTAGCGGCATGGGTGACATTGGCCGCAGCCTTTTCAAAAATCGAGAAAAAATCAATCTCTTTCGGGAAAAGTTTCATTGCTTACCTCGTGGAGCTATATTAGAATATAAAAATTTTCCGGTAAAGTCAACAAACGGGAGTTTATCTGATTGCATAGGGATAATTAATAAAACTATAAGTATAAAGTGGACTCTTTGAAGCATATCCTGATCTTTGAAGACGAGGCTGATCTTGCCGAAGTTATTGCATATAACCTGAAGAAAGAAGGGTTTTTATCGAAATGAAATCCGAAACAAAAGGAGGAAGAAGTATGAAGAAGGTATTGGCTTTCGTTATGAGCCTCTGTCTCCTGCTCTCAGTGGCAGGAACAGCAATGGCAGCGGAGGAAGAGGTATCCCAGAAGGATATCGAAAGTGTTGTCAAGGCATTGAAAGACTTCAAATTCAATCTCTTATGGTACCTCTCGTATATGGATGGAGAGGGCAAAGACGTAGGTGGCAGCGCAGGTGACGGGGAAAGCCATAACAAATTCGCTCTCAAGAGAGGGTATTTCAGGGTTACCAAGAAACTTATGCCGTGGATGGATGCGCATATGACCCTGGATGTAACTCAGGTGAAGGATGACGGCAGCAGTCTCGACGGCTCAGTCGACGTGAGAATCAAGTATGCATATGCAAAATTCAAATTCCCTGACGTCGCGTTCTTCACACAGCCGTTTATGGAAGTGGGAGTCGTTCATATGCCATGGCTTGATTTTGAAGAGCATATCAACTGGTACCGCTGCCAGGATACCATGTTCGTCGAGAGGAACGGGGCATTCAATTCCGCCGATTTCGGCCTCACCGTGGTGTCCCTGCTTGGCGGTGAGATCAATGAAGAGTATCAGAAGAAAGTCAACAGCAAATATCCCGGCCGCTATGGAAGCTTAGCCTTCGGAGTGTATAATGGCGGCGGGTATCACGCATCTGAAAAGAATGACAATAAAGCCCTTGAGGGAAGACTGACGATCAGACCCCTTCCTGACATGCTGCCCGGCCTTCAGTTCTCCTATTTCGGGATCACCGGAAAGGGCAACAAGGACACCGATCCGGACTGGAACGTAAACCTCGGAATGGTCAGCTTCGAGCATGAATATGTCGTGCTTACCGGCCAGTATTATGACGGGAAAGGCAACCAGTCCGGCAAGGATGAATACAATAAAGACGGCTACTCGATATTCGCAGAAATAAAGCCCCATGAGAAATTCAGCGTTATCGGCAGATACGATTACTTCGACCCGAATGATGATGCAGATGACGACGAAAATACCAGATATATCGTTGGGCTCGCATATCATCTCGACAAGCCGCATAAGAACATGATCGTGCTTGATTACGATACCGTTGATTATGAAAATCCAGGACTCAAAGACGACAAAAGGATACAGCTGACCTTGCAGGTTGCTTTATAATTGCCGGATAGCAAAGCACTGCAAGACCCTCCACCGCCCTCCCCGCCCCGGGAGGGCGTTTCTTTATACTCTCGTACAGTGAAACATTCACAAATCATGACACAAGAGATATACAGAGCAAATGTTCGTATCAGCATGTCCCCGCACTTTTTGCGTATGACTCATTTATGCCGCGTTCAAGGGAACTTTCGACCATCCTCAGCATGGAGAGAAGTACAGCCCTGAAAGCCGGGAGCGCTGAAGGATCGGTAAAATACGAAAATATCGTATAATCCCTTGCCGGAGTAAAACCAACAAGCGCCCATTCCACATACCCGTATTTTGCCACGATATCACTGATAGCCTCCATATCGAGATGATTCATTCACCTCACCCCCTTTCTTTTTATTTCCGGGATAGAGCATCCGGTTTACTCCGGTCATCTTCCGGATGCTTTTCGTGAGGCCTTTTCTGCAGGCCTTTATTCTGCACCGGTCTTTACCGAAAATTAAGCATATTCTGTGCCATTGCGTGTCATTCTATAAGTCGTTGATTTACAAGAAAACAGTGCGATAACAAAAGAATTCAATAAGTAATCAGCGGGAATTTTGACGGTAATGTGCGTGTGTACGTTACTTTTTATGTCAGAATCTTAACCTCTTTTTCATAATCCTGTAACATCACTTTGGTAATCTTCATGAAAGAAAGGATAAAAAGAATAGAAATGGCGGCAATTACCCAGTCGGTTTTCTGTTGTTCCGTCTGTCATCCCTCTTATCCGCTGTCTCAAAATGCTTTCGGAATAGATTTGAACAATGTCTGCACTTTCGGACAAACACTTTCGGGATTATTGACTTTTCTCTATAATGAGTTACAATTATGCTAAACACTACAGCAAGGGAGGATACTAATATGGCAAAGGCGAAAAAAGTGAAACAGTTGAGTTTTGAGACGAAAGACAAGGTCGGAATGCTTTCAGCGGTTACTGCTGCGATTGCTGCTGCAAAGGTTGATATCACCGCAATCTGCGCATACGGTATGGACCGTGAGGCCTATTTTATGTTGATCACCAGCAGCAATGCAAAGGCGAAGAAGGCGCTCGGCAAGTTGGATATTCCTGTCGAGGAAGAGGACGTGGTGTTGGTGGAACTTCCGAACAAGCCGGGAGCATTACAGCAGGTCGCGAAAAAAATTGCGGACAGCGGTATCAATATACAGTATATGTATGCGACAGCCGGTTCCGGCAAAACATCAACAGGGGTGCTCGCAACGGACAATGACGCAAAAGCAGTGAAGGCCATAAACAAATAGAGTCTTTATAGAGAGTTTGTTTATAAAGTGCGCTTCCGATAAAAATTCGTCATTCTCGCGAAGGCGGGAATCCAGTATTTTCAATGCGTTCTGTCCCGAAAGCTTTCGGGACCGGTCAAGCCGGAGGATGACAAACCCTGAGTTTATGAACAGACTTTAAATAAAGTTCATTTATTATGATAAGCATGGAGATATGAAATTCTCAGTTTTCCTGTTTATCTGACGATATCGGTTCTTCTGATACAGTCTGGTCCTGTGAACTCCTTGCTGTGCGTATTCCTTCCACCATGACTAACACAAATACAATAGTAAACCCGATAAGAATTCCTATGAGATTGATCAGTTTGAGCACTGCAAGGACGATAAGGATGAATGCAAGGGTAAAAAACCTGAATATGCTCAGAAAAATAACCTTGCCGCTCGCTCTGTACATTGCAAAATCCCTCAGCCCCCACGCGAGGCCTTTCAGATTGAACAAACCCAGGGTCCCGCCGACAAGAATACTGATCGGGAGTTTTTTCCATTCATAGGCTGCAGAGAGCGCAGCTGCAGCCACAAGGATCACGATGCTCAGCTTATTTATTCTCTTTATCAGATCCTTCATCGATATTCTTTGTCAGTTTGAACAAGTCTTTGAATCCGGCTGCGATGCCGAGTAATGCGAAGATAAACAGGAGCCAATGGCTCTCCATGCCGAATAGTTTCTCTAAAAAGTATCCTATGGCGCCGCCGACAACCGTACCAATGACTATGTTCAGGCCGGCCGTACTGGCCTTCCACATATGCTTTAAAATTGTTTTGTCAAATATCATGGTTGGTTTGGTAATCCATATAATCCCCCCTTAGCTTAAGGGGGGAAATAAGGGGGGTTACATTCTTTTGGTTCATCTGGTTTCCAGGAGAGACTCGTATGCTGCCCGAATTGTCTTTTCTATGTCGTTCACTGAGTGTGCGAGAGAAATGAAGCCGGCCTCAAACTGCGAGGGAGCGATGTATACACCTTTCTTGAGCATGCTCAAAAAGAACCTGGCAAATCTGGCGGTATCCGATGTCTTCGCAGTCTGATAATCGACTACAGGAGTATCAGTGAAATACGTGCAGAACATCGTCCCTGCACGGTAAAACCGCGTCTTTACCCCGGCTCTCTTTGCAGCATCGATAAGTCCTTTTTCCAGGAATGATGCTTTCTGTTCCAGTTTTTTGTACGTATCCTTTTTCGAGAGTATCTTCAGGGTCTCGATGCCTGCCGTCATCGCAAGAGGATTCCCTGACAGAGTGCCTGCCTGATACACAGGCCCCTCAGGTGATACTATTGCCATGATTTCCTTCTTCCCGCCGTATGCACCAACCGGGAGACCGCCGCCGATAACCTTTCCCAGACAGGTCATATCGGGAGATATTCCGTAATAAGCCTGAGCGCCGCCATAGGTTACCCGGAACCCTGTCATAACTTCATCGAATATCAGAACAATGCCATGGGCCTTTGTGAGTTTTCTTAACGTTTCGAGAAAGCCGGGCTTCGGGAGAACACAGCCGATATTCCCGACAACGGGTTCGAGTATCACACATGCAAGAGATTTCCAGTTATTTTTGATGACTTCTTTGCAAGCAGAAATATCATTAAAAGGCACCGTGAGGGTATTTTTCGCATAAGATTTTGGCACACCCGGACTGTCGGGGACACCGAAGGTAGTTGCTCCGGACCCTGCCTTGACAAGCAGTCCGTCAGCATGTCCGTGATAGCATCCTTCGAACTTGATTATTTTGTCCCGTCCCGTAAACCCGCGCGCAACCCTGATCGCGCTCATGGTTGCCTCGGTGCCTGAATTCACCATCCTCACCTTGTCCATTGACGGATAGGCTTTCAGTACGAGTTCTGCGAGTTCAATCTCCAGGGGGGTTGGCGCTCCGTAGCTCGTACCTTTGTCCAGGGCTTTCCTGAGTGCATTCAGGACCTTTGGATGGGCATGACCAAGTATCAAGGGCCCCCAGGAAAGGACATAATCTATATACCTGTTCCCGTCAACATCATAGATCTTTGAGCCTTGCCCTCTGCTGATAAACACCGGATTTCCCCCGACCGCGCGGAAAGCCCGCACCGGGCTGTTGACCCCTCCCGGGATGAGTTTGTGGGCTCTTTTATAGAGCCTGTGTGATTTAGTGAACCCCATGGATATCCCCCTGTAATTGTTTTCAGGAATCTGTTTTTTTACTATATCATATGTGACGACAATGATATCACTTTTCTGTATCAAAAAGAATGTATCTTATGCTATAAAAAGAAAATTTATCTTATGGGAGGATCTATGAAAAGATTCACAATTGTGATAACCATTTTTCTCCTTTGTGCTTTCATCGGATGTGCAAAAAAGGGTGAACAGAAAGGGGCATATCTCGCAAAGGTCGGCAGCGCAAAGATCACGGAAGCTGACCTTGACCGTGAAATCAAAAACCTGCCCGAATTCGCACAGAAGCTGTTTGAAGGCAGCGGGGGGAAGGAAAAGTTCCTCGATGAACTCATCAAGAAAGAACTCCTCTATCAGGAAGCCGTGAAGAAGGGCCTCGACAAGGATACCGAGTACCTGAAAAAACTGGACGACTTTAAAAAACTCACGCTCATCAGTGTTCTCCTCGAAAAACAGATCGAAGAAAAGACAAAGGTCTCAGACCAGGAAGTAAAAGAGTATTATGAGCAGCATAAAAATGATCTCGCATCAATCAGCAAGATGCGGGCCAGCCATATTCTGGTAAAAAGTGAAGATGAAGCGAGGAAAATACTGGCAAGGATAAAGAAAGGCGAAGATTTCGCAAAGATCGCCGAAAAAAGTTCCCTTGATACCGGCACCGCGAAAAACGGCGGCGACCTGGGGTTTTTCTCTCAGGGGCAGATGGTTCCCGAGTTCGAGTCTGCGGCTGCCAGACTGAAAGCGGGCGAAATCAGTGAGCCGGTAAAGACACGCTTCGGGTATCATATCATCAAGGTAACCGACAAACAGCTGGGTAAGCCGATAGAGTTTGAAAAGATCCGGAGCAACATCTACCAGCGTCTCGCAGCAGAAAAACAGAAGGAATTTTTCGATTCCTACATCAGTGACCTGAAAACCCAGTATAAGGTTGAACTCAATAAAGATGCGGTAGCCAAACTGTCAGGCGGGTCTGCAACACAAGAAGCGCCTGTTGAACAGCCGGAGCAGAAACCTGAACAGACAGAAGCAGGAAAAGAAAAACAGGAGCCACAAAAAAAATAAGCAATAAAGAACCCCGCGGCAGAAACCGCGGGGCATCAAACATAAACAATGAAACTTGAAACTTTTTGTCATTCCCCGACTTGATCGGGGAATCCAGGCCAAGGGCTTGTATCCTCCGGTTACGCAAGCCAGAATGACGCAAGATGAAATCCTGCAGAGACCACAGGGTGTAATGAATTATCAATTCAACAAAAAAGTGCACACCGGCTGCGCTTTTCGAAATACTCTAACAGGCATGAAACCATTTGAAATCCTCGACATCTCAGGCGACATCGGCCTGAGATCTTTCGGCAAAACCGTTCAGGAAGCGTTCGTCAATGCCGCAATCGGGATGTACAGTCTCATTACCGATGCCGGGAAAATTGAGGAGAAAAAATCGATTGATATCTCGCTTGAGAATGATTCGCTTGACAGCCTTTTGGTTGCCTGGCTGAATGAACTTGTTTTCCATTTCGATGCGTACGGGTTTATCGGGAAAAAGATCTCAATCACTGAATCGGACCTGGAGCCCGGCCCGCCTGCAACCCTGAAATCTTACCGGCTGAATGCTGTGCTCTCCGGTGAGGAGTTCGATCCGGAAAGACACGAGAGCCGTCTGCTGATCAAGGCAGCCACATACCATCGGCTCAGGATAGAGAAATCGAATGAGATCTATGGAAGATTGATATTATCTTCGATATTTGAAGTGATAGGCCGTTCCATTTTCGGTTAGAATAAAAAGAGAAACAGCAAAAAAATTTAAGGAAGTCTATATGCCATTGGAAAAAATCAAAAGAATTGATCAAGCGAGGATAGAAATCCCTGCTGATTACAAAGAGGGGATGCACGTAAAGGGGATTATCTATGTCGATGAACTCCTTGAGAAAGAGCTTGAGCCGCAGGCAATAGACCAGGTTGCAAATGTGGCAACGCTGCCCGGGATCGTCGGCGCCTCCATGGCAATGCCCGACATTCATACAGGATACGGATTTGCAATCGGTGGGGTAGCGGCGTTTGATCTCAAAGAAGGCATCGTATCACCCGGCGGGGTTGGGTACGATATAAACTGCGGAGTGCGTCTCCTCAGGAGCAACCTCACCAGGCAGGAGGTCTTGCCTAAACTCGAGAATCTGGTGAGCCTTCTCTATTCGGAAATACCGTCAGGGGTCGGATCAAAGGGAAAGATACGGCTCGGTCCTGAAGACCAGAAAAGGATATTGGTCAGGGGCGCCCGCTGGGCGGTTGAACAGGGATTCGGAGATGCGGAAGATCTCCCAAAAATTGAATCAGGCGGTTGTATGGAAGGAGCCGACCCCTCCCTTATCAGCAATAAAGCATATGAGCGCGGCAGGGCGCAGCAGGGCACACTTGGCTCCGGCAACCACTTTCTCGAAATACAATATGTCGATGAGATTTTTGATGAAAGGGCTGCGAACATTCTCGGTCTTTTCAGGGACCATATTACGCTCATGATCCATACCGGGTCCCGTGGATTCGGACATCAGGTATGCACCGACTTTCTCCAGGTCATGGAACGGGCTGCACAGAAATACCGGATTCCTTTGTACGACAAGGAACTTGCCTGTGCCCCCTATGACAGCCCCGATGCCCGTGATTATCTCGCAGCGATGAGGGCCGCCGCCAATTATGCCTGGGCAAACAGGCAGTGTATCATGCACTGGGCGCGGGAAGCTTTTATGAAACAGTTCGGCTTGCCTCCCGGGAAGCTTGGCATGAATTTGATATACGACGTCGCGCACAACATCGCAAAGATCGAGGAACATGAAATCAACGGCGTCAGGAGGAAGCTTATTGTCCACAGAAAGGGTGCAACCCGGGCATTTCCTCCCGGGCATCCGGAACTGCCGGATGTGTATAAACCTCTGGGCCAGCCG
Source organism: Thermodesulfovibrionales bacterium (assembly GCA_963753165.1). GTDB lineage: Bacteria > Nitrospirota > Thermodesulfovibrionia > Thermodesulfovibrionales > SM23-35 > JAKLQR01. The sequence continues at coordinate 28,760 of CAVWBP010000024.1, read as the reverse complement.
GTCCTTATTCCGGGAGACATGGGCAGGTCCTCCTTCGTGCTTCTCGGAACACAGAAGGCGATGGAAGAGACATTCGGGTCCACATGCCACGGAGCAGGAAGGCTCATGTCCAGGCATCAGGCGATCAGAAGGGCAAAGGGACGGTCAATCCGGAAAGAGATGGAAGACAAAGGCATCATAGTGAGGTCTGCAGGCCGTGAGACCCTTGCCGAAGAGATGTCAGATGCATACAAGGACATTTCAAATGTCGTAGAAGTTGTCCACAGGGCCGGCATCTCCACCAAGGTAGTCCGTCTTAAACCCCTTGGGGTGATAAAGGGATAGCAGGAAATCCTGTTTTGCACCTGATTATTTCAGAATCAGATACTGAACCACTGCTCCGGCAAAGACAATAACCCCTGCCGGGATCATCATCCGGTACATCTTCCAAAGATCGGCCTTAAAGTATTCCTTTGTCAGGATAAGACAGACATGGACCGGCGACAGAAGAACACCGATGAGCCCTGATGCAAACGCGAATGAAATCGCAGCTACAGAGGTATTTTCGGTCAGACTGATCAGGAGCGGGAATGTGCTCCCCACGAAGCCTACCGTAATCCCTGTCAGAACCCCTGAAATAAAGGGGAGCAGGAAGAGGATGGGAGCAACAGGGATATTTTTTTCCAGGAAGAATTGGCTGAGATTTCTCACCGCTCCTGAATTGTCCATCGCCTCTTTGAAAAACATCACGCCGAGGATGAGGACAATAACATCGAGGGAAAACCCGTGGCTGAATGTAGCAAGAATATTTTTCGCGCGGTAACGGTAAAAGAAAAAGAGAAACAGAACGACCGCAATCAGGGAATAATGGAGCTCTATGCGGAAAAGCATAACGAGCAGGAGCACCGCAACGATTGGAGCGAAACTCCATATGGCGCGAGCAGACATATGCCTGTCTGCAACTGTTCCCCCCCGCAGGCCGTGCATGGCAAACATGAATCCGGTGATCACAAGAAGAGCGGCATATGCGGAATTCGCCAGGATAAGATCATAGAGCTGTATCTTCGTAATCGCTGCTGCGAGCAGGATGCCGGGATACAACGGCAGGATATATTCCCATGGATGTCTGAACCAGTAGTTGATAAACCCCTTTTCCTCGGGGCTCATGCAGGTATCATTCGTCGTCTCCGCAACCATTGGGGCCGAAAAGTATGCCCCGCCCACCGAGGGCATAAGCCCGATCAGAAGAGGCATCGAGATCGTTACGATCTTGCGGTTTCGAAAGACCGTCTTTACTGTATCCATCATCCGGGCAAGGACTCTATGCTCCCTGAGGATCATTTCAAAAATTCTGATGAACGACAATGCGAGGATAAGTTTGAGGGTAACCGGATTCATGACCGTCCTCCTGCATGTATCCCATATCTTGTCCGGGGGCATCTTATAGAGCAGAATGAGGACAGAGGCTGCGAGAAACATGACAAGCCCTATGTTGAGCTTCTTTCTGAGGAGAATCATTATGGCTATGAAGACCAGAAGGAGCTTTCCAACATCATACATGCACCATTTTAGCACATTTGGTTCTCCGTCCTTTGCGCATAGCGTATGCAACAGAATATATACACCTATGTTGCAAAAAGGATACAGCCATTCCTGCTGCACAGAACAGGCGCCGGATACAGGGGAGTACTTATTTTTACAATAATTACAACGGGTTAGAAGCTGCAACGCTGAAAGAGCGTTTTTTTTATGATCTGGCCTCTTTTTTGCTTTTTTGTATATACGGTCTTTGACAAAATTGTCAGAACTTACTTATACTTTTGCTCATAAATTTCTTGACAAAATATTCAGAGTAATGATATAAATTTGTCAATATTTAGATTGGTATACAGGGCTCTTATTATAGTGACAGTAGTTAAATTTAGGCAAAAGACCTCCGTTGGGGGTCTGCACCCTTTCATGAGGGAGGTGATAGAAAGTTTAGATTAGAAGAGAATTTCTATACATAGAGAGGTAAACCCGCCATAGGCGGATCGTATTTAAGAATCATGGAAATTTCTCAATATTAAATTAGGAGGGTTAGCAAGTGAGAAAATATCTAGCTTTAGTGTTAAGTTTGCTTTTCGTAATAAGTCTTGCAGCTACCGCCTCTGCTGAGGATAAGACCGATATCACAATCGGCGGAAAAATCCTCATCAAAGGCTGGTATGTCAAAAATGTCACCGGATTATCCGGATCGGATGAAGTCCCTGCCGATTCAGAATCGCATGCCTTCTGGCACCAGAATGTCAATTTAACCGTTGACGCAAAGGTGGCTGACAATGTCCGTGGCTTCATCGAATTAGAGACAGCTACCGGCTCATCCGGCAAAAGCGGTCTCTGGTACTGGGGCGACCAAGCCCGCGGTTATGATGCAAAACCGAATACAGACATCATGATCAGACAGGCCTGGATTCAGTACACCGGTTCCGGTCTTCTCGGCATGCCTGCCGGAATCAAGATCGGCCATATGCCGATTTCACTCGGCGAAAAACAGTTCCTGAACAACGAGAGATTCGGCGATGACGCCCTTCTCGTATGGGTAGACCCCATGAAGGAACTCCATGTTGCAGCGGGAACAGTAAAGCTCAATGAAGGCAATCTGATGCAGCATTGGGATGACCTTGACGGCTATGTTCTCCTAATGACCTACATGTGGGACAAAGACAATACGGTCGGAGCCAACTGGGTATGGGCACACAGCGATGGCAACTGTCCTTCATTAGGTTCGGGAATCAATGTTGACGACCTCAATTTCCACAACGTCGGCATCCATGGAAACGGGAGTATCGCAGGATTAACCTATGGCGCAGAAGCCGACATGCAGTTCGGCAAAGTCAAGGATGTCACTCTTCTCAGGCTGAGACCTGAAAGCAAAAGGCTGGGCAGCCTTCGCAAAACTCGGGTATGCCCTTGATATGGTAAACCTGAGAGCATCATTCGCATATGGCAGCGGTGACGACAACGCAAACGATGAAGACTGTGACGAATTCCAGACCCTCCAGGGTTCTGATTACGGCGCAACCGCCAGACTGGTACACTACACACAGATTTATGAGCGTACGGTAAGAACAGCATCTTATGCTGCAGCCCTTACCACGACAGTCGGCGGCAACACCACAAACACCGGTATCGCAAATACCACCTACTTCAATCTCGGCGTGGATGTCACCCCGATGAAAGAACTTACCCTCTCTCTTGACGGTTTCTATCTGATGGCTTCAGAGACCGGCGCATGGGAAGACGACCTCGGCGTGAGCGTTGACAAGAACCTCGGCTGGGAAATTGACACAAAGATCAACTACAAAATTGCAAAGAACCTCACCTACTTCATAGAGGCAGGCTGGTTCTCGCCTGATGATTTCTATACTGACATTGGTGCAGAAGATGAAACCGTTACGCAGCTTGTTCACGGTTTAGCGCTCACATTCTAATTTATTCTGCATAAGATGATCTCAAAAGGGCGGCTCGCATGAGCCGCCCTTTTTATTGTCAAGGGAAAATCCTTTCTGATACACTAAATGAACATGTATCTTCTCTCTTTACTTTTAATTTATGAATTACGGAAAAATACTCACTAGCTTTAAGAAGAAAAAAATACTTGTTATCGGAGATATCATCCTCGACCGCTATATATGGGGGAAGGTAAGCAGGATATCCCCTGAAGCGCCTGTCCCGGTTGTTGAGGTTACCGATGAGGACTTTCTTCTCGGAGGCGCATCGAACGTTGCGCATAATATCGTATCGCTCGGCGGCAGCGCGACCCTTGCCGGTGTCGCAGGGAATGACAGGGGGGGAGATATTCTCAGAAAAATGTTCGACGATAAAAGAATACAGCACGATGGCGTCTTATGGACCTCCCGTCCTACAACCATGAAAACCCGCGTAATCGCTCACGGCCAGCAGGTCGTGAGATTCGACAGGGAAGAGAAAAATAAAGTCGACGGGAAGCTCTCTGCCCATCTTATCGGACAAATAAAAAAATCGCTTCCGGGATATGATGCGGTTATCATATCCGACTACAGAAAGGGCGTTATCTCATCTGAACTTGTGAGAGAGATTGTTCGGCTGGCAAAACCAAAAAATATTTTTGTATCGGTTGATCCCAAGGTCGGCCATTTTCATTGTTACAGACATGTCTCTCTCATTACCCCGAACGTCCAGGAGGCCTCGGCAGCATCCGGCATAGAGATCAGGGACGAAAAATCGCTCGTGAACGCAGGGAGGACCCTCCTGAAAAAACTACCCTGTAGTGCGGTCCTGATCACCAGAGGCGAGCAGGGGATGAGCCTCTTCAAAAAAGACATAGCAGTGCATATCCCTACCGTGGCAAAAAATGTGTATGATGTCACCGGCGCAGGGGATACGGTTATTGCAGTGTTTACTCTTGCACACGCATCAGGAGCCAGCCTGGAAGAAGCTGCAGTCATTGCAAATCATGGTGCGGGCATCGTGGTAGGCGAAGTCGGGACTGCCGTAATTACCCAGGAACAATTGCGAAATTCATTTTCCTCCATTCGTCGTAAGTTGAATTCGTTGGCGTAATCCCCGTTTTCAGGTATATCAAGGAGCATGATTCATTGGGAATAAGCAAAAAAGCGAGAGGTCTTTTCACATGGCAAAGGCGATAGCCCTCTATTCAGGGGGTCTTGACAGTACCCTCGCGATCCTTGCAATTCTGAAACAGGGCATTGAAGTCCATGCGCTGAAATTCACTACCCCTTTTGACTGTCAAACACAGGGGGGAAGATCGGAGAAAGGAGATCCTGCCTCCCTGGCGGAAAAGTTCGGTTTTTCACTTATCTCCTGTGCTTTGGACACGCAGTTCCTCGATATGGTCAAGACCCCCCGGCACGGATACGGGAAAAACATGAATCCCTGTATCGACTGCAGGATACTTATGTTGAGAGAAGCGAACAAAATTATGGAAGCTATCGGAGCGGAATTCCTTGTTACCGGGGAAGTACTGGGACAGCGTCCGATGAGCCAGAGAAAAGATATGCTTTATCATATAGACAAGGAAACCGGTCTGAAAGACCTTGTGGTGAGACCGTTGAGCGCCAGGCTGCTCAGAACTACAATCCCCGAGGCACGGGGAATCCTGGAGAGAGAACTGCTCTATGGGTTCAGCGGCCGGTCACGCAGACCGCAGATCGCGCTCGCGGCAGAATATGGCCTGAAGGATTATCCTTCTCCTGCCGGCGGATGCCTGCTTACTGATCCGATATATGCTCACAGGCTGAAAGATCTGCTTGTTCATACCCCTTCCCCTTCCCTCAGCGATATCGCACTGCTGAAAACAGGCAGGCATTTCCGGTTCTCTCCAACTTGTAAAATCGTGATCGGGAGGGACAAAAGTGAAAACACAGAGATAGATTCTCTTCGCACAGCCACTGATTTTCTTTTGCGGGTTGAGGGATATGGAAGCCCGCTGGCGCTGGTAAGAGGACAGATCTCTGATGAGGCGTTAACCGTCGCTGCTTCTCTCTGCGCGCGGTATTCCGATGCAAAGAATGAAGAAGAAGTTCCGGTCTCGGTATTTCACCGCGACAATGTTTCTTCGCTCAGGGTCACGCCTGCCGGAAACATGGCGCTTGAAGCATACAGGATAGAGAAGAGGAAAAGGTCTCTTGAGATTTCTCAGACCGAGTTGTTAAGCTAGAGTATAAGTTATTATCGCAAGGAGGTTATATGAAAAAAATTCTTTCTCTTATCATCGTTGTTTCCCTGCTCGCACTGATGTTCGGCTGTACTGAATACCATGCACAGGGAGCAGGAGCAGGAGCATTACTCGGCGGCGTTGCGGGAGCTCTCCTTGACCATAAAAACCCCTGGAGAGGCGGGGTAATCGGCGCCGCTATCGGCGGGGTGGGCGGGGCTACCTTGACGGACATTTCTATGAGAGCCTCAAGAGAGTCTGCTGCTTCAAACCAACCGGTGGAATACAGAACGACTGACGGCGCCGGTGTCTATCGTGCTGATCCTGTAAGCTATAACGCTCAGACAAAATGTCATAAGGTCCGTGAGAGAGTATGGGAAAAAGATCAGCTTGTAAAAGACCAGGTGCGGGAAATATGCGAAGGCGATAAAACAGAACCGACTTATTAAACTGAACTATCACTAAAGCGACATATATAATTTCGAATAAAGCACAGTAACTGTCATTGTGGCTTGTCCGGGAATCTTTCTGAAAACCCGGAAGGATTACGGACAAGCCACAATGACAAAGAGCGATAAGAACGTCGCCTTACTAATGACCGTCTTAGTAAGAGTCTCCCCCGGAGTAAACTTCCTGCAAGAACTTCTTTAACTCCTCCGGACCCGTAATCGGCTCGTAGCAGACTGTATCGATACAGGGAATAACAAAACCCTTGTCGTCTTCATACACAAGACTCAGATAAGGTATAAATGATGCAAGGGCTGTATTGGCCAATGGACTGTCCGGCTTTGCCTGTATTGTCAATTTCATCATCATAAAGAATGCCTCAAGGGCACAGAAGTAATATGCAGCATGAAGAGGAGAATCTTTTGCTGTCGATGAAAAAACCTTGAACGCAGTTTCTGCATGCACACGATACCGCACTTTTCCGGTCATGGAATGTAGTTGCAGGAGAAGCAGAATGCCCACTGCATTCGCCGACGGATGGGGGATGTCTTCTATGCTTTTCAGACGCAACCCAACAACCTCTGTCTCTGTGTCAAAGAATCCTCCCTCTCCCTCATCCCAGAACTTTCCGATGCATGCATTCATGCATTCATCTGCCCGATAGAGATAAGAGGGGTCGCCTGACACTTCATACGCAGCGATCAGCGCCTCTGTAAGATAGATATAATCATCGAGCACAGCCTTGACTCCTTCTGTATGAAACAGTTCCCCTCCGGCCGCATGCATCTGTATAATCCTGTTGAGACTTGTAAGCGCAAATTCACGGATATCCGCATCACCAAGAATTCTTGAGGCCTTGAGGCATGAGGTGACAAGCATGCCATTGAGAGAGGTATAGAATGTCCTGTCCACAAAAGGCGTTGTTCTTTTCTTTCGTGCAGCGAGCAGCTTCTCTTTCCCGGAGCGGATTACCGACTGTATCGCCTGCATGTCCTTTCCGGTTCTCTGAATAATTTCCTGCAGTGGTGTCGAAACAAACAAGACTTTCCTGGACTGGTCCTGGTGCATGGCCCCCCGCTCATCAAGCAGATGAAGGGACAGGATATCGTATTCTTCATCACTCAACGTCCGTCTGAAATCTTCCTCTGTCCAGGTAAAATATCCTCCTTCGTCTTCAGGACCGACATCGGCGTCCTGACTTGCGTAGAAGCCGCCCTTTGGGTCAGAGAGCACATTCCTGAGGAATTTCACAATCCCTTCTGCGACCTCTCTGAAATATTCATCCCCGAACACCGCATACGCGTCTGTATAATTTCTCAGATGCCATGCGTTGTCGTCAGCCATCTTCTCGAAGTGGGGTATAATCCATGCCTCGTCGACCGAATACCGGTGGAACCCGCCGCCGATCTGGTCGTGTATGCCGCCATCCGCCATCGCTTCAAGGGTTTTCTTTGCGGCATTTCCGTCCGATTCTCTTTTTGCAAGGAAGAACCTGTTTATGAGGAGAGTGAGAGCCCCCGGCATCGGAAATTTTGGAGAGAGGCCGAATCCGCCATTCCGGATATCAAAGGCAGAGAGGATACCACTCACAGACTCGTCTGTCAAAAGCCTGTTTATCTCACCCCCGCCGGGATATTGAGGCTTCAGGAGATCGAGGAGCTTCCGGCTATAGGTTAAGACTTCAGTGCGGTTTGCAGAATAATATTCAGCTATCTTTTTGAGAATATTCTTGAATCCGGGCCTTCCCTGCATATCCGCAGGAGGGAAATAGGTGCCTCCGAAAAAAGGCATCCTATCGGGAGACAGGAATACACTGAGCGGCCAGCCCCCTCCATGCCCCATCATAGCCACTGCCTGCTGATATCTTCTGTCTATATCAGGCCGCTCGTCTCTGTCGATCTTGATGCATATATACTGTTTGTTAAGCAGATCTGCAACTTCAGGGTCTTCAAAAGACTCCTGTGCCATGACATGACACCAGTGGCACCAGCTGGCCCCTGAACTGAGGAAAACCGGTTTGTCTTCCTGCTTCGCCCTGTCAAATGCCTCATCCGACCAGGGATACCAGTCGATCTTCTGCGTTGCTGCGTGCCTGAGATAGGGAGATTTTTCATTTGCCAATTTATTCATTTTTTCAGTATCTTCATAATCTCCCGCATAAATGCTCTGAGGTCAGAAGGCTGTCGTGAGGTGATGAGATTGCTGTCAACCAGCACCTCGCTGTCCTCGCACAATACCCCCGGTATCTTATTTCAGCCTTCCCTCGACAGCAGCCCAGTTGATATTCTTGAAAAACGCTGCAATGTAGTCAGCCTTCTTAAGCCCGTAATCGAGCATAAACGCATGTTCGAAAACGTCCATAATAAGGAGGAGAGTGCATCCTGCAGGATGGGCGACATCATGCTCATTGATCCAGAAGTTTATTAACCGTCCGGTTGCAGGGTCCTGATAGAGCGCAACCCACCCGATGCCTCTCATCGCCCCGGTGGCCCTGAAATCCTTTTCCCATACTTCATTGCTTCCGAAATCCTCAACAAGCTTTTTCGAGAGCCGGCTTGCCTTGTCCAGCGGTGTTTTGCCTCCGAGGTTTTCAAAATAATACTCATGCAGTCTCATGCCATTGAATTCCCACCCGAGCCTTCTCTTCAGTTCCGCAAATTCGGGAGTGCCGGCCTTGTCGTCCTTCACCATCTGAGCGAGGGAATCGAGCACCTTGTTCGTATTGGTAACGTACCCCTGATAGAGGGTGAAATGATTCTTCAGGAGAGTTTCGCCAAATCCTTCCATACCGACGATATTCGAATAATCCTTTGCAGTGTAAGCCATGGTGTTCCTCCTTTTCGGTTGATCTATTCTTCTTTTTCCTGAAAACCTTCCTGTACAAACCTCATCCGTCTTGCCAGCTCCCTCAGTGAATCGGCAAGACTCATTCCTTTATCCTGGAGTTCTCTCACAACATCAGCCTTTGAAAGCTCATTCACGATTGTTTCGCTGTTTTTATCGGCCAAACAGATATTCTGTCCTGTATCAATCTGCTGGGTGATACATCCTTCTATCTGTTCTGCGGTATACTTCTTCGCAAGCTCCCTGATCTGTTTTACATCCATAGGTATATTCCAAGAAGAGCAAGAGCAATGCCAGATTACAACTGACTGATATTATTGATATTTAATACACCAGCCCGTCTTTTCGCAAGTCATTTTGCCGTACCCTAAGGACAATATTCCCTAAAACGGTTCAACCGGATTTTTCCCGGAGCAAATGATTCAATCTGCGGCAACCACGGGATATGGCTCTATTTCTGAAGAGAGATAAACTATCTTTGCTTTTATCCCAGTCTTTATCTAACTGCAATGTTTTTATTCAATTCATACGTGAGGCTTCCGCTTCGTCTTCAGCCTCATCGAGACTACCCGTGATCTCTCTTCAGAAATTGAGCCATATCCCTTCCTGAGAATATTTTGGAAAACCATGAATTTGTATATAATGATTAAAGTATATAGTATCATGCTGCTTACAGCCTTGCAGGCAAGGAGGACATATGGACACCAAAGAAAAAACGCGGGAGATTATCAAACGGTTAAGAAATGAGTATCCTGAATTGAAGACAGCCCTTCAGTTCGGCAATCCCTTCGAACTCCTCGTTGCAACAATCCTCTCGGCACAGACCACAGATGTCCTTGTCAATAAAATTACCGAAAATCTTTTCAAAAAATACAGGGCGATAAAGGATTATGCAGACGCACCGCCCGGAACATTCCAGAAGGATATCAGTTCTGTGAATTTTTACAAGACAAAAGCAAAGAATATACAGAACACCGCAAAAATGCTCCAGGAGCAATTTCACGCAACAGTGCCAAAGACCATGGAAGAACTCATACGCCTTCCCGGGGTTGCGAGGAAGACTGCGAATATCATCCTTTTCAATGCCTATGGCATAAACGAAGGGATCGCTGTGGATACCCATGTGAAGAGGCTTGCAAACAGGCTCGGACTTACCCGGAACGAAGACCCGGTGAAAATCGAACAGGATTTAATAAAAATAATCCCCAGAGACCAGTGGGGAAACATTACCCACCTTCTCATATTTCACGGAAGGAAAATATGCCAGGCAAGAAAACCGAACCACAGGGAATGTGTTCTCTTTGATATCTGTCCTTCGCGAAATATTTGATGGGTTCAGTGTCAGGGGAAAAGATGTCATGAATACGATGCAACACACGGGGAAGAACGCATGAAAGAATCGAAACTCAAATTCCTTGAACCGAAAAATAAAGCCGGCCTGATCGTGGTTCTGACCGGTGACGGGAAGGGGAAGACAACGTCCGCACTCGGGATGGCGCTGAGGGCAGCCGGATATGACATGCGGGTCTGCATCATCCAGTTCATGAAAGGCGATATGCATGCGGGGGAAATCAACGGCATAAAGAAATTAGCTCCCGCTGTTGAGTTCCATCTCACCGGGAAAGGCTTCTGCGGTATACGGGGGGACCTTCATTCACACGAAGAGCACCGCAAGAATGCCCAGAAGGCAATAGAAATGGCGAAGCAAAAAATGCTTTCGGGGAAGTTCGAGATGCTGATCCTCGATGAAATCAATAATGCGGTCTCGCTGAAACTCGTTGACCTCCCCCAGGTGCTTGATTTAATCGAAAAGAAACCTCCTCTTCTGCACCTTATTCTCACAGGCAGAGACGCCCGTCCGGAGGTAATCGCAAGAGCGCAGACGGTGACGGAAATGAAAGAAGTGAAGCATGCCTACAGGCAGGGGATTGAGCCCCAAAAGGGGATAGATTACTGAGAGGCATTCGGTCGGACGCGGCACAAACGCCACATCGCTGATACCCCTGTCGCGGGTTCAAGTTTATAGTCCAGACCTGCCCAAAATAGACATTTCACTATACAAGAACCTGAGAGGACAGACGATTCTCAGTTCTTTGCAAACACCCTCAGGGAAAAAGTGCGTGATTTACAGAAACTGCAATAAGGGGGCAGGGTCCGACAGGTCCTCTGCAACATAGTCTGCCCCGGCATCCCTCAAGTCGTCAGCGGAATAGGGTCCTGTAGCTACCGCAAAACAGGCAGCGCCATAAATCTTTGCACATTCCACATCACGGGGGGTATCTCCAACGACAATGCATTCTTCAATACGTATTGTGTGTGAGGAGAACGCCTGGTAGCGGTTGACTGCAACGGGCAGGAGCATGTTCCGGTCTTCATCATCGCTGCCGAACGCACCGGTCGGAAAATATGCATTAAGCTGAAACGGTTCCAGCTTTATCCGTGCACCTCTTTCCAGGTTCCCGGTGAGAAGGCCGAGGGCAATATCATTCATATGGTGCAGTTTCTCCAGAGTCTCGTAGATACCCGGTTTGATTGTCTTCCGGTCATTCTGTACCTCCGACCGGAGATGTCTGAGATATGTTTCCACGACCAGTTCCAGATTGCCGTCTGCCGGCAGACCGTGCTTTATGAGACCCTCCCGCATAATTGAAGGATCTGTCTTTCCGGCCATGCTGATGCCGTGGAAACCGTTCTCTATTGAAAATAATTCTTTCAGGGCGTAATCAAGGGCACGAACCCCTGCCCCGCCTGAATCAATGAGTGTGCCGTCTATGTCAAACAGTATCAGACGCATTGATTATTTTACCTTTAAAATCGCAGAATATACACCCCTTCATTTATCTTTGGCGAGAAGGCAGACCTGTCCCGAACAACTAGTTCAACCTGCAGGAAGTTATGGGATATTGCATTCCCAGATGAGATCGAATACGAAGCACAGGTTCCCGCAGCACATCAGGTTTCCACGATGTGCCGGTATGCCCGAATTACCTTGACTAATTTGCTTAGCACATGATAATGTACTAATAAGATTTTAGAAGTTTTTGCGTTCACAGAAGGCCACAAAGACTTTTAGCTTTGTGGCCTTTTTTTATTGAGTCCTTCTGAGATTTTAGTTTAACGATAAGGAGGTAAACAAAATGACACAAGGAACTGTGAAGTGGTTCAACGACAGCAAAGGTTTTGGCTTCATTACTGCTGAAGACAATACTGATGTTTTTGTCCACCATACGTCTATTCAGGGCAGTGGCTTTAAAAGCCTTGCCGAAGGTGACAACGTCAGCTTTGATACTGAACAAGGCCCGAAAGGTCCCAAAGCAATCAATGTAGTCAAACTCTAATTAATTGGGCAAGGCTCCCTCCGGTGGAGGGGGCCTTCTCCTTTGAAAAGAATGAGAGGGACATGAATAATAATAAGCATGCAGCAATGATGGAGAGGAAGCAGGAGATGATGCAGCAGAGACGTGACGCAGGCTCTATAGAGACACACTTTCCTGAGGTTGCAAGCATCGACATGAATATGACCTATAACCAGAAGGGGACAAAATCGATACTCAGGACCTTTCATTTCACTCCCGGCAGCTATGCTTTTTTCGTGAGTAAATTGCTTAAGAAAAGACTGTGTTGATGGTGGATTTGATCTCACCCAGGTTATAACCACGATGATCAGAAACCGTACAGTGGAGGCAAAAGGAGCACTCAGCTGCAAAGGCACAGATTCTTCTACCAACCACTCGGATATTGTCTATGAAGTTGCCATACAATACGCATAAATCGCTCCTAAAGTTGTTGTTTCATGGATGACCTTCTGTTTAGCGCCCTCGCTGAAGTCGTTATTCTCCTTAAAATACTATCAAAGGATTCCAAGCAGTCACGTCTGTAAAAATAAGATTAAGATAATATGTTATGCTTAATACAAGAGAAAAAAAGGAAATAGTCGAATAGGGGCACTGATAAATAGATTTCATTTCGCAACGCTCACCTTTTAGCGGTCTCCCAAATTTATGAACATTTTATGGTTTTCATCTTTGAGAAAGGACTTTCTTGCCACTTTATATAAGCAAATGCACACATAAGAGTAAGGAGAATAAAAACGCATATCATATTGGGAAATCTATCATTTTGCCTCATGTCCGTTATATAGAGAATGGAGATCAGAAAGGCATGCTGTTTCATTCTCAAGTTATAAACTCACAGGGACGTTGTCATACCTTAGGATGCAACAGGATGGATGTTTCTGGTCTATGTTTGGGACATAAGACAAGCAGGAGAGAGTTTTTGGAAAAATATTGTGGTGCAGAACCAGAAACAAGGACACACAAAGAATGAGAAGAAGATCTGGAAGCTATACCCAAGGCTGTATAAGGGGGCATGAAAAGATCAGGGGTTTCATATACAGAAAAGGAGATTGAAAATGGGGAAAATGTATGTCGGAAATATTTCATGCAATACTTTGGAGATAGTTTTTGGAGATTAAAGTCAATGAAAATAACGTCGAAGGGGCACTGAAAGTCCTTAAGCGTAAATTACAAAAAGAAGGCCTTTTTAGAGAAATAAAACGAAGAAAATCTTATGAAAAGCCTTCTGAAAAAGCAAAACGCAAGCAAAGAGATGCAAAGAAGAGAAGGATGAAGGCTCTAAGATATAAGAAACGCGCATAAATTCAGATAAAAGCGCAGATTCCTGAAAAGAAACTCTTATTAATTATGGGCCAGTATAAAACAGCCCACTTGCTTATGGAGGTTGCTATGAAAGCACTCGTTGAACTTATGGCGAAATATCTGGTGGATAATCCTGAGGAGGTTGTAGTTACGGTGGCAGACGGAGAAAAAACCTCTGTGTTTGAATTGCGTGTCGCTGCAAGTGATATTGGGAAGGTTGTCGGAAAGCGGGGGAATACGGCACATGCAATGAGAACAATAATGAGCGCTGCCGGCACTAAGCTTGACAGGCGTTTCGTTCTCGAAATATTGGATTAAACTGAATTGCAATTTCTTCGTCGCTGAGCACAAAAAGATAAAAGTTACCATCTTCTCCGATCTCACAATAGAGATACGTTTATGTGTTGGGAGGTAAGAGCAGGAAATCAAAAAACTGCTTATTGTTCGGTTACTTGAGAGGCATATATGAAAGAAATCAAAAGGATTGCGCTGGTAGCCCATGATAATCGCAAAAAAGATTTAGTCGAATGGGTTGAATGGAACTATAAATTGTTAATAGTCCATAAATTAATATGTACAGGAACTACCGGAAGATTAATTGAACAGACTATCAAAGCGAAACTGAAAAAAGAAGACACTGTTCAATATGAAATAACTTTATTGAAATCGGGACCTTTGGGAGGAGACCAACAATTAGGGGCCATGATAGCGGAGGGAGACATTGATTTGGTAATCTTCCTTTGGGACCCTATGGAGCCGCAACCGCATGATGTTGATGTAAAGGCCTTACTGAGGATTGCAGTTTTATACAACATTCCGACTGCATGTAATCGTTCAACAGCCGATTTCATGATATCATCATCTTTATTAAACACGAAGTATGAACCGATAATGAAGGATTATTCCAGGTATATGAAACGCACTCTTAGCTATGAATGATACTATTCAAAAGACTTTGCCATACAAAGAACTAAAAATTGCATGAGAAAAGATAAATAAAAGGAGATTAGATGCGGCAATACGAACCTGATGGTAAAATTCGTTATTTGACTCTTGTATCCGAATTTCTCAAGGATTTCAGAGAACTTCATTCCCCCTTAGACATTTTTGACCGATTTGGCAGAGATTGTTTGACGGATATAACAGATAGCACTCAGACTGAAACCATGGCTATAGGTGCATCCTGGCCTGCAGGTGCTGAGAAAAAGGTATTTCAATTTAAAGAATCAGAGAAAAGATGGGGCATTCTCGATCTCATCTTCTATAAAGGAAGACTTGTGAATTTTCGTGCTCAGATATTTTTTCAGGGATGGTTTGCAAAATCGAAAGCGGTTAAGTTCAATTCACTGAAACTGCGTCCTTTAAAAAAAGAAATCTTCGAAATGGGAAACGTTCACCATGATTTCTCGAATGATACTTGTTCCTGTTATGATGGTCATGGGTTAAAAATAACCTTCCGTTACGTACCCAAAACAACAAGCATTGCAACTACAATTGCCGAAGAAGCCTATGTGTAAATCCTTAAGGGACAAGGTCAATTGTATATGTTATGCAGGGTTGGATAGTATTTGATCAACCGCTGATCGATGGCGGTCTGATGTTGTATTCCTTGTCCAGGCTGTACGCCATGATAACCGCTTTGTCGATATCTTCGTAGGGGAAATCAGGAGCGCTTAAGACGAGATGGGGGGCTTTGTCATCGAATTTCAGGTCGAATTCCTCACTCTTTTCATAAAGGACAGTGCCCGGAAGCACATGGAGTATGCTGAAAACAATGTTCGAGGGATGCATATCCATAATTGTTTTTACTGATTTGGCAAATTTGAAAAAGTTATCGCCGGGCAGCCCGATGATCAGGTCCGAAGTAACTTCTATCCCGTTTGTTTCGAGGAGCCTCACCGCGTTTTTGTATTTTTCTTCATTGAAATAGCGGTTGACATTCTTCAGCGTGTCTTTATGCACTGTCTGCGGACCTGTTTCAATGCTCTTGATATTCGCCTGTTTGAAAAGAGCTATTGTTTCCTCATCAACAAATTCTGCAATAATCTCGACTGTCCGCAATTCAGCCCCATACCGGTTAGCCCGTGATATCATCTCTACTGTTTTCTTCAGATACTCTTTCCTGCAGTTAAAGACCGTATCGACGAAGTGGAAGCTTTTTATCTCCGGACGGCCCAGGACGAGTTCTATTTCGCTCCTGACCCGCTCCTCAGGGAAAAACCGCAGCCTTGGAATGTTTTTCCCTTCAAAACAGTAATGGCATTTGAACATACAACCGCGATAGGTTTCTATATAGGTCACCTTGTCCCTTGGGGAAAGGATCCCCTCCAGATAGGGAGAAGGGATCATGCCAAGGTCTTCAATGGGCGGCCTGTCCGGGTTTGTCTGAATTTGCCCATTGTTCCGGAAACTTATGCCCTGAATATCTTCGAGACGGCCTTCCCCCGCATACCACCGCAGGAGTTCTGAAAAGGTAAATTCCCCTTCCCCTTTCACCACAAAATCGACAGAAGGATTTTCACGGAGATATTTTTCACCGACCGGTCCGACTTCCGGACCGCCGAGCACAATCTTTGTTTCAGGGCGAATCGTTTTTATTATCCGTGCGGTGTCAAGAACCTTGCTGATATTCCAGCAATAACAGGAAAACCCAATCATATCGGGCCTGAACTGGGTCAGATAATAGACGACCTGCTGCACATTGAGCATCTCTGTGTCGAAGTCGATGATCTCTATCTCGGCAGCATTCCGGATGAAGGCGTCTTTCAACGCATAGGCCTTGAGATACCCGAGTGCAAGAGAGAAATGGTTTGCCCAGTTGAATGAGAGGAGGAGAACTCTTTTCTTAGACATGGAAAGCCCTGATATTCTCGGTGTATTGATTGGCTGTTACAGGGGAAAACTCCCGGTCTCCGAATTGCGCGAGGTATCTTGTCTCGGCGCCGGGGCAGAGTTCCCTGAAGATGCATTGAATGCATGCGTTATGGTGCTGAAACGTTTTTTCGTAAATCCCTGACAGGCCGGACAAAAGTTCACCGATATGCGGTTCAAGCCCCTGCATGACACAGAAGGGAACGCCCTCGGTGAGGATCCAGACACGGTTGAAAATACTGATATTGAGAGAATTCGCGATGTGGGGGAGAAGAGACCCGAAGGGTATGGAATAATCGTGCACCGAGAGGATGATACGGTTGATTCCGAAGTTCAATGCCGTAGTAACAGTATTTTCAAGATCAGCGACATTCTCCCTGCAGACAGGGATGCGTATGCAGACAAATTTTTCCTGGGGAAGTTCAGCGATATTTTGCAATCCCTGGACTGTCTCCCAGAAACTTCCGTTCACCCTCGTAATATGGTCATGGAGAGAGGGGTTCGAAGCCCAGAGTTTTATGTCAAAAAGAGAACACCCTGCGCCGACAATTCTGTGGAGATAGTGCGGATCAGAAAATGCCCTTCCGTTTGTAAAGAGTTTGATTCTTCTGTATCCATTTTCCCTGGCAACCTGAAGAATATTGAAGATATCGTGCCGGGCAGTCGGTTCACCACCATAGAACGCGATGCTATCGGTTTCTCTCTGGCTTGTTGCGGCCGCTATTGTCGCAAAATCATTTTGTGGTGAAGTTTTATGGTCTGCGGAACAATGAAGGCATGCATTGTTGCATTCACCGCCAAGGAATATTTCTCTATACCGCAGCAACGATGCCCTTTTTATAAATTCCCCTCTTCAGGAAAAGAGGGGCTGAGGGAAATTTGATCTTTTAACGCACAAGAAGAAATCCTTTCGATCATACAAAATTATACCACAAGTGTTTTTTGTTCGATTAAATCATTGCCGTCCAAAATATTCAGGAATGAGGGATAAGGCTTCATTTCCAAATCGAAATCACGGGTAACCTCGATGAGACCGAAGACGAAGCGGAGGTCTCAACTTTTCATAGTTCACTGCCATAGAAGTCAGGGAAAGGTTTGCACAGAAACAGAGGGAGTTTAGTTCGATTTGGAAATTAAGCCTTATCCCTCATGGTTTTTTCAGAAATAGCTATATTGGAAAGGTCTGAAATTGAATAAGCCCGGGAGAATCTTTTATAGTAAGGGATATGTACAGGGAACGGGATTATGAGGTGGTCGTAATCGGTGCAGGGCATGCAGGCTGCGAGGCCGCCCTTGCGTCAGCAAGGATGGGCCTTTCCACCTGCCTCTTCACCATAAACCTCGACACCATCGCACAGATGTCCTGCAACCCTGCAGTCGGGGGACTTGCAAAGGGGCATATAGTGCGTGAGATTGACGCCCTCGGGGGAGAGATGGCAAAGGTCACAGACAGGGCCGGTATCCAGTTCAGGATGCTCAATATGTCGAAGGGTCCCGCGGTCTGGTCATTGCGCGCACAGGCGGACAGGGTGCTCTACCGGCTCGCAATGCGACAGAGTATCGAATCGCAGAAAAACCTTGATATCAAGCAGGCTCTCGCCGAAAAAATCGAGGTCGGAGACGGCAGGGTGAAGGGTGTGCTTACCTCCCTCGGCGTCTTCTATGGTGCAAGGGCAGTGATTGTAACAACAGGCACTTTCCTGAAGGGGCTGATCCATATAGGGCTTGAGAACTTTTCCGCGGGCAGGGCCGGTGAATTCCCGTCGATAGGGCTTTCTGATTCCCTGCAGAATCTCGGACTGCAAATGGGGCGACTGAAGACCGGCACCCCGCCCCGCCTCGACGCAAAGACAATAGATTTTTCGAAGACAGAGCCCCAGTATGGCGATGATCCTCCTCAGCCTTTTTCCCACAGCACTGAGGAGATAACCAATCCGCAGCTGCCGTGCTTCATCACCTACACAAACCCTGAAACCCATTCAGTCATACTGAATAACCTCGACCGTTCTCCTCTCTACAGCGGAAAGATCAAGGGGATCGGAGCACGTTATTGTCCGTCTATAGAGGACAAGGTAGTGCGCTTCTCAGAGAGGCCCAGGCACCAGGTCTTTCTCGAACCTGAAGGGCTTGAGACACAAGAATACTATGCGAACGGCATCCCGACAAGCCTTCCCTATGATATCCAGGTGAAATTTGTGAGAACGATACCCGGGCTCGAAGCAGTCGAGATCATGAGACCCGGATATGCAATAGAATACGACTTTGTGTTTCCTGCACAGCTGAAGAATACACTGGAGACAAAGGATATCGACGGACTTTTTCTTGCCGGACAGATCAACGGGACCTCAGGATATGAAGAAGCTGCTGCGCAGGGGCTTATGGCAGGGATCAATGCGGCGTTGAAACTCCAGGGCAAAGAACCCCTCATCCTTGGCCGCGATGAAGCATATATCGGGGTGCTTGTTGATGACCTCATCACAAAAGGCACCAATGAGCCTTACAGAATGTTTACTTCGAGGGCAGAGTACAGGCTTCTCCTCAGACATGACAACGCAGACCTCCGGCTTATGGACAAAGGACATGCAATCGGCCTTCTCGATGACGAAGTATACGGGAAATTCCTCGAGAGGAAAACGCTGATTCACGAAGAGCGTGAGCGCCTCGGGAAAACACGCGTCAGGCACGACGACCCCTCAAAGACTGAAACCCTGGAGCAGCTCCTGAAAAGGCCTGAACTCACCTATGCGTTCATAGACAAAGTTTCACCTTCCGATAAAAACCTTGCTCCCGTCATCAAGAAGCAGGTTGAGATTCAGATCAAATATGAAGGGTATATAGTCCGCCAGATGGAGGTGGCCGAGAAGCTCAAGAAGATAGAAGAAAAGGGCATACCCGAAGACTTCAATTATGCCGCGGTCAACGGACTTTCCCGTGAAGTCCTCGGCAAACTGCAGGAAGTCAGGCCCGCAAACCTCGGTCAGGCGAGCAGGATCCCCGGCATCACTCCTGCCGCTATCTCGCTGTTAATGGTGGCAATCGAACGGAGAAAGAGAGAGCGGAAAGATAAAAGAACTTCTTAAAAAAGGTCTGGAGGAACTCGGATATCCCCCTGACGCCGACAGGCTGGATGCCTTCATGATGTATCTTTCCGAACTGAAGAAATGGAATAAGATACATAACCTCACAGGCCTCAGGACGGATGAAGACATAATCATAAAACATTTCCTGGATTCCGTGCTCTATCTGAACGTTCTGCCCGCTGAAAGAATAACAGTCGCAGATATCGGGAGCGGAGCCGGATTTCCGGGGATACCGATGAAGTTGATCCGCCCTGAAATTGATATGTACCTTGTTGAGCCGTCTGCTAAGAAATCCTCTTTCCTTAACCACATTATCAGAACACTGAATCTGGATGCGATCACGGTACTAGAAAAACGGGTTGAAGATACGAGGACACCCGGCGATATAATCCCTGTTGATACGGCAGTTTCAAGGGCACTGTTTTCCGTCAAGGACTTTATAAGAAAAACCTCCCACATGGTAAAACCGGGAGGCAGGCTCATTTTAAGCAAGGGGCCAAAAGTCTCTGAGGAATTGAAGATGCTAAAAGAAGGAGAGGTTGAGATCATCATCCGCAGACTCCCCCTCAGTGCTATTGAACGGTTTTTTGTGGTGATTACCCTGTGATGAGGCCTCGCATGATGAGGTCCAAACTTCCCTGTATACTTATACCCCGTATACTTTACAGTCTTTCCCTTTGTATATATACTGTACGTTAACAGGGTCTTTATGAAAAAGGTCATTATCCCGGAAGACATCAAAGCGGTCCTTGAAAAAGAGGAGTGTTTCCTCAACAGATCGGACATGACAATATTCACAACATCCGAGAATGAGGAGGCGCTTGCCCTGCACAGGACCGAAAAAGCCGACCTTATTATCGCAAAACTTGACACTCCAAAAATGAACGGGGAGGTCTTGTGTTCCCTTATCCGGGATGACAAAAAATTACGCAGGGTCTCTATTCTTATCGTATGTTCAGACACGAAATCAGAAACTGAGCGGTGTCTGCAGTGCAGGGCAAATTCTTATATCACTGCCCCGATAAACACTGCGACGTTATTGGAAGAAATACATCAGCTCCTGAGTATCGCCCCGAGGAAAGCGCTAAGGATCCCCATGAGCATTAAAATCCACGTGACTTCAAGAGGGGTCCCTTTTACCGGCTACGGGGAAAATATCAGTGTATCAGGCATGCTCTTGCATACCGAAACCCTCCTTGCAGATGGAGACACTATCACCTGCAGTTTCTACCTTCCCGATTCTACCCATATCAGTACGAATGCAGAAGTTATCAGATTGCTTGAAAGAACAACAGAACATGACACTAATGGGTATGGCATCAAATTCATAGACTTGAGCCCCGGTTTTCATTCAGCAATAGAAAGGTTTATCGGGAAAGAGGCCGGGCAGGAATAAGATGCGGCCTTGGGCAGTGTGTGTGGAGCACCGGCATTATTTATTGCAAAGAATCTGCGAGTGAAGCAATGAATTCCTGAAGTATTGCCCTGTCCGACTCTGACATATCGCTGAATTCTATCCCAATCTCATATCGTTGCCCCCCAGCCCCTTCTATTTCATGGCTTGTTACAATCCTGCCCCAGAATGCGAGCGCTTTGCTTTCAGAAAGCGTCATTGTCATGGGGACTGCATCCTCAATGTCCAATGCGCAATTGCTCTCTATAAGCATACCGCCCTGGCTGATCTTTCTTACTTTGTAATACTCGATATAATTCACAGTCGCTTTTTCGGGTTCATGGATATGAAAGCGGACATGGAGCCTGATACCGCTCAATCCACGGCCGCCGGACTCAAGTTTCTGATAATCCTTGAAATTGTCTTTTATGAAGCCTTCAAGCTCACTGATCTGGCTGTTTAAAAGATTCGAGAATTTCATCCCGGCAGTATACAGTTGAGGAATGTCTCCGTTCTTCTGAGCGCCTGGACACCGTGTAGACCACATAATTGTGCCCGTGAGATTTATTATCTTGCCGTGCCTCTCCAGCCTTAGGGCATAAGTTCTCCCTTCCTTGAGATGTTTATCAATGCCGAATGAAATGCCGCCGACACTGATATTGAGTATGGTGATATTACTGGAAAAAAGAATCCTTCCCTGAATATCCAGAAAATCCGCAGGGTACCGTGGTGAGATAAGCTGAAAAAAGTGGACACCAAAGTCAGATAAAATACAAAGACGGAGGTGTCAGGATGAAAGGTATCCCGCAGGGACGGTACACGAAGGAGTTTCGAGAGGAAGCAGTAAAGATGGTGATAGACGGAAGCATGTCATTGCCGGAAGCAGCGCGGAGGTTGTCATTACCGCCATCGACCTTGGGCAACTGGGTCAAGGCACATAAGGCCGGCAAACTGAAGGACATAGGCAAGAACTACAGGCCTCTGACGGAGCTTGAGATGGAACTGGCAAGAGTCAAGAAAGAGTTGGCAGAGGTCAGGATGGAGAGAGACCTGTTAAAAAAAGCGGCCGCGTACTTTGCGAAGGAGTCGCTGCCCGGTACGCGATGATGAAAGAGATGCGACTTCACTATCCTATTCCCTATATGAGCCGTGTTTTTAACGTATCGGCAAGCGGATATTACGCATGGTTGGAAAGGCCGCTGTCAAAGCGGGCACAGGAGGAGGGACGGCTGGAAATAGAGATCCGTGCAGCGCACAAACGGACGCGGCAGTCCTGCGGTCCGGAGCGCTTACAGAAGGATTTGGCTGAGCACGGTGTTGAGGCAGGCGTTTGCCGGATCAAGCGTATCAGGAAGAAGCTCGGCATACGCTGCAAACAGAAGAAGAAGTTCAAGGCCACGACTGATTCAAAGCATTCCCATCCTGTGGCAGAGAATCTGCTGAATCAGCAGTTTGAGACAACTGCACCGGGGAAGGTCTGGACGACGGATATCACCTATATTCCGACAGATGAAGGTTGGCTGTATCTCGCTGGACACAAAGACCTTTTTACCGGGGAACTCGTCGGGTACGCAATGGGTGCCAGGATGACGAAAGCACTGGTTATGCAATCGTTGTTTCGTGCCGTAGCGGCTAAACGGCCAGCAAAAGGACTGATCCATCACTCAGACCGGGGGAGTCAGTACTGCGCACCTGCCTACAGGAAAATGCTTGAGCAATTCGGGATGACAGCATCAATGAGCCGCAAAGGAAACTGTTATGACAATGCACCAATGGAGAGCTTCTGGGGAACGCTGAAACAGGAGCTTGTCCATCATCGGAGGTACAGCACCAGGCAAGAGGCAATAACGGAGATTACGGAATATATCGAGGTCTTCTATAACAGGCAGCGCCGACAGGCAAGGCTGGGATATCTATCCCCTGCCGTATATGAACAGAAATTCTATGCTGGTTTGTTGTCCGCATGAATGCTTTGGTGTCCACTATTGACATCCGACCTCATCATTCTGTATTCGACCAAAATTAGATCGTAGTTATTGGCTACTCAACCTTGAGCAGGGGGTCACCTTTTTTTAAAGTATCGACTGTGTGAGCAGAGAGAGAAGCCGCAATCTCCATAGATGTGCTCGTTAATGCATTAAGAATCTTGAGCAATGATCTGTTCTCCCCTCATGGATCACTGCAAGACCTTCCAATAAATTCCAAATCTCATCGTCCTTGCAATCGTTTGTTGTAAACAATTGCAGAAGAGACATGCTTTCTTCAAAAATCAAATCCCAAATGCATTCGGGTTTGAGAGAAACAAAATATAATATTAAATGTCAGGGATGGTACCCCCTGCAGGAATCGAACCTGCGACACCAGATTTAGGAAAATTTTCCATAGGATTCCATAAGTGCTTGAAAATACCGCATAAATCCTTATCAATCAACCTTCTACAACTTTTTGCTTGTTAATAGTTATATATAGTTGGCTATGTTTCGATATGTTCTGTCACGATTTAGTCACGTTTTTAATAAATAGATTCTGGATATCCTATATGTATGTTTTGTCATCGTCCAGCTTGGCCAGAAACTTCAGAACATCCTCTCTCTTCACATGCCCTTTAAAAACTACTGTTGATTTTGTATGCTTAAGATTAACTGGTATTATCCATAAATAGGATGGTTAAACAAAGCAGACAGACGAGGAGGTCTCATTATGAAACGTCGGGATTTTATCAAGACAGCAGCTCTTGCAACTGCTGCTGTAGCAGTTCCGTCTCTTCATGCAGAAACAGTTGAGGGTGCACCTTCTGTAAAAAGCTATCGTGAAATCGGGAAGACTGGTCTGAAAATGAGCGATATTTCCTTTGGCACCGGAAAGCTTTCTGCTTCGTCGATGATTCTGAGGGCCGTAGACAGCGGGATCAACTATTTTGATACAGCTCCCGATTACGGCCAGCTGAGAAGACCATTGGTGAAGCGATGGGCAAGATCCAGAGAGATAAAATCATTATTGCCTCTAAATTTTGTACCCCGATCCCCTATCCCGGCCATCTCCCTTTAGGGACAAAGAAAAAAGATTATATCGCCGCTGTTGAGGGAAGCCTGTCGAGAATGAAGACAGATTACCTCGATTTCTGCTTTGTCCATGCCATCGGAGAAATGAGTAAAGACCTTGAAGCGGAAAAGAAGAGGCTGCTTGACGGAGAGATGCTTGATGCCGTAGCTGAGCTGAAAAAGGCTGGCAAAATCCGTTTTCTTGCCACCTCTTCTCACGGACCCACCAATATGGAGGAACTCCTGATGACCGCGGTAAAGTCCGGCCACTACGATATGGTCATGGCTTCTTTCAACTTCATGAAGTTCCCGGCCCTGCCTGATGTTATGAAAGAAGCATACAAACGGAAGGTAGGGGTGATTGCCATGAAGACCCTTGCAGGAGCAAAGGACACGAAGATTGATAGCAAAGGGCAGGAGTTCTCTCAAGCAGCGTTCAAGTGGGTGCTGAAGCATCCGGAAGTAAGCGGACTCGTTGTTACGATGAAGACGGTCTCGGATATCGAACTCTACCTGAAGGCCTCAGGCGTAGCATTCACCTCTGCTGACCAGAAAGTTCTTGACCGCTATACCCGTTTATACAGCAGAGAATATTGCAGGACCGGCTGCGGGGAATGCGAGTCATCATGTGCAGCAGGAGTAGAAATTGCCTCAGTGATGAGATACCGGATGTATTTTCAGGACTACGGGATGGAAAAGAGGGCGATGGAATCCTATGCATCACTAAAGAAGAATGCAGAAGCCTGCTCAGGATGTGATAATCCGGTCTGTATCGGCAGCTGTCCGTACGGTCTTCCGGTAAAAAACATGCTCTGCGATGCCCATGATTCATTGACATTCATGGCCTGATGAAATCCGTTCGGCTCAGGTATCGTATTCTTCTCATCAGCCTGCTGCCCTGCATCGCTGCAGCCATCTATTTCAGCGGCCAAAGATATGATGCCGCACTGATCGATTTCAGGACAGAAGACGAAAACAGCAAGCCCCTGTATCGCCCGTTGCATCCCCTCTGTCCGTTGAACAAGGGAGTATTGTCCCAGCTTCCCCGCAAATCGCGGGGTTCCTCCAGTTTGGTCAGGCGAGACGCTATACAAAGGAAAACCTCTACGAACACGTGAACGGCCATGCAGAGTATTTTATCAGTGCAGGGTTTACAGGCCTTACCGTGACTGAATATATTGAATCCAGTTCCGTCGCTAAACAGGCCGAGATACAGGCTGAGGTTTTTGATATGGGGAAAAGCATACAGGCATTCGGAGTTCTGGCTGATGAGTCAGGAGAAAATGCCTCTCCGGTCTCTATCGGCGATATGGGATTCAGGACATCCGGAGGTCTGAAGCTTTATCAAAGGTCGCTATTATGTAAAGATCACAGCCTACAGTTCCAAGACACCGGTACTTAACTTTGCGAAAGTATTCGCTGATACGCTTCCTAAGGAGAAGGGGTCCTTTGAGGTTTTTTCGAAATTCCCCAATCTTGGAAAGATCGAGAAAACGAGGTTTGTGAAAGAGAGGCTATCGCGGCCTCGATTTTCTCCACAATGTGATCGAGCGTGAATATTCAACTGGTGACAAAAAGATCAAAGTGGCTCTCGTGACAGGCAGCGGACAAGAGATGAAATCTTTGCTGTCTTCCTTTCTCACATATTTCAAAAAATATGCGATACCGTATGAGAAGATTGAAAAGAGCGGAAAGGAAGTATACAAAGTGATGGATAAATATGAAGGTAACTGGTTTCTCATTCCGGCCCATGAAGCGATTTTCAGTGTCTTCGGGACCGAGGATGAAGGAATCTTAGAAAATTTTGTAAAAGCGAAAGGATAAAAACCTTTCAGGGAATACTATGACATCGAAAAATAACGAAAGGGAACCCTCAATCAGCAGGAGACAATTCCTCATCCGGACCGCTACAACCTGTGGCCTTGCAGCAACCGCAGGAATATGGGGATATGTCTTTTACAACAAAGAACCGGTCCGCCGGAGTACCACCAAAATATACACTTTCAGGGACTACCGCACTGAAGAGAAGAACGGGTTTCCTCATATTGCGGTTGTCCACGGCAAAGAAGCCGAAAAGATGGTTCGGGCTGCAGTTGAAACTCTCGGCGGTATGGGACGTTTTGTAAGCCCCGGCGACAAAGTCCTGTTAAAGCCGAATGCTGCCTGGGATAGACAGCCTGAACAGGCGGCAAACACGAATCCTGCGGTCGTAGCCGCTGTTGTGAAGCTCTGTCTAGAGGCGCGGGCATCTGAAGTCTGGGTGACAGATGTGTCGGTAAACGACCCGCACCGGAGTTTTGCCCGTTCCGGTATCGAGGAGGCAGTTAATAAAGCAGGAGGCAGGATCAGGTTCACCACTGAGAATGACTTCGTCCCCACCGATTTAAAAGGGGAGGCTCTCAAGGTATGGCCGGTCAGCGTCTTCTATCATCAGGCGGACAAGGTGATTAACCTGCCGGTGGTAAAACACCACTCGCTCAGTAAATGCACCATGGCGATGAAGAACCTTTATGGTACACTCGGCGGCCAGAGAAACCGCTTGCATCAGGATATCAATACAGCCATTGCTGATCTTGCGTCAGCGATCAGACCTACCCTCACCGTAATGGATGCCACGAGGGTCCTCAAAAGGAACGGTCCCACCGGAGGAAACCTGTCGGACGTATCAGTCGAGAACACCATTGTTGCAGGAACAGATATAGTGTCAGTAGAAGCTTATGGACTCAAGTTTCTTGATCTGAAAGTGGAAGACATTCCTTTCATCGTGATGGCCGAAAAGAGGGGTATCGGGACTTCCGACTGGAAATCACCTAACATTGTGGAACTGAATATATGATGCGAAAAATACTGACATTGCGGAACATCAGGCGGATTTATGCTGCCTTTTTTTTGGTCCTATTCGTGCTTCTCCTCTGGCTTACAAGCTTCGGTCGCATGAAAGGTTATGAAACCCCGCTCTTTCTGGAACTTGATCCTCTCACTGCGCTCGCCTCCTTTCTTACGAGCTGGACGGTCTACAAGGGTCTTGCCCTTTCACTTGTTATCATTATTGGAACGCTCTTTCTGGGCCGCTTTTTCTGTTCCTGGGTCTGTCCCATGGGGATCATCAACCAGATTGCCGGAAGTATCTTCAATAAATTGAGGGCTGTTGATACGGTTGCACTAAATTCCTATCGCACCCTCTACCGTCTTAAATACTATATCCTTGCCCTGTTCCTTATCCTCGCTGCTTTCGGTTCACTCCAGACAGGATTGCTAGACCCTATCTCTTTCATAACAAGGTCATTCGTGATTGGTCTGTTTCCAGCCGTCAACTATGGAAGGGACTGGATTTATCTGAAGCAGCCTCTCTTCCACGGCGGAACATTCATAGGGTTGATTTTCATTGCAGTGATATTTGCAAACAGGTTCCTGCCACGATTCTGGTGCCGTGCAGTCTGTCCACTTGGAGCGCTCCTCGGACTGCTTTCCTTCAAGCCGCTGCTCAGCATAAGGCGCGATGTCGAACTCTGTACCGACTGCAAGAAATGCCTCAATCACTGTCACGGTGGATGCGATCCGCATGCAGCACTCCGGGTCACTGAATGCCACCTCTGCATGAACTGTATCGAGGACTGTCCTGAAAATGCAATCCATTACGGTTTACCGAACACTTCAAGTTCAGTGCATAAGCCTCTTGATGTGAACCGCCGAAGGCTGATTGAGACTGCACTTACAGGAGTTATCCTCTTTCCGATGATGCGAAGTACCATCGCATCCGGGACTTCCCCCCAGCCCCGTGTGATAAGACCTCCCGGCTCTATTCCCGAGGGAGACTTCCTGAGGAGGTGTATTAAATGTGGCGAATGTATGAAGGTTTGTCCCACCAATGTTATTCAGCCAGCGCTCATAGAGGCAGGCTTTGAAGGAATCTGGACACCGCTCCTGATTAACCGGATCGGTTACTGTGAGTATAACTGCGTGCTTTGCAGCCAGGTATGCCCAACCGGTGCGATTTCACCGCTCACGGTTGAAACAAAACTGGGTCGGGGTGCAGGACAAAAGCCGGTAAAGATCGGCACCGCCTTTTACGATCAGGGAAGATGTTTGCCATGGGCAATGCATACAGACTGCATCGTCTGTGAAGAGGTCTGTCCCACATCACCTAAAGCAATATGGTTCAAGACCGTTGAAGTGCAACTCCGGGATGGAACAGTAAAAACACTTAAGCGTCCCTACATAGACCCCAATCTATGCATCGGATGTGGTATCTGCGAGAACAAATGTCCTGTCCGCGATAAGGCTGCTGTTAGGGTTACCTCTGTTGGAGAAACACGTTCGTCCATAAACCAAATGATCCTCAAATCTTAATAAAGAGATACAAAAAGAAAAAGAGATAACGGATTTTCCTTAAATTTGAACCTCTTCAAGACTCAATAAACATAATCCCTTTATAGAGAAGCTAACCTCCAGCCTGAAACAACTCAACATATCTCTTTCAGCCACGAACAAACAACTTCAGGAGTTCAAATAGACTTCAACATTTCTTCATCAAGTCAATAGCTATAGATATTTTTCGTTGGGTGACACTGACAAATGAAATTCAACAACGATATTTTTTAAACGACAAAATTACTTTGGATGATTTTATAGTTTTTTGCGTATCATCTTTTATTCTTTACGCGGTTTATGGAGATGTCTCAACCTCTGAAGCTTTTATCTCCAAAATGGAGAATAACGATTTTCGCTTCGTGTTAACAGTTTTTTATT
>CAVWBP010000023.1:0-23401 GCA_963753165.1 Thermodesulfovibrionales bacterium | reverse complement strand
GGGATCAGCTTGCGGGTGCAACCTGGTTTGGTCTACGGCGTGGTCGGCGCGAATGGGTCGGGCAAGACGACGTTGATCAAGCATCTGCTGGGATTGTTGCGAGCACAGCAGGGAACCGTCCGCGTGTTCGGGATGGACCCGGTGCGGCATCCGGTCGAGGTGCTGCGGCGGATCGGCTACTTGTCCGAAGATCGCGAGCTGCCCGAGTGGATGCGGATTGATGAACTGATGCGACTGACGGCGGCCTATCATCCGAATTGGGACACGGCTTATGGCCGTGAATTGTTGGAAACGTTCGGCCTTGGATACGAGCAAGAAGATCAACCACTTGTCCAAGGGCATGCGGGCTCAGGCGGGTCTGATCGCCGCGGTCGCTCATCGTCCCGACTTGTTGTTGCTGGATGAACCGTCGACCGGACTCGATGCGGTTGTCCGTCGAGACATTCTCAATGAGATCATTCGCGCCGTGGCCGACGATGGACGGACGGCGATCTTCTCGTCGCATCTGTTGGATGAAGTCGAGATGATGTCGGACCATGTGTTCATGATCGACGGTGGCAAGCTGGTATTGGACGGAAGTCTCGACGACATCAAGGCGCGGCATCAACAACTGAGCGTTCGGTACTACGGCGACACGCCCCCTTGCGTTGAAGGAATCCTTTCGGCCCAGCGGCAAGGCGACACTTGGAGCCTCGTTTGCAACGGAACATGCGCAGTTGTTCACGCTGCGTTGCACGAGCACGGCAATCGAGGTGATCAAATCGCGGCATGCCTCGTTGCAGGAAATCTTCGTTGCCCGAGTCGGTCACGATCGGATTGTCAACCGAAGTGAAACGCCTGTTGCTGAGGAGGCGTAAACGATGTCGCCAGACCTTCGAGCACAATTGTGGGAATTCAGTCGGACATGGCGTGACCTGGCGTTTTGTACTCGGTTTGGGTTCGTCATGTTCGATTACTACCTCATTCACTACAACTCGCTCGACATCATGGACTTTCGCGGTTCGATGTTGATGTTGTTGCTTTGGAATGCCATACCTTCCGCTGCCTGGTCGAATGATCCGGTGGCGAAACCGGTCCTGGATTTGCCTCGGCTTCACTCGGCCAATCTCGACGTTACAACTCGTCATCGCGCCGCTGCTGCTCACCGTCGTCGCGGCCCTGGCCTGTTTGCTGACTTCGGCTAGCCTATTCTTCTGGCTGCTCGACACGTCGTTTTCGCTGGTCGGTCCATCGGCGTTGGCAGTCTGCGTCGTGTCGGTGTTCCGCCATCGCATGGTCGACATCGGCCGGAGTGGGACGGCTGGTCGCAGTCTTGTTGATCAACGGGGCGCTGTTCGGGTTGTGTTTGCCTCGACCAACGGAATAGTGAATGTCGTTTCTTTGGAGTTCCCGTGGTTCACCTACGTTGGATTAGCTCTGTCAAGTGCGTTCGCGGTTGCGTTCGGGGTGTTCGGTGTTCGGCGTCGACGATTTGGCGAATCGCTCTGGACCTGGTCTATTCACCCTGCTCGCAGGAGGGTCGAGGCCAAGCGACGGGATGTCTCCCCTGCTCGGCCCTCTCCTCGCTTAGGTTCGACTCGCCCAGAGGGGGTGCTAGATGAAGTCGCTTCGCCGCGGTTGCTTGCCAAACCATTCCGCAATCCATGGACGGCTCAGTGCTGGTACGAGTTCCGCCAAACAGGGAAGTGGCTGTGGTTTGCTGTACTCCTGGTGCCAATCTTGACCGTCGCGTTCCTCGTCGTTGCGAACCACTACGACCCGAGCCCGAAGGAGACTTTTTACACTTTAGTCGGCAGCGTGATGGTTTGGCCGATGGTCGTTCAACTCCTCGTCTTGGTGTCGCAGCAGTTCGCAGGCGCGATGGTGCAAACGCTTTCAAATCCAATCGGAGCAGGTCCGTTGTCGGTATTCGAGGCCACGCGTCCGATGCGTTCGGATCACCTCATGGCGATTAAGTTGCTGTTGGTAGTGGGATGGTCGTGGGTGAGCTGGCTGTTGATGGCGGTAGCAGCGTTCTTGTACTTGAGATTCCTCGGCGACTGGGACGCTGTGAGGAAAGTAGGTGAGTCCTTGTTGAAGCCGACCGGCGAATTCTCGGCTTACTGGTGGATGGTTGAACTGGCGAGCGTCTTGCTGTTGCTAGCCGGCACGGCATCCCTGACCCTGTTTGTGTTTTGGATTAGCGCACTGTTTCAGCGAATCTCATTGTTAATTGCCTTCGGCTTAATGAGCATCGGACTTGTGCTGGTTGTCTTTGACATCGCCAGCGAATGGTCGCTTCGTCCCGTTTGGATCGCCTACGGCTACCTGTGTGCGGTTGGCACGATGGTCTTGTGCATCATGGGTTTGAAAATGTCGCTTCACAGTGGTTTTGTTGGCAAGCCATTCTTTGTCGTGTCGTTATTCGTGTGGGCCGTGTTTGTTTGCGCGACGGTTGCGTTGTCTATCAAACTATCGCCAGCGTTTCCCGCGTCGACTCCTGCGATCGCGTATGTCGTTGGAGTCGCGATGCTGCTGGTTCCAATGGCGACAACCACTGCCGCGCCAATGGGACATGCCATCTACCGCCATGGTTAAACATAGGGAATCGAACCATTTCTTGCGATCGTTTGTCATGTTCGCGTGGCTGCGGCCACTGATCGGAAGAAGAATGGTCGCCGCAATCAATGACGCCCGAACACACAAGCTCGCGGCGACTCGATCATCCACCGCAGCTGTAGTCTAAATCAGCTAGCGAGGCGCTATCAGACCGCCGAACGAGTGATCGCGGTCCTCTGATCTTCAAACCTCTTGGGCTTGCACCATCCAGAGATGCTTTTCCAGACTTGCCGAGATGCCGATGCACAAGTCCTCGCTGATCGGATCGAGGTCGCCGAGCTGTTCGATCGCAGCCGCGAAGTCCGTCAATCGTTTGCTTCAGCGCATTGGCGACCGCTGACACCGTGGCGGAAACATTCTGGAAATCCCTTG
The DNA here is from genome assembly GCA_963753165.1 of Thermodesulfovibrionales bacterium. Lineage (GTDB taxonomy): Bacteria > Nitrospirota > Thermodesulfovibrionia > Thermodesulfovibrionales > SM23-35 > JAKLQR01. The sequence goes on along the minus strand of CAVWBP010000023.1, from coordinate 20,431 downwards.
AATAGGACTCCAAATCACTTTCCCGCGCGACAGTGCTGGATCGGCCATCCGCGGCAATCCCAAGTGTCGTGATTCGCTCGGCGATTTCGTCGCTGGCAGCACGCACGGATGCGATGATTTCGTCGAGTTGCAGGTGAATCGAACGAAAGTTCTGCCCCAACACGTTCCAGTGAGCTTGCTTGAGCAGCAATGCCAGATCGATCATGTTGACCAGGTTCTTCTGCAGTAGCTCGGTTGTTCTTGCCTGACGATCGTGATTCAGGACTTCTCGCTTCAGAGGGGACTCTAACGCTGCAGTCATCATTTTCTCCATCAAAGGGTTCGTGATTGTGAAATCGCCGCTGTCCCAATGATGCGGCGAAGGGTCGTTGAGAATTAGTTGCAACTCAAGTGCCAACACCATGCATGGCAGAAGATAGCGGCAATTAAACAAGGACCGCGGAATGCGACCACGGTCGAAAACCAGTCAATCTGCGTGGCAAGAGGCGTAAACAGGACGAGTTGACTTCTTTCGTCTGAGCCCCCGCGGCCCGCATCGCCGGGGCTGGTTCAACATCGTCCATGCTGCGCGGCATTTGACCACCGAATCTGGTTGCTTGCGCAAACCATTCGTCTTTCTGCGGCCGTTTCGCCTGTGGCTCGGATTAGCATACCCCTTGCGTTCATTTTGCTCGGCGTGTCGCTTGCACCAGGCGGCAGAACATCCATTTCGGCAATTTCTCCCTTCCACTCTTCCGTGCCTCCTCAAGTTTGGCAAGTCCTTTCTTATTGAGCCTGATTGACGGATACACAGATACCGGCTGGAGCACAATAGCTCCTCCTTCCTCAACTTCCAAGTTCAAATATGAGCCGCTTTCAATCCCAAGTTCTTTCCGAAGCGTCTTGGGTATATTAATACTTCCCCTCTTGTCTACGGTTATAAGCATCCCTTTCTCCTTTATTGTTTTTGTTTGCAGTATATGCTTATTATGACATATTGTCAATATGACATTCTATAAATAATCAGGGACACATCCCAAATAAAGGGTTTTGGTATCTTGGTTTTACAATAGACTACCGGGCTGCTGCAACTTTGAAGTGAAGCAGTACAGTCGTGTAAAAGTCCTCCAGATCCTTAAGGTTGTTAGAGAGGATTGATTTTAAAATATTTCCATCAATTGCCTGATAATCATGAATAGCTATATTCCTGAAGCCAACCATTGATTCCATTCTTTGTGCAAGCTCTTCATTTATTATGCCGGCTTTCTTAAGAAATTTGAAATTATCCTTGATGGTATCCGGCAGACCGAGTCCCTCTGAAGCCACAATATGTGTTGCAAGGTCTACAGCTGCCTGTACTGCTCTCTGGAGATTCAAGACAAAAATATCCTGTTCATCTATATTATCAAGACGGTTCGGATCTAACTTTGTGGTTTCTTTTATTCTTTTCAGACATCTTTGAATCGCAGCGACCTTCGCAAGCACAACATCTCTGTCAGGCATAAATCCTTCCTCTTAATATCTTTCCCTCTATTTCTTTTCTTGTCCTTTTCAGGTCATCATATTCTTTTACTGTGGTAACAAAAAATTCATTATATGCCCGCTGGTCTTTATTGATCAGTAATGTCCCTTTCTTCAGAACCTGCATCTTTATCACAGGAGAAGCGTTATTCAAAACCACAATATCTGCCTCTACTCCGAGCATTTCCGATATATCCTCTTTCAGATCGTTTGTCCTGTAAAAATCAAAGGGACCGGTGGAATATATTGCAATATCCAAGTCACTAAAAGAGGTTACATCTCCGCTCACAAAAGAACCAAAAAGAAAAACAAGGACAATGTCACTGTGCATCGTTAAAGCCTCTTTGAGTTTCTCAACTATGTTGCTGATGCTGACTTTGTTCATGGTTTTTCCCGGCGTACTTTCTTTCATTTACTTCATAGCATTTTATTTGCTATACCATTATATCAAATATGATAGCTGATAGCTCATAGCGAATAGGAACATGAGTTTATCGCTTATAAGGGTCTTATAGATGATAGCATAAGTAATAGCAACTCCGGAAATGCCCGTGAAGGTTTAAACAGCGTGAACGAAGCAGAATTCCCAAGTCTAGCGATAATACCCTCTGTACCATTCGACAAATTTTTTGATGCCTGCCTCGATGCTTGTTGACGGTTTAAAGCCGACGTCTTTCTCCAGATCGTCTACGTCTGCATAGGTCGCCGGCACATCGCCCGGCTGTATCGGCAGGAAGTTTTTCTCTGCTTTTTTCCCGAGGTTCATTTCCAGCACTTCGATATATTTCATGAGCTCGACAGGATTGTTATTGCCGATATTGTAAAGCTTGTACGGTGCGCAGCTCGCTGCCGGGTCAGGGTGGTCCCCGCTCCACCGGGTTTCCGGTTGCGGGACACGGGAGAGGACTTTCACTACCCCTTCGACAATGTCATCGATATAGGTAAAATCCCTCTTCATCTTTCCGAAATTGAAGACCTCTATCGGTTTTCCCTCAAGAATAGCCTTTGTGAAGAGAAACAGCGCCATATCAGGTCTGCCCCACGGGCCGTATACGGTGAAGAACCGCAGACCGGTTGTCGGTATTCCATACAGATAGCTGTAGGTATGCGCCATCAGCTCGTTCGCCTTTTTTGTGGCGGCATACAACGAGATGGGGTGATCGACATTGTGATGCGTTGAAAATGGCATGGTGGTGTTAAGCCCGTATACAGAGCTTGAAGAGGCAAACACGAGATGCTTTACCCCATGATGCCTGCAGCCCTCCAGGATATTGAGAAAACCGTAGATGTTGCTGTCGATATAGGCATAAGGGTTGATCAGGGAATATCTTACCCCTGCCTGAGCAGCGAGGTTGACCACATAATCGAATTTCTCCTGCTGAAACAGACCGAGGATTTTTTCCTTCTCTTCGAGTGACAGCCTGAAGAAATGGAAATTAGTCATCGTCCTTCAATTGCGCCAGCCGCGCCTCTTTCAGGCTTACGTCATAGTAGTCGTTGAGATTGTCTATGCCGACCACATGATGTTTTGCTTCCAGAAGTTTCCTGCATAAATGGAACCCGATAAACCCTGCGGCTCCAGTGACGAGTATTTTTGAGGACGTGTCTTCCCGCATAATTAACCCCCTGACTTTCTCATGCTCTGAAGATTTTGCTGCTCTCGATCCCGTGCTGCCTGAAGGCGTTGCGGGTGTCGACAATGCACTGGGCATACTTTTCTATGAACGCGTAGTCAAATGCTGCATGATCTGTGATGAGGAGGACGAGGTCGGATTTCTTGAGGACTTCTCTTGTCAGTTTCGACTGATTTTGCATCGATGTCAGGGTAGTTCCTGTGGCATCTGCAGACAGGCACATGGGGGTCGTTGTACTGCACCCGCGCCCCGAAGTTCCTCAGAATCTGCATGATACGGAGCGCCGGGGATTCCCTCTGGTCATCCACATCCTTTTTGTAGGCCACCCCCAGGACGAGTATTCTCGCTCCATTCAGGGATTTTCTGGATCTGTTCAGTACCGCTTCCACAGTCTGCACCACATGATAGGGCATATTCGTGTTAATCTCGCCGGCAAGCTCAATAAAACGGGTGATAAAATCGTATTCCCTCGCCTTCCAGGTGAGATAAAACGGATCGATGGGTATGCAGTGGCCTCCGAGTCCGGGGCCGGGATAGAAGGCCTGGAAACCGAAGGGTTTGGTCTTCGACGCCTCGATAACTTCCCAGACGTCGATCCCCATCCTTTCAAAGAGCATCTTCATCTCGTTCACCAGCGCAATATTCACAGACCGGTAGATATTTTCGAGGAGCTTTGCAGCTTCAGCCACTTTTGTGGATGAGACAGGGACGGTCTTCTCCACAATTGAATCATAGAGTCTTTTTGCCGCAGAGAGACATTTCTTCGAATATCCGCCGACAATCTTGGGGATCGTCTTTACTGAAAAGTCCCGGTTATTGGGGTCTTCCCGTTCGGGTGAATACGCGAGGAAGAAATCCTTTCCCGCCCTGAGGCCTTTCCTCTCAAGTATCGCCCGCATGTCCTCGTCGGTCGTGCCCGGATAGGTGGTGGACTCAAGCACGACAAGCTGCCCCTTCCGGAGGTATTGGGCCACCGTCTCTGTAGTTTTGAATACATAGCTCATATCAGGCTCCCTGTTCTTGTCGAGGGGAGTCGGCACGCAGAGTATGATGCAGTCCATCTTCCGCAACAGCGAAAATTCTGAAGTCGGCGTAAAAGACCCAAGCTGCTCCCTGATGCGTGCTGCGGGGATATGCTTGATATAACTCCTGCCTTTTCCGAGCAGTTCAATCTTTCTCTGGTCGACATCGAAGCCGAAAACCTGAAAGCCGGCCCGGCAGAACTCGAGGGCAAGTGGCAGGCCGACATATCCGAGACCGATGACGCCGATCCGGGCATCCCTGGTTTTGATCTTCTTTATTAAGTCCATTTTTTACCTCCGGGGACAAATGCTGAATAGCTCATAGCTCATGGTCATAGTTCATAGCGAAAAGCAAAAACAACAGTGAAGCGGCAAGTTGGCAAATTATTGAACAAACACACTGAATTGTCTCAGATAACATATGGAGGGTGAATACCCTGGATGACAAGTCTTTTACCGGTCTGGTTAAACGATTGCAACTACCAGAAACATGCCCGCTGCCATTGCAAAACAGACGGTAAGAATCGTTTCGCAATGCTCACTGCAGTATTCCCTGAACTGCTTTGTCTGCTCTCTTGAGTTTTTCATTATCGCGCATATTAAACCATATGATGGTGAAGTAGTCAATAACTGACAACGGAAAAGTTATCAGGCTTTTACCTATCGAGGTTACAGTTCTATGAATTTTCTCTTCTCAAGAAATTCGAGGACATGCCGGACAGAGGTTGCTATATCATCTTTTTCTGTATCCAGTACCAGGTCCGGATTTTCCGGTTCCTCATACGGTGATGAGATGCCGGTATATTCTTTAATAATCCCTGCCCGTGCCTTCCGGTACTGGCCTTTCGGGTCGCGCTGTTCGCACTCTTCCACAGGGCACTTGACGTAAACCTCGATGAAATTATCGCCTTCGAGCTGTTTCCTGATATATGCCCTGTCCTCATGGTATGGCGAGATAAAGGCAGCCAGGACGACCATGCCTGCATCAATCAGCAGCTTCGAAAGCTCCGCTATCCTGCGGAGGTTCTCTTTCCTGTCCTCCCGGCCAAAACCGAGGTTGCGGTTGATACCGTGACGGACATTGTCGCCGTCAAGCACATAAGTGCGGACGCCTTTTCTGAAAAGTTCCCTCTCGACAAGGTGCGCAATGGTTGATTTGCCGGAAGCGGAAAGACCTGTCAGCCAGACGAGACCGCTCTTGTGATTGTTCAGGCGGTTTCTTTCGCTCCGTTTGACAAACCGGTCGTCCCAGACTACATGATTTTCTTTCAATACCTTCTCCTTAGGTTATGACAGCATTCTTGCAAGCCTACACACTATTCACTTCTATTCTGTAACGGAATTAGTTCGTCATTCTCCGAATAGTCGGGAATCCAGTATTATCAATGTGTTCTGTCCCGAAAGCTTTCGGGACCGGTCAAGCCGGAGGATGACAAATATTAAGAGTATATTGCAAGCTTACTAGTTTTTCAGATACCATTCATACGTCTTTCTGATGCCGTCTTCAAGGGTTGTTTCCGGTTCCCATCCGAGTTTCCGGATTCTCTTCGTATCAAGGAGTTTCCGTGGGGTCCCGTCCGGTTTTGAGTGGTCGAATTCCAAAGCGCCGTCGAATCCCACAATCTGCATTATCATTCCGGCGAGGTCTCTTATCGTAATGTCTTTGCCGGCGCCGATATTCACGAACTCTCCGATTTCCCGGTAATCGTACTGTTCCATGAGGAAGATACAGGCATCTGCAAGGTCATCGACAAAAAGGAATTCCCGGAAAGCACTTCCGGTACCCCACAATTTCACGCTTTCACTTCTCACGCCAATAGTCGCAAGAATATGCTCAAGATTCAGAATCTTACAGGCTCAAGGTGTAACGGCTCAAGGTCAAACCCCGGTTATTAATTCTTTCTGCAAGTCTTTTCTTATATCTTCATACCGCCTTGCTCTCAGGAGCTTTGCGAGATGAAACTTCCTGATGAGCGCGGGAAGAACATGCGAGGTTTCGAGGTTGAAGTTATCGTGCGGGCCATAAAGGTTCGTCGGCATTACAGAAATAAAGTTGGCGCCGTACTGTTCATTGTAATATCTGCAGAGCTTGATCGCTGCTATCTTGGCAATAGCATACGGCTCGTTGGTCGGCTCAAGGGTATCGGTCAGGAGATACTCTTCCTTCATGGGCTGGGGTGCGAATTTCGGGTAGATGCAGGACGAACCGAGATTGAGCAGCTTCTTCACCCCGGAGCGGCTTGCGGCATGGATTGCGTTGGCTGCAATCATGATATTGTCATAGATGAATTGAGCCTTGTAGGTATTATTCGCGAGTATTCCCCCGACTTTTGCTGCGGCAAGGAACACATATTCGGGACGTTCCTTTTCAAAAAAACGTTCCGTGTGCTTCTGGCTGCAGAGGTCAAGCAATTTGCTCGTCTTCGTCAGGAGATTGCGGTACCCCTTCTTTTTCAATCGTCTGACGATTGCAGAACCAACGAGTCCGCGGTGCCCGGCAACAAATATTTTGGAGTGTTTATTCATAAATACATATGAAATGCTGAATGCTAGGTGTTGGATGTTGGATTATGAAAAACAACAATCATTTCTATTTCAATGAATTTATCACTCTTTTTCATTCCGTGCTGGTATGCAGGAGTGCACCGCGCATTTAATGTCACAGTTCAGGTATTCGTCAGGGTTCAATTCTGGCGAGTACGATGGCAAATAGAAAACCTCAATCTGTTCTGTGTGCTCCTGAAGCCATTTTTTGACAACCTTGCTGTGATGAGTCTTTAGGTTATCCACTATCAGAAACACTTTTCGCCCGGTGTCTTTGATCAGTCTCTTCATAAACTTGATCATTAGATCTGCATTCATGGCCTCTTTATATATCATGAACCGCACTTTGCCCTGATTGCTGATGGCTGAAACCATACTCATGCTCGTCCGATTGGCATTGAGCCGGATGGTCGGCGTTTTCCCTTTGGGCGAATACCCCTTAGACCGATTTTCATCATTGCGTAGTCCCGTCTCATCGCACCAGTTGATATCAGCTCCTTCCACCTTTGCGCGCTTGGCTATCTCGGGATACTCTGCCTGAAGCCATTTCTGCACTTGCTCCGGCCTCTCTACTTTTACCTGCTCTTTTCCTGTTCCTGTACCTCTACCTGTTTCTCTTTTTACATTCAGCATTCAGCACTTTACATTTAGCATCTTTCCCGTATTTTTTCGTATTTTGCCAGGTCGTGCTTTGTATAGGTGAAGCCCTTCTTCTCGCAGATCGTTATCCCCTCGCCGACCGGCGTCAGTCCGATCAGTTTCATATCGTAGTCGACCATGATCTTGACCAGTTCTTCGAACGTAGTACGCGGCTTCCATCCGAGCTTTTTTCTCGCTTTCGAAATATCCGCCTTGAGAAAATCGACTTCTGTCGGCCTGAAATATTTCGGGTCTATCTCAATTATCGGGTCTCCAACCCGTAATTTGTAATTCGTAACCCGTGGTTGGTCTCTTTCACAGATCTCTGATAACAAATCATGGTTTATGGCTTTGATGACGCCTTTTGTCTTCACTCCCTTGCCTTTCCATCCTATTGCTATCCCGACATATTCGAATGCATGCTCAAGGAATTCACGCACTGAATGGCTTTCGCCTGTTCCCACGACATAATCTTCCGGACGCTTCTGCTGGAGCATAAGCCACATCATCTCTACATATTCGGGCGCAAAACCCCAATCCCTCTTGGCTTCGATGTTGCCGAGATAGATCTTCCGCTGTTTTCCCGCAATCATGTTTGCAAGCGCGCGGGTAATCTTTCTTGTTACGAAAGTCTCGCCTCTGCGCGGAGACTCGTGATTGAAAAGGATGCCGTTGCAGGCAAACATGTTGTAGCCTTCCCGGTAATTGACAACGATCCAGTAGGCATATACCTTTGCGGCAGAATACGGGCTGCGCGGATAGAACGGAGTCTCTTCATTTTGGGGAGGAGGGGCTCCGCCGAACATCTCTGAAGACGACGCCTGATAGAAGCGGGTCTTGATCCCGCTCCGTCTCACTGCATCGAGCAATCTCGTTGTCCCGATGCCGACGACGTCCCCCGTATATTCAGGCATATCGAAACTCACCTTGACATGACTCTGCGCACCGAGGTTGTAAATCTCGTCCGGCCTGATATTGTAAATGAGATTGGCAAGCTGTCCGGAGTCCGACAGATCACCGTAATGCAGGAACAACCGCGTCCCGGGGAGATGCGGGTCCCTGTAGATATGGTCGATTCTTCCTGTATTGAAGGCACTGGACCTCCTGATCAGCCCATGCACTTCATATCCCTTTGACAGGAGCAGTTCCGCAAGATATGACCCGTCCTGGCCGGTAATGCCGGTAATTAAAGCTTTTTTCATTTTAATTCCCTCTTCCTTGCCTTTATTTCTTATTTCTTCCGTAGACATCGTCTACTCTGACGATGTCGTCTTCGCCGACATATTCCCCGTTCTGGACTTCGATCATTTCGAGAGGGACTTTGCCGGGGTTTTCGAGTCTGTGGAGCGTTGATTTCGGGACGTAGACCGATTCATTCTCATGGACATTTTTCTCAAGGTCACCGATCTGCACTTTTGCTGCGCCGCTCACCACAACCCAGTGTTCGGAGCGGTGGTAGTGCATCTGGAGGCTCAAGCGTGCGCCGGGATTGACTACGATCCGCTTGATCTTGTACCGCAGTCCCTCTTCGAGGATCGTATAACTGCCCCACGGCCTGTAGGTCGTGAGATGTTCATCTGCTTCTTTCCTCTTCTCTTTTTTGAGACGGTCGACGATCTTCCTGACCTTCTGCGTTTCGCCTTTCTTTGCGACAAGGAGTGCGTCACCGGTGTCAATAATCAGACAATCCTCGATCCCTATTGTCGAAACCAGCCTTTTCTCACTGATGATGAGCGTGTCTTTTGTGTCTATAGCGAGGGTGTCACCAATCCTGATATTGCCCTTTTCATCCTTGTCAACCACATCGTAGAGAGAATCCCATGACCCGATGTCATTCCAGGAGAGGTCGAGGGGAAGAATGGCCATCTTTGTCGATTTTTCGGCCACCGCATAGTCTATCGAAATGTTCGGCATCTGTGTGAAACCAGACACCATTTTGTCGAAGCTCAGATCGAACATTTTCCTGATATCCGGCGCATACTTTTTTAATTCCTCTGCCATTGTCCCGATGCTAAAGGCGAACATGCCTGAATTCCAGAAGTAACTGCCTTCGCTGACATACCGCTGTGCCGTTTTCGCATCGGGCTTTTCCGCAAACTGTGCCACCTTAAAAAACTTATGGCTCCTTGCTCTTTGCACTTTGCCCATAGCTTTCTGGTTTCTGCTCTCTGCTTTTATATACCCGTACCCTGTCTCGGGCCTGGTCGGTTTGATGCCGAACGTTACAATATTACCCTTTCCCGCTATTTCTTCCGCCAGCCTGATGTATCCTGCAAAACGTTCCGCCGGTTTAATAACGTGGTCCGCAGGGCAAATGAACACCACCTCGCTTTTTCTGCACCCGAGTTTCTCTGTGCAATATTTCATGCCGAGGGCTATCGCCGGCGCGGTATTTCTCCCGACAGGTTCGAGGATTATATTTCCGAAAGATGCGATATGATGGTCCGCTGCAAGAGAATTCAGGTCGGAGAGGACATGGAATTTGTACTCGTTGTTCGTCATCACAATGATATCATCGGGAGAAAAAACATGCAGCAGTCTCTCGACAGTTTCCCTCAGAAGAGACTTGGCGCTGTTGAGCTTGAGGAACTGCTTGGGATAGTTCTTTCTGCTCAACGGCCAGAGCCGTGTTCCCGAACCGCCTGCAAGTATCAAAGCCTTCATGAGTCAGACCTCCATAGATAATTCTAGTTCCTTCGTCAGGAAACTTTTATATTGCCGAAGCGCTTCTTCGTCTTCTGCTTCGAAGCGCATGACGATGACGGGCTGGGTATTGCTCGACCGCACGAGTCCCCAGCCTTTGTCAAATACAACCCGTGCGCCGTCTATATCGTATATCTTCCTGATAGGAAGAGGCCCGTTGCCCGACAGCGCGTAGTCTCTGCATTTCTGCACCAGTTCGGCGACGACTGCTTTTTTCAGGCTGTCAGGACAGTCGATGCGGATTTCCGGTGTATACTGCATGCGGGGGATATCAGAAAGCAGGGCCTCTATCCCCATACCTGAAGTCTTCATGATTTCGACGAGCCTGAAAGAGGTGTAGAGCGCATCGTCGAACCCGAAATAATTTTCCGCGATAAAAATATGCCCGCTGAATTCACCCGCAAGGACCGCGCCCTCTTTCCTCATCTTGTCTTTTACCAGAGAGTGGCCGGTCTTCCACATGACAGGCTTTCCGCCATGCTTCCCAATGTCGTCGAACATGACCTGCGAGCATTTCACATCACCGATAACGACTGAACCCGGGTTCCTCTTCAGTATGTCCCGCGCAAGAATTATCATGATCTGATCTCCCCAGATAATCCGCCCTGAACTGTTGATGACCCCTATCCTGTCGGAATCTCCGTCATACCCGATCCCGATATCCGCGTTCTCTTCCCCCGTTATTCTGATCAGGTCCTGAATATTTTCAAGAACTGTGGGATCAGGGTGGTGGTGAGGGAAGCGTCCGTCAGGCTCACAATAGAGGGGGATGACGTCACATCCCATCGCGGCAAAAATTTCCGGCGCAACGATACCCCCGGTGCCATTCCCCGCGTCGATCACAATTTTCAGCCTGCGGTACCGGTCATCCGACAGATAGGAAAACTTTTCCTTCATGAACACACTGTACGCTGAGACGATATTATAGTGGCGCACCTTCCCTTTTACCGGTCCGGTGACCAGGGCCATGCTCTCCATTTTTTCTTTTAGCTTCTGAATTCCCTGGCCGAAGATCGTCTCCCTGCCGATGCTGATTTTGAACCCGTTGTATTCAGGAGGGTTATGACTTCCCGTTACCATAATTCCACCATCGAGGTTGAGCGTATGGAGAGAGAAATACTGGAGCGGCGTCGGGCAGAGCCCGATGTCAAACACATCGATGCCCGTTGAGATGATTCCATCGGTAATATGCGCTGCAAGTGATTCGGAACTCAGCCTTCCGTCCCTGCCTACGCTCACTGACTGTGCATCCGGATTACCTTCTTTCAGAAGGGTTCCGAAGGCCGCACCCAGAGCGAATGCGAAATCATCGGTCAACTCACTCCCGACAATCCCCCTAATGTCGTACTCTCTGAAAACTTTGTCGAATAACATAAGAAAAAGGTAGAGGTAGAGGTAACGACAGAACCCCTGTACCTTTCCAGTGCTTTTGCTCTGCCTGTACCTTTACCTGTCTTTATCTTTAGCTTCACCTTTACCTCTACCTGACTTTATCTGCTTTTAAGCTTGCTTCGCGTCCATTCCATATTTTCAAGATACCATTCGACCGTATGTTCGATTCCCTGCGCGAACGGGACTCTTGTCGCCCAGCCCAATTCAGTGCGTATCCTGTTTGAATTCAGTGAATATCTGAAATCATGGCCCGGCCTGTCCTCGACGAATTCTATCAGATCTTCCTGTTTCCCGAGAATCCTGAGGATCGTTTTTACCACCTCGATATTCCTTTTCTCCTGTCCGCTTCCAATGTTATAGACCTCTCCGGCTTGCCCCTTTTCGAGCACACCGAACACTGCAGACGCGCAGTCGGAGACATGCAGCCACTCCCTTACATTCTCTCCCCGTGCATATACGGGGACCCTCTCATTATTCACTGCTTTCATCACAACAACGGGGATAAGCTTTTCAGGGTATTGCCAGGGACCGTAGTTGTTCGAGGGACGGACGGTAAGAACCGGGATGCCGTATGTCCTGTGGTATGCCCTTCCGAGCATATCTGCCGAAGCCTTGCTCACCGAATAGGGAGAACTGGGGTTCAGGGGCGTAGCTTCCAGAAACTGGCCTTCCTCTCCGAGATCTCCATAAACCTCATCGGTCGAGACATTGATGAATTTTTCGACCTGAGAAATCCTGCACACATCGAGGAGCACCTGTGTTCCCCGGACGTTCGCCTCAATGAAAGGCGAGGCATCCCGGATGCTCCTGTCAACATGGCTCTCCGCAGCCCAGTGAACTACTGCATCAGGTTTTGTCTTCCTGAATATATCTTCCACAGACCGCCTGTCTGCAATATCAGCCTCAGAGAAAATAATATCCCGATCAACTTCCCTGAGCCTCTCTCTGTCACCGGCATAGCTCAGTCTGTCAAGAACAGTAATCGCATATCCTTTGCGAACACCCTGCCTGACAAATTCACTGCCAATGAAACCAGCGCCGCCTGTCACCAATATCTTCATAAAGACCTCATTGCGTTGATAGCGTTACTTGAGTTTATTGAGTTTATTCAACGAACTGTATACTGTTTACTATTCACGGTTTACGGTTTCTATGTACCTGTCGATGCCGGTCTTCCAATGGGGCATGTCAATATTCAATTCCGCCGAAAGCTTCTGACTCGAAAGCGCCGAAAAATAAGGCCTTCTGGCCGGTGACGGAAAATATGCCGAGGTTACCGGCATGACAAGGGTATCATGACCGAGCTTTTCCAGATAATAGCGCGCGACTTCGTACCGTGAGGCATAGCCGCTGTTTGCTAGATGGTACAGCCCTTTCAACCCCTTTCCTATCGCGAACATGGTCACATTCACAATGTCCTGCGTGTACGTCGGAATCGAAACCTGGTCACACACGATCTTCAGAATCTTCCTGTTCATGGCCCATTCATTTAATTTGTGGAGGAAGTTCTGCGTCCCTTCTCCAAAGACCCAGCTCACCCTGAAAAGGAGAAAGTTGTCTGTTTCTTCCTGCAGATATTGTTCGCCCGACAGCTTGCTCCGGGCATAGTTATTCAACGGATTCGGTGTATCATCCTCTGTATACAGCCCTTCTTTTGTGCCGTCGAACACGTAATCGGTGCTGTAATGAACAAGGGAGACCCCGTTTTTCCTGCATTCGGAAGCAAGGTTTCTGACCCCTTCAGCGTTCACCCTGAAGGCAACCTTGTCGTCCTCTTCTGCCTTATCCACAAGATTATATGCGGCGCAGTTGATGACCATATCAGGCTTATATATTGAGAGCGCCTCACTGACGTTGCTCATCTCGCCAATATCCAATTGAGTCTTATCGAGTGCGGTCACCCGGTAATGAGACCCCTGCAGCGACTTCTGGAATGCGCGGGCAAGCTGTCCGTTGGCTCCGGCGATGAGGATTTTCATAGGGGAATCCCCGGTTGAATTGCATTATAAGAGCATTTTCCTTTTCTGTCATTCCGACTTGTTCGGAATCCTTCCCTGTTCCTCTCAGAATAGGGATAAAGACACAGGGTTTGTTTTAAGAAAGATTCCAGACAAGCTGGAATGACAATACAAAAGGCAGTCATTATAGGATTCCCTTTATTTCCCGTATTCAAAATTTATATCCGCATCCTTCAGCAGGGGATGGCGTCTGTCTTTTTCCGAAACAAGGGGATTCCTGACCGGCCATTCGATTGCGATGTCCGGGTCATTCCAGAGCATTCCCCGGTCATCAGCCGGTGCGTATTCTTTCGTGCATTTATAGAGGACATCGGCCTTATCGCTCATCACGAGGAAACCATGAGCAAAGCCTGCCGGCACATAGAGCATGAGCATGTTTTCACGGGAAAGTTCCTGCCCGACCCACCTTCCGAATGTCGGAGACCCTTTTCGTATGTCGACAACCACATCAAAAATCCGCCCTGTAAGACACCCGACTAATTTCCCCTGTGCGTTCGGATGCTTCTGATAATGAAGTCCCCGGAGCACGCCGTGGGAAGAGTGCGAGAAATTGTCCTGGATAAAATGCTCTTTGATGCCGGCTGCGGCAAAATCGGAATATTTGTACGTCTCCATGAAAAATCCGCGGTCGTCCGGGAAATGCTTCGGTGCGATCAGGATAATTTCGGGAAAAGCGAGTTTTGTGAAAGTAAAAGGCACGGTTAAACAGCAGATAACAGGTAGAGGTAGCAGGAAAAAACAGGTGAAGATAAGAAGATAACTGATTGTCTCTTCTTTCCCCTATGCCCTGTCTTTACCTCTACCTTTGCCTGTTCTCATCTTTACCTGTATTTTTCTTCCTGTTTCATTTTATGAGCCTTTTCAGATATTTTCCATAGTCATTATGGTCGAGGGCATTGGCGAGGTTCAGTAATTGTGCCTTCGTGATATATCCGAGGGAATAGGCAATCTCTTCGATACAAGCCACTTTCAGCCCCTGCCTCTTCTCAATCGTCGCGATGAATTCGCCTGCTTCAAGCAGACTGGTGTGAGTCCCCGTATCGAGCCATGCATAGCCTCTGCCCATAAGTCCCACCCTTAATTTCCCTCTTTTCAGATATTCTTTATTCACGTCAGTTATTTCAAGCTCGCCTCTCCGGGATGGTTTGATGCTCCCGGCAATCCTGACCACTTCGTTGTCATAGAAATAAAGACCGGTAACCGCATACCGTGATTTCGGCGTTTTCGGCTTTTCTTCGATGGACAACACTGCACCGGTTTCATCAAATTCCACAACTCCATACCGTTCGGGATCTTGCACATAATAGCCGAATATCGCGGCCCCTCCGTTCGTCTCCACATTGCTCCACGCTTTTTTCAGTAACTCCGTGAGACCGTGTCCGTAGAAGATATTGTCTCCAAGGACGAGACATACGCAGTCATCCCCGATGAATTCCTCCCCAAGGATAAAGGCTTCGGCTATGCCTCCCGGATTTGGCTGTTCCTTATAGGTAAAGCGCATGCCCAAACAGGACCCGTCACCAAAAATACCCTTGAACCGGGGAAGATCCTGAGGCGTCGAAATGATCAGTACATCCCTGATTCCGGCGAGCATGAGGACCGAGAGAGGATAGTAGACCATGGGCTTGTCATAGATCGGCAACAGTTGTTTGCAGACACTGATTGTGATCGGATACAACCGTGTCCCTACTCCGCCCGCAAGGATAATGCCTTTCATAGTGTCCTTATATTAGCTGACTAGCCGGCCAGGCTATGCAAGCTTTTGAGCTTCGAAAGGACAGGCTACCGCCATTACATGTCCATTCGGGCATGTCAGAGGTTGAGTTGTCACATTACAAGCGCTCAAATACAAAATATAAGTATGCTGCCTGCTGCCTGATTCTTACTGCTTTCTGCCTTTCCCTGTTTTTGTCCTTATCTATACCTGTTTTTCTTTACGCGACTGCGAGCAGACAGCCGTCCAGTTCTACGCTGCAGTGCAGCGCGTCAAGGAGAACCATCACCCGTTCCGGGCCTTTGACTTCGCGTGTAAAAATCCCGTAGAAGTCTTTGAACGGTCCCCCCATGACACGGACCCTGTCTCCTCGCTCAAATTTTTCAGGCTTCATGACGATAATGCTGTCTTGTCCTATTCTCTCCTTTATTGCACACACGATCTCGTCATGCACGATCAAAGGGCTGTTCTTTCCGACGATAAACCTCACTCCCGATGTGTAGGTGATCAGATGGGCGTATCTTTCCTTATCGAACTGGGCAAAAAGATAACTGGGGAAAAGCGGCTCGACAACCTCGACAAGTCTGTTCTTCCTGTATTTTGTTAATCTGACCTTTGGATTGAGTACTTCTATCCCGATTGTCTGAAGGCGGAAGGACACGAGATCTTCTCTCGTCGGTTTTGTATAGATGGCATACCACATATCTTATTGTTTTATTTATTATTTTACCACATATCTCCCGCTGAATCCTTCAGAAAACAGTGACAACAATATTCAGGCATGATCACTGTTAATAAGGAAGGCATTTCCTGCGGAGTAGCGATGGTATTTTTGAGGAAGTGTTTGCGATAATCTTTCTGAAAATTATGCGAGAGAATAATTTTTCGGTCCCTGACCGTTTTTATACTCCTCATGAGCCGCCGAAACCAATGGTCACTTTTCCTTCTTCGATGATCACAGGAACTTTTCGTATACCCCCCGAAAACTTCAACATCTCTTCCAGTTTTGAAGCTTCTTCCTGCACATCATAATAGACCGCCCTGTCCCCATAGGCCTCCCTGGCCCTTTCGGTAAACGGTCAACCGTGCTTTCCGAAAATCGTAACTTTTTCTTGCATGATCCCTCCTTCGCCTATTTTTATCACTGAGAAAACGACAAGTATCGTTCAGGGTTTTTCGTTATGCAACGCATGATGAGACTTTTCCTGTACCCTGCCTCGATCAGTCTCTGCGCAGACGCGGTAACAGTCATACTCCCACCCAGAAGTTTTCCTCTTTTGTCTGCAAGCGGTCTCCTGCCCCCTGCTCTTTTCGTGCTCTTTACTGTATCGGATACTATGATGATCCTCTCGGGGTTTTTTGTCCTGAAGATAAGGTCGAGGGTCCCCGGATGGAGGTGGTGGGGGTCTGCAATGACTTCCAGATATACCTCCTGGTTCACAAGGCCGAATCCCGCAATGCCCGGCTCCCGGTGCTGAAATCCCCTCATCGCGTTGAAGAGATGAGTAATCCCCCGGGCGCCGGCTCGGAACCCTGCCTCTGCCTCTGCATACGTTGCGTCAGAATGCCCCATACTCACAATGATGCCCTGTCCGGTCATGTGTCTGATGAGCTTGAGCGATCCGTTCAATTCGGGCGCAACGGTCATGATCTTCACGATGTCCTCATAGCCGTCAATAAGCTTCCGGAAATCTTGCAGCGATGGGTTTACGCAGTGCGCTGCATTAAGCGCCCCGCATTTTAAGGGGTTGACAAAAGGCCCTTCGAGATGGACGCCGAGTATCCTTGCGGATTTTTTTCCCCGCATTGAGGACCCCCGATGCCTGATGTCCGGCATGGAGATTTTCTTTGTTTTCTTCCTTTCATCCTGCCCTGTCTTCTGCCGCTCTATCGCTTTTTTAATAGTTTCCATCTGGTTCCTCATCATATCGAGGGATGACGGATAGACGGCGAGCAGAATATCAGAGACCCCGGAAGATCCATGAATTGCGGCAATTTTGAGGATATGATCACTCTCCGCAGTCCTCGTATCATAGCCGGAGACGCCGTGGGTATGGATGTCGATGATCTTCATTTCATAGAACCCCTGAATTTCTGTTATCATAGCATAGGGGAAGGATGCGTTCAAAACATCAGTGATGAAAGAGTATATTCTTCTTGGCAATTATTCTGAAAGAGAGTTAACCCATCTCCTCTCACAGGCTTCACTCACCCGCGATACGGGCGAAAGGATTGCATATCTCTCGGGGCAGTTGCTCGGCATACCGTATAAAGAATCCAGCCTGATCGGCGATAAAGACACCCCTGAAGTATTTGTAATCGATCTTTCGGGTGTAGACTGCTTCACCTATCTTGAATATGTCGAAGCCATGCGTATATCTCAATCCTTTTTCGAATTCAGGACGAATCTGCAAAAAGTGAGGTATAAAGCCGGCAAAATCTCATTCGGCGCAAGGAACCATTTTTTTACGGACTGGAGTGAATACAATGCAGAACGGATTGATGAGGTGACAGAAACAATAAGCATCAACAGGTCAGTCCTGAGTGAAAAGCTGCTCAACAGAAAACAGGACGGGACATATTTTCTGGACGGCATTCAGCCTGTGCTGCGTTCAATACGTTACCTGCCGTCAGAATCGGTCGATAGGGAAATCTGCTCCCTTTTGAAAACAGGAGATTACCTCGGCATCTATGCCCGGTCCCCCGGACTGGACGTTTCGCATGTCGGCATTGTTATTAAAAAACCTGATGCCGTTTTCTTCAGACATGCGTCTTCTCAGGAGCAATACAGGAAAGTGGTTGATGAAGATTTCAGGAGCTATATTGCCGACAAGCCGGGATATCGCTTATCCTGAGGACCGAAATAGAGTCGAGGGATACAGCTTAATTTCCGATTACGTATTGCTTTACACCTGTTGTCTCCTTCAGGCCGGCAACTGTATTCCTCAAATACCGCAGGAGGATAAGTCCCGGCAGAGCGGTGAGGAACGTGATGAAAAAGAACAAAACCCAGCCCACCGAATCGACGAGATACCCTGACGTCGGCGAAATGAATATCCTCCCGAGGGCAGCGAGTGATGAGAGGAGTGCATATTGTGTCGCGGTAAAGCGGTGGTCGCACATCGCCATGAGAAGGGCTACAAAGGCTGCGGTGCCCATTCCTCCGGAGACGTTTTCGAATGCCACGGCAAAAATCAGCACCCCGTAGCTCTTTCCTGTCCAGGCGAGCACCATAAAAGAGAGATTGGAAATCGCCTGGAGTATGCCGAATACAAGGAGCGAACGGTAAAGTTGCAGTCTGACCATAAGCGCTCCGCCAAACAATGCACCAAAAATCAATGATGCGAATCCGAGCCCTTTATTGATCGTTCCCACTTCGCTCACTGAAAACCCTACTCCTCTGATAAGAAACGCGGTTGTCAGTGCACCGGCGTATGCATCTCCCAATTTATAGAGGATGATCAGGACGAGCAAAGCAACCGAGGAATTCCTCTGAAAATAATTCTTTAAAGGCCCCCATACCGCCTCACGCATACTGGCCGGGGGCGTCGCCTCCTTTGCCGGCTCCCGTCCGAAGAGTGTTGCAAGTATTGCGAGGCCCATGACAGCCGCCATGGTGAGGTAGGTATTCCGCCAGCCGATGTGGTCTGCAAGCACGAATGCAAGCGCCCCTGAGATGAGCAGTGCAATCCGGTAACCCATAACAAACACCGCCGCCCCGAAACCGCGCTCTTTTTCCTGGAGGACATCGGTTCTGTAGGCGTCAACGACAATGTCCTGAGACGCAGAGGAGAATGCAACTGCGAGTGCGATCAGAGCAACAAAAAACGGGGCCTGCTGAGGCGAGCTGAAGGCCATCGCGGCAATCCCGGCGACAAGTGCGAACTGGGTGATGAGTATCCAGCCGCGGCGTCTTCCCAGAAATGGCGGCACAAACCGGTCCATGAACGGAGACCAGAGAAATTTCAAAGTATACGGCAGTCCGACCAGCGCAAATATCCCGATCGTTTTTAAATCAACACCTGCAACAGTCATCCAGGCCTGAAGCGTTGCGCCGGTAAGGGCAAGAGGCAACCCCGAGGAAAAGCCGAGAAACGTTATTATGGCAATACGGCGGCTGCGGAAGACTTCAAGATATGGAGCGATATCAATTTTCATTCAGAATATTCTTTTTGCATAGTATTATAGCAACTCATCCTGTACAGATGTGCACTGCTCTCTTGCCTTGCTCTCCCCTTTCATAAATTATCCGGTTATAATATAGCTGTTATGGATTCATTCAAGGTCTCATTGACATCATTCAAAGAACTCGAAACAGTACTTGAAGAGAATCGGGTTGTCCTGAAGGAAAAAGAAGTGGCTCAGACAGGGACTGATGAAGAGGTCTTCCATGAAGCAATGGCTGATGTAAGGGAGATCAGGGAGTTCAGGGAAATTCCTCTCCCCACGCCTCAGGAGAAGAAAATCCCTGCAAAGCGCAGAGATGATACCCTCGAAATCCTGAGGCAGATCGTTCATATGGAGAGAAAAATCAACCTTGCGGACACCGGTGAATATATCGAATGGATGAGCCCCCGGGTGAGAAAAGATCTCGCGCAGAAGCTTCATCACGGGTATTTTTCCGTTCAGGACTCTATAGACCTTCATGGAATGACAGTCCGTGAGGCGGAAGAAGCGCTGCATGCATTTATCAAAGAAGCGCTGCAAAAGCGGCTCTTCTGTGTGAAAGTGGTACATGGCCGGGGTCTGCGTTCCCCGAAGGAGCCGGTCCTGAAAGAAGCAGTCAAGAGGTGGCTGCAGGGCGTCTTCCGGAAATGGGTTTTGGCATATTCGACAGCAAAAGACTCTGACGGCGGCCTGGGCGCAACATATATACTTCTCAGGTAAAAATTGATGCCGCATACAATAAAAATAAAGATCTATTACGAAGACACTGATGCAGGAGGGGTTGTCTACTACGCAAATTACCTCCGGTATATGGAACGGGCAAGGACCGAGTTTCTCCTCGAACACGGAATAGATGTAGCCGATTACCACCGGAAGGGCTATCTTTTTGCCGTCGTCGATGTTGCTATCCATTACAAGCGTTCTGCCCGGCTCGGCGATGTAGTTGATATAATGACTGCAATCGAGAAGATGACAAATGTCACCATCTCGATCCATCACCGGGTACTGAGAGGAACTGAACTGCTGGCTGAGGCGAATGTGAGACTGGCCTGCATAGACCTGAACGGGAAACCGCAGAAGTTACCTGAGAGCATCAGG
>CAVWBP010000022.1:0-50992 GCA_963753165.1 Thermodesulfovibrionales bacterium | reverse complement strand
AATTAAAAAATATGGTGAGCCGTGCAGGATTCGAACCTGCGACCCGCTGATTAAGAGTTTTAAAAGGAAGAAATCCCCTCGCAAGCCTACGAGTAACGCCTCCCTAACCTCCTGAATTTTATAAATAGTTGGTTGTTTGGTGTTTGTGGACATTTAGGTGCATAAGCCTAAATTGCTGTCTAGGTGGCAACTATATGGCAACCAGAAAAAGGAGGTTTAAATGGCACTTTCTTATAACAGATTCAGAAATGTTGAAACGGGTCAGGTTTGTTATATCGAGGCTGGCAGATACGGCAATTTTAGAAATACACTGAAAAAGCTCGTTAATTATATTCGATATAACATAGCCATTTACTACGTGGCTCATCTTACGTTAACCGTCGCTGAAAATGTCCCTGATGTTGATTTTAAACATTTGCATAGGGTATTGCAGTTTATTGCTAAAAGGTTAAAGCGTGCTGGCTCTGATTTTAAGTATGTAGCAGTTAAAGAGCTTCAAGATAGAGGAGCAATTCATTATCATATCCTCTGCATTTATTCAAAACCCCGTGTGTTCCCTAGTTCTGAGGAAGTTGCTGGTTCATGGCGCTTGGGATTCGTTAGGATAACTGCCCCAAGTTTCGATTGAAGCTTAATAAGATTGCTAGTTATATCGGAAAGTATATTGGCAAGGGGTATGAGTATGAGGCTCTTAGTGTAAAGAAATCTTTTACAGCAAGCCAGATTAAACAGATATATAAGCTTAGTCCAGTGCGTCTCGCTAATATTATGAATCGTTATGGGAAAGAAAAAGCAGAAACCCTTAAGTGTTCGTATCGCAAGGTTTATGAGATCGTGGACAATGGTTTCCGCACAGTAAAGGTGCTTCTGGAAGAATTTCAATCTGTGTGGTCTTTTGAGGGGGTTTATGATGAACCATTCTGATTGTCCACAGGATCCTCTTGCTTGTAGTTGTTCGTTGTTTATGGAAATGAAAGATAGGCATACTGGGAAGATGAAAAGGTGGATTGAATGCGGGGAGATTGATTCAAAGCCTATGATCGATAAGAAAGCATTGTTGTATTTTAGGGAGATTAGCAGTTTATGTGAGGATTGTAGAAGGAAGCTTTTTAACGAACATGTGTTCTTTTGTTGGAAGTGTACTTATAGCTTTAAGCAGGTTTTGCCGCACTGCATAATGTTGATAGAGTACGTTAGAGATACTGGGAGGGTGTGTGTTGTGAATCCTGCGGATTGGTTGGAGGTTTATTGTCCGGATACACGCGAGATTGTTCCGATTACTTATTAAAAAAAAGTCGAGCTTAAGGGGGGTTTAATGGATACTCAGTTTTTAATGCAAGAATTGGAGAGAGAACTATTTGTTTATTTAGGGTTAATGTTGGTGATGTGGTTTCCTGTGATGCTTATTGTTTCTCAGGTATCAATGGCTGTCAGAGAAATAGCGTTAAATACTCGAAAAGAAGATCATCCTTTTTCTGATACACAGTATAAGACCCTTTCATGGGTGGCTTATGGGCTATTTATTGTTGGGTGGTGTTCATTGGTTGTGGGGGTGGTAATGATAGGAAAAGGGTTGTTATAGGTCCTTATAAAGGAGGTACGATGGTAAAGAAAAAGATTTACATGATTGTTCTGAATTATGCGCTCCAGATTTTATCTGGATTGAATGTCCATTTGGTGGCGTAAAGCAAGCTGAACGGGAGTGGGATGATTCTGATGATGAAAACTATGTGGAATATGAGTGTAGATGTGAAAGGGATGAGTGCAAGCGACGGTGTATAAAGAGTATAGAGGTTTTTTGCATCGAGAAGGTTCTCGTAGCAGAGGCAATGGAAAATTTTTATAGCAGAAAAAAAGATTGTTAACATACGTAGGCTCGTTTAGTGGTAAGCGTAAGAATTTTTGAGTGTGTACACTGTCGAGTGGGGTTTTCTTACTTAGTTCTTCCTGAAGCAGACGCTCGCCGATTTTATCAGAGATTGCGGATGTCAGCCACACCCATTTAGAGGGCACCTGTCAAGCGAAAATAATCCCTTATTGAGAAGTTTTGTCTTCTCTTTTTTTATGAGCTGTCGACAATCTTAACTGATGCCGTTTTTTCTTTGAATTCGGCGCCAGTCTCAACTGCGCCACACACCCATCAGGTTTAAGACTACGCACAGAGATTACTCCCCGCAGCGAGCCCTTTCCGCTTTATAGCGCGGACCAGAAAACCTTCGGCTCTGTCCCGAGTCCACTTGGTTGCTTGCAATTTATATGGCTGTAACTCCAGTCCTTCAATGGCTCTCGGACCAGGCAGCAAAGACGTCAATAACCCTTATGTAGCCGGGTGCTGTAGTTTCCAATCAAACAGATGGTTCATGCCAGTGGCTGACCAGGTTCGCTACATCACCCGGGATCTTATGGAAACGCTTTTTCCGGCATGAACGGAATACAATCCTTCATAATGTAATAGCCCGCTCTTGCCAGCTTATGCGCAAGTGCATTATATGCGATGGGCTCATTTGTTCTTCTCCGCTTCCGGTCATAATAGGTTCTCGCTTTAGAATCAAATCGTCGCGCAAGCTCTGCCGCCTCTGAATATGCCCATGCCAGATGCTTGTTGCCGTTCTTTCTGTTGCCTATTCCTTTCTTTTTATCATTGCTGAATCTCGCAGAAGGTACTTTCCTGCAGTACGACACATAGTTGCCAGCCGTTGGAAACCTGTCTATCGGTCCCGTCTCCATCATAATTGTTAATGCCAGTACTCTTCCAACTCCTGGCATACCCATAAGAAGATCATAGGGCTTTCTAATATCTATTTTCTTTTCTACAACCACTTCGATTGCCCTGATCTGCCTACTGAGCGAGTCAATCGCATCCTTACTAACCTTACCGGCAAGTGACAGATCGTCATTGCCCGCCAACAGTGGCGTAACATGATCCTTGGTCAGTGCTTTTATATGATTTGAATTCATTTTGGCACCTAGGTTCCTGGCAAGAATGTTCTGCAGGCTTCCGATAAGCGACGTCCTCAGCCTTACCAGATGCCCTCGCTTCCTCAAAAGGTCTCGTAAAGGTCTATGCGCTTTCGGATAGATATAGCCCTCCGGCAGAATATTCAACCTCAACATCTCTGCAAGCCAGAACGCATCGTGTTCGTCATCGCTATGTTTTAGTCCAGAATACTGTTGGACTCGTGAAGGATTAGCGAGATGTACCCGGTGGCCTTCCTCAATTAAAAGATCTACCAACCAGTACCAGTTATAAGTAGACTCTACAACTATCCCTGCAATATCCTCCCTGAAAGGACTGAGACTCGCTGAGATCAGAGCTGGCTCATTCCTTAACTTCTTTTTCCATATTCTCTTACCATCCTCATCGATAATCCCAACATACGAATTACTTGAATGCAGGTCAATTCCCATGTACAATCTCATACGGCACCTCCTATGGTTTAGATTTCTCTCTTAACCATGAGCATACCGTAAAACGATATGCTCGGGAGGTGCCCTCTATATGATTATCAAGCAAACACTTGTAGGGCTTCAAGGGCCTTCAACATTTCTTCATCTACTGCGCAAATCGCAAAATTCACATAGACTAAGGATTTCTACCGAAAATCAATACTATGGAGATTTTTAAAAAGCAATGATTAAGATGGTATAGATACCCACGGGTAAACACCGTGGAACTCTGCGGAGGATTAGTATTAAATATAAGAGGGCAGAGCTTAAACTGACTCTGCCCCCTGAATTTACTTCCTCGTTTTAGTCTATGGAATATCTACCTGAGCAGCACACTTCTGAATCTTGCCCTTTTCTTGCCCGCTTATCAATCCAGCTTTTTTCCAGTCGTTCGTGAGGTGCGCTATACAGCTTACAAACTGCCCATGATTCTTTGCCCCATCTGCACATTGAGCAATAAAGTCATTCATGGTGCATCCGTTATTTACTAAGACATTGTCAACATTTGGATTACACCCATCAATTGTGACCATTGGCTCAAGACTTGAAATCGGACAACTATCATCTTGATCAACAATGCCATCTCCATCAGAATCGAGAGTTTGACATAAGGGGTCATCGTTATTTATGAGGGAACAGAAATCACGTATCTGTTCATTTATTTCAGTTACAGTTAATGTTTCCTGGGTTTCCAGATCAATAATTTCAATTATTCTCAGATTTTCCGTGAGCAGTGCAACAACTGTAAAATCAACGCTATCTTTCATCATCATGCCAGGTTCGAAATCTTGTTGTTCAGTGAACATGAATTCCCGTGGATCATCAAGTACGATTTCCTCTATCATCTCACCGGTAATCGAGAGACCCCTTACAAGAAATCGACCATCCTCATTGAAATGATTTGGTGGATCATTGAATAAAATTTGGGCGTCAAGCAGCGTAATGCTATTGTCTTGTATGTGGTAATTCAGAATTATAACCTTTGTGTTATCTTGTTTGACTAATTGTGGAGCAATTTGTTGCATAGATGAAACAGCAGTTTCCCCTGGATTAGTGCATGCAGGAAGGAATACAGTCCCTGGAGCATTGAGTTTATCCGTAACATTATGGTGGCAATCAGGCTCGAATACATTTCCCAGGCCGCCCCTCATATAACATGTATTAGGATCAGATTTCCACCAGCCATCTCCACCGTCAACACAGCATTCACGTATGCCTCTGCAACATTCCCCTGCACCTAAATTACATATCCCATCGTCATTTCCTATAAAATCACCGATTACCTCTGTAGCTGTACTCCTCCAATTACACCAGTTTGGTGAAACTGTTCCTACACAGTCCATTGGATTAAGACCATGACAATTTGCAAAGTTTACACAGTCGATATTTGTTGCCCATGTCCTTTCCTGGGAGCAGAAATTAGTACACCCGGCAGGTGTATCAGAAGAGGCCATACAATCAGCACTGTGTATGGAATATGTTTGAATGTCCAGGAGATACTCGATAACCGCCATCACAGCAATACTCATCCGGCAAATTAAATACATTATGTCCTGTTTCATGTACTACGGTCAGGAATCCTCCGGAGTCTGTAGACATTATTCCGCTACTACTGGAACATGATCTTCCACCCCCACCCCATACAATCACACGCGAATCCATAAAAGGGCAATCAGAATGATATGGTGTTGGCATAACAAATCGATCGCAAATCGGTTCATAGTCGGCTGAATCACCTATGCCCGATGAATTATAGTAATAGAAATTGAATTTACACCTTTTGTCCCAAATTTCAGGTGCTCCGAAGTAACCGTTCTCGATTAATCCCATAACATCAATTAAGAATTGGGGCATATCGCCACCGCCGGGATCGAAATAGTCTTCATCGGGAAGGAAAAGCACGTCTATTTTGTCAAAAGCATTTCCATTAAATATGATCGGTATGCACTTGCTCGGACGATCCCCCATATGCAAACTGTCTACTCTCCAGACATCTTCACAGGGAGAACAAATACTGCCACAGTCAGCACCATCCTCATTGGGACCCATATACCCATCGTCACAATCACATGCGTCTCCTGTGTTGTCCTTGTCCCAATCATCCTGATCGACATTCACACGATCAGGACAGTTGTCACAACCGTCAGGAAGCGAATCACCATCAGTGTCATCTCGGTCGTCAAAACCGAGGCAGATATCACAACCGTCAGGAGTACCATCCCTGTCACCATCAGATCGATCATCATGACCATTACAAATATCACTATTGTCTCCAACTCCATCACCGTCAGTGTCTGCCCATTCAGTTGGGTCAGTTGGGAAGGCATCGTCAGGATCAAGATATCCGTCATTGTCATCGTCATCATCGCACGCGTTCCCCCTGCCGTCTCCGTCTGTATCTACTTGGTTGTTGGCAATATACAGACAGTTATCGCAGGCATCGCCCCAGTCATCTGAATCTGAATTTTCCTGCAAGGGATTATCGATAAATGGACAATTATCACAGGCATCTCCATACCTGTCAGGATCACTGTTTGCTTGATCCTGGTTCCAGACATCCGGGCAGTTGTCACAATCTGCACCCAGACCGTCTCCAATGCCAAATATTGGATCATACTCGGTATCGCGGCTTCCAGTAAGCGGATTAAGATCATCAATATCCAAACATCCATCATTGTCATCATCATCGTCACAGGCATCACCTATACCATCTCCCAATCTGGGAATGTCACAAGTACCATGTGGTCCCGGCACAAGGCAGAAAAACTCACTGTCTTCCTGATTCATACTACAGAAGCCACCGGTTCCACAATCTGCATTACTTGTACAAGTAGTCCCCAAAGTGCCTAACGTGCAAGCGCCTAAATCTGGCCCGTTTGCTGTAAAGAGACAGTTATCGTTGGGATTCAGTATCCCGTCATTATCCCAGTCATTGCTGGACCTCACTGCATATATCTCGTCGGTCCTTTGGAGAACACCATTTGCATCAGCATATGCCGCAGCATATGCCATGCCATCAGGATAAGGTCCTCCTATATATTCACACTGAGTTGTGTCACAATTTTTCACATTCATCCGGTTAACATAGAGTTCTATATGAGGATTGTTCACGGACTGCATATACTCTCCTTTAAGGGTTACGATATCATTATTGGTTGGAGATGTGGGAGTGATTGTCAGATTCAGGAGATCAGCACATGGCGTCCCATAGCCATCACCGAGCATAGAAACAACGACTTGTTCCTGCTGCTGGGCATTGCTCACAATTATGAGAGATCCCAAATGAAATGTGTCTATTTTGGGTGTGAACGCAACTTTTACCTGTATCGAATTGCCCTGCGGAAGGTCAACAGGCAACGACGGTGTTATCGATGTTATGGCAAATGCATCGAATGAGTTATTGGTTATAGCAATTGAACTCACATTCAAAGGATCGTTGCCTACACTGTTGATTGTAAGAGTTTGTATCTGAGAACACCCTACGCCAAGGTTCGGAAAAGACAAACTCAATGGATCAATTGCAATGCCTGGTTGCGCCCAAATTGGTGCAACACCTAACAAGGCCGTAACAATAATAGCTACCCCTATAAGACAAATTCGAATATTTTTCATCGCTCCGCTCCTTTTGCCAAAGTTACGCCTTTTAAATGGCTTAGCTGTGTGAATAGCTATCACTGAGGTATCGACTATTACCAGGCAGTTCAGGCGAAAATATCGCCGCTATCCAAATATAAAAAAGCCGCTATCCATGATAAGGAATAGCGGCCCGACTATTCAGCCTTCTACCTCCAGAAATGACGATATATTTCTGGACCCCCTTGGATTACGCCTAAACTATCAATATTCGTACCAAAAAACTTTTATTCTGTCAATCACCCAATGGTTTGAATAAAGTAAAAAATCAGTGCCATAATTTTTTAATTTATTTCAGGATACTCTACTACCCTTTATGGTAGTTATGATAATTATCCAACATAATCTTTACCGAGTATGGCAAAGGAAAAGATGCTGACTTCAAAGGGTAATAAAACGAAGTTCATATTTTTCTATGCGTTTGTTTCTATGTGGACCTATTGAAAATATTATATCTATTTCGGGGGGAAGGCTTCATAGTCTGTCAGAGAGTCCTTAGAGGCAAACATCCTTCCTGAACTCCGCATTCAAAAAACCTATTCTGGTATTGAACCTTTCAAATGACAATAGTTAATTTCAGAAATAATTGCATTATGTTGGAATTCTGTTACTATTTATACGGATGATGACAAAAGAACATGGCCCAAAAGAAATCAAAACATATTGTTCTTCCTGCGGACAAACAAATAAAATCTAAAAAGATTCCGCCAGGGCAACCATCGGAAACCCAAGAGTTAATTCATAAACTACGGGTCAACCAGATCCAATTGGAAAAAACAGTTTCCCTGCTGCGCGGGACACTCGACTCGACCGCTGACGGCATCCTTGTGGTAAACAATGCAGGAAAAATCGAGAGCTTTAATCAAGTGTTTATAGAACTGTGGGGGATACCCGAATCAATTATAGCCTCGCGGGATGATAATCGGGCATTAGCCTTTGTACTGGATCAACTGAAGAAGCCGGATGAGTTTCTTAGAAAGGTCAGGGAACTATATTCTGACCCTGATGCCGAAAGCTTCGATGTTTTGGAATTCAAGGACGGAAGATTTTTTGAGCGGTATTCAAGACCTCAGAAGATTGGAGGAAAAAGTGTTGGAAGGGTCTGGAGTTTTCGTGACATCACCAAACACAAGCGGGCAGAAGAGGCACTGAAACAAAGTTTTGAAAAGGTGAAAAAAGTCTTGGGCGGAACAGTCTATGCCCTGGCAGAGATGTCACAACGGAGGGATCCTTACACGGGGAGTCACCAACGTCGCGTCTCTCAACTCTCATGTGCAATTGCTCATCAGATGGGCCTCCCAGAAAATCAAATTGAGGGGGTTCGTATGGCTGCACTTTTACATGATATCGGAAAAATGTATGTACCTTCCGAAATTCTTACCAAACCTGGCCAGATAAGTGATTTTGAAACCGGGATTATAGAGACACATGCCCAGGTCGGTTATGAAATACTACAGACGATCGAATTCCCCTGGCCTGTTGCTAAAACAGTGCTTCAACATCAGGAAAGACTGAATGGATCAGGATATCCTGCTGGTCTGTCAGGTGAAGAGATTCTTCTGGAGGCAAGAATCTTGGCTGTGGCAGATGTTGTTGAAGCTATGTCCTCTCATAGACCTTATCGCGAGACTCTCGGCTTGAAAAAAGCCTTGAATGAAATCTCACAGAACAGGGGTATTCTCTATGATCCTAATGTGGTAGATGCCTGTTTGATTCTTTTTACTGATAAGACATTTGAATTTGAATAATGAGAGAATGGTATTGAATTGGAAGAACTCTTTTTGAAGGATTTCTTTTTATTGTGTACACCTTCCTGTAGTTCTCCCCTTTTAAACCTGATATAATTGTGCATATTACAAACGCAAATCATAAAACAATAAGGAGGTCTATATGCCTGCTTATGAATATGTCTGTAAAGACTGTAACCATGAGATTACCGTCTTCCTCTCTATTAAAGAATTTGAAGCTAAACCAAAAATCAAATGTCCTCACTGTCAAAGTGACAATGTGCAGAAAAAAATCTCGGAATTTACTACAAAAACAAGCAAAAAATCATAGTTTATGTGGATTAATTTCTTCCTGTTATCCGCATGCTTTTAATCCTCGGAAAAGAGCAAGAATTATCCTCATAATCAACACAGCAAAAATAGTTGCTTCTTTGCCTTCGAGTGTAAAGTTTTCCATAAAATACTGTCGGTAAAATTTAACACTTTAGACTTTTCTGATTCTTCGCAAACAAATAAAAATTTTATAAATATCAATAACTTACTTTGTGGCAAAAAAATTGCTCACTTTTACCATACAGAATAATCTACTTAATATCTTGAAAATAATAATTCAAACACAATGAGAGGTAAAAAACCGATGAAAAAGGAACCTAATTGTCATTGCATGCACCCTTATCAGTATCTTCTTATAACCCAACCTTCTTCTGCCTATGTCATGGTTGGTATTGAACTTGAGGCAAGTAACTTCCTGCTGAGCCCTGCGAGTGGTCAGGTAGTATACCACAGTGATTGGTCTGCCAATTCTTCTTCGCTAGCAGGAGATTATGGCGGGACTGATTCTCAAGAAGCCTATGATGTTACCGGTATCTGACACTTATGCCTCAGTAGCAGCTGTCTTCTCTGATAATTATGCCTCAGTGCCTAAATTTTAACACAAGGTAGCGCGTACTCAGCAAGGTTCCTTAATGGAGTAACCAACGCTTTTAATGGATATGTACGTGCATATTTGTCTGGACTTAATGATTTAGGTATGCATTTTATAAATTACTGGTGGCGAAGATGTATCCTGTGAAGTTTAATTGGACTACAGAATGGTACTTTATGGAGAGACAGGCTCAGAAGGTCATTATTATGGTGACGGTGCTGCAATCGTTGACATGCGACAAGTCGGAGTAGGAACTGTTGCGCAACCTTTGAGTCTGGGAAACAATTGAAGGTATTGATACAAATTCCGACGTATTGCTGGAAGGTACCCTTTTAGAGACTATTACTCTACAGTTCGGACAGGAGTATTCGCTATCATGGGGTGTTTTGGGAAGCGTGAATGGTTATAGCCGAGTTATCCCCGAACCTTCAACCTTTCTTCTCTTAGGTTTCGGACTTGCAGGAGTCGGGCTTCTGAGAAGAAGATTTAAGAATAACAGTCAGACATACGAGAGGCGGAGAAACCTTTTCACCGAAGGATAACTTCTCTGCCTCTTTCATTTGTCACACAAACCTACTTTTCATAATCATCAATTCTGATTCATACTGGCAAACGTGAGTACTTGTAGGTGTTGTCAACAAAAGCTATCAATATGTTAGAGCATATATTTAACTGTGTCTTTCATCAATTATTCATATTCCTATCGTCATTCCTTCATATTATTTTTGTATATTTATAAATAAGATACGTACTTTTTCACTTTTAGGCAGTTAGTACTCTCCTAGTAGCTGCCGACCTCCAAATAAAACTGAGAGGAGTTGATTCTTAATAAAAGCATATTATGAAGAGAGAGAAAAAACCAGCCAGTTTTTTAATATATATGTGTGCATTTATTTTGGTTTTTGTATCAAATATTGAGGCAGGGACCAACTGGGAAACTATTTTAGAAGACGATCTTACAGGGATATTTATCGATAATGATACTTTAAGGCATCTCTCTGAGACTGTCGTAACAGCAATGTTTAAAATAGTCTATAAAGAGCCTTTATGGATTAAATCAAAATATATTACTTACTATCTAATAGAGGAAGAACATAATTGTGAAAAAAATAAATATAAGGTTGATCGGTTAAAAGTCTATTTCAATGATGGAACCAGTGCTAATTTTGACACAAAAGAAGAAGTGACTGTTAAATCTGATACTTTCCAAAGTATTATCCATAATTTTATCTGTAAAAATATCTCTTCAAGATAACCGATTAAGTGCGATTTGAGTCCCAGAACTGCATTGTGCTCTTCAAAAGCATCATTTTTATTGCTTTCCATTTGAAAGTCTCACAGCAATTAAAATTTGGCTTGCCTGTCTGAAATAAGGATCACAAAAATCTTCAAAACGTTTACTTTGAGTTGAAATGCTTGTCAATAGGCTTGGAGTCAATACCGCATATTCCTCTGTGAACAGCTGCTCTCTATAGGGACTCTGAGATACGTTGAGATCGAGGAATAACATATAAAAGTATACTGTCATAAAATCGTAATAAAAACATATCAAAAACAGTATAAACATATCGAAACATATAAAAATAAAAATTGGCTTAACTATTGAGTTATAAGGAATTATTAGGTATTTTCAAGCACTTATTAGTCCTGCCATTTTGAATTAGGAAACCTGTGCTCTATCCGACTGAGCTAAGGGGGCACGCGGTGTGTGACTAAATATTATACATCAAAATGCTATAAAACGGGGCAGCGGGCAGGAAATATTACAATGGTATTATTCGATGGTGATGCCGTATCGTTCCGCAAGCTCCGACAGTTCCCTGTATCCGGTTTCCGGTTCGGGCGAGTAATATTTTTCATTGCACCCGTCGCACACAAACCCGCTCACCGAAAAATCTTCCGAGAAGTGATAGGCTGCCCATTCGATAGCAAAAGGTTCTGCTCTGAGACCCACGACCTTTTTGCAGATGCAGCAGATTCCGAGGCAAAGGGCAAGGGGATATGCGAACTGCGCACGGTAACCGAAATGGTGTCGCTGGATTACCCCCCATATATTCACCTTTCCCAGAAATGTCCCGCGGTAACAAGTCCGGTCAAGGTTTTCGAGTGCATCATCGACTGTCTTAAAGGCATAGATGCCGGATTGGGAGTGAATTTCCGGGGAAATATTCTGTGCACATAACCCTGGAGCGGATTTGCTATGCGCCTCAAACCGCGCCCCCGGCGGCCATAAATCAGGGCGGACAAGAGATCTCAGCCACAGAGTGCCATCATGAGGACTCTGTCTGACCTTCCAAAAACGCCAGCCGACAAGGGTTTCACAATAATCAGGCGCTTTGATTTCTTTCACTTCTTCGATGGCTTCACCTCAACAGGCTGCAGTTCTTTTTTCCTCACAGGCTCCGGAACCTCCGGAATCACTCTTTTCGCGGGCAGCGGCTCCTTGAGAGGCTCTGCCACAACCGTTTTTTCAAATTCTCCTATCTTGCCCACAAGAACCTCCTTTCTCTTCCTCTGTCATTACTTTAATTTAACACAAAAAAACTTGTCATGTGCGCGGAGACTGCTTGGCACTCGCCTGCTGCCTTATTCCCGGCGAAACAGGATTACAGGGGATTATTTCCGGGGAGAGGTATTTATCTATATTTTCTTCTGAATTCTTGCCTTTCCCTCCCTGATCGTGTCCTTGACACGAGAGCGCTGTATTGATAGCATGTATGAGCATGCAGTGAATTATCGGGTCGAACAGTCAAAGTTTTTTACGTGTTCGACTTTTTTGTTTTTGAAAAGATACAGTACACGAGAAACCATTCAATACGCACCGGAGGGAGTTTATGAGGAAAACTTGCATAGTGCTGGGCATTCTTGTTTCTTTTGTTGTGATGTTGCCGCTGCACTCATCCGCACTGTGCGTACAGACTACAAAGGCTAACCTGCGCAGCGGCCCCGGGACCGGGTATGAGAAGGTCTGGCAGGTCTATCGGTACATGCCGCTGAAAAAAGTCGGGGCATCGCTTTCTGGCGACTGGTATGCGGTGAGCGATATTGACGGAGATGTAACCTGGATTTACAAACCACTGGTCACCAGCCGGTATCAGTGCGCTGTGGTAAAGTCCAAAATCGTGAACGTACGGAGCGGCCCCGGCACGAACTACAGTAAAAAATTTTCCGAGCCTGCAAAACGATATGATTCCTTCCTGATCCTGAAAAGCAAAGGTCCATGGAGAAAAGTTAAAGACGCATGGGGCAATGTCGGATGGATTCATAAAGATTACCTCTGGTTCAACTGAACCCCTGAAGAGCATCCCCGTATTCTTCCTTTCACTCTCTGCTTGTATCCGGAAGGGTTTTCCCTTATCATTAATCATATGAAAAGATTTCCACAGTCCCTGATTTATTGTTTAACAGAATTTCTGATTGTCGTGCGGGGGAATGAGACCGGGAAACTCATGAAAACGCTTCAGGCAGGACCAAATCCGGGAGCGTTCTGATATGTCCAAGGAATTCACACAGAAAGAATTAGAAAACTTCGTCATAGAGTTTATGAAGGCCCGTGCAACCTGTGTGATTGCAACCTGCTCCGACACCATGCCCCGCGCATCAACCGTGGAGTTCTTCCCTTCA
Source organism: Thermodesulfovibrionales bacterium (assembly GCA_963753165.1). Lineage (GTDB taxonomy): Bacteria > Nitrospirota > Thermodesulfovibrionia > Thermodesulfovibrionales > SM23-35 > JAKLQR01. The sequence goes on along the minus strand of CAVWBP010000022.1, from coordinate 37,636 downwards.
GGACTGACTGTCTATATCCTTACCGAGGGCGGAAGAAAGCTTGAGAATATCAGGAAGAACCCCCAGGTATCAATAGCGGTCTCCGACGCATTTACGAACTGGGAAAATTTGCGGGGTCTTCAGATTACCGGAGCTGCGGAGATAGGGACAAAAGGCTCGGATATATTCAAGGGAGGACTCGAAGCATACCGGAAGAGGAGAGGGAAACAGGACGCTGCACTGCCTGATTTCATGAGCGTCATCAAAGTGATCCCGATACAGATTGAATATATAGATACGCGGCTTGCAAAGAGAGGGTATCCGATACGGAATATCCTCTCCCTCACGTGATATCGCCGGGACCGGGTTCTTCATAAAACCGCACCCCTCACAGGGTCGAGAGTATTCTCCCTCATTCTCAGTCTGCGATAAATTTTACCTTTATCTCAACAGGGACTTTCTGCGGACTCCGGGAGGACCGTTCCGCATAGCCCACTGGCACTACTGCCATGAATTCTCCCTGTGGTTCACCGAGAAAACCGAGGATGTCATCCTTGATCAGGAAAAGAATCCCGAGCCACACGGTTGCAAGGCCGATGGATGTTGCAGCAAGGAGCATGTTCTGGACTGCTGCGGCCGAACTCTGTATTTCCATGGTCCGAAAAAAATCATGGGCCATTTCCTTCTCTACCTTGAACAGGTTAGTCCCATGCTCGATCAACTCACCCGTATTTGCCACACCGATCACCAGCGGCGCGCTCATGATGCTCCGCGCAGCCATCCGGAGCAGGGTTGAGGAAGGCTTGGGGAATACTGCCGATCTGGAGTTAACGACATGCGCCAGGTCTTCTTTCTTCCTTCCCCGCAGGATAAAAAACCTCCAGGGCTGCTGGTTATGGGCAGAAGGGGCTTCATTGGCCGCTTTAAGCAGAATTCTCAGAATGTCGTCCGGCACATCCTGTTTTGTGAACGTCCTGATGCTCCGCCTGCTTTCAATAATCCGCAGCGTTTCATTGTTGAAAAGATCCTGGTTATGCGCACTCATTGTCGTCCTTTGACAAGTATACCCCAAAAAACGTATTCGATGGTATTTTCAGACAGGAAAAGATATCAAACAACTTGCAGGATATTTGTGGATCAAGAGCCTACATTAGACCTTATGAGTTCCCTGTAATAATCCATGGTCTGCCCGGCAACAGACCTCCAGCTGTAATTTTTTTCCACATGCTCTCTGGCTTTCAGCCCCATGCGCTGCAGCTCTTCCGGTGACCGGACAAGGCTGTTCACTGCCGAGGCAAGGTCTCTGGAAAAGCGCTGCGGGTCCTTTGGTTCGGGCGCGCGGGTCTCTTCGGGTTCAAAAGGGACAAGGAGTCCTGTTTCACCATGCACTACCACTTCCCGGATGCCGCCGACTGACGAGGCTACAACCGGTTTTCCACACGCCATCGCTTCCAGATTAATAATCCCGAAGGGCTCATAGATAGAAGGGCAGACGAATACTGAAGCGTGGCTGTAAAGTGAGATGATATGTTCCCTCGGAAGAAATTCATTGATCCAGATGACCTTATGGGGACCTGCTTGCCGCAGTTCGCCGACCTTTGTCTTCATTTCTTCTCCGATCTCTTTTGTATCAGGATCTGCAGCAACAAGCACCACCTGTATCTCCGGTGCGAGGAATGGCACTGCATTGAGAAGATGGGAAATCCCTTTCTGCCGGGTGATTCTGCCGACAAAGAGAAGATACGGTTTTTCCGGATCTATCCGGTAGGTATCGAGAAGTGCGGGGTTACACACCGGTTGAAACTGAGTTAGGTCTATGCCGTTGGGGATGGTCCGTATCTTTTCATGCGGAATGTGATAGAGTTCATGGACAGCCTGATTCATCGCCTCTGAGACCGCAATAACACCGTCCGCGTTTTTCAACGCCGTGTGCTCAAGCCAGCTGCTTGCCTTGAACGCAGAGCCCATCTGTTCCGCCTTCCATGGACGCTGGGGTTCAAGGGAATGGACTGTGATGATAAGGGGGACATCGAATATCCTCTTGATGAGACATCCTGCCAGGTGTGTATACCAGGTATGGCAATGGATAACATCGGCTGCAGGCACAGAGCCGGTCATAAGAATGTTCCTGAACAGTGTGTCGAGGAGTTTCCTGTGACGGGGATCTTTGCAGGGAAAATCGCAATCCAGGGCAATGCCGTCAACAGTCATATTTCCCTGTCTTTCCCTCTGGTCGCCGAAACTGAGAATATTGAGTTCATGCCTTCCGCCGTCTATCAGGGCGAGTTCCCTGGTAAGGTTCTCAACATGGATGCCGGCGCCCCCGTAGATATGGGGAGGATATTCATTCGTAAGGCAGGCGATCTTCATGCGGTAATGCCATGAAATGGCCGGAGAGAAGGCTTAGGAGACGTCATTTGTTGGGTGTCCCCAGAACAAGAGTCCAGAAGATCCTCAGGTTTTTGTTCTTGGCAGAGGCGGCTCCGGCTTCTTTGAAATCCGGGGCCATGATGTTCCTGCAGTGCATCTCGCTTTTCAGCCACGCGTTTACTGCTTCCCCGGCAGTCCTGTAGCCCTGACCGACATTTTCACCATATGCGGACCATGCGTATCCTGCCCTCGCAAGCCTCTCGTCCGTGCTGTTCCCATCCGAACCTTTATGGCCCATGAACCCTTTTTTCGCCATGTCCAGGGAATGGTTGAGCGCCGCCCGGGCGAGCTTTGCATTCCAGCGCACCGGCTCTACTGCACTAAAATATACGCTGCCACAGGTCATTCCCTTCGTCCGCGCCTCATTGAGCGGTTTCAGTACCTGTTCGGCAGTGTCGTGATCGACTACTCCCGATGGGGAAGATACATACTGAATCGTGCCGCACCCGCACAAGAGTGAACCGGGGAAAATCGACAGGAAAAGACTTGCAAAGAATATTTTCTTTATTGCATTGTGCACTTTCACTGCAGAGCCAGCTTCTTCTTTACTCTGAGTTTTGCTGCGATGAAATCTCTATGCTCAATGTATATCAGGTCTGCAATTTTCCGCACCATGTGCTCCTCATGTTTCTCGAGTTCTGCATCTGAAAAGGCAACTTCCCACAGGTGCTCTATCACCCTGACTTTCTGTTGATACGGAAATCCTTTGTTTATGAGGGACGTGAATGCATAATACCCGGAAGCTTTTCCGATTTCCTCATCTGCAAGCTGCAGAAGTGTCTGCGTTTCTTCCCTGCTAAGGCCGAATTTCGATTGAATGGCCTTTATCGCTGTTTCCTGTTCATTCTCCTGAACTGTTGCATCAGCACGCATCATCTCTATGAGAAGTGCAGCTGTCGCGAGCTGAAGGGAATGTTCTGAAACTTCATCCGGCTTGTCCTGAGCGGGTTGGATATATTTGTCGAAGAATTTCTTGAGCGAACGGACCATGACTTCATACCTTAATACAAGGCCTCCCATACTGTCAAATGCATGGTTCCTAATCTTCAGCGACGAGGCGGACGAGACATCTACTTTTTGATGGTGACATGGACATTTTCAGCAAGAAGCGCGGGGAAATTCCCTCCGGAAGAGGGGTGGAGTCTGTTTTCGACGGCAATGACATGCTGCATCGTATCGTAAATATTTCCTGCAATCATAACGTCTTTTACATTGCCGGTGATTTCGCCCTTTTCGATACAGAGGGCAGGAGAGACGCCGATTGAAAAGTCTCCATGGGGAATGTTCCCGCTATGCGCACCGAGGGCACCGGCGATGATTATCCCATGGTCTACGGACCGGACCATATCAGTAAAGGATAAACCTCCCGGAGTCATCGCGAGGTGACGGAGAGACGGCGCAGGCTTTCCGGATACCGAACCCTTAAACCCGTGCCCTGCAGGCCGGGTCTGCATTTTATGCGCAAAATAGAGGTCATAATAGCAGTTTTTGAGCATGCCGTTTTCGATAATGGGAACCCGGCTGCAGGGTATGCCCTCATCATCAAAAGCCCGTGCACCGGGAAGTGAGTCGTTCAACGGATCGTTATACACAGAAACCAGATCGCTGAAAATTTTTTCGCCCGTCCTGTCAGCAAGAGGCGAGATGTTCTGATAAATGCTTAAGCCGCTTGTCGCGGTCTGGAGTCTCCACATGAGGACATACACCGTCTCCGGCAGGAAGATGACCTTCAGCGTTTTGCTGTCCGGGATTACTTCCCTGGCAGACTTTGTGTAGGTTTCGGACAGAAAAGTCAGATATTCTTCCGGGAGCGTTTGAAATGTCTTTGCCCGAAAGGTACGGTGAAGCGACGCCGAGGTATAGGGATAGAGAAGCCCTGTCTGGAAACCATATGCAGATGTTTGCAGTGAAAGGTCTGTTCCGGAACTGTTCATAATCCGCATACTGCCGGCAGAACGGAAAGCGGACACGTTCACCTGTGCGGTCGTTGTCTGTAATAACAGATCACAGACTCTTGCGCATTCTTCCACCATTGTCTCATTCCGGAGGTTCCCGATCGAGGGATCACAGGTATCAAGGTACGGCAAGCCGGTTGTGAAAGGGAATTCGAATGCTCCCTCAACCCCTCCCTTCAGGGACTCAAGGGCATTCCGGATGAGTTCCTCCCTGCTTCTCAGGTTCCTTGTGTATGCAAACCCCTGAACTCCGTTCTTCAGTATTCTCAGGCTGATCCCGGACTGCATTCTGCTCTCGATATCCTTTAACCGTGCATCCTCAAACGAGACGCCGTCAGCCTGCATATCAGCAGCATAGACTTCAGCCGCATCACTTTCTCTGAGCGCCATATCGAGCAGCTTTTCCATCAGGCCCCTCCCACTACCACGTCCCTGATCAGGATATGAGGCGCTCCGTGGCATGAGCGGATATTCAACTGCCCTTTGCCGCAGCCGCCTGTCTTGCTGAGGACAAGGTCATCGCCGACGGCGGTGATATTCTTCAGGGTATGATAAAGGTTGCCGGAGATATTGATATCACGTATCATTTCTCCTCTCTTACCGTCTTTCACAAGGTAGCCGTACTGCGCTCCGAAGGTAAAACTCTCTCCGCTCGTCTGGCCGCCCTTTGCATCAAGGATATACAGACCGTCGCCGAGCATCTCAAGGAGGTCTTCAAGGGCATTTCTTCCGGGCTCTATAAAGATATTCCCCATTCTCACGATAGGAGCATACCGGTAGTCCTCTGCAACACAGTGGCCTGTCAGGCCTTCGCCGAATGACGCCGCAGTCCTTCTCGAATGGAGCCTCCCGGCGAGCACGCCGTGGTCCATAAGCACGATACGCCTCGCTGCCACCCCTTCATCATCATAGCGGTAAAAACCCAGCTGGCCGGGGACCAGGGGGTCATCGACAATACTGACGCTCTCACTGCCAAGTTCCGCGCCAAGCTGCATCTTCTCGCGCATGAGCGGAGAATCTTCTATGAGATCAGCTTCGGAAAAATGGCCGAATGCCTCATGGGTAAAGACGCCGGCCAGGTCCTGGTTGAGTACCACCTTATAGGTTCCTCCTGCCACCGGACCTGCCCTGAGAAGGTCGAGGGCAATTTGCTTCCTCTGTTCGAATTCTTGTTCCTGACCCCTCAATGACCCAAACCCGTCGCTTCCCCCGAGGGCAACCCGGACATTCTGGGTGAGTGTTCCGTCTCTGCTTGTGATCAGGCCGTTTATCGAGGTTGTGACAAGGTCTTCCCTTATCTCCGTCCCCTCGGAACTCGCGAAGTATTTCTCACGGCTCACTTCGCTGTACTGGATATTCGTTGTTGCAATCCTGTCATGGTTCAGCGACAGTTCATTGTAATTCCGCGTCAATGCAAGTTTTTCATCAACCGGGACCTTCCTTGGGTCTTCATTGAGACGAGGGAGAAAAGTATCTTTGAGAATTTCAGTCCTGGCAAACTGTACAGGCCTTCTCACATGAAGGGCCACCAGTGCCGCATTCTCTGTCGCGGTACGGACGGCTTTTTCGGCATCGTCAGGACGGGTAAAGGCTACCGAAGAGAACCCGCCGTTTTTCATAGTCCTTATTACATACCCGTCCGTGACATTTGTGCCGATATGGAAGAGCTCCCTGCCATGGAACACGATCCTCGTATCGCTCATGATCTCGTACCGTATATCTGCATAGTCGGACGGCATACGGGAAAGAATCTTTCTTAATGTTTCAAACATTTTTCCTTCTTTATCGGCATCCCTGTCATGACGGATGCGTTTATCGTGCATCACTGCACTCTACCAGTCTTATCGGACAAAAGTTCTGCAGGGGAAAGGGGAATCTTCAGGTCCGGATCGTTTTGCCGGTGAAGTGTTTATATTCTTCCGGGCGAATGCTCGTCCCAGAATTTTTCGAGAAACACAATCTTTGCATCTTTTAACCGGGCATAATCCATTTTTAATCGTTCGTTTGCAATAGATATGTTCCGTTCTGTTTTGGTGGCCGACTCGCCCTCAATCCCTGATACATAGAATTTTGTAATTTCATTCACGTTCCCTTCGATCACGAAAAAATAATCAGCCGAGAGAATATACATATCTATTTCATCTTCGGATTCTCCCGCGGTATGCGGAGAAAACTTCCGGGTGAAAACTCGTTTATTCAGGGTGACGGTAAGATCGACCTTTTCTCCTTTTCTTGCAAGAGAGATAAAATCTTCGAGTCTGCTCAACGCTTGATGTTCCGCCATAGAACCGCTCCTTTTCTCTCATTTCGCGCGGGGTGAGAGTATTGATTCGATTTTACTCAAAAACAACTATACTGCGCCGGCAGATATTTTTTCAAGCGCAGACTTACAGTGCGGGAGGATGCTTTCTCATCGCTTCGTCAAGCTTTGCGTCCCTTCCGTAGATGTCGTCACGGAAATGGAGCAGGCCATCCTCATCGACCCATGCGGTCAGATAAAGGATATGGACAGTCACCGGTTCGGGGAGCCTGATCTCTTTCTTCTCCCCTTTTTTGATTTCCGCAACGATCCGCTCACGCGTCCATTTCGGGTCCTTTTTCATGACATATTCTGCGAGGTCGAGAGGTTTTTCAAGCCTGATACATCCGTGGCTGAAGCTGCGCACAGTCCGCTCAAACAATCTCTTGCTCGGGGTATCATGGAGATATACTCCGAAACGGTTCGGGAACATGAACTTTATTGTGCCGAGAGGGTTCTTTGGTCCGGGATCCTGCCTGAAACGGTATCGGAACGTCTCCCCGTTCATATCGGCCCACTGTATCGTCGCAGGATCGATTTTCTCTTCTTCTCCGCCCCATCCCCTGAGGACCTTCATGTTCTCTTTCCCCAGATAGTCCGGATTTTTCTGTATCTTCGGAATGACTTCTTCGAGCGCAATGCTCTTTGGCACATTCCATTCCGGATTCAGGACGAGATACCTCATCGTCTCACTGAAAACAGGCGTATGCCAGAACGGCTTGCCTACGACGACTTTCATGCGCAGAATGTTTTTGTTCGCCTCCACTACATCAAGAGTATAGTCAGCGATATTGACCTTGATGTACCGCTGTCCGAGATTTCCCGACAACCACCTGAGGCGCTCCATATTCAGTTCTATCTGACGGGCGCGCTCCTCTGCGGACACATTCAGTTCTTTCAGCGTCCTGCGGCCTGCTATCCCGTCGGCGTCAAGACCGTGCTGTTTCTGAAACCGGATTACCGCCTGTTCCAGGGCAGAATCGAAAAGTTTCCCGGAACTTCTCTGCCCGGGGCTCAGATATCCGCCGGTGACGAGACGCTCTTTTAAAAGGATTACCCTGCTGTCTGATTTTCGCTTCTCGAGTTTATTCCCTTCAGGAATAACCGGCCACCCTCCCCTGGCAGTGATCTCCCTGTACCGGATAAGGTGCTGTTTCATCTTTGTGTATTCATCCTGACGGGGAAGAAGCCCGTGGAGCGAGTCTTGAATCCTGCCCTCCCTGAGTGCTCTTTCGAACACTGAAGTGATATCAAGTTCATCCCGGTGAATAAACCACTCTGCCTCAAGTGTCACAGGGTCAATACATCCTGCCGAAAAGTGGCACCCCAACAGCAGATACGAATCAGAGAGGAGGAGTTCAAGGTCTGTGAGCATTTCGGAAGAGCGCACCGTGCGCTTTCCCCTGTCGGCGGAAATTTCCAAGAGCAGGGACCTGATCGCAGACAGATGGTAATGCTCCGGGATAAGGCCTTCCTCTCCGACCCTGCTGATCGCATCAACGAGGGATTCCACCCTGTTCAGCGGTCCTTGCAGTCCGATCCAGACAGGGCGGTAATTGCGCTTCTGATAAAAATCCGAGAGAAGTTCTGCAGCGAGCAGGCGTTCATTCTTCACCGTAAGCTTCGGAGGAGAACCGGCTTCTGTTATGCGTTGCTTGAGGAGGGCGCCGGTATCCGCAACAACGGGCAGTTCTGCCGCCTGATTCACCGTAGTGAGAAGGAAAAAAAAGAAGAGGAAAGAAACGATAGCGGGAGGAAGGCAAATTCTCCGGTGAAATCTGCAGAAGTTCATTGTTCTATTGTAAAAGACCGGCGCAATGAAATCCAGTATGCCTGTGCTCGGGCTTCACGCTGCCTCTTTCTTCTCATCACCTCTTTTCATTTGCCATTGATATGGTATAGAATTTCCCCATGGCATTCACGATCGTAAAGGCATCCGGCCGAAGCGAGGAGTTTAAAATCAGCAAGCTCGTCGATTCCCTCATCCGCTCCGGTGCATCTCCTGACGTCGCATTGGATATCGCGAAAAAAGTTGAGAAGAAGATCACTCAGCCCGCACATACCAAACATATTTTCAGGATGGCCAGACGCCTCCTCAAACAGTATACCCGGACATCTGATATGCGGTATTCCATAAAGAGAGCGCTCTATTCTCTGGGGCCCGCAGGGTATCAGTTTGAAAAATATTTTTCAGGGATACTCAAGGCCTACGGGTATGAGTCAGAGACGAACAGGTTCATGAAAGGATACTGCGTAACCCATGAGGTCGATGTCTTTGCAGTAAAGGATAATAGTGGCTGCGTCATCGAATGTAAATATCACAGCAACGGGGGAAATCCGACCGATGTAAAAACAGCCCTCTATATTCACTCACGCTTCGAAGACATCAAAAAGGCCTATGCGGTCAAGCCCGGGAATACCCTGCACGTCACTGAAGGATGGCTTGTCACGAATACACGGTGCACCTCCGACGCGCAGAAATATGCTGAATGTGTCGGCCTGAAAATAGTAAGCTGGAAGTATCCTGCGGCACAGAGCCTTGAAAAAATGATCGAGCAAAAGATGCTCTATCCCGTCACCGTCCTGTCATCCATAAAGAAGAGTTCCCTCGAAGCCCTTTTCCGCAATAACATCATGTTCGCGAAAGACATTGCGGATATGGATGAGCAGCACTTCCTGAAACGGAGCGGGATTGACCATGCAACCGCCCGCGCGTTGAAAAAAGAAGCAGATGCGCTCTGTTTTTATGTCTGAGGCTCAGCAGGGCTTTATGGAGTGAAGGCAGGAGAGAGGGTCCTGTCCCGATGCCGCAATACCAAAGCTACAGTTAAAACTCTTATGGCTCAAACCCCGGTTGTACTATAATATTTTCCCGCAATTGGAGCACTCAGTCTGTTTCCGGGTCACAAACGCTCCGCAGGAAGGACATCTTTTATTCTGAAAATCCTTTATATTTTGCCGGGAAGATGGCTTCTTGCCCTTCTCCTGCCACTCATCGATAATATCGAAGAGCACATCGAAAGGACACCTTTGCTTGTCATCATTGTCAGCCATACCTATAGTCTAACCAATAGTATTCATAAATTCCCGGATGGAGACGGCAGCCAGGAAAAATTACTGCGTCAAAAAATCTCTTTTATGAATACCAATTACTATTTCTTATGCTTGAGCTCCTTGTAATCCTCGTTTCGATTAAGGATAAGGCCGACTTTTACGATTTTGTTCTTTTCGTCTACTGCATAGATAATGCGATATTCCCCCTGGTCGACACGGTATCCCTTAAAGCCTGCATAAGTAAAATTCTGTAGCTCTTTACAGTCCTGAGGCTTTGGTTTTCTCCTGAGAGACAGGATTTTAATAAACACCTGTCTCAGGATCTTTGCGTTAGACATACCAAAATCTTCGAGCTTTGAGAGAGCATCCTCTGAAATGTCGAGCTTATAGCTCAATTTTCAGCCTCTTTGCCGCGTCTTCCAGAGACACGAACTTCCCCTTTTTCAAGGACTCTGCAAGCAGCCTGGATTCGTACATATCCTCCAGTGTTTCGAGTTTCCTGTACTCTTCATATCCAATGACCACTGCAGCAGGCCTGTTGTGCTTCGATATTACTGTGCGTTCTTTCTTATACTCCGCGTCAGTAACGACCCGTGACAGTTTAGCCTTTGCATCAGCAAGGCTCATGGCTTTCATAAAATCACCATCCTTTTTAAATCTGATTACATCCTATTATAGTCTAAGTAGTCATAATAGTCAATTTAAAAGCCATTCTGCAAACAAAAGGGACTTAATTTAAAGCCTGCATGAAGCATATATTTTTGTTTGCTCAAGTTCAAATCTATAATTTTCTTAATTTTCTGTCAATGAGGACTTCTGGAACATCACATGCGCTAATAAAGGGGTCAATTTTGGGTGAAAAGAAGGGTCGGTTTTCAATGAGAATTAACAGCTGGTAGATACTGATCATTCATAGATTTCCCTGATTTGTACTTATGCCGGTGACGGAGCATGCCTGAAAATATTCAAGGATAACTAGCGCTGCGGATTTTTTTTAGGATCTCTCCTGCTTTCGGTACGACGCCGGCCTGCATGTCCGGAGCCGCGTGATTCACCTCCGGTTCGTGCAGGTTTTTCTTTTCGGTCTGTTGCCCTGAACTGTCTTCCCTGCGGCCGCGCACCGGCACTTCTCGCGGCAGGTCTGGACCTCCTGCGATAGTCTGTGACTACCATCGCATCAGTCATCGGCGTTATCGGTATCTTCTGTCTGATATACTCCTCTATGTCCGGGAGGGAACGGACGTATTCCTCACATGCGAGGCTGATCGCTCTGCCGCGTGCACCTGCACGGGCTGTCCTGCCGATACGGTGCACATAGTCCTCCGGGTCCTGGGGCAGATCATAATTGATCACGTGCGTCACCCCTTCGATATGGAGCCCCCTGCTTGCCACATCCGTAGCCACAAGGATTGATAACGTGCCTTCCCGGAACCGGGAAAGCACCTGAATCCGCTTGTTCTGGGGGAGATCTCCGGTGATGGCTGAGGTGGCAAAACCATTTGCGTTCAGGAGAACTTCGAGCCGTTCCGCTGCGGCTTTGGTGTTGCAGAAGATAAGATACCGGCCTTCCGGTTCATTTTTAATGATGCCGAGGAGGAGGCCGATCTTTTCTGCCATGCCGACATGATAAATCTCCTGCTCGACCTGTTCCACGGTTATTTTTTCCGGCGTCACACTAAACCGCTCCGGCATGTTCATGTATTCATAGCATAGTTCGAGAACACGGTGGGACAATGTGGCGGAAAAAAGCATGGACTGCCGCCTGTTGTAAGGAGACATCCGCCTGAGCAGGAACCTGACGTCGCTGATGAAGCCCATATCGAACAGTCGGTCGGCCTCATCAATCACGAGGAACTGAGTCTTCTTCAGGTTGTAGACCCTCTGTTTGAGATAATCAATAAGCCTTCCGGGCGTTCCTATGACCATATCAACGCCTCTGGCTAAGTCATCGCGCTGCTTCTGATAGTCGATCCCGCCAAACACAGGGACAATCCTGAAGCCTGAAGAACCTCCCAGCAGTTTCGCCTCGGCATGTATCTGGATGACCAGTTCACGCGTCGGGGCAATGATGAGCGCACGGGGAGAAGATCCCTGTCCCGGGGAAGGCATCTGGAGCATACGCGAAAAGACCGCGATCAGAAAGTTTGCGGTCTTTCCGGTGCCTGTCTGGGCCTGAGCCGCAATGTCTTTGCCGCTCAGTGCAACCGGCAGTGTCAGTTCCTGGACCGGTGTGCATTCGGTAAACCCTGCTGCCCTGATTCCCTCAAGCACCTTCTCCGGAATACGTAGTTCTTCAAATCTCACTCCTTCTACTATATGCTAAATATCCAGGCAAAGTCGATTCATAAAGTTGAAGGAACGCCCGAATGGGGTATTCAAGGGAAGGTCTGGCACAGTTTTCCACCCGGATCAAGAGTCAATTCTTCATCCGGGAAACAGCTTGAGTGTGAAGCGCCTTGACCCTGGTCTTCCTTTCTCCTATACTTTCTTTAAGCGACTATTTTTACTGACAAGGAGGGAAGATATGCAGGAGATTGTATCAAAAGCAATATCACACGGAGTTTATATCATTACGGTGAAGACAAAGGAGAAGATAAATGGCATGACAGCGGCATGGGTTTCCCAGGTATCCATGAAGCCTCTCCTGATCATGGTCTCAATCGCCCCTGCACGGTATACCCACAATCTGATAAAAGAATCCGGATATTTTGCAATCAATACGATCGATGAAGACGGGGAGAACTACGCTGCGGTTTTCGGGTTCAAGAGCGGCAGAAAAGTCGACAAATTCCAGGGGATATCCTATTCCGATGCTCCTCACGGCTCACCGATACTCGAAGGTTCCTCGGCTTATCTGGAATGCAAAGTAGTGGATACCTTTTCCGCCGGCGACCACACCCTTTTCATCGGGGAAGTCACCACGGGGAAATTATTAAAAGATAAGGTTGACCCGCTGATCTTCCATTGGGAGGATTATTTTTGATCGTGTGCAATCCTTTTCAGGCAATGTGTTCCCTTTCTCAATCCTGTTTGTGTGGCCTTTATGCCGACATTCCTTAAAGTAGGTCACCGCGGGGCCAAAGCCTACAAAACCGAGAACACGCTCGAAAGTTTCACGAAAGCAATCGAACTGGGTGCGAATGCAATTGAGCTCGATGTGCGAACATCGGGAGACGGCGAATTGATTCTCATCCACGATGACAATCTGAAAAGGGTCTTCGGCCGCGATGTGCCTGTGAACGGAGCAACCCTGAATGAATTGAAGGAACTGACCGGCAACAGGATTGCCACTCTCGATGAGGCTCTGCGGGATATCGGGAGGAAGGTCGAAAAAATACTGGTTGAATTAAAAGAAGTCGGGTATGAAGACAAGGTCATCGAGACAGTCAGAAAAATGGATTTGACAGACCGGGTGATCATTATTTCCTTTCACGAAGAATCCCTTGCCCGGGCAAGGGACCTCGACAGGATAATCGAAACCGGCCTCATTTATACAAAATTAAAAAAACCTTTGGACGCAGCGCTCAGGCTGAATGCCCAGTATATTGTCCCTCTGTACAGATTCGTGCACAGGACAAATGTGAGAAAAGCCCATAAAAAAGGGCTGAAGGTAATTGTCTGGACGATCAACACCGAAATTGAAGCGAGGAATTACAGGGCCAAAGACGTTGACGGCATCGCTACAGACAAACCTGATATTCTCAAGGGAATTATTTGAAATTGCAGCGATCCTTTTGCCCGCGTACTAGTAATACATAAACTTTCTTTCCAGGTCGGTAGAGCGGGAAATCCGTTTTGCTTCATCCATCGTTATTCTGTCCTGCTTGCAGAGTTCAATCAAATGCTGGTCAAAAGTCTGCATGCCGTATTCATCGCGCCCTTTTTCAATGTATTGCTCAATTTCATCGAGATGGCCGTCCCGGATACAGGCCTTGATTGTCGATGTCGAATACATTATCTCCGCAACCGGCACAAGGTATTCACCGCTTTTATCAGTGACGAGTTTCAGCGAAACTGTTGCCACGAGCATCTCCGCCAGTCTTTGCCGGATAATATCCTGCGCCTGCGGGGGAAAGTATCCGACGATTCTGTTAATGGTGGCGGCTGCGTTATGGGTATGGAGGGTCGACAAAACCAGATGTCCGGTCTCGGCAGCCTTGATGCAGGCGTCGATCGTTTCCAGATCGCGCATCTCTCCAACCATGATGACATCGGGGTCCATGCGCATGGCTGCCCTCAAGGCTCCGCTGAAACTTTCGGTATCGATGCTGACTTCTCTCTGGATGATACAGCTTTTATCGGAAGAAAAAAGAAATTCGATAGGGTCTTCGATAGTAATTATATTGTAGTTAAAATTTTCATTGATGAATCTGATCATCGACGCCATGGTCGTAGATTTGCCATTGCCTGTCGGGCCGGTGACAAGAATCAGGCCATTTGGCGCCTGCACGATCTTTCCCAGAGCAGGCGGGAGGTGCAGTTCCTTGAACGTACCGATGTCGTGAGGTATTACCCGCATCACAATGCCGATATTCCCCCGCTGACGGAAGATACTCGCACGGAAACGGCCGACATCCGGCAAGGTGTAAGACGTATCAAATTCCCTGATATCTTCAGGGAGCTTCCGGTTGCATTGCTGGAGAACAGTGTCTGCAAGGAATTCGGTATCTTTTTTCGTAAGATTCTTCAGTTTGGAGCGGATCAGATGCCCCCGGGCCCTGAAGAGAGGGGGGTTGTCGACTTCGAAATGAATGTCTGAAACCCTCTTTTCAAAGGCAATCTCCAGGATTTGTTTGAATGTGGCAATGTCCATAGTCTGTTCCTTTTTGCTTTGCATGCTGGTTACAATAAATACCAGATTCCCGTCATTTCCGGGAAGCCTTTTGGATATGTTTCCGGTAGAGCGCATTTTCGAGAACCAACCCTGCCTGACCGGCCAGCATCTCCAGCACATCAGTCTGAACAGGTGAGGGTTCTTCCCTGCCGAAATCCCCATATGTCAGCGCCATGATCTTCCCCTGAATTTTCACCGGAAGGAGCAGTATAGTCGATCGCAGAGGCCGGCCGATCTTTTCAAAGAGATATTCCTTCAACACTGCATCTTCACTGTCTCCGAAGAAAACCTGTCCGTGTTCGATCACGTTGCGGAAAACCGAGCCGTTCGTGAGAGGGACCTTCAGTTTTGGTGCCGGAGTTGGCTCCGCAGTTGTGTCCGCATAAACCCCGATGGCTTTTTCGCTTATCAGTTCCGGAGAACGCACTATAAAGGTGATCGAGCGGCTGAACATTTCAGCGACAGCCTGAAGGAGGGCAAAGGAAATATCGGGAGGGTCGTTCAACTCCCGAAGAGCCAGGAAGCGATCTCTGAATTTCTTCATGCCGGCAGCCGTTCCGGAGATATCGTCCTGTTCCCGCAGCGCCTCATTGACATACAATTTAAAGGTCTCCAGAAATTTTATCGTATCTTCAATAAACATCTCTTTTCTGACGTCTCTGAGAGGCTTGGGAAGAACCGCCTTCATTCCATCGTCAAAAGACTGCAGGGTAAAGGTGTAATCCAGGGGAGAGGCGAGCTGAATATTCTGAATGGAGGGATAGTGTACTCTCACATGCCTTCGCAGACTGACAATTGTTTCCTCGGTAAGTCCACCCTCCGACTTTTCGGGGCTGTCAAAAACCAGGATAAAGGGGATCTCTTTGCCGAGACACTGGGCTATAATACGATCAAGTTCTTCTTTTTCTTCAGTAGCAAATACAAGGATGCCCTCATTTTTGCAAATAGTCATAATAGAATGTTTTATAAGCTTATCGCTGCTGAACAGGATAAGAGCGCCGGACTTGCCCTCAGGCCTTGCCGTCTCCGTCCTGGCGCCTGCACTCATTATGGACTTCTCCAGGAAAGAGACAAAGGTCTCCTGCTCCTCTGATGAAAAATCGACCAGTGTCTCGCTGATGTTCTGGCGATGCATTTCGATCGGGCTGAAAATTTCTTTTTGAGGCAGGGACTGGGGTGTTTTTCTCTCCAGTTGGTCGAGATCGGCGAGGCCAAGATCTTCTGCGCTAAGGGATGCGCTCTTTTCCTCGCGTGGCGCAGGCTTGTCCGGTATAACGATGTCCGCATACTCTTCCTCATAGGACAGTACATGCTTCCCTGCAGCGCGGTCGCGTTCCCGTTCATCAAAAATACGGAGCGCATCCATCAATACCATCTGGGCATCGAGGCTCACCTCCTGTTCCATTGAATCGGGGGAGTAGCTGCATTCGGGAGAAACAGCAATCGCTTCCGTATCGAATGTAAAGGTTCCGCGTGTCCACCCGATCAATTCTACGATTGTCATCTCTATCAGCTTCTTCAACCCTTTCGATGCATCCTCGTGCTTCAGTTTCCCGAGTTCGATCAGGGTGGCGAGCAAAGGTTTGCGGTTCTTCCCGGCTTTCTTCTGTATTGCAAGGGCCTGCGCGAGATCTTCCCTGGTTATGGCATTTATTTTTACGAGGACGGTCCCGATACGCACCTTGTTGCTGAGATGATTTGCACCGACAATATACCCGTTGCCGAAAATAATCCGGCTTTCACCTTTCTCTCCTTTGACAGCAAAGGTGCCTGATTTTCTGGTCGTATGGACCAGCTGAATGATATCGACTATATGGAGATGTTCTAAGTCACCGGTAAAGGCCATTGTATATACCTGTGAGAAGAATATTTGAGTATGGAAAAGAATACCACAAGAAATGCTATAGGGTAAAGGCGACAACCGCAGAGGCAATCCCTTCTCTGTTCTTGCGGATACTTCTTTCCGGAACCTATGGTCCTCTCATACTCATGAGAACGGGACTTTTTCACTGTTTCTTTTTCCGCTCTTTTGCTGATGCAGGTCTCTCTGCGCTATAAGAGAAAAAAAGTGCCGGGCAGAAGTGAGTAAGGCAAAACCTTTGCAGCAGGCTAAAATTTAAGAAAGAGCGGCTTATGGATCTTCGGCTTTTTCTCTTTCCCCCTTTTCTTATGAAGGGGAGCACGGCACATGTTGCACCGTGTATGAGAGCAGAACTGGCAAAAGGTACAGTCGGGACAGGGGTTCTTGTTTGCCGTCTTCTTGTCCATAGCTATATTTTACACCCATTCACCGATGAATCTCACCTGCCTTTCACCCTGTTTGACAACTGATTCGGGATGCAATAAACTCTGACTGAATCACGGGAAACAATGCGCGAAACCATTTCAGGAGGTAACCATTGAAGAATACTCTGACAGAACACGGCCTGCCGTTGATCCAGGATGCGGACCTGAACGGCAAAATTGTCCTTGTCCGTTTCGACCACAATGTAGTCAAACAGGGAGAGATACGGGACCCTTTCAGGATCGACAGAACAATCGGGACACTATTTCACATCGTGGAGCGGGGGGGAGGCCTGTCATGATGACCCATGTGGGAAGACCCAGGGACAAGAAGACAGGGAACATCCTCTGCAGACCTGAAGAATCAGTGGACCCGATCGTGCAATACCTTGAACAGAAGCTTCACACAAAGATCCATATCCCGCGATTTCCTGCGGAGAACGGGAAAGGGATTACCGGAATCGATACCTCAGTCAACCTCGCCATCAGGGAACTCAGGGAAAGGAAGCTCGGCGCTCTCTATCTCCCGAATACGCGCTGGTTCAATGGCGAAGAGTCAAAGGGGGAATCCGGGGAAAGCTTTGCCCTCCAGCTCGCCGGCCTGGCAGATATCTATGTGAATGACGCCTTCGGGTCATGGCAGCCCCACGCATCCACCTGTACCATAACCCGCTATCTTCCCTCCTATGCAGGATTTCTGCTGCAGCAGGAGATAGTAAACCTGGACAGAGTGCTCAACCCTGAAAGGCCGTTCCTCGCGGTCGTCGCAGGCGCGAAATATGATACAAAGATCAGGCCGCTCTATGCGATTTATGAAAAAGTGGACCTTCTCATTCTCGGCGGCGTCATCTATAACACTTACCTGTGTGCAAAATACGACATACGCATACAAGGCGTGACCGAGGAAGATATCCAGCTGGCAAGGGAACTGGTAGAGAAAGACCGGGACCAGAAAAAGATTATCGAGCTTCCCTATGTTGTCGAGTCGGATATCCTGGAAGGAAAGAAGGAAGGGAAATACAGGACAATATCCGTGAAGGATTTCAGTCCGGGGAAATCGTATGGATATATCCTCGACATCGATCCTGCATCCTTTGAGGACACCGCGGTTTCGGCTGCGCTTACCGGTGCAAAAACGATCTTCGTGAACGCAGTGATGGGATTCACCCCTCATTTTACCGCAGGATCACAGGCACTCGATCACACGATAGACAACAACAGCGCAGCAATGAAGATGTACGGCGGGGGTGATACGCTCCAGGAGTTCAAGGACCTCTGTCCGGGACTCTATCTGTCGGTGATGGACAATGCCAATTATTACTTTTTCACCGGCGGAGGGACAGTCCTGACCGCCATCGAGCAGGGCAGCCCCTACGGATTGAAACCTGTGCAGGCGCTGATAGAGGCAGGGAAAAGAGAGAAAAAATAAGCGGGCACTTTTCAGGCAGGACACTTGTCAAATACATTTTCCGGGGGAATACCATCCAATCCCCCATGCTATGCTGATTCATGCATTGCAGGCAAGGTGACGATAAACGTCGTCCCTGAATCAGGAGTCTCGTTTTTCACCCGTGTTTCAAATATAATATCTCCACCGTATTTTTTCACGATCGCATACGATACCGTCAACCCGAGGCCGGTACCCTCCCCCACCTTTTTCGTGGTGAATAACGGATCGAAGATTCTTGATCTGTGCTCGGGTCTTATCCCTGCGCCTGTGTCAGAAATCCTTACCTCAACTTCCCGCAGGCCTTCCCTCTCGATCTGCCTTGTCCGTATCGTAAGCCTGCCGCCGCCTTTCATGACGGGAATGGCATTATTGATGATGTTAAAGAAAACCTGCTGAAGCTCATTGGGGTCTCCCCTGATAAAAGGAATGGACTCTTCCATGTCTTTCACGACAGAGATATTATTAATCGACAGGTTATTCCCCTTCACTGCAAGCACTTCATCGATACACTTGTTCACCTCTATTTCTTCCTCCCTGTGCTCCCGATATCTCACAAAACTCAGAAGATTCTCAACAATCCTTTTAGCGTTATTGCCCTGTTTTTGTATGGTTTTCAGCATATCATATGCTTCTGAATCCCCCGGTGAGTTCTCCATCAGCAATTCGGTGAATCCCAGGATGACCGCCAGGGGGTTGTTTATCTCATGTGCAACACCGGCCGCCAGCGTTCCTATGGACGCCAGTTTTTCTGTATGGAGCATCTGTTCTTCCATCTTTTTCCTGTCCGTAATATCGATCAGGGACTCGACGGACTTTCCTGTGCCCGGGATAAGCGATACGCTGTGGAGCACATTTCTCACATTGCCATGCCTGTCAATAAAATGTGTTTCGTAATTCGTAAACGCGTTGCCGGGATAGGTCCGCCGTGCATGGTGATATTTCTCCATCTTCTCAAGGTCTTCCTTATCAAAGAATTCCGTCCAGCTCTTCTTCCATTCAATCTCTTCTTTTGAATATCCGGAAAGCATTTCGAATTTTGTGTTCACCAGGGATATCGTCGTGTCCTCCTCAACGATGATCGTAGCGTTCCCGGTGTTTTCGAAGACGGTCCGGTACTTCTCCTCGGATTCTCTCAGGGCCTGGCGGCTCTCCATCCGCTCGATAAATCTTCCGCAATGTTTTGCGATTGCATCGAGCAGGTCCCGCTCTTCCTTGATGAAAGGGCCTTCATCTGCCACGGGTTTTTCTTCAAGATAGTACACCTCGACTGCGCCGATCCATATGCCGTAGACCGAGATCCCGCTCTCCTGCTTCCAGGGAGTCTCCGTGAAGTTATCCGTCCTGAATTCGCGTTCACCCAACGTAATACGTGCGCACGTACTTTCGGGATACCGCCATCCGAAAAGGATCCTGTCAACGATCCCTTTCAGCACTTCATCCTGTGGAAGGCTCCGTTTCTCCGTGAGTTCTGAAATGCTGTAGAGACAGTTTATCTCCTTGACACGCTCCCAGAGATCATGCGTACGGTCCTGAAGAACTTCCTCTGTCCTGATCCGTTCACTGATCTCCCGGGATATACCCGTAATCATCTCATTGGTCACTGTCTTGAGCGACTCCAGGAGTTCTATCTTCGATTCGCCGGATACCCGGGCGGCGAGGTCACCTTTTGAGACCTTATGGAGTATTTCAAAGTGTTCGGCAAGGCCTATCGCTATTTCATGGGCTTGATCAACGATCTCTCCTATCTCTTCAGCGGTAAGGTTAACCATGTGTTTCAGTTTCCTGATCAGTTCGATATCCGAAATCTCGGGGACCCTCACCGTGGGGTCGCCGGAGGCGATCTTTTTCAGCGCCTCGAACACTTCAGACAGACTGATGGCAAGTTCCATGCTCATGCTCTCGAGCTCCCTGTCGCGCTCACCGATAATCCTGTTAAATTCATTGAACTGCCTGTTGACAACGCCGAGAGTTGCTTTCATCGCGGCGACGTCTTTGTTCGATTTGAGGACCCTGCACCCGAGGCACAACTCTATCTTTTCGATAAACTTACCCTGGATTTCGTTCCGGCAATGGGTCCCGGAAAAGAGCCAGCATTTGAGGTTCCGTGACTTATAGGCAGGACATTCTTTTTTTTCGCACGTGAAGATTTCCCAGCATTTGACCTTCCGAGGCGCTCTCGATGGCTTTTTAGAAGTCTTTTTGTCCGCGTTCATGGCTATAGAACCATTGTAACAGGAGGGTATTTTCTGTCAACTATTCTTATGCATAATTGTTTTATGGATGAGGGGAATTTATCCCGGTCTTATTCCAGGGAACAGGGGTTCGCTTTGTTTGGCCCGGATTATCTATAATTTTATATATGGAAATGAAATATCTTGTCTACTTTCTGGTGGGCGGAACTATTGTGAGCACCGTCACCTATCTTGCAAGCCATTCAAAAGGGCTGTTCGCTGCCTTCGTAGCCAATCTTCCGGCCATAACACTCATAACGTTTCTCATGATCTATTTCGAATCCGGGCAGAAGGCGGTAGTCTCATACGCCAAGGGACTCATAATTATGCTCTTCCCCTGGCTTGCGTATATCTTCTCGGTAATCTTTTTCACAGGCAGATTCGGGCTGATCACGTCTCTCGTCATCGGTTTCTCACTTTATATTCTGTCCGCCTTTCTTATCATCGGCATTAAAAAATTATGAGAGGGGTAGAATAGTTCGAGTTCTCTGGTGAAAAGAAACCGGAGGTAAGAGAGAAAAAGGAGGAGAAGCAATGAAGAACAGAAAAATTCGCCTTCTCATCACGGTTCTGGTCCTTGCCGGTTTGATATTCGCGGGTATCCGACTGTGGCATTCCTCCGGGAACAAAGCTTCGGGGAAGACCCTTGTTCTCTACGGCAACGTTGACATCCGTCAGGTTGACCTCGCATTCAATGCAAATGAGCGCATTGCACAAGTTCTGGCGGAAGAGGGTGACAGAGTAGAAAAAGGAACGCTCCTCGCAACTCTTGAGGCGGACCGTCTGATTCACGAAGTTGCGCGTGCCGAGGCACAGGTGAGTGCACAAAAAGAATTTGTTGCACGGCTGCAAGCCGGCAGCCGCCAGGAAGAAATCCGCAAAGCCCGGGCCGAGGTGAACGCGGCGGAAGCAGAAGCAGAGAATGCCAAAACCAATGCTCAACGCATGAAATCATTGGAGGAAGAGGGAGCAGTCACGATCAAGCAGAGAGACGATGCGAACACGGCATCAGAAGCCGCTGCTGCACATTTACAGGCAGCCAGGGAGGTTCTGGAACTTGCGCTCAAGGGTCCTCGAAAGGAGGATATTGCCTCGGCGCAAGCCACGCTGAAAGCTTCTGAGGCAGAGCTTGCCGTGGTGCGGCGCAGACTGGATGATGCTTCTCTTTCTGCTCCTTCGGACGGAGTGATCCAGAACCGCATCATGGAACCGGGCGACATGGCCTCCCCGCTGAAACCCGTCTTCACGCTCGCTCTGGTGAATCCTGTATGGGTCCGGGCATACGTACAAGAGCCAGACCTCGGCAAGGTGAAACCGGGAATGACTGCAGAGGTCAGTACCGACAGTTTTCCGGGTAAAACGTATAAAGGCTGGGTGGGCTTTCTCTCGTCAACCGCCGAATTCACCCCAAAATCTGTTGAGACGACAGAGGTGCGGACCAAGCTTGTCTATCAGTTGAGAATCTACGTCTGCAATCCGGAACATGAGCTCCGTCTGGGCATGCCTGCTACCGTCACTATCCCTCTTGGTCAGGATACCGGAGAGACAACTTCTGAGCAGGACCGCTGTAAAAATCCCTGATGGCAGACCTGCAATTACAAGGCATTTGCAAAGCGGGGAGCGGCGATGCGATCATCACGCTTCTGAATCTCAGCAAGTCCTTTATTACAGGGAAACGAACAATCCAGGCCCTGGACAATGTGAGCGCGCGTGTGCAGGGATGCATGATAACCGGCCTTGTCGGACCCGACGGTTCAGGCAAAACAACCCTTATGAGACTGATCGCCGGCCTTCTGGAACCGGATAAGGGCACAGTAACCGCGCTCGGCAGGGATGCAACCGCTGAATCACTGCTGGTGCAGGCCTCAATAGGGTATATGCCCCAGAGATTCGGCCTGTATGAGGACCTGACCGTTTCGGAAAATCTCAACCTTTATGCCGATCTCCAGGGTGTTCCAGGGGATGCCCGGCAGGAACGGTTTCATGAACTCATGCACATGACAGGGCTGGGGCCTTTTGTTTCCCGGCTGGCAGGACGCCTGTCCGGAGGAATGAAGCAGAAGCTCGGACTGGCATGCACCCTCGTAAGGTCTCCGCAACTGCTGCTTCTGGACGAACCCACAGTGGGCGTTGACCCTGTTTCGCGGCGGGAACTCTGGTCTATAGTCTCCCGCCTCGTACACGAAGAAGGCATGAGTGTCCTCCTGAGCACCTCATATCTCGATGAAGCGGAAAACTGTAATGAAGTAATCATGATGTTTGAGGGGCAGATCCTCGGCCAGGACCGTCCGGGAAAGTTCAGCAATACAATGGAAGGCCGCACATTCACTGTAGCGGTACCGGGAATGAAAGGCCGTATTCTCCAGAAAAAATTGCTTCTGCGCGAGGATGTAACCGATGCGATTGTCCAGGGAGACCGTGTCCGTCTTGTTATGAGAACACCGGGTGAACCGGATGCTTCTGCCCTTATACCCGGTGCGCCGGACATTACACTCAGGCCTGTTCAGCCGCGCTTCGAGGACGCCTTTATCTCGGTGCTCAGGCAGCAGCGTTCAACCGGGATTACGGACAGTGAGGAAGATATGAAGCCGGGTCCTTCTCCCGGAGGGAACGGAGGGAATGTTATCGAGGTGAAAAACCTGAAGAGGAGGTTCGGAGATTTCTATGCGGTGAAAGGCGTAACCTTTTCCGTAGCAAGAGGCGAGGTCTTCGGCCTTCTTGGCCCAAACGGTGCAGGCAAATCAACCACGTTCAGGATGTTGTGCGGCTTGCTGCCCCCGACCGAGGGCATGTTAAGCGTTGCAGGCCATGACCTGAGGCGGGCTCCTTCTGCAGCGCGTGCGCATATCGGCTACATGTCACAGAAGTTCTCCCTGTACGGAAACCTCAGCGTCAGAGAGAACCTGCGTTTCTTTATCAGTGTGTACGGATTCACGGGAAACACCGGCCAGAAAAAAATCCAGTGGGCGCTGGATCAGTTCGAACTCGGCGATCATGCGGAATCCACGAGCAACGATCTCTCGCTCGGTCACAAGCAGCGGCTTGCGATGGCATGCTCGCTCATGCATGAACCGGACATCCTCTTCCTCGACGAACCCACATCCGGAGTCGATCCGCTCGCGCGGAGGGAATTCTGGCGCCGCATCAACGCACTCGCAGAACATGGGGTAACAGTCCTGGTCACCACACATTTTATGGAAGAGGCAGACTACTGCGACAGGCTGGCTATTATGACTGCAGGCGAGGTCCTTGCGCTCGGAACACCCGCTGAGATCAAGGCAGAAGTCCGGTCTGCTGAAACCCCGGAACCGACGATGGAAGACGCCTTTATCAGCCTCATTCAGACAAGCACACAGGGAGAACGCTCCTTATGAACGGGAAACCCGCAGAATCCGGCCCTGCCGAATCCCGGAGGGCTGGGAGCAGGATGCGGCTCACGGGTCTTGTGCGGAAGGAGTTTCTCCAGATCCTGCGGGACCCCAGCAGCATAGCGATCGCTTTCCTGATGCCTGTTGTGCTCCTCTTCCTGTTCGGCTACGGCGTCTCACTCGATGCGGAACATGTGCCGGTAGGGATTGTGGTTGCAAAGCCTGACCAGGACACTTCACGGTTTATCGGTTCTTTCAGACAGTCCCGCTATTTCGAACCTGTTCTCCTCTCCACCATGCCCGAAGCAGTAGAGGCCATGGAATCAGGGACGATAGACGCCATTATTCACCTCAGGCAGGACTTCTCAAAAAAGCTGAGGGCTTCCGGAGATGCGCCTGTTCAGGTCATCGTAAACGGAGTGGACGCGAATACCGCACGCATTCTTTCGGGATATATAGAGGGCGCATGGATCAGGTGGCTCGGACATGAGGCAATTGCAGAGGGAGCAGCCCTCAAAATACCTGTGCAGATGGAGCATCGGGTCTGGTTCAACAGCGAACTGAGAAGCCGCAACTACCTCGTACCCGGACTCATAGCCATCATCATGACCCTGATCGGGGCACTGCTGACCGCCATGGTGATGGCCCGGGAGTGGGAACGCGGCACCATGGAGGCGCTTATGGTCACCCCTGTCGCACGGAGAGAAATAATCCTCGGCAAGCTCATCCCCTACTTTGCACTCGGCATAGGCGGTATGGCGTTGTCCGTGCTTCTGGCGGTCTTCCTGTTCAATGTGCCGCTGAGAGGTTCGGTTATCGTGCTCTTTGCGGCTTCATCGCTTTTCCTGCTTACCGCATTGGGGATGGGACTTCTCATTTCGATCCTTGCGAAAAACCAGTTTGTTGCGGGTCAGGCAGCGATAATCGTGACCTTTCTCCCTGCGTTCATACTCTCCGGCTTCATCTTCGACATCAACAGCATGCCCGCACCGATACAGGTGATCACCCATCTTATCGCCGCACGGTATTTTGTGGCAATACTCCAGACGATATTCCTCGCGGGCAATGTCTGGTCCGTGATCGCATGGAATGCGCTGGCACTGGTGGTCATGTCGACAGTATTCCTCGGTATCAGCCGGCGGAAATTCCGGAAACGTCTTGAATAGAGGATAGCCATGTGGAGAAGAGTTTTTGCGCTGACAGTCAAAGAATTCCTTGCCCTTCTGAAAGACAAGAAGAGCAGGCTGGTGGTTTTTATTCCTCCCCTGGTCCAGTTGCTCGTCTTCGGCTATGCGGCGACCTTCGATCTGAAGAATGTCCCGTTTGCGGTTTATAATGAGGACAGCGGAAGCGCTTCGAGAGAGCTGCTCTCCCGTTTCAGGGGTTCCGGGAATTTCACCGAGGTCGCGTCACTCAGAAACGAAGGGGAAATCTCTCCCGTCATCAACCGGAAAAAAGCGCTTCTCGTCATTCACATAGGACCGGAATTCAGCCGTAATCTTCTGAAGGGCGGGACGAGCCCGGTGCAGGTCATTGTAGACGGCAGGAATTCCAATACAGCCATGCTCGCCATGAATTATGCCAGGACAATAGTGAACGAATTCAACCGAACATGGAGTGAACGTTCAGGGAGAACCGGGCCTCCTGCACACCTTGTGACCCGCGCCTGGTTCAATCCGAACCTTGAAAGCCGATGGTTCATTGTTCCCGGTATTGTCGGCCTTCTTACCCTTGTCGTCACCACACTGGTCACCGCCCTTTCAGTCGCCAGGGAGCGTGAGCAGGGCACATTCGACCAGCTGCTGGTAACCCCGATCCGGCCTGTTGAGATTATCATGGGGAAGACACTCCCGGGATTTTTCATAGGGATTGCCGAAGCCACGATAATCATTCTCGCAACGGTATTCTGGTTCGATATCCCCCTGCGCGGAAGCGTACTCACACTCTATACGGGCATAATCCTTTTCATCCTGTCCGCCATCGGAATCGGACTGATGATCTCCTCTCTTGCGGTCACCCAGCAGCAGGGACTGCTGGGCGCTTTCCTGTTTCTGGTCCCCGCGATTATACTGTCGGGCTTCACGACGCCCATTGCCAATATGCCGCCATTCCTGCAGGACCTTACCCTCCTGAATCCCCTGAGATACTTCATGGTAATTCTGCGCGGAGTTTTTCTCGAAGGAGCGCCCTTTCACCGGCTGATCAATCAATTCTGGCCTATGGCCGTGATCGGTATGGTGAACCTGACCATTGCGGGATGGCTCTTCCGCCATCGTTTGTATTAGTCTTTCTTATTTATATAGTTAATTGACTTCGGTCCTTTTGTTCTCTTTACGTCTACCTTTCCGTGTCCGGAACCCTTCAGTGAAGAGTTTAATCCCCTCCTTTATAAGGAGGGGTTGGGGAGGTTTGAATAATTTTTCCAAAATACCCCTCCAACCTCCCCTTGTAAAGGGGAGGATTTTTCCACCCGTAACTAAATGGTTTCCCGTTGTCCCCTGTTCCAATTCGCTTTTACCCTTGCATTTCGACTATAATAAAAGGCTTTGTTGCCGGAGGCCACTCCCTGCAGCAACCCAATACAATACACTGGAGAATCAAATGAGTAGTGTGAAGTGTGACGATTTCAGAAATATTGCGATTATTGCGCATGTAGACCACGGGAAGACCACCCTCCTGGACGGTATGCTGAAGCAGGCAGGCATATTCCGTTCCCCGGAAAAGATGCAGGAGCGAATCATGGACTCGATAGACCTCGAGCGTGAACGCGGCATCACAATCATGGCAAAGAACACGGCGGTTGAATATAACGGCGTGAAGATAAATATCGTCGATACCCCCGGCCATGCCGATTTCGGCGGAGAGGTTGAGCGGACACTCAAGATGGTAGACGGCGTTCTGCTCCTTGTCGATGCATCCGAGGGGCCCCTGCCGCAGACACGCTTTGTCCTGAAAAAGGCCCTTGAACTTGGGCTCCCGCCGGTCCTTGTCGTGAATAAGATAGACAGGTCAGACGCGAGGATCCAGGAAGTCCTGAACGAGGTCTACGACCTCTTCATCGACCTCGATGCCACAGAAGAGCAGCTTGACTTTCCGGTGCTCTACACAAATGCAAAGGCGGGGACTGCAACAACAGACCTGTCGCATGAATCTTCGAACCTTCAGCCGCTCTTCGAAACGATCCTGAATACCATCCCTCCGCCCGGAGATGACGCGACCGCTGCCCTTCAGCTTCTTGTCACGAACATCGACTACGACGATTATGTGGGAAGGCTGGCCATCGGGCGCATCTTCTCAGGGACAGTCAGGGTCGGGGATATTGTGGCTATGGTAAAGTCCGACGGCGGGACGATAAAAACAAAGGTCACCTCGCTCTATACTTTTCAGGGCCTTGAACGGATTCCGGTAAAAGAAGCAGTTGCGGGAGATATCGTTTCTCTTGCGGGTATTGAAGGGATTACCATAGGCGATACGATCACAAGCGCCGAGACGCCCATGCCTCTCCCACGGATAATTGTTGATGAACCTACGATCTCCATCGTCTTTCAGGTCAATACCTCTCCATTCGCCGGGAGAGAAGGGTCTTATGTGACGTCGAGGCATCTGCGGGAACGTCTCGAAAAGGAGCTTCTCTACAATGTTGCGATCAGGGCCGATTTCTCCGGCACCGATTCCTTCATTGTTCAGGGAAGGGGAGAACTCCAGCTTGCCATCCTCATCGAGATGATGAGGAGAGAGGGATACGAAATGGCGGTCTCGATGCCCGAGATCATTACGAAGACCATCAACGGAGCCATCCATGAACCGATGGAAATCCTTGTTATAGACGTGCCGGAAGAATACGTCGGAGTGGTAACCCAGCAGGCGGGCATAAGACGGGGGAAGCTCCAGAAGATGCAGAACAACGGGTACGGCAGGGTGAGGATCGAGTTCCGGATCCCGTCACGCGGACTCATAGGCTTCCGTTCCCAGTTCCTCACCGACACAAGGGGGACAGGCCTGCTCAATCACATCTTTGACGGCTATGAGCCCTGGCAGGGGTCGATCACCAAGAGACAGACCGGCGCACTCGTTGCCGACAGGCCTGGAAAATCCACGATCTATGCCCTTCACCATCTCCAGCCGCGCGGGGTCCTTTTTATCAGGGAGAGCACACCCGTATACGAGGGCATGATCATCGGAGAGAACTCGCGCGACAATGACCTTGATGTGAATGTGATCAAGGAAAAGAAACTCACGAATATGCGGGCGTCGAATGCCGACGAGTCCCTGCAGCTTGTTCCTCCCAGGCTCATGAGCCTGGAGCAGGCGATTGAGTTCGTCAGGGAGGATGAACTTGTCGAGGTCACACTCCAGTCCATCCGGCTGCGGAAGAAGGTGCTTGAAGCAAACAAGAGGCCAAAGCTCAGCAAGGAGTGATGTTCCCGGGATACGAAACAGAACGGTATCCGTTGCATTTTTTATGCTCTTGAAGGAGGACCAATGAAGGTCGCGATTACAGGCTTATCGAATTCAGGGAAAACAACAGTCTTCAATGCACTGACAGGACTGAACAGTGATACGACAATCTATCCGACAATATCCGGCGAACCGAATATCGGGGTCGTAAAGGTGCCCGATCCGGAAATTGATACACTTTCCGGGATCTATATGCCGAAAAAGACAACCTACGCTGCAATTGAATATCTTGACTACATCGGTCTGACCAAGGGTGATTTCAAACAGAACAGGAAGGTCTTCGATCTGATAAAGGACGTTGACACCATCGTCCATGTCGTAAGGACCTTTTCCGATGAGTCTGTGGTTCATCCGTTGGAAAGCATAAACCCTGTGAGGGATATTGAAACGCTTGAACTCGAACTGGTCTTTGCCGATCTTGCGCTCGTTGAAACCCGTCTCGAACGTATGGAAGACGGCAAAAAACGGGGGAAGAAACCTGACGAGTCAGAAAGGAAACTGCTCCTGAAATGCCGGGATTTCCTTATGCAGGAAACTGCGCTGAGAGACGTGGAATTCACCAAAGAGGAGATGAAGGCGATGAGCCAGTTGCAGTTTGTCTCATCCATTCCGAAAGTTATTGTGCTCAATACCGGCGAAAGGGATGGCGACACAGAGGATGCCCAGACACTTGAAGCAGCATTGCTGAACCGGTATCCGGCTGCACACACTGTTTCCCTCTGCGGCAAAATCGAGATGGAGATCGCACAGCTTCCCGAGGACGAAAAGGGGCCTTTCCTTGAGGAACTCGGTATCAAGGAGCCTGCGGCAAACAGACTTATACAGATATGCTATAAGATCCTCGGGCTCATATCGTTTGTTACGGTAGGAGACGACGAAGTGAAGGCCTGGACTATCAGGAGCAATACGAATGCAGTGACTGCTGCGGGAAAGATCCATTCAGACATCGAGAGAGGGTTTATCAGGGCTGAAGTCATTTCCTATGCTGACTTCATGAAATCAGGAGATATGCATACGGCAAGGGAAAAGGGGCTCCTGAGGCTTGAAGGCAAGACATATGAAGTACAGGACGGGGATATTATTAATTTCAGGTTCAATGTGTAGGCCTGATCAAAGAGAGATCTTTTCGTGCGGTAACATGCTGAGTTTCCGGCAATTTTTGTGACTGATATAAAAAAAGCTTGACAACCGGTCTGAATTGCGATATGTTTGAAGTAAGAAGAGCTGGCTTACCAAAAGTGGTGGACTTGCTCCTCTCGAACTCAGCACTAAAGTTGTAAGGTCGTAGGACGTAAAGTTGCAGACGTTAAAAGTCTTTAGCTGTATGTCTCAAGATGTACAATTTGCTGAGAAAGAGGGGAAGCAAGCACCACTTTTTTATTGTCTTCTTTCCGTTTTATTCCTTCTCAAATTCCAACCTACTGAATCATTCAGAAATTGAGCCGTATCCATAAATCAGATTATTCTTAACAGGCGGGATGAGAAGAAAGGGAAGGAGAGCTTTCTCTCCTTCCCCCGGAGTTTTTTCCTAAAACATATATCCTATTTGTCCGCCGACTCTCCAGTTGCTGAGTTCGAAATCGTCGTGCTTGAATTCCTCGGTTAGCTGATATTTCCCGTTAAAACCGATAAATACCTTCTCAAACATGTAGTTGACGTCGACGAAGAACTGACCGCCGAATACCCAGTCATCCGTGCTGTCGGACCCATGCCCGTCCGAAATCTTGAATTCGCTGTAGTTGTACGATACTCCCGCACCCAGATCGACAACGAGGTAGGGGCTAATCGGCAAGGCATACTTGGCATTCAATTCGACAGGAACATAGGTCAATTCTGTGTCGTAAGGACCGATTTCTCCTTCGGGATGGGCATATCCGGCCTCAAGACCGAGATAGAGCTGCGGCACAAGCTGGGTATAGCCTTCCAGTCCGATATAGAGCGCCTTATCGACATCTGCATCACCCAAATCTCCGTTCGTAAATTCTATGTATCCGAGTTTCACCGCGAGGTTCCCTACTCCGAGCGACGCCTTTTCCGCTGCGTATGCCGATGCACTGACGAACACAAGCAAAAACATTACTGCTGCTACAATCGTTTTTTTCATGTCTGTATCACCTCCTTTCTGTTCTTTTCCCGGGGTGTTCAGTCAGGTTGTCCGCAGAAATGAGTTGTCTTCTGCAACAGTTTATTGTGCTTTGCAACCTGAATGCCCCCTTCAAAATGTGTTATCCATACCTTTTCTGCTTCTTAAAAAAGGATACTGAAATAAGACTGAATATTCAAGCAGAATCCTGTTTTCTGGATGTTGTGTTTCTCAACGCCGTCTCAGTTTCACAAGCGTAGCACCCCAACTTCCCGCATCTCCTCCGGCAAGAGCAAATGAAATGACCTCAGGTAAACGTTTCAGGACTGCATGGACAGTCTCGCGGAGCATACCGGTCCCTTTCCCGTGAATAACCCGGACTTCGAATATTCCTTTTCCCCTGCAGGCAGTGAGATATTCCGGCAGGAGGTCTTTCACTTCAGCGGGATGAAAGGTATGCAGGTCGAGCACACCGTCAATCGGAATCTCAACTGGCTCCGGTTCTTTTTCCCTGTATTCATCCATATCGTAACGTCTTTGTCCGTTAAGCCCCTATTTCCTGAATAGCACGGCACCGATATGCCATATAGAGCCTCCCTGGTTTGTTTGTCTGTCTGATTACAGTGTATCAACATGTACAGGCAGAGGCAACTGCACAGCCCTGTGTTTATGATTTTTAAAGCCCTGACTCTCTGCATGTTGTTCCTGAATACTGCATTTGCAGACTGATTTCCCCTGTTTACCTTGTATGCCATATCTGCTGTTGTTACAATATATATATGAACTCGCAATAAGTCTGTCCTTTCAGGAAAACCTTTGCGGGAAGTCCGTTGAGGTTTCCGGGGAAGCCTGGTATTTTTCAGGAACGCAGAAAAAGGAGACACCATGAGAACTGCACGAATTATTCTGGCAACTCTGGCATGGATCATCACCGCCATGCTCATGATACCGCGCGGGCTGCCGGGGCAAGATTCCGGAGCGCTGGAGCAGGCTGAAAAGTTCGGCAAGGAAGAGCTTTCTCAGATGCTTGCTCCGATCGCCCTCTATCCCGATTCGCTGATCGCCCAGATACTGATGGCCTCGACCTATCCGATCGAGGTAGTCGAAGCCGAGCGCTGGTTGCGTCAGAACAAGGAACTGAAAGGCGATTCACTGGACAACGCCCTGCAGCTGAAACCCTGGGACCCGAGCGTAAAATCGCTCTGTCATTTCCCGGATATACTTTTCGCCATGAGTGATAAACTTGACCAGACCAGGAAACTGGGAGACGCGTTTCTTATCCAGGAAGATGAAGTAATGTACGTCATCCAGGAACTGCGCGGGAAAGCCCGGGATCAGGGAAATCTCAAGACAACCGCAGAACAGCAAGTCATCGTCGAGAGGGAGATTGTCAGGATCGAACCGGTTGAAACCCAGGTGATCTACGTGCCGGTCTATGACCCTCTTTATGTATACGGGCCGTGGTGGTATCCCGCGTATCCGCCTTATTACTGGTACTATCCGTCCGGGTATATTATCAGCGGCGGGTATATCAGCTATGGACCCCCAATTTTTATTGGAATCGGCTTCTGGTCCTGGACATGGTTCGACTGGCATGTCCATCACATCTATGTAGACAACCATAAAACGAAACGATTTCACAGACACCGCGATAGCGCGTGATTCCGGTAAGGTTTTCTGGCGTCATGACCCCCGTCACAGAAAAGGGGTTGCCTACAGGGACAGGAGAACAAGTGAACGCTTCGGGTCAAAACCCAAAGCGTCAGGTATATCGCCGGCGAGCCAGGAAATGCGAGGATACCCGCCGGGAAGTTTCAGAAAAAAGGCATCGGAACCACCGGGACGCCCTGTCGAGATCCGGAAAGGAACACCTGCTCCCAGTGTCAGAACCGAACCGAAAAGAATTCAGCAGACTCCGATGCGGGATACTCCCTTCAGGGGGATCGAGAATGGAAATTTTGAGCGAAAGGCGAGTGAACGCGGAGGCGAAAGCCGCAGGAGCATGGAAACAATACGTCAGGGAAGTAGTGTAAGACAGCAGGATGACGGATTCCGGGACAGCGGGAGAGGAGGGGTATTCCGCAGGTAGGGAATCGGAAATCCGTCCTGAATTTTTTCAGGGATGATACATGCACGAGGGAGGAAAATAAATGAATATTGTCATATCTCATAAAAAGGGAACGGCGCATTGGTTGTCTTTGCTGTCCTGCCTCATCACCTTTGCAGTATTCCTGCTGGCAGTTGTCCCGGACTCGCATGCAGAGAGCATAAAGCAGAAGAACTTTCGCTCGCCTGAAGAAGCGGTGGCGGCTCTTGTCGCTGCAGTCAAGGCGCATGACCTGAACGAAATGCTCGCAATCCTTGGTCCCGGGAGCAGGGAGCTGATCTCTTCCGGT
This sequence comes from Thermodesulfovibrionales bacterium, assembly GCA_963753165.1. Lineage (GTDB taxonomy): Bacteria > Nitrospirota > Thermodesulfovibrionia > Thermodesulfovibrionales > SM23-35 > JAKLQR01. The sequence continues at coordinate 4,816 of CAVWBP010000022.1, read as the reverse complement.
GATGAAGCGTCAGACAGGACCGGACGTGAAAAATTCCTCAGGGCGTATAATGAGCTGCATACCCTTTCGCAGAAATCTGCCGATACAATGATTCTTTCTGTAGGCGCCGACAACTGGCCCATGCCCATCCCTATTGTGAAGAAGGGCTCCGCATGGGTATTCGACACGCGAAAAGGAAAGCAGGAGATCCTGAACCGGAGAATAGGCAGAAATGAATTGCACGTTATGGAGGTGCTGCACGCCTATGTCGATGCTCAGCATGAATATGCCACGAAGGATTGCGGAGGCAGCGGCAAAGTCGAGTTCGCGCAGAGAATAATGAGCGCCGAAGGGAAACACGACGGCCTCTACTGGGCAGCCAAAGAAGGCGAAGAAGAGAGCCCGCTGGGACCACTGGTCGCCCAGGCGGCAAAGGAAGGGTACGTCAATCCGGATCTCCAGCCGTTCCGCGGGTATTATTTCAAGATCCTGAAGGGCCAGGGGAAACATGCTGACGGAGGAGCATATAATTACGTGGTCAAAGGAGAAAATGATCCTCGGTTTCGCGATCATCGCCTATCCTGCGGAATACGGGAATTCCGGCGTTATGACCTTTATGGTAAATCAGCAGGGGATCATCTACCAAAAAAATCTCGGCAAGAATACGAAGCACAGCGCAGAGGCGATGAAAGTATTCAATCCCGACAAGACCTGGACAAAGGTCGAGAAAGCGGAAAAGCACAAAGGGACAGAAGGCTGAGGAAGAGATTTGCCGCGAATGCTCTCATCGAATACCTCGATTATAAACCCATAGAAGATATCTGCCTCAAGGACGTGGCCGGCAGGTTCAGGGGATAATTTTATTTTTCAACTTTCTAGTTCATGGGGAAGCTCACGGCATTGCACAGAAAAATGCTTGCAACTCTTGCTCACAGTTACACGCATTTTTTATTGCATCAGGTTATATCGTTTGTTTCTTTGCGTAAAAGGAGGTAACAGAAAGCCATCTGACTGAAATGTCCACCTACAAGTAGTGTAAAATGAACTATGGGGGAAATACACTATTACGAAAAGAAACATTGCATATTCACTGCCAATATAGGAAGACAGTATCACATAAATTTTCGTCTCTTAAATGATTTGACATCTTCAATAGTAAGCTCGAACCACTCACCGTTCTTTCTTCTGTCCTGAAAGCGCTTATGCCAGTAAGCCTCTATACCTATAGGGTCATCGGTTTTTATTTGATGAACACAGGTAGCTTTGTCAGGAAGTTGAAGTGAAAGCTCATACTCTCGTCTTCCCATCGAAGTAGTGCGTCCGATTTTATAATATCTCCCTGATTTCAACAGATAGACATGGCCCACTGTAGCTTGCTCTTTCGTATGGTTTTCAACTTCTCTGTGATAATCGACCCCCTCAGCAACCGGCTTGCATATTGTTATGACATCATCAAAACCAGCCCTATTTGCACAATATTCGATTATTCTTTGGGCAAGGACAGTTTTCTTCCCCCTATTGGTAAAGACGTTATGACTGGGAAATTCTTCATCCTGCCTCTTCTTTAATCGAAGTTCCGCCATAACAGGATACCGACCCAGTTCCCTGATTAATGAAATAATTTTCTCAATTACCCAGTCATCTTCATAGGAACCTTGCAAGGTGTTTGGCGTATAACCTGCCTCTATCAGTGCGTCTCCCCATCTGGCCCAGTACTTGCCATGCCAATCCACTTTGCGAATCCCTGTTTCCGCAAGGAACCTCTGCATGCCAAGAGGCTTACCACCATTCGCTTCTGCAAGTCGCTTAATCTCATCAATTATGTGCTGTTTATCCATTATCACCCCATCAAACTTCTTTCAGTATTCTATCGAAATAGAGCGTTATTTTCCAGAAGGAATACACGAAAACTTTCAGACAGGTTTCTGCATTGCTTTCAGGAAGGAGTTAAAAATCTTCGGCAGCAATATCCTGTGTTTGTTTCAAATGATATTCACCCTTTTTATTGAATGCCGTGACTCTCTCCTATCAGGTGTTAGAAATGTTTTTGTCCTTGGGTAAACGCAAAAAATATTATTGCTTTGAGTTTCAGGGCTTGTAGTACATAAGCTGGCGTGAAAATGGTTTGACTTTCTCGATGAGATCCCTCATCTCTGCACCCTGCGTGGTATCGGACTGAACTGATGGAAACACCAATCATGTTAGTAGCTATCGGTCTCGCAGCCCGATGGGTGGTTCGGCGACTATCAGTGCCGTACAGGGTGTCTATCCGGCTTGGTATAGGATTCATCGCACTTGTCCTCCTGCTGGCTGCAGAATTCGCGCTCGTGCTCCGGCTGCAGGGCATGTCCATAACTGAATATTTTGCAACGCTGGACCCTGTGTCAGGGACTGTGTACCACATCAGCCTTGGGATATTTGCCGTTATGCCGCTGCTTGTCTACAGGAAATAAGACCTGCCCTCTGCAGAATTTATTCGTATGCGCCTCCTTTACACCCCGGAGCAACTATGATAGCCTTGGGGAAAGCGAGGGGACCATGCCCAAAGAATTGACAGGGAAATATAAAAAGGAAATAGAAAATATCATCGGCAAGATTCAATGCCCGAAATCCTTCCGGTGCTATGCCTCGGGCTTTGATGACCTCTGCAGCGCGAAAGATATAGGCATAGAATCCTTTCTGCTGTGCCTGGAAGAAAAGCCGGAAGACTGCAAATTCTCAGTTCCCATGCAGGGCTTGTATCTCTGCCACTGCCCTCTCCGTATCTACCTGTGCAAGAAGCTCAGGAAGTGAAAATGCCGGGACCATCCCGGGGTCCGTCAGACATTGAAAAAAGAGTCATCGGCAAGGTCTCGCGGCGGCTGATCCCTTTCATGTTTATCCTGTATGTGATCGCCTATCTCGACCGGGTGAATGTGGGGTTTGCCGCACTGCAGATGAATGCAGACCTGAATTTCAGCGCAGCGGTGTACGGACTCGGCAGCGGTATTTTCTTCATCGGGTATTTCCTCTTTGAGATCCCAAGCAATCTGATCCTTGAGCGTGTAGGGGCCAGGATCTGGATTGCGCGGATAATGATTACCTGGGGTATCGTCGCGTCTGCAACAGCGTTTATACAGGGCCCCCGGAGTTTTTATCTCGTCAGGTTCCTTCTGGGCCTGGCCGAAGCGGGATTCTTTCCGGGCATGATCCTTTATCTTACCTACTGGTTCCCCGCGAAACATCGCGCGAAGACCGTCGCGCTTTTCATGACCGCCACTGCTGTCTCAGGGGTGATAAGCGGCCCGGTCTCAGGGACACTCCTCACAATGCACGGTTTCGGCGGTCTTGCAGGATGGCAATGGCTGTTCCTCATCGAGGGATTTCCCGCAGTTATTCTAGGGGTAGTGGTGCTCTTTTACCTGACGGACCGGCCGGAGAAGGCGAAATGGCTTTCGGATGATGAAAAAATCTGGCTTATAGCCCGTCTGAAGGAAGAGCGGCTGAAGAGGGAGCACCATGGAATGGTGAGGTTCATTCAGGCGGTTAAAAGCGGAAGGGTCTGGTCGCTCTGCCTGATCTATCTTTCGATAGTCATCGGCCTTTACGGAGTAAGCTTCTGGATGCCGCTGCTTATCAAAGGAGTATCCGGATTGAGCGACTTCATGGTCGGAATCGTTTCAGTCTTCCCGTATCTGCTCGCCGCGGCGGGCATGACGGTTATCGGGATACATTCCGACAGGACCGGAGAACGGCGCATGCATACGGCGGCTTCGATTCTTGTGGCAGCCGCAGGTATGCTATTGACTGCATATGCATACACTCCTGCAATGGAACTTGCCTGTCTTTCCCTGGTTGCAATAGGAATATGGGGAACTTTAGGCCCATTCTGGGCGCTGGCAACCTCTTTTCTCAGCGGCACTGCTGCCTCAGGCGGCATTGCGCTAATAAATTCGGTCGGCAACCTCGGAGGGTTTTTCGGGCCTTATCTTGTCGGGGTTATTAAGGACTACACCGGCGAGTTCAAATACGGACTGATCGTACTCGCAGTGATTCTCTTTTCCGGTTTTCTGTTCACACTTTTCCTGAAACAGAATCCGGCAGAAGATACGGAACAAGAGTGAATGTGCATTTTCACCGATAGAGCGGCAGTCCCGAAGTATCGACCTCTATTGCCTGCAGCACCCCTGTCTCATCCTCGGTAACATAAATCTTTTTTTCACCGGCGGCGCCGAAGGCAACGTTGGTCGGTTTGCTTCCTTGTGTCGGGATATGCCGGAGCAATGAGCCGTCACTCCTGAGCACCGTTACCATGCCCTGTCCATAAACCGTAATATAGAGGTTTCCGTCATTTCCGAACTTCATTCCGTCAGGGCCGTTGAATACCTTCGGTCTTTCTCCGTCAAAGACACTTCCGAAAAACTTCCGCTCCGCCTTCACTTTCCCGTCTGCCCACCGGTAACGGTACACCTTGCCGGTGAACATTTCGTCCACATAGAGAGTGTTATCCGGCCCGAACGCAATGCCGTTCGCGAATTTAAGCCCGGAATCGATCTTCTCAATGGTCTTCGTATTCACCTCAATTCTGAAGACACTGCCGTCCGTCTTGATATCCATATAATCGGAACGGAGCTTGCCGCCCCGGACAAGGTCATTGAATCCGACGCCGGAGTCGGTCATATAGAGCGCCCCATCCGGGCCAAAGGCGAGATCGTTGGGAAACAGAAAGGGAGCACCCTTGTATTCTTTCAAAAAAACTTCAACGTTCCCGTCCATGGAAACTTTCAGCAATGATGGAGGATTCATGGATTCCGCAACCCAGATGACTCCCTGTTTATCCACGGCGAGTCCGTTTGGC
>CAVWBP010000021.1:0-5443 GCA_963753165.1 Thermodesulfovibrionales bacterium | reverse complement strand
TCATCCGATTGATTATCCGTCCGAACGGCAGAATAAAAATGGTAAAAGTCATCAGGAATGAGTCACAAAACACGGACGCCGAACAGTGCATCATCAGGCAGATCAAACCATGGAAATTCCCTGTTTCACCCGCCGGACGTGAAACAGAAGCGACAATTCATTTTGTGCCGGGGATCTGAGTATCGGAACAATTATGCAGTAATATGAGAATGCCTTGAAATTTTATAGCGAAGTCTCGGCAATGCCCTCCCCTTTGACGGGGGAGGGCGTTGTTTTCTGAGGTCAATACTTCTGATTTGCTACAATAGTGAAGAAAGTCATGAACAAAACTCCTGACAGAACTGTCTAATAGATGAGAGAACCGGAACAGGTGACAGCAGATGAAGATGCAGCGCTGGTATTGTTATGCAAAAAAGGGGATGTTGATGCGTTCGAATCCCTGGTGGTAAAACATCAGAAAATGATGATCAATATTGCATACAGAATGCTCGGAAACTATGAGGAAGCATGCGAGATTGTACAGGACGCATTTGTGTCTGCATATAAAAGTATCAGGAACTTCAAGGAAAGGGCAAAGTTCTCCACCTGGCTGTATACGATTGTCATGAATCATTCCAGAAATCGCCTCAAACAATTGAAAACCCAACACTCCCGTGAAGAGTTTTCACTCGACGACCCGGTTGCTCCTGATACAGGCAGGGGAAAGAGGGAACTGGCAGCCAATGAGTCCTCAGTGCTGGAAAGACTTGAGACTCATGATCTCCGGCAGACGGTCCAGAGATGTATAGACTCGCTCTTCACTGAATTTAAAGAAGTGCTCATTCTGAGAGACATACAAAGCTTCTCTTACGGGGAGATAAGTGATATCCTGCATATACCGGAAGGAACCGTGAAATCAAGGCTTTTCAGGGCACGGGACGCGGTGAAAGATTGTTTAAAGAACGTTATGGGTGATCTCTAGATGGAATGCGAAAGGCTTAAGGAAAGATTTTCCGCTTACCTCGACGGCCTTCTCCCTGCTGAGGAGAGCACAATTCTTGAAGAACATCTCAAATCCTGTGAGAGATGCAGGGAATCCCTTGCCGACCTGGGGAAGACCATCGGACATGTCCGTGATCTGGAGGAAATTGAACCTCCTTTGTGGCTGACCAATAAGGTTATGGCCAAGATAAGAGCAGAAGCAGAACCCAAAAAAGGGATAATCGAGAGACTGTTTTATCCGCTTTCCCTCAAGCTCCCCATTCAGGCCGTTGCTACTGTCCTGATAGTGGCCACGGCACTCTATGTCTTCAGGATGATGGAGCCTGAAGTGAAAATTACTGAAAGGATTACGGAGGAGGTCCCGCAGAAAATTCTTCCGGAACTGAAAGACAGCACTACCGAGATTGAAAAAGGCAAAACGGTCCCTTTTCAGAAGGCACCACCACAGCCCGGCCCCGTCAGGCGCCGGAAATGAAGGACTCTGAAGCTGTCGGGGTTTCTGCAGCGCCCGAAACAGGCGAAAAAGCAGTGCCCGGTTACCGGGAGAAAACACCTGCTGCCGCGAAACAGGAGCAGGCCGTCACTCTTGAAGCACCCATCAAAAAAGAGAGCGATAAGCCTCAGGACTTTTTCCGGTCATCAGGAGCAAAAGTATCGGATGAGAAAATCTCTGAAGAGCAGGTAGTTGAGGTCCTTGTCAAAGATATTGCTGCTGCAACAAAAGAGATCGAGGCAGTTCTTCTCAATCTCGACGGAAAAATAGTAAACACAGAATACTCTGAAAACAGGAACGTCCTGTTCGCAGAGATACCCTCCGGGAAGATGAACGAGTTTCTGGATCAATTGGAGCCGATAGGAGCAGTACAGAAAAAACTTAAAGCCTCTGAAGCTTCAGCCCTTGCCCTTACCATCAGAATAACTGTTGTAACGCACTGAAAATAACCCCGGTTCTACTGTATCTCCACAACCTCGACGTCAAAATCAAGGGTCTTTCCCGCAAGGGGATGGTTGAAGTTCATTACCACCACATCATCCTTGATCTCCATAACTTTTACCGGGACCTGCCGTCCATCCGGAGACTGTGCATAGAGAGTCATCCCCGCTTCAGGGTTTACCTCGGGAGGCAGCTGATTCTTTGGAATGGTTTGTATCGCTTCCGGATTTTCAGGACCATATCCCTCTTCCGGATTGACCTTAAAAGCCTTTTTCTCCCCGACCTTCATACCCATGACGCCCTTTTCGAATCCGGGGATCATCTGACCGCTGCCTGTCTTGAATTCAAGCGGTCCGCGCCCCTTAGAACTGTCAATGACTTCGCCATCGACCTCCAGGGTGTAATCGACCTTGACTGTTTTTCCTTCAGTGACCACGAGCGCACCTCCTTCTTTTATTTTTTCAGCCGCATCGGATGCAAATGCTGAAAATGAGAGGGCTGTGATAAGCCCTGCCAACGCTGTGAGCAACACAAAATGTTTTTTCATTCTCTCTGCCTGACTCCCTGCCGGGTAAAACGTAATTTCAAAAAACAAAAAAACCGCAAAGCAGAATAATTTGCGGTTCTATGCCAAATACCCCGTTCCGACACTTTAAGTATAATATATGCGCAGTATTTCAGACAACCCCTTCCATGGTACAATGGACCCATGGCCGATGAAAAATCGCGATTAGTCTATTCCACAGACAGAGCAATCCGGCAAACGGAAAGGAAGACCGGAGAGGCCCTGTCGCCGGGTGTGCCTCAGGCGCAGCAGAAAGTAAGGGTCCGGCTTGAGCGGAAAGGCAGGGGTGGAAAGACCGTAACGGTCATAGAGGGTCTCTGCATGCCGGACAAGGACCTTGAGTTGCTCCTGAAGCAGCTCAAGGCAAGTCTTGGCACAGGAGGAGCTGTCAGGGACACTTCGCTCGAAATCCAGGGCGACCACCGGGACATGATTATGGCGGCACTGGAGAATCGGGGATACAGACCGAAACGTTCCGGCAGCTGAGCGCACCCTATGTGTCGCTTAGTCCTGCCCGGCGGATGCCAGGATTCGCACAGCAAGGGATGTCCTTCTTCCGGCCGGGGGGATGACAGTAATATTTTTGAAGAAAATTCTTTCGGGAAAAACTATAATAAAGAATAAAAAGCCAAAAGCAATAGTATCCTGTTTACCATGATACCCATGTAGCTAACCAACGACAAACAACGCGGTAATTTCCAGAATGTTTTATGGATAAGCACATCAGGCAGCAGAAAAAATTAGTCGAGAAGATCGCACTCAACATCGCCGAGCATGAAATACGGAATGTAGTCACGGGGTACAGGACCTATCCTGAAATATACGAAGAAGTGAGACGAACCGCTTCCTATGCGGCGGCGGTCCATGAAAATCAGTGGAGAAAAAACGGCGACCCCTATATATTTCACCCCCTCAATGTAGCGCTTATCGCGGCAGAAAACGGCATGGTCGACAAAACCTCTATCGACAGCTGTCTGCTCCACGACGCCATCGAGGACGGTGAAGTCAGCAGCAGAGAGATCGCTGCGACTTTCGGGGAGGAGGTTGCCGAGGTTGTAGAGGGCCTCACAAAGATCAAGGAACACAAGGCAGAGTCATACGATAAATTCTTTTCCCATACCGTGCATAATCCGAGGATTGCCTATATCAAGATCTTCGACAGACTGCATAATCTCCAAACCCTGAGCCACCATAAACCTGAAAAACAGGTGATAATCGCCAATGAATCCATGGATATCTACCATAAGCTCTGCATCCGGTTGTGTCTTACGGATATCGCGAATGAAATCGAGGGGCTTTGCGCGCCCATCCTGCATCCTGAAATGTTCACCTTATTTTCCGCACGACTGAAAGAAGTCCAGGAAGAAGCTGCTCAGGTAATCGACACGTTCAAGATGAATATCCTGGTCAAATGTCATGAAAGCGATGTGAGAATAAAGAAGATCAGGGTCCACTGGAAACCGTTCCTGCCTATGAACGATTACCGGTTCATGCATATCCCCCATGTGCTCCTGTTCAAGCTTGTTGTCGATACTGTGGAGAATGCGTACAAATTGCTTTGGCTTGTCAATACACAGTACAAGGTGGCCGGCACCATTGAGGATTATATTTCCGTCCCGAGGTTTAATAATTTCAGGGGTATTCTTTATACCGTTGTGGTAGAAGGGGTAAAGATCCCCATCCTCATTGCCACGGACAGGTTCAACGAGTTCAACAGGAAAGGCATCCTTGTGTATGGCAGCTTCAGCAGGGACACCGCCCTCAACAAAAAATTCATGGAGCACCTGCAGGAATATCTGACGAGTGAAAGCAATTTCATGGATGTAAGGACGCTCATCTCCTTTATCGAGAAGGATGACATTCAGGTTTTTGCCAAGGACGGGAAGACTACCGTTGAACTGAAGAAAGGCGCTACGGTTCTGGACTTCGCATTTAAGATACATTCAGAACTGGGATTACGGGCAGAGTATGGAATTGTGGATGGAGTGCGGGCAGTGCTGGGACATGAATTGACAAACGGGAATATCGTCCATGTGCACACAAAGAATACCGTTACGGCAACCGAGGATTTTCTCACAAAATGTGTCACGCCCAAGGCGCAGAGGATACTGAAGAAGTTCTTTGAAAATGCATATACAGATTCACTCGTCAAGATTGCCGATGACTATATCGAGAAGAATCTTTTCACGTTCCATGTGGATCCGCAGGAATTCCGGAGAAAGCTCAGAGAAGCCTATCCGGCGGAGAGGGAGAGAAAGGAGAAGGTCCTGGGCATCCTCCGTGCGGTGAACGCAGTTGAGGACCTGATGGTTGAACTGGACCTGCTCGACAGCAAAACACTCTCCCTCCACCGCAAGAAAGATGAGACTTTCCGGAAACTATGGAATGTCTTTTCACCCCGCCAGAAAGGGCTGCCTATAGAACTCGATTTCCTGGATACCAATTACCTGTCCTGTCCCTACTGTGTCCCTACCCTGCACAATTCTCCTCACAAAGGGATCCTTTCGGAGAACCTGTTTGCCATTCACACCGGCAATTGCAAAAAGATCGCAGATGCTCCGGAGGAAAAGGTCTTTTCGGTTAAATTCAAAAAGGCAAGACCGCTGGAGGCCATGATTTATATGAGGATAGAGACGGATGACGTCTCGGGTATTACCCACGCAGTGTCCTCGGTCTTCAAAACCGTGAATCTCGAAATATTCAATGTCGAAAACGACCACACCAAGGCGCTTTACCGGCTTGCATACTATCAGAAATCTCCCCAGACGGTCTCTTCGTATCTTGAACATCTTCACAAGATCCAGGAAGTAAGGAGCATCGCGATCAGCACAAAAAAAATCTTCTGAACGCAGCCGCACTATTATATGATCAGTGTATGAATAAGCCGAGCTAATCCGGGCTCTCTACAGTATGCCCGGTTTTCAGGGAATGTCCCGGAACTGTGATATAATTGCATGCAAGGA
>CAVWBP010000020.1:0-10156 GCA_963753165.1 Thermodesulfovibrionales bacterium | reverse complement strand
CCGGTATAATAGGGCTTATTGCAATCGTAAGAGGCCAGGCGTATGTTCCTGGCCTTATTTTTTTAGAGAGCACCACCCGGTAGCTCAGTTCCAGCAGAAGAGGGTCCCTCCCGTGGTATGGTTGAATAACGGAGCCTCCATAGGTATCGACAACTATATCCTTGTCGAAGCCTTTCACGACCACCTTGCGAAAGGGGGTTGTGAGACCATGAAATATAACCATATACCCTGAAAGATTGGTGTTCTGGATTTCCAGTCGGGCGGCAACCGGGACATCTACATACCCCTTGAGGATGTCGGCATAGGTTACTACGAGCTCTGAATGATGAAACAGTATCCTGAGCGCTGAAAGGGTCTCTCCGGCTGACATGGAGGTCATGGTGCTTTCACCGGGACGCAGGGCAGTTGACACGGGTTCTGCAGACTGCGTTGCTGCCAGAGGGCCGAATGAAAGGATGGCGATCAGCGCGCAAGTGAGAAGTTTTTTCTGCAGCCTGACTCCCTGCGATAGTTGTTCAGGCCTGAGAAACCCTGCGCCAACCAGAACATCCCCGATGTTCTGACGGGTTCTCTGCTGCTTTGCGAGTGCATGCTCAAGCTGACTCCGGGTTATCTGGTTCGTCATAACCATGAGTTCACCCAGCCTGAGCCGGTTTGATGCCTTTTCCTTGTCGGACTGATATCTCTGGAATTTCAGAAGCGCCCTCAGTTCTTTGTCGCTGATCAACCCGAGACGAAGGAATACGTCGCCGAGTGTCTCCCCTGTCTGATGCTGGATCTCCAGTGCTTCATCGAGCTGTTGGGCGGTGATCCGTTTTCCGAGAAGCAGCAGTTCGCCAAGGAGCCGTCGGACGCCGGCTGCGAGGCTGACCGTCTGATCGGGAGACGACAAATCCCCGCTGATTGAGAGGACAGCCCTGAGGTCATGAGGGTCGAGAACGCCCATCCTGACAAGGATGTCGCCAAGGAGTTCATTGGTATGCCTCTGCTCGTGGAGGGCATTCTGAAGGTCTTCCGGCGTAATGAATTCACCGTCAAGCAGTATCTGCCCGATAGGGCGCCTCAGAACCCTGCACCCTTCATCCTGCATTTTGTCATACAGCGTAGCCATAGATCCTCAAATTTAATTTAGCAAATATCCTGTCAGGAATCCAGAAAAAACAAAAATAGTGAATTAGTAACCCGGCAATTAAATACCCTAATTATGTCATTCCGGCTTGTCCGGAATCTTTCTTTGAATTCAATTGGTTCGCCGTCCGATCCAAGCGAGGATGACGGTTGTAATATTTACTTGCCGTCTTACTCACTATTTCACCAAATCACTTTCTTGTGTCTCACTTCTCTTCTATCCTGCGGTAGTTGACTGACTGCTCGATTCCCTCAATCCGGAAGAGGGGATCTCCCTGCAGCAGTTCTTTCAGCCTGTCTGTTGGAATCTGGTTGTAAAAAACCGGCTTTATGCATGACGGGTCTTTGTGCTCATCTATGAGGTGTGCATGCAACGCGCTGTCGCCGGTCACAATGTCCGTAATCTGGAGCGACTTGTAGAGTCTGATATACGTATTCACCCCCACGCTGTCCGGCAGGGGTCTCCGCAGTGTATTGAAGTATTCGAGGATTTCAGCTTCTTTCTCATAGGGGAAGCCGGTAAGGAAATCGACGGCTACTTTCAGCCCGCATGATTTTGCACTGAAGAGAAATTTTTCGATGTCAATCCAGTACATCGGGCATTTCTTCCAGGAGTCCACGGTTACGGTAATGAGATAAACGCCGGTCTCCTTCATGAGACGGAAGAGTTTTGCATTGAAATTCGAAGGCTTCATATATACGGTCCATTTTATATCCATCCCGGCCTTTTTCAGGGCGGCGCAGAAGTCAACCGCATATTCGAGGCTCTCATTAAACTCGGAATCGCAGAGGTGGAATTGGTTGAACCCGGCATCGACGAATGTCTTTATCTCGCCGATTACGTCGGCAGGCTCCTTGAATGCAACCCTCGAACGGGCTTCAAGACAGTAGATGCAGGAAGAGCTGCACCCCTTGTGTGTCTCGAACCCAATGACTCCTCCGTTCCTGGAATACTGATCATAGGACAGGTCAAACGGTCTCCGGCGGCAGGGGACAGCGGCAGGATATCTTCCATGGAATACTTTTTTCTTTTCCGTGCCGTTTTCGAAATGGCTGAGCACCTCATGGACCGCATATTCACCGGGGCCGCTGACTGTATAGTCGGCATTGAGATATTCGGAGATTCCTTCAGGAAAAGTGGCAACACCCGCGCCTCCGATAATTACGCTCAGTCCATGCGCAGTCTTTATATGACTGATGACTGTGCGTATGTCATCCAGAAAAAATTCATTCGTATGGAAGAGAACGGTGTCGATATTCCTCACCGTAATCCCGACAATGTCGGGTCTGAACGCATCGATCCCCTTGTCTACAGCTCCAAACACCTCGTCTGAAAAACAGAGGTCAATGATTGCTGTCTCATGGCCCTTCTCTTCGAGTGAAGAAGCCACGTATTCGATCCCGAGCGGGGGGACAGGCGGCGACTGGAAACGGTTCGGGTTGATCAGGAGGACCTTCATCAGAACTTACATCAGGTCAGCTCCGGAAAATACGATCTCGTCCCGGAAGGATTTTATCAGGTAGATGGCGCCCTTTACTGAATCGTCGAGAATGTCTACTATGGCAGCATCGAGGCCTGCACCGGCGAGATAGAGGAGCAGGGACGCTTCGACAGATTTTTTCAGCGGTTCCTGAATCCCGATCGAGATATTTCCGATCCATGCGATGGTATTGATCGGCGGTTCAATGAGGTCGGTCAGCACTTTAATGCATCCATAAGAATTCGCCAGATTTTTCTGGCCCATCCCTCCCACGATATGGATAATCGAAGGGTCGGCATAGAGCCTCGAATTCGGGATATCCGCTTCGTTTGCGATCTCGACAAGTTCTTCGAGTATCTGGAGCTTTGCCTCAAGTGAGTTCGGTATAATGCCTTTCGATGCTCTGAGCACCAGTGAGGCGCCTGAATCTGCAACCAGGGAAAGAAGTGTGTTGTGATCTTCCGGTTCGGCCTCCGAGAGAAAATTGACGAGAGGAGGTTTTTTGCAGGTCGGTATGCTCAATTTCAGGGCATCCACATTCCTCGAATCGAGCGAGAGCAGGAGGTCTGTTTCAGCGCAGACTATTTCCGTTACCCACGGCAGCGTGTTTTCATCGCCCGCTCCGTCAAGGGAACATTGAATATTGATGATGTCTGCCCCTGCGCCTGTGATCCTTCGCGTAAGATCGGCGACTATTTCCTGGTCCTTCCTGGCTAATGCTTCCATATAACGACTGTTCCTCGCGTTGAGGTTATCGGCAATTGCAATCATAATAAACCTCCTTGTATGGGACGGACGGTTTTCAAGCCCTGCGCCTGATCGTCCCTTTCATTATAGCATCCCTTTATAATAAGCTGATAGCTGATAGCTCATAGGAAAAACCATGAACTATGAGCTATCAGCTATCAGCTATCAGCTATTCTTATTGACGTATTCCTATCTCGATCATTTTCCCCTTGATCTCTTTTATGCTGTCCCGGATCTTTGCCGCGCGTTCGAATTCGAGGAGCCGTGCAGCTTCTTTCATCTCAGCTTCGAGTTTCTTCAGGGTCTCATCGTCATACCCGTATCCGGCATCTGTTTCTGCTGCCAGGGGAACCGTCCAGTAATCGGCTTCATAGATGGAACTCAGGACATTTTTAATATTCGACTGAACGGTCTCGGGAGTAATCCCCATCTTCCTGTTATATTCCTCTTGTATTTTCCGCCTCCTTGTTGTCTCGTCGAGCGCCCGCTGCATTGAACCCGTTATCGTCTCTGCATACAGGAATACTTCACCGTTCACATTCCGTGCAGCACTGCCCGACGTCTGAATCAGGGAGCGTTCCGAACGGAGAAACCCTTCTTTATCGGCGTCAAGGATTGCGACAAGAGAGACCTCGGGCAGGTCGAGCCCTTCGCGAAGAAGGTTCACCCCGATGAGCACGTCAAAGTTACCGAGCCTCAGGTCTCTTAATATCTCGACCCGTTCAAGTGTGTCGATGTCGGAATGGAGATACCGCGCCCGTACATTCAGGCCGGTGTAATGGTCGGTAAGGTCCTCGGCCATCTTTTTGGTGAGGGTTGTTACCAGCACCCTCTCCCCGCGCGCGGCCCTTTTCCTGATTTCACCGAGCAGATCGTCAACCTGTCCTGAGACAGGGTGGACGTTCAGCATCGGGTCCAGAAGGCCGGTCGGACGGATGATCTGCTCAACGACATGTCCTCTCGCTTTCCGGATTTCATATGGTCCCGGAGTTGCGGATACATAGATCGCCTGCTTGACCCTCTGTTCGAATTCTTGAATTGCAGGGGGCGGTTATCGAGCGCGGACGGGAGCCTGAACCCAAATTGGACCAGTGTCTTTTTCCTGGAACGGTCTCCTTCGTACATCCCGCCGATCTGGGGAACAGATGCGTGAGACTCGTCAAGAATGACGAGAAAGTCTTCCGGGAAATAATCGATCAGCGTATACGAGGGTTCTCCGGGCGCCCTCCCGCTCAGATGACGGGAATAATTTTCTATCCCGTGGCAATAGCCGAATTCCCTGAGCATCTCCATATCGAACCTCGTCCTCTGTTCGATCCTCTGTGCTTCAAGGGTGTTGCCCTCCTTGAAAAAGTATTCAACCTGCTCATGCATCTCCTGTTCGATATTCACAAGGGCAGGTTCAAGTCTTTCCTTCGTGGTTATCCAATGGCTGTTCGGGAAAACGGCGATCTTTTCGAGTTTCCGTAGTTTTTTACCGGTCAGCGGGTCGAACTCATGGAGCGCATCGATGTCGTTTCCGAAGAATTCGATACGGATCCCTTTGTCCAGCGAAAAAGACGGATATACGTCGACACTGTCGCCCCTTACCCTGAACGTGCCGCGTTTGAAATCGTTGTCGGACCGTGTGTACTGCATATCGATGAGTTTTTTTAGAAGCTCGTCACGTTCTATCCGCATCCCTTCTTCGATGACCAGATGCATATCCATGTAATCCCGGGGGGAACCGATGCCGTAGATGCAGGAAACCGATGCAACGATGATCGTGTCATTCCGTTCGAGGACCGCCCTTGTGGCAGAATGCCTCATCCTGTCTATATCATCGTTGATAAGGGCGTCTTTTTCGATATAGGTGTCCGATGCAGGGAGGTAAGCCTCAGGCTGGTAATAGTCGTAATAGCTCACAAAAAATTCAACGGCGTTCTCCGGGAACAGCTCCCTGAATTCTCCGTACAACTGTGCGGCGAGCGTCTTGTTGTGCGCGATAACCAGTGTCGGTTTGTTTATATTTGCGATTACATTTGCGATAGTGAAGGTCTTCCCTGAGCCGGTGACGCCGAGGAGCACCTGGTGTTTTTTGCCGCTCTCCAGCCCTGAGGTGAGTTCCCTGATTGCCTTTGGCTGATCTCCCTTCGGGGTAAAGGTGGTTATAAGTTTAAATATGTTCATACTATACTATTTAACCATTGCTGGCTAAAATATTCATGCATTGGGGTATCGACTCAATTTCTGAAGAGAGCTAAACTGTCTTTGTTGTTGTGCCAGTCTTTATCTGACTGTAATGTTTTCACTCAAATTATACGTGAGGCTTCCGCTTCGTCTTCAGCCCATTAAAGATTACCCGTGATCTCTCTTCAGAAATTGAGCGGTATCCCTTGATTTCTCGTATAGCACTCAATTTAGTTTGAGCAAATGTGCTTCAGATCGCGGGAGCAATATCTCTAAAGGACAACCTGCACATAGTGGCTTCTGCTTTTGCAATATGTTTTTCCGACCTTCACAAAAAGCGCATGATATTCGTTATAGAGGGCAACATCCCTTTTCAGCGATTCATGAAACAGCATCTGAAATTCGTCATACGGCCTCTCATATTCAATGATACCATGCCTCGCGAGAACTCTCTTTGTATACGCATCAATGACAAAGACCGGTTTGCCGAGCGCGTAAAGGAGAATCGAATCTGCGGTTTCGGGTCCGATGCCGTTTACCGAGAGAAGCGTTTCCCTGAGAAATGCAGTGTCCCTGTGGTTCATCTTCTCAAGGCTTCCGTGGAAGTCGTTCATAAAGCACTGCATAAAGGACTTCAGCCGTTTCGCCTTGATGTTGTAATATCCTGCGGGCCGGATCATTCCCGCAAGTTTCTGCAGGGACATTGTGTGGATTGCCTGCGGGGTAAGGGCCTGATATTTCCTGAGGTTCTGTATGGCCTTCTCGACGTTGCCCCAGTTGGTATTCTGGGTAAGTATGGCTCCGACCGCTATCTCAAAGGGTGTGTCGCCGGGCCACCAGTGCTGGGGGCCGAAGAAAGAGAACAATCTCCGGTAGATATCGGACAATACCTGCATTTCTCATATTACCATGACTTGTTTCGAAAGAGTGAAATTGCCTATAATACATACCTTGGTGAGATCTTAATTTTCAAACATTTTGGAGGAAAAATGCTGTTGAAGGGGAGAGTCTGGAAATTTGGGAATGATGTAGATACGGATGCGATCATCCCGGCGCGATACCTGAACACTTCTGACCCTGTCGAGCTTGCAAAGCATGTGATGGAGGATGCGGACAGGGAATTCTCCAACAAAGTGAAACCGGGGGACATTCTTGTCGCGGGGAAGAATTTCGGGTGTGGCTCGTCGAGGGAACATGCACCGATTGCGATCAAGGCAGCAGGGATACAGGCCGTGGTCGCAAAGAGTTTTGCGCGGATATTTTACCGGAATGCCTTTAATATCGGGCTTCCCATCTTCGAATCGTCAGAGGCATCGGAAAAGATCAGGGAGGGTGACGAGATTGAGGTTGATGCGGACAAGGGGACCATCAGAAACAGGACAACGGATGAGGGGTATAAAGCAAACCCGATCCCCGCTTTCATGCAGGAGCTGATTGCTGCAGGGGGATTAGTCGAGTGGACGAGAAGAAAGCTTACAGTTAAGAGTTGAAAACCCCTCCTCATTCCTCCCCTTGCCAAGGGGAGGATGGTGGGTCAAGGGAGAAAAACTTATGAAATCATATACGATAGCAGTGATCCCCGGCGACGGGACAGGCCCTGAAGTTATCCGTGAGGGGCTGAAAGTCCTTGATGCGTTGTCCGGAAAATTCGGGATCAAATTCAATTTCCAGCATTTCGATTTTGGAGGCGCACGGTATTTGCGGACAGGAGAAATCCTGCCCGACGGTGCGCTCGACGAACTGAAAAAATTCCAGGCTATATATCTCGGTGCGATCGGACACCCTGATGTGAAGCCCGGGATTCTCGAGAGGGGAATCCTCCTGAGGCTCCGGTTTGAACTTGACCAGTATATCAACCTGAGGCCGGTAAAATTATATCCGGGGGTAGATTGCCCGCTTAAAAACAAAAAACCTGAAGACATTGATTTCGTAGTTGTCCGGGAAAATACAGAGGGACTCTATACCGGTGCGGGTGGTGTACTGAAAAAAGGCACGCCGGACGAAGTTGCAATACAGGAATCGATCAACACACGGAAAGGTGTGGAGCGCTGTGTGCGGTTCGCGTTTGAATACTGCAAGAAGAGGAACAAGAAGAAGAAGCTTACCCTCTGCGGCAAGACGAATGTTCTTACCTATGCCTTTGACCTCTGGGAAAGGACGTTCCATGAAGTGGCAAAGGAATACCCGGACATTAAGACCGACTACGCACATGTCGATGCTGTGACCATGTGGTTCGTCAAAAACCCGGAATGGTTTGATGTGATCGTGACGGATAATATGTTCGGAGACATTATTACCGATCTCGGCGCAATGATCCAGGGCGGCATGGGGATTGCTGCAGGCGGGAACATCAATCCGGACGGAGTCTCCATGTTCGAGCCTATTGGCGGTTCGGCGCCGAAGTATACCGGGAAGAATGTCGTGAATCCGCTTGCCGCGATATGCGCCGGAGGAATGATGCTTGAACAGCTTGGAGAAGTCAGGGCTGCACTGCTCATCGAGAAGGCTGTAATGGAAGTGACCGGAAAACACCTCAAGAGCCTCGCCGCGGGGAAAATGGGTTGCTCCACCTCCGAGGTGGGGGATCTCGTGGCGAAACTTGTGACCGAACTCAGTCCCGATTGACAAAGTTTTGGCGCATCTGTTATAAAAAAATCTCCCTTGGTGCGGTAAAGCCGGGGTAAAAATCTCCTCAGACTACTCCCGGGTAGCTCAGTCGGCAGAGTCCCGAAAGCGTTCGGGATTAACCACCCTGCCAGGCGGGAAAGAGAGGAACCTTCTTTCAGAACTGCACTTTATCAGGTTAACGTTGCAACTGGAAGAATGCCTGTTAATTGACAAAAAGCAGTACAATTTGATATAAAAAATATTCACTTATACCTACTCCCGGGTAGCTCAGTCGGCAGAGCAGGTGGCTGTTAACCACCCTGTCGGGGGTTCGAATCCCTCCCCGGGAGCCAAACTACAATATAATCAAATCTTGTCATACACAGTCTACATTCTGAGAAGTGAAAGCACAGGCAACTATTATGTAGGCCATACTGATAATCTTGAACGTCGAATCTCTCAGCATAACAATGTTGACTATCATGGGTCAAAGCACACAAAGCGGAGTAAAGGACCATGGATATGTGTTTACACAGAAAATTTTATTACACGGTCAGAAGCTATGCATAGGGAAAAGGAAATCAAAGGGAAAAAGAGCAGGAAATATATCGAAAACCTGATCAGTCGGCAGAGTCCCGAAAGCGTTCGGGATTAACCACCCTGTCCCGCAGGAGTGCGGGAATCCCTCCCGGGAGCCAATATTCAGGCAAGTTCAGGATTTTTTTACAAGGCTCAGCATCGCTTCACAGATAGTGTTTACCGCATTCAGCTAGTCTGTCAATTCCACTGGATCCTGAACCGGATTCTCTGAACATGTTATACTTTTATCAATGAGTATCACAAAACTCCTTATTGCAGTTACCTTTCTCATCACTTTATTTCTCTCAGGATATGCCGAAGCAGAGGAACTGTTGCCCCAGTACGATTTGACCATATCGTTCGACACAGGCAACAATCTCCTCAAAGGTTCTGCGAGAATTACATTTCCGGCGCAGACAAAGACGAACATTTTTCCGGGTGATCTGAAAATTCTTTCGGCAAGGGTGAACGACAAGCCGGTTGAGGTTCAGGGAAAAGACGGAGTCTTTGCATTCGAGGGCAAGGGAGCGCTGGAGATCGAATTTGAAGCGGTTTTCAAGGGAGAGGCTGCAGAGAATTTCATGAATGCCATCCCCTATAATACTATTCGTTCTACCGGTATATTACTTGCGGACCGCTGGTATCCTGAAGTCAGTTCTCTGGCTCACTACCGCCTCCGTGCCACAGTACCGGACGGGTTTCTTGCGATCTCTTCAGCCGAGGAAGTCATCGTATCGAAAAAGGGAAAGGACACCGAATATTCTTTCATTTTCCCTTATCCTGCACAGCAAATATCCCTGATCGCAGGGCACTACAGAGAGAAAAAAGAAACCTGGAAAGGGGTGGATATCCATGCCTATTCCTTTCCTGAAAATACATATCTCGCTCAGTCCTATATTGGATATGCAAAAAAATATCTTGATGAATATGGAAAATTGCTCGCCCCGTATCCCTATAAAAAACTTTCTGTTGTCGAGGGGTTTCAGTCGGCAGGCTATGCAGCGCCGACTGTTGCGGTAATAGGCAGGGAGCAGCTCCCTTTCTCCTTTCTTGCGGATTCGTCCTTCAGACGTGTTATCCTGCGCCAATGGTTTGGCAGCAGCATTTATGTTGAAGCCGGACAGGGCAACTGGGCTGATGGACTGATCGCGTATCTTGCGGACCAGAGAGCAGAGGAGCAAAGAGGGAAGGGCAGGAATTACAGAAAGCAGATTCTCATCAACTACGAAAGTTATGTAGATCCGGGCAGGGAATATGCCCTGAAGGATTATCAGGGAGCCGTTGATCTTGCATCCGGAGCAACAGGGTATGGGAAAGGATCAATGTTCTTCTCTATGCTCGAAAAACTGACAGGAAAGGATGTTTTTTACCCGGCATTACAGACAATTGCGCAGGAGCGCAAATTTCAGGAACTCTCCTGGGACAATTTCAGGGCGGTATTCGAA
>CAVWBP010000019.1:0-3096 GCA_963753165.1 Thermodesulfovibrionales bacterium | reverse complement strand
ATTTTCGCCGGGTCCGTAGTGTCCAGAGCTTCTCTTCTCCCTTGATATATCCCGTTGCCTCAAATAGAAATCGATACGAAATGATAATCGTTGCCTCACATAAAAATCTATACGAAATGGTATCGGTCATCAGGCCGCAACTTTCTTCATCGGTGATCGTTTTTGCGCATTCAATTTATAGAGTTTTTGCTGCAGTCTCGTGATCTGCCTTTTCAGATGAGCGGGGTTAAGTTTTCCATAGAGTTTTCGTAATGCCTGCTTATTCTCTTCTGAGACATCAGGACAGGCAAGAACCCTCCTGTAAGGGGGTAAGGGTTTGTCGTACTTCTTGATGACCTTGCTGCCGATACGTGTCTTTTCGATCAGCTTCATGGTCGGCTGGAAGAAGTTCGTATAGAGGCGCAGATGACGATACAGTTCATTGAGGGTCAACAGTTCTTCCTCGGTGTCATACCTGAGATACCCCACGGCCCTTCTCACAATTGAGTAGTTTTTCTGCTCTACAAAACAACTGTCATTTTTCCGGTAAGGTCGGGACCGGGTGAAGGTTATCTTTTCCTCCTGGCAGTATC
Source organism: Thermodesulfovibrionales bacterium (assembly GCA_963753165.1). Taxonomy (GTDB): domain Bacteria; phylum Nitrospirota; class Thermodesulfovibrionia; order Thermodesulfovibrionales; family SM23-35; genus JAKLQR01. The sequence goes on along the minus strand of CAVWBP010000019.1, from coordinate 2,524 downwards.
TGAAGAGGTGGTCATTGATGAACTCCCCGCCACTGTCTGAATCTATCCCCAGAAGGGGAAACGGTATTCTCTGCCGAATGTCCTTCAGGGCGTCGAACACCCATATCTGTGCCTTGTTCTTGACCGCCTCTGTTTCAGTCCACGTAGTGCAGATATCGGTCACATCCAAGGTCTGAGCAAAATCCCCGTGGCTGTCTCCTCCGTCATGGCCAACAAGATCGATCTCGACAAAGCCAGGCTTGTGTTCGTTCCAGTCTGAAAAGGTGCGTATAGGAATCTGATGCTTCAACAGAGTCCCGGGTTTTGTATTCCCTCTGCCTTTGATTTGATGCTTTCTCCGCTCTTTGGCAAGCAGCCTGTCTATCGAAGCAGCGCTGATTCTGAAAAGCTTCTGCCGAATATCATCAGAAATCCTGATTTCACGGAATCGCTCAAGACGCCGCACCACCTCCCTCAGGATCGGGGCAAGCCTCTTGCCGCAGATGCAGTCCATGATATACCAGATCTTCTTCAGCGCTTCTTCAACCGCACCATCATAGACCTTGGGTTTCTTCCTCCTTTCTGTCTTTCTGATATCGCCTTGTATGACATAGCTCTTGGTTATCCTCACCTTCCTGCCGTGGCTTCTCAATACGTATGAGGCATACCTCCTCCCGTATCCTGTCAATTGGGTGAATTCGTCCAGTATGATTCCCTTTTCTTTCTTCCTGGCTTTCTGATACCGGACAGCCACTACTGCCGTTGCCTTTTTCCTCTCTGTCATCGTTAACCTCATTCCTGCCTCCCATAGCTATCTCTATAGAAGACATTTTTAAAGATTTTTTGTATCGTTTTCTTATTTGAGGCAACGATTCAGTTTTGTATCGTTTTTTCGTGAGGCAATTCGTATATTTGACAAACAATATTCATTTTGTTTATAACAAAGCTGTCAAAGGGACAAAATGACAACTGGAGAAAGAAAGAATTCACGGTATGATTTTTCCCAGCTTATAGAGTATTCTCTCTCTTCGCATCCAGCCGATAAGGTCCTGAAAGGAATAATACAGGATTTCAGCCATTCCGGGTTATGCATGATCACGAACCATCCGCTTTCAGAAGGAGAAGAGATCGTCATACGAAGCATCCTCACCGATGATTCGCGTTGTGCGGTCGTTCGCTGGATAGTAAATATGGGAAACAGTTCCGTAAAGGTCGGCTTGGAATTCAAAAAACAGGGTAAGACAGCATAGGATTCTATTCTTATTTATTTTTTTAAAATATTTCTCCCATCACACAAGTATCGAGTTCAGGAAGAAAACGGAATTTATTATAACATCAAAAGAATTGTCATTACTCGCTCCAGTGCAGTTCAAAAACTATCTCCCAAAGATCATCGGATGTTTTATCGGCTCCCTTCTTTTCCATGGTCATATTCTTCCCTCCGGCCATTTCCACGGCCTTTTTTGAATACCCTAAGCATGCGGGATCCAGCCAGTCAAGAAATATTTCAGGCAGCGTAAACTTCAGTATTGCATGACCGCTTTCAGACACCGGAACCTCTACCTTTCCGGCATTGAAGAATCTGCTCCATAGCTTCGGGAAGTTCTTTATTACGAATGAAGGGTTTGAAAAACGGAAGAATATTTTATACAACTTACTGAGGCTCTGATCGGCTATATATTCATAAATGCTGGCAAGCTCGGAGTCCTGTTTTATGTTTAATGCCAGTGACATATCCGATATCAGCTCCTTGAAGAATAGAAATGGATACTCTTGTATAGGCACAAGAATATCACCCCATATTTTGCAGGCATCATCCGACAGTGATTGCAATAACAGTTTCCAGGTTTCAATTCCATATTTATTTACAATATACTGTTTCGTATAAACGAAGTTCACACCTCTTGCTAAAACCTTTTCCATATCTCCTCCGCTTATTCTTTGATACTTTATGGTTGTAATATTTGCAAGTATATCAAGATTTGATTGTGTTTGCTACACGAAGGATGCCGCATAAAGATTACATTTTCGGTGAACACCATTTAAAGCTGCTCATTAAAAGGAGGGAAATACAGTTATATTTATTTGGACTTTATTTCACTCTTCAGTGGGAATTGGCCCCTGGGAAAATATAATCTTATCGAATTTACGATTGAGTGTCTTACTCTCGAAATTTACCATCTCAATGCCGGGGATGAAGAAGCATATTCTGCCCTACCGATACTTCCATTTTGGGGACTGCTAACCATAGCTTCTTATCGCTCTTCTGAAGATACACATACGTGTATCTGCCGCTGTCCATTGTTTCAACTACCTTTCCTGACAATGAAGAGGTATCTTTCGTATGTTCTGCTGGTTGCTCGGCAAAAATACTTTTTCCTGAAGTTAAAAACAGAACACTTAAAACCATAATTGACAATATTACGAAACGTTTCATGGTACACTCCTTTGCCAGTTGTTTGAACGAGTACTATCCATTTCTTATTTATTCACTTTTATGGGCATTGTTCTTTCACTTCAACAATAAATTTATCCGGCATGTCGA
>CAVWBP010000018.1:0-230459 GCA_963753165.1 Thermodesulfovibrionales bacterium | reverse complement strand
TGTCTAACCCCCTATTATCGCCATCCGGATCGCCATTGATTCCGTTGATATTATTATGAAAATTAAGGGGGTGGCCGTTCCAACACCATGGAGGTTCAAGAAAATAAATACCCCACCCTTCAAACAGCATGATTGATACGTAAATCCCTCTTTCTCCGGCAGCAATTACTCTTTGACGCAGGCGATCAAAATATTTATGATCAAACTGATTTAAATCAAATTTAGGCTTGCCATCGAGGGCAATTCCCGGTCCGGTCCTGATCCATGGGAAAGGGCTGGAATATCTATAAGATTCATCCCCTCTATCGACGTGCTTTGTCAATTCCCAGGACCAGAGACGTATGAAGTTATGATTGTATTTTTTAAGAAAATCCATATAGCTCTCATAATTAAAAACCGGTGGTGGATCTGTTTTGCCTTTATCTATCAAATTAGCCCAGGTATGTGAACCGGTAAGATAGATGGCTTTCCCGGTCCCATCAGTAAAGTAACGGCTATTTGATGGATGAACCCTTAACGGTCCTGGTAAGGACGAGAACTTGCCCTGATCGTTGTTATTTGATGAGCCTCCGCCGCAGGTGCATGCAATAAGCATGATCAGGGACAGGAGAATAATGCTCAGAAAAGACGCGGACTTCGTTGCCTGTTTTATCATTCTGATCATCCTCCCATTCCCCGATCTGCTCTTCTGCTGTTAATGCAATACCCCTGTGAAGCTCTGGCCGGTTTTATTGGCTCCGCTAACAGTGACGATTATGTTTACCGGCATGAAGGTATACCCTGTTTTCGCGGGTGTAACCGTATAATTTCCATTCGGCAGTCCTCTGAACGTGTAATTCCCGTAATTGTCGGTTGTTACGGTTCCGGTAGCATCACCTGTGAGTGTCATGACTACTCCCGGCACCGGCTTCCCCGGAACCGATCCGCTTGGCAAACGAACACTGCCCGATATTGAATATATCCCTCCGCCTGATGGAGTTCCGGTGAAGTTTTGTCCTGACATGCTGGCTCCGCTGATGGTTACCGTTCTGTATTCCGGTGAGAAAGTATAGCCAGTCATCCCCGGAGTGACTGTATAGTTCCCGTTCGACAGCCCTGAGAAGGTATAGTTGCCCAGGATGTCAGTCAGCGTGGTGCCTGTTGCGCTACCGGTCAGCGCAACCATTGCTCCGGATATCGGATTGCCTTGGGGTGTGAGAACCCTGCCGGATATTGAGTATATACCGCTTACAGAATATGTGCCTGTGAAGTTCTGCGAGTACATGTTCCTGTTTGTTAAGGCCACTGCTCTGTTTGCAGGGGTAAAAATATAGTTCAGCATGCTGGGGGTAAGTGAGTAATTTCCATTCGGCAATCCTGAGAACTGATAATTGCCATATTTGTCAGTTATTGCAGTTCCGCTCCCATCTCCGCCCAGTGTTACTGTCACGCCGGGTATCGGATTGCCCGGGGATGAGCCGCTCGGCGTACGGACTGTGCCTGATATGAAATACTTACCCTGAAATGTAGCTGTTACAGTAATACTGCTGTTCATCGTAACCGTGCAGTTTCCTGTGCCTGAACAGCCGCCACCGCTCCAGCCGGTGAACACTGAATCAGAGGATGGCGCGGCAGTCAGTGTAACAGATGCCCCGGTGCTAAATGCTTCTGAACAATCATTGCCGCAGTTAATACCCGAAGGTGTGCTTGTTATTGTGCCGTTTCCAAGACCTGACTTGGTAATCGAGAGGTTATATGTGTTGATGGAGAAGGTGGCAATAACAGCATGGTTTGCGGTTACATTCGAGATGGTGAACTGGTTTTTGACGACCGAGCCGAGGACATTGGCCCCGTTGTCGGTGAGTGCTGAGAGATAGTAGGAGGCATCAGGGGTCATGGTGCAGGTGGAGGAAGCGCCGGAATTGACGGGAGAAGGGACACAGGAGATAGTGCCATGGCCGCCGGGTGCGGAGCGTAATGGTAAAGGTTTTGAGAGCGAAGGCAGCAGTTACCGCAGCATCACTATTCATTGTAATTACACATGAGCCGCTGCCTGAACAGCCTGCTCCGCTCCAGCCTGTGAAAGTTGAATTGTTATCCGCATCTGCTGTTAACGTTACAGGGGTGCCGTGACTGTAAGTCTCAGTGCAATCCCCGGTTGCAATGCCATTTGTAATGACGCAATTTATGCCTGTGGCGGTCACGGTTCCGGACCCGTTGCCCGAACCAGTGACAAGATGTGTAAGTATTAAGATCAAACGGAGCGGTAACATTTTTATCACCATCCATCGTCAGATTGCATGATCCCGTTCCTGTACACGCTCCTGAACCATCCTGCAAAAACTGATCCAGAATCTGCACTTGAATTCATTGTAACTGGAATATAAGCGTTGTATATTTCTGAGCAATCACCACTTGTTACTCCGCTAGTAATAATGCAGTTGATGCCCGTGCCTGTCACAGTACCGGATCCATTGCCAGACCCATCTAAAGTAAGTGTATACAAAGATTGGACTCCACAATATCCATCAAGAGATAAGTTAGTGCTGCTGTATTTCAACGTCTGACAAAGCCCTGTTATACAGGGCGATTTCATCCATATTGCCTATAAAGTGATAGCCGCCACCCAAATTCAACCATCCTGCTGTTAGTGGAACTGAAGCTGAATCAAAGCCTGATGCGTAGACTGTATATGCTGTATGTTTGAAGCCATCGACATAAAGATGAATCGCATATGAATCCCTTACCGCCACGATGTGATGCCAGTTGCCGTCGGTAAGATCAGTATGACCTGTCACTGCTGTTCCGTTGCCACTTGTATCGTTCAATTCAAAATAAGCAAGGCCAGTATTGCTAAGACACCCAATCCACCAGAAGGGGGAGGTTCTCCCCGCCATAACTTGGTTTCCTGAACAGGTGCTTGAACTATCAGTTTTCATCCAGAACTCGATCGAAAAACTTTCACTTACACCCCAGTCAAAGGTGTTATCATCTGGCACATTAACCTGACTGGTAAGACTAAACTGTTGGGCTCCATTCAGGATGCCCTGCTGTCCCGGAAGGACAATTTGTACACGTTGCATGATTGGTCCCATAGGAGTCCACATACGGCTGGCTGCTCTCATCAAGCCTCCAGTAGTGACTCATGTCTGCGGGACAGAGTTGAACCCTCAATTGCAAAGCTCTGTGTATCCACTCCCTCGGTGTTGCTGGCCAGCACGACAACATCAAAAGATCCCTGCATTAAAGGAGTCCATGAAATGATGCCTGAAGTTTGGTCTATTGTCATACCAGCAGGGGCTGTAATCAGACTATATGATGGGTAGGGGTTTCCAGTTGCTTCAGCATAATACATGTATAATTGATTGACCGTTGCAATCGTTGCCGGATTTGAGGTAAAAGTCGGTGCAACAGAACCACATGCAGGTAAAAAGGTATTTAATGTGCTGAGCCATGTGTTTGCCATCTTTTCAAACCCTATTGCATTGGGATGAAGCATATTATACATATCATCCGGATACGATAACGTATTTTCCTGATCAACCAGAATAATCTTATCACTTGTCCGATTCATGACCATTGTTGCTACATCATCATTAAACTGGGTTATATATGCGCTTCTCGGATCGTTGGAATCCTGAACATTAATGATACGTGCGAGCAATACAGTAATGTCGGTATCATAACGATCAATTTCATCTAAAATATTTTCGATATCTGTTGCAGTTGTGTTAAGAATATTGTTTGTCCCGATGTGAAGGAGTATCACATCTGTAGGATTTGCACTGAGCAAATTATGTACATTTGTCGCTAAATCTTGCGCAGTAAATGCATGCATTGTGTTGACGATGCCCTGATGATCGAGATCAAAACTTGGGGTTGCAAGTTCGCCATCTTTTAAGCCGCCAACAAAATTCACATAATAGTCATTATTCAGCAAAGATAAATATAGGGATTGGCGGTACCCTACTACGTAATTCGGAGTATTCTGTTCTTGCGGCTCGAGGGTCTGATCATTACGACCGTATGTTATCGAATCCCCTAAAAGCATAATCTTTACAGGAGAAGCGCACATATCACAATAACCACGCCCGAGGTAGTAATGATTGAAAATTTCTGTCTCTGATAATGTCCTGTTATACAGGGCAACTTCATCCATATTGCCGATAAAGTGATATCCGCCACCCAAATTTAACCATCCCATGGTTAATGCGGAAGTTGAGCTAAAACCGGATGAATATGTATAGTTAGAACTACCTTCAATGATTCCGTCAACATAGAGACGAACCTGAGATGAATCCCTTATCGCCACGATGTGATGCCAGTTGCCGTCGGTAAGATCAGTATGACCTGCCACTGCTGTTCCGTTGCCACTTGTATCGTTCAATTCAAAATAAGCAAGGCCAGTATTGCTAAGACACCCAACCCACCAGAAGGGGGAGGTTCTCCCCGCCATAACTTGGTTTCCTGAACAGGTGCTTGAACTATCAGTTTTCATCCAGAACTCGATCGAAAAACTTTCACTTACACCCCAGTCAAAGGTGTTATCATCTGGCACATTAACCTGACTGGTAAGACTAAACTGTTGGGCTCCATTCGCAATGCCTGTCGTCGGGTTGGGACAATTTGTACACGTTGCATGATTGGTCCCATAGGAGTCCACATACGGCTGGCTGCTCTCATCAAGCCTCCAGTAGTGACTCATGTCTGCGGGACAATCAATTTGCTGTGCATGGACAAATGAAGTGATACTCAATACAGATAATCCAGACACATAATGAAATCATCCTCTGTAAAAAAGTTCTGCTCATCTTCTTCTTCTCCTTAGATTAAATTATACCTTAATTTTCCTAAGATTTTTAAAATAGTTTTTTTATACTCTTCATCGAAGCGTTCCCTTGTATAATGTGCCCGTGCATACAGCCATGCATTACGAGACATTCGCTGAAGCCTTTCAGCACGAAGGGCCGATATTGTTCTAACGGTCATTTCTTATCGTCTCGATTGAACAATCGTGCAAAATCACGCCGCATTCATCGTCTATGTCTACTCCGGATTCATAACTTGCGATCGGAATAATTCCAGCATGCATGCAGGTCACCACACTTCCCGCACATCCCTCTGAACACGACGGATAAATAATTGCCAGACAATTTTTAGAAATTTCGAGAAATTCAGGACTGTATATATCGACCCATCCCAAGGTGTGATGTCGGAACTCTCATACAGCTCCTTATAATAAGCGTTTTCAAAATCCCGTTCACTCATGCACCGGACCGCAAATATATAAATCGAAGTCCGGCATTTCGGAAAAACATGCAGAACCAGATCCAGGCCTTTGTGAACGAAACCGCCACTGCCAAACCACAAAAATTTTTTCTTGCACCTTTCAAATTTTTATCTTCCAGCCAGGGGTAAACCCCACAGGTTGACTGAGGAACCCTATACAGAGGTTTCTTTGCATATCTGAAAGTACTGATAGTGAATTCATTGCCTGTAATAGTTGCACAGTCAGCGTGTTCTATTGCGAGATTTGGAAGCTCGAATCTTCTGGGCTGAAAGGTAATACCTTTTCTTTGCTGTGCTTCCAGAAGTCTTTTCGCCTCGGCAGCATTATGAAAAAGTATATGAGCAGTATCTATATGCATAATCTTCACGCAATCCCTGTTGAGATAAGGATCAAGCCTTTCAAGGTTATGCCGGACATCAACGACACAATCATATTCCTTTTGGGGTATGAAAGTCTTATTCCGGTAGTCTATGGCATCCACACAAAAACCAAGCTCTAAAAAGGTTTCGGCCATTCTCAAAGATCTCCAGAAATTTGTATGTTTATTCATAAAAGAATCATCAGTCTCTTTTAAAAACGGCTCCAATCTGTAGGAAAAAAGAATATTTCCCTGAGAATTATGCCTTGGTTTTAGAGATATGACCCTTTCGAACTGGTTTAATGTCTTTCCGGAATACGGATTATATCTTGTGATCTCAATGCCAAATTTCCTGAAAACTGTCTTAATTAATTGTTTCATAAATAGATTTTAACTGGCTACAACTTTATTACCGGGATGGTATGGTCTAAAAGGATTTGTGATTCTGCCTTGCAGTTGTCCTATGAGTTCCCCGGTATGCTGAACGAACCGCTGTAAAATAGCTGCTTTTTCTTGTTGCTCTGTAGAGAAGCGTATGCTAATGGTTTGAGAATGTGAATCCACTTGATGAAGGATTCTTTCATGGGTTCCGGGGGCAACATGCCCAAATGCCGGTATCTTTTATAGAGCCAATAATTGGACATCGTTCTGTCCCTCCCCCGGTTGAAAAGGTATTGTAAAGACGGATTGACGCGCCCAATGCGCACCTGTACTCCTGCTTCCGGGACATAACAAAGCTTGAATCCCTCCAGTTGCAGCCGCCAATAGTAGTCCGCATCATGTGCGTGTAGAAGAATTTCGTCGAAGCCGCCGATTGCGTCGTGAACACATCGCCTGATACCCAGGTTGCCAGACCCTCCTCCCAGGCAGAAAACGTCCTTTATAAAGGCCTCCCTTCCATGCCTGAGCTGACTTTCCGGCCTCATGGGGATCGTTAAAATTTATCAAATAAAATTGGCCGTATACCACATCATTCTTTGTTAACGCGTATCCCATTGAAGCCACCCAGCCCGGAGCGACTTCGTCATCAGCATCACAAAATGCCAATCTGTCGGACCCGGCCATGCGTACACCTACATTCCTAGCATGAGACGATCCTTTCCGGGCAGAAGCGTCAACAATCCGAAAGGCGGGAAAGCGGTTGCTATATTCCCGCGCAATATCCGTAGAACTATCAGTGGAGCCGTTATCGGCAATTATTAATTCCCAGGGTTCAGCCCACTGCTGTGCCGCCAGTGCTTCAAGTTGTGTGGCAAGAGTTGCCTGGGCGTTCAGGCAGGGTATGATGACACTGAGTTTTATGGTCGGCCTCTTTTCATTGCCCATTTTGATATCTTCCTGACAATTGAATGTACGCTTTTACGCTGTTTTGTCTGCTTGCTGCATTGTGGCAGCATTTCAGGCATGAGAATCATATTTAGAGTGACCAGACTAACATTGTCTCTATTGGCTGATGCACCATTTACCTGTCTGAAAAATGTCTCATGGTCTGGCCACTGCCAGTCTTTATACCATGTCCAGCAATCGTTCTTTTCATAGTATTTCATAAGCTGTTCAGCTAATCCAATGTCAACGGGGAACGTTGCCTCTTCTGCAAAATGTGCATTTTGTAAAAGCAGGCTGACGTTCTCTTACTGCAATAATTTGAGTGCCAAATATCGAATCCAGAGTTCTTTTCGCAGATCACTTACAGCCCTGTATATTTGTTATATCTTCTTCATGGCCATACTCCCCCCAGGGGTTGTCATTATGACATTCTTATACTCTTTAAGAACATCAGCAGCTTCTCCCGCAGTTCGTAATAATTCTCCTCATATTTTTGCGTATGAGCTGACGCGTACCCTATTCTCCTGCAATATCAATCCCATACTCAGTTTAACCGGGGCGATATTAAGCATTTAGGTTCCCATGTTCCAAAGGATGCAAGACTTTAAAGTAGAGACATTATTTAAAGGATCGTGAACACAGGCATTTTCCTGCGCTCACCAAAAACAGGGTCCGCTATTTCATCCAGAAAACAGAATAAAATGCTGTCAACTTTTGTCAAAAGTGAACAAAACCATAAAATTTCGTCAGTCCGGATGCGCAGAAACTACTTATTGATTTATCCCAATATTCTCATTGTGATATCTTTCATCAGGCTATTTGAAATAACGAGATGTTCTACTTCTACTATGAGCGCCATACTGGCAGGACGGCCAGCTTTAGGGAAGATTGAGGGTACTGTTTACAAAATGTATTTCTTGCTTCAGTGAAGCAAGTGCTTTCTCAAGACCGTCAAGCATTGGTTGCCTGTCCCAGAGTGTATCCGTCAAATGGCTGCTGTAAATTGCATCATGAAGGAGAAAGAGTGCTTCCCGGCCTGACTCGTTCTATTATCTTCTGTGCAATCTCCCCGGATTGCTGTGGAATCCAATCCTGAGCTGAAGCGCACCATAATATGACTTTATATCTAAAAAATAGGGAATCAAGCCGGATTTGATCATTTATTCCTCCATGCGGTGGTCTGAATAATCGTTTGCAATAGGGAGCTGTCGCCCTCGCACATGCCCACATCTGTTTTAACCGGTGAAGTCGCGAACTTATTGTAGTTAAATTTGTATGATTCCATGCATGATTGCCTATGATGTGCCCTGCTTTTGCGACCATTCTTACAATATCCGGATATTTCCGTGCCGATTCTCCTATCATGAAAAAAGTAGCCTTTGCTCCGTGTTTTTCCAGGATACTGAGAACACGTGGCGTGTAAACAGGATGAGGACCATCGTCAAAGGTGAGCGCAGCGACAGAAGCAGCGGTTTCAACATTCGTTATTAGTCCGGGGTATCGCATTGGTCTTAAGCGCAAAAAGCTTCTTCAAAAGCGTCAAAAAAGCTTTACAATAGCTCGCCTTGCATCCTCATCGCTAATAGGACTGGGTGGCCCTGAAGGAGCAATATTTGCATCAACAATATATATGCGGCCGTCATCTCTGTCTCTAAGCACATCAAGCTCACCATAATCCATTCCAATCTTTTCGCAAAAGTGGTAGATATTTAACAGCTCATTTTCTGAGAGCATATCGAGACTTCAACAATCTTTACTTTTGTGTTTGTATGAGGTCTGTCAATAAAGCAGTTTTCCACAGACCTGCTCTTTCAGATAAACAAGCGGTGCCCTGTTCTTGTATACTGGCACCCTCATATCCTCCACGAATCCGTCCTCTGTTTCGTTATTTATTAATTTTTGATATACGAAGTCGCCTTCCTGCAGTTGAGCGGGACACTCTATTATCTGTCCTTTGTGCAATGCGTTCCAATTCAATTTCATAACACATTTTCCGACATGTTTGCGGGGGTCTACAGAGATCGGGTATCCAAATATTTCTTCAAAAACAGCATTCACATGGTTTTTACTTATATCATTGCATTGGGCATTAAGCAGGCTATCTCCATTTGCATTGATTATATTAATGGGAGGAAAAGATTTATCAGGTGAGTAAGGATTGCCGTCAAATCCATGCCAATATTTAATCGCCAAATTGCAATTTTGTTGATGGTTTGTTATAACACGATAGCCTGAGAATTTCAGTATTTTGTAAATGACACAGAATGGCATGGGTGCTTCCGGATAAAACAGGATCGTTTTCCTGTCTATGAAGGTTCTCCTGAAGCTCTTGAGTAAAAGAGGAAGCTTTTCCATGATACCATGTATACCAGTCAGCTCAACCCGATATTTATAAGTCTGACGCATAAAAAGACACTTTTCAGGTAAAAGCCGCCGGATGGTATCACGCATGAATTTTTTGGACATTATTCAATTTTCGAGCTATATTGAAATGAAATATTTCCGCAATTGCAGTTTTCAAGCGTCAAAAAATGTACATGCCAGACGAGATTTTTGTTAATCATATATTCAAAAGCTGCTTACAGATATCCCACTCTATTCATTGCTTCTGAGAACTCATTTTTTATTCTTTCGGAAACCTCATAAGACAGCTCTTCTTTCCATCCATTTATTTCACCCCGGCGAATAAAATAACCTTTTTCTCTCTTGCTGCCGTATGCCTCTGCCCCGAACTTTTCCTCATCTTTCCTCATACTATCAAAACTGCCTCTTTCTACCGCCATAGCAATATCCTTTTCCCCACACGAAATTCCGGCGAAATCGGCAACTTCTTTTAAAATCTTGTGCCTGTCTTTTTTCATATCTTCATATTTGACTATCTTTACAGATTGCCACTTCGAAAGATCAAGCCATTGCAACACCTGACGATCCCACCTTACTATAAAGGGTTCAAAACTCCTTATACACCCATAGATAAGTAACTCATTAACAAAATCTTCTATAGAGAGATTTCCGCCGGCATGTAAATAATGATGATAGTACGACACATATACTGCTCGCGGGTCCCTGATAATATAAATAGTCTTCGGGTATAAATCTTTATATACAGGACCTTCATTCCTGAAAAATCTTGGATCAGGAAAATGGGCATATAGTGATATTTTATTATCCGCTGCATGGATAGTGGGAATAAAATCTGATATATTTGCCATGGTAATATTTTTACCAAATTTCTCTTGTATAAGGACACCTAACATGTAGGTAAGCCAGGTGTTGCCTGATTTTGGATGTCCAACAAGAAATATGTCGGATGGACGAAGCAACTGTTTAAAATTATTTTGCTCCTTTTTCTTATAATAGAAACGTTTTAAAGGACGAAACGGTCTGCGAATTATTTTAATTATTGATATTTTTACCATTATGTATAACCTCCCACTCAAGCAATGGAGTAATAATGCCAACGCGGCCGGGGTTCAAACAATAATTGGCAGATGAAACTCCAAACAAAAGCATATTTTCATGATACGCATACATATTTTTGTTAACATGTGCTCCAACAGATACAAAATAACTCCCGGGCCTAAGAAAATATCCAGGCAATGTACAGATTGAAGTATACTTGCCGGGTTCTCTGACTCTCTCTTCCCAATCCGTTGTATCTGTATCCCAAGAAGTACAGATGACATTTCCCTGTAAATCTGTTATTCGACTTAAAATAGATAAACCTTTAAACACCTCAAAGACCTCATACCCTATTTCTATCTTGAATGATGCCTGAAAATCAACAATAGCAGTCGGTTCGTTATTTTTCGATACAATGCGAATAAATTCCATTTGAACCTTGCTATTATTAGTTGTTGATGAAAACCTGACCTCGCTCATACACTCCGGTGTTGTAGATGATACAAATTGCTGAATAACATCAGGCGTTGAACCATTAAGTCTGATATGTCCGTCATCAATCCAAATAGTACGGCTGCAGAGCCGGTTAATTGCACTCATATTGTGACTGACGAAGAGTACTGTCCTCCCTTCCCCTGTTATATCGCGCATTTTTCCCAAACATTTTTTCTGGAACTCTACATCACCCACCGCTAACACCTCATCCAAAATCAATATTTGTGTCTCTAAATGTGCCGCTACTGCAAAGGCCAGCCTCACAGACATGCCACTGGAATAATGCTTAACGGGTGTATCGATAAATTTATCAATTTCAGCAAAAGCAACTATGTCGTCAAACTTTTTATTAATTTCAGCTCTCGTCATTCCGAGAATTGCACCGTTAAGAAAAATATTTTCCCTGCCGGTTAGCTGCGAATGGAACCCTGTGCCTACCTCCAGCAAAGAACCAATTCGCCCATATACTTCAACAAAACCCTCAGTTGGCTCTGTGATACGTGACAGAATCTTCAGCAAAGTGCTTTTGCCTGCACCATTGCGTCCAACGATGCCAACTACTTCCCCCTCCCTGACCTCAAAAGATACATCTTTAAGTGCCCAGAATGCTTCATCCAGTTCCTCAGCGCCTGTTGCATGACCACGCAATAATTTAACCGTTTTTCGAAAAGGGGCAATTAGTGAATCAGATAACGTATCAACTAAAGTCTGATAACGTTCCTGCTTCCTGCCTATGAAGTATTTTTTGCCAAGGCCTTCTACCCGGACTGCAATCTCATTCATGAAACATACCTTTTTTATATTAAATTTAACTGGTCTAATGCCTATTGTCTATTTTTAGACTACGTCTGCAAAAGATTTTTCCATCCTGCGGAAATACATCAAACCACCAATGAGTATAGTGAATGCTACAAGCGAAGAGACTATAATAATTGGTTGAGGAGCGGTATCTGTTGATAGCAGGCCCAGCGAAAACCTTCAACCACACCTGCCATTGGATTAATGCCATACAATGTTTTCCAGGGTTCTGAGAGCAGGCTGCTTGGATAAACAATAGGCGTCATAAAGAGCCAAATTTGTGTGATAAATGGAACGATATATCCGATATCGCGAAATCGACATTCATGGCAGAAAACCAGAGTGAGACTCCAAGGGATGTGGTTAAAGCGAGTAGTATAAGAAGGGGGAGACAAATGACATTTAGAGATGGAACGATATACCATAATAGAACATCATTGCTATGAGCATAAGAAACGAGAGCATGAAGTCCACCATGCCCGCATAGTACTGGCGCAATCGGAATACACAATCGGGGAAAATATACTTTTTTGATCAGATTGGCCGCTCCCAACAATGACTATTAGAGGCTCTACCCAACCCACTCGCAAACAAAGTCCATGGTACCAGTGCTGCATAGCTGAAAATGGGATATGGAATTCCATCAGACGGTATCTTGGCGATTTTTCCGAAGACGATAGTAAACACAACCATGGTAAACAAGGGCTGAATAATAGCCCATGCTCCTCCAAGTACTGTCTGCTTGTAACGGACCTTGATATCACGCCAGATAAGAAAATACATAAGCTCGCGGTAGTCCCAGACTTCTTTCAGTTTAAGAGATATCCATCCTGTGGTAGGTTCAATACGTATCAGCGGCGAATTATCTGGTATATCGGGCTGCCGAGAAGATGTAACAGTATTATGGTCAATTTCTCTCGTATCCATTTAACCTCACAAAGAGAAGCATTCGTGCATAGTACGGACTGCCTTAACTAAATCACCTGGAGTCCCGATATCCAATGCAAAACCATCTGAAAAAATAACACTTTCGACATAAAAATTACTACGAATTGCAGACTGAATGACAGCGCTCATGAATAATTCCTTCCCTCTGTAATAGTGAATCCGCTTTTATTCGACCCGGCTTTTTTTGCAGCTCAGACAAATAGTCATGCATAAACCTCGTAAAAACAGGTGTCCATACAGCAATAATCCAGGTATGGTGCGACTGGGTTCTTCGCGGTTTGATCAATATCCGTTTAATATGACCTGTCCCGTCATAATCGACAATATCCCATTTGTGCGGTTGATCGACGGGAACAATCCTAAAATTAGGTCAGCATCCGTATCCGTTAGTCTTTCAAAAATGCAACATAGACGTCATCCGGTGTAAATATAATATCCGGGAAACCGAAAGCTACTACAGCATTATGAATGAAGGGATAAGCCTGATCCATGGTATACGGGACTCCAAACGGTAGTGCGCATAATAAGATATGCAAGATGCATGTCTGCTATTGTCCCGTCTCCCCAATATGCCGGAATGTCCCATTTACCGTTCCTTACAATGATATATGCTTTCGTAATGTCAGCAATTTTCATTTTTTCAAGGAGATAATGACTGACAACTTTAGGTCGTATCTCTTTGTGCTCTTTTTCTTTTCGAAAACCAATCGGGAACAATTCTTTGCTGAAAGGTAATGGAGATAGCCTGCCAGCCTGACCACTGGCAGGTATCAGACCGATTACTTCATGAGGGATTGCTTTTGTTTTTTCCGGTCTCTGCATTTGTCATATTCTGTTTAGGGGTCTGATATTGATATCCGTGATTTCGGCTGTTCCCGGCAAGGAAAGTGCATTTATTACGACGGATGCAATGTCTTCCGGTTGCATAAGAAGTTCCGGATGATATGTTTTGCCTTCCATTTCATATATGGCAGCCTGCATGGCAGTAGCTGTTCGGCCGGGATACACGCTTAATACACGTACTCCGTGCATGTTTACTTCAGCCCGGAGACTGTCTGCAATTGCTCTTAATGCGTGCTTCATTGAGGAATATTGGCTGACACCTGCTCTGGCATTTATTCCGGCACTGGAATTGATAAAAACAATCTGTCCCCTCCGTGCTTTCAGCTCGGGCAGCAGGAGTTGTGTCAGCAAGTATGGTGCCCGAACATTGATTCTGTATTGCCAGTCAAGTTTGTCAACGGGAGCCTCCTCAATCATGCCCATAGCAAACGCTCCTGCGCAGTGAATAAGAATGTTAATGGATTCAAAATCCTGTTCAAGAGATGCTTTTAGTTGTCTGATTTCATTATCAAGCAGATCAACCTGATATATCCTGATGACAGAGTTCATATGCTGCAAGTCCTCAGCAACTGCATTCAGCCTTTTCCTATCCCGTCCTATCAGACAGAGGTTTGGCTCCCTTACCGGCAAGTCCGAGTGCGATAGCACGTCCTATTCCACTGCTTGCTCCGGTAACAACGGCAACCTGATTTTGCAAATCTGATATTCTTTTATCTTTCAACTACATTCTCTTAATAAATGATGTTTTGATAAGGCTATAACTGTTTCCTGTAAAATATCAAATTTAATGCCTGACCTTTCAGAAATATCAAGTAACGTATAGTTACCGTCCGATAAATTCAGAACCCACAGCATAGCGAGTTCTCTCAGCTTTTTGTCCTGCTGACCGCCAACGGCTTGGTATAATCCTCTTTTGCCCAGTTGTGGCTCACACTTCGGATTCTGATTAAGATATTTCCTGTTGGTGTCAAGAACATTCAGAACTGATACATATATAGCAAATGAGTCTGCAAGATATTCAGGACGAACGAAATCAAGATTGTCTGCTGATGTATGATACTCGGGATAACTGCCATGGGGTGTTCGCATGAGACAACCGACCGGGAGATTGAACCCGGGTGAGCAGTATTGCCGTTCATCATATCCGTACGGAATAAAATCAAGCACTTCGAAATCATTGCCGGAGTCACGTAATGCACAAATAACTGCTCTGTCAATTTCTGCATTACCGGATCGGCTTTTTTTGTAGGTAAATTTTCCCGGCGTCTCCAAGGCACGCGGCCACCAGTCCGTGTTTTATCTTTTTAACCTTTGATTCGTTCAGGCAGAGCCATGTTATAGAACCGATAGTCCCCGGAATAAACAGAAATCTGTATGAGTATCTTGAAGGGTTGCGGCTGAGAAAATCTGCAAGAAAAACAGCTATTGCAATACCGGACAGATTATCATTGCAAAGGGAAGGGTGGCAGATATGGCACGATATGAGCACTTCCTCTGCTTCTTCTCCTTTTATGAAATATTCGCCATAGGTCAAGTGGCCGTTTTGAAGTGATGAGTCGATCACAACCTCGTATTCTTCATCTTTCAGGTCTTTATACTGGTTATGGGACATACAGAATCCCCAGTTCTCCTGATAATACGAGGTGCGATAAGGGATCCAGTCAGGATAATCCGGCAATGTAAAAAGATGTTCCTTCAGTTCCTGCTAAAGAGACTTTTTTCCTCGACAGGCACACTGTAATTGAGAACATGCAGATTACTTGTGTTAAAATCGATTATCTTCTCACCCCTTGAATTTCTTACATATGCATCTTTATATTCCATTCCTTCGGCACAGTCCAGTCAAAGACTTGCGTGCCTGAAGGAACTTCATGAACTGTCAGAGCAATATGGTTCTTCAAGAATGCGCAATGTCTCTCTGACCCCGTTTCCGGTAATACTGCGGCAGATGGGGTAAAGCTCCTGAATTAACCGGTACATTTCTTTGCCGGTTTCCTTGTAATTCATTGTTGAGATGATATTCGATATATCCGGCTTATTTTGCTTATCAGGTTTCATAAAAAGAAATCAGGTATTGTTTTATCCTTTTCAGAAATGACAGCCACATCCATCGGCCATGAGATCTTAAATACGGATCATTCCATCGTATCCCCCGGGCATATTCGGGCATATAAAATTCCGACATCTGGTAAAACACCTCGGTATTATCCGATAAGGTAAGGAAACCATGGGCAAAACCCTCGGGGATGTAAAACATTCTATAGTGAGCAGTGAGCTGTAATTCGAGCTGAATTGTGAGCTGAACCGGAGTGAGCTGTGAACCGTGAGCTTGAGCTGAAAATCGATTCCGCTGCATGCATGACTGCTTACTATCGCATGCCCAGCTGACTGATATCCATTGACGGTAAGTGGGAGAATCCGGACGAAGATCTATAATCACATCATAGATTGCTCCCTTAATGCAGCTTACCAGTTTTGCCTCCTCATATGGAGCAACCTGGTAATGCATTCCGCGCAGTGTCCCCTTTTTTATGTTATATGAGATATTGCACTGTACAACATTGGGATTAAGACCATGAGATTCAAATTCCCTGCGACAGAAGGTTCGGGCGAAAAAACCCCGATCATCCTGTAGTTTTTCAAGCTCGATAATATATGCACCTTTCAGTCTGGTTTCAGTGAAATATCATTTAGTTCGTAAGCAATGTGAAACAGTAAGCAGTAAGCGGTGATCGGTAAATAATTAACTGCTTACCGCTTATTGTTTACATTTGGTATTTCTCAAGTGATTTCCTCAATCCATAAGTAAGGGCGAGACAATCATCAAGAATTTCATCAAGATGAAGATAAACATCTTTTTTAATATATCCAAGATCGTAATGCCACCTCTAATTGCGTATCTATTTCATTCAGCGATCCTATGGCATTTGACAAAAAATTTGAGAACTGTTGTGTGGTCCTGTCAGCAGCGCCTTCTGCAATATTTGAGGGGACAGAGACGGCAGCACGACGAAGTTGAGAAGTCAACCCATATATTTCCTCTTTTGGAAAATTATGAGTCGCGTTATAAATAGCAACCACTAAATCCATTGCTTTTTGCCATGCCGTAAGATTTCTGTGTGGCTTCTTGCCCATAAACAGCTTTCTGCTCACTGCTCACAATATTTTTACGTCCGGTATAAGTACCACAAATTTTCCTCCCCAGTCCCGTATATGACGACATCTGTCTCCATAATCTCTTCCTTGAGATTCCACGGGAGTATTACCAGATAATCGGGTTTTGTCTCGCTGACTTTATCAGGATGAAGAATAGGGATATGGGTTCCCGGCAGATAAGTCCCTGCTTATGGGGGCTCCGGTCGACGGTATAATCAATAAAATCCGTTCTGATACCGCAATAGTTAAGCAGGGTATTTCCTTTGGCTGGTGCACCATAGCCTGCTATTGATTTCCCTTGCTGTTTAGCTGATACTAAGAAATCTCAGTATTTTCCTTTTCGTCTCCTTCACCTTTTCTGAAAATGAGTTATAGTATTCGAGACTTCTGAACCCGGAGATTTTTCCTTTTCCTTAAGATCAGATTACTTTCTGGCTTACCGGTCTGGATGTATCCTCTGAATGACAGCCATAAATTCGGAGGGAACCTCCATGGGTAGGAAGTTCATCGACATCGAAAATGAGTCAGCCCATGACTTGAAAAAACGTTTTCTACGGTGAGAAAGGAAAAGTATGAGAAGTGCTCGTGATATATTGTGTCGAACTGGTTTTCCTCGATTAGGCGCATAAGATGAGGAAACTCCATGGTTATGATTCCCCGTGGTTTCAACAATATCTTCATGCCCTTTACAAAGTCGTTAATATCCGGTACATGAGCAAGCACATTGTTTCCTATTAGAAGATCGGCATGAGATATTGTCATTCACCATTCCATTGGCAGTCTGAACGCCAAAGAATTTGACCAGAGTCGGAATCCCTGCATTCTGTGCAGCCTTTGCCACATTTTTTGCAGGCTCAATACCTAATACAGGGATACCCTTTTCTTTGAAATATTGAAGGAGATATCCGTCATTGCTTGCGATCTCAATAACCTGGTTATTTGAGTCAAAGCCGAAACGTTCAATCATATGGTCGGTATAATTCTTGGCATGCTTAAGCCAGCTGTCGGAATAAGAGGAAAAATAGGCATAATCGCTAAAAATATCTTCTGGGATTCGAATACCGGTACTTGAACCAGATAACATGTTTCACAAACATATGCATGCAGCGGGTAAAAAGGCTCCATCTGCTGAAGTTGTTCTCTCTTGAAATATGAATTCGCAAGGGGTGACATCCCCAAATCCACAAAGGTATCTTGCAGAGGGTACCGCAAAAACGGCATGTATTTCCTGCGTTTTGCATTTAATCCTAATAAGTTCTTGATACTCTGCATCGAGGTTAAATAGAACATTCTTTATTCTGTTATCATTCCTTCGTCCGACAGGGGACGGATCGGGAATCCTTCTGAGTCCCCCTTAAAAAATGGGGATAAAGGGGTTGTTTATAAGAAAGATTCCGGACATCCGTCGGACGTCCGTCAGTACTTAAGACGGATGACGGACGGAATGACAGACTTACTAAGATGGCTATAAGTTAAAATGATTGTCATTCCCGCTTGTCGGGAATCTTTCTGAAAACCCGGAAGGATTGCGGACAAGCCGCAATGACAAAGAGCGATAAGAACGTCGCCTTACTAATGACCGTCTTAGTAATATCTCACAGCTTGATACGGGTATTTCATGGATTGGTTGCCCATTCGAGCTTTTCATTCAAGAGACCGTTGCTCCGCAATTCTTTTAGAACTATTAATCTCATAAACGAGAATTACGAAAATCCTGATCCCTAAATTTCATAACTTCCAAGCCTCCTTTAGATCTTCTATCGTAGTTATTAAGTCAATCTGCGGCTGATAGTCAGGAGCCAACTTTCTGAAAAGTCCAAAACTCGACCCTATAGGAACGCTTGTCCGGCTGAGCATTTTTGTTAATTGATACATCTACTTCAGGCATGACTTTTGCCACCGCTTCGGCGAGATCTTTAACCTGGTAATTCCATTCGTCACTGCCAATATTTACTGCCAAAAAGTTACCGCCAGTAGAACCATCGCGACGGATCGCCCAGTCTATTGCCCTTGCCATATCTTTTGTGTTAATCAAAGGTCGCCAAGGCGAGCCATCGCTGAGTATGGTGATCTTTTTTGACGACACGGCACCAGCCACAAAATCGTTTAGCACCAAATCCAGTCTCAGTCTTTTGCTCATTCCGCAGGCTGTCGAAAATCTAAGGCTGGTAACGTTGAAATTTTTATCTGCCAAGGTCTCCATTGCTTTTTCCGTATAAACTTTAGATTTTGCATATGCAGTGAGTGGATTCAGCGGTGACTTCTCTGTCCTTGGGCCATCATCCGCTGCGCCATACATGCTGCAACTCGAAGCATAGACAAATCTTTTTACGCCTTTTTTCTTTGCTTTTTTTGCCAATTCAATACTCGCATGATAATTGATGTCGTAAGTCACTTTCTCAAAAGTGTTTCCCATGGGATCATTAGATATTGCAGCTAAGTGGACTATTGCATCAACATCTGCGAGCAAATTCTCAGGAAACCGTCTTACATCAGAGAAGTATTGCATTTCAACTCTGCATTCAGGAAGAATCCGTGCATTCGTTAGACAATTTGCAAAATATCCCGTATCAAGGCCGACTAATGTTACATCCGGATAAGAAGTTCGTAATCGTTCAATAACACAAGGCCCGATATAGCCCATATTTCCCGTGACTAAAATTTTCATGCATGCCTCCTTAATTCAACCGGACTGTTATTGTTTTACTCACTTTTTAAAATAAGCATAACAAAGGTGATGCTTTTAGTTTGAACCGGTAGTATGTAATAAATTTTTTATGTATCCGGCAATAGCCGGCGAAGCGGTAAGCCCCGGAGACTCTATTCCGACAAGATTGATAAAACCGGGCAAGTCTTCACTGATAACAAAGTCATGAAAGATTTCCCCGGCTCCCTGAAGCTTTGGTCTGATGCCTGACATATCAGGAACAATGTCTTCTTTATTAAGGAAAGGGAGAAACTTAACGGCCGCCTCATAAAACTGCTCTCCTTTCGATGCATCAATTCTGTAATCTTCTCCTCTGTCTATATAGGTCGCATCCGGCCCGAGCTTCATGCGCCCATTTAAATCCAGCGTTAAATGCACTCCTAACCCGATCTGATTTTCCTCCGGAACAGGATAGACAAGCTTTTGGATAATCCCCTGTTTCACATTGTTAATGCTGAAGTAATCCCCCTTGCAATAGTGAAGAGCATAATCCTTACCTATCATTCCCGCAATGGTATCCGAGTATAATCCGGCTGCATTAATGACCCTTTCCGTCAAAAATTCGAAATACTCACCGTCGATGTTCAAAGTCGCAACCTTGTAACCATATGTGACCTCTTCGATCCCTACAACTTGCGTTCCATAAACTATTTCAGCGCCTTTCATTTGGGCATCGTGAAGATAAAAGTCCATGAGAGAATGAGCGCTAATTATCCCGGTACCGGGGCGAATAGAGGGCTCCAAACGCCTTGATATTCGGTTCGATTTTATTAATCTGCCTTTTATCTAACAGAGAAACTGAAACCCCGTTTTGTATCGCATTATCCATCAGATGTTCAATTTTTATCATTTCTTTTTCGGTTGTCGCAATTATCAATTTGCCGATTTTCCTGTGCGGTATATTGTTTTTCACGCATGTCTCATATAGCATATCTCTGCCCTTAAGACATAATTGCGCTTTCAGTGAACCCTTTGGGTAATAGATCCCTGCATGAATTACTTCGCTGTTCCGTGAGCTTATCCCCATACCATGGGATACGTTCTTCTCCAGGATATATATATTCAGATTGTTGTTTGCAAGTTCCGAAGCAATTGCCAACCCGATTATTCCAGCCCCTATAATAGTTATGTCGCTATCCATCGTATTCTTTAAAACCGAATACAACTATTGAAAGATGCAAAAGTAATGTCCTATTTTGTCATTCCGGCTTGACCGGAATCTTCCTCGGAAGGACTCCCGACAAGCGGGAGTGACAGATTAAGGGAAAGGTTACATAGGTCATTAGTTATGCG
Organism: Thermodesulfovibrionales bacterium; assembly: GCA_963753165.1. GTDB lineage: Bacteria > Nitrospirota > Thermodesulfovibrionia > Thermodesulfovibrionales > SM23-35 > JAKLQR01. Next base: position 209,864 of record CAVWBP010000018.1, on the reverse strand, counting down.
GGAATCAATAATCTGAAATTCGGGAACCAACTACCATATTTTCCAGGGGGCCTTCCCGGAAGTCCACAGGTCCTCCAGGTAGTTCTTTTCCTTGAGGGTATCCATGCATGACCAGAAACCGTAATGTCGGTAACCCATCGAATTTCCTTCCCTTGCAAGTTTTTCTATGGGCCCTCGTTCCCAGATGCTCTCATCATTATCAATGTAATCGATCACCTTTGGGCTTAAAACGAAGTACCCACCGTTAATCCACCCCTCGCCGGCGTCAGGTTTTTCATAAAATTCTGCAACCCGGTCTCCTTCATAGGCTATCCGGCCGAAACGTGCAGGCGAGCGAACAGTTGTCACAGTAGAAAGTTTGCCGTGTGACCTGTGAAATTCCAGGAGTTTATTTATATCGATATCAGCAACTCCATCACCATAGGTGAACATAAAATCATCTTCATTTTTTAGCCAATTGGCAAGCCTTTTTAATCTTCCACCGGTTTGGGTATACAGTCCGGTATCAATAACGTGAACCCTCCAGTTTTTCCAATTGGCATGATTCCCGTCATGCACGGTTGTTTTCCCATCGGAAAGATCAATGGTAATATCATTATTTATCGCATAAAAATTAAGAAAATATTCCTTTATAACTTCAGCCTTGTATCCTGCTGCAATAAAAAATTCATTGACTCCGTATACAGAGTAAGTATTCATAATATGCCAAATTATCGGTTTGCCGCCAATTTCTATCATGGGTTTTGGACGCATGGTAGTTTCTTCCGAGAAACGGGTGCCGAGACCACCTGCCAAAATTACGGCCTTCATAATACCTTCTCCCGTCTATGAAAGTGTTAAAAAAACTGATATTATAAGATATTGATAAAAATATTCGTATTGATGCTTCGTAATACCGTTCCATTTTCTACAACATGCATGACGTGCCATTGATTCCTTTCGATACACTCGCAGCAAAATTAAAGAGGAGTGCACATTCCCGAAGACTCCTCTTGTTTAATCTTTATACGAGGCTTATGAACAGACTACTCTAATAACTTTGTACTCTCATTTACTTGAATTGCTTTTTGTCAAAAACTACAAGTTGATTTCCTTGATTCGTTTATAGAAAGCTTTTCGCGATATGCCGAGCATTCTGGCCGCCTTTGACTTATTCCCCTGGCTTTCTCTGATTGCATCATGTATTGCCTCTGTCTCCAATTCTTTAAGAGTCTTTAATGAATGATGCAATGGTATATTATTATCAGACAGAACTTCTTCAGGCAATTCCCTTATAGTTATGTTATTGCCGCTTGCAAGGACTATTGCCCTTTCAATGACATTTCTCAGTTGTCTTATATTGCCGGGCCATGAATAGTCCTGCAAGATTTGTATTGCCTGATCAGATACGGCAACTCTTTTGTTTTCTCTTATACAAAATTCCTTTACGAATTCTGAAATAAGCAGGGGTATGTCTTCTTTTCTCTCCCGGAGTGGAGGCAACTGTATTTCTATTATATTAATCCGGTAGAGGAGGTCTTCCCTGAATCTTCCCTCTCTAACTTCCTTTTTAAAGTCACGATTTGTAGAGGATATGAGTCTGAAATCCACCTTGATTTTCTTATTGCTTCCGAGTCTTTCAATCTCCCTTTCCTGGAGTACTCTTAAGAATTTCGTCTGCAATGAAAGTTCAAGTTCACCTATTTCATCAAGGAACATGGTGCCTCCGGAAGCTTCTTCAAGCTTTCCTGCCCTTCTTGAATTTGCACCGGTAAAAGCACCTTTCTCATAACCAAAGAATTCAGACTCGAGAAGTTCCTTAGGGATGGCGGCACAGTTTATCGCAACGAATGGCATATGATTTTTCTTGCTTCGATAATGCAGTGCTTTTGCCACAAGCTCTTTCCCGGTGCCTGTTTCACCCTTGATGAAAATACTGCTTGAAGCGTCCTTCACTGATTCAATGGTTTCCAGTATTTTACACATCTCATGATTATTTCCGATAATACGGGGATGGTTTTCTCTGAAGGAGAGTTTTTTCCTCAGTGATTGAATTTCTCTTTTCAGAAAACGCTGCTCAACTGCCCTTGCAATGATACCTTTGAGCTTCATGTAATCCGGTGGTTTGATAAAATAATAAAACGCTCCCTGAGTGATGGCAGAAACTGCAGACTCAACGGTACCATAAGCGGTAAGAAAGATAACCGGGATATCGGAAAAATTCTTGTTCACGTATTTGAATAGCTCCGTACCGTCTCTCCCCGTCATTCTGAGGTCAGTTATTACTGCGTCAAGATCTGCATGATGCAGTAAACCAATTGCATTTTCAACATTAATGGAATCAAAGACCTGGTATCCTTCTTCTGAGAGTATCGCAGAGAGAACCCTGAGCGCATTCGGCTCGTCGTCAACTACTAAAATATTTCCTTTGTTATGCATCTCTATCATAGGAAGGGGTTCCTTGGTTCTCTCAAATGAGGTAACCTGTCAGTTTAATTAAGTGAGAATCCATGGATTGGTATACTCCTGTTTACTATAATTAGGAACGATTTCCTGAATTATTGAAATAGCATCACTGATGGAATGATATTGTATGCATCGATCCAGATTTATTAAGTGATCGGTAAGCACAGCCATTGGAGGAACTTCGGGAACTGCTATCATGAGAGAATTATGAGATGTCAAAAGGGTTTTTTCTGATGCATCGAAAAGCTCTTCGTACACTTTTTCTCCCGGTCTGAGGCCTATGAACTCTATTTTAATTTCCTTATGAGGAATAAAGCCCGAAAGACGTATGAAATTTTCTGCAAGGTCCATAATCTTGATTCGTTCACCCATATCAAGTACGAAAATCTCGCCGCCTTTTCCTGAGGCAGCTGCTATTAAAACAAGGTGCACTGCTTCAGGTATGAGCATAAAGAACCTTTCCGCATCAGGATGAGTGACCGTAAGCGGCCCTCCTTTTTTTAGCTGTTCTTTGAAAATCGGTACAACGCTGCCGTTGGTTCCGAGGACATTTCCAAACCGGACAGTTGTGAATTTGGTTTCGGATAAAGCATCCATATTGACTGTAAGAAATTCAGCGACCCGTTTTGTCGCCCCCATGATATTTGTTGGATTTACGGCCTTATCTGTCGATATCAGTACAAAGTTTTCTGCTCTATATTTTGAGGCAATTTCAATGAGATTTTTCGTGCCGAAGATATTATTTTTTACTGCCTCAATCGGATGATGTTCCATCAGGGGGACATGTTTGTATGCGGCTGCATGGAAAACAATCTGAGGCTTATAATTTGCAAAGATACGCTCCAGACTCAATAAATCCTGAATATCTCCGATTATTGTTGATAGGTCAGTTCCATTCTCCTTTGTTCTCAATTCCATATCTATATCAAACAGGCTGTTTTCATACCTGTCCAGAAGCACAAGATGAGAGGGCTTATAGCTCAATATCTGCCTTGAGAGCTCAGAGCCAATAGAGCCACCGGCACCAGTTACCATGACAGATTTGCCCTTAATAAATTCTCTCAGTGAAGAGATATCGGGATTGACGGGTTCTCTCTGGAGCAGATCTTCAAGGGAAATAGGTCTTATATGAGAAATGCCATAATGTTTATTGAGAAAGGATACTAGTTTATTCTCAGTAATATAGCCAAGCTTAATAAGCTTTGCACCAAGTCTTCCTCCCTCATTTTTCTGCAGCGACAGAGCCTTTTGTATCTGATTTTCTGTTACCAGTTTTGCATTTACGAGGAGTTGCCCTATCTTTGTCGTCACTGAGATATTGCCGCCAATGATGTCTTGTATGCCCGGAAGCTTTTTGATGAGTATATTATGCGGTTTGCATATTTCATAAATATCCCGGACGGTCTTCTGCGAATCAGTGGAAGTGATCAGGACTTCATCCGGCTCATATGTCTTGATTATATCAGGCAGCATAGTGCTGTTCCCCAAAATAGGTATCCCGTGTATGGTACTCCCCTTTTTCTGGATATCATCGTCGATAAATCCAATGGGACTATAGGCACTTTCGCGTTTATTTTTCATTTCACGGACAATCATCTCACCCACATCGCCGGCTCCGATTATGAGGATATTTTTCCTGGGGGGGTCTTCGATCATATATTCTCTGAATACCCTTATGAACAGTCTATTCCCGCCTGATATTGCAATAAATATTAACCAGTCAAGGACATAGATGGAACGGGGATAATCCGAGTCGCCGAACAGGTATTTCACTATCAGCAGGAACAGAACACTTCCAATTGTTGTAGAGTTGATGATTTTTATTAAGTCGCTGATGCTCGCATATCGCCATAAGCCTTTTTGAAGGCCTGTTTGCAGGATACAGACAAGACGTATGAGAAGCAGCAAAGGCAGATAAGCAAGGAATTTCTGGAGATAAACAGGTGACAACAGTGACTCGAAACGGATTATGAAAGCAAGATAATTAGCAAGAGCTGCCTGAATTAAGAGTACAAGGACGATAAAAAGGCGGCGATGCCTTATTATGATTTCTTTGATCTCCTGATATATTGTGGTAAATGTTTTGCCCATTCTTGTTAAATTGTTATTCTCCATGATACTGTTACGATATTTTGGAAATTGTTCTTAAGATAAGTTTTAGATCCGTAATGAGGTTATGGTTATCCACATAATGTAACGAGAGTTTAATCTTCTCCGGCAGGATATTTTTTCTGTATTCTTCTTCCCAGTTATCTGCCACCGCAAGTATTTTCTCCTCATTTGAATACTTTATCGAGGCAGGATCAGTGATGCCCGGGCGTATTCTGAGTAACCTCTTATAATCCGATTTAAAGATATTCACATATTCTTTTACTTCAGGTCTGGGACCAACAAAGCTCATTTCACCCCTTAAGACATTAAATAATTGCGGCAGCTCATCAAGCTTATACTGTCTCAAATATTTCCCTGTTCTTGTTATGCGGTTGTCCTTTGCAGACGTAATGTTAGGCCCGTTTTTTTCAGCGTTATCTTCCATGGTCCTGAATTTACAGATCTTGAATGTTTTAAAATCTTTGCCGATTCTTTCCTGTTTGAAAAGAATCGGTCCGGAACCGTCGAGTTTTATGAGGATGGCGGCGATTATGAAAAAAGGAAAACATATAATTATTCCGAAAAATGATAAAAAAATATCGAACAATCGTTTTAATGTCATGCTATTTTTTATGCCGCTTTGCCAGCTCCGTCACCGCATCTATTACTATATGCACTTGTGCATCGGTCATGTCGGGATAGATTGGCAGCGATATGACGCGTTCATAGAACCATTCGGATCCGTCAAAGCCGTTTGTGGAATAAGAGAAAGTATCACGATAAAATGGATGTCTGTAAAGAGGGATGAAATGGACAGAGGTTACTATGCCTTTTCTTTTTAATTCCTCGATGAACTGATTTCTCTCAATGGTTAATGTTTCAAGATTTAGTTTGAGTACATACAGATGCCATGAACTCTTTCTGTCCGGTTTTACATATGGAGTCATCAAGGTGTCTATAGAATGGAGCGCATCTGTGTACCGGTCGGCTATCATTTTTCTGCGTTGCCACATCCAGTCGGCCTTCTTGAGCTGAGCCAAGCCAAGAGCTGCCTGGAGATCGGTCAGGTTATACTTGTATCCAGCTTCGATAACTTCGTAATACCATGAACCTTCCTTCGTATATCTTTTCCATGCATCACGCGAAATCCCGTGCAACCGCAGTATTTTGAGTCTATCCTCCCATTCATCATTTTCGGTAGTCACCATTCCGCCTTCACCTGTTGTGATGGGCTTTGTTGCATAAAAACTAAAGCAGGTCATATCAGAGAATGTACCTATTTTTTTATTTTTGTACCAGGCAGGAACAGCATGTGCCGCGTCTTCAATTACGGAGAGACGGTAAGCTTTCGCAATACTGGCAATCTCATCCATATCACATGGCTGTCCCGCATAGTGAACCGGTATTATCGCTTTGGTATTTCCGGTGATTTTCCCCTCAATTTTCGAAATATCGATATTGCCTGTATGTTTGTCAATGTCGATAAGGACAGGCTTTGCCTTGAAATAGGTGATTACTTCAGCAGTTGCGGTGAACGTTACCGCCGGTACAAGAACTTCATCCCCTTCAGAGAGATTTATGGCTTTGAGAGCGAGATGCAGACAGGCGGTGCAGGAGTTCATGGATACAGCATTCTTACAGCCGATGTATTCTCTGAATCGATCCTCAAATTCCAGAGTGACCGGTCCCATTGTAATCCAGCCGGATTGCAGGGCATTGACAACCTCGGTTATCTCGTCGGAAGTTATGTGAGGTTTATGAAAGGGTATTTCCATGAGCAGTCATGCTTTATCGGTTTCTTTGTCACGCATAGTACGCATAGCAGGTTGTGATGCTTTCAAAAGATGCATATGCCTGCTCATCGCCTCGATGACGTTATCGCTTTCAAGAGGGCAGGTTTTACTGCATAAATGAGGACATTTCAAACATTCGAGCCAATCTTTCAATCCATTACAGATATCCATGTGAAATGTAAAGATTGTTTATGATGCAGGCGTCTTAAGAAGTCCGCAGTCCTTGATGCTTCTCAAAGTTAGTGTTTTTGGCTGTCAAAATAGGATGAGTAATATGCTGAATGGTAATAATTATATGCTCCGTATTTCAGATCGGATTTCTTTACACCATTCAGAACAACCCCAAGGATTTTAGCATTGATGTCTCGAAAAAGTTTTTTTGTCTCCTTCAAAACCTTCAATGGTGTTTCTCCTGCCATGACGACCAGGACCGTCCCATCGACAACTTTGCTCAGATAAATTGAATCCGGTAGACCCATTACAGGAGGGGAATCAATGATAATGAATTCATACATCGACTGCAGTGCATAGGTAAGTTCCTGCATTTTCGATGATCCAAGGAGTTCGGAAGGATTAGGTGGTATGGGTCCTGATGTTATAACACTCAGGCCTGGGATTCCCGTAAATTTTATCAATCTGCCATTGGAGCTACTAAACTCGATATTACCTGAAAGGAATGATGAGAGGCCGACTGTGTTGTCAAGTTCAAAGGCAGAATGAAGTCGTGGCCTTCTCAAATCTGCATCAATAAGAATTCCCCTGCCCAGCTTTTCACGCATTGCCTTTGCTATATTTATGGCCACAGAAGTTTTCCCGATCTTCTCGACGGGTCCCGTAATAAGTATTGTTTTCGGAGGTTTTTCCGATGAAGACAGAAGGATAAATGCACCTATAGACCTGAAGGCCTCAATAACCGGGTTCGTATTCTTATGATCAGCAACCATAGGCAGGTTGGATTGCTGCGGTTCAACCTCGTGCCGGATCATTGGTTTATTTGAAGAAGCTACTGCCTCCCGAACTTCTTCAATATGTGGAATAACCCCGAGCATTGGAAGGTCCGCTTTCTTTTCGATGTCGTCGGTGTCTTTTATGCTGTTGTCGAAATATTCGACCAGAAAAACAATTCCTATACCGCCTGTGAGTCCGAAGATAATCGCCAGAATAACATTAAAGGTTAAATTTGGCTTGAAAGGAGATTTCGGTAATATGGCTTTATCAAGAATTTGAATGTTGGTAGCCTTATTGCTGGCAGAGACACTTACTTCATTGAGCCTCTGCAGCAGGCTGTCATACAACCCTTTGTTCACATCGACATCCCTTTTCAGTACTTCATACTGAGCGGCATCACCCTGGAAGGAAATAACTTTTCGCTTCTGAGAATTCAGAGCTTTTGTTAAATTGTCTTCTTTTTTCAGGGCATTTCTGTAATCCAACTCTGACGACTGAATAATTTTCGCCGTTTCCTGTGAAATTCTGTTTGTTATGGCATCCATCTGGCTCTTGAGACTTTTCATCTTCGGATATTCAGGAGTATATACTTTTATGAGATTGTAATACTCGGCTTCGATGGTGGCATGTTCCTTTCGTAACCCCTGTATCATCGGGTTATTCAAAATAATGGGATTATTTAACCCGGATTCTTTGACCTCCCTGTATAACGCTTCTTTTTGAATTCTCTCTGTCGTAACATTATTTAAGGAAGCTGAGATGTCAGAGAGTTTCTGAGTATACAGATTGTTATTGCTGGTGGTAAAGATAATCTCATTTTTTGCCGCATAGGTATTGAGCGTCTTTTCTGCCTCCTCTGTTTTATTTTTCATGAGCTCTATCTGTGAATGAAGGAATTCTTTTGCATCATCGCTTGCAAATATTCTGCTCTCCAGATCAAAGGTTATATAAGTTTGAGCGACTGCATTGGCCACATTCATTGACATTTCGGGATTCTGTGAAACAAAACTCACTTTCACCAGCTGTGAATTTTTGACAGGGGATACCTCCAAACGGGAAATTAACGAGCTGATCAGATATTCCGGTATGTCACTGCCGGCTGATTGACTGTTTGCCGGATTTGAGGGAGTCTTATCAGGGGATTGCCTTGTTGAAAAAAGCAGGAAAATATTCGAAAAAACCCCAATCGTATTTTCATAAACAAAGCCCTGAATCTTGGAAAGAGTGTCCTTCGGCGGCAGGAAATCCTGATTGTCGGTGAGATTGAGATGCCTGATAATTCGCTCTGCCATATTCCGGCTTTTCAAAATTTCATATTGGGTCTGATAATAATCAGCTGCCGAGGAATCAATCTGTACTCCCTTGAACGTAAGAATATTCGGACTTTCTTTGTCGATTCTCACGACAGTTGTCGCGATGTACATGGGTGTCATCATTAGAGAGAAAACGATCGTGAGAATGACGACGGCACTGAGAAATATCGCTACTATCGATTTTCTCTTTAAAATCACGTTGAGATAATCTCTTAAATGAATTTCTTCTCTTTCTCTCTCCTGCATACGAACAGACTCCAAGTATGTGGAGAGCGGGAAATCTCTTTGATCGTATTTTTTTATTTCATATTTGTAGTCCATTAACTTAACCTTAGCCCTTGAACTTTACTTAATAAACGCCGGCTCCCGGACGAACCCCGGTGAATCCAAAATAGCCGAAATTAAAATATCCTGCCAGTCCTCCATAAATCCTTTTCAATATACTGCTTGACACAATAATAATATCTTTATCTTTCACTTCGATATCCGGCAGTTTCCTGTCAAGGACATCATCGTAATCAATTGTAATAATATCCCTTTCCTGCTTGCCGGTATCACGGTATATTTTAATATCTGATTTCTTCGCATCCACACCGAGGCCCTTAGCCAGGCTGATGGCCTGTGTGAATGTCATTTTTCCCTTTAAAGGAAACGATCCGGGATTTTTTACGGCACCGTCAATAAAGAATATACCGCTCTTCGGGACAAGTATCACATCTCCTGCGTTCATCGCTATATTGAATGCTACCTGTCCCTTGATCAGCAACTGATCCAAATCAATAACAATGTTATCGGCTGGCTGGTTTTCCTGCGGATTTCCTGTCGCATTCCTCTGAACGATACAAATGTCTCCAGCATCTCCGCTTAACCCCCCTGCCAGCGAGAGGAGTTCAAGCAGGGATTTCTGACCGGACACATAATGCACTCCGGGTTTCTGCACAGATCCAAGAACCGTAATCTGCTGGCTCCGGTATTCTTTGATGAACACCCCTAAGACCGGTTCTGAAAGATATTTCCTGAGTTTCTCCGTTATGACAGTTTCCAGTTCAGATGCATTAAGGCCTGCGGCCTCAACTTTGTCAATCAGCGGTAATTTGATAAAGCCTGAAGCACTGACACGTGCAACGGTGTCCAGTTCTTTTGCCTGGAAAACAGTGATTTCCAGCAGATCTTCGGGACCAATTTTGTAGTCAGCTGCAGCAGACATCTTTTGAAATGCTATGCTTTTCTGCGTTATTTCCGTATTAAGCATATCGGTTTTTTTTATCTCGGAAGAATGCTGTGCAAGTACTGTCTCAGGCCGTATATCCCGGCCTGCACATGAAGTAAGGAGGAGAAGCAAAAATAACCATATCGCAATAACAAACTGGATCATTTCATTGTGTATCGCCCTGCGAATAACTTTTGTATATTCCACAGGCTTGTCTTCATAATGCATCTTTTCTGCCAATTGGTTTCCTGATGTTCCGGGTTTCATTGTGCGGGCAAAGCTCCGCCTTCTCAGTTACATGAAACAACTGAGAAGGAACGTTCATTAGACATCATGTGCGATCAATCAACTGGAGATTGATTCTGCCCTTCCGTATACTCTTTGTCTCTTGCTACACACGAAGGGGCTATCCGATAGAGCAGGACTGCAGTAGGTTTCAGGTACTACCCTGAGTCATCCTGCAAACATCGGTTACAGCTCTCTTACAGAAAAACTTTCATCCGGCGAAAATAGTCAGACTGAAAATACTATGCATCTTCGATTTCGTTGGCGTATATTTTCAGGCCTACACTCCTTCCGAGCAGATTTATATTTACCAAAAACCTCATATCCTGTTCTTTGTTGATGAAAATACCTTCAGCACCTTTAAGCGGTCCACTTTTTATTCTGATCTTTGTCCCTTCTTTGAGATTGGGATAAACATCCATCTCCTTACCACTGTCCAGTAAGATCTTTAATGTATCTATCTCATCAGGACTGATCGGCGCGGGATGTCCTGGCTCCAGTGAGATAAAGGTAACCGCTCCTCTTGTTTTCAGCACATTGAGGTATGCCTCTGAATGCAGAGGGATGTGAACGAACAAATATCCTGGAAATAAAGGAAAGTCAATCAGTTTTCGCCTGTCTTTCCACTGCCTCCAGTTCTTAAAAGACGGCAGAAAGGTTGCAATTTGCTTTTTTCTAAGCTCATTGTTTGTAATAAACTCGTGTCGTGATTTTACATTTAATACAAACCATTGCATAAATTCCCCCCAATCCAATCTATTAAAGAAAGCAAGTTGTATACCAAATGGTTTTCTTAATTCAGATAAGCGCAGGATGTATCTAAAGAAAAGCTTTAAGAATGAGACACAACACCTGTACAAGAAAAAAATTATGCAAAGGATGAAATTTATTTTTCAAAACAGATTGCAGATGAAAGTCAGCTAAAATGAGTGTCTTCTAATAAAGGATGCTGTATCTAAAGGAAACACTTGTTCCCGAAACTGTTTCCTTTAGGCGCAGTTTCAATGATTCCATAGTCACGTAGTCTTTTATACAAGGCTTTTCTCGAAATACCAAGTATTCTTGCAGTCTTCGATTTGTTTCCATTGCATTCATTAAGCGCATTTCTAATAGCCTGCGACTCAGTGCCCCTGAGAGTCATTTGAGAAAAGCCTTTTTCTGTTTCCTTAGGAACCAGAAAATCTTCCGGTAATTCCTTTGGAGTAATAGTATCTTTTTTTGACAGTATTATCGCTCTCTCTATTATGTTCTTCAATTGCCTGACATTTCCGGGCCAATGGTAGGACCGCAGTATTCTTAAGGTATCTTCTGAAATCGAAAGAGATCTGTTTTCTCTTGCAGAGAACTCTTTGAGAAAGACGGACGTCAACAGGGGAATATCTTCCTTTCTTTCTAGAAGAGGAGGGATATCTATCTTAACTACATTTATTCTGTAAAGCAAATCTTCACGGAATTCACCTGCGCTGACCATTCCGTTCAGATCATGATTTGTTGAAGATATGAGACGAAAGGCGACCTTGATTTTTTTGTTGCTTCCAATGCGCTCTATCTCATTCTCCTGCAATACTCTGAGAAGCTTTGCCTGTAAATTGAATGCAAGGCTGCAGATCTCGTCCAGGAACAGAGTTCCTCCGGATGCGTGTTCGATTTTCCCTATCCGTCTGGAGACAGCGCCTGTGAAGGCACCTTTCTCAAAGCCGAAAAGTTCTGATTCAATGAGTTCCTGAGGAATTGCTGCACAGTTCAATGCCACAAAGGGTTTATCCTTTCTGTTGCCGTTAAAATGCAAAGCGCGGGCAGCCAACTCCTTGCCTGTACCTGTCTCACCGCATATTAATACGCTACTTGGTGAATCCTTGATCGTCTCAATAAGATTTATTATTTTGTTTATTCCCAGTGTGTTTCCGATGAGGTAACTTCCCTCTTCTAACTGACTATTTCCGGGAGAGGCCGTTCCTCGTCTAAGGCGTCGCTGTTCTATAGCTTTTGCGATGATATTTTTTAGCTTGCCGTAATCAGGTGGCTTGATAAAGTAAGAATAGGCTCCCTGGGTCATGGCATTCACAGCTGAATCAACTGTGCCGTAAGCAGTAAGAAAAATGACGGGGATATCCTGGTGGGTACTGAGCATGTGCTCAAAAAGTTGCATGCCGTTTATACCCGGCATCCTCAGATCGGTAATCACTATATCGATTTCTGTACTTGAGAGCAATTTGATTGCTTTGCCGACACTCAGAGAGGTAATAACATGATATCCGGCATTCTTGAGTATCGAAGAGAGGACTTTTAACGCGTTCAGTTCATCATCGACAACCAATATTATTCCATTGTTCATCATTGTTTTATAAGCGGCAGATAGAATTTTATTGTGGTTCCTTTTCCTTTGGAACTTTTTATTTCAAGATGTCCATTACAGGATTTGATGATTTCACCAGTTATGAATAAGCCTATCCCCTTGCCTTTGTTGATATATGGTTTTGTCATGATTTCATGATATGTTCGGGGATGCATCCCAATGCCAGTGTCTGTAACCTCGATGATAGCATAATTTATGTTGTTATGTTTTGCAGACTGAGATTTTACGATCAGCCGTCCACCTGCCCGCATGGCTTCTATTGCATTATTTATTACATTTAAGATTGAATGTTCAAGGTGGAAAGGATTGATCATCACAGAAGCGACTTTCCCATATTCGAACACAACGTCAATATTATACAATTGAGTTGTACGGGATATTAATTGTTCGATTTTTTTCAATATTGTATTAATGTTTGTCCTATATGAGTATTGATCCCCCATAGAAGTACTAAGGAAATTTGTAATGAATTGATCGAGGCTAGATATTTCTTCTTCCAAGATTTTTGCGAATTCAATAAGTTCTTTCTCTTTGGTGCATTTATCCCTTATGAAGGTCACCGCACCTTTCATTGTATTGAGAGGGTTCCTGATGCCATGAGCAAGAGTCGCAGCATCTCTCCCTATGTCGATCAATTTCTGCTTTTGCTCTATTTTCTTCATTAAATTACAATTGAGGAGCATATTTATTTGAATTTTCGCCCCCTGTATTGTCGCAGAGTCACCTTCCAATGGATTAACGTATATATCTGTTTTGTTGTTGTTGCTATATAAACAGAATGACTTGCTCCCGTTCAATTTTAATGGCAGCCCGTTTTTAACCGATAAGTTCACCGCCTGAATCCATTCTTTACTGAAACCCGGAATGACCTCATAATAAGGTGAGCCCTTACCCTTGGATAAGAAATTCCCGAAGATATTTTCCATATCCCTGTTCCATGATAAAATCCTCATTTTATCATCAATGGTAAAAGATATTTGAAGTTTTCGAGATTGCTTCATAATAAATTACCAAATCCTTTATAATTTTAAAATAAAGTATTTTGAAATGCAATACTTTCATTATATAAGATAAATTATTAATTATAAATATATTTATGCTACCGAATTGACTTATAAAATGTAGCTATTACTAGCCCTAAGGTAATGTCAACCCTGGATTAGTTTTGGGGACTAATTTGGGGGGAAACTTGCTATATAGCCATGACCGTGAAAAAAACGTGAAAAAAGCATATCAAAATATAACGAAAAATACATAAAAATATAGAAACATATAGAAAAAGGAAGGGCGGTAAAAAGCTTGATCTACAAGGAAATTGTGGGTATTTTCAAGCACTTGCCAGATCCTGCCTGATCGCTCTCTCAAGGCTAAAACACGGGTTCGAATCCCGTTGGGACCGCCAATTAAATCAAAGGGTGGGAGGATTCATGGAAGTGCCGATTCTATGATAACACAAATCACGAGTGCCGCTCGACCAGTCTGCCTGATAAAAATTTATGTATAATGCTTGACACCAGTGTCTGATAAGGTATTCCTTCCTCTATAGCTTTTACCTTTAGGGCGTCAAGGTCTTTTTTCGCTATACGGATATTCATGCGCTGGTCTTTTGTTATAGTCGCTTTTGCGTACGCTTTTGACCTTTTTATTTCACCCTTCAGGTTGGGAATGGTCTTCCACTCATCTTTCTCAAGCGATTCCATTAATTCCTTTTCTTCTTTTGTCAGTTTCATTTTTGCTCTCCTTCCCTCCGCAGATATTTCTGAGTAAATCTGCGGCTTGGGAATATTGTCTTTAAAAATCTCACCCCTTTGCTGTCTTCGAAGGGTACTACATATGCATAGTCCTCAACATCAATAACGTAGAGTTTTTGATCTCTGTATTTTATCTTGTTTGGATGTTCCAGGATATCAAGTATACAGTCATTCAAAATAAGAAACACAATTTGCTCAAATGAAATGCCTCTCTCCCGCTTGAGTTGCTCATTCTTGTCATTATCCCAATCAAAAACCATGGTAATAGTATAATACTTTATGTGTGCCTATTGTCAATACAACAAATCGGTATAAGAATTACGAGTCCCTAATGTTTGTGAATCAGGCACACCTTTTTGCGTATAAACGCACCGTAAAGAAAACGTGGAGTAGACATATCGAAAGCGATATAAAAACTATCGAGACATAGGGAAAAGGGAAAGGTGTTAAAAAACCTTAACCTGAAAGGGGTTGCCGGTATTTTTAAGCACTGCCAGCACTCTCCGTTCGCGAAATCACCTGACAGTTATTTTTTGAGACTATTGCTGATGAACAGGAGGACGGTTCCGTCGAGCAGCAGGAGAATATTGAGGATTGAACTCATCCTGTGCAGTTTTTTGAACTCCAGCCTTTTTGGATCACTGGAAGAAGTCTCTGCGAAGGTGGCGATCTCCTGTTTCACCCGCGTGATATCAGGGTACAGCTTGAAGGCAACAAATACATTCACGAGAAGAGCGAAGAGGAGGAGCGCAAGGGTTATCCTGTGCTGAACCGTTGCTCTCACTCCAATAAAGAACAGAAATACTATCAGCGCCAGGAGCGCGGTAACAAGGGTAAAAGGGAAATAATAGGGAAAGAGCTTCCCTACGATTTCCCCGGCAGTGTCCCGCGTGAACGAGGTGAATATGACCGGCGTGACAAGGAACGAAAACATCGCCATGCCCCCAACCCAGAGGGCAAGCAGGAAATGGTAAAGAGTAAATCCAATTCTCATTTTCCGATTCCGATCACATGAAAGACGTATTCACCGGAACAATCAGATACTTTGCTATCGAACGCCATGTTCTTTGTAGGTTGACCCCGCCTCTACGAACAACGATTTCGGGGCGCCGCAGGCAGGGCAGACCCAGTCGTCCGGTAAATCTTCAAAGGCTGTGCCCGGGTTGATGCCGTTCTCAGGGTCTCCTATTGCCGGATCATAAATATATCCGCATGCGGTGCATTCATACTTTTTCATCTGTTATCCTCCTTGCTGATTTTTTCTTGCATGAAATAAAAGAAAAGCAAAAAGAATGCCACTCCATAACTGACTGTTTTTTCAGAAACTCTCTTCCGATGCAGGCATTGAAGCAGGGCATTTTCCCGTGCCTGCGAGGAATTCTGCCCTCCGGGACTCTTCAGGATTCTCAGGGAACACTTCTGTTTATCAGCGATTTATCGGGCACGGGTACTCATTCAGACGCACGGTATGATAAGCTTTATCGATGCCGGTCAAATATGAAATCCCTCCAACATTTCAACTCACTTTCGAAAAATCAGACGGCAATGCGTATCAGATAAGGACATCACAGGTCCTGCCTGTCCCGCTGACGGAAGCGTTTCCCTTTTTTGAATCACCGGAAAATCTTGCCGAGATTACCCCCGACTGGCTCGAGTTCAGGGTGCTGAACGGAGAAGAGGGTGGGTCAGTATTCGAAGGCGCGGAATTCCATTATACGATCAGGTGGTTTGCGGTAAAACTGCGCTGGCACACAAAAATCACTGAATACAGGCCACCGGAGCTATTCACCGATGTCCAGGTCAGGGGTCCGTATGCTTCGTGGGAACATCTGCATACCTTTGCGGAAGTCCCTGAAGGCACGCTCATGCGGGACCAGGTAACGTATCGCATTCCTTTCGGCCCCATAGGGAAATTCTTCAACAGGTTTATAATCAAGGAACAGATGGAAGATATCTTTACCTATCGCGCGGTACGTGCGGCTGAATGGGCAGGCGGAAATTTCACGAGAAAACTGGCCGGACAGCCCCGTCATTGAGAGAATGAATTCATGAAAGTGGTCATCTGCGGCAATACCGTAAAGCGGTTACTCTCCCGGTCCCTGTTGCCCCTATCCCAGCCGGCCTTCCCCTTTCATAATTAGCCAATAGACAAAGCCGATAACCAGGATTGCAGCAATCAGGTACCCCATCATCACTGACTGGTCATGTTTCAGTGCTGCGATCATCGTTTCCCTGAGCACTGCCACAAGCGCAACACTCACAAATACGCTGATGCGGAATTTCCCTCCCTTGAGATGGTATATTTCCGTATTCATCAGTTCGATCATCACCCAGATGATGAGCAGGGAGCCGAGTGCACTGATAATCCCATTCTCAAGGTCTCCGGCAAAAAGTTTCTGTACATCGGTAAGAAAGAGCGCTATTGCGCCTAAAGTCAGTGCGATCAATGCAAGGACAAGAACGAGGTTTGCACTCTGGAGGAACTTTTCGGAGAAATCTACGAGGGCGCTTTTGATACGGTACAGGGAAGAATAATTCCTGATTTCCTCTTCGATATAGGAAGACGTCATGACGTCAAGATTCATATCGAGAATTTTCTCGAACGAAAGAATATCCGCGAGAATCTCCTCCGCCGGTTTTTTCTGGGTATACAGGATATCCACACACAAACTTCTGATAATATTGACAGCCCTGTTCAGAGAATGTGCGTCCACTGCCTTTTTTACATGTACGATGCCGATTTTTATAAGTTTATCATAATACTTATTATCGTAGTTGCCCCCGAACATCGCGAGAAACCATTGCTGCTGTGCTTCGAATAAATGTGTCCGTCCGGCATCTTCAGTCAGCAGCCTGGCCCCGATTTTTGTGCTCATAATATATGAGCTCAGCGCCCCTGCTATCTCTTGATCACGGCTCTCCATGACGGGCTTCAGGCTTACGAGTCTCTGTGCATCTTCATCGGTAAAATTATAATGTTCCTTGATTTCCTTGAATGATCTCATAAGCGTCCTTTATCCTGCAATGCGCTGCTATGCATCATTATAGCAAATAATTACCTATGATATGCCCTGTGAGTCCTATCTGAACTCTATTTTGTAAAACAGGTCGCCTCCTGTCTGTTCCCCGCTCTGTGTCTCTATCTCCCATCGCCTGGAGAGGGAATAGCGGAGGCGGAAAAGACCGCCTTCATCGAAAAGCGACTGGCCGTAACTGATGAAGAGCCTGGGTGTGAGATACTTGCCGACGGTAAGCATGGAACGCGACAGGTCGCCGCCGCCTGATTCAACGTCGAGCACATCGATTCCCAGACTCTGTTTCATCTTTTCCTGCAGGGCGACGGATTCACCCTGTGAAAGAAGGACCCCGGCAGCCTGGAGCACGGCAGATGACTGCTCTTTATCGCTCCCGAGAGGATGACCGAACACCATATACGCAAGGATATCGGTGTCCGGCATTGGCGGCTCCGAATAGAGTTTCACCTCAGGAGACTGAGGCGTGCCGCTTACGGTTACTCCTGCTTTTACGTCCCCGCTTGTCCTGAGGGCGACGACATCCAGGTTCGGACGGGTGACAAGCCCGTTGAAGATGAGGCGGCCTCGTGTGATATTGAGATTCACCCCGTGTCTCCTGTAGTCTCCCTTCACGACCTGTATTAATCCTTTCCCGTTGATTTCATCGGGATTTTTGGCGGTAAGCACTATGTCTCCTTTCAGCTGCGCATCAATTCCTTCCGCCTTTACAAAAACTTTTTTGCCAAGCACCAGGTGAACCTGGATATCGAGGGCAAGGAGTGAACCTTTCTTCTTCTGTTCACCCGCGTCAACAAATATCACATCGCTGCTGGGCTTTACCGGCGCAGAGGACCCGCTGTCAAATACGAAAAGTTCCGGGATGGTTATGTCTCCTTTTACCGAAAGTTTTTCCGGTGAGCCTTCAAATTTAAGTTGAGGACTGGTTTCCACCTGTAACTCAGGGATGTGTACGGTGCGAAAACGCTTGCCCGAAATATTTCCCTCATAGTGTGCGACAGCCCAGTTTTTTAAGGATATCCTGGCAGTGCCTTCAATACTGCCGTCTCCGGATTTCGCAGAAAACGTATCGATTATCAGCCGGTCACTTTCAAAACGTCCCCGGATGAGAACGTCCTTCAGCCTGATGCCTGCAGCAGGGAAATAGGCGCCTGCCTCTTTCAGGAGAACTGTTCCCCTGAATTGCGGATCTTTCCATGTCCCCCCGATCCTGCTGCTCAGTTCCAGTCCGCCGTGGCTCTCCTGAACGAGACCGGGGAAGATCGAGGCGAGCATTCCTTTCTCCTGAACGTCTGCATCGATTGCAATACGCATTGCGCCGGTCTGATTGACAGCGAGCGGTATCCGGGCTGGGACAGGCAGTTCAAAATGTGCCGAGGCTTTCCCATGCCCGGCAAGTGTTACAGTGGCATCTCCTTTCAGACCATCACCGCTCCAGTTCCATGAAGCAGCGGTATTCTGAAGACCGGCAGAGAGTCGCCCCTTGGTCGTTTCGCGGATGAAGAACCCCTGAGAGAGAGAAGTGCTGCCCGAAAGTGCGAATTTTCCGTCAGGGAAGAGGTTGCCCTTCACCTGTCCTGCGATGCTGCCTTGTATCGAAAACCCTTCAGGCAGCCATGACTGAATGAATGCGAGATCGACATGTTTAAGTTCGACGCTGATATCGCCCTGTTCAGGCAATGCACGCTGCGGGGGCATCGGAGAACTGAACTGCGCGTGTATTGAGCCACCGCTGGTCAGCTCAATGTCCAGACGGGAGAGCATTTTCCGGCCTCGTGTATCGAGATCCAGCGAAATATTTTTCAGGCTGACCGGATGTCCGTCCAGCGCGAACGTTGCGTGTGCCTTGACGGACATTGCAATACCATCCCGGTTTTTGCTCACCCATCCCTCGGCGTTAAGACGGCCTTTGGTGTCGGGGATCAGCCCGGAAAGGTCATTGATGCGTGCAAGAAACGAAAGGCGTTTCGCAAGGTCCCCGTGCGCATTGATATCGAATCCATTGCCCTTCAGCGCCAATTTTCTGATGATGAGATCCTCTCCATGCATTTCCGCATGCAGTTCGCCTGTCAGGTCTGTTTCGCGAAGACGGCTTTCAAGGATGAGGCCGCGTATTGTTCCGGCAGTTTCGCCTTTTTCCGGTTTTATCATTTCGACCGAGAGATTCAGGTTCACAGTCCCTTTCCAGTCCGGGCTCAAAATTGCAGGGTCCATGTTTCTTGCCTGCAATTCACTCTCCAGCGTTATTCCCTCATGCCAGGAAGTCTCTATTTTCCCTTTCAGTTTTCCGCCAAGGAATGCTCCCCCGGTGATCTGGATCTGCAGATCCTTCTTGCTGCCATGAATAGAGCCCGTAAGCTCTGCCTGATGCGCTTGCGGTCTTTTATTCGAAAATGAGAAATCGCCCCGGTAGTCTTCAAGACTGCCGTTCAGGGACAGACTTCCGTGAATATCGGTTGCTATGCCTGTCTCAGGTGACAGGTCAAGGCCTTCGACGCCGAGTGAAAAAGTCAGCGCAGGTATGACATCGCTAAAATCGATTACCCCTTTCCCATTCAGCATCCCCTTCCTGTTCGCCTGCTCCGCACGCAGTTCAATGAGATTGAGCGCCGTCTTTGTAACCCCGGTCAGGAACGAAATGTGTACCAGTTGTTTGTCGCCTGACATACCGCTGATTGTAACGGGGCCTTGCAACTGTTCAGCGCCATGTCCCGGCATAAGGCGGGCTTTGAGGGAAAAACGGTTGATATCCTGCAGAGACTGAACGGGTGATGCGGTGATATCCGCGAGGAATGACGGGTGGAGGAAACCTGCTTCAACAGTCCCTGTGACCCCGATGTCGGGGGTTGAGAGCACGAAATTCCTTAGACTTATCATGCCGTTGTGCCATATGACGAGGGCGGACGCGTTCCTGACTGTGAAAGGGGTATTGTTGAGACGGGTGTAATCGAGACCTGTTATTTCCAGAGTATCGATCCAGGCATCCAGTTTTGCGGGAATCCCGTTCACTTTCGGCCAGCTGAGGTCCGGAGGCTTATCTTCTTCAGGACGGTCGTCCTGTATCACCACGTTGTTTACTGAAAGTCTTTTCACCGCGATATTCCCGGTAATGGCCATGAGCGGATGCCACTCGAAAAAAAGCCTTTCGGCATTTGCGTGGCCCTGATGCCAGGTTGCTTCGACCCCTTCCAGCCTGACCGCATTCCAGAGTCTGCCCTCTATTCTGCTGAATTCTATTTCTGCGCCTGCCTGATGCGCAATCGTCCGGATGGCCCAGGCCGCACCCTCTACGGTTCCGAGCAGCCATGCCGATATCCCTGCGATGAGAAGAAAGCCGATGATTCCTATTGATGAGATGATATATACAGTTTTTCTGCTCACAGTTCAATCCCGATGCTGAAATGTATCCTGAATTTCGGATTCTCCACCGCTATTTGGCGGGCGATATCCACTTTTATCGCACCGATCTGGGTGTAGTAGCGAATGCCGACTCCCGCTCCCTGATACAACTGTATATCGGAAAAGGAATTGAACGAATTGCCGGCGTCATAGAATGCCGCGACGCCCCAGTCGCTGAAAAGCGCCCGTTCGAGTTCTATACTGCCGACAAGGAGATGCTTTCCGCCGACCACTTCTCCTTCTTCATTTCTGGGGCCAAGCGACTGATATTCATATCCCCGTACGCTTCTGTCTCCGCCGGCAAAAAAGCGGAGAGAGGCCGGGATCTGGCGCAGTGAATCATTCTGGGCAGTTGCCGCTCCCTTTATCCTGGAGTAAAGCGAAAGCCGCCAGGGGAGCGGAACGATTACACTCCCCTGCAGAATAACCTGGAGCATATCAGTATCCGAACCGAGATATTCATGTGTGCCCCGGACTTCTGCAGAATAGAGGTATCCGCTGGTCGGGCGTATCAGGTTGTCATAACGGTTTGCCGAGAACCGGATACCGGGAAGGACGAGGAAAGCCCTGTCCGTTTGGGATGCTATGGTTGAGTCTTCATAGAGAATTCTGAGATAGACAGACCCTGATCGTCCCTTGCCGAAACTCCTCGTGCGGTTGGTTTCGAGCGCGAATATCTGCGTTTCATAGGTATCTGTTTCCTCATGCTGCATATTGCTCTTGAACTCTGTAAAACTGTTTAAATCCTTATAGCTCGGGATAAGATATGTGATACCTACACCCTGCAGGCGTTCGGCAATGTTCATCTCTGATCTTAATTCATATCCCCGGCTCAGGCTGTTCAGGTCGGAATAATTGATCGAAAACCGCGCGCCGGTGTCGGTGCCGTAGCCGACCCCTGTCCTGAGTCGTCTGCTGAACCCGGGTTTTATCGTTATCGTAACCGGCACCCGCAGATTTTCCGCCTTTTCTATTTCTGTTACGGGAACGACCTCACTGAAGCGTTCGGAATTCATAAGGTTGAGCTGCGTCTGCCTTAATTTGGCAGAAGCAAGGACTTCGCCGGGCTTGTACGCAAGATATCTCTTCAGGAAACGTTGCGGATACCGGGAAGCTCCTTCAAAGTTTGTTGCTCCGAAACGGTACTGAGGTCCTGTTTTAAGCAATAATTCAATGGCGGCTGTTTTTTCTTCCCGGTTGACAAGGATTCTGTGTATCGGAAAATCCGCATCGAGATATCCGGTCTCCAGGGCCAGGGCTTTCAATTCCCCTTTCGCCCTCTCATATTCGCCGTGGAGAAGGACGTCACCTTTCTTCAGGGGAAATTTCGAGACGAGTTCCCTGAACGATGTTGTATCTGCTCCCGGACCCTGCACAGAAATATTTACCGCCGAGATACGTACCGGAGGTCCCGGTTTTATCCTTGCGAGAAGACGATACCGTTCTTTCTCCGGGGTTTCAAGGTCGATGACGATATCAGGACTGTAATACCCGAAGGGTTCAAGCGCATTTCTGATTTTTTCAACAGCCTTGAGTCTGAAATAGTCAAGCCATAAGGTGTTGACCCTGCCATCCGTCACGATGCCCTCAGGAAGCGCAAGCGCAGCCTGAACGTTTTTCAATGCATCGCCCTCCACCCCCTCTATTGCTATTTCGACCTGTTCGGCGGCGAAAAGAGGCGTTACGACAGCAAGTGATACCAGACAGAATATCACTGTCGCCGTCAAAGAGGATATCATGCGGCGAAATATTCTTAGATTCATATGCTACTATTATCCTTTTTTATTGCACGCATCTCAACCCTGTGCCTAAAGAAAGAATGGATGTTTTTCATGCAAAATGTTGCAATTCAGTGGTTGTTCCTTTTAGAATAAAGATAATTCCAAGAAGATAGGGGGTGTGGTTATGTGCAAAAAATGTAGCTGTGGTAAGGGCGGCAAAAAGAAATAAATAAAAGATGACAGGAGAGTGAGTCCTGTTTGCAGGCTCACTCTCCTTCAGTCACCTCTTCTCAGTACCCCGACAATTTTTTCCTGCAATTTTTCGCTTGTTCTTCAGGTTTGTATAGCTATTACTGGATTTAGGATATCCTTGAATTGCCTTGCTTCACGGTGAGGATATCCCTCCGGTTACACTGAACCGGAGGGATAGTTTCGCTGGTTTATCTTTTTCCTTCGCCCTTAAGTTTTATCGAAAGTACCGGGGTATCGGGATCATTTGAGAAGATTTTCAGAGTTGCTTCTTTCTCTCCAGTCGATCGAGGCGTAAACCTTACTGATACGGTATTGCTCAGCGAAGGACCGATCGCAAAATTCGAATCGCTCACAACTCTGAACAGGGAAGCATCTCTTCCGGAAATTGTCATATTCGCAACGGTGAGGGTGCCGGTGCCTTCGTTCATGACGATGAACGAAGACGTTTTTGAAGCCCTCACCCTTACCTCTTCGAATTCCAGAGTAGACCGAGAGACAGCAATATCGGCGTTACCCTGGACAGGAATGGTATCAAACTCAGCGGTACAGGCTCTGTGTGCAGTCATATTCACAACCCCGTCGGAACAGTCTGTATCACCGCCCCATCCGGCAAACGTAGAACCAGTGTCAGCCATAGCCGTAAAAGTAACCTGAGTGTTATTGGAATAATTTTCGGAACAATCACTCCCGCAATTGATGCCGTTTGGGGAACTGGTGACCGTACCGGAGCCTGTTCCTGCCTTGGTGACCGTGAGCGTATAGACTGAGGGATTACCACAAGTTGCGATAAAATTCATATTAGCATTGGGAACAGTAAAATTGAGAGAGGGCAGGTTGAAAGTACATCCTGTTTTATACGGAGTAACCTTATATTGAACTCTGTTTTGGAACCCTGCCTGGCTCCAATTGCCGTTTGCCTCAGTTTGCACCGCTGGAGGAATAGGCGGACATGCTGCCCTGGAACAAGTAGCCGAAAAAATCATGGTAACTTCTGAAACGCCTGCACCACTTCCATCGGTCACCCGTCCGGAGGCTCCATTGCCAGGAGGTGGGGTGTTGAGCGTAAAGGTTGCGGTACAGGTTTTCCCTGCGATCATGTTCACAACCCCGTCGGAGCAGTCTGAATCGCCGCTCCATCCGTTAAAGGTTGAACCGGTGTCAGCCGTAGTCGTAAAAGTCACCTGTGTCTTATTGGAATAACTCTCGGAACAATCACTCCCGCAATTGATGCCGCTTGGACTGCTTATTACCGTACCGCTGCCTGTTCCTGATTTCGTGATATTCAGTGTGTAGGTCGGAGGCAATGGAGACGATGCTCTTGTGAAAGTATGGCACTTTAAACAGTCTGATTTTTTTCTCGGTAACATGTTTCTTGTGGAGTGTTGTAAAGCCGGGACTTGATTTATAGCTATGGCATTGAACGCACACTGACGATGACGGTCCTTTCAGGACATATCCCATGTTTTTAAGATTCATCTGTGTTGCAGTGGACCCGTGGCATTGATTACAGGTGAGGGCCTGGGAAGACGGCATGGTCTCATGGGTTATGAGTTGATACGTATCCGTCTCGACGAATACATAAGGTTCCACAGAACTTAAGCCCATATTGAAAAGCCCCTGCTTCGTTGCAGCATTCACATCACCAGTTGCAAAGTACACGCTGGTATCAAGTGCAATGAGACGGCCAATGTTTGTCGCACTGGGCTGAAGGGCTGTTTTGTATTTGAATGGGAAAAGCTTGCTGCCGGGATCATTGATCCCTCCGTCAGGGTGGGAGGTGGGATATTTCCCTGTTGCAGGATCGACAGTAATGAGCTCGTTGAGGTTATAGTTGTAACTGTATCCATTCCAGAATCGGTATTCCGGTTTTTGATTGCCGGCCCGTGTGATAGCAGGTTCCCACCGGTTCAGCGAAGCTACCCACTCCGGCTTGGTCCAGTCGCGATGTATTTCAGTCGATTCGCTTCCGGCTGTGTCAGATGCGTCCCTCGCGTATATTTTAATATGGCAGGTCTGACAGGCGACTTTCTTTATATGTTTGTTGATATCAGAAGATTCATGTCCATTTGAGGAAAGTTTATTTGAATGGCAGTTCGATGTCGAGCAACTCATCTGCAGATTGAGGTCTGTTTCTCTCAGGTCAGAGCCCCTCCCTGCAATCCTGTGGTTTTCAGTAGTATGACAACTCTGGCAGGTAAGATTAGCACCGGTCGTTGCCATATGCACATCGAAGTTCCTGTCAGTGGTGTTTGCATGGGCAAGGGCTATATCGCCACGCTTGTTATTGTCTCCTCCTCCGCCTTTTGCATGGCACTGGAGGCAGTTGCTCCGCACCGGTTTATGCACTGTCCTCGCAGCCTGGTCTATCGTGACAGGCATAGCTGCGGTGTCCGGCACGAACACACCGTTTACCTTCTTCCGTTTATAATCCTTCTGGTGACAGAGGAGACAGTCGATGTTCTCGATCTGCGTCCTTGTGACTGTGGCCTCGGGCTTTGCCCCGAGACCGGTATGGCAGGTCCCGCATGCATTCCAGTTGCCGAGTATGTTGATGCAGTAACTGTTCACTGCCGTGTTCAATTTGCCCTGAACCGGGGGGCCGCTCACTGCAAACGGCACTTGTCCCTGCCATTGATAGTGGACTGAGCCGTGCATTTCTACAGCCTCAGATTCATGGCACTGAAGACAGGTGCCCGGACCGTCCCAGACAAGACCGTTATGCTGAGTCTCAGCCTCAGCCAGGTTAATACAGATACTCCACGTGAGAATGATCCCAAGAAGCGCAAGCATTATCCCTATTTTTTTCATCATGTTAAACCTCCAAATCTCACACACAGAGTGGGTGTGGCCGTGATTTTCAATTATTATTAAAATAAAATAATAATATTAAAAATAGTTTAAAAGATAAAAATTATGTTATTCTGTGATTCAAATCACTTCACCCGGGGTTTATTGAAATTTTCTGCGTATTTTGATACTGTATAAAAAATAGTTAATAAATAATTAAATAAGTAAAATATACATGCAGCCTGAAAGGAGAGATGGTATGCTAACACTCGAAGAACTGAAAAAAGACAGGGCGCTTCTGAATGCGATTGACTGGGAAATGACGCCGGAACTTGCGGTTAGGGTCTATCTGGAGTGGGGGAACATATGGGCCCGCGGGGAGGACAGGAGACATGTGGTCCGTTCCAAAAGCGATTATTCAGTCTATTTCGTCGTGAATTGCTGGGACAAACCCTACTATATTTATCTGATCAAGAGAAATTCAGAAGATGCTGTTGAGATCGCGAAGTTTGCATTGCCGGAACGTTTTGAAAAATCAGTCTGTCTGCTCAAGGGCATGTATGCCCCCGAGGGTGAGCTTAAGGAGTGGTTGAAGGAAGAATTGGGAATATTGCACTAATCTTTCGCTGTGCAAACGAATCCTTAGCCATATCAGTGAAAAGTACGCTAACTCGATAATTTCCTGTCCGGTCCTGAAATCTCTCGGGATCGGGACTCCGAAGTTATCTCGAAAGCCTTTGACATAAATCCGCAAAAATATTGCATCCGCAGTATGGGAATGGTCAGTCTATGAGTAAAAAAGCCTGCACATTTATAATCTTATATTGAACAAATTTCCAGTGATTTACTATTAAGCATATGCTACAATATGAGCAGGAAACGCTACGGGATTGCGGACATGCAGCAGAGAAGGATCATAGGATGAAAATTTCAGGAACCGAAAAAATTATCCAATAAATATAAACAGACAAAAGTAAAGTGCTGGGAAGTTTTCCGGTGCAATGAGGATATATGTCCTGCCTTTCTCTCCCACAATGTCAGCTGCTGGCTTTTTACCGGCACGCATTGCCGGAACGAAATCCAGGGAAAATTCATGGATAAAATAGATCTGTGCATGGACTGTACGGTATTCGAAAGGAATATGGATACCGACGCAATGATCGAGACCTGCAGGGTATTCAACCGGCAGCTCAAGGAATACAGAAATATTGTCGAAGAGAGAGACAGGGAATTAGAGAATATGAGTCTGGAACTTGCGATGACCCTGTCCGAGGTCTTTGAGGCATTGAAAAAGATTTCATCGGGAGATCCTACGGTAAGGATCCCTGAGGTATCCGATATCGAACTGATCGTAAAGTTAAAGCATATGATCAACAGCACGGCGGAAAATATCGGAGAGATTGTGGACCAGTCTCATGAGATCGCAATATGTATTGCCGAGCATTTTGACGTATTTCACAGGGTATCAAAAGGGGATCTGAACGCAAGGGTGACCGGTGGGTCGGAGATTGAATTGCTGGAATCCCTGAAAAATGTTACCAATGAAACAATAGAGAGCATCTCGCGGGAGATGACGGAACGTAAATCTGCCGAGGATGCCCTCAGGGGACTGGAAGCCCTGAAATCATCAATTTTAAGCGCTATCCCTCACGCAGTGGTTGGACTCTATGAACGGAGGATCTTCTTCGCAAACCAGGCGGTGGAAGCGGTATTCGGCTGGAAACCGGAAGACCTGATCGGCAGGAGCGCAAGGATTCTCTTCAGGAATGACGAAGAATATGAAGAAATTGGAAGAAGATGTTATCCCATTCTTGAGAAACGGAAGAGATATGCGGCAGAGTTCCCCTATCGCCACAGGAATGGCAATGACATCCTCTGCACGATGAATGCCTCTGTTATCGGCAAGGAACTCAAGGATAACGGAATCGTTGCTGTCTATGAGGACATCACAGAGAGAAAACGGGCCGAGTCGGAGCTGAAAAGCTCCCGTGAACAACTTCGCTATCTTTCTGCACATTTGCAGTCTGCTATTGAAGAGGAACGGATGGAGATTGCCCGTGATTTTCATGATGAACTTGGGCAGTTGCTGACTGCGTTGAAAATGGACCTGTTCTGGTTAACCAGCAGGATACAGAAGAGCAGAAACAGGAATAAGGAAAAATTTCTGATGAAAATAGGGTCTATGGCGGAATTGATAGACTTGGCGGTGAAAACAGTGCAGCAAAAGTCGGCAGAATTGCGGCCAGGGCTTTTGGACGACCTGGGACTCACTGCGGCAATCGAATGGCAGGCGAGTGAGTTCTGGGAAAGGACCGGCATAACCTGTAACCTGAAAATGGATTTTGCAGACGATAGTATTTTAGACCGGGACATTGCAACAGCTATCTACCGTATTTTTCAGGAAGCGCTTACGAATATAGCAAGGCATTCGAATGCAGCTGAAATGGAGGTCATTTTAAGACAGGAGGCAGAGGATGTCCTGCTGGAAGTGAGCGATAACGGAAGGGGCATAACATGTGCTCAGATAACCGATGCAAAATCCTATGGGTTAACCGGAATACGTGAACGGGTGCACCTGCTGGGCGGACAGGTGAGCATCGAGGGAAGTTCGGGAAAGGGGACTACCCTGAAAGTCTCTATACCGCTTAAAACACAGATACGGCAGCATTAAGCTGATTGCATGCTGAAGTACTGGAAAATATGGTTTCCATACCCGCACCATCTCCTGACCTATCAGAAGTGAGAGAATTCTCCATCACGGCAGCCTTTCAGTGAATAGTTCAAAAATCCCCTCATTTATAAGGAGGGGTTGGGGAGGTTTCAATGTTTTTGAAATACCCCACCAACCTCCCCTTGTAAAGGGGAGGATTTTTCCACCCGTAACAGAATGGTTTCTCCATTCCGTATGCTTTTTCTTGACAGATAAAGAATATATGGTTTAATCTGGACAAGCGACGAAGCATACATTAATTATCATTGTGCGAAGAATGCAGGGATACATTGCGAAAGGAGTATCATGGCAGCAAAGAAAAAGGTAAAAAAGGGCGATATCGTAAAGGTGCACTACACCTGCATGCTGCCGAACGGTACCATTATCGACAGGTCTCCTGAAAACGAGCCTCTCCGCTTCAGGGTGGGTGAACGGGAAGTTATCGCAGGCCTTGAAAAAGCAGTCACCGGCTTGAAAGCCGGTGAATCAAAGACCGAAAAAGTGCCCGCCGGGCTGGCATATGGTCCATACCATGATGAGTGGGTTCTGGACATCCCCAAAGAAAAACTGCCGGAGGGTATAAAGACTGAAGTAGGGATCAGGGTTGAACTTTTGGGGGAGGACGGGAAATCTTTTTCCGCTGCCATAAAGCATGTTTCCTCAACTTCTGTGACGCTGGATTTCAATCATCCGCTTGCAGGAAAAGACCTGACTTTTGAGATCACTCTGCTGGATGTTCAATCTGCAAAAGCAAAATAGCGGTTGAATGCGGGAGAACACCGCTTTTTCTCAGGCAGAACAGATTATTATAACCTTTTCATAATCTCTTCATTATTCCTTCATATTGTTGTTTTATTCTATATTCATGATTCAACGTTACCCTCAAAGCAACTGATTACCCCTTCAGTTGCCTTTTTCTACACCATAAGCGGGCAGCCTGACCCTCCTTAGGCTGCCCGCACATCTCTTTCACTGCCGGTGTTCACGCTTCTTACGTTTGTATCAGGCCCAAATTCAAGGAATAAAATCACGGGAGAATCTGAAGCATATATTGTGTGACGGTAGAGATTACCGGGTGCGGTAAAGAACAATACCATGATGACTATCGACATTCGCCGGGATTTGTTCTACTATTATTACCATGCTGGAGCAGGAAGCGGGGAATTTTATCAGGAGAGGACTGGAAGCGCTTGAGCGGGAAGAGACAGTCGCTGCCCTTGCCTGGTTCGAGAAGGCACTCGAACAGGAACGATCCCCTGCATGTCTTTCCTGCTTTGCCTTCTGTATCGCGCGACAAAGGGGACAGTATAAAAAAGCAGTTTCTCTCTGTCTGGAGGCCATGCAACAGGAGCCCGGTAATTCCCTGCATTACCTGAACCTCGGTAAAATCTACCTGCTCGACAAGAACAAGTCTGAGGCAATGAAGGTGTTCAGGGAAGGGATGCGCCATCAGTCAAATGCGCAGATCATTCAGGAACTGGAAAAACTCGGGCCACGAAAAGCGCCGGTTATCCCTTTCTTAAAGAGAGACAATCCCCTCAATAAATATCTCGGGATCATCCTTAGCCGGCTGAGGATTAGATAGTGCGTGTTTATACACAGAATTTGTCATCCTCTGGATCCCCTCCTTGGTAAAAAGGGGATATATTTCTGCAGTTACCGCGCAGTTATTACTCCGGCAAGTAAAAAGATGAAAGATTTACAGTACTGTCATTCCGGCTTGTCCGGAATCCTTCTTCGGTTCTTGTCTGCATGCGCCTATATCCGGAAGGATTCCCGACGCGCTTCACTTGCGGGAATGACATTAAGGTATTTAGTTGCCGGAGCAATAATGTTCTTTATTTGACGAAGGCCTGCCTTACATTTTAATATATCTCCTATGCTTTCACCGGACAAACAACTCGAGAGAATAAAAAGAGGGGCCCTTGAGATAATCGTTGAAGAAGAGTTCCTGAAGAAGCTCGAAAAATCGTATGCTAAAAACAGGCCTCTCATTATTAAGGCAGGGTTTGATCCCACGGCGCCTGATATCCATCTCGGACACACTGTGCTTCTCGAAAAGATGCGTCAGTTCCAGGAACTGGGGCATCAGGTGGTTTTCCTCATCGGAGATTTTACCGGAATGATCGGTGATCCCACCGGAAGGTCGGAAACGAGAAAGCCTCTTACGAAGGAAGATGTCATCAGGAATGCCGAAACATACAAAAAACAGGTGTTCAAGATTCTCGATCCGGAGAAAACGAAGGTCACGTTCAACAGTGAATGGCTCGGAAAGATGAGCGTTCCGGACTTTCTCAAACTCGGCGCGATGCAGACTGTTGCCCGAATGCTGGAGCGTGAGGATTTCAAAAAGAGGTATGAGAATCAGCAGGATATCACGATCCTTGAATTCTATTATCCTTTGTTCCAGGCTTACGACTCGGTTTATCTGAAAGCGGATGTCGAACTCGGAGGCACGGACCAGAAATTCAATATCCTGATGGGGAGAACGTTGCAGAGGAAGATGGGCGTTCCGGAGCAGTCGGTTGTGCTGATGCCTCTGCTTGAAGGTCTCGACGGGGTGAACAAGATGTCGAAGAGCCTCGGGAACTACATCGGGATCGATGAGACCCCTCATGAGATGTACGGGAAAATCATGTCCGTGAGCGACGAACTCATGCTCAGGTACTACGAGCTGCTGAGCCATATCTCGATCGAGGAACTGCATGCATTAAAGAATGGATTGCAGAGTGGAAGCGTCCATCCGAAAAAGGCGAAGCAGGATCTTGCAGCCGAGATAGT
Source organism: Thermodesulfovibrionales bacterium (assembly GCA_963753165.1). GTDB lineage: Bacteria > Nitrospirota > Thermodesulfovibrionia > Thermodesulfovibrionales > SM23-35 > JAKLQR01. The sequence continues at coordinate 178,990 of CAVWBP010000018.1, read as the reverse complement.
GGAGAGATACTGGGGGCGTGAGGAGGCCCTGAAAGCAAAGGAAGAGTTCGATCAGATATTTAGACAGAAAGGACTCCCTGACGAAATCCCGGTCGGGAATATTTCTCTCGAAAACAACTGGCTCCCTCAGATCATGAAAGACACCGGCCTCGCGAAGAGCACGAGTGAAGCGATACGGCTTATCAGGCAGGGCGGGGTGAAGGTGAATGACAATGCGGTTACCGATGCAGATGCACGGGTAGAAAAGGGTGAGTTTATTCTTAAAGTAGGGAAAAGGAGATTCTGCAAGATTATCGTGGCATAAGATGTTTCCTCGCCAGATCGATAAGTCCATAAATTTTCAGATCTATGAAATTCCCTTCTGCCTGTAATTCTGACAACCTTTCCTCAAGCTTTTCCATAGGCACTTTTATAATCTCGATATCCTCCGCCTCGTCGCGCTCGCCGATCCCTTTATATTCAAGGTCCCTGGCAATATAGGCGGTAAGAATTTCACCCGACGCACCTGATGACATCGGCCCTTCGGTCAGAAAAGTCAGCTCTTTTGCATTGTATCCCGTCTCTTCGCGCAATTCTCTTTTTGCCGCCTCTTCAAGCGTATCTCCTTTGTCATTCAAGCCTGCAGGGAATTCGATTACATAGTTATTGACCGGAGGCCGGAACTGTTTTGTCAGGATTGTTTCTCCCTCGTTCGTAACAGGGACAATCACCACAATGCCCTTACAGTTCACCCGTTCGAAGGCTTCCCACTGCCTTTCCGTGCCGTATGCGTCGACATAGGTGGTGAGCATGAAACGGAGGTATTTGCCTTCAAGGAGTGTTTTCTTTTCTTTGATGGAAGGGGTCTTTGCTCTCACTCGGTCTCTTTGTAGGTCGGGATCGAAACACGGAAGGTCGTTGAATGATCATCGGTCGAGACCTCGAGCTTTCCGTGAATGGCCTGGATGAACCGATAGATGATATTGAGCCCCCGTCCTTTTACCTCACCGCTCTGTATCTGTGTTATCTTTTCTTCAGGTATCCTGCCTGTGTTCCGGATTTCGAAACAGGCCATGTCGTCGGAACGGTAGCTCCTGATCGCAAGTTCTCCCCCCTGTTCAGGGATTGCTTTGGTCGCATTGTCGAGCAGATTGTCCAGTACGCGCTCAAATCCGAACGGAGAGCAGAATACGAATAATTGCTGGTTGTAATCTCATCCTGGACGAGGATAATATTCGTTCTCTTCTGTTCCCTGATTGCTTCCTCGTTGATCCTGAACCGGTTTTTCAATATCAAGGTAAGATCGATAACCCGCTCCCGGCCTTCGATATTCGGATAGATGGCAAGTTCCTGCATCCTTGTAGTTTCCTGGGTAATAATATCAAGGTATTCGTTGATTTTGTCTTTTACGCTCTTCCAGGTCCTCTGTCTGGAGGAGTTTCATTGCCCTTTTCGCAAACCCGGCGATAGCGATCCCCGGATTTTTGAAATCATGGAGCACGTCATCAAGTTTTTCGATCCTGAGCGCCTTCATAATCTCTTTTCCGAAGAAGTTAAGGAGTTCGATCTCATGGTCTGTGAACTCACGGCGTCGGTCCGTGTTATAGAAGACGATGAAATAGTTGATCTCGTCCTTTGCCCTGAGCGGGATTAAAAGCACCGACTTGATCCCGTGTCTGGCTGCATAGCGCTTCAGTTCTTCATCGGCCAATCTGCTTTTCAACGGGTCTTTGAGAAAGATATACGATGCGTTGATTCGTTCAAACTCATAATCGTTATGCTGTTCGGACTGATTGATCAGTACGTCAAAGTAAGGATGGTCTTTCACCGAGAGCCTGCAGGTCGTATCGTGGATATCCTGACCGACAGGGTATTCCAGTTCTGTCTGGACATATCTTCTGTCAGGTGTGACGGAAAAAAGGGCGCAGCTTTGAATCTGGATGATAGTCACCAGCTCGGGGATCATCATCCTGAAAACATCCCCCATCTTGATCCCTTCACGATGACTGAGCTTGACGAATATCTTCTCAACGATCTTTTCTTTCTGGATGTTCAGCTTCTGGAGGTCAAGGATGCGTTTCTTCGCGATTACATAGCTTACTCTCCTGGACATGAGTTCAGCGTTTGCCACCTCGAGGGGATCGAATTCCTTGTCGTTTTCTTTGTAATAAATCTGTATCGTGCCCTGGATATCTCCTTCGTTCGCGAGGAAACCGGGTATGTGCATCGGTATTGCCATCAGGGAGTTGAAGCCATGCTCCCTGACTATATCCTTGTTTTTGTAATCGGGCTCAAGGAGTATATTCGGCACAAGAAAGCTCTTGCCGCTTGTAATGACTCTCCCGGCCACCGACTGTTCGAGAGGGATGCTCTCCTGCCTTTTCTTCTCAGCGTACTGAAATGAACCGAACGCGTCAAGCCTGCCGGTCTGCGGGTCGAAGATCCGGATGGAAGCCGCTGCGGCATTGAGAAACAGGACCATTTTATTTGCAGCGGCCTCAAGGATTTCCTTCCACTCGAGGGCAGGATTTATACTGATAACTTCCTCGACCATCCTGACTACCTCTTCAATGTGGGTGGAGAGACAATGTTTCCTGAGGTAGACAGCGAGATCGCCGACCTCCTGTTCAGACAAATTACATCTGCTCAGAATGGGGCTGGACGTAAGATATTGGAGTAATATTTTATCCATGACAATGTTTTCGGGTGTTGAGATATAAGGCTTCACTAATAATGATAGCAAAGGGAAGGGGGAGGGTCAACTTTTTGAGGGAGGTAGGCTGCCCCAGGTTATTCATGAATTCACGGATGAATACTCTGTCCTGTCACGGTAACCATAGATTATGAAGAATATGGGATAGAATGGGTTATGCAGCCTGTGAGTTCTTTTTCGCCGCTGCAGCAAGCACTTCGGCAGCATTGAACGTGCCCTCTATAGCCTGAACAGGGCACCGTGCAGTACAGATGCCGCACCCGATGCATTTTGTCTGGTCGATGGTATGCAGTTTTTTCAATTCTCCCGAAGGGGCATCGACCGGACATACTTTCACGCAGATCAGGCATCCGATACAGTGATCTTTTATATGCGCCTTCGGTCTCTGCGGAATAAAGTCCCTGACAGCCTTTGTTGGGCATTTTCTCACACAGATTCCGCATACTCTGCATCTGTCAAGGTCGATCTTCGAAAGATTATTCTCTATTGAAGGAGCATCAAAAGGACAGACTTTCACACAGATTCCACACGCGATACATCCTGTCTCGCAGTTGTTTCTGGTATCGGAACCCTTGTCCTTCGAATGACAGGCGACGAGCACCTGTTTTGAAGCGGGCAGGACCTCAATGACTTTTGTCGGACAGGCTGCCTCGCATTTTCTGCATCCGGTGCATTTTGTGGGATCGACATACGGGAGATGATCTTCCGTCAGGGTAATCGCACCAAAAGGACATACCTTTGCACAGGTGCCGTAGCCGATACATCCATATCTGCATGCCTTGTCCCCGCCTCCCGCAAGGATCGCAGACCTGCAGTCCTGAACTCCTTCATAAACGAACTTTTTGCGGGAATTGCTCCACCCACCCTGACACATGAGCCTGGCAAACATGGGTTCTTTAAATTCCGCTTTTTTCCCGGTAATCCGGGCGACTGCTTCAGCAGTTCCCGCACCTCCGGGTGTACAGAGTGACGGCGGGACATCGGGGTTGCCTACCACCGCTTCAGCATATTGTTCACAACCGGCATACCCGCAGGCTCCGCAGTGGGCATGGGCGAGAACATCTGTAACCTGTTCGACCCGCGGATCAATTTTTACCGAGAACTTTTTCGCGGCAAGAGCAAGCCCGAGGCCGAATATGATGCCGATACCGGCGAGAAAAAGGAGAGTTGATTCCAGTATGGGAATGAAGGGAACGTATTCGCGTGCCTCAACCCCTCCGCCGACCCCGGCATGAGGGACGAGGAAAGAGAGAATATCGGACAGAGGCAATTGTCCGATGATTTCTGAGAGCAAGGCATAGATATCAGATAGAGTAGTCATTTTCTATTCCGGAACATTATATTCTGATCAGTCCTGAAAACCCTGTAAAGGCAAGGGCAATCAACCCTGTAACAATAAACGCAATAGGCACTCCCTTAAAAGGTTCGGGAACATCGGCGAGTTCCAGTTTCTCCCTGATGCTTGCCATAATGATCAGGGCCAGTGAGAATCCGATCCCCGAACCGAAGGCAAAGGCAAGGCTTTCAAAAAAAGTGTACCGCTCACCGGCATTGATGAGGGGTACTGCAAGAATAATACAGTTCGTTGATATGAGAGCGAGGTAGATGCCGAGTTTGTAATAGAGTACGCGGGCAACCTTGCGCATTATGGTATCGGTCGCCTGTACGAAACCGGCAACAATCCCGATGAAGACGATGATTTTCAGAAATGTGATATCAAGAGGCACCATCACCTGAGTGAATACGAGCCAGCTCAGCGCAGCGCTGACCATCATGACCGAGGTGAAGGTTATGCTCATCCCGACGGCGGTCTCCATCCTCTTCGAAACTCCGAAGAATATGCAGAGGCCGAGGAATCTTGTAAAAACAAAATTGTTGATGAGCGATGCGGCTATGATCAGTTCAAAAAGCTTTATAAATTCAGTGCTCATCGTCTTCCCTCGTATTTCATGCTGATCCAGTTAAAGAATCCCATAAGCAATCCCACTGCGAAAAACCCCCCTGCGGGAAGCACCAGTATCAGCAAAGGTTTTGCATTGATGATCTGATATCCCCATAAAGAGCCTTTGCCGAGGAGTTCCCTGAAGAAGCTGATGACGGTGAGTGCAAGCAGGAACCCCGCTCCCATGCCGATCCCGTCGAACATGGAAGGAACGAAGGTATTTTTACTCGCGAACATCTCAGCCCTTGCGAGGATAGACGCAAACGCAACAATCAACTGGATGTAGAGGCCCATCTGTTTATACGCCGCCGGTGCAAAGGCCGCCATGGTCATGTCCGTTACCGTAACCCAGCCTGAGATTACCAGCATGAAAATCGGCAGCCGTATCCTCGGGTGGATCAGATTTCTCATCAGGGAAATCGTGATATTCACCATCACCTGGACAAAGAGGACGGCGGCGCCCATAAGCACACCGTTCCTTACATTATTCGTTACGGCAATTGAAGGACAGAGGCTCAGGGCGAGCTTAAAAATGGTGTTTTCCTTGAAAATACCGTTAAGAACGAGTTCGCGATAACTGACCTTACCTGCCTGAGACATGTCCCCTGTTTTCTCCTTGTAGGGTTTTTTTCAGGAAATCCAGACCGTTCCTCACCGCGTCTTCAGCAACGGCCCTGCTCGATATCGTTGCCCCGGAAATTGCCTGGACATATTCAGTGGTCTCTGTTTTCAGTACCTTCATATGCTCCGGGTCTTTCCCCGCAAACTGATCTTTGAAGCTGTCTGCTTCAATCTCATCGCCCAGTCCGGGTGTTTCGGCGTGTCCGAGAATGCTGATCTTCTGTATCCTGAAATCCGTATCAACTGCAATCAATGTGTTGATATAGCTTGAATACCCTTTTCCGAATGATTGAATGATATATCCTGTTGTGGCGTTCTTCTTCCGTGCAATAAAATATTCCGCATGCTTATCATGAATCGTCCAGTCGCCGATTTTTTCGATGTGATCAGCCTCCGGCATCAGTTTCTTCAGCGCGGTCTCTTTCTCGAGAACGGCATTCCTGTACATGATAGGGGAAGTCTTTGCGTACACAGCAGCGAGGATTATGCCCCCGATGAGATAGATAATGACGAGGTTCAGAGTTATCTTGAGGATGTCTTTTGCCGTCACTGTTTTGCCCCTTGTTCCGGTTTTTTTATTGCCCCGAATACCTTTGACCTGAACCCCCGGTCGATGAGAGGCGAAAAGCAGTTCATGATCAGAATGGCAAACATGACCCCTTCGGGATATCCGCCTTTCAGACGGATAAGCATGGTAAGGAAACCGCAGCCTGTCCCGAAGAGTATCTGCCCGTTTTTCACCGAAGGGCTGGTCACATAATCGGTGGCCATGAAAAAGGCTCCGAGCATCAGCCCGCCGGTCATAAGATGGAGGAGGGGGTCTCCGGTAAAGAGGCCTTCCTTTCCGCCGAATATCCATGCGATGAGCGCTGCAGTGCCGAGGAATGAGAGGGGGATATGCCAGGTGATATACTTTCTGTGCATGAGGAACGCTGCGCCGATCAGGAGCGCAAGAACCGATGTTTCACCGATACACCCACCCCGGTGACCGATCAGGAGTTGTGAGTACAGATTCCATTTGTCCCCGAATACTTCGATTAATTTTACGATGCCTTCTTCTTTCAGGATACCGAGAGGAGTGGCTGTCGTTCTGGCATCAAGGTGAATAAATGCAGCGGCCGGCTCATTCCAGACGGTCATGAGCCTGGGAAAGGAAACAAGAAGGAACGCCCTCCCGATGAGGGCAGGGTTGAAAATATTGTATCCGAGCCCGCCAAAAAGCTGTTTGGTGATGATTACGGCCACGATTGCTCCGATGACGGGGATAAAAAACGGGACAGAAGGAGGCAGGTTCAGTCCAAGGAGAAGCCCTGTAAGAAAGGCGCTCCCGTCAAGAACGACCACCTTCTTTTTCATTGCCTTCAGGAAGATATATTCAGAGAGAACTGCGGAGAGAATACTTGCTATGATGGTAAAAGCAGCCCTGGGACCAAAGAAATATACGCCCATCAGTACCGCAGGCAACAACGAAAGAGAAACACTCCACATGATTCTCTCTGTTGTCTCTGCATCCTTAATATGAGGACTGACCGAAACGATCAGTCCGGAATTATCATTTTTCACTGTACCTACCAAAAAAAGCTATTAGCAATATTCACTTTTCCTTGCAAATTCTGTCATGCCGGCTTGTCCGGCATCTCTCCTGTCTCAGAAGAAGGATTCCGGACAAGCTGGAATGACAATTTATAAACCATCTTTTTGGTTCTTACGGTTTCACCATCGACTTTGCGAGACGAACAAGCTGGACTATCGGCCTCTTCGAGGGGCAGACGAAGGCACATGAGCCGCACTCAAAACAGTCGAAGAGATTATACTCCTTCGCTCCTTCGTAGAACCCTTTTTCCGCGTATATGCTCAGCATCGAGGGCATAAGACCCATGGGGCATATTTCGATGCACCGGCCGCATCTTATGCACGGACCGAAGTCGGCTGCATGGACCATTTCCTGTTCAGACATGACCACAATGCCCGAAGTCCCTTTGGTTATCGGGACATCAAGTGAAGAGAGGGCAAATCCCATCATCGGCCCGCCGGAAATTACCTTTACCGCGTCTTCTCTCAGTCCGCCGCATTCTTCGAGAAGAGGGGAAATGAGGGTGCCGACTTTCACAAACAGATTCCGGGGCTCATGAATCCCGCCGCCTGTGACCGTAAGCACTCTCTCTATAAGTGGTTTACCGTACCGGACTGCCTCGAAAACCGCCCGGGCCGTCCCCACGTTCTGCACCACGACCTTCACATCCATGGGCAGCGCTCTTGGCGGTATCTCTCTCCCTGTGACGGATTTAATGAGCATTTTTTCTGCCCCCTGGGGGTATTTCGCGGGAAGTGCGACGACCTCTACGGCTTCCTTCCCCTGCAATGCCTGGTTCATCTTTTCTACGGCATCAGGCTTATTGTCCTCGATGCCGATATAGCCTCTCGGAACCCCAAATATTTTCATGAGTATTTCAAGCCCCCGGATTATTTCTTCCGGATGCTCGATCATCAGCCTGTAGTCGGCTGTCAGGTACGGTTCACACTCTGCGCCGTTTAATATGACGGTATCGATTGGTTTCTCTTTCGGTGGCGAGAGCTTGACAACTGTCGGAAAGGCCGCGCCGCCCATCCCGACAATCCCGGCATTTTTTATCTTTTCCCTTAATTCTTCGGGTGAAAGCCTGTCAAAGTCAGGCGTATCCTTCAGGATTGTCCATTCATCCCTGCCGTCATTTTCGATCACGACCGATGTCACCATTCTGCCCATCGCATTCGGGAACTCGACGATGGCGGTTACTTTCCCGGAGACCGAAGAATGAACCGGAGCCGATACAAATCCCCCGGGTTCACCGATCAGTTCTCCTTTCCTGACTTCCTGCCCGGGCGTCACAAGCGCCTTGCAGGGCGCGCCGAGATGCTGACTGAGCGGGATGAACACTTTGTCGGGTTGAGAAGCAGTGGCAATAGGTTTTTCGGCGGACAGATATTTATTATCAGGCGGGTGTATGCCGCCTTTGAAAAGCGCGGATATCATTCTTTCGTGCTCCTGAAAAAAGAATTCGTGACAAGACTCACTTTTTACCACAGGGGTGTAAAGAATGTCAAGGAACCTAAGACGAACCCTAAGACGGCACGTAACCATTTAGTAACGGGTGGAAAAATCCTCCCCTTTACAAGGGGAGGTTGGTGGGGTATTTTGGAAAAATATTCAAACCTCCCCAACCCCTCCTTATGAAGGAGGGGATTGAGCTCTTCACTGAAGTGTCAAGACGGTAGCCATCGTAAATCAGTGACGCTTTTCATCACGATATCACGCAATGCTGCGATGAAAAGCGGATGGGTATTCAATGAGGCAGTCCGGCGCAGGGTCATGCCGAGCTTAGTTGCGAGATTTGTATAAAGGATGTCTATTTCATACAGGGTTTCGATATGGTCCGAGACAAAGCTGATCGGGACCATAAGAATATTTTTCACGCCTTTTTCGGAGAGTTCTTCAAGTTTCGCCTCGGTTGACGGTTCAAGCCATTGTACAGGGCCGCTCTTCGACTGATAGCTCAGGTGCCACTGAATCGGCATCCTTTTTGTGATCTCCCCGATTGTTTTCATTGTGTGCGCCACATAAGGATCCCCCTGGTCTATAAATTTCTGCGGGAGGCTGTGAGCGCTGAAAAGGACATGAATATCATGCGCTGAATCGCTGCCGAATGACTGTATTCCTTTCTGAATAACATCCACAAGCGATTCGATATACAGGGGATGGTCGTACCATTCTGAAACCGTAAAAAATTCGATGGGGTACTGCGATATAACCGCCCTGAATTTTGAGAGTGATGAACCTGAAGTCGCGACAGAATAATGCGGATAGAGGCAGAGCGCGACAAGTTTCCTTATCCCGGTGTTGTGGATTTCAGGGATCACGTCCTCTGTCAACGGATGCCAGTACCGCATTGCAACGAAGACCCTGAAGGAAGTTGCCCCTCCATGATTCCCCCCCTTAGCAAGGGGGGGATGGGGGGGTATTGATTGTTGATTCAGTAATTCTGCCAATGCTTTTGCCTGGGCAGTGGTGATTTCGAGGATTGGCGATTTCCCTCCGATCATGCGATAGAGATTCTCCGTTTTTCCTGACCGCAAGGAAGAGATGAGCCAGGCAAGAGGCTTTTGCAGAAAAGAAGGACCGAGCCGGATTATCTGTCTGTCCGAGAACAGGTTATAGAGAAACGGCCTCACTGCCTGAAGCGAATCAGGACCGCCAAGGTTAAGAAACACAACTCCTATGGTGTTAGGATTTTCTCCCATAAGTATGCACCGCTTCGACCAGGGCTATCACATTCTCAACGGGTGTCTGGGGCAGGACGCCGTGTCCCAGGTTGAATATATGCCCGCGTGCAGATTCCCCTTTCCAGAGGATGTCCTTAACGCGGTCCTCGATCTGCTCTTGAGGGAGAAAGAGTGCGCAGGGGTCAAGGTTCCCCTGGACAACTGCCTTTTTGCCGAGTTTCTTTATCCCGTCCCCGAGATCGGTCCTCCAGTCAATTCCGGTAACATCCGCGCCGGTCTTCTTTATCTCTTTCAGAATGCCTGCACAGTCGTTCGCAAAATAGATGACCGGCGCCCCTTCCTTTTTCACCTCGGTTATTATGCGTTTTACATAGGGGAGGGCGTATTTTGCATAGTCCAGCGGAGTAAGGACCCCTGCCCAGGTGTCAAAGAGCTGAACCGCCTGAGCCCCGGCCTTTATCTGTGCAGAAAGATACGAGCTGACGGTTGTTGACAGTTTCTCCATCAAATAATGAAATGCGGGACTGTTCTGAAACATCATCCGCTTGGTATGGACAAAGCTCTTCGATGATCCCCCTTCAATGAGATAGGTCGCGAGGGTAAACGGAGCTCCTGAAAATCCGATCAGGGGCACCCTGTTCGCGAGTTCTTTCCTCAGGAGTTTTATGGTATCGAAGATAAACGGGAGATCCTCCTCCGGATCGGGAATCTCCAGTCTCTCGACCCCGGCCTTGTTCCTGACCGGATCGCTGAGGACAGGTCCCTCCTTCTCTGAAAATTCGAGACGCATCCCCATTACCTCAAGCGGGATGAGGATATCGGAAAAAAGTATTGCAGCGTCAACGCCGAGGATATCCACGGGCTGGAGTGTTACCTCTGCTGCGAGTTTGGGGTTTTTGCAGAGTGTCAGAAAATCGACCTGTGAACGGATGGCCTGATACTCAGGCATATAGCGTCCTGCCTGGCGCATCAGCCATACAGGAGTATAGTCTACTGCTTCACCGCGGCATGCTTTCAGAAACGTGTCGTTCATGGTTCCCCCTTGATTTCTATTTTGATCATTTTGATATTGACCGGTTGATTCCGAAACAGCCTGTCCCTTTTCTCAAGTTTGCGACTGGCGTGCTTTCTTATACCGAACAGGTTCATATCCGCAGAACGGCTCTTCTGCGAGATAGTCGCCATGCACCGCATATGCCCTGGCACGGCATCCGCCGCAGACAGTCACGTACTCGCAGGACCCGCACTTGCCTTTATATTTTTTAAAATCACGGAGCTCCTGAAATAATTCGGAATGCTCCCATATTTCCCTGAACGATTGTTGTCTGATGTTCCCTGCAGGTTTCGGGAAATAACTGCAGGGAAGCACATTGCCGTCTACGTCGATGAGTGCGATGAGCTGGCCGGCGATGCATCCTTTTGAGCCCCCTGTCGAAAATTTCAACGTTCTCCTCTCGAATTTCGATCCTTCCTCTTTGGATTTCTGCAGGACGATCCGGTAATAATGAGGCGCGCAGGTGGGTCTCACGAGGAGTGTTTTCTCGTCTTTCTCCATCTCATAATGCCATTCCAGGATTTGTTCATACCCCTCCTTCGAGATCAACTCGTTCATGATCTCTTCTCCTCTGCCCGTAGGAACGATCATGAAGAGATACCAGGCCGTTGCACCGAGTTCCCTGGCAAGCGCATAGACTTTCGGTATTTCTGCCTGGTTCCTCTTCGTGAAGGACGAATTTACGATAAACTCAATGCCGTGCTTCCTGAAGAGGCGCGCTGCATTGAGTGTCCCGGCAAATGCGCCCTTTTGGTTTCTGAAGTCATCATGGACTTTTTCTTCCGAGCCGTCAAGGCTCAGGGAGACTATCCTGATGCCGGAATCCTTGATTTTCCCGCAGAGCTCATCGGAGACGAGGGTCCCGTTTGTCGCGAGACACATCCTCAGCCCCTTATCCGTCCCATACCGTGCAATATCGAAGACATCCTCTCTCAAAAGCGGTTCTCCGCCCGAAAGAACAATTACCGGTTTCGCATAACTTGTGATGTCATCGATGATCCTGAACGCTTCTTCAACAGGGAAGTCAGGATGCGATTTTACTGCAAGTTCAGAGGATGAGCGGCAGTGAACGCATCTCAGGTTGCAGCGTCTCGTTATTTCCCATGCTATCCATTTCGGTTCGAAATCCATGATACCTCCAATTATACAGGTAACTCTTGTAGTTTTTTGTCCCAGATATGCGATTCGATTGTCTGAAGCAACAGGCCGAATGAGGAAGGGTCCAGCGCGGATATCGGTATTGCGTCATACCGGAACGCGAGGTTTTGTCTCTCCTCTTTCGGGATCCTGTCAGTCTTGTTCAACACAAGAAGCCGGGGTTTCCCGTCGAGCTGAAGTTCCCGGAGGATATTCTCAACAGACGCGATATGCTGCTCAAACCGTGGGTTTGCGCTGTCAACAAGATGGAGGAGCAGGTCGGCGTCCTCGAGTTCTTCAAGCGTCGACTTGAAAGCCGTCAGGAGGTCTTTGGGGAGGTTCCGTATAAAACCGACCGTATCAGTGATCACAACCTCCCTCTCGCGCGGGAAGCGCAGCCGCCTGCTTGCCGTATCAAGCGTAGCGAACAATTTATCTTCGACAAACACCGTGCTTTTTGTGAGAGAATTCATGAGCGTTGATTTGCCCGCATTGGTGTATCCGATAATCGAGACAATGGGAATGCCCCGCTCGACCCGTTTCTGTTTCCTCTGTTTCCTCGCCGCGCTCAGGTGCTTGAGTTCCTTTTCGAGGAGCACGATCCTGTCGCGTACACGCCTCCTGTCTATTTCGAGTTTCATTTCGCCGGGACCTCTTCCGCCTATCCCTCCCATGAGCCGGGACATGGCGGTGCCTTTGCCCGTGAGCCTCGGAAGTCTGTACTTCAATTGGGCCAGTTCTACCTGGACCTTTCCGTCACGGCTGTGAGCGCGCCGCGCAAAGATATCGAGGATGAGCTGTGACCGGTCTATCACTTTCAGTTCGGTCAGTTCGGTGACGGCTTTTACCTGTGACGGACTCAGTTCCTGGTCAAAGACAAGGAGCGTAGCCCCCTTGCTTAATGCATTGATAACGAGATCTTTGATTTTCCCTTCACCCATCAGATACTTCGGGTTGATTTTCTTCAGCCTTTGTATAACGGTATCGAGCACAAGGAGGCTGCTTGACTCTGCAAGCTCCCGCAATTCCTCCACCGAATCTTCCTGTTCGTGCCGCGGCTGAGTTGAGACACTCACAAGAATAGTCTTTTCACGCCTGTCCTCGGGGCTGAAGCTCCTGTGTCTCTCGGTCTCTTCTTCAATAGAAGTGATGAAAGGGAGAAAGTCGATTTCAAATGCATGGAAATGCTGATACTCCATTATTTCGAATGGTCTCTCGCCGTCAGGCATCAGATATGCGAGCTGAAAATTTCCCGGAAGTCCGTTTCTCACTCCTATGGAAGCTATAAGGTCAAACCTGAGCAATGCCAGGTCTGTCAGGTCATCCTGTGTGAGAGGTTCCTCATTGAGATGTGTGTGGACAAGCCTGAGACCCCGGAGAGCTTTTCTTCCCAGAGGATAGCTTCCCAGTTCAGGGATGAATATCCCTTTTGCATCTCCGACAATTACATGAGTGATCGTGCCGGACCTTTCGATAAGAATGCCGATCTGTCTGTTGATTTCGAAGGAGATTTCAGTGAGGTATCGTGCAAGTTCCGGGGTTATTACTTCACGGGCAACCTTCCTCCTGTATATCCTTTCGAGTGCATTCAGGTAGCTGGCCTTGAGTCCTGACAGATTTCCGTGCAGCGCTGCTATCTATATCCTCCAGAATTCTTTTATGATATATTTTATCATAGAAACGTAGAGAATCGAATCTCCGCCGTCCTCATTCGATGAAGAACAGGGAGGAAACCATAAGAATAATCAGCGAGAAAGACATTAATGGCAGGACTATCCGCCTTATTCAGGGAGACATTACGGAGCGGAATGTGGATGCAGTGGTGAATGCGGCAAATTCTTATCTCCAGCACGGCGGCGGCGTTGCAGGTGCTCTTGTGAGAAAAGGCGGGCAGAGTTATCCAGGATGAAAGCGACAGGATAGGGTTTGTCCCGGTGGGGCATGCAGCGTTAACCGGGGCCGGGAAGCTGCCGCAAAATTTGTCATCCATGCCGTCGGGCCGAGAATGGGAGAGGGAGATGAAGAGAACAAGCTCAGCAATGCAATCAGGAACAGCCTTATACTCGCTGACAGCAAAGGGTTCAAAAGTATCTCGATCCCTGCAATAAGTTCAGGGATATTCGGTTTTCCCAAAGACAGATGCGCAAATATTCTGGTGAGCGAGGCACTGCAGTATTTAAAAAACAGGCCACAAAGCAGTATCAGAAAGATAGAATTCTGCGTTTTTGATGACGAAACTGTCAGGTATTTTACGCAGGAATTTGAGAAAATCGGATAATACGCAGATTTATTGAAAAAAAAGTCTAAAATAGTGTAAAAAAGATAGGATTTCCTCGATGCACGACAGAAAGAAACAGAAAGAATGAAAACTACTTCATATGATGTTATTGTTGTAGGGGGCGGACCGGTCGGGAGTTATACCGCATGGTTATTGGCCAGAGAAGGATTCCATGTGGGGATATTTGAGAAGAACCCGGAAATCGGAAAGAATATCAATTGCACAGGCATCATCAGCGCTGAATGTTTTCAACAATATGATCTGCCCGAAAATACCGTCATACGACCCATAGTATCCGTCAAGGCAATAGCTCCTTCAGGAGATTCCCTGAAATATCAGGCAGCCTCACCGTTTGCGTATGTCGTCAGGCGCGATATGTTCGACCGTGCCATACACAAAAGGGCTGAACAGGCAGGGGCTGTCACCCACCTGGGGTCAGGGGTAAAAGAGATTGTCGTAACCCGTGACGTCTTCTCAATAAAAACAGGGAAGGCAGGAGAAGAAGAAACGTTCTCTTCCGAGGTCGGGATAATTGCAACCGGCTTTGAAACGCATGAATTGCCGGGTATTCCGGGAAGACCGGGAGACTTTTTCTTCGGCGCACAAACTGAAGTCAGCATGGAAGACATTGAAGATGTCGAGGTCTACTTCGGTGAAAAAATCGCTCCGGGCTCTTTCTCCTGGATTGTGCCTACAAACGACAGAAAGGCCAAGATAGGCCTGCTTACCCATAAGAATCCTGCAACATTCCTGAGGAAATTCATAAAAAGCCGTCATATTTCAGGGAGAGTAACCCTATGGGAGAGTCCGATCAAAAGCAGCCCGATACCGACAAGGACAATCCCGAAAAGCTATGCCGACAGGCTTGTCGTGGTGGGTGAGGCTGCCGGACAGGTCAAGGCAACAACAGGAGGCGGAATATATTTCGGACTGCTCTGTTCTGAAATTGCAGCCGATACTGTTCTCGATGCATTCCGGCAGGGAAACTTCACCGAAAAAGTTCTGAGAGCATATGACAAAGCATGGAGGAGCAGACTGGAACCCGAACTGAAAGCCGGTCAGCGATTGAAGAATATCTATTCGAGGCTTTCAGACCGCCAGATTGATTTCCTTATCGATCTCGCGCGCAAGGACGGCATTATGCCGGTTATCGAGAGGGCCGGTTTCGACTGGCATAAAGATATCATCACCCACATCATCCGCCATCTTATGCCGAAGAATTTTTTCAGGAAGTAAGCCGAGGTAATATTCCGCGTATATTTCTGCTTCTTAGTCACTTCTTTGGGACATGATTTGTTAGCATCGGATATAGTCAAGATGCCTTTTCAAGACGCTTCTGCTACCCAGACTTTGATTATGGATTGTCGAGGTACGCCCAACCGTCGTGCTTCTTTGCGGGTTCAAGTTTGTAACTTGAACCTTCATATTTTGCATTTCAAAAAACCACTAATTTGATCGCAATAATCGTTCTCTGGGATCGGTATATGACCACTGAATGTGGCTATTTTGGGCGAATAATAGATGGTTTTAAAGGATTCTTGCCAATGATATGATTGCTGTATTGTACTTAAAGCAAGGGATTCAAGTTACAAACTTGAACCCGCGAGAGCACGGGATCGACGGTAGCAACTGGAGGGAAGTATTTTCATGCAGGCAATAAAAAAAGGGCAGGAAGAAACCTGCCCTTTTTTGTTTCTGTATCTCTTACTGAAGGAGTGTTCCGAACGGATTCACGAAGATGAGGATCAGGACGACGACGAGAGCGTAAATTGCGAGAGACTCGATCATCGCGAGACCGATGATGAGGGTTGTGGTGATCTTTCCGGATGCACCCGGGTTCCTTGCGACGCCTTCGCAAGCACCACCAAGACCGGTACCCATACCGATACCGGTACCGAGAGCTGCAAGGCCCATTCCGAATCCGCAGCCGAGAGCTGCGAGTGCATAGTAGAAGATGTTGGAGCTACCACCTGTTGTTGTAGCTGCAGCAGCCTCTTCGGCGAAACAGAGAGGTGAGAATAACCAGACCAATGCGAGTGAGAGAAGCATTACAGTGAAAACTTTTTTCATTCTTTTCTTCCTCCTTTCCAGAAAATTGTAAATTAATGTGCCTCTTCAACGGCACCGGCAAAATAGCAGATAGTCAAAAGCGTAAACACAAGAGCCTGCACGACGCTCACAAGCACCCCGAGACCGAGAATTACCGTCGGAATAACCCATGGTGAAATAATTCCGAGCACGAGCAGCAGGATATGTTTCCCGGTCATGTTGCCGAAAAGTCGGACTGTAAGGGTCAGCGGACGTACGAAGTGACCGATGAGTTCAATCGGAAACATCAGAATCATCAGCGGAAGCCCTGCAAGTGAACGAATAGGCCCGAGAAAATGGTTGATGTAATGGATGCCATGTACCCTGAACCCCATAAACTGATAAAACAGAAAGACGGGGATTGCCATAGCTGCATTCGTATTGACATTCGCTGTGGCTGCAGTAAAACCTGGCACCAGTCCCATCAGATTGCAGACGAGGATAAACAGAAAAATTGTGCAGATGAAGGGGAAAAAAGGCCTGCTCCAGTGATGGCCTATCGTCTCGTCAGTTAATTTAAATATGTACTCGACGAGCATTTCGACAAAATTCTGAATACCTCTGGGCACGAGGCGCAGTGAACCTTTGACGGTAAAGCGCAACGACAATCAAAAGGATGGATGCGAATATTCCATAGCTGACATTGTGGGGAATTACTTCGGGTTTCACAATGGCATCCATCAAAAGGACTTCTTCCATATAAACCTCCTCAAGGGGATAAAAATCGCACTTATATTACATAACAATTTTCTGAAAAGTCAATAGAAAAGACCCGCTTTTTTAAAATAAATGCTATTTTTTCATCGGGAACGGAGAGATGTTCGGATCAAGGACATATGCGTCCCTGAAATACCTGGTTGACTCAGCATGATTTTTCAACTTGTAGTTCGCATACCCGAGCAGATAATAGGCATAAGGATCAGGTTTCTGTTCAACATACTCCTGAAGATAGATGGCCGCCTTTTTGAAATCCTTCTTCTTATACGCTTTCATCGCCTGGTCGTACGGATTTTCCTCTGCCGGTGCAATCCCGGCAAGGGAAAACAGAACAAGAATGCTTACTATGCAACCGATAAGCCATGTGATCCGTAAATGATTCATTGTAGCCCCCTAATCGAAATTAAGGTTTGATTCTGTCTCCCGCAACTTACGGGGATGATAAATGAGAGGCGCAAACTGCGTTGGTTCAGTACCTTCCCTGAAATATTCCTTTATTCCTGAAGCTTCATCCCGTGAAAGAAGACCGGTTAGCGGGTCTATTGTATTGGCGAGTATGCCTTCAGGCGGGGTAAAGTCCTCCGGTTCTCCGGTAAGAGTGTTCTTCATGAAATCCACCCATATGGGGGAAGCGGCGCGTGCGCCGGTCTCCTGCGAACCGAGTGATCTCACATCATCGAAGCCGACCCATACAGCAGCTACCAGGGTTGGTGAATAGCCGATGAACCAGGCATCCCTGTATTCATTCGTTGTGCCGGTCTTGCCTGCTACAGGCCTGCCGAGTGCTTTTGCTCTCCATCCGGTGCCGTGCTGCACCACATCCTCCATCATCGAAGTGATCAGAAATGCAGTCTGCGGACTGATTACCTCTTCGGCTTCAGGTTCATTGCTCTCGAGAATCCTGCCCCGTGCATCCGTGATATACTTGATTGAAATCGGTTTTATCTTCATGCCGTCATTTGCAAATACGCTGTAACAGAGGGAGAGTTCGAACGGGGAAACCGTCAGTGATCCAAGGGCCAGGGTAAGGTCTCGCGGCATATCCCCCTGAATGCCTATATTTCTTGCAAAATTCAGCACCGTATCAATGCCCAGAGCATCAACCAGTTTTACTGTAACGACATTTCTCGAATATGTCAATGCCTCACGGAGTGTTGTAGGGCCATAGAATTCATGATCTGCATTTTTGGGTGTCCACTCGCCTCTCGGGCCTCCGGGATAGGTTACCGGTTCATCAATGATGATGCTCGCCGGAGTGAAATTCTGATCCAGTGCAGCCGCGTAGATGACAGGCTTGAACGCAGAACCGGGCTGGCGTTTTGCATAGAGTGCCCTGTTAAAATCGCTCTTCACAAAATCATACCCCCCTACCAGTGCCCTGATAAAACCGGTATCGTGATCGAGAGCCACGACAGCCCCCTCGACCTCGGGGTCCTGTTCCAGCTTGAGTTGAACCGAGTGTCCCTGGACCTTGGATATACTTACTCTCACAATATCTCCGGGTTCCAGTATCTGTGGCAGGGTAAAGTCCTTGAGTGTTCTCGATGTTCTCTTCTTCGGATCGAAGACCTTTGACGCCCACCGTGCATCCTCAAGCGAGAGTTTTCCGATGACTCCCCGTGTCTTAATCTGCGCCTCTTTCTTGCCGACTGTGAGGACAATGCCTGTAGATATCTCGCCGGGGTTTGCGACAACCTGTGAATCCAGTTCCCGTTGCTTCATCTCTTTTTCAATATCGACATCGTTTCTATGCTCTATCGGTCCACGCCATCCTCTCCTCTTGTCGAGTGCCCTTAATCCCTCCTGGAGGGCCTTTGCAGCATGGTATTGGGCCTGTTTGTCCAGTGTGGTATATACTCTCATATCCCCTTTATACACGGTTTCTTCACCATAAGTTTCTTCAAGGTATTTCCGTACATAATCAATAAAATAGTTATTCGCTTCGATTCCCTTTCTCATGCTTGAGAGGTATATCGGCTGCTTTCCGGCATTCTCTTCCTGGGATTTATTGATGTATCCTTCCTCCTCCATGCGGGAAAGCACAATCTGCTGCCTGTCTTTGGCTTTTGTGAGATCGTTATAGGGAGAATACGAAGTCGGCGCCTTAATAAGGCCCGCAATGAGGGCAGCCTCGGCCAGGGTTATCGACTTTACCGATTTCCCGAAATATACGCGTGATGCCATTTCAACCCCGTATGCGCCATGACCGATATATATCCTGTTGAGATACAGTTCGAGTATCTCGTTTTTCGTGAGGTTTTTTTCTATCTTTACCGCGAGGACCGCTTCCCGAAGCTTTCTCTTCAGGGTTTTTTCGGGGGTGAGGAACATGATTTTTGTAAGCTGCTGTGTGATAGTGCTCCCTCCTTCCTTCAGCCCTGCAGAAAGTATGTCTTTCACAATAGCTCTCATAATGGCAATATAATCAATTCCCTTGTGTGTCCAAAACCGCGAATCTTCGACTGCGATTACTGCCTGAATCATATGTTCCGGGATGTCACGGATCGGGACAAAGATGCCCTTTTCCACCTTCAGTTCCCCGATCAGGGAGCCGTCGTCGGCATATATCTTTGTCCCTGCATCCTGATAGATGTCTTTCATTTCTTCTATGGAGGGAATGCCGGTGCTGAATGCAAGGTAACTGCCTGCAGAAACACCGATGATTATGGAGATTAGCGCGAGGATGATGCTCAGTTTTAACTTCATTCAGAAATTATACCTTTCATGAAAAGGCCTGTCAAAGAACCTCTTTCGATTGACTTGAAACTCACCTGAGGGTAATATTCTTATATGGTTCAGCATTCGATTATGTTCCCCTCCATCTTCATACTGAATACAGTCTGCTGGACGGAGCGATAAAGATAAAAGAGCTTGTCGAACAGGCTTCTGCATTCAGGATGCCTGCTGTGGCGATCACCGACCACGGGAACCTCTTCGGAGCGGTGGAGTTTTACCGTCATGCGATAAAAGCGGGGATAAAACCGATCATCGGATGCGAGGTCTATATATCGCCCGGCAGCCGCTTCGACAAGAAACAGGGCGGTGAGATCGACGAAGCATCATTCCATCTCATTCTCCTTGCGAAGGACAACCACGGATACCGCAACCTTGTAACTCTGGTCACCAGGGCCTATACGGAGGGGTTCTATTATAAACCCAGGATAGATATGCACCTCCTGGAACAGTACAGCGGCGGTCTGATTGGCCTTACCTCATGCCTGAAAGGAGAGATCCCTTATTACCTCAAGAGAGGAATGGTTGACAGGGCGAGGGAAAAGGCGCTGGAATACAAGCATATCCTGGGGCCCGATAATTTTTACATCGAACTACAGGACAACGGGCTCGCCGAACAGGAGGAAGTAAATAGAAAACTCGTTGAATTGGCAAGGGAATTACACATTGATATCGTTGCCACGAATGATTGTCATTACATGAAGCCTGATGATGCGAAAGCCCATGATATTTTGCTCTGTATACAAACAGGGAAAAGCTTTCAGGACAAAGCCCGCCTCAAGTTCAAAACAGAAAGTCTGTATTTTAAATCTCCCGATGAGATGAAGCAGGCGTTCAGAGAGTTGCCGGAGGCGATTCGGAATACCAGGAATATTGCAGAACGCTGTAATGTAGAGTTTTCGCTTGGGAAAACCCTGATGCCGGTATATGAGATAGAAGACGGAAGAACGCCCGAAACAGTTCTTGAACAACTTGCCCGCGAAGGTCTCACGATGCGCATGGGGCCGGACCCTGCTGCCATCTATACGGAACGATTAAAAATGGAGCTGCTTACGATAGCAAAGATGGGATATTCATCCTACTTTCTCATCGTCTGGGATTTTATCAGTTATGCGAAAAAGAAAGGCATCCCCGTCGGTCCCGGACGTGGGTCTGCTGCCGGAAGCCTTGTGTCATATTGTCTTGGTATTACTGACATAGATCCTGTCCAGTATAATCTTCTTTTCGAACGGTTCCTTAATCCGGAAAGGATAAGCATGCCGGATATAGACGTAGATTTCTGCAAGGACAGGCGTCCTGAAGTCATTTCCTATGTCGCCGAGAAATACGGAAAAGATCACGTAGCGCAGATTATTACCTTCGGCACTATGGCTGCAAAGGCAGCGATACGGGATGTCGGACGGGCGCTGGACATACCGTATGGCGAAGTGGATAAGATCGCGAAACTTATCCCGAATACGCTGAACATTACGATAGAGAACGCCCTGCATGTGGAACCGCAGCTCATGGCGCTCTACAATACAAACCCGAAGATACAGGAATTAATCAATGTCGCCATGCGGCTTGAAGGGCTCTCCAGGCATGCATCAACCCATGCCGCAGGGGTTGTGATATCACCGACGCCCCTTACCGATTATGTGCCGCTCTATAAAAACCCGTCGGACGACAGCATCGTTTCACAATTCGATATGGTCTCCATCGAAAAAATAGGGCTTCTGAAGTTCGATTTCCTCGGTTTAAAGACCCTTACCGTGATAAACAAGACTCTCCAGTACATCAGGGAGAACGGGAAGACCTTTTCACTGAAGGACATCTCATTTGACGACAGCGATACGTATCAGCTCCTCGGTGAAGGGAATACGACCGGCATTTTCCAGCTCGAGAGTGCAGGGATGAGGGACCTGCTGGTTAAAAGCGTCCCCAACAGGTTTGAGGACCTTATTGCGATCGTTGCCCTCTACAGACCCGGACCGATGGGAAGCGGTATGCTCGATGAGTTTATCAAGAGGAAAAAAGGGCTCATCCCCGTAAAATATGAACTACCTCAGTTAAAGGAGATCCTTGACGAAACCTACGGGGTCATCCTTTACCAGGAACAGGTCATGCGGATAGCGAATACACTGGCGAATTTCAGCATGGGACAGGCTGATATCCTGAGAAAGGCGATGGGAAAGAAGAAGCCTGCGGAAATGGAGAAACTGAAAGAGGTATTCATAGAGGGCGCTAAATCAAAAGGGATATTGGAAAAGAAAGCGATAAGGATTTTCAACCTCATGGAACATTTTGCAGAATACGGTTTCAATAAATCACATTCTGCTGCATATGCCTATGTCGCCTTTCAGACTGCGTTCCTGAAGGCCCACTTTCCGGTGGAATTCATGGCGGCCACTCTGACTGCCGATATGGACAACACCGATAAAGTCGTCAAGTTTATTGCCGGTTGCCGTGAGATGGGGATAACCATGTTTCCTCCGGATATTAATGAGTCGGGAAAAGAATTCAAGGTGGTCGGGAATTCGATACGGTTCGGACTCGAAGCGGTGAAAGGGGTCGGCGCGTCAGCCCTTGAGTCCATCATTGAAGCCCGTACCGAAGGGGGTCCCTATGCTTCGCTGGAAAATTTCCTTGAGCGGGTCGACCAGAGGAAAGTGAATAAGAAGGTTATCGAAGGACTCATCAAGGCAGGGGCATTCGATTCCCTCAAGGTTGCACGGGCGCAGGCGATGGATTTCGTCAACAGGCATCTGAACGGAGCAAAAAGTTATTCAGCGCGGGCATTCGGCCAGCAGAATATTTTCGGTGGATCTCCTGAAGAGCCTGAGGATACTGACAACGAATGGAATACGGAAGAAATCCTGAAACATGAAAAAGAAGCGCTTGGATTTTATCTCACGGGACACCCGTTAACAAAATATAAATCTCATCTAAAGCGCCTCGGAACAAAAAGGATATCGGAAATCGACGAACTGACTGACGGACAGGATATCAGTATAGGCGGCATCCTGACCGCGATCCGGAAAATCCAGACGAAAGCAAAAGCCGAGATCATGGCATATTGCACGCTGGAAGGTCCGGAGAGTAATATCGATGTGATCGTTTTCCCGGAACTCTACAGGAACAGTATTTCTATCCTGCAGAAAGATACACCCCTGCTGGTAAAAGGCACTGTGGATAAAACCGAGAAAGGGGTCAAGATTGTTGCCCATAGCATATCGAGACTGGACGGGGTTCACCCGCAGTCAGGGCACAAGGCAGAGATAGTGCTCAGGTTTCCGTTGCAGAACGGAGTGGATTTACAGACCCTCAAGACCCTGCTCTCATCACAGCAAAAGGGGGTTTATCCGCTCTATCTGAGGATTCTCTATAAAGGAGCCGAGACATTGATTGCGACCGGAATGAGTATATCGGACGACAGTGAAACCATAACCAAAGTAGAAAAGATCGCAGGCAAGGGAACGGTGGCTTTTCTATGATCAGATATTATCTCGAATTCGAACGGCCTCTGGAAGAACTTGAGCTGAAGATCGACGAACTGAAACGCCTTTCTGACGGGAAAGATATTGATATATCGAAGGAGATAAAAAAACTCGAAAAGAAGGTAAAGGACCTCCGTTCGGAAATCTTCTCGTCCCTGACTGCCTGGCAGAAGACGCTTATCGCGCGACACCCGGACAGGCCGTATACCCTTGATTATATAAACCTCATAACAACCGATTTTGTCGAGATGCACGGTGACCGGAGATACTCGGATGATCCGTCCATTGTCGCCGGATTCGCAAAAATCAATACTATGCCTGTTGCGATTATCGGCCACCAGAAAGGGAGGGGCACAAAGGAGAGGATCTACAGAAATTTCGGGCAGCCGCACCCTGAAGGATACAGGAAAGCCCTGAGGGTGATGAAAATCGCTGAAAAATTCAAGCGGCCGATCATTACGTTTATCGATACTCCCGGGGCGTTTCCGGGGATCGGGGCTGAAGAGCGGGGGCAGGCTGAAGCGATCGCCATGAACCTCATGGAGATGTCACAAATGAAAACGCCGATCATATCGGTTGTTATAGGGGAGGGAGGAAGCGGCGGAGCGCTCGCGCTGGGCGTTGCAGACCGTTTATTTATGCTCGAACATTCTACGTATTCCGTTATCTCGCCGGAGGGGTGTGCCGCTATTCTCATGAGAAAAGAGGGTGAGATCGGCGCGGATGATTTTTCCAGGGCCGCGGAAATTTTGAAACTTACTGCTCAGGACCTTCTGGGATTCAAAATTATCGATGGCATTATTTCCGAACCGCTCGGCGGCGCTCACAGAGACCCTGAAGAGATTGCGAAAAGCATCTCTGAACTGATTCTCGTGGTGCTTGAGGAGCTTAAGGCAAAACCGACCGGTAAACTCCTCGAAGAGAGATACAGGAGATACAGAAAAATGGGGAGTTTCACAGAGGAAGTTCTCTAGCTACCCGAAGTTTCTTGCGAAGGTCAATCCTGTTCACAAATTATGTCACCAATGAACCGGTATCCTCTTGTGGTGGTTTCTCAGGAAGTACTGGAGAAACGGCATGAAGAATTCCATAACCATTTGAAATAAATTAAAAAACAAGCTTCTCCCCTGCAGACACATTACTGGCTTGCCGAGGTATTCCCATGGTTATTCGCATGGCATGATCGTTGCTTCAATTAGTGTGAGATTCAAATTGTTTGCTTGGTTGTTGTTTTGAGGCCACCGCCTGGCGCCCTTGAGCGGGATGTGCAATCAAGGCTGAAAGGGAAGGTCTTTCGTAAGAGTTACCGTACAGGTAGTGAACGATGGCTTTAAAACAACAGTTTTTTTGATCTCCCTCGGCGGTATTGAGAACATCACTTTTTAAAGAAACCTCCTGGCTTTTCATCAAAAACATGTCCTCTTTTTTTAAGAAGCATGCAGAGAGATATATCTGAATGTAGATTCTCAGTGAAAATTGACACCTTTTCTGCTTGAAAGTAGCTCTTCCTTTAGTTGCACAGTTTATCTACACATCAACGTTTTTATGTGAATCAAAGTTTTGTGGAATACTTTATCTAAGTCACACAGCGAAAAAGCCTGCTTTGATGATAAGTACATTTGATAGTTTTCAGGATAGATTTTGATACGACTTGAATATTTCCGTTTGAAGTATTCTCTTATTCTGGAAATTCTGTCAGTCCAGCCTATCATCAACCGTACACGGAAAAAGATCGTCGGGGTAGGAACCCTCGAACTGGAGAAACAATGACTATCAAAACAGCTAAGGCTCCTAAATTCACCGCTGGGAAAGCTTCATAAGAAACTGTAAAATAAATTCGGACTTTTTCCAACTTTTTATATTCATATTTACAGTTTTTAGAATGTTAGATCCGTAACTAATTTCTTATTTATTATATGCTAAAATAGCAATAATTATGAGTCAAGACGAAGATCTATTTGGTATTACCTTTGATAAGAATGATGTTATATTCCACGAAGGCGACATGGGTGATACCATGTACATTATTCAATCTGGCATCGTAGAAATAAGCCGTATAAAAGATTGCAATAAAAATGTTCTTGCCATCCTTGAAAAAGGAAACTTTTTCGGTGAGATGGCCCTAATTGACAAGTGTCCCGTTCCGCAACAGCAACGTCTATTAGCCAAAGCCGTCTTCTCCGCCTTACCCGTGATACACTTATGGAACGTATCAGGCATGACCCTGGTGTTATGATTCACCTGATAATCATATAGAGGGCACCCCTGAGCATATCGTTTAGCGGTATGCTCAAAGGTAAGAGAAAAATCTAAACCTTTAGGAGGTGCCGTATGGGATTATACACAGCTTTTGATCTTCATTCAAACAATGCGTACCTGGGTATTATTGATGAGAGTGGAAAGAGGCTATTTAAAAAGAAACTACCCAATGAGGCGGCAATAATCAAGACGACACTGCTGCCATTCAAAGCTGCCATTGAAGGGATTGTTGTGGAGTCTACCTACAATTGGTATTGGCTTGTGGATATGCTCATGGAAGAAGGATACCAGGTGCATCTGGCGAACCCAGCGAAGATTCAGCAGTACTCGGGATTGAAATATTCCGATGACAAGCACGATGCATTCTGGCTTGCCGACATGCTCAGACTGGGGATATTGCCCAAAGGATACATTTACCCTAAAGAGTCACGACCGATAAGAGATTTATTGAGGAAGAGGAGTCATCTGGTGAAACTGCGCACATCGCTCATTATCAGTCTCCAAAATATAATAGCGAGAAACGTAGGCAGCAAGCTAAAAGCCAGCGATATAAAAGTATTGACTATAGACAGGGTGAAGCCACTCCTTGAATACAATGAAGATCTTGCCCTGGCCGGTAAAGTGAGCAAGGATGCCATAGACTCTTTGAGCCAGCAGATCAAGACCATTGAAAAGACCATTGGGGGGAGAATACATTTAAGGAGTCCATATGATCATCTTTTAAGCATACCTGGAGTTGGACCTATCATTGGATCAACAATCATGCTTGAGACTGGATCTATTCGTAGATTTCCTAAAGTCGGCAACTACTGTTCGTACTGCAGAAAAGTACCTACGGGAGGTTCAGTAACGACAAGAGGAAAGGATCGGGCAACCCGAAAAATGGCAACCATTATCTGGCATGTGCTTATTCTGAAGCAGCAGAGCATGCGAAGCGTTATGACGAAGCATCAAGGAAGTTTTTCAATCGCAAGCTGAAAAGTACGAATGCTCCTATAGCGCACAATGCACTTGCGCACAAATTCTCCAGGGCAGCGTATTACATAATGAGGGATGGGGTCGACTTTATGCCAGAAAAAGCATTTGCATAGAGCTCTGGCTTGGACGGGGAACCAGTGTTAAGCTGGAATAACCAACTTCCTGATTGGTAAACCGTCCTATCCAGTAACATAAAGTTATCGGTGTCTTTACTGCCTGCGTCGGGAGCTATAGAATACTGGCTAACAACCATGCTAACTGTTAAATAAAATTTGGACCCGGCTCGGAACCGAAGATTTTCTGGTCCGCTATTAGCGGAATGGGTCTGCCTGCAGTAAGGCTTTAGGGCAAGACCTTAATCCTGATGGGTGTATGGTGCAGCGAAGGCTGACACAATAAAGACAAAGAAAAAACGGTAATGGTAAGCGGCATTGGTAACTGAAGAAACAAGGACAAGAAAAAACAACTTTCTTTTGATAGGATAATTTGTTCTCTTGACACCCTCTATGGGGTGCCCTCTATATGGGTGCTTAGTACACTATGCAAGAGACTAGACGACACTAACCTTGCCCTTAGGAATTTCATTCTCGGAGACGAACAACTGCGGTTTGCCATAGAGTCCCGAAGGAGATCCGCAAATGAGAGGATACCTGAAACAAGTCAGACATCATCTTCTGAAAAATTAGATATTCCAGAACGGCTTCAAATAATTCCTAACACTGCACAGGCAGAGGTCAAAACAGCAAATGTTTTCGTCGACAGGAAAGAATGTATTCAGATAGAACCCCACAAGGTAATCTTCCGTCAGGGAGATTCAGGACATTCAATGTATATCATCATAGAAGGAGCAGTGGAGATTACTCAGGGAGAGGGGATCGAGAAACATGTCCTTGCAACATTAGGCCCAGGTGAATTTTTCGGAGAGATGTCTATAGTAACCGGCCAGCCGCGTACGGCTGACGCTGAAGCTGTCAAGAAGTCTCTACTTCTCCCCATAAAAAGCGATGAGTTCCTCTCCCGTATAAAAGCAGAACCAGAACTTGCATTTTATATCCTGCGGGGATTAATCCTTCGCCTGAGGATGATGCTTGATGCCATGAACGAACCGAGGAAATCTCTGAGCATCATGCTCAGGAACATTGTTCCTCCCCTCAGGAAGAAAACCCGCGTCAGAACAGCGATTATTTCGCTTTCCACATGCGGTGGTTGTTCTGCTGTTTTACTCGAAAATCCTAATGAGCTCACAGAGTTGCTTGAGAAAGTCGATATTTCATACTGCCCTATGCTTATCGATTCAGAAGAAATCGGTGAAGTCGATATCGCAATAGTCGATGGCATAGTGAGAGTCAAGGAAGATGAAGAAAAACTGATAGAAGCACGTCATAAGTCAAAATACCTTATTGCTTGGGGAACCTGTGCCACCTTTGGAGGTATACCTGTATTTGCCAACGAATATGAACTCGAAGAGCTTATCCATGAATCCTACGGTGAAGCAAAAGATACATTTTCTTATTATTTGTCCGGAATACGTGATATCAATTGGTCAACTTACCAGAAACAGGAAAATGAATTGAGATTAATGCGACGTGCGAGGAAAGCAGACGACTTCGTTCAGATTAATTATTATTTACCGGGGTGTCCTCCAAAAGTCAGTCTTCTCAGCAATCTTGTGGATGAACTCAGGGGTAACGGTCAGACCGAAAAAACCAAGGCCATTGTATGTGCGGAGTGCAGCAGGAAACCACTGAAGACAAATATCGACTATTTCTGGGTTTACCCGAGGCCTGAATGGGATAAAACTCAGTGTCTTACGTCTTGTGGGTCTATCTGTATGGGATTCATGACTAAAGGTGGTTGTGGTGCTGTATGCCCACAGGGAGGTCTTCCGTGTTGGGGATGCAGAGGTCCTTCAGAAAGTGTTTTAAAGAAAATCAACGAAGGAGGCACCTATAATGAATTCATGCTGCAGTCTTTGATAACCCGCCTCCGTCAGGTCGAGGATCAGATAAAAACTGTGATGAAAATCTACCGCAAACAATGTAATAGCTCTTTGAGATTCAACCGTTACTTTCCGAATGACTATTCGAGAATCCGATGAGCAAAAAGATTGTTTTTCAGAGCAACGCGTATTGAGGGGAATGCGAATATCCAGATAGAGATTAATTCCGGCAAGGTAAATACTGCGCGGTTTCTAGTGCAAGAGTTCCGTGGATTTGAGGGCTTTCTGCGCGGTATCCGTGTAGAAAATGTCCCCCATATGGTCTCCCGTATCTGCGGCCTCTGCTCATCTTCCCATCAGATTGCGCCAACAAGGGCAATTGAGGAGGCGCTGTCAGTCAAACCGCCAAGATCCGTGGAAGCTTTACGTAATATTCTTCTCCTCGGTGAATGGATCAGTAGCCATGCATTAAGTTATTTCTTCCTTACTATCCCGGATTTCGTTGGAGTGTCAGGTGGTATTTTCGAACTCATGAAAATACATCCTGAGATTGTTCGTGATGCCTTTGCCCTACGAAACGCAGGTCTCGCCATTGTCCGTACCCTGGGGAGAAGAACTTCCCATCCCGTGACCATTGGCATTGGTCGTTTTAATATTACTTCGACAGAAGTAGATATTGAAGAGATCAGAAAAATCGCACTTCATATCCAGGAGCAAACTGCCAATTTAATTAGTAGAATCGCAACTATCCATGTAAATATGCACGCTATCCAATTCCCAGTTGGCCAACAGGTAAATTTTGTTGCATACGATGGTATGTCTGGAAAGGACTGTTTTTCAGTATATAGCCAGACAGGAGAACTCAACCTCCGCTTTACCAGACATGAGTTCATGGATAATATATCAGAACTGAGAACTGACTGGTCGCTTGCAAAATTTCCTTACCTCACAGATCTCGGATTCCCTGCCGGAATTATGCTCGTAGGCCCTTTGTCAAGGAGTTACCAAGAAAACGGTATACTGAATGATAAGGATCTCGAAAATCACCCGCTTGTACAGCAACTTCATGACCGACATGCATTAACTCTCGAAAGTTATGATGTGTGCCGTATTTTAGAAATATTCTGGGCTGCAAAGCAGATCCTCAGCTTATTGGAAGAAGTAGATATTACACAAATTTCCAGTGATACAGACTTAAAGGGAAGCGGACAGGAAATAGGTGTTCTTGAAGCCCCACGTGGTATTCTCATGCACAGCTATCTTATTAATCAGGGTCGTATCGAACGCATGCGTCTTATGGTTGCAACACAGTTCAATAATGCATATATTAATTTGGTACTCCGGAATCTCGCGGAGAAGCATCTTGCTGATAGTGGGATTTCCGAAGAGGGGGAAAAACTTATAGGACGTTGTATCAGGATCTTCGATCCCTGTCTGAGCTGTGCGACGCACTGAGACAATTGTCTATGGATTTACTCACTCAAAAGTCTTTAATTTGGTGCCAGATATTTTATAATCGCCAAAATAGTTAATGTGTTAAAAAGTCTTCAAGTTGTGTTATTCGTAAAACTCCTCCGGTTTCATCGACTTTCCTGCTAAATTCTTCAATAAAACGATCAAACTCTATTTGATATTTCGCTGGATACATTAAAAACATACTCTTCATTTTATTTTGTTTGCCAAGGCTTGGTTTGGCTTTTATATTTAATTTCTCAGCTAAGGGTATAAGTTCATTAAGAATTTCGGAAATATTTCTGTATCGATCAGAAGGTTTTTTTCGTATTGTTTTCATGAAGAAGCCATTTAATTCATTTGGCAAGTTTGAAAGTTTTGCATCGAGAGCTATTAAAATCCTCATTTAAATGCAAGTTAATTAGATTCTTGGTATCTCATCCTCTGGAAAAGGTCTCTGTACCAGCAAGCATTTCGTAAACAGTAATGCCAAGCGCGTAAATATCTGTGCGTTCATCAACAGCATCTCCTTTGATTTGCTCCGGTGCAATATAGTAAATAGTCCCTGGGAAAAGAAAATTGCAATCTAAGTGTCCAGTGGGACAAGCTAATCCAAAATCTATTATTTTTGCTTGTCCATCAGATTGAATGAATATGTTATTCGGATTGATATCTTGATGAATAATACCATGCTTGTGTGCATATTCAAGACCAAGGCATACCTGAAGAGTAATATCCAAGATATTAGAAAGAGATAACTTAGGCGTACTTTTTAAAATACTTCTAAGACTACTGCCCTCAAGGTATTCAGTAATAATAAATATTGTTTTGTACAGCTCTTCGATATCATATATTCTTATAATATTCTCATGGGTCAATTTTGCTATTGTCTTAGCTTCATTAAGGAATATCTCTCTGAAATCTGTATCCATGGCAATATTATGCTTCAACATCTTAATGGCAACTGGCATATTCAAAGTGTTATGTATGCCCTTATACACGATCCCAAATCCTCCTAGATCGATCATCTCATTTATAATATATTTCCCGATTTTTCTCTCTGCCGTTAGTTTTGAATTACTGAGTCGATGAGTAATGACTTCTGACAAGAAGTCTCTAATGTCTGGATATTTCTTTGATAAAGATTCCAATTGTTTTCTGCTCATACTTAAGAGATCCATATCAGTCTCAGCATCTACATGAGCACTTCGATGTTCACCGGTAAAAACTGCCATCTCCCCCACTATATCTCCAACGGTGAGATTCGCAAGTTTGTATAGCATATCGTTTTTTTCTAATATTACATTGCATGATCCATCAAGAATAAAATAAAAATTAATCCCTTTTTCCCCTTGTGTAATAATCCGTTCACCGGCTTTATAATGCGTCAACTTCATATTCTTTAACAGAGGAACGATAGCTTCAAGTGGGAGGGTATTAAAGAGATTGGAACGTAAGAGAAATTCTAAATCGTGTAAATGTATCCCTTTCTTTTGCAATGTACTTGAAGGAACCAATAGCTCCTCATGCATAGTGTTATTAGTAAACTGTATGCCAAATAAATAATGATCCGGGTTCAATGAATATTTCTTTGTCCATATAATTTTGCCTTGAGCAGATAACCATAATTTCTTGCGGGGATGCCATACTCGCATATCCATGAACGAAAAAACTTTTAATTTCTGTGGTGATTCCAAGAGAACTCCAACCTCACTCATATTATGGACATTTACTAACAAAGTTTTGGAGCTGCCTTTTTTTTTGCCTTTAAGGTGCAGTATCCCCTTCTCTGGAGGCTGCAGAATGTCTCTAACCCTTCGCCTTGTATCTTTCTTAACCTTTGTTCTATTTAATGTTTTCTTTGATTGCATATGAGATCTTCACCCCCCCCCCTAAAGATAGTTAATAACGGCAGGGGGTACTTTCTTCGTGGATAAGCCTTTTTCACCCCATTCTCTTTACTCCTCTGAAAATGTAAAATGAAAAGACCGCAATTTTAAAAAACTACTTAGAATAGCGGCCCGACTATTCAGTGGAACCCTCCGGAAATAGAAGATATTTCCGGACCCATTTTGTTTAGTATGTAGAAAACTTATCTCAAAACCTTCTATTTGTCAATGAAAAATTATCAATAGTGTCAAGGCAAAATAAAAATGTCTGGTTTTCACGCTGCAATCTCAATCAGCTTTTTGTGCCGATTTTGCCTGTTTGTCAAATACCTGATAATTCCATTTCCTCCATGGGTGATCAGCTGATGGAATATGTACTTTTCTCTTCCGAAGCATAGAACTGGTTTTTGCTTGCTTCTCCGGCCGTGTAGTTATCTCCTTAAACTTTAACCTGGCATCGTTCTGTGTTATCAGCATCGTGCCGTTCACCCTCTCTTGTACTAACACTTTCTTTGACTTTACAGCCTCCTGTATCTGATAAAGCTTTCCGTTATGCGCTATCGTAGAATCATTTCTCAGGGTCCTCTCTGTCCTGATACACAGAATCTTATCGAGATTAAGCCCCTTGGGTATGTCTCTATGCAGATCGTTCTGCTCTTTGGGTTTCACGGCAAACCGTCTTATTATGAGAAGACAGATAACTCTTTAAATACGTGTTCGCTTCTTCTATCGTATTGATTCCCCTTAAGGTCATCTCTTTTACCAGTCTGTCCTGAAGGGTATTAAACATCCTCTCTACACGTCCTTTGGCCTGAGGTGAATGGGCATGGATGAGATCTACTCCCAGTTCTCTTAATGCCCGGCCAAATTCGCTTAACGGCTCTGTTCCGTTGATCTCATCCTCTATCGAAGGCTCTGCGGTGGATTTATACGTTGTGTGTTTATCAAAATAGACGCTCATGGGGATGCCATGCGCCCTGATATACCGCTTAAAACTATCCATAGCCGGGATTGTTCCCTCATACTCATAAAAGCGGCAGAATATCCTGCCGGTTGCATCGTCTATATAGCCCATGAGCACACACTTCGGCCTCCTGCCTTCAAACCAGTCATGATGAGAGCCGTCCATCTGCACCATCTGCCCACAATGCCACTTCCGTTCTCTCCATTGCCTATGTGTCCTGGGTTTACGGCCCCTCTGCCATTGCCCCGCTTCGATCAGCCACTTCCGCACGGTCTCCTTGCTCAGATCTATTGCATCTATCTCAGAAAGCTTCTCTGCGGTGAAGGTAGGCCCA
The DNA here is from genome assembly GCA_963753165.1 of Thermodesulfovibrionales bacterium. Lineage (GTDB taxonomy): Bacteria > Nitrospirota > Thermodesulfovibrionia > Thermodesulfovibrionales > SM23-35 > JAKLQR01. The sequence continues at coordinate 146,177 of CAVWBP010000018.1, read as the reverse complement.
AACCCTTTATACTTTTGCACATACAGCTCTACAACCCTGTCCTTAAGCTTTTTGGGTAATCTTCTGCGTGACTCTTTACCACGGGATCGATGCTGTATCCCTTTATCCCCTTCTTCTCTTATTCGCTTTACTATCCGCCCTATCTGTCGCTCACTCAACGATAAGATTTCAGCAGCCTCTACCTGCGTTAACTCTCCCTCCATTACTTTATGAATCACGTGTAACCGCTTTAACTCCTTCTGCCGCATTATGATTATGTCCTTTCCTGCCATCCTGCCTCCTTCTAAAAACGGGCAGTTTAGCATTGTGCAAATAGGACATTTTCATTTTGCTCTAATAGGACATTATCACTTTGCTGTTACACCCAAAAAATAAAACCTTTAGGTCTTGACATTTATTCCTTGACTATATAATCTGTTTCTAAGGTGATAGGTAAGTATCTGTGAATAATCTGTAATTTTTTAGGCTTTACAATGTAAAAAATGTAAGGCATTTTCTTGTGAACACTAGGGTTCTTCATGATATCGTAAAATTCTTAACCTACAGACAGTGAACTTAGGAGACAATAATGGATCTTTGATTTTTGGGGAAGATCGTAAGACTCATCCATTGAATAGGGGGTTCTAAATGGAAGCATGCAAACCGAAAGGAAAAGAAGAGAGAAAGGTATTAATCGGAGAACTGCTTGTCGAGGAGGGATATGTCTCTGAAAAGCAGCTTCAGGATGCGCTTGCTTCTCAGATGAAGCAGAGGACGTATGTGCCGCTTGGTGAGATGTGCGTGAGATTAAGGTTTCTATCCCGTGCTGAACTCAAGGATATCCTGAAAAAGCACAAGAAACGCGTGTTTCTCGGGGAACTTTTGGTGAATATGGGATTGCTGAGTCAGGAAGAGATTGAACATGCCCTCGAAATCCAGAGAATTGAAGAGAAAAAACTTGGCAAGATCCTTGTAGCAAATGGTTTTATCACAGAAACAAATTTGATCAACTCCCTAAGCACACAACTCGGTATCCCTAAAATTATCCCGACGCTCGGGCTCATTGATCCGGGTATTCTGAAAGGGATCAGCAAGGCTTTTCTCCAGAAGAACGAATGTCTTCCTATATACCGTGACGGCGACATCGTCACCGTGATTATGAGCGACCCCCTTTCTGAAGAGACGATCAATACCCTGAAAAGTGTCTTCAAATGCAAAATAGAACCAGCAATCGCGAGTTCGGATGATATAAATAAGGCGCTCAAGCTTATATATGAAGACCTCCGTATGCGGAAAACACAGCCTGGGATAAGGATGCACGAAATCCCTACAAAAACCTTGTAATAGGGGATACGGTTTCCTTTCAGCGTGACGAAGATAATGTCATCGACGTCGTAAACTTTATCGTATCCAATGCCTTGCAGGAAAGGGCCAGTGATATTCATATAGAGCCTATGGAAAACATGCTGAGGGTGCGGTACCGTATAGACGGTGTACTGCACCATAAAACAGACCTGCCGATATCTCTTGCCCTTCGCTCTGCGGCCGGATTAAAGCCCTCTGCGGAATGGACGTCGCAGACAGAAGGCGGCATCAGGACGGCAGACTCGGAGCAAAAGTAATGAACAGGTGTTACGACCTGAGGGTTTCGACCTATGCATCTCTGGGAGGGGAGAGCATAGCAATCCGTGTTTTGCCCAACCAGAGCAACGTGATGGACCTCGATATGCTGGGGTTTTCCCCGACAAACCTCTACATATTCAGACAAATGCTCGAAATCCCATCGGGCATCATTATGGTCACCGGACCGAGCAACTGCGGCAAGACAACGACCCTGTATGCAGCGCTAGTCCATCTGGGGGGGATGGACAAAAAGATAGTGACCATGGAGGACCCTATTGAATATACGATGCAGGGGGTGGTGCAGGGCCAAATCAGCGATAGAATTGGGCTTACCTATGCGAATTTCGTCAAATCGGTACTGCGACAGGACCCTGATGTCATTATGATCGGTGAGATACGAGAGAGGGATTCGGCCAAAGCAGTTATCGAGACCGCGCTTACAGGCCACAAGATACTGACTTCTTTTCATACCGACGACACAAGCGGTGCGCTCCTGCGTATGTTCGAAATCGGCATTGAGACTTTTCTCATCTCCTCCACGGTCATGTCGGTCATGGCACAGCGTCTTGTGAGGGTGCTCTGCCCGAGCTGCAGAATGTCGTATACTCCAAGCAATGAGGTAATCAATTCCTTCCGGAGTATCCGTCCGATAAACCTCGATAATCATACATTCTATACTGCAAACGGATGTATAGAGTGCAACAATACCGGATATAAAGGTCGTACGGCAATCAACGAAATCATGCTTATCAACGACCAAATCCGTGATGCGCTCCTGCAGAGGGTCCCTTCGAGCAAAATCAGGTCTCTTGCCCGTAAGACTTCCGGACTCATATCCATACAGGAGGACGGCTTTTATAAGGTTACCAAGGGAATAACTTCACTTGAGGAGGTGTTACGCCTTGTGAATTTCCATGAGAGCGATACCCAGACCCCATACTCTTCAGAGGAGCTGATCGCGCTCTGTGAAATGGGGGGTGCGGCAGCATAAAAGGGAACGCAGAATAAAGTCCGTAATACTATTTGCCGATAATGAGTGTCCTGCTGCTCTCTTCGTTGAAGTCTTTCCATATGTCGCTCAGATTCAGATGGAACTGCTTCCTGATGCATTCTTCCGGATTCAATATCTTCAGGGTAAGAAACCTATCCTTATAGACCCTGAACTCGATCGGGAAACAGACGGAAAGGATAATCTTGCCGGTAGTGCCCAGGGAAAATTCTACCTCGGGCCTGACCTGCACCGTTTCGGTCGGTTTTTCGATCTCGACGGCATTGACCTTATCCGAACCCTTATTCTCAATTTCCAGAAAGCCTTCACCATCTTTTATGCCCACCCGTATCGGCATTCTTGACAGAGCCTGGTTCGAGATGGGGAAGTCAGCGAGCGACACCCTGCCCATAATTATTGTCCGTTTAAAAAACCAGATGGCGTCCTCGTCAAAAAACCTTATATCCATCTTGTCGTATCGCTCAAGATTGTTTTTCAGGTTCTGATACATTTCTTCAAGCTTTGCATTTTTGCGGTTCTCCTCACAGAGCAGAAAAAGTTTCAGAAATTCCTGCTCTGCTTCATAGTGAGTGGCTTTCCGCACAAGCGCAGTGTCTTCCTGAGTCACCGCTTCTTCAACAACGGGATGTTGCCCTGCTGAACGCATTGACGGTATAGTCTCGGTGCTCTCCGCCGACAGGGGAATTCAGAGAAATTTATCACGCTCAATTTCATCGTTATCCCAGAATACCTTAAAAATTTTAAACGACCCCTTTTTTTCTTTAAGGGGCTTTCCTTGATAAAACGACAGTAAAATACATCCCTGCACTCGCCAAGTGCATCGTAGGTATTCTCCGAGATGTAAATTTCACCTGGCCCTGCCAGGGACTCGAAGCGTGAGGCGGTATTTACCACGTCACCGTAAATATCGTTTTTCTCAACCATCCCGGAGCCGGTATTCAGGCCGATACGGAGCAGGATAGGGGGGCCGCTCTTTCGCGTAACATTGTAGTCATTAATGCTTGTCTGAATGTCAACGGAGGCGCGAACACCGTCGACCGCTTCCTGAAAATATGACAATGTGCCATCACCCATGGTTTTTACAAGAACACCGCCGTTTTGCTTAATAATGGGGATAAGAATATCGTGATGCCTCTTTATCAGAAACCGGCTGACAATATCCCCTTCGGACTCGGCGATCGATGTCGATCCTTTCAGGTCGGTAAACATGATCGTGATGACCTTGGTAAACTTTTTCTGGATCAGCTCATCAAGGTGGGCCCGCTGTTCGAGTAAATTATCGAGGTCAGCGCTGCTGACAGTCGGTTCTTTTTTTGAGGAAGTATCGTCTCCTGGATTCATTGAATCCATTTCCTCCAACTTTATCCGAAAAGTCTATTGTAACGCACAATTCGTATTGTTTGGTTTGCAGTTTGTGAACTGTGGATACAGTATCCTTGGATGGCTCTTGTTGTCGCAATATACTGCCCCACCGTCCTTGATCGCAGTACAGGTATTGAATTTGCACACTTTGAACTGAGGATTTGCCTGCGAACAATATACCCCGCCGCCATAGAGATAACTGGTTGAGCAATTCTGGAACATGCAGTTTTCGACAATCGGATGCGATTGGGAGCAGTACATCCCGCCGCCTTCTTTTTTTGAAGAGCAATTCAGGAATCTGCAGTTCCGTATCACAGGATTCAGCCGGTGACATGCGAATCCGCCGCCTGAAAGGAGCGCGAAACAATTCTGAAAGACGCTATTTTCTATTGCGGGTTCTGCATTCAAACAGAAAATTGCGCCGCCTGAGTGGGCGGAGCATCTGGAAATCGCACAATTGTGAATAGAGATATTCTTTTCGGTGATATCAACGATGAAGAGCCCGCCACCATAGTGATAATCATCATTAAGCGGATACGTTCTGTTACCGAAAAAGGTCTTGAGTGATTTCCACGTTCGGCCTTTCCCGAAGCTGATCTTGCAATCTTTGATGGAGGTTATTCGGGTGCCCTTGGGATTCAGAACGATATTATTCCATTTTTTCGCATAATCGAGCGCGCTGAAAGAGGATCCGGCAGCTCTTATCGTTCCGAATGAAACAATGCCGGCATCTTCGTCAAAATATAGCTTTGCATTCTCAATGATCAGCAGGGCTTGCCGTTCGACCATTATGTCGCCGTAGACCTTCAGACTCTCTCCCTGAATCTTGTACACATCCCCGCCCCGCACTACAAGGTTCACGGATTTCCTTGTCAACTTTATCGACAGCGTCCTGATCATCATAAAGCCTGACCGAAACAGCCCGCTTCTTCTCGGCGGTGATCATCTGCGAAAGCGACCCTGTCATCCCTAACCGTGCCGTCGCCGGGAAGTATCGTCCTGTAAAACGATTGCCGGGGCTCCACAGGAGGTTCTGAAGAAGCCTCGGTCTCTTTTTGCAGGCTTCCGAGTTCAATTGTTTCGTCGCTGAACTTATTACTTTTCTGAGTAGTTTTTCCCTGGAGGGCATCGATGATTTCGTTGAAGTCCCTGTAACGGTTTTCAGGGGAAAACGCAACGCATTTCCCGATGATATTTTTCAGTTGTTCAGGAACATCTTCGCGTTCGAACAGAAGGCCCTTATCTTTAATCAACTCTATACGGTCATTAATGCCGTGATTTTCGTAGGGAAGATGACCTTCTATAACGAGGTAGCTGATAAGTCCGTAAGAGTAAATAATAGACCGTAAATCAGGTTTTTGCCCTCTCCTGAGGACCTCTGCAGCACAATAGGAAAGGGTGACTTGGGAACTCGTAGTCGAGGCACTTCCAAGATTTCTCAGCCCCCCGATATCTCCGACTACAACCTTGACATCACTGCCGATATCCTTTATCAGGATATTGTCAGGTTTAAGGTCTTCAAAGAGAAAGCCTCTTTTTATGTAGAGATTGCCGAGTAGTTGCGCGAGTTTTACTATGATCAATTGTGCTGTTTCAACGGGTAATGGGCGATTGTTCTTTTTGAAATAATCGACCAGGTAAAGAAGGAGGTTGGAAGGATAAAGTTCCATGACAACAATGGCATATGCTGTTTCTTTTTTCGTATCCCCGCTGCCGATAACTTTGTGAAAATCATATACGCTGACGATCTCATCGCACTTGATGCGTTCATAGTTTTCGACGATATGCCTGAAGTCGCGCTCGATTTTTGCATCAGCACTGACAAGCTTTCCTCCTTCAATAGTCGGTGATGCACTGAGCAGGATAATCTTTGCCGCCCTTTCTTTGAGTTCATCCTCTATTCTGAAAACTGCGCCAAAAGAGCCTTCCCCGATTATTTCTTTAACTTCGTAACTTGGAAGAACACTCTTTATGAGTTTTTCCGCAGATTCGATTTCCATATCATTATCCGTTTCCGATCACGATGAAACTGAAATTATCCTTCATCCGTTCTTTGATGCATGCCACCAGATCGGCAGTTCCGGTAAAAGGATTATGCTGTAAGATAGCAAAGATTTCTCCGTCGTTTAAAACATCATGGACCCCGTCGGAGCAAATCAGATAGGACTCGTTTTGTTGCAGTGCGTCTTCTCTGATAAACAGTTTCTTGTCGCCTTTCTCCCATTCCCGTCGAAATATGTCTCCAATTCCAAATTCGATTATATGTTTATACGGATAGAAAGCCACCTGATCCGCTGCCAAATATCCCCTGTCAATATTCGTCTGAAGGAGTGAGTGATCATGAGACATGCAGACAATTCGATCATGGGTGATTTTATACACTCTGCTGTCTCCTGCATTGAAGATTCCGGTTCTGCCATTATCAAGAGCAACACCTGCAACAGTGGTGCCGCTGTCTTTGACCTGCTCTCTTTCGATCTGGTGCTGTATCATACGAAAAATATCCTCGATAATTTCCGGTGAGGAACTGGAAAGTGGCAGGTTCTCGCCGAGTTTTTTACAAACATATCTGCTTGCCCATTCACCGGCATCACGCCCTCCTACTCCGTCACAGACAGCAAACAATCCCTTTTTTGAGCGAACGGTAGTAAACAGGATTTTCTTAAAGAGCGTGTTCTGGAAGACCTGCCCGTTGATAAAGACACAGTCCTCCTGTACTGCACGCTGCCCCTGATGCATGTAATATGCAGCTTTCACGCAATCCTATCCATACCGTACCGGGATGTATAATGAACCAAAAACAAACCGGACTGCGCCTCATGATTCCTTCGGCAGCCCGGCTGTGCTTCGTTCCATTCAGCACCCGTCGCTTTCCGTCCCCTACTCACGAAGGATACGGCGTTATCGGGAATTTTCTTGATTTCAGTTTATTATACCCGCACAGGAGAAGTCAATTTCATTGTTAATAATTAAATAAGTTTTCATAAGAAATTTCTCCTTTCCTACTCACTATTATAGTGGGTAACATATATTACGAATAAGTCTAATATGCTTCCTATGTTGGATTCAATTCCAAAACATTTTAGAGAATCTAGATATTGCTGTCTAATTTCTTTTTGCGTATCTCAGAAATTATTTGACCCTTAATGTTTTCAAAGGTAGTATTGACTACTCAAAAAGTAATCGAGCATGCACATTTGAACAGGAAATACACGATATTTAAAAATTTCAGCCGTCTGTAGTTCTATGTGAACGCTTGCCTTTTAGCGGGACTCAACAGGGTGTTTGTATCAGGAAGCATGTCACACACGCGAAAGGGGTCAATTTTGGGTGAGAAGAAGGATCAGTTTTCAATGAGAATTAACAAATTGAAAGATGATCAACCGGGCAAATTATGGAAACAGAGAGAGAGAATGGTAAAATATGAATGGCACAGAAAATATTTGTTCGAAAACAACTTTTCTGTGCAGACTATAAAGCCGTGAACCTGTACCAAGGAGGATTAGCCATGGATGCAACCTCTTTCTGCGGAATGATGCAGACTGAAATCACCTCCCTTAAGGCGAAGGTGTATGACATCATGCAGGCAGTCGAAAAGACAAAAGACACGAAGAAAAAGATGCTGGCGCCCCAGATTGCCGCTTTACACGCGCTTATAGAACACCTCTCGGAGATGAACGATAGACTTGCCAAAGAATGTCCGCTCGACTGGAGCAAGGAGAAGGAAGAAATTGAGGCGAAAAAGGCGGAACTGCTTGAAGAAATCGACATATGGGATTCCGACCACCTTGCCGGGCTGGTCGATAACTAGCTGTTCTCTCACATTGGGTTATAAAAGTTGGATATCACAATTTAAGTACAAGGAGAGGTAATGGGGAAAAGAATATATGTTTCCAATATTTCGAATGCCACTGAACAAGACATAAAGACTCTCTTTTCAGATTACGGAGAAATTCTATCAGTAAAAATAAAACAATCTAAAGGATTTGGTTTTGTTGAGATGGGGACAGAGAACGACTCAAAAAAGGCGATTTCAGGATTAAATGGCACACTATTTATGGGAAAAACACTTACGGTAACTGAAGCAATATCCCGCCAACCAAGAGCTGCATTTCATGAGAAAAAAGGTCTCTTGGGTAAAGACAGGAGTTTCAAGAAAGCCTGGTAACAGCTGTTTTGAAAAGTCCCGGAAATTTCTTTTTTTACTGCTCAAATATAGTGGTAAGTTCTCATGGTTTCAATAAATACTCCTCATTGGAAGAGAAGTATTAATTTTGTGGAATAGAGAAGTTTGAGCGTAACCGGCTGAACGTTTTTTAGTGATGCCCGATGCGCAGGAACCCGCTGGGATTTTAAGAAATCTGAAGAGTGCAAAATCCTCGAATAGAGCATATGCCGGGTGAGTTTTCCCCGTCTGAGTTCTGCTAGAATAAGAAAAAGGATATTGAGGGAGGACTATGATGAAAAAGATATTGGTATTCTTATTTGTAATCACACTATTTTCGAGCGGTTGCGAGAAAAAAGAACAACAGAAGGCAGCACAGCCGCCATTCTCAGGCCCTATGCAAACTCAGGGGCAGCTCCAGGGCCAGATACAGAAGCTTCAGGAAATGGTCAGCCAAAACCCTCAGGATGTCCGTGCCTGGGTTCAACTCGGCAACATGCTCATGGATACTCACAGTTATCAGGAAGCGATTGATGCTTATCAAAAGTCGCTTGCACTTGATCCTAAAAATATAAATGTGATGGTTGATATGGGCACCTGCTACAGGAATATCGGGCAGCCTCAGAAGGCTGTCGAGGAATATAAAAAGGCCCTGGCAATTAATCCTGATCATATCAATGCGCACCGGAACCTAGGGGTGGTGGCTGCGTTTGATCTGAAAGACAAGAAACTGGCAGCAAAAGCATTGGAGGAATATCTGCGCCTTGCGCCGGGGGCTCCGGATGCAGCACAGGTAAGGCAGCTTATCGCGAGTCTTAAAACACCGTAGCAGCCGTGCTCCTTAAGCCTGATCATATTCCGTCAAGACCCGGGGTATACCTGTTCAAAGGCGCAAAGGAAAAAATCCTCTATGTCGGCAAGGCGAAAAACCTGAAAAAGCGCCTGCAGAGCTACTTTCAGGCGCCTTCCCGTCTGGACGCCCGCAAATCGGCACTCATGAAAGACGTCAGGGATCTCTCGTATATCGTCACCGCGAATGAGCTCGAAGCATTTGTCCTGGAAGCAAATCTGATTAAACAGAACAGACCGAGGTTCAATATCATTCTGAGGGACGATAAGAATTATCCCTATCTGAAGCTGACTGTGAATGAAGAGTGGCCAAGGCTGGAAGTGGTCAGAAAGGTAAGGAAGGACGGAGCGCTTTATTTCGGACCTTACGTTCCTTCAGGAATAATGAGGGAGATGCTCATTTTTATCAGAAAATATTTCCAGATCAGGGACTGCGCAGATCGTTTCGAGAAAAGGAGGCGACCGTGTGTTCAGTATCAGATGGACAGGTGCCCCGCTCCCTGTGCCGGACTTGTGGACAGGGAAGACTATATGCGACGGATAGAAGAGGTGAGACTCTTCCTGATCGGCGAAAAGAAAGACCTGCTTGAGAATCTGAGAACAAGCATGGAGAGATTGTCCGAAGCCCAGCGTTATGAAGAGGCGGTAAAGATACGTGACAGAATCCGGGCGATCGAACAGGCATGGGAGTCGCAGAAAGTGGTTGATCCCTCTCTCGGGGATGTTGATGTTATAGGGTTCTCTATGATCGGAAATGATGCCGTGTTCAAGGTTCTTTTCATACGGAACGGCATCATGATCGGTTCAAAGGATTTTTTTCTCAGATATGTCGCAGATGTCCCCGAACCTGAACTGATGCAGGGATTTCTTTCCCAGTTTTATACGAAGGAGATTATCCCCCCATCAGAAATTATCGTGCCGGTTCAGCCTGAAGAGGCCAAATCCCTGACAGTGTGGCTGAAAAAGAAACGGGCAGGAACTGTAAAGATCCAGTTGCCGAAGGCCGGCAGGAAAAGAGAGCTTCTGGAGATGGCCACTGAAAATGCGATGATTGCCTGCAGGAACAGAAAGGAAGAAGACCCTGCCGCGATTCTTAAGGATGTGCAGGAAAAACTGCAGATTGACAACACAATCGAGAGCATCGGCGCCTGCGATATCTCGAACATATCGGGAAGCGAAGCGGTCGGGGCTTTTGTATACTGGGTTGGGGGAGAATTCAGGAAGGACAGGTACAGACGGCTTAAGATTCAGACGGTATCGGGAATTGATGACTATGCGATGATGGGGGAGGTAATGGAAAGACTGATCGTCAACCTTGCAGAAAAACTTCCTGATCTCCTGATTGTTGATGGGGGCAGGGGTCATCTTGAAACAGCAAGAAAGGTTTTTGACAGACAGAGCGAAAGATCAATAAAAGCGCCTGCGCTGATAGCGCTCGCAAAAGACCCTGACAGGGCATTTCTCCTGACCGCAGATCTGCCCGCAGACCTCGAAGACAGGCGGCGGTCTTCACTCCTTCTGAAGAGAATCAGAGACGAGGCCCACAGGTTTGCCATAGGATATCACAGGACATTGAGAGACAGGGAACTTTTCCAGTCCCCTCTCGAACGTATCCCGGGCATCGGCAAAAAGAGAAGACTTGAACTTTTAAGGGTTTTTGGTAGTATAGAAGAGATACAAAACGCATCGGTCGATGACATAGCAAATCTGAAGGGATTCCATAAAGGAATCGCAGAAAATCTTCTGCACGCATTAAGGAGGATCAAATGAAACGGACAGGGTTCTTTGTTATACTGCTGCTCTTCATCCCTTTTGCAGCACAGGCAGATTATACATTTTTCTTGAAAAACGGCTCCGAAATATCAGCGATTCAAACCTACGCAGAAAAGGGCGATGCAGTCACCGTGTATTTCAGCGCCGGTTCCATGATCATTTCGAAGCAGGATATCCTCAGGATAGAAGGCAGTGAAGCAACACTGGAGGACATCGCAGAAGAGGCGCAGCCTGATACGCAGGCAACAAAGGGAAAAAAGGAAGAGACAGCAGGTCGATCACAAGGGTCCGGCGCGATGAACGAACGGAAAGGCGCATTGGACAACGAACTTGATTCCGTGAGAACTGAAATCCGCGCTGCTGAAAAGCAGGAAATGGACCTGGTAACTACTATCAATGAAAAGATCGGGTCAGACAAGTCATACAATATTATTCAGAGAAGACAGCTGGAAAAAGAGATAGAGCCGCTTAAAAACGAACTTTCTGGTGTGCAGAGCAAAAAGGCGGAACTCTTGCAGAGAAGGGCTACTCTGGAGGACCAACTCAAGCTTGTTCAATAGACGGAAGAATAGAGGGTAAAAGAGAACATAAAATGGAAATCTCAGGATCGAAGAAACGGGGGAACATGAATATCTATCTCTCAGGTTCTATGGCGTATGACCGGATTATGGACTTCCCCGGGAAATTTTCGGATTATATCCTTCCGGACAAAATACACATTCTGAACGTATGTTTTAATGTAAACGGACTTGTCGAAAAATTCGGAGGGACCGCAGGGAATATTGCATATTCGCTGAGTCTTCTCAATGAAAAGCCGCATATTATTGCAACTATCGGGAAAGACTATCATAATTATTTCGAGTGGCTTGCGCAGAATAATATACCGGTAGACGGCATCACAATTATCAGGGAAGAAGTTACCGCAGGGGCATATATAACCACTGATCTGTCGGATAACCAGATTACAGGGTTCAACCCCGGCGCCATGAAACATGCTTCAGCATGCACATTCGACGGGGCAACGGGAGAGAACGCAATCTGTCTCATCGCGCCGGGAAATCTTGACGATATGGTCGGCTATGCAGGAATATGCAGGGAAAAAGGCATCCCCTATATCTGCGATCCGGGGCAGTCTCTTACCAAATGGGAAGGGGTTCAGCTGCGGGAGTGGCTCAACGGCTCCAGGGCCTTGGTATCGAATGACTATGAGCTCGAGGTGATCATGAAGATGACGGGTCTGGACAGGCCGGCGCTGATGTCGCTCACAGGCATGATCATAACGACGCTCGGAGAGAATGGATCACTCATAAGCAATTCCGAAGGCGATCTCCGGATACCCGCAGCGAAAATAGGGAAGGTTATAGACCCGACAGGCGCAGGCGATGCGTACAGGGCAGGGATGCTCAAGGGGATTATTACCGGCAGGGATATAGAGACCTTTGGGAAAATGGGGTCGGTTGCCGCTGCATACGCGGTTGAAGCGTATGGTACCCAGGAGCACAGGTATACTTACGACGAATTTAACGAAAGATACAGGGAAAATTTCGGGGAACTGTAGGAGTATTCGGTAGACTCTTATAGAGGAAATAATTCCTGATTAATGAAGAATCCCCTCCTTTACAAGGAGGGGCAGGGGAGGTTAAGAAAATATTATACAAACCCCTCCACCCTCCCCTTGGAAAGGGGAGGATTTTCCCGTTATCCCGAATGAACGAAGGGGTGAAGTAGATCCACTTTTGGTAGTTTGGGGCTGAAAGAAGATTTTTCCGATTGAAGTTGTAGATTCTCCCGAAAACTCTACTGCTACTGAGTTCACTCTATGGGTATTTGTACAGATGATCAATGAAGCAGCCATAAAAAATTACTTCCTGAAAAAGTTTCCGGATATCTCTGAAATACAGATCCGGAAACTCGGCTCCGGGGTACAGGGGGCAGGATTCCTGATCGGGATGAAAGCACCGGAAGGACCGAGATCATATGTAATCAAGGCACTCCTTTCGGAAGGGCTTGGTCATGACTACCCTGCGGACAGAGCTTCTGTATTCCTTCTCGATCTCGATGAATTCAAAAACCTTCCCAAACACGTAAGAGCTGTTGATGTGCTCTCTGAAATGGATGACGGTTCGATTCACCCTATCGGGGGAGGCAGAGAATATTATCTGCTCATGGAGAGGGCTGAGGGAAGACATTATTTTAACGACCTTGCAGAGTTCTCACATAAGGATATGCTCGATGAACCTGACCGGAAAAAGATCAGGACGATGGCATCCTATCTTGCAACAATTCATGCACGAAAGAAGGATTCCAAAACACTTTATTGGCGAAAACTGAGAGATACTGTAGGGCACGGTGAATGTTTGATGGGCGTTTTTGATACTTATCCCGAGGGAACTATCCCAGATGAATCTATGACAAATATTATAAAAAAATCAATAGATTGGATTATAAAACTTAAACCAAAATATAAGCGTTTGTCGCAGATACACGGGGATTTTCACCCGGGCAATATCTGGTTCAGGAATACAGAAGATTTTATTCTCCTTGACCGAAGCCGCGGACCATGGGGTGAACCGGCAGACGACATTACGGCCCTTGCAATAAACTATATTTTTTTCAGTATAAAGCATCACGGAGATATTCGGGGCGTATATCAGGAGTGTCTGGACCTGTTTTTCGACGAATATATCAGAGTGACGGGCGATGAGGAGATTGTTGAAGTCGTCGCGCCTTTTTTTGCGTTCAGGGGAGTTGTTGTTGCCAATCCGGTCTTTTATCCTGAATTGACCGATGGGCAGAGGAATATTCTCTTCAGATTTGTGCAGAATGTTCTGGACGCGGAGCGGTTCGAATACAGGAAGACCAATGAATATCTGACGTGAACCGAATATGATCAGGAAAAAAGTATCACAGCTGCTGAAAAATACGATAAAAATATCGGGAGCTGCTGCGCGGGTTGCAGTCGGCATCGGGTCTGCTGCGCTTCTCTTCTTTACGCTCAAAAAGAAAAAAACAAAATAAATACTGTGCGTTCACCAATTCTTTATGGTGAATACCGGATGTATTTTTCCCAGATCGAGAGGAGTTCCGAAGTTGCCCTGAGGTCTCCTGCACAGTATCGTGCGATATCGATATGTTTCCCTGACTTGTAGAGGTCTCTTACCTCATATCCTGTAATGCCCTCTTCCTTGGGGCTTTTGATGCCGAATGTCCTGCACCACATGTCGAGGCTGAACTTCCTCCTGGATGCGCCCAAAAAGGAAAGCTGGTCCAGAAGATCTATATGCACGTCATGATATCTGTTCGGCATGAGATCTCTTGTAGGTTGGATCCTGTGGACTGCGGAACGGACCATGAGAAAGGGACAGTCGAAGCTCCTGCCGTTGAATGTCACAAATTGTTTATGGTCTTTTATGATTCGCCAGAATTTCCCGATGATCTCCTGCTCGGTCCCTGTCTCGAATCGGATATTCTCTTCCTCGAAGGGGAGAAGAGGGTCGCCCGAGGTCTGAAAGAACACGGATCCTTTCCCCGTACCAGGGTCGAGCAACCCTATTGCGATTATCTCCGCAGTTTGAGGGTGCAGGGAGAGGCGGTCCTTGATCTCCTCCTGCTCGCTCTCTGTTTCGGCGTACCGGAGAAGATATTCCTGGGTTGATGCATCGAGGGAATCGAAATCCCTGCCGAACGTTTCTATATCAAATATGATTCTGGACATTGCACACTTATTCTCTCTTGCTTTCGGGAAGAAGCAGAAAAAATGCCGAGTCAGTATCAACGCTGATTACCGCATTCTTAATCACGTACTCAAGCACATGGCCTCCGGCCCGCCGGTCTTCGGTGAGGAAATGGAAGTGATACCCGGTGGAGTTGAGCCCCTTCATCACATCAGGAAAACGGAACCCCGCGATTGAGCCTTTGCTGTCCCGGAATTCAAATATCGTCTGCTTTTCGATAACGTCTTTGAGCGGAGGGTAGGGTTTCGTTTGCTTTGGAACGCTCCTTGTTTTAATATACGAAAATTCTCCTGCTATCCTGAAAGTATAGAATACATTTTCTTCCGGCAGGAGGTTGTTCAGATACTGTTCGAATTCACCTCTATCCATTGGTGAATCGAGCAGGAAAGTCTTCTCAGCGTCAAAGAAGGTCATTACCGCAAAAGGGGTTGTTGCTGAATCCATAACGGTATGGACTGTCCCGTCTGCCCTTATTTGAAAGAATTGCCCGTCTATCGCTATCATCTCACCGTCAAGGTCCTGAAAAGTACCCAGCCCGGTGTCACCGTGTTCCCGGAGTTCTCCAAAGGTGAACGTCCCCTCGTAGCCTCCTTCCATAAGGGCTTCGAGGGTCGATGTCTGGAATACGATATCCCCGGTCTTTCCGGAGTGACAACATCCGGAAAAAAGGAAGACAGCTGACAGAAAAAAGATGAAGAGCAAAACATTCAGAGTCTTGCGCATTGCCCTGTATGAATCTACGATGGGCTGCCCTGAGGATGTTCTTGCCGGAATTACTTTTTTTCTCACTATGACAGAGACTTTCTGTGGAATTCCATCGCTATTACGAAGCCTTCGGGAGTTCCTTGAATATCTTCCAGGTCTTTAAGAGGTCTATTGCCCTCTGCATCTGAATGTCGTCCTTTTCATCGATTTCTACCGGGATCAATTCTTCCTGGGCGTCAGATTTTTCTTCAGCATCTCCGTTCATCAAATGCCCTTCAAGATCTTTTTCCCGTATCACCGGGTGGCTCTTTTTCCCGTCCTTCAGTTCCGGTTTGACAACGATGTCCGGCGCGATGCCTGTTGTCTGAATTGATATGCCTTTCGGCGTGTAATACCGCGCAGTGGTGAGTCTGAGGGCAGAACCGTCTCCGAGCGGAATTACCGACTGAACAGAACCTTTTCCGAAAGTCTGGGTTCCGATGAGCACAGCTCTGTCCCAGTCTTTGAGTGCGCCGGCGACAATCTCCGAAGCACTTGCACTCCCCTGATTTACGAGCACTACCATGGGCAGCGAGAAGTCTATGCTGTTTTTTCCGCTCCGGTATTCTGTTTTGGACCCCTTTTTGTCCTTGATAAATACGACCAATTTCCCCTGGGGAAGGAACTTGCTCGAGACGTCAACAGCACTATTGAGAAGTCCTCCCGGATTATTTCTGAGATCAAGAATAAGAGAGGTAATATTCTGTTTCATAAGACTTTCGAGAGCCTGGGAGAGGTCATCGGCGGTCTGTTCCTGGAACTGGTTGAGTTTTATGAGACCGATATTGTCGTCGATCATTTTGGATTTCACACTCTTGATTTTAATGACCTCGCGGACGATGGTGAAGTCTTTGGCTTCTTTCCATCCCTCACGAAAAATAGATATCTTCACTGATGTCGAGGGGACTCCCCTCATCTTGCTCACGGCATCGTGAAGCGTCATCTCTTTTGTGAATTCGTTGTTGATCTTGATGATCTTGTCACCCGCTTCTATCCCTGCCTTGTATGCGGGAGTATCTTCTATCGGCGCGATCACGGTAAGCATTCCATCTTTTATCCCGATCTGAATGCCGAGTCCCCCGAATTCGCCCCTGGTATCCACCTGCATCTCCTTGTATTGATCAGGGGACATGAAGGCGGAATGGGGATCGAGAGAGCTGAGCATGCCTTTGATGGCGCCATAGACCAGATCTTTCGGTTTGGAATCCTCGACATAATTTTTCCTGACGATTGAGAGCGCCTCGGTAAAGACTTTCAGTTCCTCATATCCGTCTGCCTGCGCAGAGACGCTGTTGATTGTCCATCTTCCGATAAAAATACCTGCCGCAACGATTGTGCAGACAAGAACTGCGTTTACGATCATCTTTGTGTTCAAAATCTTCTTCGTCATTCTTTCTCTATCCTCCACAGTTTATCTTCTTCGTAACCATTGCAAAGGATCGAGGGGTTTCCCTTTATACCGGAGTTCGAAATACACGCCTGGTGAATTCACAATACCGGAATTTCCGACCCTTCCAATTATCTGTTTCTCTTTTATTATATCTCCTACGCTTGCAAAAATCTCTGACAAACTTCCATACAGGGTATGGTATCCGTCCCCATGGTTGAGAATTACAAGCTGTCCGTATCCTTTGAACCACTCTGCAAAGACTACCTTGCCGGCGTAGACTGCTTTTGCAGCAGAATCCGAACCGGACTGTATATAGGTGCCGCTTCTGAAAATCGGGGTATTGAACTGCGGGTCCCGTTGTGATCCGTATTGTATGACCACCTTTCCGTCTACCGGCCAGGGGAGCTTCCCCTTGAGTTTTGATAAGCCTTTCCCTTCGAACTTTTCATCCTGCGCTGCTTTTTCAGACTCTCTGATGATATCGAGGAGTTTTTCGGATGCATCCTGCAGTTCGCGGAGCATTCTTTTGTACGATGCTTCCTCCCTTTTTACCGAAGTGAGCAGGGTTTCTCTGCTCTTTTTCTTTTTTTCGAGTGATTCCTCCTCGTCCTTCACCTTTTGCCTGTTTCTTATCAGGTCGGTCTTGAGGGAGACGAGCTGCCTCTCTTTCCTGTTCAGCTGGTCGATATGCTCTTTATAGTTGTTCAGGAGTCTGTTTTCATGGACTGCAATATACTGCAGATATTTTGTGGTTTTCGAAAGCTGCACAATGTCATCGGCATTCAGCAGCAGCATTACGGTGTCTGCGTCCCGTCCATACCGTTGTATTGCGCGAAGTTTTCTTTTTAACCATTCACGCTGTTTTTCGAGGTTGCTTCTGTTTGCCGCAATCTCGGATTCGACCTGGGTAATTTTTGACTCTGTATATGCCAGGCTGTTCTTGTATTTTCTGAGTGCGGACTCGGTCATCTTCAGTTGTTTGTTCATATTTTCGATATCGGAGAGAACCGAATATTCCCGTTTCTTGACGTGTTCCAGCTTCTTTTTGTGCGTATCGATCTCTTTCTGTATTTTATTGTATTCTTCATGTGGCGAGACGGCCATGCAGGGACGGGGAACTGCGAATGGACATACGAGAAAGAACAGCAGAACGAGAACTCCGATGAGTATGCCGGGTTTTTCCTTACCCCTCATTAGTACCGAATTCTCCCGATTGCGATTATAGCCCCGGCTATCCCGAGGAGGAGACCGGCTGCAGGAAGAGCGAGAAACAATTCCACTGGGAAATACATGGAGTTCAGAAGCGGAAAGGTCTGGCTCAGCTTGAAAATGAAAGTATAGTAAAGCGATACGAGGGTGATGCAGCTGATCAGTCCGCCCCCTGTGCCGATCACCGCGCCTTCTATCAGGAATGGAGTCCTGATGAATCCTTTTGTCGCTCCGAGGAGCTTATAGGTCTTTATTTCCTCGTCCTTTCTGTAAAAAAGTATCTTCACCGTGCTGTAGCAGATGAAGATCATCCCGGCTGAGAGAACAATGAGGAATATCAACCCGATGGTGTTCATACCTTTCCTTACGGAATGGAGCGAAGTAAGGAATTTTTCGCCGTATTCAATTTCGCTTATCCCTGCATGTTCCTTCAGTTTCGCGGTAAGCTTTTTCACAGACTCGGGTCCGAGGAGATGGGCTTTGAGTTTAATCTCTATCGAATCCGGCAGGGGATTCTCTCCCAGGCCATCGAGAATATATTCGGTATTTCGGAGAGTAGCCTTAAGTTCTCCGAAGGCTTTATCTTTCGGTATAAAAATTACCTTATCTACTGAAGAGTCCTGACTGATCCCTTCGATAAGGGTATCGATTTCCTGACGTGCAAGAGAGTCCTTTAAATAGAGCATGACGGAGAATTTTTCAGGGAGCTTCCTCGTCATGAGATCGATATTGTAAACGGTAAGAAGCGTTATAGCGGTAAAGAGGAGACCGATAGCCATGGTGAGCATGGAGAGAAAATTAATCCATTTTTCGTGCAGGAGGCTTGATATTGCCACTCTGAAAGAATAAGGAAGAGACATCACCCGATCCCCTCTCCGACGAAATTCCCGAAGTCGAGCTTCAGTATCCTTTTCCCTGTGTCCCTGAACAGTTCTCTATTGTGGGTGGCGATCAGGATTGTGGCGCCCCGCGCGTTGATCTCTTTGAATGTTCTGATGATTCCCGCTGAAGTATCCGGGTCCACATTCCCGGTGGGTTCGTCGGCAAGTATAAGAATTGGTTCCGCAACGATTGCCCGCGCAATAGCAATACGCTGCTGTTCCCCGCCTGACAGAGCATGAGGATAGTTGTCAGATTTATGTCTTAGGTTTACTATTTTCAGCGAGTCGAATACCCGGGCCTTAACTTCTCTTTCGTCGACTCCCCTGATCCGCAGCGCGATCGCTACGTTTTCAAATACGCTCATGTTGTATAACAGTCTGAATTCCTGGTATACAACGCCGATCTTTCTCCTCAGCACAGGGACATCGGAATCTCTCATAGTGTTGATTTCCCAGCCGGACACAAACACGGAACCCTCATCAGCTCTTTCTGAAAGATAGATAAGTTTGAGGAGAGTCGATTTGCCGGAGCCGCTTGGCCCGGTAATAAAGACCATTTCACCCCTTTCGACGGAAAAGGAGACCTTCCTGAGAGCGGTATGATTGTCGTAGAGCTTTGAAACGTCCTCGAACCGAATCATGCCTCAGTATTGTCCCGTAACGGCCTAATTATGAATGCGGGTATCATTTCAGTGCCTTCCTGATCGTCTTTACAATTTTATCCGGAGTCAGGCCGTAGAATTTCAGGAGTTCTTCTGAACTGCCGGAACAACCGAACTCGTCTTTCATCCCTATTTTGACAACCGGGACAGGATAGTGTTCAGAAAGAAATTCGCTTACCGCACTTCCCAGTCCTCCGATGACCGAGTGCTCTTCCGCAGTGACGAGAACGCGGCACGATTTTGCAGCTTTGAGGAGAGTTTTCGTATCGAGCGGTTTTATCGTTGACATATTGATGACGCCTGCGTCGATACCGTTCTTTTTCAGAATTTCCGCAGCCTCGATCGCCATGGAGACCATAATCCCTGCTGC
Organism: Thermodesulfovibrionales bacterium; assembly: GCA_963753165.1. Taxonomy (GTDB): domain Bacteria; phylum Nitrospirota; class Thermodesulfovibrionia; order Thermodesulfovibrionales; family SM23-35; genus JAKLQR01. Next base: position 126,427 of record CAVWBP010000018.1, on the reverse strand, counting down.
GATGATATTTGCGTCTTTCCCCATACGAAATACATGTGCTTTCCCTATCTTAAACCGGTATCTTTCGGGCATAACAGAGGGTACCTTGGACCTGCCGAGCCTCACATACACCGGACCGAAATAATCGTCTGCAATCGTATTGATAACCTGCGTTGTCTCATACCCGTCAGAGGGCACGATCACCGTCATGTTCGGAAGCACCCTCATGAGCGCAATATCTTCCACTGCCTGGTGAGACGCTCCGTCTTCGCCGACGGTAATGCCGCTGTGTGTTGCAACGAGTTTGACATTCAGATTCGAGTAGCATACAGTCTGCCGTATCTGTTCCCAGGCACGCCCTGTTTCAAAGACCGCAAACGTGGACGCAAAAGGGAGTTTCCCTGTTAACGAAAGTCCGCTTGCCATTCCTATCATATCCTGCTCCGCGACCCCTATGTTAAAGAAGCGTTCAGGAAAAGCTTTTCCGAATTTCCCTGTCTTTGTCGAGCCTGAAAGGTCCGCATCGAGGACTACGACATCAAGTCTCCGTTTCCCTAATTCGAGCAGCGCTTCACCATATGCATCCCGTGTTGCTACAGATTTATTTGCCATTTTCATCAAGCTCCTTTAGCGCTTTTTTGAGCTCCTCCGGGGTAGGCGCCATGCCGTGGTACTGGACCTTGCCCTCGAAGAAGGATATCCCTTTCCCCTTCACGGTGCGTGCAACAATCATAGTCGGTTTGTTCTTTACAGTCTCTGCCTGATTGAGCGCATTCACGATGGCTGCCATATCATGTCCGTTGATGTCAAAGACGTTCCACCCGAATGCCTCCCATTTTTTTACGATCGGCTCGATATACATGACTTCGCAGCAGTGACCGTCAATCTGAAGACCGTTATTGTCAACAAAGGCACACAGGTTATCGAGCTTGTAGTGCGCTGCAGTCATCGCTGCTTCCCAGACCTGTCCTTCCTGAATCTCGCCGTCGCCGAGGAGACAGTATACCCGTGAACCCAGTCCGTCCAGTTTCAAGCCTGCAGCAATGCCGTTCGCGATAGAAAGGCCCTGTCCCAGAGAACCGGTCGAAATCTCGATTCCGGGAAGAGTCCTGGAACAGGGATGTCCCTGGAGGGGACTTCCCAGTTTTCTTAATGTCTTCATGAGCGATTTACTGAAGTATCCTGACAGAGCGAGCGCTGCATAGAGCAGGGGAGCGGCATGTCCTTTGGAAAGAATGAATCTGTCCCTTTCCCTCCATTTCGGATCTTTCGGGTTGTGTCTCATCTTATGGAAGTAGAGTGCGGTAACGATATCCGCCGCTGAAAGGGAACCGCCTGTGTGACCGGATTGTGCCGCTGTCAGCATTTTGAGGATTTCTTTCCTCATTTCCCTTGCTTTTTCCTTCAGTTCGATAACTGTTGCCTGTGACACTTTAGCCATTTCATGTATTCCTTTTCAAAATGTAATTGAGGAGTATATCATCGAGGCTTTGTGTTGCCTGCATTCTTTCCCCGACCTTTTCTGTCTCAGGGAGAGGTCCTTTTTCTTCCCCGGGCTGCGCCTGTTCAGGCTGCACCGGCTGCGGCATTTCTTTCTCTTTGTACTCTCCACTGTATTTCCCGGCCAGAAGTTCCTTTATCATGACCTTATGCTGCTTCTTCATGATATCCCTGGCTTTTTCCTTAAAGTCAGGGTCATTCACGATATGTGCATAACTTGTCTTTTTTGAAGCGAGGATTGCACCTTGTGAATAGAGAAGGGTTAAAATTACGGGATTTTTCTGCCCGCTGTCCTCTGTCTGAATATGATATACCGTATCTTTATAAGTTATGTTTGTATTATACCCGACAAGCATCGCTTACTAATTATATATATCAGGGGAGGAAAAAGAAAAGGGGTTGAAGAAAGCCTGAAGAAAGAGATTTGTTTGCAAACTTTAGTAGCAGGACAAATCATACTTTTGTTCTGTTGACTCTAAACCCCCGGAATTTTAAATTTAAGTATGAGTGCGAAAATATCCGGCAAAACAGTCTCCCTTGCGAACAGGGAAAACTTTCACGGGCAGACGGAAAGGCTGGAGATCCGCTGTAAAGCGCTTGATATCGGGCTTGAGTCATTCGTCGTATGCCTTGAGGAGACCCCCTGGACATGCAGGCACTCATTTCATTTCGGAGGCAAACATTTCTGTAAATGGCCTGTCCGCGTGCACGCTGCCAAGACATTCAGAAAATAACGGTTTAGCCGGAACAGCACAAAAAAGGTTGTTCTCAGTCTTCAGTCATAAGAACCGATATTCCAAAAATTATACCCCACATAGCAAATTCCTGATCGACACCATTTTTCTCACGAAAACAAAGATTTTTGCTTCATTAGACTATTCTGGTTATTTCTTTGCGTAAAAGATAATCACGGGAAACCATCTGCCCGTGATCTTCGAATAGAAATATTGATTGCCAATTTACGTCGACAGTATAGATTCCTGTAAATAATACTCATTTGAAATATCCTCTTAAAAGTTGTAGATTACAATCGATATGTCTCCTGAACAAATGCATGTGATGCAGGGTCATTTATAATATGGCCATTACAAAAGGTTCCAAACAACCAAAAACATCATCTCTCGATGCAGAGAAGCAACTCAGGTATCTCTCCTCTCAAATCATTGCTGCTCAGGAAATTGAGAGAAAAAGAATTTCGCGTGAACTGCATGATGAATTAGGGCAGGCCTTATCTCTCATAAAGTTCAAATTGAGATTTATCAGAAAACATCTTCATGAAAATCAGACCCCCCTAAAACAGGAATGTGAAGATACTTTGGAGTTTATTGATCAAGTTATCGAAAATGTTCGCAGGCTTTCGAGAGATTTAAGCCCTACCGTCCTTGATGATCTTGGGCTAACCGCAGCCATTCGATGGTTGATACATAATTTAACAATTAAAGAGAAGAATATTCATGTGATATCCGATATTATGAATATTGATCACTTTTTCCCTCAGGATTCATATATCAATATATACAGAATCATCCAAGAGGCACTTACAAATATTGGTGAACATGCCGAAGCTGAAAATGTTTCTATAAGTATTAAAAATCAAAAAAATACAATCTTGTTTTCTATAGAGGATGACGGAATAGGCTTTAATGTCAAGAAAGCATTAAAGAAAATAACCATTGAAAGAGGTTTAGGATTAGCGAGCATGGCAGAACGGGTACAGATGCTCGGTGGATATTTTACTATCCTGAGCAAAAATGGAAAAGGAACACGGATTCAGTTCAGTATTCCGTTCAATAAGAAAGTACATAATGAATCCTTATAAGATACTACTGGCAGATGATCATGCTCTGTTTCGGGAGGGATTGAAAAGAATACTTGCAGAAGAAACGAATCTCAAAGTCATTGGAGAGGTAGCTGATGGGTTAGAGCTGCTTAAAATATTGAATACATTAACTCCCAATATGGTTATACTCGATATCTCTATGCCGAATATCAGAGGCATTGAAGCAATTCAAGAGATCAAGGTTCTTCATCCAGAATTAAAAATATTGGTTTTGACTATGCATCGGGATATGGAATATCTGCATCAAGCAATTTCATCTGGTGCACACGGATATCTCTTAAAAGAAGATGCAGATAGAGAACTTTTCTCTGCTATCAATAAAGTAAAGCAGGGAAAAATCTACATATCTCCCAAGCTCTCAGAGTATATGACAGAAGATTGGGCAAAAATCCGTCGAGGCGAGCATGAACTATCATCTGAAGCTGAAACTTTGACAACACGTGAAAGCGAGGTACTTAAGTTAGTGGCAGAGGGAAAGTTAAGTAAAGAAGTGGCTTCTCTGTTGAATATAAGCATTAGAACTGTGGAACACCATAGAGCCAATATTATGGAAAAATTGAATTGCAAAAATATTGCTGAGCTCATTAAATACGCCATTCAAAAGGGTTATATCTAAACCCGAACAAGATAAGCAGATCCTCTGCTGATCATTTGCAGGTAGTTATCACAAAAATTTATTAGGTATTATTACCCATACTAAATTAGGTACTTCTACAAATTCATTTTTCATTCCTTTTGTTGTTATTCTAAAAAGCGTAGAGATTAAAAACGGTGGAAAGACACATCATAAATCTTAATTTATTGTTGTAAAGGAGAGTTAAATAATGCCTATTATCACAATTTCTCGTGGTTCTTATTGTAAGGGGAAAGAGGTAGCAGAAAAAGTGGCTCAAAAATTAGGTTACAAGTGCATTGCAAGGGATGCTATTATCGATACGTCAAAAGAATTTAACATCCCCGAAATCAAACTGGTTCGAGCCATTCATGACGCTCCATCCATTTTGGAAAGATTTCACTGTTCCAAAGAAAAATATATGGCCTATCTGCATGTAACCATGCTGGAGCATTTTCAAAAGGACAATGTGGTTTACCATGGACTTGCAGGCCATTTTTTCATAAGGAATATTCCGCATCTCCTGAAAGTCAGAATTATTGCTGATATGGAAGACCGTGTAAAACTTGAAATGGAGCGTGAGGGAATTACGGAAAAAGAGGCATTACGTATTTTGCAACATGATGATACGGAGAGGCGTAAGTGGTGCAAGTATATATATGGAATAGATAAATGGGATCCCTGTCTCTATGACTTGGTTATCCATATCAAGAAAATTACTGCAGAAGATGCCGCAAATCTAATTGTTCATACTGTTGGATTGGAACAATTCAAAATAACTCCGGAATCTCAAAAGTCTCTTGATAGTATGTTGGTTGCTGCAAAAGTGAAGGTTGCACTGTTGGATGTGAAACCTGATCTTGAAGTGATTGCCAAAAATGGAACGATATCCATAAGAGCTAAGAATACAAATTTTAAAGATAAGGACATGATTCACAAAATTGAACAAATCGCGAAAAGCGTTCCTGGAGTAAAGAACGTTGAAATAGATTTGTATGCACATATAAGGAATTAGAGTTGTAAGGGTTGGAGTACAGGACGAGCAATAGGTGCTCGTCCTTTTTATTTCACAAGATTATTTATATCTGAACTATTCACTGAATGTACCAATGCTGATATGTGGAATTAATGAAGGAGGAGATAAATGGGCTTGTGCCCACATACATTCCAATCCATATAGGAATGTTGATGACGGATTTTCGGTAGAGACCTAATAGTATGAATGGTAATAATCATTTTCATAATCTGTCTAACCCATTGAGTCGCAGGTGGAGTTGCTGAAAAGAGTCACCCCTTTGGTCTGTTCGGGTCGATAGACGGAAGGCATTCTCTTCTCTGTGATAGAGACTGGAGCTATTGAGCAACAAGCCTCAGTATGTCAGTTGCGAAAACATGATTCTTGTTGTGATTATGGGTATAATGGAAAAAGGATGAGCGGAACTGCGGTATGGATAACGGGGCTCCCGGGCAGCGGGAAAAGCACGGTCGCCAATGAGGTGAAAAATGCGTATCCTCATTTTGTCATCCTGCGAATGGACGAGTTGAGAAGAATCGTTACGCCGGAACCGACCTATTCCGAAGCTGAAAGAGACCTGGTCTACCGCGCTCTTGTTTTTCTTGCCAAAAAACTGACCGAACTGGGACACGATGTTATTCTGGACGCTACGGGCAATATCAGGATGTGGCGCAGCCTTGCGCGGGAACTCATCCCCAAATATAGTGAAGTCTATCTGCGCTGCTCTGCCCGCACATGCAGGGAACGGGAAAAGGAGAGGTTGGATTCTTTTGGAGCGCCGAGAGATATTTATAAGAAAGGGGCTGAAGGCTGGCCAGTGCCAGGGGCAGGCGCACCATACGAAGAACCGCTGCATCCCGAACTGATTATAGACACGGATAAAATACCTGTTGAGGATACGGTGAGAACGATCGTACAGCTATTGGCCAGAGACAGACAGTCTTCCTCAGGTTTCTAATTAGAGTCTGTCCATAAATACGATTCTGATAAAAATTCGTCATTCCCGCGAAGGCGGGAATCCAGTGTTTTCAATCCCGAAAGCTTTCGGAACTCGATCCCCCGGTCAAGCCGGAGGATGACAAACATTGAGTTTATAAAAGAATCTAATCACATATTCAGAGATTTGGACAGCCCTTTCAGTTCGAAACGGAACGAGATATCAAAGTCCCCGGGCACCTTCCTCATCATGAGACGGAACCCCCAGCACTGATGGCTGTAAAGCATGGAAAGACCGATATCTTTTAATTTTTCCTCTTTTGCGTCATACCACACATTGCCTTCGAGATAGAGAGGCTTAAAGGGACGGAAACCGAGACCGGTCCGGTAAAAGCTGATATCGTCCTTTTTGCTGTATCGCTGCCCGGCAGAGAAGGTTGCATCGGATACACTGAATGACATATCGGAATTTATGTTTTCGAGGTCCCCGGTATGTATATCGTACCTGGCTTCAAGTCGCAGTGAAAGGGGCCTTTTTATCCCGACTTCGACCCTGAAGGGGAGAAAAGGCCTGTCTCCCCTCTCGCTGTCGAATCCCTGCGAAAGCCGTATCACCATTATCTCGCCATCCCGGTCCCTCAGTCTGTTCAGTACCGCAAGTTCAAGTGTCGAAGTTTTTTTAAACAGTTCTGCGGAATCAAACACGGGGAGATCGTTCTCCGAATTCAGAATGAGTGTGTAGCCGAGAGAAGGTTCCAGGATATGGGTGAGCGATCCGTATTTTTTGAATAACCGGGTATTCCCTATAAGACTATACTCAAGGGATTCTCTGTGCGGGTTCTCGTCAGGAGCATCTCTGTGGAGCGAATAGGCAGTTTCTCTCAACCCGAGAGTCTGGGTGAGGACAATATCTTTCCCAAGAGTATGGTATATCCTTGGGTAGATATCAAGCCGCTGACCGAACATGCCGTCGTCCCTCCAGAAATTTGAGACCGATGAAGCAGCGGAGAACCAGAACTGGTTGTATTTGACCGGGTTCAGGATGTATCCTGCCTCAGGCAACCGCTGGGCGGGAGAAAAGGAGTTGTCTTTGAGGTCTATCCAGTATTGTGACAGGAGGTAGGCGCGTGAATTCGTCAGCGGGAGGGATATCTCTCCGGTGGACTCAAGGAAACGATTGGAGCGGACCGTGATATCGGAATTGAATTCCCGGTAAAAGTCTTTTTCATTGATATAATTGACCGAGAGGAAGCCTCCGATTCTGTCCGGATTACGCTGATTATGTATTCCTTTCAGTTCAAAGAAGTCCTTGTTCAGTTCCGTGTCTTTTATATGGTATGCGAGCCAGGAACCTTTCACATGATCAGGCGCGACATACCGGTATTCCAGCCCCTCGCCGATGCCCTTTTTTTGTATATTCGTCGATAAGCACTGTTGCGTCACTGCCTTCCGATATCGCCCAGTAAAACGGCAGATGGAAATAGAGTCCCTTTGCCGTGCTGTACCCTATATCAGGAAGGAGGAAACCGGTTTTCCTCTCTGCAAGGATAGGCGCCCGGAACCAAGGAGTGTAGAAAACCGGAAGATTTTTAATCCGGAACGATACGTCCCTTGCATTCAATTCCTGCCCCGTGATGAGGGAAACCTGTTTCCCACCAAAACACCATGAAGGGATCAGGCCGTCGCATGTCGTAAATGACGCCGCGGGACTGATATAATATCCGTCGCCTTTCTTTTCAAATTCCCTGCCTGCAATGCGGTAATTATCTTTCCTGAACAGGATCTCCGCTTCAGAGAGCCTGCCGGTTTTCGCAGTAAGATTCATCTCGACTCTCTCGGCAGTAATCACCACATCACTATCGCTGTATCGCACCGATCCTGTTGCAACTGCGTCATCGGTTGCCGTGTTGTAGATGATCTCATCGGCTTCGAGGATTACGTTCTCCTTTTCTATCCTGACGTTGCCTTTTGCGATATAAAGCGACTTCTCCTGAAGATACTCAAGAGTTTCCGAAGATATGCTGGTCTGTCCACCGGCGAGACAACGGACAGTGAACGGTGGAAAGCAGAGAGCGACAGCGAAGATACAAAGCAATATGAAAATATATTTATTCCTATTCAATGATGACTGGCGATTTTTCACGATATTTATTCCCTCAAGTCCGCAAGGACTCCTTTTTGTCCCAGAACTTCACTGGCTTCTCCGATTGTGTAGAAGGACCCTGTTACTACAACGAGCGAATCATCCCCTTGGGAAACAGCAAGTTTTTTAGCGATATCGAGTGCCTGGTGAACTGTCGGGACGGCAGTGAGATTGGAATACCCGAGAGATCGGGCAATGCGTTCGAGCTTGTCGGGTTTTGCAGCCCTGCCGTATTCGGGAGCGGTGAGAATAATCTCTGATGCAATCGGGAGCAGGGGCTCCATGATCCCGCGGATATCCTTGTCGTCCATGACTCCGAGTACGAGTATGATGCTCTGATATCGTTTCAGAAATGTTTTCTCAAGAGAACTGGCAAGAACTGCTGCTGCTGCGGGGTTATGCGCGCCGTCAAGTACAACCGGGGGAACGCCATGAAATAACTGAAGCCGTCCCGGCCATCTGACAGCGTTGAGACCCTCACGGACCGAGTAATGGTTCGTACTGGAAAACCGCGGGGAATTTTCTCTCCCCGGAGTTGTGAGAGAAGACAGGCGCTGCATGCATGATTCAAATGCCTTTATGGCTACGGAGGCGTTCTCCATCTGATGTTCACCCGTGAGCGGAACGAAAAGGTCGGTTAAGGACAGTCCTTCCCCCTGGCGGTAATCAAACCGGATTCCCTTGGTCTCCTCCTGTTTCAGTACTGATGAAAAATCATGGCCATAGAATGAGATTTCTGCCTTTTCTTTTTGAGCTTTTTCTTTTAAGACCCTTTCTGCTTCAGGTTCCTGCCGGGATGAAACAACGGGGACGCCTGACTTGATGATGCCTGCTTTTTCGCGTGCTATTTCTCCGAGTGTATCGCCGAGAAATTCCTTGTGATCATGGCTGATGGTCGTGATCACGGTCACCACCGGCTGAATGATATTCGTTGCGTCAAGCCTTCCTCCCATGCCGGTTTCAAGCACCGCGATATCTACTTGTTTTCTTTTGAAATAGAGGAGAGCGACTGCGGTCACTACTTCAAAGAATGTAGGCGAAAAATCGCTGCATTGTGTAACTATATCTCTGATCTCACCGGTAAGGTCGATAACCTCATGCTCTTCTATTTCCTGACTGTCGACCCTGATCCTTTCGGTAAAACTCACAAGATGAGGTGAGGTGAACAGTCCTGTCCGGAAACCGGCGGTCTGCAGGACCGAAGCGATCATTGCCGATGTTGAACCTTTCCCGTTTGTCCCTGCGACATGCACGGAAAGAAAGGTCTCGTGGGGATTGTCCAGCAGGGCGGCAAGCCTGGTTATGTTCTCAGTGCCGAATTTTATGCCGTGTTTCTGGAGATTGTAAAGATACTGAACGGTATCGCGATAGCTCATAAGAGAAGTTCGAAAAGTCTCGCGAGCGTGTCCCTGAGGTTTTTTCTGTCCACAACCAGATCTATGAGTCCATGATCAAGCAGAAAATCCGCCCGCTGGAAATCGTCCGGCAGCGGCTGCTTGATTGTCTGCTCGATTACCCTCGGACCGGCAAACCCGATCAGACTTTTCGGTTCGGCGATAATGATATCCCCGAGGGTTGCGAAGCTTGCGGTGACCCCCCCGAAGGTCGGATCACAGAGAATTGAGATATAGAGAATCCCGGTTTCTCTCAGCCTGCCGACCGCGGCCGATACTTTTGCCATCTGCATGAGCGAAAAAATCCCCTCCTGCATGCGCGCCCCTCCTGAGGCAGAAACCGCGATGAAGGGCTGCTCTTTTTCGAGGGCCCTCTCGGCAGTTCTCGCAACCTTTTCACCGACAACCGATCCCATGCTGCCACCCATAAAGTGAAAGTCCATAATTATGAGACTGACGGGATTGCCCTTGATGAGGGCGTCACCGGCGATTACCGCTTCTTTGAGCCCGCTTTTCTTCTGATTGTCCCTGAGCCTGTCTTTATAGGAAGAAGAGTCCCGGAAGCCCAGTGGGTCCAGTGATTCAAGCGTTGCATCAGTTTCAACAAAACTGCCTTCGTCAATGAGAAACTTGAGTCTCTCACGGGCGCTTATTCTGAAATGATAATTGCATTTCGGACATATTTTCAGGTTTTTCTCGATCTCTTTCTTGTAGATGATCTCCTTGCATCCATCGCATTTGACCCACAATCCTTCAGGGGTCTTCCCCTTTTTTTCCATCCTGATCTCTTTTGTTTTTTTAAACCAAGCCATTGTAATCCCTTCTCTTCAGTACTTCCCCCTCGTTTATGCGTCAGGGGAAAAAAAGTTTTCTTTGAAAAGGCCGGTGAATACCACGACAATTTCTGCATCGAACTGCTTCCCTGAACATTTGATCAGTTCCCGAAGAGCAGCATCCGGGCTGTGTGCTTTTCGGTAGGGTCTGTCAGATGTCATGGCGTCAAAGGTATCAGCAACAGCGATAATCCTTGCTATGAGAGGGATATCGCTGCTGCGGAGATTGTCGGGATATCCTTTCCCGTCTATCCGCTCATGATGTCCGCGGACTCCGGGGATGATATCCTTGAGTTGTCTGATATGGGCGAGAATTTCTGCGCCGTATGTTGAATGTTTGGTCATTTTTTCATTTTCTTCCGCAGTAAGCCGGGCTTCCTTCATGAGGATATCGTCCCGTACACCGATTTTCCCGATATCATGGAGTATTGAGGCAAGTCTCAGGTCATCGAGTTCCTTTTTGGAAAGACCCATTGCTTTTCCGATTGTATAACTGTAATTCATGACCCTTCTGGTATGCCCCCCGGTGTAAGGGTCTCTTTTTTCGATCGTTTCTGCGAGCGCCTCTGCAGTATCGAAAAATGTTTCTCTCAATTCTTCATAAAGATGAGCGTTCTCGATTGCTATCGCCACCTGGTTTCCGAGAGCAAGCGCTGCATCTTTATCGGGCTCATCAAATACGCCTTTTTTTTATTGATTGCCTGGAGAACGCCGAGCATCCTGTCTCTTGACCGAACAGGAACACAAATCATGTTTCTTGTGCTGAAATGACTCCGCTCGTCAGCGAGCTTGCTGAATCTTGCATCCGACTGGCAGTCCGGGATAATGAGCGGCTCGCCTTTTTCTGCAACCCAGCCTGCAATTCCCTGGCCCTTTTTCAGCCTGACTTCTTTGAGTGTGGTCCCTTTGTCTCCAAGGGCAACCTCAAAAAAGAGATCGCCCGATTCGGGATCGATAAGGAGAAGACTTGCAGCCTCTGCGTCGAGGAGCTTCATGGCTGCTTCAATGGCGCGTCTCTTTACCTCACTGATTTCAAGGGTGGAATTGATGAGCGCTGAGAGTTCCATCAATGCCTTGAGCTGTTCAAAACTTTTCATGCTTTTCTTCACTGTATAGCCTGCCTCAGACTTGCAAGATAGTGCTTCACCGTGTCGGGACTTTCACGGTATTTTTTTATTATTGCGCTCCCGACGATAACCCCGTCGGCAAGCCGGGCAACTTCAGCCGCTTCTCCGGGTGTTGATACGCCAAAACCGACCGCGACAGGCTTTATTGGAAAAGTGCTTTATTTTTGATATCGAGGCATGAAGGGAACTGTCGAGGAGGAGGGCTCCACCCGTGATACCTGTTATGGAAACATAATAAATGAAACCTCTCGATGCCCTTGCAACTTTTTTTATCCGTTCATCGGTCGATGTGGGCGCGAGAAGGAATATTACGTTCAGTGAAGCCGGGTTCGCAAGGCTGAGAAGGTCGCCTGCCTCATCAGGAGGGAGATCGGGGATAATAACGCCGTCGACCCCTGCATGAGCGGCGTCACGGACGAAATTTTCAACCCCGTATTTCATTACAGGATTGAAATAGGTCATAAGGATAAGCGGTATCTGAGTGACCTGCCTCAGGTCTTCAGCAAGCGCGATAACTTTTCTCAGAGTCACCCCGTTCTGTAATGCCCTTTCGGCAGCCTGCTGTATCGTTGGCCCGTCTGCGAGAGGATCTGAGAAAGGGACTCCGAGTTCAACGATATCCGCTCCGCATTCCTCGAAAAGGAGCACGATTTCCTTTGTTGCGTCGAGAGACGGGTCGCCGGCCATAATATAGGGGATAAATGCTTTCTTCCCTTGTTTAATCAGTTTTTTAAATGTTTTTTCTATCCTTGAACTCATAATCCGATCCCTTTTATCTGTGCTACCTGCTGGACATCTTTATCCCCCCGGCCTGAAAGATTCACAAGGATGATCTTTTCTTTTGAGAGCTGAGGAGCGATCTTTAAAGCCTCTGCAACTGCATGCGCAGATTCGAGTGCAGGGATGATACCTTCTGTATAGGACAGGAGTTCGAATGCAGCCAGCGCTTCGCTGTCTGTAGCGTAGGTATAGCGAACACGTCCCTCGTCGCGCAGGAACGGGTGCTCAGGACCGACCGCGGCATAATCAAGACCCGCTGAAACAGAATGGGTGCCGAGCACATTCCCGTCATTATCCTGAAGGAGATAAGTTTTGCAGCCCTGGAAGACGCCGAAAGACCCGCCTGCGAAACGGGCGGCATGCTCTCCGGTTTCTATCCCTTTTCCTCCTGCCTCAACTCCTACCATATGCACGGAAGTGTCCCTGAGGAAATCGGAAAAAAGCCCCATTGCATTGCTTCCTCCCCCTACACAGGCTATCAGGTAATCCGGAAGCTTTCCTTCTGCGCTGAATATCTGTTTTTTCGCCTCTTTTCCTATAACAGACTGAAAATCCCTCACCATTTCGGGAAAAGGATGTGGTCCATATACAGTGCCAAGAATATAATGGGTCGTCCGGACATTGGTAGTCCAGTCACGCAGGGCCTCGTTGATTGCGTCCTTCAGTGTCTGCGATCCTGTCGGCACCTCTGTTACTTTTGCGCCGAGCAGCCGCATTCTGAATACGTTTAACGCCTGTCTCTGCATATCTACCGAGCCCATGTATATTTCACACCCGAGTCCCACAAGGGCAGCGCCGGTAGCTGTTGCAACACCATGCTGCCCGGCCCCTGTCTCGGCAATTACCCTTTTCTTGCCCATGTTCCTGGCGAGCAGGACTTGTCCGACGGCATTGTTGATTTTATGCGCGCCTGTGTGTGCAAGGTCTTCTCTTTTCAGGTATATCCTGGCGCCGCCGAGATGTTCAGTGAGACGTTTTGCAAAGTAAAGTGGCGTAGGTCTTCCGATGTAGGTTTTCTGAAGGTGAACCAGTTCCCGCCTGAAATCTTTGTCTTTTTTTGAATCGAGAAATGCGGCTTCGAGTTCCTGGAGTGCGGGCATAAGCGTCTCGGGGACGAACCTTCCTCCATATATACCGAAGTACCCTTTTTTATCTGGCAGCTTTGAAATGGCAACCTCCCTTTAACGAAAATATTATAGCCCATATCCTCGAAATATTACAGACAAGGGTGAAGGGAATGCTCTTAACAGATTGACATCAGGAAATTACTTGTGCGGGCAGAATTTTTACAACAGTCCCGTTCACGAAAGGCTTTGCAGTATACCCGGTGGTCTGCCACGGGACTGAATGAGCTGCGCAGCTGTTTTGATCTGCGCCCGCTATGATGCCCTATACCATTGGGCGGGGAGTTACACTATACACTATAAACCGCATGTAGTCGGCCAGGTACCTCCGCATAGCAACATAGCTCCTCCACTATCTATACAGTTATTCCCTTCCTGAATTTCGCCGGTAATAGTATTATCCGGGTCAACAATAATCCTGTATTCGGCAGGAGGAACATTAGAAGGGTCCACCGAGACTGCGATAAAACTGCTCGCCGGGATTGTGGTAAGCGTTTGGGAATGACATTCACAGTTAAGCGCAATGTCACATGATTCGATATATACCACAACGCCTGAAGCAGCGGTTGAGCCATTGTTGTAAATGTCAGCCGAAATATTATACAGAGAAGGAGGGCCTATCATCGCATTTTTCGGCTCCAGATCGATTCCTCCTCCCAAGGTTGTCGCAGACTTCTCTACCGTATTGGTTGCCAGGTTCCCGGCTGCATCCACTGCCCATATACGGAAGTAATAGATTGTCGCCGGCGTAAGGTCCGGAACAGTATACGAGGTCAAGCCGGTAACTATGGCATAAGGGTAAAAATCTATATAAGCGCCGGAAACAGTTGCCATATAAATGAGGTACTTGATCTGTGAATGAGGGGTTACATTATCGGTCGCGGAATTCCATGTCAGTTGTATTTGGGTTGAAGAAATAGCGGTTGCTGAGACAATGCCGCCGAAAGTTGGCGGAGTCGTATCCGGTGGTGGTGGCAAGGTAGTGGCTGATTTCTGGACGGTATTGGCCTCGGTGTTGCCTGCTTCATCTTTTGCACGGGCAACAAAAAAATATGCCGTGTTCGGTGACAGTCCGGTTATCGTTGTCGAAGTGACGCCTGTTACCGTAGCTGCCGGAGATTCGAAGTTCTGCCCGCCGGATGTGGTTGCCATGTATATCTGATATGCGATTTTGGAGGCAGGAGAAATATTGTCCGACGCAGCATTCCAGGTGAGATCTATTGAACTTGACGATGCTGCACCCGCACTTACCAACCCTCCGAAGACGGGAGGTGTTGTGTCAGGGACAGCAGTGGTAAATGACCAGTGATAATCGGCAGAAAGGGCATTGCCGGCAAGATCCTTCACGCCCGTCGTGACCATCGCAGTATAAGTCTTGTTTTGTCCGAGATCGGCAGACGGGGTAAATGTGGCAGTCAGTCCGGAGTAAGTGACTCCGCCGGTTACCATAATCTCGTCCGGGTCTTTCAGGGTAAATGTCGATGTATTGACAGTCGATGTATCCATCGCTTCCGAGAATGTCGCGGTTATCACAGAGGTCACCGGCACACTCGTTGCGTCGATACCGGGGCTGACCCCAGTAACCGCAGGCGGTGTTGTGTCAGGCGCTGCGGATGTTGTAAACGACCAGGAATAGGCAGAAGCCATGTGATTCCCTGCCGTGTCCATCACGCCAGTTGTGATTGTCGCCGTATATCCGGTGCTGTATGCAAGGTTCCCAAGAGGAACGAAGGTTGCTACCGCGCCGTTTACTGAAATTGTGCCGCCAACGGCAAGCCCGTTCCCTGATAAAGAGAATGTTGCAGCGTTGAGGGTTGCGGGATCTATTGTTTCACTAAAGGTTATGATTATCGCAGAGGTTATCGCTACCCCTGTTTTGTTGCTTGCAGGATCGGTTGAAATTACGGATGGAGGCGTTGAATCCAAAGCCTTCATGTTGATGGCAAGAAAAACAGGTTTCCCTTCAAGGTCAGAAGCTGTATCACCCCGGTATAAAATTCTCCCGGCAATATCTTTTGCTTCGACAAGAAAATACCTGTTTTTACCGTTCGGAACAGAAAAGGATTCCCGGATCTGTGTCTGCCCCACAACGAATACCTCTTTCGTCATCGTAGACATATCAGGCCCGGCAATGGTAAACATTATTTTATGGATACCGGAGGGGATAGAAGCATATGCAGGGTTTTGCGCGTGGTTTTTGAAAAAAGCTTTCAACTTGACAAGAAACGTCTCCGGCTCGATGCGTAACGCTGCGGTCTGTCCTGAACTGCCGACGGTTATGGTTACAAGGGATGTGTTTTTACTGCTGCTTGTGCTGCTTCCTCCACAATGAATATTCATTATGACCAAGGCAAAAAGCGCTATGCTTATTATTTTTTTCATGGAGCTCCTCATCTATTTCGGGAATATAATATCAATGGTTACCGGGGTTGTATTGATCGTCCCCGGCTCATGCTCATACGGGGGAAGAAACTGCATCTGCTCAATGACAAAAGCACCAGGGCCGAGCGTTATTTCTGCAGGCCCGGGGATGGAGAGTTCATAGGAAATATTGGTTGCTTCAAGAAGATCATCTGTATTCCCGCCCGGAGACTGGAAAGCAGCCGGGAACGGCTCTCCTGCTACAATTGTTATCATCATTCCCGGCGTGAGTAAGGTACTGCCTTCCGACCCGGGATAGTTGCTTGTTACCGTAAATTCTCCTTCGACACAGATAAAGGTGGTAACCTGTTTCCCGTCTATGATGCCGGTTTCGCAAAGAATGATGGTCCCCCGTGCCGCTGCAACCGCAGTGGGGGTGTGGATCTCAAAATTCGTTTTTCCGACGATTGAGCGCATTTTACCGTCGAGGAGAGTTATGACCGACTTTCCTCCCTTATCCCTGCTGTAGACATATTCTTTAATGACAACCTTTGACTTCTCGCCGAGCGTGAGAACACTGTCGTCGGTAAAGAGCATTTTCGCCCTTGAAGCTTCAGAAGTAAATACCGTATCGTTCAGCAAAATACTGTCTTTTAGGCGGCGCTTCGCTGAGAGTTCTCTCTCTATCGATAGTTGCCTTGCCTCTCAGTGCGACAAAGGAGCCAACAGGATCAGCTGCCTGGGCAATGCCGGCTAAGAGCAAAAGAATACCAAGAAATATGATTGCGAAATGTGATCTTTTCATTTAAAACCTCACCGTAAAAAATAGACTTGTTATTGCACGCTCATAGTCGAAGAGGTCAACGCTCGATTTGTTTCTTGTGTACAGTTGACCGACCGATACCGAGAATCTGTCAGAGAGAACCTTGGTCAGAGAGCCCCAAACGTTCTTCACGACATCTTCGCGCAACCGTGCAGCAGACGGATATCTTTCCCTGTAGTCTTTGCCGTAATATTCACCGTACAGATCCAGATAAAACCGGACCGGGAGATTCCATCGTATTCCCGCGAAATATTTATTTCCGGAATAGGACCAGTACGATTCTCTGGTATTTTCGTTATCATACGCATAGCCGACCCGGATGTTGCCGTAGGCAGCGATCGGGATAGTTTCTGTGACCGCTATTGTGTTGTTAAATCCACGACGACCTGAATTATTCCCGAAAAGGTCAGTGTCCATGAAATGATTTTTCCTGTAGGTGTAATCAACAGTTGTTGTCAGCCCTCTCCAGAGTGAAAAAACGACTGATGGCGAAATGATATGGGAATAGCTGTAAGCGTCGCCGCCGACCAGGGTATAATCGAATGCATACAAGGCTTTCAGGCTTACCCACGGAGCGAGGTGAAATGCCATGGTGAACTCAGGCAGGTTGTTTGTCACGTTAAAGTCCGGGAGACTTGTATGGAGGCTTTGATAAAAACCGTACCCGATCGCGCCTTCAACCTTTTCGCTCCTGAGGAAATTGTATCTTCCCTTGAGAGTAAACACAGCCCTCCAGTCCGCTTTATCCGATATGCCTTCAGGCAGTGAGTCCCCTCCCTCCAAAATCACATTACTGTCATACTGCCCGCCCAGAGAGATATTCAGTGCCCATGGTTTGACGGTACCGCGCTTCTTTGTATTTTTCAGATATTCCTTTGCCTTTGAAGCGATTTCTGTATTTGGAGCGGTCTTTGTTGCATTTTCGAGGTAGTCCTCTGATTCGTCATACAGGCCTTTATTGTAATAATAAATACCAAGTTCGAGGTTTGTCCGGGGATTCTGCGGATTCAGGGAAAGGGCTTTCTTCAGTGCGCTTTCAGCCTCTTTTTCCCCTGACCGGCTTAAGGCTATGCCGAGATAGAGCGAGGCCTTTTCATCATCCGTCTTTATCCGCAGCGCTTCCCGCGCATCTACGGCAGCGCCTTCGTAGTCGGCATTCTCGATCTTGAGTGCCGCCCTGGTGAGCGCGCGTTCATATGCGGGGTCGAGGTCCTGGGCTTGCAGGGAATAGGAGAAAAGCAAAACGGCGCAACAGGCAAGGATGGGAACGAAAGCACGAGAATATTTCCGGAAAGGATAAAAAAGGTTAGTTTTTTTGCTCATACGATTGCCTCTTAATCTTATTGAATTTTATTGCTATTATAGCTGATCAGCTAATTATGTCAAGGGTTTTTTGGATCGATTTATTCTGCTTTCTCCCGCATTATCGTGGTTCTGGCATAATAGTCCTGCAGGCGGTACAATAAGAGAAAACGGCGCGTAATGCCGGACATTGGATAGACGCATGCACGTCATAAAAAAATTACTTTTTGTTTTGTTGCTCTTTTCTTCCGTCGTCTTTGCTCAGGAGTATAAGGATATCACTCCCGGCGCAGGAGTCGAAATTCCCGGCGATTGTTATTTCAGAGACGGTTATCGCGTGCAATGGTGGTATTTTACCGGCCATCTTTTTGATGAAACGGGAAGAGAATTCGGCTATGAGCTTACTTTCTTTGTCGTAAATGTTCAGGAGAGGTCTTATACATCACAATTTGGAGTGAAGAGGATATATATTTCCCATTTTGCAATTTCCGATATTAAGGAAAACAGGTTCCTTTTCAGCGACCAGGCTGATACTGATGCGTATGCCCTTGCAGGGGCAAAGAGTGATTCTCTGAAAGTATGGGCAGGAAAAAATATTCTCGAAGGCGACATGAGGGAACTGCACATTCAGGCAGAAGACCGCGAAAAATCCCTCGACCTTTCTCTCGTGCCTGCAAAGCCTCTTGTGCTTCAATGGTGAGAACGGATATTCGAGAAAGTCAGAGGAATCACCGCAGAATGCATCGCTCTATTTTTCCTGTTCTCGCCTTGAAACCCGGGGCACCATAAAAATCGGCAGAGATACATTCAGGGTGAAGGGGAAAACCTGGTTTGACAGGGAGATATCATCGCGCGGACTGAGCGAAGATCAAAAGGGATGGGACTGGTTCGCAATCCAGCTCGATGATAACCGGGAACTTATGCTCTACCTGCTCAGGAAAAAAGACGGAACGATCGACCGCTATTCATCAGGGACATTCGTCTATCCCGACGGACGATACCGGCCTCTCTCAAAAAACGATTTCGGAGTTGCCGTGCTGGATCATTACCGGTCAAAGAGAAGTCCGGCCAGGTATCCCTCTCTGTGGGAGGTAACCGTGCCGTCCGAAAATCTGAAGCTCAGGATTATCCCTTCTCTTCAGGACCAGGAAGTCCTTGCACAGAACACAACAGGCAATTATTACTGGGAAGGAACGTGCAGGGTTGAGGGGACTGCGAAGGGGAGGGCGTATGTGGAGATGACGGGATATTAACCCGAGTTTGCTTTTTGGTTAAGTTATGATACAACTTGAAAACGTAGAAAAATCATATGGACAGAACAGAGTCCTCAAAGGCATCAGTCTCACAATTGCACAGGGAGAGTTTGTTTCCATCACCGGCAGTTCCGGATCAGGGAAATCTACCCTTCTTAATCTTATCGGGGGTATGGACAGGCCGGATAACGGGAGCATACTTGTCGACGGTGCTGCCATATCCTCATATAATGATGAACAGCTCACCACATATAGAAGAAACCGGATAGGTTTTATATTCCAGTTTTTTAACCTCCTGCCGAATATTACGGTCCTCGAAAACGTATATATGCCTCTGCTCCTGAACGGAAGGGAGGATGAAAACAGCGTCTTTACAATGATCGGCCGTGTCGGACTCAGGGGAAAAGAGCATGCGTATCCCTATCAACTCTCCGGTGGTGAACAGCAGCGGGTTGCGATTGCGAGGGCGCTGATGCATAACCCCCGGATCGTCCTTGCGGATGAGCCTACCGGAAGTCTCGACAGCAAAACAGGCAAGGCAATCATGGAACTCATAAGGGAGTTGAAGGAGGAGACAGGCAAGACCGTTATTCTGGTAACCCACGAGGCCTATATTGCGGAGTATGCACAGCGGGCATTCCAGATAAGAGACGGGATGATTCTGCAATGAAGTTCCTGAAACTTGTCAGGCTTTTTGTGCTGCGAAATCTCAGGGAAGAAAAGTTTCTCACGTTCCTCTCCATCACCGGCATTGCACTCGGTATCGGACTGTTTGTCGGGGTCAAGGTAGCTTCAGACAGGGCCATCGCTTCATTTGAAGCAGACATCAGGGGAGTTCAGCCCGCAACGAACTACGAGATTTTTGACAGATCGGGGATAGAGTTTGATGAACGGGTATACCGTGATGTCCGTTCGGTGGCAGATGACTGCTTTCCGTTGATCAAGACATACGGATATGTTCCTTCTTCAGGGGATACGATCGACCTGAACGGGATCTATACAGTAAAAGCGCTTTCTGTCCTTAAATTTGCAGCGGTTCAGAGCAGGGACTTTGAAAATTATTATCGGGAAATCAACGGGGTGCTTATCACGGACGAGTTTTCAGGGAAACATGCCCTGAAAAAAGGAGACACATTCGTCCCGGTGCTCTATGACAGGGAATATCCCCTGAAAGTCATCGACGTCCTCCATACAGACAGGCTCCCCGCGAATACGGTCATCATGGACATCGGCAATTATCAGGAATATCTCGGAAAGACGGGACGTATCACGAGGATAGATCTCGCTACGGATGAAGAATCAGCAGGGAAGATACGGAGAATGCTCCCGCAGAATCTCAGGATAGAACGGGTCGACGAAGTCATTCAGAACCAGAAAGGACTTGTCGCCTCTTTCAGATATAACCTGCAGTTCTTAAGTCTGATTGCGATCCTCGTCGGGATATTCCTTCTCTATAACACCATCTTCATCTCGGTCCTGAAGAGAAGAACAGAGATCGGAATCCTGCGCGGCCTCGGTACCGGAAGAAAAACGGTCATGGCGCTTTTTATTCTTCAGGGACTGATTCTGGGGACCATAGGTTCGGTATTCGGTATCGCACTCGGACAGCTTGCAGCGTATTTTTCCGTAATTGCGGTGGGAAAAACTCTCTCGACCATGTACAGCGCCGTATCCATAAGCGATTATTTCATCACATCCCGAGATGCATTTCTTGCGCTCTCCACAGGTTTGTTCGTCTCGGTTCTTGCCTCTGCCATTCCGGCATATGAGTCCTCGAAGATCAGGCCGACCGAAAGCGCACGGGAGGGATCTTTCGAGGGGAGATACCGGAAATATCAGAAATGGTTTGCCGCAGCCGGTCTGTTCAGTATCCTCCTGGGAACAGCGGTGGCGTACATAGATTATTATGCCATGCCTTTTGCGTTTCCGGTCCTCGCCTATCTGGGAATCCTCTTCCTCATCATCGGGTTTGCGTTTGCATCTCCCCTGTGCCTTGCCTTCCTCTTGAAGCTGATGAAAAAACCCGCGCAAAAAATGTTTGGGATTACCGCGAACATCACCATCGGGGACATGAACGGCAATATTTACCGGTTTGCCGTTGCGCTTATGACTGTCGCGATAAGCTGTGCTCTGATTATCGCCCTGTTCACACTCATTTTTTCTTTCAGGAATTCATTGAAAGCATGGATCAACAAAAATATTGTAGCGGACGTCTATATCAAACCGGCATCCTGCAAGGCGAATTACTGTTTCACTCCCATGTCGGAAGATATAATCACGACAGTGAAAGAATATCCCGAGGTAGCGGGAGTGGACAAATTCCGGGGACTGCATCTCGACCTCTTCGGCAAAAAGGTTATCGCCGGATTCGCCGATATCGAAGTCAAACGGAAGTATTCAGGAAAACGGTATTTTGACACGGAATATACCGGTGTTCTCAGGGAGATGGAGGGAAGCGAACCGGTCGCAGGCATCTCTGATTACCTCGGCATTCAATATGGACTTGGAAAAGGCGACAGGCTCGAACTTATGACCCCGGCAGGAAAACAGTCCTTCAGGATCAATGACGTTTTTGCCAGTTACTCAACTACGTCAGGCTTTCTCTATCTTGACAGAAAATGGCTGAAAAAATATTGGGGACTGGACGACGCGACACAGATCAGTGTTTACGTGAAAGACGGGGTGGAAGTTGAGGAATTCATCCGGAAATTGAGAGAACGGCTGTCAACGGATTATACCCTCGAAGTCATGAACAATCATGAACTCCGCATGAAGATAATGGGAATTTTCAATAAAACTTTTGCGATTACCTATGCAATCGAACTCATTTCGATTCTTGTATCCCTGATCGGAGTAGTGAATACCCTGCTGGCCCTCGTATTTGAACGGAAAAGGGAGATCAGCATCATGAGATATATAGGAGCATCATGGAAACAGATCCGGCAGATGTTCGTTCTTTCCGCAGGCTTTATAGGGATTGCCGGCATTTTTCTGGGGAGCCTCATGGGCCCCATGATGAGTATGGTTTTTATTTATGTCGTGAATAAGATATCTTTCGGCTGGTATATACAATTTCATGTGCCCTATCTGTATCTGTCTGTTGTGCTCCTCCTGCTTTTCCTGACTACTCTTGCGGCAGGGTTATTGCCTTCGAAAGTGGCACAGAAGATCGACCCGAAAAGGTTTATCAGCTTTGAATGAGATGGTGTGTGTTTCCTGTGTTCATCGAATCTGATACAATGAAACGGAGACATGAAAACCGCATTCCTCTACAGTGACGACTTCGCAGGATATTCCTACGGTCCGACACATCCCCTGAAGCCATACAGGCTGAAACTTACCTATGAACTCATTGATGCCTATGGGCTTTTCTCATTGCCTGATGCCAAAGTAATCAAGGCTGATATGGCGCAGGAAAACGACATGCTGCTTTTTCATGAGAAAGACTATATCGAGGCCCTGAAAGCGGCGAACAATGGCGAACTGACGCCGGGTGCGCAAAGTTACGGACTCGGCCCGGGTGACAACCCTGTATTTGACGGCGTCTATGACTGGTCAAGCCTTATTACCGGAGCTTCTCTCCAGGCGGCTGACCTCGTCGCCCGGGGTGAATGCGATATAGCCTTCAATATTGGAGGCGGACTGCATCATGCGATGGCACGGAGAGCCTCGGGCTTCTGTTACCTCAACGATCCGGTTGTTGCGATCATGTCACTGCTTAAAAGAGGAAAACGGGTTGCATACATCGATATCGATGCCCATCACGGCGACGGGGTGCAGGAAGCTTTCTATGCAACAGACAGGGTTCTGACGATATCGATCCATGAAACCGGAACGATCCTTTTCCCCGGAACCGGGTTTGAGAACGAAACAGGGACAGGAGAGGGCGAGGGTTACTCGGTGAATATACCGATGCCGCCTACCGCTGACGACGAACTTTTTCTTTATGCCTTTGATGAAATCGTTCCTCCCTTACTCAATACATTCAACCCCGACTTTGTTGTTACGCAGCTTGGTGTCGACTCATTTCATGGCGACCCTTTGGCGCATCTGAACTATACGAATAACGGATTCTGCAAGGTTGTAAGGAGATTGAAAGAGCTATCCCCCAAATGGGTTGCGCTCGGCGGCGGCGGATACAATATCGCAAATGTTGCAAAAGCCTGGACACTCGCGTGGGCAATCATGAATGATATCGGGGTCCCTGATAAGATTCCGGATGATTTCCTTAGACGGCATGAGGCGGAAGGATTTCAGAGCGGTACAGTAAGGGACCCTGAGTATTCAGCAGACGGGGAACGGAAAGGAGTAATGAGAAAAGAGGTGGAGAGGGTGATCGGGGTGATCAAAAAGAAAATATTTATGAAGATGGGAATATAATGTCCTCATGCCTCTTCTTGATCATGGCAGGGAACTTATTCCAACTGCACTGCCTGCAAAGCTCAGCAAAAGTGTTCTTGAGAATGTGAAAGACCTTGAACCGGAATGATGAGCAGGGCATATGAGCAATAACCAGTGACGAACGCTGCGGCTTCCCTGTCGATCCTGATCGCCATATTCCTCTGGAGTTCCCTCGGTATAGTGATACGGTTTTCAGGCACAGAAATCCATCATCTTATTTTTTATTCCCTCCTCGTCGCTATTTCGATCCAGGGGCTGGTCCTTACGAGGAAAGAATACAGAAAAGCACTCCCTTCTGTCAGGCAGCTCAAATACGCATTCCTCATTGGGTTTGTGCTGCTTATCAACACGTTTACTTTCTTCTACGCATATCAGAATACCTCGATAGCAAATGCCATCCTCACCCATTATACCGCGCCGATCATCGTCGCCTTTCTCGCGCCATTCATTTTGAAAGAAGTAATCACGAAAAGAGTCATTCTCGAAATTGTCATCGGGTCCGCAGGCCTTTTCGTTATGCTCGAAGGGTTCTCCCTGGATCAGGGACAGATGCCGGGGATCTTATCAGGGCTTGTATCAGGGTTTGCGTATGCGCTGATAATAATACTGGTAAGACTCTACTCTCAGCAGTTTCATGCGCTTGTGCTCTCTTTTCTCACGAACACAACGATGGCTGTTCTTCTGCTGCCGTTCATTCGTACCTTTCCCATGGAAGCTGCCTGGAGTTTCCTTGTCATGGGGATACTGCATTCTACCATTGCCCCACTCTTATACTACCGCGGATTAAAATATGTTTCTGCCAATAAGGCTGCTGTGCTCGGCTATCTTGAGCCTGTCTGTGCAATATGCCTGGGGGTAGTTTTTTTGCAGGAAATACCGGGAATACGCACACTTATCGGAGGGGCTTTGATTATATTTTCAGGTTACCTGACATTGAAAAAGAAGGACCGGAGCGATATGCGAAAAAAAACTTGACACAAAAGAAAGCAAATGCTAACATTTTCACGTGGGTTCGGGTCAAACCCCGCATATCCTCTGAGTGATGAACGGGTAAACCTCAGAGGTCTCCTGAGGTAGGGCAGGTCGCCTCCTGCCCTACAATTTTTTCGCATAACAATAATTCCAACCTTCCTTAACTCACCAAGCTGCAACCAATCTTATAATTATCAAATGCTAATTTAAATACAGGGACAAACCCCCACATATTCTCTAAGTGGAAGATTGAAATATCAGAGGGTTCCAGGGGGGCATAGGGCAGTTCAACAAAATGCCTATGATTTTATGACATCTACAGGCTGTATCTTCGTTGCCTTCCGGGAAGGATAAATACCCGCAAGTATTCCAACGGCTATCGATGCAAAAAAGGAAAAGGCATATCCTGCCGGCGAAAAAATAAAAGGCAATTTCGCAATCAGGAAAATGAGGATGCTGGTAACCATGCTGAGGAGAACGCCGACGGTGCCCCCGCTGAAGGAAATAAACGAAGCTTCAAGGAGGAACTGGAGTATGATGTCCCTCTTTCGTGAACCCACCGCCCTTCTGATTCCTATCTCGATTCGTCTCTCGTTCACGATCAGGATCATAATGGAGAGGATACCCAGCCCTCCAATAAGAAATGAAACAACGGCAGAGACCCTTCCGAGGACTTTTATCATGTTCATAGCCTGTGTTTTGAGCGCCATGACGTCCTTGAGGTCTATGACCGAGAAATCTTCTTCCTGGTCTTTCTTTATTTTATGACGTTTTCTCAGGATGTCTTCTATTTCAGCCTTTGCCACAGAGATTGACTGTTCATTGATGACCTGCACAGAAATGCTGTTCACGTAATCTTTATTTACGAATCTCCTCAGATAGGTGTTCAAGGGAACAAAAATCTGGTTGTCCTGGTCAAGTCCCGATATATCCAGTCCTTTTTCTTCCATAATCCCGATGACTTCACAGGGCACCCTCCAGATGAGAATATGCTTGCCCATGGGGTCTTGTTGCCCGAATAATTTTTCAGCGACTTTTGTTCCGATGACAGCAACTTTCGAGAGAGTTGCGTTGTCCCCGTCATTGATAAACCTCCCGTGCTTTGCCCTGAAGTTCCTTATCTCTGAATAATTCGGCATAATCCCCATAACGAGGATGGATTTCAGAACAACGCTTTCATATCTTACGGGAAAATTCTTGTTGCCCGAAGACGATACATCCTTTACCAGCCTCGAACCGTCAAGAACCGCTCCTGCGTCGTGAGTTGTCAACGTTGTCGCTTCGCTCAACAGCCTTGTGCTGCTGCCGAATCTCCGCACAATGCCGCTCCTGACGATAAGGAGGTTTTTCCCGAGTTTCTCTGCTTCAATCTGGGTCTTCTTCGCAAGAGAATCCGAGAGGTTGGATACGACAATCAGAGAAAACGTACCGAGAAAGACACCAAGGACTGCAAGAGTTGTCCTCAGCTTAAAGTTCATCAGCGAACGGATAGCTATTTTAAGATTGAGAACGACCCGTTTCATCTAATGATTTATTCCAACAGTGCAACCATTGTTCATAAAGAAGGGATATGGCTCAGTCTTTGAAACAAGATAAACTATCTGTAACATGGTTTGCACCTTTTTCGGACTGCAATGTTATTACAAAATTCAGAACTGCGACCTCCGCTTCGTCTGCGGCCTCATCAAAGTTACCCGTGATCTTCTTTCAAAAACTGAGCCATATTCCTTTATTACAGTACTTTGGACAGCAACGGGTCACCGTAAAGTAGTGAACCTGACCTCATCCTCGTATTGCCTCTATCGGTTTCAGGTTGGCTGCCCTGTTTGCGGGTTGCAGTCCGAACCCGATGCCGACGGCCCATGAGAGTATCATGCCGACGGCAAAGGCCTTCCATGAAAAATAGATCGGAAACTGTGCGATGTACATAAGCAGCTTTGATGAGAGAAGCGCAAGCGCCAGTCCGAAAATCCCTCCGAGTGTGGTAATCACGACTGCTTCACCAAGAAACTGAAATAAAATATCTCTTTTCCTGGCCCCTGCAGCCCGTCTGATGCCGATCTCACGCGTCCGTTCCCTTACAGAGAGCAGAAAGAGATTTGCAAGGACAAAACCGGCTATTACAAGCGATATAACCCCTGTGACGCCGAGAAATACAACGAGCGAGCCGGTAAGGGCGACGAGGAATTTTATGATTTCCTTTGGGGATATAATCGTGAAGTCGTCAGGTTCCCCTTCGGGAATCCGGTGCCTTCCTCTGAGAAAAGCCCTGACTTCTTCTGCATGAAAATCCAGATTTTTCTGATCATAAAACCGTATTCTGAGCCCAGAGACATAAGTTGTTTCATTCTGGAGTTTCCTCATGAGCGTGGTAATGGGGATAATCATCCTGTCGTCAAGGCGGTCACCCGCCGGGGTTGTACCCCTTTCGGAGAGAACCCCGACAATCTGCACGGGAATTCTCCTGACCAGTACATATTTGCCGACAGGATCAATGTCTCCGAAAAGTTCACGGGCAAGAAACTGACCGATGAGTCCCACGTTCCTCAGCCCTTTCACATCCTCCTCGGTGAAATCCGAACCCTGAACAACCGGCCATGTCCATGCGCGGCTGTAATCACTTGTTGACCCCACGATTAATGTCTGATATTTTTTGTCCCTGTGCGATACCGTCACCTCTCTCATGGCTGTCATAGGCACGACAACGTATGCACTGAAGAATGCCTGTCGTGCGGTTTCGATGTCATCAAGAGTGATTGTTTTCATCCTCTGTCCTGTGGCGCGGGCTTCTTCCCCTCCGCCAAAGACGAGTAACGCATCGGGCCCGAACATTGCGACGATTTCGATGGCTTTTTTGTAAGCGCCTTCAGTCGCGGCAACAATAACAGAGATGGATGCAATGCCAAGTGCGACACTCAGAAGACAGAAGAGTGTGCGCAGCTTGAATGCCCTGACTGCCTTCAGAGACTGTGAGATTACTTTCAGGAGTCTGTCCATAAATGTTATTCGAGAATAATTCCGTCTTTTATCTGTACAGTCCTCTGTGCGTACGCAGCGACATTCCGGTCGTGGGTGATGACCAACACTGTTTTTCCACGGGTATTCATTTCCCTGAGCAGGTTCATGATTTCTTCTGCTGTGTTGCTGTCAAGCTGTCCGGTCGGTTCATCTGCGAGAAGAAGGTCAGGGTCGTTCACAAGCGCCCGCGCAATGGCAACACGCTGCTGTTCGCCTCCGGATAACTGATTCGGTTTGAATCTGATCCGTTCTTTCAGGCCGACGAGTTGCAGAAGGTCAACTGCCTGTTGCTCTCTGTTGTCTTTCTGTTTCTCGACATAGAGGGTAGGGAG
Source organism: Thermodesulfovibrionales bacterium (assembly GCA_963753165.1). Taxonomy (GTDB): domain Bacteria; phylum Nitrospirota; class Thermodesulfovibrionia; order Thermodesulfovibrionales; family SM23-35; genus JAKLQR01. Next base: position 98,681 of record CAVWBP010000018.1, on the reverse strand, counting down.
GAGAACATTTTCGAGAACAGTGGCATAGGGCAGAAGATAAAAATTCTGGAACACAAACCCGATATGTTCGTTGCGGATGACCGAGAGTTCATCGTCGGAGAGATGGGAGACCTCCTTGTCGGCGAGGACATAGCGGCCTGAGGTTGGTGTATCGAGACATCCGATGATATTCATGAGCGTTGTCTTCCCGGACCCCGACGTCCCCATGATTGCGACAAACTCACTCCGCTCTAAGCGGAGATTGATGTTTTTGAGCACCTCGACGTCAATGGCCCCGGTATGAAAGGTTTTCCTGATATTTTCCATCAGACAGAGTGGCATGAGTAGTCGCTTTCTGATTTAGTGTGTTTCCGGTTTTGCTGATACCGGAAGGATTAGCTTGGTGGCCAGCATATCGCCATCACGCAGACCGGAAATAACTTCGGTTGCATCCTCTCCGCGCAGACCGGTCTGTATCTCTGCCTTCTCAACTTTGTCGGGGGCAATGACTCTGTATACTACCTGCTTCCCTGTTTCAAATTTTATGGCAGCATTGGGAACGGTAAGGACGTCTTTCTTTTCTGCAAACGCTATTTTGATATGCGTGGTCATCTCGGGCTTCAGGAATTCGGCGTCATCACGGGAAACCTTTACCGTTGCAAGATAGTAGACAATGTTGTCCTTGACCACAGGCTGGGGATAAATCTTTTCGATTCCCCCGTGAAAAAGCTTGTCAGGATATGTGTCTACATAATAATCGACTTGTTGTGCGACTTTCACTCGGCCTATGTCGGTCTCGTCAACGTATATCCACATTTCAAGGAGGGTAGGGTCAAGCACTGTCACCAGATTGGCAACCTGGAGTCCGGCGACGATTGTCTCGCCTTCCTGTGCGGTGACGTCGGAGACAAGGCCGTTTATGGGAGAATAAATGCGCGTATAGGTAAGTCTCGTCTCCTGCTGCTTCAACTGGGCTGTAATATCTCCAATGTTTGCCTTTGCAATATTCACCTGGGTTTTAGATTCATTCTGAAGCCTTTGAAGATTTGCATCAGCCGCTTCAAACAGACTCCTGGCCTTATCAACACTGTCTTTTGTGGTATATTCGTGTTTCAGAAGTTCTGTCTCCCGTTCATAGTTGATTTTGGCATAGTCAAGGGTTGCCTGTGCCTCCCGTATCCGGTCGGGATAAGTCAATTCAACCTGTGAGAGAGTATTTTCAGCTGCAGTAAGAGAGGCTTTCTGCTGTTCGATTGCCTTCAGGATTTCCCGGTCGTCTATTATGGAAATGAGTTGTCCTGTTTTCACCCGGTCGCCGATTTTGACATTCATTTTTACTATCGTCCCCGTGGCGCGGGCGCCTATTTTCACGACTGCGCCGACCTGGGGTTTTATAATACCGGTTTCGACAATGACTCCCTGGATATTGCCCTTTGTGACTTTGGCGGTTTCAAGCACCTCAGTTTTCGACTTTGTGAGCGTTTTATAGACAAAGAACCCGCCAATAATCAAGACAATTGCAATGAGGGGAATTACGACCTTCTTCACTTTATCTCACTGTCCGGACGAAGGTTTTCCAGTTTCTCAATGCCGGCAACCTGTTCAAGCAATGCCTTTGTGAGAATACGATTCAGCCTGGAACGGATAAGTTGGTCTCTTGCGTCCGCAAGCAGGCTCTCTGCCTGCACAAGGGTGGTTATGTCCCCTTTCCCGACTTTGTATTCACCGAGAGCCTGCGAATAATTTTGCTCTGCCTGCCTGACCTGTTCACGGGCTACCAGTACCTTGCCGGTATCGGTGCGCAGGTCTTCATAAGTTTTCTGCAGATCGAGCAATACCTGTCGTTTGATATCCCGGAAGTTTTCCTGTGCGATGGTCTCTTCAAATCCGGATGACTTATGTATAAAATATTTTCCCAGTTCAAAAATATTCCAGGTTGCGGTGAGGGCAGCGGTCTTTTCTTCATCGTAAGAACTTAGGGTATCTCCGCCGAACTTTGTGTATCCCGCGCTTGCAGAAAGGACAGGGAAGAAAGAACTCCGCGAGATTTTGGTATTCTGAGCGGCGACCTGCACGGTGCGTTCCGCCTGTTTTACCTTAGGTCTCCGGAGTGCAAGCCCTGCGAGTATCCCTGAGTCGGGGATATCCCCTTCAATTTCAAGAGAACCCTCAAGGTCGTAAGCGCTTTCGAGCGGCTTTCCAATGAGTGAGTTAAGCTCAGTCATTGCCTTTCTGAAGTCTCCTTCCGTCTGGATAAGGTTGAATTTAGCCTGCTCCTTCCTTACCGACGCCTGAAGGACGTCGCTCAGGCGCGCGACACCGAATTTATATCTCCCCTCAGCCACCTCGGAGTCTGTATTCGCGTCACGAAGCTGAATTGTTCTCTGCTCAACAGACTCCTGCAGAGCCATCGCAGTATAAAACACAACCTTGACCTGGAAGGAAAGATCAAGGAAAGCACTTCTGAGTGCTTCGTTGCTGATAGCAAGGTTTAACTTCCCGATGGTTCTGTTTGCACTCCGGTTGCCCCAGTCAAAAAGCGTATAGGAAAGGGTGAGATCATACAGCCTTGAATCAAATTCCTCAGCGTTTCTGAACAGGCGCTGGTAAGAAGCTGAAGCGTCGAGCCTTGGTAAATAGGGCGACAGGGTTGCCTGATACAGGGCTTCTGATGACCGGACGCTCAGTACCGAAGCCTTATAGGAGGGAAGAGATTCTTTTGAGAGGGAGATGGCTTCGTCTATGGTAAGCGCATGGAGAAAAGATACAGAAATCAAGATCAGGAAACTTGCAAGAGAAGTCATGAACAGCATGGAAAGCAGGGGCTTTTTCATCGATGCTCCGTTTTTACAGTGTTGCTCTTTTTAAACGACATTAAATTATTATAATGATCTCATGCTATGAAGAAAAGCACAAAGAGCAAAAGAAAGCGAAGCGTATTAAGGTTCTCTCACCGCGCATGAATTATCCGGCCTAATCCGACAGATAATACTCCAGCGTCGATACTACCCTGACTTTCTTTATATAAGGTGTATTGCTGTCGCGGTCGTCGATCGAAAACTGGCCCTGTGACGCGCTTCTTATTTTTCCGAGCCTGCTCTTCGAATCCTGGGCAAACTTCTCAGCCACTGCCCGTGCGTTCTGCGTTGCTTCTTCGATCATCGCGGGCTTGATTTCATTCAGCTTCGTATAGAGGAATACCGTCTTCGACTGGTAGTCTTCACCGGTAATCGCAATGCCCTGTTTCCCCAGTTCGAAGAGTTTCTCCATGGTTTTCCTCACCAAATCAACATTTTCAGTATAGACGGTGATCGTCGAGCTTCCGGTATAGCGGAAATTGCCCCTGTTGGCTCCTTCATATTCCTGGGCCTGTCTGTCCAGTATAGCCGGAGCAGACAGAGAGATTTCCTTGTCCTGAAAATCGTGCCTCCTGAGGAAATCTATTATGATCGTATTTTTTTGCTGTATGGTTGAGTAAAGTTTATTCAGATCGTTGTCCGCCTCTTTGAATTTGATAGGCCAGATCGCGATATTCGCGGGGACCTCCCGTTCAGACAGCCCCTTTACCTCCACCCTTCTTTCCGAAGCTTTTATCTTCACGATGCCATTGGAGATGAAAAAACCGAGGAATACCAGACCGATACAGATGAGCAGGCCCAACACAAACGCCTGATTGACATTCTTATTCTCCATAATCTCCTCCTCTGTTTCCCTCGAATCATATAATGTTTCTGTTTTGAAGTCAATTTGTCGTTCAGAAAATTCTGAGGAGTGGAGAACGAAGCAAGAGGAAAACTTTGTCCATAAATGCTGCGCTAATGGTATCCCATTGATTCGAACTGCCCTGTTTCAAAAAATGAAAAATACTGTAGACTATTAGTGAGTACGCTATATAAGGTGAATCAAATAAAGTGTGAGGAGGAAAAGAGAATGAGTATTCTCCCTGAAGGTGAATCAATAAGAAGGGCAGTCAAGTGGATATCGGATGAGCGCATCGAGAATCCTGGCGCCAGTGTGTCGAAACTGGTCGGCGAGGCATGCCTGAAGTTCGATCTGGCGCCCAAGGACGCGGAATTTCTCATGAACTTTCTTGCTGAGAAGCGCTCAGCTGAATAAAAACAGCGCCTGTCTTTGTCGGGTATCACGAGGGCAAAGAGATTGGATAATTTCCTGAGAATAAAGTTATGAAATATTTACCTGCGCAGCTTGTATTTTTTCTCAAGAGCAAAACAGTAAAGCACAACATTCGTGTTCTGTTGAAATTCCTTGCAGGCATTTCTCTGGTAATTCTTGCATACAGTGTGCTTTTCCATTTTATCATGGAATACGAGGCAAAACAGTATTCCTGGATTACCGGGCTGTATTGGACGCTCACTGTTATGTCGACGCTCGGGTTTGGCGATATCACCTTCACCTCAGACCTGGGAAAAGTATTTTCCCTTTTCGTGCTTCTGTCCGGGATCGTTTTTCTCCTCGTGATGCTCCCCTTCACCTTCATCCAGTTTTTCTACGCGCCCTGGCTGGAGGCCCAGGCACAGTTGCGTACCCCCCGGGAGCTGCCCCCGTATACCTCGGGACACATTATCCTCACAAACTATGATCCTATTTCCATCAGCCTCATCGCGAAGCTGAACCAATACCATTTTAATTATGTCATCATCTGCCCTGACCAGCAGAAGGCATCGGAACTATTCGATGCGAATTACAGGGTTGTGGTCGGAGACCTCGACAGGATCGAAACATACAGAAACCTGAGAGTTGAAAGAGCAGCGCTGGTATTCGTAAGCAACAATGATATGCTGAATACCAATATCATTTCGACGATCAGGGAATGTTCCGAAAATGTGCCGATCGTCACGAATGCCGATGCCGAAGACTCCATCGATATCCTTGAACTGGCCGGTGCAACCAATGTCTTCCAGTTCACCAAGATGCTCGGGATAACACTCGCCCAGCGTGCGATCGGTGTATCAACCCGTGCAAATATCGTCGGGAGATTCGGGAACCTGCTGATCGGCGAGGCACATGCTTCACGCACACCCCTTGAAGGGAAGTCCCTTATTGATAGCAGGCTTCGCGAAAAAACAGGGATTAACGTCATCGGCATGTGGCAGCGGGGAAAGTTTGAAATTCCCAATGCCCGGACAAGCATTAACTCGACCACGGTTCTCCTCCTTGCAGGTTCCGAAGAACAGTTCACGCACTATGACTCCTTTATCGGCAGTTCCCGCACCTTTTCCACTCCGGTGCTTATCCTTGGGGGTGGTCGTGTCGGAACGGCTGCAGCGCATACCTTGTCAGACCGCAATATCGAATACCGCATAGTCGAAAAGCGCGGAAAGTTTGTTGCAGAAGATGAAAGGTACATTCATGGAAGCGCTGCGGATATCAGGATACTCGAAAGGGCCGGGATATATAACGCTCCCTCGGTATTCATTACGACACATGATGATGATATCAACATCTATCTCACGATTTACTGCAGGAAGCTGAGGCCCGACATACAGATCCTGAGCAGGGCGACACTCGACCGCAATATCAACAAGCTTTATACCGCAGGGGCGGACCTGGTTATGTCCTATGCATCGATGGGTGCGAACAGGATCATCAACATTCTCAAACCAAATGAAATCCTGATGCTGACAGAAGGATTGAATGTTTTCAGGGTGCCGGTTCCCCAGTCGCTTGCCGGTGTGACGATCGCCAAGACCGGAATTCGGGAAAAGACAGGGTGTAATGTCGTTGCGATACACTCGGAGAGTGCGGTACATATTAATCCGGATCCATCCTTGCAACTGGCGAGAGGCGAAGAACTGATTATTATCGGGACTGCGGAAGGCGAACAGATTTTTATCGAGACATATACTGAATGAAAAAACTGAATCTCCTGTGTCATTGCGGTCTGAGAAGTCACCTATAAATTGATAAGGGAGAATATTTCTGTTTATTGATTACTAGAGTTAATTATTTCTGGTTTCCTCCCGATTCCGACTGATCCCTTGCACTTCGATCCCTTGACAGCCGGGGATTATGTTGTTATGTTGTACAAAAGCAGTCATTCATATCTGTTTCTGAGCAAGAAAACAGATACTACACCATGCAGGGGTCAAACTGTCAAACAATACCCGTTTTTGAGAGTTTGACTTTTTGTTTTTTAGATAGCTGCAAAAAGCGGTATGTGATACCAACACCCGGAATGCATTTTTGCATGGAAAGGAGGGGAATATGACGAGAGCAAAGCACGGTGACATTGTGAAAGTCCACTATTCGTGTTTTTTGGAAGAAGGTTCGTTGGTCGAGACGACGATGAATGCAGAACCTATGCAATTTACCCTGGGCAGCGGCCAGGTAATCCATGGTTTTGATGAAGCAGTGGCAGGGATGAGAGAGGATGAAACAAAGACCATCAGAGTAATGATGAATGAAGCCTTTGGCCCGCATAATGATGAGCGTGTTATGATGATACAAAAAGAACGATTACCGGGGGACCTCTGTTTCGAGGCAGGAAAAAAACTGCAGATTCCAACCGGAGAGGGCCAGAAAATCACCGCGTATGTTCTCGATGTTACTGAATCGACCGTCACGCTGGATGTGAATCACCCGCTCTCCGGGAAAAACCTCACCTTTTCTATCAGATTATTAGAGATTGCTTCGCGTGAATGATGACCTGGATATTGGAACCGACGTCTTTTCCCTCTGGTAGAGAGACAGAGCAAAGATGACAGGAGAAGCTTTCTCCGGAAGATTCGGTGCATACAGGCAAGTCTGATAATAAAAGGGACGAAAAAGGCACATCATGAATACAAAAAATAAAAAAACAATCATGAAGGAAAAACAGAAAAGCAGAAAAGACGAGAAGAGTACAGAAGCAGGAAAATGCATCTTGAAAGAAAAGGACTGTATGCAGTGTAAGATAGCAGACTGTCCTGAGGAGAGGACATAAATACCGAGGACGCATTCCCCGGTTGTTCAGACCCGGGAACAGGCACGAATAATCCTCCAGCCGTACCGGAGCCGATGTTTTGTGTTCAGCGCTTTATGTAAAGTTTGACGAGGCGTTTCCGGAATGAGTTTAATTTCAATAACAGGGGAAAAATTATGGATACCTTGAAGACAATAATATTTGCATCTGGCGGGATTCTTTTCAGCATAGGGCTTGCGGTCACATTTGCCGGACAATATCATCTGCTGAAAAATATCAGCAGATGGAACGGGATGAAGGCTTGTGTGAGTGTAATCCCCTTCTTCCTGCTTCTTTTTATGAAGTTCGATAACCAGGTGAAAATTATCTGCAGAAACCTTCCGAACCAGAGAATTTATTTCGAGAGGGGGTTAGTCATGGCATGTCTTGGAGTGGCGCTTTTTCTGCTTACCGGATATATTTAAGCCGAAAAGTACAGAGACCGATTATTGCTATCCGAAGTAAACAGGAAAAGGGTTGCGGCTCAATTTCCGAAGCGAACTAAACTGCTTTTGTTTCTGAGCAAACCTTTCTCTGACTTCAAATGACAGTGCAACAGACAAAGATGAGACCTCCGCTCGTGGAGCAAAAGGAGTTTTAAACAGATAGGCCTCCGGCCTACTGCTCAACTCGCGCATTATGCATAAAAACATAGGAGGCAAAACATATGAAAAGAATCGCGATCAATCCCTGGCCTTGGTCACTTCAATACGGATTCAATCAAGGCGAACTCGTTGAAGAACAATCACGTGTTCTTTATTGTTCGGGGCAAACCTCAATCAATGGAGAGGGTATTCCGCAGCACGCAGGTGATATAAGGGCACAAATCAAGTTGTCTTTGGACAATTTAGAATCAGTTCTTCGCGACGCAAACATGACCCTCGCAAATATTGTCCGGTTGGTCATATACACTACGGATCCCGATTCGATGGTGCAAAACTTCGACGTGTTGGGTGAACGACTAAGTGTTGCGGGCGTCAAGCCCGCCCAAACATTTATTGGGGTATCTCGCCTTGCGTTTCCGGAACTGCTTGTTGAACTGGAAGCCACTGCCGCGTCATAAGCAAAGTATGATTTGCGAGAAGTGGAATGTTTATACCGCATAAAGAAAAAAGGGACACTTCCCCTATTACTTGACAAGCTGGAATTGTTTAGATAGCATAATCTCCATGCCAAGGATTGCGAGAGTCTGTGTGGAAGGATACCCTCACCATATAACACAGAGGGGCAACAACAAGGAGACATCATTTTTTGATGATGAAGATAGGCGATGTTATCTTGATATCCTTCAACGATACAAAAATAAATATGAGATGACGATTCTCGCATATTGTTTAATGGGAAACCACGTTCATATCCTTGCAGTGCCTGAAAAGGAAACATCGTTGGCCCGAGGCATAGGAGGGACAAATCTGGTCTATACACAACACGTAAACCGTAAATATAAAAGAAGTGGAAGGTTATGGCAGAACCGATTTTATTCTACAATAGTGGAGGAAGAGCCTTATTTATGGGCAGTAATGCGTTATATAGAGCGGAATCCAGTAAGGGCAAGACTTGTTAAGAAGGCAGAAGACTATGCATGGTCAAGTGCAAAGGCCCATATGTTAGGCATAAAAGATGGTGTACTTTCAGAGGAGGGCTGGTTTGATGAAAAGAGATTAAAATCCTATCGAGAATTTTCAAGAGAGGATGATGAGGGGATAAATGCAACTATCAGGCGTGCGACATCTACAGGAAGACCACTCGGCAGGTTTGGGTTTATAAAGAAACTTGAGAAGGTTTTAGGGCGTGATATTTTTCCTAAGAAAGGTGGTCGGCCTAGGGGGAAGAATTAATATGGGAAGTGTCCTTTAAAGTCTTCTTACTTAAAGTCTTCTAGACAACTTAACAAGGGACAGAGAACAAGTAAATGATCACTCGACCAATCGTTCCAGCGGCTGCGCCGTCTCATTTCTATCGTTATGCTTAAACTATCATTGATAATAATCTTGCCTTAATATACGCCAATGACGTATATTATATCATGGTCATAATAGAGACCCCGATATTCACGCGACGAATCCATGAATTACTATCTGATGAAGAATATCGGCTTTTACAGATTCATTTGATCAACAGGCCTAATATCCGGAAGCGGCGGATTGAGAAAGGTCCGATGGTCTGCAAAAGGGCACGGAAAGAGAGGCGGCCTGAGGGTCATTTATTATTGGTTTGTCTCTCAGGATACCATACTTTTTCTGTTTGCCTATCCGAAAAGCGAAAAGGATGATTTGACAAAAGAACAACTCAGCCAACTGAGAAAAGTCATTGAGGGGGAATATTTATGAAAAAAGATCTGTTTAAAGAGCTGCTTGAAAGTGTGAAGCAAGGCGGTTCAATTATGAGAGGCACAATGAAACCTTCGCGTTCCTTTGAATTCCCGGAATCCGAGGTGCGGAAAATACGTGAGCATTACGGTCTCTCGCAGGACAAATTCGCAGCACTCATGGGAATTAGCGTAGCGACTCTTCGCAATTGGGAGCAAGGGCGACGGAAACCCGAGGGGGCAGCGCGTGTTTTATTAAGGGTCGCAGCCATACACCCTGAAGCATTGCTCGATATTTCCATGACTCGAAAAAATAAAAAGATTGCATAACAAATCAACCTGACCGCCAGGAACGCCCGTCGTCTTCAATCTGTCATTCCCGCTTGTCGGGAATCCTTCCGGAGCATATGTTCTATAACGACAATACAGGAATGCAAAGAAAGATTCTCTATGAGCCATTGGCCGGACGAGCCGGAATGACATTTTTAATGCCTCGTCCCGAAAGCCTTTGGGACTGCGGGGTAGTTCATTCAACATAAGTATCCTTAAACAGCTTGCTCTGCGAGGTTGAGGGTATGCGAACTTACTGATATACCATAGAACCTATTTTAGATGTGAGGTCTCCGAGCATATTGGTGTAACTCCCGAGTTCGTTGTCGTACCACCCGTAGATGACAGCCTGTGTGATAGGGATCTCGATGCTCGGGGGGAGTTTCCTGAGCACCTCAGGAGGCAGCTGCGAAAATTTCGAAAGCTCTATCGTTGCGAAGGCAGTCCGTATATGTGTTTCATGCCCCTCAATGATAGTCGCCGGGCCGTAGTGTCCGACGATGTCAGAGGAAACATTCTGCTCGTCGGTATATTTAATGTAGCCCCGCTTCTCCTTCTGCTCGGCGTCGCGGTAAATTTTGTTTACCAGGTCCCTGTCTATGACAGGCGGCTTGTTAGCTTCTTCTGAAAACGTGACCACGAGAATGATGAGAGAACCGGATGAGGTAGGGACGCGCACTGATTCAGCAATGAACCCGATCTTTTTCATTTCCGGGATGACGAGTTCGAGGGTCTTGGCGGCCCCGGTCGTCGTAAGGATAATATTGTTCATGATGCTCCGGTTCTTCCGCAGGTCGGTAACGCCGGACTTGGGAAGCCTGTCGAGGACCTGCTGGGTGCCTGTTGATGCATGCACCGTGGCCATGGAAGCGCTGAGTATTTTCGGTTGCCCGAAATAATCGAGGAGAGGCTTGATCATATACGCGAGACAGGTGGTTGTGCACGAGGCCGCAGAGATAATCCGGTGTTTGCCGTTGTCATATGTGTCGTCGTTTATGCCTATAACGATAGTCGCCGCGTCATCCGGCATGGGCCGGCCTTTTTCCTTTATCTTGAACGGTGCGGATACGATTACCCGTTCAGCGCCTGCTTCGAGATGTCCTCGTGCCGCGCCTTCTTTCGCATCCGGCGGCGTAGATGGGTCCTTAAATTGGCCGGTTGCTTCAACGACGACTTTTGCGCCATAGCGCTTCCAGGGAATATTCAGGGGGTTCCGGGATTCACGGAGGATGGTCACCGGGATTCCGTCTATGGTCATGGTTCCCTTTTCTTCATTGACATTCTCGATAACCCGGCCTGCTTTATATCCATAAAGGAACTGATGGAGTGAACCATAGGAGGAATCTTTTTCAATATAGAGGGCGATGTCCTGGAGGCTCGTGCCCGCTTTTCTGCCGATGTTCACGACAATCTCTGAAAAATATTTCCTGCTGATATGGTTCCAGAGCGTTAATTTTCCGATCCTGCCCATGCCATTGATTCCCAGAACGGCTTTTTTCGCAGAGATCATGTCCACCTTTCTCCCTTTCGTCATGGTGTTATCCTCTCTTGTTGGATGGTTTATTCGATCAGCTTATCTTCCCGGTTGAACTCCTGTACAGCATTGTATAATAATCCTCAGGAAAGGGCTATCCCTTAGTCCCTGTTCCGGACTTGATTTCCCTCGCCTGATGTTTGCCGGAATATACAGAACCGTTTCTCCCGTCTATACTGAGGAAATCACCTCCCGTGATTATCGTATCATTGATCCTGCATTTCTTTTCCTGTTCCCATACGGTCAGATGATTGCACCCGACAATACAGGTCTTCCCCAGGCGGTTTGCGATAATCGACGCATGGGATGTCGATCCGCCACGGGCCGTAAGCAGACCGTCTGCTGCAGAAATATGTCGGATATCGTCCGGCACCGTATCGGAACGTATGAGAATTAACGGAGTCTCCGGGTCTTTTGCCCTGAGTTCATGGATTTCATCGAGATCGAAGACAACCCTGCCGCTCAAGGCGCCGCCTCCGACACCGATTCCTCTCGATAGGTAACTCGATGAAAGTTTTCTGGAAGGGACAAAAGCGATGAAGCTTTCTTTTCTTGTAATCGCCATGTCCCGTGTCTGCAGGATGTAGAGCTTGTCTCCGCTCGTTCCCTCGAAGGTGAATTCAATCTCCTGGGCGCCCCATCGCTGGTCGTAAATAAGTTGTTTGCTTATTTTCAGCAGGGTGGCATAGATTTCGGGAAAGGTGTCTTCAAAGGAAATCTCCGATGTCCTGTCTTCTACCGGTTTTTGGGTATTCGATATCGGCAGCGTCCGCACGAGCCCGGAGACTATATCCTCACCCTGGGCCCCGATAGCAAAATCACCCCAGAGCATTACCCGGTCTCCTGTTTCGAGGGGATTCCGGGTAAAGAGAACTCCGGTCCCTGCATTGGTGTCGAGGTTGCCGTACGCCATGGTCTGCACAATGACCGCTGTCCCCCAGTTTTCGGACATCCCCATGATCTCACGGTACGCCTGTGCTTTTTTCGAGAACCACGACTGAAATACCTGTTCAATTGCTATCCTGAGCTGCACTTGCGGATCGTCGCTCACTTCTATTCCGTGATCGATGATTGTCCGGCGGTATGCGAGCGCCAGCTCTCTCATCTGGTCGGGTGAAAACTGGATCTTCTTCACGACATGGTATTTCCCTTTATGGGAATCCATGAGTTCATCGAAATTATCACGCTCCATCCCGAATGACATCCCCCAGCCCTGCAGGAAACGCCGGTAACAGTCCCATACAAACCAGGGCCTGGCAGTCCTTCTGATCAGTTCCTGTGCTACCGATTCATTCATCCCGACGTTGAGGAACGATATCATCATCCCCGGCATCGATATTGCTCCTCCGCTCCTCACCGAGACGAGCAGCGGGTTTTCCGGGTTGCCGAATTCCCTGCCGGTCAGATTTTCAAGGGTTTCGAGATGTTCCCTGATCCCTTCTTCGAGATGTTCCCTTGCCTGTCTGAACCGGTTAATCGCCTTTTCACAGCGGAATACCTCAGTGGTAATGATAAAGCCGGGAGGGACAGGAATCCCCAGCGAGGCGAGTTTGATCAGGTTATGTCCTTTATTTCCCAGATGTATTCTGTCGGTGGTGACTTTATTCGGGAAGTGAATGCTCGAAAGCGCTTTTTTCGGATCATAACTCATAAGAAGGTCGAGATTCTGGACATCAAGCCCTTCAGCCTGCTCAAAAAGGGTTTTCAATATTCTGCTGATGAAGGTATCGAGCTGCTGAAGCCCGAATGAGCCGGCAACGATTTCCCTGAGGAACTGTTCGGATATTGTATTGATGAATTCCGATTCGCTCTGTTTTTCTCCATGCGGGAGATACTTCGCAAGGATATTGTCAGCGCCCATCAGGAGGATTACCTGTTTGAGATTATTTTTATATGAGTCGCTGTAGTAGGTAGTGAGGATATCCTGGACTGCTTCCGAGAACCCCCTGAAGATGTCGATATACTGGGAAAAGGAAAACCTTCTCACTTCAAGGGAAACAGACAGCAGTTCGAGCGTCTGTTCAAATCTGTTGGAAGATATGCCGTCGAGTTTTAATGCCTTAAAGAAAAGAGCGGCATATTTCTCTATCTGGAAGAGCGTTGCCCGCGTGATAAAGGTAAGGTTAATGGAATTCAGAAGTTCCTCGAAAAGGATATTTGCGAGGTTTTCGAGACGGAAGGTGAGGGCGAGCGCATCGAATTTTCTCTCATGGTATTTACCGTACATTGAAGGTATGCCTGCCGCAATATGCCTTTTCCGGAAGATATTTTCCACGGGTTCATATCGTTCGGCTGAGAGGATAATCTGCTTCAGGCTTTCCAGGTATACGAGCACTCCTTCGAGACGTTCGGAAATGGTGCCTTGCTCCAGTAGTGCAATCAGGGAATCAGTATTCGGCAAACCCAGACTCCGGGCGTATTGCAGCTGGTCCCTGATATCCTGAGGGGCCAGCTTGTATTTCCTGTTCAGAAGCTGATAAAAACGGATTGTCAGGTATGCGCGTCTCTTCTCCCTCTCCTGGATTCCGGGAACGTTTTCCGTGAAAAGAAGAAGCTCTTCATCTGTCAGATACAGGAGTTCTTCAACCGAGGAAATTTTTCTCTCCGAAAATATAGTTTGAAAGACAGTATGCAATTCATCAATAAAATGCCCTGAACTCTCTATCTGCTGATAGAGATCGTCAGACAGAAATCTCTGCAAGGGCGACTTGTCTCTTGTCAGCCAGAATCGTATCACTCCCTCGATGAAATCCACGACCTGTGCGCTGCTCTCAACGTGGCTCTGTTTTCGAAGAAAATGCACAAGGCGGTCAGTCCTGTAGGTAGATTCATCAAGTTCCGTAGAGACCTCGCGGAGGGCGCCCTCGGCGCCTATATCGCTGAAATAGACCGGGCAGAGTTTTGCTGCCTGCTTGATGAGGTGATAGACGGGTTTGATGTCGCAGTTCAGGAGCTTCGTGATATCCTTCTGGAAGATATCCGTATCGCTGATATGCACTCCTCCGAGGCTCAGATTAATAACCAATGCTGAAATGAGGGATTTCGACCATTTCGGGTCGTTTTCGATGAGTTCAAGCCATACCCGGATATTCTTCAGATGAGCCCTGTTTGCTTTCACCTGCCATTCATCGGTAACACCCTGAATGCCGGGATGCTGGAACCCGAGGGTAATTGCCCTTTGGAGAAACCACTCAACAAGGCCGCTGTCTTCCTTGATATAGATGTCATTCCCGATAATCTGAATACATGAAAGAACGGTCTCGGGATATGCGCTGAACGTATTCCTGAATACAGCGAAGATATCAGTGAGGACAGGTTTTATATGATTGGAATCCTCTGTTTTGACGATTGCAGCGAATGTCCTGTGGATTTCCCGAAGAGTATTTTCATGAATTCCGGAGAGGCCGCTCATGCCCATGATTTTCAGGAGATACTGCATCTTGATTGACGTGTCAACAGCGGCTATACCGGTTATCGCAAGAGATGCAGCAGTGTCCTCATAGTATTTCACCAGCTGCATATAGCCCGGCAATTGCAGGAGTTCTCTGAGCAGTTCTTCCTGATCGCTCATTGCATCGAGTTCCCCAAGATGATGGATGAGTGCGGTCATATTTGCATGTGAGACAGGATAGAGCAGCTCGTCTATCGCGTTTCCATCGATTTTCTCAGGCGAGAGCCTTGTGATGTCGGTTGCCCAGTTCACAGGGTCTTTCTGCGTGAGCCAGTATCCATAGGTAAGGGAAAAGAACCTTCTCATCAGTTCGGTAAAAGTTCTGAGGGTAACGCCGGAAGGCAATTTGTCGAGAATGAGCTGCCCGAGTTTTTTTATCTGATGAGGGTTTGTGACGATGAGGAAGAACTGTTTTTCAGGCAATGCGTTGATGCGCGAAATGCATACGTCTAAAAGCGGTGAATACTTGCCTGTTTCGTGGTTCCCGTCAAGCATTATTTTTTCGAGATAAAATATGAGGCCTTCCGCCGCTGCCTCCTGAATGCCGGTATCGGGGTTCTCTAAAGCGGTCAGAAAGATGTCGGTGATGGTTTTTACCGCTTCGATTCCCTTCTCGTGATGATCATGAACATAGAAATTTTTCAGGGAATAGGCGCGCAGTTCTTTTGTGATGTATCCCCAGTTCGGGGATGCCGCATGCAATTCTCTGAGGAGAGGCTCAACAGTGGTTACGATGCCGGGATAGTCCTGGACTACCTCCCGCAGAATATTATACTGTGAAGGAAGAGATATTTTGTTTGCGATGGTCATAGGCATTATTATAAACCCTGGGAAGGTTTGAGACAAGGCGAAGACAAAGGTCGGAAACGTGCAGCCTTTCTCATTTTTCCGGGGGGCAAGTTATTCCAGTTGGCTGAACATGGTGGATGTCAATTGTATGCACAAGAAAGGTTATAATGAATCATTATGAGAATTTGGTGTGAAAAGCGAGTAAGGATACTGTGAAGGTCTGCGAAATTTTCACGAGCATTCAGGGGGAATCGAGCTATGCAGGAATGCCCTGCACCTTTATTCGCATGACCGGATGCAACCTCAGATGTACCTATTGCGATACCACCTATGCGTATGAAGAAGGAACGGAACTTTCGGTTGAGGAGATCCTCGGCCAGGCAGAGAAAGGCGGGATACCGCTCATTGAGATTACCGGCGGAGAGCCGCTCCTTCAGGGAGGGGTGCACGATCTTATGGGGCGGCTTTTACAGAAAGAATTTGCAGTCCTTATAGAAACCAACGGGTCGCAGAATATAGGAGAGATCGATCCGCGCGTGAGGACCATACTCGACTTGAAGACGCCGGGCAGCGGGATGAGTGACAGGATGGACTTCTCGAATCTCTCCAGAATCAGAAGGAACGACGAAGTGAAGTTTGTTCTTACCGGCAGGACGGATTATGAGTGGTCAAGAGAGATTATCCATTCCTATCAGTTAAGCGACCGTTGCCATATCCTTCTGTCACCGGCATATGGAATCCTCCCGCCTGAAAAGCTGGCTCAATGGATTATCGCGGACAGATTGCCTGTCCGGCTGAACCTCCCGCTCCATAAATATATATTTGGAATAGAAAGAAGAGGGGTATGATCCCGGCAGATATTATCGGTTGATTACTACCTCGAACCTTTTGTGTCCTCCCTTGTCGTTTATCACCCATTCGTCGAGCGTCTCTTCTTTCTGAGTGTTCCAGTCATACCGGTAGACCTTGATCTTCATCTCGACTTTCCATGATTCGGGAAGAGATTCATACTCCGCGTCGATGAGATTTGTCCCATACTGGAATTTACCGCTCCCGGAGTAGTTATAGTTCATGTCCTTTTCTCCCCTTATTTCATAGAGCGTCTCCCCGTTCAGCTTCACCGCCCCTTTATAGTTGAGCGAGTAAATATATACCATGACATCATGAGGGGATGTTTCTGCCTGTGAAGGAAGCGTTTGCGTGGTATCCGTGCCCGTTGGGGGCATAGAGCCGGGACCTTGCGGGTATGGCGTCTCCGGGGAGGGTGAAGGCATGAAACCGGGCGGTTGAAACGGGACTGTCATTTCCTGGTCGTGAGAGGTAAGAATGCTTTTCAGAAGGAAGAAAGACGTCAGGAACGTAGTGCCGAGGATACCGATGAGGATGAGCGGTGCTACGATATACCCGAGCGTGCCTGCGCCGATCCATTTGAATTTTTCACCTGAAGACGAGACGAATGCGACGTCTCCCTTCAGGGTCCGCAGGTCCTGATAGATAAGATATGCGAAAATCATCATAAACGGCATGAAGAGTATAGACAGGATCGGCCCCACCAGCGGTACCATGCCGACTACTATCGAAACGATCCAGATCACAAACAGCCTGAGGAACACATCGAACCACCTGTCTCTCACATACTCTTTGCTCTTCAGGAGTGCATCCATCCCTTTCACATCTTCCCTTGCGAGGATAAACTGTGCAAAGGCGAACCAGACCCCGAAGATTATTCCGGGGATGACCAGCAGCAGGAAGCCGCCTGTTATGATAAAGCCGAAAAGGCTGAAAAGCCAGATGAAAGAACCGATCCTATGCCAGGCGCTGAGAAGGGAATCCCTGATCCCTGAAGCTTCATCGGCGACAGCGTATATGAATGCTGCGATACCCCAGAACATACCGATAATGCCGGCAGTCAACCCGATGAATAATCCGATGGCTATCAGGAGATTCCTGCTGTCCGGCAGGACTTGTGCAATGAGATACCCGATACCCCCGAAGAATGCAGCCGGAACGGCCATGAATACAAGAGAGAGGAGATAGAGAACCACAAGAACAACAAACCGTCCCTTGAAGATTTCCCATGTCCTTGAGAACAGATCGCCTATGCCGGGCATTTCCCCTGTCATGCCGGATCGTTCCGGAGTCTTCTCCGGTTTTGGAATACTTTCCGCAGCCGGCGTTTCCTCTTGCGCTCCCGGTTCCCGCTCCCGGGCCGTATCGCCAGGTATGATATTTCTTCTTTTCTGAAGTTCGATAAATTTTGGAATATTCACCTGGCAGTTGCGGCAATCGTCTGTGGGAGGCTGTTCGAAGCCGCACCGGGGACATCTGAATTTTTCTTCCATCCTACACCCCCACAATATGAACGGATTTTTTTCTCACAGCGGATCTTCTGATATATTTCTCCGCTGTTCTCATACAACCATTAGACTATAAAAAACAGAGTTCGTCAACTTCTCTTTATGCGATCACGTTTTTTCTGGTACTATAATGAGTATTATCCCTGTGGAAAGCCATCGCGCATACCAGCAGGGCAACCAAGGAGGCGCTATGTTTTCGAAGATTCTTGTTCCCACAGACGGTTCGAAGCCGGCAAGAAAATCCATAGAGCATGCGATTGCACTTGCGCAATCGACCGGCGGGCAGTTGGTCCTTTTAAGTGTCATTGATAAGAGCGCGTTTGTCAGGCAGTCTGTGCCTGCTGCGCCGGGAGCAATGGGAATTGTGGAACCGCTGGAAAATCTTCTCCAACGGGCTGCCGAATCATATGTTGATGAGGCCGAGAAGCTCTGTATAAAAAAGGGAGTTCCCGCAAAAAAGACTATACGGTCCGGACATCCGGTAGAGGAGATTATCAGGGAAGCAAAGAAATCGAAGGCCGATCTGATTGTCATCGGTTCACAGGGAAGGAGCGCCCTGAAAGCTGCGGTTATCGGCAGCGTGACTTTCGGGATCATCAGCAAAGAGTCAAAGATACCGGTGCTTGTGGTGAGGAACTAGGGTTGAAACGCAAATTGACATTTTCTCCAACGCTCTGATTAAATTAATTGCATGTGGGAATATACTGATAAGGTTAGAGAATATTTCTTAAACCCGAAGAACATCGGTGAAATCGAGAACCCGGATGGGGTCGGGGACGTGGGAAGCATAGTCTGCGGCGACGCCCTCAAGCTTACGCTCAAGGTAGACAAGGAAACGGATAAAATTACGGATGCAAAATTTCAGACCTTTGGCTGCGCGAGCGCAATAGCGAGTTCCTCTGCGCTTACAGAAATTATCAAGGGGAAGACCCTTGATGAAGCGCTCAAGATCGGCAACCAGGATATCGCGGATTTTCTCGGCGGACTGCCGAAAGAAAAGATGCACTGTTCGGTGATGGGGAAAGAGGCGCTTGAAGCTGCAATCGATAATTACCGGGGGATAGAGCGTCCTGTTGAGGAAGAGGGGAAGGTCGTCTGCAAATGCTTTGATGTAACAGAGGAAAAAATCAGGAAAGTCGCAATGGAGAACCACCTCACCACTGTTGACGAGATAACCGATTATACAAAGGCGGGCGGAGGGTGCGGAGAATGCCAGGCTGATATTGAGGCGATTCTCAGAGACCTATGGGCCCTTAAGACCCCTGAGAAACCTGTCAAGCCAAAAAAACTCACCAACCTCCAGAAAATCGCGCTCATCCAGGAGATTATTGAAAACGAGATCAGGCCCGGTCTTCAGGCTGACGGTGGAGACGTCGATCTTATCGACATCGAAGGGAACAAGGTCGTGATCGCATTCCGCGGCATGTGCTCAGGTTGTGTCAAGTCCGGAATGACTATAGAGGGCATACAAACAAAACTGAGAGAGCTTGTCAGCGAAGACCTGGTTGTGGAGACCCAGTGAAACCTGTTTATCTCGATAACAATGCAACAACCGCTGTCGCTCCGGAAGTATTCGAAGCCATGCGGCCGTACCTGACGGAATTCTATGGAAATCCCTCAAGCATGCATACGTTTGGAGGACAGATCCACAGAAAAATTGAAAATGCCAGAGACAGTGTTGCAGGACTTCTTGGCGCTGAACCCGATGAGATTATTTTCACAAGCTGCGGAACCGAGAGTGACAATACCGCCATTCTGAGCGCAATTGAATCGGTCCCGGGCAAGAGGCATATCATTACGACACGGGTAGAACATCCGGCTGTCCGGAGCTTCTGCAAGCACCTGGGGCGGAAAGGCTACAGAATAACCTTTCTGCCGGTAAACCATCAGGGTCAGTTAAATATCGACGACCTTATGAAAGCCCTTGATGAAGATACCGTGCTGGTGACCATCATGTACGCAAACAACGAAGTCGGCAATATCTACCCTATAGAAGAGATTGGAGCGATACTCAGAGAAAGACAGATTTTGTTCCATACGGATGCTGTGCAGGTTATGGGAAAGATACCCGTTGACCTTAAGACACTGCCTGTAGACATGCTCTCTCTTTCGGGACACAAACTCCATGCGCCAAAAGGCATAGGAGCCCTCTATGTGCGAAAAGGCACCCGCTTTCACCCGTATCTTATAGGCGGGCACCAGGAGAAGGGCAGAAGGGCGGGCACAGAAAATGTCGCATCGATTATCGGGCTCGGAAAGGCATGTGCGCTTGCCACTGGTAACATCGACGAAGAAAGTAAATATCTTGGTAAGTTACGTGATAAACTTGAAGTATCACTTTTAAAGATATGTCCGGATTCCCGGGTAAATGGAGACGTTGCGAGCAGGCTCCCGAATACGACAAACCTGAGTTTCGAATACGTTGAAGGCGAGGCAATACTGCTCAGGCTGAATGAATATGGAATATGCGCGTCCTCCGGTTCCGCATGCTCGTCAGGGTCGCTCGAACCTTCGCATGTACTCCGTGCCATGGGTGTTCCCTTCACCGCGATCCATGGTTCGATCCGTTTTTCACTCAGCAGATATAACACCGGGGAAGAGATCGATAAGGTTATCGAAATTGTGCCGGAAATCATCAAGGAACTCAGGCTTCTCTCACCCTTCGGCAGGGATAATGCCGGCAAGAAGATTGCGTGCACCTCATAGAGTACCCGGAGAAAAGTTTTGAAACAATACCGCAATTCTGAAACGATGTATTTCACTGCATGGACGCTGAAGAACTTCTTGAAATAGTCAACGAAAAGGGCGAGGTCCTTAAGGTTGCGGCAAGGTCTGCAGTCCACGGCAACCCGTCGCTCATTCACAGGGTAGTGCATGTTCTCGTATTCAATAAAAAGGGGGAACTTCTCCTCCAGAAGAGGTCAATGAACAAGGACGTTGCTCCCGGCAGATGGGATACCTCGGTGGGCGGACATGTGGGCCTCGGGGAAGACCTCTCCACCTCGTCGAAAAGAGAGATGCACGAAGAACTCGGCATAACCGGTCATGAACCGGAATATCTCTACTCGTATCTTCACAGCAACCCCTTTGAAACAGAGCACGTTACGACATACCGCTGTACCCATGAAGGGGAGATATTTTTTAACAGGGAAGAGATCGACGAGGTAAAGTTCTGGAGCTTTGCCGAGATACGTCAGGCGATCGGGAAGAAGACCCTGAGCGACAATTTCGAAAATGAGTTTCAGACATATCTCAACTACGTAGCGGCAAACTCGGACTTTAGTGTTCCTGTCCGAGAGTCTGCTGTTCTGATCTTCTTTTTCTGTGATGGTGCAATCAGATCGTTTCCCTGAGTAATTTCGCAAGCAGCGCAGTTGCTACGACGAGGTGCTCCTCCGGATTGAGCAAAGGGCCGAGCAAGGCAGCCTGTGCAGCTCTGCTTGAGGAGGCGCGCGTCATAACGGACTCCCGGACAACATCGGCGGAGTTCAGTCAGCAGATAGGTGAAGTTACTTGAACGGGAAGGCGTGAGTGCAGAACCGAGTGAATTATAATCAAGGACATTTTCGCGTAAAACGATAATAGGGGCATCTCCGGCATAAAGGTTGATAAACCGTTCCCGTGCTTCGGTCGTTACCTCCCGGGTTGTCTTCGTGGTTTTAGTGAACATCAAACCGCCGGAAAGCACTGCACGTCCCAAATCTAATGAGCGTTCTTTGACAGTTTCGGTGGTGGTGTCCCGGGAGATCCTGATGCCGGGCAGGATAAGGTCGATATGTTGCAAGGGGATGTCAAGGTTGCCGCCCTTTTCCGTTGCGACGTGAAGTTCATTCTTGCCGAGTCCAAACCTTCTCACAATCCATGCGCAATTCGCGGTATCAATCTCGTCAGCCGTAAGGACCAATGACTTAAATCCGGCAGAATGCAATTGTTCTGAAAGCTGCTCTGCCCTTTCTTTCTCAGCCAGGACAGCAACTATCAGAGGACCGTTACCAGGGGCGCGCAGGCGCGTTAATGCCTCATAAAGCGTCACCTTCAGGACCGCAGACAGGGAACCGGCCAGGGTTTCTTTATCAGTATTCATGCTATGTATTGCAACAACATGCATTGTTTCGAAAAGTACTGCTTTCTTACGCAACCATTAGTGATAAATTATCAGGAGGGGTGTCACTGCCCCCTCATCACGCCGTACTCTTCGCCCATAAGAAGGTGCTTATAGGTCTTCACCCTGCGTTCCTGGCTGGGAGCAGATTTCGTGACTGTTGTATCCTCCGGAGGCGCCGTGATTTCAAACCCTGCCTTATCCTGGAAAAGCATAACGAAATCAGACCCACCGAACAGGAAGTTTCCCAGCATGGAGCCTTTGTTGTGAGTGGTTCCCACTTTTACCTCATCCTCAAAATTGACGGAAGATACCTGGGCCATGCCCATGGGAATAAGCGCTACCAGTCCATATTTCCCCGTATCCACGATTACATACCCGCGGGTCTGGGAAAACTGCCAGCCGGTCGAATCGATCGGAACATATTTGCCTTCTTCCGGACTCCACGCAACCTCCAGAGCGACATTTTGCGAGATGACTTTCTTTTCTTTGACAACTGCCGCCGACAGCGAAATGATAGCGGTGGTAGTCATTTACATTCAGAAAAGTATGGGTGAGTACGCCGTTGGCAAAGGCCTTCTGATACTGACTGTCCTCACCAAGCAGATCCTTGATACTGTAAGAATTTAGCAAGTTTGACTTTCAGTCCGCCGTCTACCCGGATATTTGAATTTTCATCAATAGCCCACACTCCCTGAGGGACGGAGTCAGCCGGTGAAACAACGACTGCCGGGTCGTCCGGTGAAGCGACAGGGCGCGCATCAGGCGATTTCAAGTATCTGGCGAAAAACCGGTTAAAGGTGTTCCAGTGAGAGGAAGGTTCGTACCATCCTTTCTGCAGACCGAAGGACGGGTCGTTATAAAACTCCTGATACGTTTTATCGTTCCACGACTTTTCGGTATCGAGGAACGCTCCCCAGGCTTTGACGAAATTGCGCAGCCATGAGGAAAAAGGCTTGTAGTACTGAATCGTATTCTTGAACAGGCCCTTGTCCTGCAATTCAGGCAGGGGCTGGTCAACCAGAAAATAGAAGTAACAGATGCTTTGCAGTATCTGGTCGCGTATGAGACTGGACGGATTATCAAGCACGTCCTGCGGGATGAGCTCCGACGCCCTGTCTATGAAATCATAATAGTCCGGCAAGCTCTGGACAGGATTCGTCTTCGGGTCGGGATTGATTTTTTTGGCTTCTGCGATGGATGTTTCGAGCATATTCCGTATTTCCGCATTCTTCTCCACTAAAGCTATGAGTTCCCTGGTTATGGGTTTATGATTGTCTGCGGTTTTTACCGATACCGGATCAGGGTAAATAAAGTCAACGAAACCGAGCGCCGCTAATGCCATGCCATAATTCTTCTGAATATAAAGCGACGTAATATTGAATTTCATCTCCCCTTTTTGACTGAGTCCGCGAAGGCTTAACTCATGCTTCAATGAAGCGGTGAGCTGTTTTATCGCTTCCTGTTTCGCTGTTTCAGCAGCAACTTTTTGCTGGGTGTAGATGCGCTCGTATTCAGCGGCGAACCCGCCGATTGATTTTCCTTCGGCATCAACAGCCCATACCCGGCCGATTCCCGCCGCTGCAGTATCTCCTTTTATCCCGCCCGCCTTCGCCATGATAGATTCTAAAACCGCGCCATGGTGAAAAGACTGTTTGACCGATTCAATCGGCACTTCGTTCGATTCAAGAGGCAGGACAGAGGTGTAATAAACGACATTAAAATTTTCGATCCCCGCATTACGAAGGGCGATGTCGTAGGAAAATGTTTCATAAGGATCAGGGGGAATACCCTGATCTGATTCGCCGACTCCTGTAGTAGCGAAGTATGTTGTCGGAATTCTGGGGCCGAATTGGGACCCGGCAAGCGCCGGCAATGCTATCAGGGTTAATACCCATACAAAAATCAAAACTCTGCACGCCTTCGTAAGTTTCATCGGTCAACCCTCCTTTGAGAATGTTTTGTGCCATTGGGCCGGCACAGTAAATGCTGGTTTTATATGCGCCTAACGCTTGTAATTGCTTGCGGGGGAATGGAGCGTAGCGCAATTCCTGTCAGAGCGAATGGTTTATCCTATGTTCCTGAATATTCTACCGCTTCCTCGCGACGACTGCAAATTCCCTGGTTTCCGCATTGAGGGGTGAACCTGCAGGGGTATTATGTTATATAACGCCTTTGCTGACCTCTTTCCCCTGCTGATACTTTTATTTATGCCCTAATATCAGGAATACCCCTCGTTTGAAAAACAGGTCTCCATTTTTATTGATAAAATACTTTGAAATATCAGGATCGTGTAATCCCTTTTCCAGTAATTTGCTGATCTTTCTTTTGCTTTCTTCTGATTGTTGCGCGTGTCCAAGATATTCCTGCAAATTCAGCTCAATCACGATCTCAAAGGTATTCTTGATTTCTATATGTCTTCGGTCATACAGGCTTTGAATGTATTCTTTGTCCAATGTTTTATGATGACTCACATCAATTGCTTTCTCGAATCCTTCAAAAAAATTATCTATCCGATCATCCGGGTAGGCCACAATATCCTGAATGCTGATGCGGCCGCCTCCTATGACAACAGCGAATCATTTCGTTAAAAATGCCCTCATAGTCCTGAAAATGATGGAATGCCGACCGGCAGAAGACGAAGGAGAACGAGCCATCCTCAAATGGCGTCTGCTCAACCGGATGACATACAAAGCTTATATTGTTCACATTTGCCTGAGCGGCCTGTTTTTGTGCTATTTCTATCATTCCTTTTGAGATATCAATACCGTGAACATATTTGACTTTAGGCGCTGCAAAAATAGCATATTCACCCGTACCGCACGCAAAATCCAGTACGGTATCCTGAGAAGATATTCCGCAGAAATCGAAATAAGCCTTCTGATATTCGATATTTTTGGTAACGGACCAGTCGCTGAACTTCTGCGCCTGTCTGTCAAATTGTCTTTTTACTATTTCGTGTATTTCTGACATTGTTTAGGACCTTATATTGTATATCGGCTATCGAGGCGCTGTAGCGGTGCCGCGCTTTTTGGTGTCCGACTTTCTGCGGGTTCAAGTTTGTAACTTGAACCTAAACATTTTGCATGTCATACCACCACTGCTTCACCACAAAAACTATCACTCTCCGGATTAGCCTGGATGACCAGAATACCCAGTCTTCTCGGCTGTTTATCTACATATTCTGCCTCGCGAACCGGATTATCCATGAATAATAGACCTTTATCTTTTGCAAAAGAAATACTCCTACCCTCAATTTTCACCATCATATCATTTCGGCATATTTGTTCCTCATGACACAGAATTCATATCTCTCGCCATTTCCAAGATCAAACAGCCTTAAGACATTCGTGGGGAATTCCTCGTTGCGATAATATTCTTTTGTATCTCCTTTGAAGTAAATGTCCTCGTTTAAAGATCTCCTGATAGAAGCCGATTAATAATCATTGCCGGATAAACAACTCAAATGGAGATAAGGTTAAGCGATGAAAAACGTAAGCGTATATGGTGGGAAATTTCCTTATTTTGCTGGCAGTATTTCAGTGGAATCGGCAAGAATCTGGAACCGGTTATGCCGCTGTCAAAGTAATGTAATACCAGTTTAACTTACCGTAAGGAATGAGATAATAGAAGCCTGAGGTGGAGTTCCTGCTTGCGAAATCTCCTTAAACCGACGGCATTTAAGTGGCTGTATATGTATCCCGAAAATATAAGTAAGTTCAAGTTACAAACTTGAACAGCCGCAGAGACGAGCAATTCTCCCGATCAAGTCGGGGAATATGACAAGCAACCAGGGCTTCATGTATTTATGTGCCGTAGCTAATCAGCTTTCACTCAACGATTGACCAGATAACAGCCCATCCTGAAAAATGAACTTTGATTTTCCCAAATGAGCAGGGTAGGGGAAGGAAGCGATATCTTATTCTTCAAACAGCATCTCGAATGACCGGGGAGAGATTATTTTTACAGTGCCGTAATTTCCGATGTCCTTTAAATCCGAATCTCCTGTTACCAGGTATTGAGCTCCGGCGGCAACTGCGCATGCAATAACTTCATCGTCATCCGGATCTTTGCTTGCTTTATAGACTCTGACGGAAGATTTATCAGGATCTGTTATAGACGCGGCTTCCCTGACAAGGCTGACGGCTTCGCGGATTTCTGCAGATGTCGCATTAAATTTGGTATTTAGTTTCTCCTGAAATTCGCGGAGTATGAAGGGACAGAGATAAAGTTCAAACTCGCTTCTCTTTGCCCGTAAGAGGAGTTTTGCACAGAGACCCTCGGTGAGAAACGCTGCAAGGAGGACATTCGTATCGAAAACCACCTTCATGAAACAGCTTTGAAAACATCCTCTTCAGTAATAATTCCGGCTCTCTTTGCTTTTCTGGCAAGGCTTTTTTTCGTTTTCTTGAAACGCTCTTCCCAAAGATAATTCGTAAGCGCTGTTTTCATCACATCGCTTTTGTTCCTTCCTGTCTGCTGTGCATACGCATCGAGTTCGGAAGCAACCTTTTCGGGAAGGCTCACCGATAGAACTGTTCTCATGGTTCCCACCTCCTGTATTACAATACACTACAATTAATCGTCTGTCAAGATGGGGTAACGCAATCGCCGACTTTGGTCGCTATCGCGGCTATGCTCTCCTTACTATTGTTCGCAAAGAACGTCCAGGCCCTTTCCCTTGCTTCATCCATACTTCTGCTTGACTGGACCCTGGACGCCAAAGAGTGTCCGAATTTATAGTTCCTGGCGAAGTAGTGAGTAAATTCCTTCAGCCTGCCCAAGCGGTATATCGGGCGATAATTCGCGTTCAGAGCTTCGAGAAATGCCGCGTAAAGATCCGGCAGCGACACCGCGCGCTCCGTGATATCGCCGCCGAATACAGTCCTGGCAATTTCGGCGAAGAGCCAGGGTCTTATCACCGCCCCCCGTCCGAGCATCAATCCATCGGCGCCGGATACTCTCAGACATGTTTCGGCATCCTCTACCGAGAAAATTCCGCCATTGGCAATAACGGGGATTTTAATGCATCCTTTTATTTCGGCTATATATGCCCATCGCGGATTTCTTGCAAAGGGTTCATGTTTGAACCTGGCGTGCACTGTAAGCATATCAATGCCCTCACCTTCGAGCATGGAGCAGAACGTCTTCAATTTCCCGCTGTCGGCGTCGCTGCCGAGGCGGATTTTCGCACTCAGGGGCAAGGCGGTGCACTTTCTGGCCTCGGCCACGATACGGCGAACCTCATCCGGTTTTTCCATCAGCATAACGCCCGCGCCGAACCTGCAGACCGCCGGCGATGTGCAGCCCATGTTCAAATCAACAGCGTCAGCCTTCATTGCGTGAAGCGCATCAATGGCCCGGCCTATCTCTTTGTCAGAGGAAGTCAGGAGCTGATAGGAAAGCGGGCTTTCCGTTTCGGTTCTGATCAGATACGGGGAGATGCGGGGATTTTCCGTGGGCAGTCTTTTTGCCGAGAGCATTTCAGTCGACAACAGGCCGACTCCGCCGAAGCCGATCAGAATCCGCCGGAGGGCGCTGTGCGTGAGGCCCACCATCGGCGCAAGGAGAAGCGGCGGATCAATCAGCAGATTGCGAATCTGTATCGCTTGCGGCGGCGTCTTCATATTCGTTTCAGCTTTCATCGACCGTAAGGGACACATTTCCTGTCTGTATTCGATTAAAGTTCGTACTCCGCACGATTGTATTATATTCGAAAAGTGTCGATTACGAGAAGAAGCAAAACGGAAATACTTCTTCCTGTAAGAGAAATTTTGAAGCTTGGAAGAAAGGGAAAGAGGTCTTTCATATTGACAGTTATTAGATTTGAAGTTGGCTTTTGCCAATAGTAAAGAATTGACCCTAATCAGACTTTGCTTTTCAAACAATCTGCTTCTTTTTACGAGAAACCCTTTCCTTCGGTTCAACCCCGAACCTCTGATCATTCATCCTCAACTGCCTCAACAATATCAGAAGCCACTGTTTCAAAATCTTCTGTTGCTTCGGGCAGGTAAAGCCATTTTTTCAGGACAGAGTGCTGCACTACGTCACTGAACTCTTTTTGAATAGCATCATGGAACTGATGTTCAGTCGGGATCAACAAACCATCCCAGGGTTCTTCTCCTGACGCAAGAACAAGCATAAGCCTTCCATGAAGATAAATCGCAAGGCATCCGAACATGGATTTTTCCAAATAGCTCGGTTCTTCCATCAGGGAGTCAACGACCCATAAGAGGGGATGTTGTTTCTTTAGTTTCTTTTTCGATGAAGGCATATTTGTCAGAAAATAAATTTGCTCATACAAAATTGCCTTACAATACTCTTTCCTTGCTTCTAATGCCCTTTCCTCAACTGAATCAACCGCTTAAGAATACGCCTGAGCATGCCTTTTTCTTTCTTCTCATGCAATGAAGGATAGACGGTAATCCAGCCTCCGCTTGATACTTCGTAAGTTTTATTGTGTTTGGTACTCATCAGTAAATTATTATATCAGTTAGGGAGTGGCTCTCAGGATAGTTGATGGTTTCAAATTACAGAATCAACAATCCCGCATATCTTATTTCTCGTGAGAAGTTGTCAGCTTAAATACTTCTTTATCTTAGCTTCAATCGTTTGGCAAGGGACAAGAAACGGCTTGTCCTCAATTATAATCTCTATTTCGTTATGAGAAATGCTGCGATATTTTACCTTAATTGTTCCCAGTACCGATTTCCCGTCAAATAAGCCACATTCTGTATTTCCCTCAAATTTACCGCCTTGCTGGGTTATTATGGCCTTTACTTTCATTAAGATTGAAGATATTTCATTTTTGAGTTTTACGATGAAAGAATATTTCGTGAGGGATGTGCTTTCACAAACGCATGGTTGCTCCAATACAGGGGTTTTTGTTGCGGCCTGGTCAGGTTGTGCGTAAATCACTGCCGGGATCAAAAACAACCCAATAACGATGGTCATGCTTTTTATATGAAGTGATCTTTTCATTTTTCATCATGCCATAGTCATTTACGCCCGGTACTCCTTGTATTTTCTTGTTATTCCGGCAAACATGAGGTTAAGGAGGGGTGGCAGCCAGTAAAGGGGGTGAACTGGCTGCCACATAACATTAATAGTTTGCCATTGGTCTTACTATAAGAAAAGAATATGAAAAAGCTATGAATAAACTATGAAGAATAAGAATAAATTTATCTTGAAAGAAATCCTAAAGTACAGAGCCCACCCTCTGAGTGGCAGCCAATCTGTCTCTCAACAAGGTATACCGTTTCTGTGGTTTGTTGTTTTTTATTGCGATTGCAAGAGCTTTCTTCGTGCCGACTACTATAACCAGTTTCTTCCCCCTTGTTATCCCTGTATAAAGAAGGTTCCTCTGTAAAAGCATGAAGTGTTGAGTAAGGATTGGCATAACTACAACAGGGTATTCACTCCCCTGTGATTTATGCACCGATACCGCATACGCCAGGACAATCTCATCAAGTTCCGAATACTCATAGGAAATATGTCTGCCGTCATAATCCACAACAATTTCCTGCTCTTCCCTGTCTATTCTAAGAATCCTTCCGATGTCACCATTAAAAACCTCTTTGTCATAGTTGTTTCTGATCTGCATTACCTTATCTCCGGCCTTTAAAACCTTGCCTCCCCGTGTCAACTCATCAGTGGAATGATTGAGATGCTTCTGCAACTCTGCATTAAGATTAGAAGCCCCTGCCACACCTCTGTGCATCGGAGTTAATACCTGAATGTCATGAACGGGATGAAAACCGAATTTCCCGGGTATCTTCTCCTTGCAAAGTTCTATGATCTTCTCTAAAACCTTTTCCGGTTCTTCAATCCCGAAGAAATAGAAGTCCTGGGGATGGTCTTTGTGATAAGTAAACATAGGCATCTGACCGTTGTTTACCCTGTGGGCATTCACGATAATCAGGCTCTCTTTTGCCTGCCGGAAAATCTCTGTCAGTCTTACTGTAGGGATAACCCCGGAATCTATGATGTCTTTCAGGACATTCCCCGCGCCTACCGAAGGCAATTGGTCGACATCCCCGACAAGAATTAATGTAGCCTCTTGCGGGACAGCCTTCAGGAGATGATGCATCAATATGGTATCAACCATGGATGTTTCATCAATAACGATCAGTTCTGTATCCAACGGGTTGTTCTCGTCTCTCTTGAAGCCACCATCTTTTGGACTGAACTCAAGCAACCTGTGTATAGTCTTAGCCTCATGACCAGCAGCCTCTGACATCCTCTTTGCAGCTCTGCCTGTTGGTGCTGCAAGCAAAACCCTTTGCCCCAGTTTCTTGCATACTTTTATGATCGAATTGATTATCGTGGTCTTCCCCGTACCGGGCCCCCCTGTTACTACCATTACCTTTTTATCTATGGATTCCTTCACTGCCTGTTTCTGGTTCTCAGCAAGCTGTATTTTTAACTCTCCCTGGACCCATTCGATTATCTTGTCCCTGTCAAAAGTTCTTAAGGGTTTCGGTATTCGCATCAGATGGTTCAATTTATTCGCTATGCCGACTTCACTGACATGGAATTTGGCAAGGTACACCGCTTTGTTGTTTTCTCTCAATTCCCCTTCTTTGTTTAAGTCCTCAATGAGTATCTTCCCGTCTGAGGCAATCTGTCCGAATGCTTTCATGAGGGTATCGTTTTCTACACCGAGAATCTTTTTGCATTCTTCTTTCAGCTGTTCATAAGGGTAATAGACATGCCCCTCATCAGATAACTGGTGAAGGACATAAAGAATTCCTGCCTCAGCTCTTATCTGCGATTCTTTCGCGATACCAAGGTTTTCTGCTATCTTGTCGGCGGTGAGAAAACCTATCCCGAATATATCCGTTGCAAGCCGGTAGGGGTTTTTCTGCACAACACTGATGGCCCCTTTCCCATATTGCTTGAATATCTTGGCTCCATAGGTTGGACTGACACCTTTGTCCTGAAGGAACAGCATAACCTCCCGTATCTCCTTCTGGTCGTCCCATGCCTTCCGTATCATCCCGATTCTCTTGTCTCCGATGCCTTCCACTTCGTGCAGCTTTTTTGTATCGGTTTCGATGATTGTGAGGGTCTCCAGTCCGAATTTGGAGACAAGTCTCTTTGCCATTACCGGACCGATGCCCTTGATAAGTCCTGAACCGAGATATTTCTCAATCCCTTTGACTGTTGCAGGGACTATTGATTCATACGATTCGATCCTGAACTGTTCGCCGAATTTGGGGTGGTTGTGCCATTCCCCTCTCAGTTTCAGTTCTTCGCCTGCACTCACGGAGAGGAGATTGCCGACTACGGTAACGAGGCCATGCCTTCCTCCAACCTTTGCTTTTGCAACGGTATAGCCGTTTTCTTCGTTGTAGTAGGTAATTCTCTCTATCTGTGCCCTGATTTCTGTGAACATGACAATCCCTATTATGTTCTTTGATTGTATTGTATCTCAAATTAAAACTTGTCTGATTCTGTGCGCAAGCGAAACCTTCGCACTTCTCTGATTTTGAATTGCGCGATTCCTCTTGACAAAACATTCAAATATTAATATATTCAAATATAAGAATATAAAAAGGAGGCTGCCTATGATTTCATTAGGTCAAAAAGTTGAACTTTTGAAGGTGATTGCACACCCTGTAAGAATCCGCATCCTTGAGGAACTCTTAAAGGGTGTTAAATGCGTAAGCGATTTTGAAGAGTTCCTGGAACTAAGACAACCAAACATATCTCAGCATTTATCCCTTCTCAGACACTCGGGAATTGTTGACTATTACATGGATGGAAGGCTCAGATGTTATTTCCTTGTCGACCCGTTTATCCCCGACCTCCTGGATATCCTCAAAAAAGATTACTGTGAAACACTCCCCCGGCCAGCGTGTTGTCCTGTGACGAGAAAAGGGGTGTATCCCGGAGAACGGAAAAGATAGCCTTTGTCATCGTAACAGATTATAAATTTAACCTTTAAAGAAAACATCAGGGAGGATGAATGAAAATCGGAATTCTTATTTCGACTGGTGACGCAGAAACGATCTGGAATGCCTTCCGTTTCGCAAATCTCTGTGTGAATACGGATGTGAACAATGAAGTATCAATATTTATGCATGCCAAAGCCGTTGAATATGAGAACTGCGACTCGGAGAAGTTCAATATCAAAGAATTGGCAAAGACGTTTGTTCTAAGCGACGGCAAATTGCTTGCCTGTGGCAAGTGTCTCGGTTTCAGAGGATTAGAGGAAAATGAATTCTGTCACAAGGGGAGCCAGAAAGATTTATATGAGATGGTTACTGCCTGTGACAAATTAGTCTGTTTTTAAAGATAAAACTCATGGACTGGTCATTCCTTATAACATTATTTCTGATTGGGCTTGGTGGTTCCTTTGTTTCTGCGATGACAGGCTTGGGGGGCGCTATTCTTATCGTACCTGCCTTGTTATATCTGCCCCCTTTCCTTGGGGTAGGCAACCTTGATATGAAACAGGTATCAGGTATAACCATAATAATGGTGTTTATTACTTCACTCATTGGAACTCTCACGCATGGGCAGCAGAAAGCAGTCAGCAGACCATTAGTTGTGACTATGGGGATCACCGGCTTTATTGCTTCATTTGCCGGCGCGTATGTTTCCAAATTTACGGGGGCTCATTTTTTATTGGCAATTTTTGCAGTCATGGCAAGTATCGCTGCGGTCATGATGTGGATTCCAAGACCGGAAATGGGTGAAGATATTCCTGCTGAACAGGTAACCTTTAATCACCCTATCGCTTTCATTATCGCATTAATCGTAGGTTTTGTCGGCGGTATGGTAGGGGCGCCCGGGGCATATATTTTTATTCCCTCAATGATTTATATTCTGGGAATACCAACCAGGGTTGCGCTGGGAAGCACCATGGGAATCGTCTTTGTCTCATCTATAGCAGGAGCCTTGGGAAAGTTGATAACTTTTCAAGTGCCATATATTCTTGCGGCTGCAGTTGTGGCAGGAACACTGCCAGGTGCGAGACTGGGTGGTCTTTTCAGTCATAGAGTTCCGGTGAAACTGCTACGGAGGTTTTTAGCAATCATTATCAGCTATGCTGCTATTCGAATGATTTATGATGCGTTCACCAATTGATAACCACTTGGGAAGGCGTTGGGTGAACAAGGGTTGTTTGATATTCCTGAAGAAACAAAGGCATTCAGTGTTCAGTAATTTGCATAAAGTATATACCAAACGATGAAGTTTCAGCGTTCGATATATGTTATTTTAGATCAAACAATAAATCTTATATGCTCACAAGGAGACCGGCCATGATAAAACGAATTGAAGTGTTCAAGGAAGGCAGGTTCAGCGAGAAAGGCATGCAGAAGTTTCTTATCCATGAGTCACCTTATTTCAGGGTATTGAATTTCAATTTCATGAGCGGTCAGGAGTTGGGTATTCATTCCCACGAGGTAGAAGGACAGTTAAGCATTGTGGTCCTCGAAGGGGAGGGTGAATTCCTGGGGAAAGACGGGTTGACACTCCCGGCGAATACCGGTGATGTCCTGATTTCGGATATACGCGAACCGCATGGCATTCTCGCGATAAGCGACATGAGGGTAGTAGTGACAATCGCTCCTCCGTTATGAAATGATCAGGCCATTAAGGATATGGATTAAACCCTCGATAGATGAACAACAATCTCATGGATCACATAAAAACAGAAACTGAAGATATTTGCATGAGATCATGAAAGACTACCTGATTAAAAAGATGCTTCTCCTTGTCCCCCTGCTTTTCGGAATCACCCTTCTGACATTCGGTCTTGCAAAGGCACTCCCCGGAGACCCTGTGCTGAGTATGGTCGGAGAACGGGCCCAGCCGGAAGTCATCGAAAAAATTCGGAAGGAGATCGGCGCCGATAAAAATATCGCAGAGCAATATTACGGGTATCTCGCACTCCTCCTCCGTGGTGAATTCGGGAGGTCTTATTATACGAACAGGGAAGTCTTGCACGATATTTTCCTGAAGTTCCCGAATACCCTGAAACTGGCGCTTGCTGCAATGCTTATCGCAATTCCGCTGGGAACGGGACTCGGGTTCCTTTCCGCATACCGGAAAGACACGGTAACGGACAGAGTCATCTCAGCCTTGTCGGTTACAGGGCTCAGCGTCCCGGTCTTCTGGAGCGGACTGCTCCTCATGCTTTTTTTCAGCCTGGAACTCAGGATGTTCCCGCCGTCAGGCACCGGCGACCTCCGCTTCCTTGTCCTTCCGGCCCTTACGCTCTCTCTCCCCGCACTCGGGACACTCGCGAGGATAACGAGAACAACAGTGCTGGAGGTACTGGACATGCCTTTCATAAAGACGGCAAGGGCAATGGGCATCAGGGAGGTCCGCATCCAGGCCGGACATGTTCTGAAAAATGCGCTTATCCCTATCGTGACCGTTATCGGGCTCGATTTCGGCAGTTATTTAAACGGAGCGGTGCTTACCGAAACAATATTCGGATGGGACGGAATCGGCAGGTTCATTATGGAAGGGATTATCAAACGGGATTATCCGGTAATTATGGGGTGTGTGATTATCGGCACTTTTGTTTTTGTGGCCATTAATATGGTTGTCGATATGCTTTATCATTCTCTCGACCCAAGGGTGCGGTTCGGTGAACACAACAGGTAAGACCGCGCTTCTTGTCATTCTCTTTATCGCGGCAATGTCGTTTACCGCTCCGTTTATGCCCTGGTCCAATCCCGGGTCTATCAACCTCGACCGGATCAAGGAAGCTCCCAGCTTTGATCATCCCCTCGGTACCGATACCAAGGGAAGGGACATCCTTTCGAGAATCCTCTATGGAGGAAGGGTTTCGATCAGTATCGCAGTGAGCGCAGCACTTTTGTCGACAATGATCGGTCTCCTAGTCGGCCTCAGTTCAGGGTATTTCGGCGGAAAAATCGATGCGCTGCTGATGGCATTTGTAGACCTGGTCCTTTCATTCCCCACGCTCCTTCTTGCGATTGCCATATCTGTTCTTTTCCCTCCGGGGATATACACCGTTGTCATCGCTATTGTTGCAGTAGGCTGGGCTTCCTTTGCGCGAATTGTCAGAGGACAGGTATTAAGCCTGAAAGAAGCGAATTATATTGAAGCGGCGAGGGCAACGGGATGCAGCACAGGGAGAATCATACTCAGACATCTCATGCCTCAATGCATCCCTGTTGTGCTTGTGGTAATGGGCATGAAGATCGGAGGATATATCCTGGTCGAAGCGTCATTAAGTTTTTTAGGGCTCGGCGCCCAGCCGCCGATGCCGACCTGGGGCTCCATGATAAGCGCTCACAGGGCTTACCTGACCTCTGCGCCGTGGATGGTGGTTGCGCCGGGATTTATGATCGCACTTACCGCACTCTGTTTTAATGTGCTCGGCGATTCACTGAGGGACAGATACGGCCTGAAAATCAGGGGGTAGAAGCGGGAAGAATTTTCTTTACTCTATCCTTCCCTTAATTTCTCTTCTTCCTCCTGCACGGTTTTACACTCGATGCACATGGTTGTAACCGGTCGTGCTTCGAGCCTTCTGATATCTATTTCCTCTCCGCATTTATCGCAGATGCCGAAAATCCCTTCATCGATTCTTTCGACGGCTTCTTCGATCTTCTTGATGAGTTTCCGTTCTCTCCCCTTGATTTTCAGCATGAAATTTCTGTCGATCTCAGCTGATGCCTGATCTCCAAGATCAGAAAACACGGTCTGTTCGGGAAGTTCATTCCGGGCTTCCAGGGCTCCGAGGAGGAGAATCTTTTTCTGTCCGATAAGGTTTTTCTTGATATCCTGGAACTTCTTGTCCCGTGGTGAAAGTTTCCCGGTTTTCGGTTTTTTTATTACAGCAGCAGCAACCTGCTTTGCCGGAGTCTTCTTCACTGGTGTCTTCTTCGTAATCGTTTTTTTGGTCATGGTTTTTTTCGTCATCGTCTTCTTCTTCGGTGATGTAGTTTTCTTCTTTTTTGTCGAAGCGATTTTCTGTTTCTTTGGCATACAGACTCCTCAACGTTAAAAGTAGTTTATTAAACTAACAAAAATATCTCTGATTAGTCAATGTGAATAAAGGATTTGGTTCGGCTACAATAATGATATGAAGGATCCGGAGGAAGAAATACTCGCTGCGTCACGGGGTAGCGCAGAGGAACTCGGCATGCTTGTCCATCATCCTTCTTCGCAGGTAATCACCCGACTTCTCCTGAACAGCAACCTCACAGAAGACCATGTGCGTGTACTCGCGCGAAGGAGAAATCTTACGAGGGAAATAATCGAATCTATTTATTACGACCGCCGGTGGAAGGACAGTTACCCCATCATGATGGCTCTCTGCAAGAACCCGAAGACCCCGAAGAATATTTCGCTCTCGATCCTCAAGTCGCTGAGAATTTTCGACATGGCCGACCTCACGAGAAACCGGCAGATACCTGTTGCTGTGAGGGTCAGGGCAGAGATGGATATTCTGGAAAAGATACTCACGCTGCCGCTTGGTATCAAGATAACCCTTGCCAAGAGGGCAAGCAGCGCAGTGCTTGTAAAACTGCTGGAGGACGGGATGAAAGAAGTCTCTGCCGCATGCCTGGACAGTCCGATCCTCACGGAAGGGGACATCTGCAGGATTATCAGCATGAAGAAGACCTCATCACAGGTCATCCGCCAGATAGCGGAGCATCCGAAGTGGTCACGCAGATATGATGTGCGATGGGCGCTTATCCGGAACCATCATGCTCCGCTCGCAATAATAGTGGAGTTTCTGGAGAATATCAAGACGACCGACCTGAAGGAGCTCTATGAAGCGCCAGAAGTGCCGTCGAGCACAAAGCCTTTTCTCTACCGCGAATTGCTTGACAGGGGACAGGAGCCGTAAATAGAGTCTGTCCATATATTAATAGACCCCCTCACCCTAACCCTCTCTCTCCAGGGGAAAGGGGACTCATAAATTTCTCTTCCATGGTATAGTAAAAAGAAATAATCTGAATTTCAACAACGGGAGGAACCATGTTTTCTTTTATACAGAAGGGCTCTCTTATAAAAGCGATTGTTACAATATCCCTGCTTGCAGGATTTATCGGTTTCTTCGCGATCAGTTTTCCCTCATCAACATATGCCGGGGAGGTAAAGATTTCCGGGGAATCGATCGATGTGCTCACCAAGGTGGGGCAGGCGACTGCGGAGATTGTTGCGGCGGTGAGACCGGCAGTGGTGAATATCTCGACCATGCGGACGATAAAAGTTCGGGGGGGAGAAAACCCTTTTATGGACGACCCTTTCTTCAGGAGGTTTTTCGGAGATCAGTTCCGGGCGCCGAAAGAGCGGAAATCTGCCAACCTCGGCTCAGGTGTTATTGTTGATCCTCAGGGATATATCCTTACTGCAAACCACATGATACAGGGCGCGGAACAAATAAAGGTCACTCTTTCGGACAAGAGAGAGTTCAAGGGAACAATTGTGGGAACCGACGCCATGACCGATATCGGCATTGTCAAAATCGAGGCAGCAGACCTCCCCACCATAACATGGGGTAATTCGGACAAACTCAGGGTCGGGGAAACGGTGCTTGCGATAGGGAGTCCGTATGGATTGAGCCAGACGGTAACGATGGGTATTGTGAGCGCAGTCGGAAGGGCCAATGTGGGTATAGCCGATTACGAGGATTTCATCCAGACTGATGCGGCAATCAATCCCGGAAATTCCGGAGGAGCGCTTGTGAATGTCAGGGGCGAGCTCATTGGCATCAATACTGCAATATTCAGCACGAGCGGCGGATATCAGGGCATAGGGTTCGCAGTCCCCACGAGCATGGCAAAAGCAGTGATGGACAAACTTATCAAACAGGGAAAAGTCGTGAGGGGATGGCTCGGAGTGAGCATCCAGGGTCTTACGCAGGAACTCGCAAAGCAGTTTAACCTGAGTGATGAGAAAGGCGTCCTCGTCGGAGATGTGATTGAAGGGAGTCCTGCGGAAAAGGCAGGCCTGCGGAGAGGAGATATCATCATTGAATTTGAAGACAAAAAGGTCGAAGAGCCTTACCAAATGCGCAATATGGTTGCAGATACCTCGCCGGGGCAGACTTTAACTCTGAAAATTGTCAGGGAGAACAAAACGGAAATCAAGAAGGTCACGGTAGAAGAATTGCCTTCCGATGAGGAGCAGCAGCGTTCGAAAATCCGTTTCGACAACCTTTTGTCAGGAGTAATAGTCCAGGACCTCACCCCTGAAATATCCAAAAAACTCAATCTGCCCGAGAGGGTAAAGGGTGTTGTTGTTGCCGATATCGGAGAAGACAGCGCAGCCGCATCTTTGCTGACCAGGGGGGATGTCATACTGGAAGTGAGCAAACAGCAAATACTCAGGGTCAAAGACTACGAACAGATAGTTTCCAAAATACAACCAGGAAACGACATTCTGCTCCTTATATTCAGACATGGTTCCACGCTCTATTTGAACCTTTCAGCGAAGTAGGGGGGAGGAAGGGCAA
Organism: Thermodesulfovibrionales bacterium; assembly: GCA_963753165.1. Classification (GTDB taxonomy): domain Bacteria; phylum Nitrospirota; class Thermodesulfovibrionia; order Thermodesulfovibrionales; family SM23-35; genus JAKLQR01. Next base: position 60,414 of record CAVWBP010000018.1, on the reverse strand, counting down.
CAACTGTCGATTCTGTAAACGTATAATTGGCGTGAAGAACGCCATTGCCGGCGCAACAGGGCAATTGCAATTGAACAAACAGAAGAATTGTATTCGTCGCAATCAATCCATCCATCAGAGCCTGTCTGAAAACCTCGTTTCCTTAATCTGAACCTGAGAGGTATTTAGTTTAATCGTAAATCCGCTAAATAGTGTCTGTTTATAAACTCAGGGCTTGTCATCCTCCGGCTTGACCGGGGATCCAGTTTTTTCAGTAGGTTCTGGATTGTCCGGTCAAGACGGACAATGACGATTTTTAAAGTATTTACTTGCCGGGGTAATAATACAGTACTAATTACCGGATAGCACAAGAAGTAACCCTTCAGTGAAGAGTTCAATCCCCTCCTTTATAAGGAGGGGTTGGGGAGGTTTGAATATTTTTCCAAAATACCCCACCAACCTCCCCTTGTAAAGGGGAGGATTTTTCCACCCGTAACTGAATGGTTTCAAAAGAACATAATTTGCTAATTTGTCTTGACTGAGATTTGTCCCTGTGATATAAATATTGGCCGTTCATATCTAAGGAGGAGAGAACTATGAAGAGAGTTGTTATGGTCCCGTTCATTTTAGCATGCGTATTGTTTTTGTACAGTCCTGTCTGGTCGGCTGTAGTCGGAACATGGGATATCCAGGGTCCGATGACTGTGAAAATTACTGCAAAAGGTCAGAAAACAACAATCATCAAAGGAACAATGGATGATATCTGGACATTCCATGAGGATGGGACATTTGAATCACAGGATGTAGGAGGCGCCTGGACAGAACCAACGAAAAAGTTTACGGTCTATCCCGATCCGGCAGATATCAGTGATATTTTTGAAGAGATGTTAAGTGAAGAGCTTGAAACCGACATAACGGTTGAAGAGATAACAGAAATCACCTGCATCGGCGCAGAAAAGAAGGACGGCACCATAAAGGGAAAGTTAAAGATATCTATGAACATATATTCCAGTGAATATGGAATCTACGGGAAGGCAAAGATTTCATGTAAGTTTGTAGGGATACCGGCAGATGTCATGAATTAGCCTGATGATACGAACGATATTAATTTTAGTCTGTAATTAATCAGAGTATTTTTTGAAAAGGGCGGGTTTGGCTATCCCGCCCTTTTTTATTCTCTCTTTATTCGGTCAGGCAGTGACGATTACCGCTATACCGCAACGCAGGTAAATATCTGGTAATGCAGATACGCGCAGAATCCGTCCGGTGTTTTCCGGAAGACATTGTCGGTTTCACTGAACTCCCGGGTGATGACGCTGCAAATTTCCCTGACCTTTCCCTCATTCAGCCCGTAGCGCTTTGCCAGGTCGTCCGATGTCAACGGCAGCAGCGGCGCAGGTTCAACTGAGAGCACAGACCATCCCGACTGCACAAGAAGAGTCCGGAGGTCATCGGTCTTGGGATACCATTTTCCCGTACCCATGTGCGTATAGAGCATGTTCAGACATTCGGCGTCTCTCTCTCTTTCGAAACATGCTGTCTGGTGAATAAAGAATTCCCCGTTTGCCATCTGGGTCCGGAGGTGATGCAGGAATGGCCTGATACCGTGCTTTCCCATATAATGGAGTGCGGAGCGCATGAGGAAGAGAAATTTGTCCGCGCTGGGGTGGATGCGGGAACGCGTGAAAGTTTCTATCGCGCACTGCAACGTGTGAATGCAGTCATGCGCCGACTCGCCGAGCTGCTTGCCTGAGAGGTCGATATTCACAAGTTCAGCGGACAGCCCCGGGCACTGTTCCCGCAGGGCGCCGAGAAGATAGCCGGTCCCTCCACCGAGGTCTACGACTACTTTGGGATGTGAATGTCTCACCGCTTCGCATACGTTTAAAAGCAGAGGCTTTGCGACAGAGGGGTCTGAAAAATATCCTCCGTGGAAATTTCCCCAGGCGGCGCCGTGGACGCTTCTTTCTTTCCGGATATCGCGTCCCGTGGACTTTCTGCTCATGGAATCTTTTTCATAATATGCATAAGGGGGACTCCGAGTTTCCGCGCGATCCTTTTGCAGTCTTCATATTCGGGGGTTGCCTTCAGGACCTCTCCTCCGAGGCGGGAAATTTTCACCCGTATTTTCCCAAACTCTGTATCTATGCTTTTGATTGTCCGATCAAGTGCGATTCTCTCCATCTCATAAAACCTCACCCCGATAGAGCTGGTTTCTTTCAGGATGATTGCACTCAGGGTATTCCTCTGCGCGTTTTTGCAGAGAACAGAGAGCTTGACGCCCGGCCTCCCTTTCTTCATGAGAATCTGTGTGAGAAAGACATCAAGGGCGCCGGCACGGAAAAGCTTTTCCATGACATATTCGAACAGCTGAGGGTTCATGTCGTCAATATTCGTCTCGATGACCGTAATCATATGATCGGACAAATCCGCCGGAATGTTCCCGGAAACTTCATGGGAGAGGAGATTCCCGATGAAGACTCTCAGCACATTCGGCCATCTGCCTAAATCCCTTTCGCCGGCGCCGATGCCTGTCGTTGTCGTCTCCATCAAGGGCATCCCGGCGAATTCCGAGGCAAGTTCTTTTATGATGACCGCGCCGGTGGGCGTTGTCAGCTCATACGGCATCCCTGTGGAATATACCGGAACATCTCTCAGTATCTCGATAGTGGCGGGAGCAGGAACAGGCAGCGTTCCGTGTTCGGTCTCGACAAAACCGCTTCCGAGATTTATTGGTGACGAGAGGACTTGTTCGATACCAAGAAGACCTAGCCCGATAAGCGTGCCGAATACGTCTGCCATACAGTCTGCCGCGCCGAGTTCATGGAGATGGACTTTTTGCACCGAAATGCCATGCACTTTTGCCTCAGCCAGAAAAAGCCGTTCGAAGATTCGCAGGCCTTTTTGTTTGATGTCGGGAGACAGTGACGAGGTCCGTATAATTTTCCTGACATCGTTGAAATTTCGGGCTGGATTGCAACGTCCCTTCCCGCATACCACGTCTATCTTTGTGGCCGCGAGGTCAGCCCGGTTCACCCGTTTTGCAGTGAGGCGGTATCCCTTCACAGGGATTTTTTTCAGCTCTCTCTCCAGTTTCGGCAGCGGCACCCCGGCATCCACCAGCGCACCGAGGCACATGTCACCGCTTATTCCGGAAAAGCAGTCAAAATAGGCTATCTTCACGGATATACTCCTCCTTTGATGCTTATTGTACCACCTGTATATCCATGCAGGGAAGGGCTTGTTCAAATACCTTGCTTGTGGTAAGGTTAGAAGCAATAATACGCACAGAATAAATGCTTATTTACAGTCTCATAATAGTAATATATAAATAATTCCCAGGGGGATAAAGAATGGCCGATCCGTTTATTCTTGAGGACGGCTCCCATATCGCAGTGGTCGGAGGCGGGCCTACCGGTTCTTTTTTCAGCATCTTTGCTCTCAGAATGGCAAAGATGATCAATAAAAATCTCCGGGTGACGATCTACGAACCCAAAGATTTCAGCAAAGACGGCCCGCTGGGGTGCAACCGGTGCGGAGGCATCATATCCGAACTCCTTGTCCAGACACTCGCGGTTGAAGGGATAAACCTCAGCGACAGAATTGTCCAGCGAGGGATTGATTCCTATAAACTTCATACCGATCAGGGAACAGTGTCCATAGATACTCCGACTCACGAAAAGAGGATTGCCGCAGTATACCGGGGAGGCGGACCGAAGGGGACTATGGGGCAGGAAAAAGAGAGTTTCGATGGGTTTCTCCTGAACCTTGCTACGCAAGAGGGCGCGCTGCATGTTCCCCTGAAAATAGACCATATAGAATACAGAAACTCAAGACCGGTGCTTCTTTCCAGAGAGGGGGATATACAGGAGGCAGACCTTGTGGTTGGAGCGATCGGCATAAAAAGCCAGACCTCAAAGCTCTTCGAGAATATGCGGTTCGGGTACCGGAGGCCTGGCACAGTCACTGCCGCTATTGCCGAAATAGGGTTTGACCGCGATATTCTCTCAAAGCATTTCGGCGCCTCCGTGCACTTGTTCCTGCTTCCGTTTAAAGAGATAAAGTTTGCCGCAATGATTCCGAAAGGAACATATGTGACAATCTGTATTTTGGGAGAGAATGTAAACGTGGGGATCGTGAATGAATTTCTGGATCACCCTGCTGTGGCGGCTGTCCTCCCCGCTTCCGTCCCGTACGAAGTCACCTGCCGATGCCTCCCTCAGATGAATGTGAGGGCGCCCGGAATACCGTTTACCGACAGAGTCGTGATGTGCGGCGACGCAGGGTCTACGCGGCTTTTCAAGGACGGGCTCGGCGCGGCATACCTTATGGGCAAGGCTGCAGCAAAGACCGCGGTATTTCATGGCGTGAGTGCGGACCATTTCCGGCGTGAGTATCTTCCCGTGTACCGGAGCATTGTGAATGACAACAGATACGGGAAAATCCTGTTTCAGGCGACGGATTTGTTCAAGAAATACAGGACACTCACCAGGGGAATGCTGAAAGTCGTAAGCAGGGAACAGGAGGACCAGTATCGATCCAAAAGACTGAGTTCGGTTCTCTGGGACATGTTTACCGGAAACGAACGGTACAGGGATATTTTTTTCAGGACGCTCAATTTCCCCCTGCAGAAGGATCTCCTCTGTGAAATAACAAAAGAACTTATCGCGGGTGAAGCATGAGGGATGACGAACTGGGCAGGATATATTCTGAAGGGGAGCAGATCTTCGGGGAAGGGCAGGAAGGCGACCGGATGTATGTCATTCAGGCGGGAAGGGTGAAGATAACGAAAAAGTCCCGGACAGGTGATATGATCATCGCGACGCTCGAAAGCGGAGATATTTTCGGAGAAATGGCATTGTTTGACAAGCTGCCGCGTTCCGCCACTGCCACTGCGATGGGCAATACCCGGGTGCTGAGCATTGATAAGGAAAAACTTTTTCAGACCATAAGCAGGGACCCGACTCTTGCGTTCAGAATCATTTCGTCCATGAGTTCCAGGATCAGGAGACTAGATGACGAACTGATTCAGGTGAAGAAGAAGAAATTGAATATCTGTACAGATCTCGATGAGACCTGTGAGTACATTCTCGAAGAAGCAAGAAATGTCATACCTGCCGAAAACGGTTCGATCATGCTCCTTGACGAAGACGGAGTGACTCTCTCGGTAAGAGCGGCCTTCGGGAAGGAGTGGAATCCGAAGATCAAGCTCCGGGTTGGAGAAGGTGTTGCCGGAGATGTGCTGAGGACCGGCAAGGCTGAACTGATCAACAGCGTTTCACAGGACGCGCGCTTTAAATCAGGATCTGCGAAAATTGCATCCATGCTCTGTGTGCCGCTCAAATGGAAGACCAGCATTGGGACTCTTAATATGAGCAACAGTTCGAATAAATTATTCACGCTTGAAGACCTTAAAATGCTTCGTTCCCTTGCCATGTATGCTTCCATTGCGATACAGAACGCAAAGAGCTGTGCACAGCTCAGGAGCACCACAGAAGAGATGATCATGCATGTCTCTCTGCTGGATGTGTCATGAGGTAAGCAGAGATTGCAACGCGGGAAAATAGTGCGGGTTCATGTGTCTCCCTTCTGATTTGACCTCATAGGGGGATGACAGGCCCGGAGGTATTCCAATGGCAGGGAGCGTTTATACAAAATTTCGCTGGATATTTTTACTGAAAAGTGTAGAATAAATATCCACTATGAAGATCAGAGTCATCGGCTGTTCAGGTGCTGAGTTTCCGGGACACAACCCTCCTTCATTCCTCCTTGATGAAGAAATCGTATTTGATGCGGGAAGCATTACAAATGTCCTCGATAGAAAAGCGCAGTTAAAAATTAACCATATATTTATTACCCATGCTCATCTTGATCATATTCTGAGTATCCCGTTTCTTGCCGATAATATCATTGTAGGAAATAAAGGGCGTGCCATTACAATATACAGTATCGCCCCTGTAATCAGGACAATCAGGACCCATCTTTTTAATAGTGAGGTGTGGCCGGATTTCACTCTCATACCGAATCCCCGGGAGGCTATTCTCAATCTTACCGCCCTGAAGGCCGGGAGGATGATTACGGTGAACGGGTATTCTGTAACCCCTTTCAAAGTAAACCATCCCGTCCCGGCTGTTGGATATCTTGTCGAAGACAGCAGGGGAAAATTGTTTTTCTACACGGGCGATACCGGTCCGACACGACAGACATGGAAGCAAGCAGGGAAGAGACAGTTCGATGCCCTTATTATCGATGTTTCCTTTCCGAACAACATGCGGGAGCTCGCAATTACAACTGGACATTTAACGCCGGATTTGTTAGGGGAAGAAATCAAACATATGCCCTGCAAACCTCAACGTGTCTACGTTACACACCTTAAACCGCAATATTCTCGAAGAATCAGCGCGGAACTCCGGAAGCTTCCGTTAAAACATCTGAAAATACTGAAGGACGGCGATACGATCAGAATATGACGGAATGCATGACAGGGAGGATGAAACATCAACCGGACAAAGTTTTTCACAGAATATTCACGAAATGCCTTGATATTATTAGGTTTATACGAATGAAAAGAAACACGGGTGTGGGAATATCCCGTTAAAAGTATAACAAATTGATTTTAAAGTATAATTTATCCTACTCACGCTCAGGCAGGAATGAAAGACCCCTGGATTTTCAAGGGTTCCCAAAAGGTAAGAACACGTTTACTCACAGGTTATGAACAGGTGATGGGTATTATCAGAAGTTCTTATAAGTTTATAAAGACAGGGAAAATAAATCAGGCCTGGCTATTTTCTTTTTCCATTTAAGGTTCAGAAAATGGTATTGTATGAGAACTATAAAGTAAGAGAAGCCACAAACGCATGAAAAGCAATGTCGCTTCTTAATTCTATTAAGAAAGGGTAAGGAATGGGCAAGAAACTGTATGTAGGAAGTATCTCTTTCAATGCGACGGAGGAATCTCTAAGGGAGCTCTTCTCGAGTATTGGAGAGGTTGAGTCGGTGAAAGTGATCACAGATCAGGACACCGGGCGTTCTAAGGGGTTTGGCTTTGTGGAAATGTCATCTGAGGAAGATGCGAAAAAAGCCATAGAACAATTAAACGGCAAAACATTCATGGAACGTGCTTTGATCGTCAATGAGGCAAGACCCCAGCAGCCAAGAGAGAAACGCGGGTTCGGTGGCGGCGGTGGCGGCGGCGGCAGGGGCGGCTATGGACAGGGAAGAGGATCAGGGTATGGAAGAGGCAGGAGATAAGTTATTATAGAGATTAGAGTCGTAGATAATGATATTGAAAAAGCCATTAAAGTCCTGAAACGAAAAGTTCAGACGGAAGGTCTTCTCAAAGAGATCAAGACAAGAAGTTACTACGAGAAGCCGTCGGTAAAAGAGAAACGAAAACGTGCTGAGGCACGCAGGAAAAGGGCAAAGGCTCAGAAATTCAGAAGGTTTTAATACGCTTCTCGAAAAGCATTTTTCCCGTTAAGATCATATTCTATTGCGGGCAGTATTGCCTTGAAAGTGCGCCGTATGGGCTTATCCTGGAATACTGGCCGCAAGGAATAATGAATACACAAGGAAAAGCAGGGAAAAGCGAATAGACGGAGAGTATTGCCCGGAAGTTTTGTCGATAAAACCTGCAGAAACCAGCATATCCGCACGTTTGTGGTGATTCTTCAGTCATGCACGTTCTCCGGCAGGTTTTTAGGGTGGTCGATTGCTCCATGAGAACATCAGGTTCTTTCGTGTTCTATCAAACATGTCCAGGTTAAGGAGGAAGCTTTGAGGGAATGGGATATTTTTGATGAGATCTTGGATTTAGGCAAAAGGCGGGGATCGCTCACTTATGATGAAATAAATGATGCATTTCCTCCTGAGTTTGTTTCTCCGGGTGAACTGGCGGAATTCATGGATATTTTGAACGATATCGGGATTAGAGTGATTGATGATCAGGAACTCTCCTCTGGGGAGGGAGAGGAACTGGAGGAAGAGGAGCAGCGAGGGTACGAAAAGAGAGAAGACCTTATTCAGACGTATTTCCATTCGATGGGAAATATTTCAATACTCAAGAGGGACGAGGAAGTAGAACTCGCAAAAAGTCTGGAAGAGGGCAAAGAGATTATTAAGGAAATTGTTATGATGCTCCCCTTCTTTGAGGGCAACGAATCGGGCAGAGAGGGAAAAAACGGAGAAGGATCGGCCAGTTCAGAAAAAGAGACAACAGATGCGGACGTCGAAATTACCCTGAGTATTTTTGAGAACCTCATGACAAGAATAGAACGGGCGGAAAGAAGGCTTGCAGGGTACGGGACCTTGAAGGATTTGAAAAAAATAATTTCTGTAAAAAAGAAAAAAAATTCCAATCCGGTTCAACTCAGCGCCATAGCAAAAGAAGTGCAGAATGAATTCAGGCATGTTGAATCAGAAGCAGGGATCAAGGTCCAGGAATTGAAAGTAAAGTGGGACAGAATAACCAGGGCAAGGCTCCTTGTTACCGAAGCAAAAAATGAATTAATAACCCGGAACCTGAGATTAGTAGTGAATGTTGCCAAGCATTATATCGGGAGAGGTCTTTCCCTGCTCGATCTCATTCAGGAAGGGAATATCGGCCTCATGAGGGCAATTGACAAGTACGACTATACAAAAGGTTTCAAGTTCAGCACGTATGCAACATGGTGGATAAGGCAGGCAGTAACAAGGGCCATAATGGACCAGACAAAGACCATAAGGGTCCCCGTACATATGATGGAATTTTACAACAAGGTCGCAAAGACTTCCAAAGAATTGACCCTGCAATTCGGGAGAGAACCGAGCAAGGAAGAGATTGCCAAAAAATTAGGAGTATCAAGAATAAAAATCGAAGAAGTATTCAGGATAATACAGGATACCATTGCCCTTCAGACTCCTCTGGGGGATGAAGGTTCAACGATCGAGGATTTCATCAGCGATAAAGACAGTCTTTCCCCTTACTCCAATACAGAAATCAATGATGTTACCGAATACATATTGAGTGTGCTTAATACCTTGACTCCAAAGGAAGCCGAGATTATAAGAAGGCGGTTCGGCATAGGATTTGAGAAGGACCATACCCTCGAAGAAGTGGGGAGGCATTTTTGCATTACCCGGGAAAGGGTAAGGCAGATAGAGGCGAAAGCACTGAGAAAGCTGAAGCATCCGAACAGGCTCAATGCATTGAAGGCATTGATCGGTTAACCAATAGTTATTTATAAATTCCCAAGTCTTTTTGTCTCGCATTCATACGTCCTGCCTCTTTTTTGTCCGTTTCTCTTCATACATCAGGGAATCGGCATGTGCGATCAGATCTCTTAATGAATAGTGAGAATCAGGAGCATAGCGTGCTACACCGGCGCTTAGTGATATGAGAAAGCGGCGGGCCCCCCTGGAATTAAAAGAGTCCACAGCGTTTTGCAGCCGTATTCTGAACAGAGTAATATCGGATTCGGCAGGTTCAATCGCAAGCACGACAAACTCATCTCCGCCGATTCTTCCGAGGATATCCGATTCCCTGAAAGCTTCGCTCATAATATTTGCGGTATCAATTAATGCCTGGCTCCCCTCGTTGTGCCCGAGTGTGTCGTTGATACTCTTGAGACCGTCAAAGTCAATAAAAAGCAGGAACATCTCTTTTCTCATCCTGTCAGCTACCTTGAGTTGCTGTTCCGCAAGAGTGAAGAACCCTCTCCTGTTGTATAAACCGGTAAGTTCATCGAACAGGGAGAGAGAGCGGAGATCTTCCTCAAGCATCTTCCGTTCGGTAATATCGAATGCGGTGCCCAAACCGGCTGGGTTTCCGCGAAATTGTGTGAGCGTCATGCTTATATCAGCCCAACGTTCCTGACCACTTTTTGTGATAATTTTGAATTCATAGCGGGGTAACACCGGCACGTTCTGCTGTCTTGCAAGTCCGCGTTGTTTTACCAGGTCACGAAAGGCGGGGTGCACAATGTCCCAGAAGTTCATATGAAGAAATTCTTCCCTTGAATAACCGGTTAAGGAAATCATGGTAGGATTGACATAGCAGAACTTCTCGCCCTGATAAATAAAAATTCCGGAGGAGGTCGTTTCTGCCAGCGCGCGGAATAATGCCTCGCTTTCATGAATTGACTGCTCCGCCTCCCTCCGTTCGGTAATGTCCCTTGCAAGTTCAAGTATCCCGGTCGTTTGAAGGGAACGGGAATCCAGAAGCGGGAAGGTGACAATTTCGAGCCATCGCTGTTTTTCTTTCGGAGACGGAAAGGGAATAACGGCGATATCCTTTTTATTGCTGCTGAGCGTCCGGAGACTCGGGCAGCCCTCACACGGTTGCGTCCGGTTCTGGTAGGCGAGATAACATTTTTTTCCCACCAGCGGCATCCGGTCCTGATACCAATGTTCAATGACAGGGTTCACGAAAGAAATATTCAGGTCTCTGTCCAGAACAGTAATGCCGTCCTGTATGCTCCCGATGATATCCCTGAAGAGATTTTCCCTGACGGGGCATTGATCCGCAGATTTTGCGCGATGGCCTTTTTGTGAAGGATTCCGAATGCCTTTTCCCATAGATCAAGACTCCCTGATTGAAGCGGAATTATTTTTGCTGAAAATTATCTCTCTGTTTCAGGGTAAAGAAAAAGGTTACACATGCCCCTCCCTTAGCTTCGATCTTATCACGGAGAAATACAAATTGCAAAAGCAGAACTTGCTTAATGAGAAATGGAAAGAGGACAGAGTATGGTATAATTCCCTTGCTATGGACATCAGGAAAATAGTGAGGCCGAACATCGTCTCTCTCTCCGCATATGAGGCCAGAGAAATCCCCTGCAGGGTGAAACTTGACGCAAATGAAAGTCCCTATGGATTCAGTGAGGCGCTCCTCGCGGTGAAGTCCCTGAAAACCAACCGGTATCCCGATCCCGAAGCAAAGGAATTAAGGAAACTTGTGGCAAAAGACCTCAGGATCAGACCGGAAAACATCCTTCAGGGGAACGGCTCTGATGAGTTGATCTATTATCTCATCACCACATTCGGAGGGCCGGTCTTGTATCCGGTCCCGACATTTTCGATGTACGGGATTATTTCCCAGGCCCTTGGCGAGAGGAGTATTGGAATTCCTCTGGATGAAGGGTTCGACCTTGACCTGAAACGCATGCTGTCGGCAGTGCACAGATACAGGCCGAAAATTATTTTCCTCAGTTCGCCAAACAACCCGACCGGGAATTGTTTTTCTTCAGAAAAGATTTTGAAAATACTGGAAGCGTCCGGTTCTACGTCTCTTGTGGTGGTAGATGAGGCATACCAGGCTTTTGCAGGGAATAAGAGTTTTGTCAGGCTCCTTGACGATTCAGGGAACCTTCTCATTATGAGGACATTGAGTAAAATAGGACTCGCTGCCCTGAGGGTAGGTTTCCTGATAGCAAGAGAAGACATTATCAGGGAGGTCAATAAGATCCGGCTTCCCTTCAACCTGAATTCCTTTTCGCAGGCAATTGCCTGCAAGGCCCTGAAAAAAGGGAAACTATTACAACAGCACGTTCAATCTGTCATTGAAGAAAGGGGGAGGCTTTTTCGTGAACTTTCGAAGATTCGGCAGGTTACCCCTTTTCCGTCAGAAGCGAATTTCATCTTGTTCTGGGTCAAAGAGCCGGACAGGATATACAGGGAGTTGTTGAAAATGGGTGTGCTCGTAAGGAATATGAACGGCGCCGTTGCCGGAAGCCTTAGGGTGACTGTCGGAACGAAGAGAGAAAATACTATTTTTCTGGCGGCGTTGAAAAGAATAATGAAAGGAGATGCAGGTGCGCAATAAGGGGCGCAGTATGAGAAAAACAGATATAACGAGAAAGACCAAAGAGACGGACATCAGGGTAATGCTGCATCTTGACGGGCAAGGGAAGTATGCCATAAATACCGCTATACCATTTCTCGACCATATGCTTTCCCTTCTGTGCAAGCATGGCCTTTTTGACGTGCGGCTGAAAGCAACCGGCGACATTGAAGTTGATGATCATCATACGGTCGAAGATGTGGGAATTGTGCTGGGAAAGGCCTTCAAGCAGACGCTTGGGGATATGAAAGGAATATCGCGGTATGGAGAGGCGACCGTACCTATGGACGAGGCAATCGCCTCTGTATTTGTCGATATCAGCGGAAGACCCTATCTGGTCTACAGGGTACAGTTTCCGAAAAAAAGCAAGATCAAAAAGTTCGACCCTGACCTTGTCGAGGACTTCCTTCAGGCCTTTGTGAGCAACAGCAGCATCACGCTCCATGTCGAATCTCCCTATGGACGCAACACGCACCATATTATCGAAGCGGTATTCAAGGCCTTGGGAAGGGCGCTCAGGGAGGCGGTTTCGATCGATCCCAGAGTCAAGGGCGTGCCGTCAACGAAGAAAGTTCTCTAAAAGAATAAATATTCCATGAAAATCGCAATCACAGGAAAGGGCGGGGTTGGAAAGACAACCCTCGCTTCATTGCTTGCCTCTCTCTTTGCGGATGAGGGGAGAAGGGTAATTGCCGTGGATGCCGACCCTGATGCGAATCTTGCTTCCGGACTGGGGATCTCTCAGCCGGAGGCTGAACAGATAAGGCCGATTGCAGACATGGCGGACCTGATAGAGGAGCGGACCGGAGCAAAACCAGGTGGTCCCGGCGGCATTTTCAGGTTGAATCCAAAAGTTGACGATCTGCCCGAAGGGATAGGCTACCGGAAGGGTGGAATTACCCTGCTCACTATGGGCAAACTGAAGGATGCAGGGTCCGGGTGCTATTGCCCTGAGAATGTACTGCTGCGGACTCTTCTGAAACATCTGATCGTTGAGAGGAGCGAAGTCGTTATTATCGATATGGAAGCGGGGATAGAGCATCTCACCCGGGGGACTGCTGAATCGGTAGATGCGTTTATTGTGGTAGTAGAGCCGGGACAGAGAAGCATGCAGACCGCGAGAACAGTCGCGGAGATGGCAAAAAAACTCGGCGTCCAGAAAGTCTTTGTGGTTGCGAACAAGGTGAGAGGGGCTGAAGACATCGATTTTATCAGGAAAAATATTCCCGGGATGGAATTCCTGGGGGCTCTTTCTTTCAGCCATGCGGTTATGGAAGCGGATATCAAGGGGACGTCTCCCTACCTCTTCGCGAAGGAGACGGTAGAAGAAGTGAGGAGACTGAAAAACAAGATCGAAGAGAGAATCCTTTCATAATATGGATATAAAAAAAATACTGGTCGGTGTTGATTTCGGTCCTGCTACCGAAGCGGTACTCTCATATGCTGCACACTTTGCGCTCGCAACCGAGGCGTCGCTCACGCTGCTCTATGCGATAGATTATCTTACAACCCCGCCGGCGTATCTTGCTCCATACATGGAGGAAGAGAAGAAGGGGGCTCTTGATAATTTCACAGTCCTGAAAAAACAGCTTTCCGAACGGGGGATCAGAGCAGAAACAGAGGTTGCGGTCGGGAGGCTCCAGGAATCCTTTGAATCTGCGATCAGAAAGACACAACCTGATATGCTGGTACTGGGGTTCGTGTCGCACACGTTCAGAAGGAGCAGTTCCGAGAAACTGATCAAAGGTCTCGAAATGCCCATGCTTGTTGTACGGGGAGAAAAAGCCAGGACGGCCTCATCCGGGACTGTGATTATAAAAAAGATCCTCTGCCCGGTTGATTTATCCGAACAGTCGCAAAAGGCGCTCATATTTGCGAAAGAATTACAGGGCGCCTTATCGTGCAGCCTCGAAATCCTCTCGGTTATGCCCTACCACAAGATCAGAGGATTAACCTCGCAGGATGAAAGCGACAGGTTAATAAGGGAATTGCACGATGATACAAAGAACAAACTTGAGAAATTCCTCGGAGATACCGGGATAGAGGAATCCGTGATTATTGATGATGGAGAACCTGGACAGAGAATTCCTGCAGTAGCACAGGACCTGGATATCGATCTTATTGTCATTGGCGCCCGTGGATTGGGATTAATAAAAGGGATGCTCATAGGCAGTGTTACCGATGCGGTACTGAAAACGTCTCCCTGTCCTGTTCTTGTTATACACTGATGGCCGGAGAGGTTCTTTTTCTTCTCATCGGGCTTCTCATGATTCTTGCTGCCGCCGAAATTTTTACGAACGGTGTTGAAGCTTTCGGGAAAAGGTTCAATCTCTCTCAGGCGGTTGTAGGAAGTCTTCTCGCCGCAGTCGGAACAGCCCTGCCGGAGACGATACTCCCTATAGTCGCAATATTCTTTTACAGCGGAAAATCTGCCGAGGACATCGGGGTCGGCGCGATTCTCGGTGCGCCGTTCATGCTTTCCACTCTTGCTTTTTTCCTTATAGGGGTCACCGTTATCATATCGCATTTAAGGAAACGGCGGAAATTCGAGATTCATGTCGAGGTGCTTTCGATGAAAAGAGACCTCCTTTTTTTTATCCCCATGTATGGCGCTGCGGTGCTGTTCCCCGCACTGGCAGGCAGGATGTTTGCACTCCCTGTGGCCATACTCCTTATCCTCGGATATATATTCTACGCATACAAAACATTCTCCTGTGCAGAGAGCGCAGGCATCGAACACACGGAAAAGATGTATCTCTGGAGGATGCTCACTTCCCTCAGTTTTGCGAAGAAAGAAAATCCCCATGCCGTCGCTATCGTTGTACAGATCGTCGGCGCTTTATCCGTTATGATAGCCGGAGCTCATACCTTTGTAGAGAGCCTGGAGCATGTTTCTGTCCGGTTCGGGATGAACCCCCTGCTTTTTGCCCTGATTCTTGCGCCGATCGCGACAGAACTGCCGGAAAAATTCAACAGCATCACCTGGACATGGAAAGGGAGAGACACGCTGGCGTTGGGGAACGTTACCGGAGCAATGGTGTTTCAATCCACCTTCCCTGTTTCCGTAGGACTGGTGTTCACAGAATGGAAGCTCACCGGAATGGCTTTCTTTTCAGCAATGATTGCATTGACTTCTGCTTTGATTGTGCTCACGGAACTTATCCTGAGAAAGCGGGTCTCACCCTACACGATGCTTATGGGTGGCGGATTATATTTAATCTATGCAATATTTTTAGTTACAGGCAAAACTTAATCAATAACTTTAAGTAATATTCTCTTCAATCCGCACAAGGGAGAGTAGGTCTCATGCACAAAGGACTTAGAATACTGATACTCGAAGATATTCCTGCAGAAGCAGAACTTACTGAACATGAATTGCGGAAAGCCGGGATTGAGTTCATGTCAAAGCATGTTGATACGAGGGAAGCTTTCCAGGCGGCGCTTCTTGACTTCTCCCCGGATATTATTTTGTCGGATTATTCTCTCCCGTCGTTTGATGGTCTCTCTGCCTTTGCAATCGCACACGAGAGATGCCCTGATGTTCCCTTCATCCTTGTCACCGGAGTCCTGGGTGAAGAATTTGCGATTGAAGCCCTCAGGAAAGGCGTGACAGACTACGTGTTAAAAAGCAACCTGGCACGTCTTGTCCCTGTGGTGCACAGAGCGTTGGAAGAAGCTCAGGAGCGCGAAAAGCTTGCACGGGCAGAGGATGAGATCAGGCAATCCAGGCGGGAGTGGAGAAATATCTTCCATGCGATCGGACAGCCGACGATTATACTCGATGCGTCTCATAATGTGCTCCTGGTAAACCGTGCTACGCTGAATGCTTTGGGGGCGAAATCAGAGGAGGAGGTCCAGGGAAAAAAGTGCTATGAGCTTTTTCATAATACCAGCGAGCCGCCACCGCAATGTCCTCTTGAGAAGATGCTGGCCTCAGGCAGTCTTGAGACGGTTGAAATGGAAATTGAAGCGTTTGAGGGGGGGATATATCTTGTTTCCTGTACGCCTGTGCTGGATGAGCAGGGAAAGCTTCAGAAGGTTATCCACATAGCCACTGATATTACAGACCGCAAGAGGGCGGAAGAGGCGCTGAAGGAGAGCGAAGCAAGATACAGCACTATGGTTCATGCCGCTCCCAATGTAGTGCTGGTACATAAGAACGGCATGAATTTCCTATATCAATGATATCGGAATAAGGATTTTGGGGTATACGCGGGATGAGGTTATCGGAAAGTCGGTATTCGATTTTCTTGCCGATGAATCAAAAGAAATGGCTTTGAAAAATATGCAGAAAAGGCTCGCAGGCGAGGAGGTTGAGAGTTATGAAGTAAAAGTGATTACACAAATCCAATGAGAAGAAATATTTCATTCTCTTCGGCTCTCTCATCCCGTATGAAAAAGAGAAAGCTTTTCTGGTTATCCTGTCTGATATCACTGAACGGAAATATGCTGAGAATGCGCTGCGCGAGAGTGAAGCACGGCTTGCCACGGCCTCATCCATGGCCCATGTCGGTCACTGGGACTGGGACCCTACAACCGGTGAGGTTATCTGGACGAAAGAACTCTACCATATTTTTGGGTACGAACCCGGTTCGGTAATCCCTGGTTATGAATTATTCCTGAGCCATATACATCATGAAGACCTCGTAAGAGTACAGAAAATAATAGCCGCTTCATTAAAGAAGCCGATACCGTATATTGCCGAATTCAGGTTTTCCCGGCAAGACGGCACAGAACGCATCGGGAGGGCAACCGGTCATACGGAATTTGATAAAGACGGCAGGGTAATCTGCCTTAGTGTTGCTATGCAGGATATCACAGAGATAAGAAAAGCAGAAGATGCATTGCAGATGAGCGAAAAACTCTTCAGGACCCTCGTCGAAACTACCCCTGCGGGAATCTGGCAGGATGATGCCGGGGGGAAAACAGTCTATGTGAATCCTGCAATTCTTGAAATGCTTGAGCTTGAAGAGGCTGAGGAAGTATCCGGAAAGGAATGGAAACAATTCTTCAGCGCCGGGAGCCTCGAAAAAGCAGCATCTGAATACAACAAGCGCCTTCATGGTATTTCGTCGAGTTATGAAGTTGAGATTATTGGAAAACGCGGAGGGAAGCGCTATGCGTTAGTGCATGGGGCGCCGTTATTTGATGAGAATGGTAACTTTTCAGGCACTATCGCAACTTTTCTTGATATCACCGAAAGAAGAGCGGCGGAAGAAGAGATACAGAAGAGAATCAAGGACCTCGAGAATTTTTACGATATGGCGATCGGAAGGGAACTCCGTATGAAAGAACTCAAGGACCAGGTCAAGGTGTTAACGCGAGAGCTATCGAGATTCAAACCTAAAGACGAATAAATTGCAGAGACCCTATCGCCTGCGAGCTTTTTCCTCCTAAAGCATTCATCCGAAATGCCTGTCGCTTTCTTCCAGAGAACAATACCCTCTGTGCGAATATTCCAGTGTGTTGCACAGAATGAGAAAGAAACGGCAACTGGCAGAAAATCAGGATACATGGTATACAATTATGTATGACTGCAAAAGAGACGCTCAGGAGAGAAGTGCTGAAAAAGCGCGATTCCCTGCCCCCGGAGATAAAAGCGAAGAAAGATGCAGCTATCAGAGAGCGAATTTTTACGCTCCCCGAATTTATGGAAGCGAAAACGCTGTTGCTCTATGCATCCTTCAGGTCAGAAGTGGATACCCGGAAAATCCTGGACGGTTCCTGGTCTGAGGGGAAGAGCATAATGTTTCCAAAGGTGGATAAAGAAAACCGGAGGCTTGTTCTCTATGAAATAGCAGGGCTGTCCGAGTTATTTCCCGGATTTATGGGGATCCCCGAGCCGCTGGGAACGGAGGGAAGGATGAGGGGTGTTGATACCGCGGACCTTGTCATTCTTCCCGGAGTGGCATTTGATCCCGGGGGCAACAGGCTTGGATACGGAGCAGGGTATTATGATATACTCCTGAGTGAACGCACGAAAAAGATGCCGCTCGTTGCCCTTGCATATGAAGAACAAATTGTTGATTGTATCCCTGCAGAAAAACACGACGTCAGGATCGATATGATCATCACCGATCAACGACTTATCCTGACATGAAATAACCCGGCCTGGGGGAACCATTCATGGCTGCAATGAACAAAAGAATATTTGTAGAAACTGCAGTAAAAGCTGCCCGGCGGGCGGGAAGGTATCTCCTTGATAACCTTGGTGCGATTTCCCGCAGGGATATCGACATGAAGCAGGCTTCTGATTTCGTCACCCGTGTGGACAGGGAATCAGAAGAGATCATCCTGAATACCATAAGAAAAGCGTTCGCTGACCACGCGTTTCTGACGGAAGAGTCTGTTCAGGACAGAGAGAACGACAATTTTCGATGGATTATCGACCCTCTTGACGGGACAACAAACTATATTCATCAGTATCCGGTATTCTCTCTGTCAATTGCCCTCGAATACAGAAGAGAGATTATCCTCGGCGTTGTGTATGAACCGCTCAGGAACGGCATGTTTACCGCGGAGAAGGGGAAAGGCGCATTCTATAATAAGAAAAGGATCAGAGTTTCGGAAAGTCGTTCTTTCGAAGATTGTCTCGTGACAACGGGGTTCCCGTTCAGGAGAAAGGAAATGACCGATCAGTACCTGAAGCTCTTTAAAAATGTCTTTTTCAAGTGCAGTGATTTGAGAAGGGCGGGTTCTGCGGCACTCGACCTTGCCTATCTTGCCTGCGGCAGATGCGATGCATTTTTCGAAATCGGCCTGAGTCCGTGGGATATCGCTGCAGGAGCAATACTGATCAAAGAAGCCGGAGGAATTATCACTGATTTCAGTGGTGGTCCTGATTTTTTGCAATCAGGCAATATCGTGGCAGGGAATCCGGCAATACAGAAAAAATTATTGCGGGAAGTGAAAAATGTTTTTCGGGAGAGTATCGCAGTATGATTTTTCTGCCGGGGTGCAGGCAGAAGATGTTTTTGACAGAAAATTAGCCTGGTGCTAAAATATGGCCGAAACGAAGAGGGAGAGGGAATGGATCTGAAAAAAATTGAAAAGGGCGTCAGGATGATCCTCGAAGGTATCGGTGAAGACCTCGATAGGGCAGGGATACGGGAAACACCTGAACGCGTCGCGCGGATGTGCTTGGAGATATTTTCGGGACTTGAAACCCCTACTGAAGAGGTACTGAAACATATTGAAGGTGAGAGCCATGATGAGATGGTAATACTCAAGGATATACCGTTTTTCTCCATGTGTGAACATCATATGCTCCCTTTCATGGGCAAAGCACATGTTGCGTATATCCCTTCAGGCGGAAAGATCGTCGGACTCGGCGAGCTTGCCAAGGCGGTAGAAATACTCACCAAGCGGCTTCAGGTTCAGGAAAGGCTTACCACGCAGCTGGCAGACCTGATTATGGAGAGGCTGAAACCGAAAGGCGCGATGGTTATTGTTGATGCAGAACATCTCTGCATCAGCATGAGGGGACTGAAGAAGATCGGCACACGAACAATCACCTCGGCAGTAAGAGGCATCTTCCGCTCAAAACAGTCGACACGCGAGGAGCTTCTTGAACTCCTGAAGAGAAAGGGATAAGAAGAAGAAAACCCAGGAATATTTTACCTGACGCTCCAGGTATCTGAATTCGTCAGGGATAACGGAGGAGAGATGTCAGCACAATTAATTGATGGAAAAAAGGTATCGGCAGATATCAGGGAATCGCTGAAGCAGGAGATAGCTGATTTAAAGGGGAAAGGGATTGATCCCTGCCTGGCAGTCGTCCTTGTCGGTGAAAATCCTGCGTCAAAGAAGTACGTTGCTTCAAAAGAAAAGACCTGTGCGGAACTCGGCATCGTCAGTGTTGCCCATAAAATTCCTGAAACAGCGACGCAATCGGAGCTTAACACCATAATAGACCAATTGAACAATGACAAAAAAGTACATGGCATTCTTGTTCAGCTTCCCCTTCCGAAAGGTCTTGATGAGAAAGAGGTGATGTACCGTATTGCACCTGAAAAGGATGTGGACGGGTTCGGTCTCCAATCTCTCGGCAAACTGGTGCTCGATGAACCGGGATTTGTCGCCTGTACTCCCCACGGAGTAATGAAAATGCTCGATGCCTATGGGATAGACCCTTCAGGAAAACACGCAGTTATTATCGGCAGAAGCGTTATTGTAGGGAAACCGCTTGCACTCCTTCTCCTGAGAAAAAATGCAACTGTTACAATCTGCCACAGCAGAACACAGAATCTGAAGGAGGAATGCCTGAAAGCCGATATTCTCTGTGTTGCGATCGGGAAAGCGAAGTTCGTGAAAGGTGACTGGATAAAAAAGGGAGCTGTTGTTGTAGATGTCGGCATTAATGTGGGGGAAGACGGCAAGCTGGTCGGTGATGTTGATTTTCAGGCTGTTCAGGAGCATGCGGCCTGGATTACTCCTGTGCCGGGGGGCGTCGGACCAATGACCATAGCGATGCTGATGTACAACACCGTACAGGCTGCAAAAAATACAGCCTGATTCCCGTTATGAGAAAACACGGCTGCTCTTTTGGGGAAACAATAATTTATTGTTAAAATAAGGATAAAAAGAGGATTTTTTACCATGACGACAGCAGCTATACCTCCCTGCCAGGCGGCCTGTCCGATTCGCACTGATGTCCGGGGGTATGTATCTGCAATAGCCCGGGGAAATGCAGAAGAGGCGCTGCAGATCATCAGGAAGGTGAATCCGCTCCCTTCAGTATGCGGAAGGATCTGCACACGACCATGTGAGGACAACTGCAGGCGCGGCCAGATAGATGAAGCCGTATCTATCAGGGCATTAAAGCGGTTTGCCGCAGACAGGTCCGGACAGAATAACCGGATAAAAACCCCTGAACATTCCTATAGCGAAAAGATAGCAATAATCGGGAGCGGTCCATCGGGCCTTACCGCCGCGCATGACCTTGCCCTTATGGGATATAAAGTCACCATCTTTGAGGCGCAAAAAGTGCTTGGAGGATTATTGAGCGAGGGTATCCCGGAGTACAGGCTTCCAAGGGAAATGGTAAGGAAAGATATCGAAAAAATATTATCTCTCGGCATAGAAGCCAGAACGGGGGTGTCGCTCGGGAAGGATTTCTCTCTCGAAGATCTTCTCCGGAAATATAATGCGGTCTTTCTGGCAATTGGTAGTCAGAAAAGCCTGGTGCCGAAATGTCATGGGTATGCCCTTTCAGGTATTCTCACAGGTGTCGAGTTTCTCAAAGAGGTGAGCAGGGGCGCTGCACCGAAAACAGGAGAGAAAGTTCTGATCATCGGCGGGGGACATACTGCCATGGATGCAGCCCGGACCTGTATACGGCTTGGTTGCAAAGAAGTGAGCGTTGTATATCGCCGCACCCTTGAGGAGATGCCGGCAGGCAGGGATGAGGTGGATCTGGCGGAAAAAGAAGGGGTAAAGGTAGTCTATCTTACTGCGCCTCAGGAGTTTATTGGCGAAGGTTCTGTGAGAGCGGTGAAGTGTATAAAAATGCAACTGGGTGAGCCTGACGCCACGGGCAGACGCCGGCCTGTTCCCATAGAAGGCTCGGAGTTTGAGATTGAAGCAGATACCGTAATCTTTGCAATCGGGTATCTCCCTGATGGTGATGCGATGAAGCATGACGGGTTAAGCCTGAACAAAAATGATACGGTGATTGTTCAGGACAGATCCGGTATGACGAATATCAAGGGGGTTTTTGCGGCCGGAGACGTAGTGAGCGGACCTCTCAGCGTTGTCGATGCCATGGCTTCAGGGAGGAAGGTGGCAGAATCCATACATCGGTATCTTCGTAATTTACCCGAAGGACAAGTTGAACCGTACGAGGTGTTACGGTCTTTTGATGAGAACGTCTCCGGTCTAATACAGAAGAACCGGAGACAGGAAATACCAGCCCTGCCTGTGGAAGAACGGATTCAGACCTTTTCTGAAATCGATGCCGGATATGACGATGAACAGGCCGTCAGAGAGGCTCAGAGGTGCCTGAACTGCGGAGCCGGGGCAGCAGTTTCCGAGACCTGTGCAAGCTGCCTGAACTGTGTCCGCATATGTCCATACGGTATACCTTCTCCCGGGAAGGAACGTGTTGACATAGACATCAGCCAATGTCAGGCATGCGGTATATGCGCTTCAGAATGTCCTGCATCAGCAATACACCTGAAGATCGAAACCAGGGAGCAGGAACAGAAAGCAGTGGAACAAGTCATTGAATTCGCACGTCAGGAAACCCCCGAAACGCTCATCATTGGTTTCTATTGCAGATATGCAGCGCCGGTCGGCCCTCCGGCAGAAGGAGATGATATTTACTGGCGCGGGAAATTCTGCACCGGCAGACTGGAGACAGCGCAGATCCTCTATCCCTTTGAACTCGGAGCTGACGGGGTGATAATCCATAGGTGCGGAAAAGAAGAGTGCCGCTTTCAGGCTGGAGACACCTGGACTAAACGCCATGCAAAGAAGGCAAGGAAGATACTGCAGGAGACCGGCATAGGTGGTGACAGACTACATGTCATGTCCGATGAGGAAGATGTTTTTGTGTTTAGAGAGAAGCTTCAGTCCCTGGGTATGAATCCCGTAAGAGAAGGAAAGAAGGTGAACACATGATTGTTGCAGAGGTAAAGCCTTTTCAGGAAATAAAGGAAATGGTGAAAGACTGCAGGAAAGTGCTTGTGCTCGGCTGCGGTTCCTGTGTGACGGTATGCATGAGCGGAGGAGAAAAGCAGGCAGAGTTGCTTGCGTCAGCCCTGCGGATGGCGGGGAAGGCGGAAGGGAATGCACTTGTGGTCGGCGAAAAAACCATACTCAGGCAATGTGACCCTGAATTTATTGAACAAATACAGGATGAAGCAGCCGAATATGAGGTTATTCTTTCCATGGCGTGCGGAGCAGGGGTACAGGGAGTGACCGAGAAGCTGAAAGGCAAGTTGGTACTGCCTGCAATGAATACAAGGTTCATGGGGATGACGGATGGAAAGGGGACCTGGACGGAGGTCTGCACAGGATGTGGCGACTGTGTGCTTGCCCTGACAGGAGGGATATGTCCGGTAACCACATGCCCGAAGGGCATTCTCAACGGACCGTGCGGAGGGAATAAAAAGGGCAAGTGTGAAGTGAGTCCTGAGGTGCCCTGTGCCTGGGTAAGGATTTATGAGCAATTGAAGGATTTGGGCAGGCTTGATCTCCTGAAAAGAGAACTGGGAGCAAAAGACTGGTCAAGGAAGCAGAGACCGGGGAAATACCGCATCGACGAGGAAGAAACCGAAAAGGTTTCATCAGACAAGAAATAGATTTTTCCGTAGCTCTGCGTTCTTCATTATCCCGTGGAATGCGTCTGCGGTATTTTGGGTAACCATTTTTTAATTCCATTAATTCTATGCTGACTCAAAAAAAAGTCGCGATAATCGGGGCGGGAGTAGTCGGAACAGCGCTCGGATATCTGTTAAAGAAGAAAGGGTACCGGATTGTGGGTATCGGGAGCAGGACGGTCCGTTCAGCGAGGAATGCACGGAAGGTTATCGGAGAGGGCAGGGCGTCTGCGGATCTTGCAGGCATGGCGAAGATTGCGGACATTGTTTTCCTTACAACGTCAGACAGGGCGATTGGGAAAACATGCAGCAGGATAGCCCTGGAAGGGGGATTTCATCAAGGCTCGATCGTCTTTCATACCTGCGGTGCATTCTCGTCCGGAATCTTAAGTCCTGCAAAAAAGAGAGGCGCAGCTGTGGCTTCGCTGCATCCTCTCCAGAGCCTTGCGAATTTCCGGGAAGCAAGCAAAAATATTCCTGGCTCCTTTTTCTCTCTGGAGGGAGATGCAGCTGCGGTTGCCGCAGGGAGAAAAATTGTGAAAGCATTGCGGGGGAGGGAGATTCCCCTGGATTCCGCTAAGAAGCCCCTCTACCATGCGGGCGCTGTAGCTGCATCGAATTTCCTCGTTGCAACTATAGGCTTCAGTCTGGAATTGTTCGAGGCGGCAGGCATCGGCAGGGACGAGTCCCTGCACGCCCTGATGCCCCTGATACAGGGGACCATAAAAAATGTTCAGGCGCTCGGTATCCCCCAATCTCTCACCGGACCCATAGCGAGAGGAGATGCCGGTGTTGTCAGGGATCATCTGAAGGCGCTCTCAAAGGAGAAACCCGAACTGCTCAGGCTCTATACAGCGATCGGCAGATATACCGTCAAACTCGGCGTCGAAAAGGGCACGCTGAAAGACTCTGCGGCAAAAAAGATTGTTTCTTTACTGGACAGAGAATACATATAATAGACAAAAAAGAAAGGTACAATAAAAACAATATGAAGGTTCTTGTTGTTGACAGCGGGGGAAGGGGTCATTCCATTGCCTGGCAGTTCAAAAATGATCCAAACGTGAAAGAAGTCATCTGTGCTCCGGGAAATGCGGGGATTGCAAAAGAGATCAGATGTGAAAGTGCACGGACGAATGAAGAGATTCTCGCACTTGCAAAGAAGGAAAAGGTTGACCTTGTCTTTGTCGGTCCGGAAAGTCCGCTTACAAACGGTATCGTGGATCTTTTCGCGAAAGAAACCATCCCCATTGTGGGTCCGGTAAAAAAGGCCAGTATCCTCGAAGGGAGCAAGGCCTATGCGAAACTGCTGTGCAGAGAGCTGGGGGTCCCGGTTGCCGAGTTCGAAGTCTTCGAAGACCCTGATGCTGCAAAAGACTATATTGAAAGCCTGCCGTATCCTGTTGTGGTCAAAGCGGACGGGCTTGCCCAGGGGAAAGGATCTCTCGTCTGTTCCACTACCGATGAGGCCCTGCATGCGGTCAACCAGCTGATGGTGGAGAGAGCCTTCGGCGATTCAGGCCGTAAGGTGGTCATCGAAAAAAGACTCTTCGGAACGGAAATATCTTTTTTTGTGTTTACCGACGGAAATGCAATTGCAGCAATGCCTGTTGCCCAGGATTACAAAAGAGCCTTTGACAATGATGAAGGCATGAATACAGGCGGCATGGGGTCCTATTCGCCGCATCGTCTGGAAGGAGAAGAACTCACCCGCCTTGTATCAGAAAAGGTTGCATTGCCGCTGATTCAGGGTTTTAGAGAAAAGGAGAACTGTGAGTATAAAGGGATTCTCTATATGGGGCTCATGCTCGTTGGAGACACCCCGCATCTTCTGGAGGCAAACGTCCGTTTCGGTGACCCCGAAGCAGAGGTGATCCTCCCCCGGCTGAAGACCCCCCTCAGTGATATCAGTTTCCAGATCATACGCGGGGTTCTCAGTGACAGGGAAGTCGAATGGAGCAAGGACTATTACTGTGATGTCGTCGCAGCAGCCGGGAGAACCCGGCAGATGAAAAACGGAAAGAGCAAAGGCTGGTACCCGGGATATCCCAGCAGATATGGCAAGGGGCATCCGATTTCAGGGCTCGATAAAATCGAAGACCCGGACTGCAAGATATTTTTTGCCGGAGTCGGCATATCCGAAAGAAAAGGGTTTGTTACCGACGGCGGGAGGGTTCTCCATGTAGTGGGAAGAGGAACGACACTCGGGGAAGCACGGGAGGTAGCATACAGAAACATAGAAAAAATTCATTTCGAAGGGATCAGATACCGGACAGATATTGGGAGAGAATAAATAACCAGACAATGCTAATCACCAATTATCAATGATGCAAACAATCAAATATGCAGCAGTGAATAAGTGATGATCGAAATGTATTTGGTGACTGGCAGATGGGCATTGAGAGGCAGGAGGCAATGATGACGTTTCAAAAGGCGCTTAGTGCAGGGCAGTTTGTGGTAACGGCAGAAATCGGCCCTCCAAAGGGAAGCGATATCACAGAGATGACCGAAAGTATTCACCTGCTCAAAGGAAAAATCCATGCTGCAAATGTGACAGACAACCAGTCTGCCGTTATGAGGATTTGTTCCCTGGCTGTGTGCAGGATCGCTCTGGACAACGGTCTTGAGCCGATACTCCAGATGACCTGCCGCGACCGGAACAGGATAGGACTCCAGTCGGACCTGCTTGGCGCCCATGTGCTCGGTATACGGAACGTGCTTTGCATGACGGGTGACTATGTATCTGCAGGAGACCATAAGGATGCGAAACCGGTCTATGATGTTGAATCAGTGCAGTTGTTGAGAATGGTCGACGGCCTGAATCGCGGGAAGGACATGTCAGGGAATGACCTGAATGGCCCGACAGACTTTTTCCAGGGCGCGGTGGTCACACCCGAAACTGACTTCATCGAACCCCAGCTTATGAAATTCGAAAAGAAAATTAATGCAGGGGCGAAGTTTTTTCAGACACAGGCAATATACGATATCGAAAAGTTCAAGGAGTTTATGGGCTACGTGCGGAAATTTCCGGTAAAAATGCTTGCAGGGATAGTCGTCCTGAAGTCGGCAGGCATGGCAAATTTCATGAACAAAAACGTGCCCGGCATACGGGTTCCCCAGGAGCTTATTGACGAGATCAAGGCCGCAGGCAAGGAAAAGGCGCTCGACACCGGTTTGGACATCGCTGCACGGCATATCCGTCAGCTCAAGGAAGAAGGTATATGCGACGGAGTCCATATAATGGCAATCGGCATAGAGCACAAGGTGCCTGCCATCATGGAAAGGGCAGGGCTCCTCTGAAATTAAAAGAGCGGAGAGTGAATGAAATGAAAAAGAAGAGGAGAAGTACGGAGGATGTACGAAAGTGGTTCAGGTACCAGTTCTTCGGGAGCGCAAGAGTAACGATTCCGAAAGAGAATACCGTTGTTGACGCAACTATCGCGAATATATCCTTTTCAGGCATGGGTCTCTATGCAGACAAACCGGTCGGCAAAGGGAAGAAGGTGCTGATACATATCGCTTATATTGACAGGAACGGTAAAATCTGTGAGGACGGGGCCACAGGGATGGTCGACTGGCAGAAAAAATTCAAGAAGATGTATCTCATCGGCGTTCTTTTTGATGAAGAGTTGAATATTGACAAACAGCCGAATCTTATCAAACATCTGATCTGGCTTATCGATACGTTCCGGTGGCCCCAGCCATACGGAGACAAAAGAATTTCGGTCATATAACCTGTGGTATACAGCGACCTCGCCCGGGAGATGATCGTGGAGCAGGTGAGGAGAAAACTGTCCCTGGACATGAAGGTGAAAGTTCCCTGCCTGCTCTGGAACAAGGGATTAATGGAAAAAGCCTCCAACGGGAAGTGCGAGATTTCTGTTCAGATGCCATAGAGAATATCCTTCAATTCATTGCTGTTTGGAATCACCCCTGTTTTATTTTGCAAATACTATTGTAAGATCTTAAAACACCATTATGCATACGCTTGCCTAATTCTATCATCCCACAGTCATTACAATATGTATTAATAATTATAACCGACATGCGGGGCTGCCACCGACAAGTCTTTGTCCGATATCGCAGGACAAGAAAATGACTCAGTCACCGTATAAACTGTTGGCCACACATTGGTGCCAGGCACACCCGCTGGCCCTTGAATTCCCTGTGGCCCAGCCGGGCCTATGGACCTATCGGTCCCTGTATTCCCTGTGGCCCTTGAATTCCCTGTATTCCTTGCGGTCCCTGCGGCCCAACCGCACCGATTGTCAAATCATACGAATCATAGCGTACTAAGGGTTGACTTGTAGAACCTCCCATCTGACCTGTAGAAACTTCCAAAAGATAATCTCCATCAGGCACTGCCGGAAGTTCCACGATAATCTCATTCGCGGTAGGGGTACCAACAAGGGTGAGCGGTGTCGGGTCATTTCCAAGCAGTACTACAGGGGCAGCACCATTATCAAAGTTCTTACCGCTTATCACTATATGATTCCCTCCAAAGTCTACGTATACTTCGGTGATAGCAAGTGGCAATACAGGATATGGGCGTATGAGGGTTTTATCCAAACCCGTTGAGTTGTAGCTTTCGGTTTGCCCTGCTATTGCTATCTGGGACATAAGGACAACCGATACAAACAATATGCCGATGACTAATGCCGCTCTCCTCATCAAGAAACTCCCTTGAAATCTCTCTCTCATCTTTTCCCCCTCCTTAGTGTTTTGATATGTGCTACTACGGCCAGTGATGCGAACGCTTGCTTCTTTTTCAGCAAGACTATAGTTTCCTCTTACCACTGCATGCTTTGTAACTGCGTACAGAAAACAGCGTGCAAGAAAGATAAGTCACTTCGGAGCAAATAAAAAAGCCGCTCTTGAGTCTTGGACTCAGATAGCGGCCCGACTATCAATTCTTTCGCCCTCCGGAAATGCTCAGTCTTCCGGACCCGTTATGCGATATCAGAAAAAGATAATTATGTGTCTATTATTCAGAACAATAGGTATTTGTCAACTTATTTGTACTTATTGTTATAACAAACTGCATGAAAAAATCTAAACGATAATAATTAGGACTTATGTATTCACAGCACCTTCATTTCTATTTGGACTGTTGCCTCATAGGACGTTGCACTTCAAGATTGAATGTGGGACGGTAAAATATTTGAAATATTTCGAAAAAATTAATGCGCCGCTTCTGATTTACCCACTAATAAATCAACATTAAGCCCAGTGCTTGAATTTTCAAAAAATTTATCAATACCATCAATTGTTTCATAAGAGATATAACGAACTTCTTTGTCCAAACAGTGTCTTCCTTGATTTTATAAGACTGAAACGGGTTCTCATCCCTGCTATAAATGGAATACCCAGATATACGAAAACACTCTTTGCGATCTGCCCTATAGTGATATTGACTACCGCACCTTTCAATCCTAACCAAGGAAGCAGCACAGTTATGAATACATATGCATAGACTGAGAAGAAAAACACCTGAAAAAGCGAGTTGAATGCTACAAGACCTGCTGCGTACTCCCTGTCTCCACATGCGAGGTCATTCCATACAATAACCATAGCTATACAGCGGGCAAGTCCGATTAAAATCAAGCCGATCATGTATTCGGGATATCCCTGCAAGAACATAACAGCAAAAAAGAACATCAAAATAGGCCCTACGACCCAATTTTGAATAAGGGAAAGGCCGAGCACCTTTTTGTTTCTGAAAACTTCTCCAAGTTCCTCATATTTTACTTTGGCAAGCGGCGGGTACATCATTAGGATAAGACCTATAACGATAGGAATATTCGTTGTATCAACTTGGAAGAGATTCATGATGTCTTTTCCTCGGGGTAAATATAACCAATACCGACACCGAATGCCATTGCAATAAATATCCATAGCGTAAGAAATCTATCAAGAAAAGAGAGGCGTTTTGTAATTTCTGACATTAATTTTCCTTCTCTCTATTTTTTGTCTTATTGAATTATAAACGGAAAGGCATGCATAGATGTGGATTCCTAAGGGGATTCATTATATTTTCAAAATCCTAACGAGTGTGTAGTATATGAAGGACTAAAGCCCCTATGAAGGGAATTTCTACTCTTTACTGAAAAAAGAAACACTTAAGGCTTCTATTGCAATATTGATTACTGCTTAATTGATTCACAATGCTCCGCCTTTTGGTCTGGTGATCAAGTCTCGAAAAAATATCATTATTATCTCTATTACGGTACCTTAGGTATTCAAATCTTTCTCTTAATAAGACTGGCCGATCATGCTCAACTAAAAAATCAACTAATGGAATAAATCTCTCTTCAAAAGATTTCGGCATAAAATCATTTCTCGGCAAACCATACTGTTCTGCTTCAGAACTTTTATTCTAGGAAAAAGGTTAAAAAGGAAGTCATCTAGCCTATGAATTATTATCATGTAAGGCGTTGTCTCCAAGAAAAACCTTCTACCATAATTTGAAACTATTATACCATCTCAAAAAGAAGTCGCTGGTAATGATTCCTGTGAAAATACCAACAAGCTAAGGTGTTCATAAGTAAGGCCGGATTATATGTCATTCCGTCTGTCCAATTATGGACGGATTCGCTTGTGTGCACGACAAGCAAAATAAGTTTATGAACAGACTCTACTCATGGGATTATTTGTAAATATTACTAAAAAGTTCCTGAGTTTTCTTCTTCATTTTTCTTTCCGCATATTTCCCTTTTTCATGGTCATATCCGATAAGATGGAGGAGGCCGTGGATGAGGAGTCTGTTTAATTCGTCGTAGAACGAATGTCCGTATTCTTGCGCCTGTCTTTTGGTTTTATGGAGGTTGATGACGATATCGCCCAGAATGAAATGCTGAGAGACGGAAGCTGAAGGCTGATGGCCCATGTCAGTCTGGGGGAATGAAAGCACATCAGTAGTCCTGTCCACGCCGCGAAATGAGCGGTTCAGTATCCGCATCCTGCGGTCGTTGACCAGGAGAATACTCAGTTCAGCTTTGTGAAGGCCGAGATGCCTGCACGTTTTCCGGAGAATGTTTGTTATTCTCCGGCGATTTACCTTTATGAGTTTTTGCTGGTTCTTTAAATAAATCTTCATTCGAAAAATCAAACCCCGGATAGTCGACTCTTTTATGGAATATGCCGGTGAGGACATAGGAAAAACGTTTCTTTATTTCATGAATATCTTTCAGGGTAAGTTCGCATTCGTCAAGCTGACCTTCAAGAAATATATGGTTGATTATCCTGTCGACCAGCGATGCGATTCGGGCAGGTGTAGGGTCTGTTAATACCCGCGAGGCTGCTTCAACCGCATCCGCCATCATAACCAGGGCGGCCACCCGTGTCTGGGGTTTGGGCCCAAGGTATTTATAGTCCTCTTCATTGGGAAGGGAACGCTCTCCCTTATCCTTCGCTTTCTGATAGAAATAACTCACGAGCATAGTCCCGTGGTGTTGTTGTATTATCTCGACAATCGGTTCCGGCAGATTATACTGATTCGCAAGTTCGGCGCCCTCTTTGACATGGTTGATAATGATCATACTGCTCATGTGCGGGGTCAGTTTATCGTGCCTGCTTGCTGAGCCACCCTGATTCTCGACGAAATAATCAGGCATCTTTATCTTGCCTATATCATGGTAATAAGCGCTTACCCTGGCGAGCAGGGGATTCGCGCCGACTGCTTCAGCCGCAGATTCTGCAAGA
Organism: Thermodesulfovibrionales bacterium; assembly: GCA_963753165.1. GTDB lineage: Bacteria > Nitrospirota > Thermodesulfovibrionia > Thermodesulfovibrionales > SM23-35 > JAKLQR01. The sequence goes on along the minus strand of CAVWBP010000018.1, from coordinate 29,595 downwards.
TTGCCTACAATGACGCTGTGATGATAGGTGCCGGGCGCGCTGATCATAAGATTTTTCATGACCGGCTGATTGAGGTCAAGAAGCTCAAGGAGACTGATGTCGGTAGTAACCTTGAACGAATATTCAAGAAGAGGGAGGAGCAGCGAGACGAGCGCGGCAACACTTATGCCTCCAAGCGCTGCAAAGATTATCGAAGGGGATGCTTTTGCGGTAAACAGATCACCCCGGAAGAGCAGGATAATCACTACGGTGAGAATATTGATGGCAAGAACATAGCCTCCTGCTTTGAGAATAGCAGAACGCTTCTTGCACTGTATTCCTCCGAAGGCTGCCGTAATGCTGCTGACAAAGGCAAATATGGTGAAGGCTGCATCATGGAGCCAGAGACCGGTCAGGAGGCTTACCAGGAATGAAAAGGTGATTGCGGTATGAAAATCGAACATGAGAGAGACGAGCATCGCTCCGGTAGCCACGGGTATTCCGTAGAGCGCACTCTCGATAAAGCGATATTCCAGTCCTTTTGAGAGATGCAGGAGGAGAAAACCGAAGGTCCGTTCAATGAAAAGCGTGCCGATGACGATCAGCCCAAGGAGCAGGAGCATATTATGTTTCTTCACATATGCAGGCCTGTATCTCATTATGTCTTTGTAAAAGATGAACAACAGGAGACTCGCGATGAAGAATCCTCCCGTGAGTTGTTCAATGCCGAAATCGGTCTGGATGGCAAGCGCTGAAACAATACCGCAGAATAATACAAAATATATGCGGAGGAGTTTGTCTTTTCCGGTCTGCGGGGGAGCAATTCCCTCTCCTTTCGAATAGGCTCCGTTCTTAAATTTCTGGAGGAAGGTTCGGAGACTCCGGGTATTACTCTTCTTTTGTCCGTTTTTCATATTTTTCGTATGCCTTAACTATTTCCTGTACGAGTTTATGTCTTACCACATCCCGTTCGGAAAAATAAATAAATTTTATACCTTCGGTATCTCTGAGAATTTTCTCGGCCTCGATAAGGCCTGATGCTTTCCCGTGGGGAAGGTCAATCTGGGTTACGTCTCCCGTGACAACCGTCTTCGAATTAAATCCGAGACGGGTCAGGTACATCTTCATCTGTTCGGAAGTAGTATTCTGCGCTTCATCAAGAATGACAAAAGAGTCGTTGAGGGTTCTCCCGCGCATAAAGGCAAGAGGCGCTATCTCTATGACTCCCCGTTCTATCAGCTTCCCTGCCTTTTCAGCCTCCATCATGTCCAGGAGTGCATCATAGAGAGGCCTCAGGTAGGGGTTGAACTTTTCATAGATGTCACCCGGCAGAAAACCCAATTTCTCGCCTGCCTCGACAGCAGGGCGGGCGAGGACGATCCTGCTGACCTGTTTTTTCAGAAACGCATTAATTGCCATTGCCATTGCAAGATAGGTTTTCCCGGTTCCTGCCGGACCGATGCCCATAACGATATCGAATTTTCTTATGGCTTCTATATACCGTCCCTGTGTCTCTGTCTTGGGAATAATGAAGCGCTTTTTGGAAGAAATAGGGATATTGTTGAGAAAGAGTTCTTTGACCGAGGTATATTCGCCTTCAGTTGCTGTTGATCTCAGGGCGAACCGGATATCATCCGGCGTAAGATTATACCCTTCAGAGCTGATAAGGCGGATATCCCTGAGGAGTTTCTCTGCTTTCTCGACCGGCTTCTCGTCTCCCCGCAAAAAAATCTTGTCCCCTCTCTGCGAGGCGACAATGCCGAGCGCCTCTTCAATGGCTTTCAGGTTCTTGTCGATCCTCCCGTAGAGCAGGTTCTCCTCTTTTTCCATGTCAAGTTGTATCTCGACTGTTACCGTATGCCCTCCGTATCTTTATGAAAGGTCACGAATGCTTTCAGCCCTTCCGCTTTTTTCAATTTTAGTGCGAGTATGTCAGCATCTTTTCTCATGCTGAACGCACCGACCATAACCTTGAAAAGTTTCCCGCGGTTCTTTTCCTGTATGACAGTCATCCGGGTGTTGTATCCCTTTTTCTCAAGCTTTTCACTGAGCATTCGCGCATCTGACTCATTTTTGAAGGCGCCTACCTGCACGGTGTATTTCAGTGTTTTCTTGTTTTCGCTTATCAGGCTGCCGGCCTGTTTCCCCTGTGGGGGTTGAACGGCTTTCTTCTGCTTCTGTGTCTGATTGCCGCCGGCAGTGTTATTTGTATTTTTCATAAGTTCTGTGTTCGGGCCAGGTTCCGCATCGCCGGAATGAACGGGCTGTTGCCCGTCACCTGTTCTCTCAGCATATTCAGGATAGGAAGGCCGGTACTCCTGGCCCTCGGTCCCTGCGGGATGCTGTTCATAAGGCATCGGCGCAGGAGCGATCTGCATGGTGGTCTCTTCGTGCGAATTTGTGTTTTTCCCAACAAAATAGCCCAGGACAAAAGTGACCGAGGATATAAGAACGAGCGAGAGAATAATAATCCCTTTGCCGAGAAAAAGCACCGAGGATTGTTCTCTCCCTTCAGCCCTTCTCATAAAATAAGCATAGCATCACCATAAGAGAGAAATCTATACTCCCTGGCGAGCGCTTCTTTATATGCGTTCAGCAGATTGTCCCATCCGGACTTGGCAGCGGCCAGCATAAGCGGGGTTGATCTCGGAAGATGGAAATTGGTGACAAGGGAATCTATGGCTTTAAACTCGTGCCCCGGATAAATAAAGATGTCTGTTGTTCCCCTGGACCTTCCCGTTCCGGGAAACGAGACTGCATCTGCCGCTCATGTATCCTTCCAAAGCGCGGGTCGACGTTGTGCCGACTGTAACCACTCGCTTCCCTGCTGCTTTTGTCTCTCCGATTTCCTGCACAAGGCCGGCATCCATCTCAAAATGTTCTGCATCCATATGATGCTCCTCAAGAATGTCCGTCCGTATAGGGGTAAACGTACCGATCCCGACATGCAGAGTGATCTCTTTCACTGCTACACCCGTAAGGGAAATCTCCCGGAGCAGGGCATCGGTAAAGTGGAGACCGGCGGTCGGGGCGGCTATCGAGCCTTCTTCACAGGCATACACGGTCTGATAATGGTCTTTGTCAGATTCGTCGGGCAGACGTTTTATATAAGGCGGCAGGGGCATCGAACCGTGCTTCCAGATGTTCTCCATAAAGTCCCCCTGAAAATGAAAATGCGCGGTCCTTCCCTTGTGGAGATCAACATGAAAATCATCTGCGATTGTAACCCTGCCTGTGTATGTTCCACGGGAAAGCACCTCCCAGACGTCATCCAGGATTTTCTTCACCAGAAGGATTTCGATCTGTCCTCCAACCCTTTTCCGGCCCTTCAGTCTTGCCGGAAAGACTTTCGTATTATTGAGGATCAGCATGTCTCCCTGCGCGAGATAGAGGGGGAGGTCGGAGAAAAGCCTGTGCTCAACCATACCGTCACGGTGAAGGACAAGAAGACGGGAACCGGTCCGTTCTTTCCATGGTCGTTCGGAAATGCGATCTTCAGGCAGGATATAGTCGAAATCAGTAACTTTCATAACGCTCCAAGGTCGTGCCGGGATAGAAAAAAGAGAGGATTTCTTTATAATCCTTTCCTTCAGCAGCCATCTCAAGCGCACACCACTGGCAGAGGCCTACGCCATGACCATACCCTTTCCCTTCGAAGATGAATGTGTCATGCTGTTTTCGAACCGTGAAGTTCGTGCTCGGCAGCCTGGTCCATCCGAGCGCTTTTCTGAATTCGGTGGCGCTTACGCACGACACCCCGGAATGATGGGTGATGTCGAGCTGTTTTACCCGCTTCGTAGAGGTGAAGGATTTTATCGAGATGTCGTGAATCCCGGACATATTCAATGCCTGTGCGATTTCCTTCGCAGGAATCTCCCTCTCCCAGGTCGAATAGGGCGAAAGGGTGCAGGGTGATTCCACCGGTTTCAGAAACGGATAGCTCTTCCCGAATACCTCTTCCGCATCCTCGGTCTTTCCTCCGCAGGTTGAATGGTAAAAGGCTTCGATCGGTCTGCCGTTATAGGTCAGTACCTCACCGTTGGTGTTTTCTACCGCATATGATACTCTCAAGTCGGGTCTCTTCCCTTTGTATACCTGGTTCAGTACGGATGACGCAATATGATAAGAGGACCCGCCGTTCATTTTCCTGTGGTAGAGGGCGTATGTCCTTGATACCACTGCCTGCGTTTTCAGCGCCTCCATATCCCATTCGGGTTTTACCTCAACTGCAACGACGTCCTTGATATATTCCTCCAGGGGCAGTTCATTGATAAGATAGATCCCGTTGTTACCCCTCCAGACTTCTATATTGCCGGTATAGTGCGTTCCCGACAGGAGCAGGTCTCCATGCGCGCTGCCGAGCCTCGCGATCTTTTCATTTTTGGCGGGTATCTTGGAATATGCATCATTCAGGATAAGGACTTTTATAGTGTCGGCAGCCTGAGTATTCCAGGGAGAGATGAGGATGCAGAGAAGGAGTGACATGAACACGGAGAAAATTTTCATCATTCCGCTATCGTTTCCCAAAAATCCAGAATAAGAAACTCAGAATGACGCTTAAGAGAATGCTGGTGGCTAAAGGGAAGTAGAACGTAAAGTTTTTCCTCTGTAGTACGATATCTCCGGGGAGCTTCCCGAACCACGAAAATTTTCCCATGAGCATCAGCAGGCCGCCCATGGCGACCACGACGATGCCGATAAGAATAAGCATCTTTCCTATTGAATGCATGCTGTCAGGCATAAAAACTGGTTACCGGGTTCCTTTGGTTTATTGAGTTCATTGAGACTGAGTGACTCCTTTTCTCATATACCTCTCCATTTCGGAGTAGACGCACCCGCAGTACTTCTGCCGGTACAGGCCGAATTCCTTTGAAAGCCGCATGCCTTCCTTCCATCCCGGCCTGAAATCTTCGATAAAAAACGGTATTGAGTATCTTTTTCCCATATCTGTGCCAACCTTAAGTATCATATCAAATTTCTGGTAAGGACTTACAAGGAGAGAGGTTGTGAAACCGTCAAGCCCCATCTTTTTCGCAGTCCTTGCGGTTTCTTCGAGCCGCATCGTGTAGCAGAATGCACAGCGGTCCTCCTCGTGGTTTACCACTGTTCTGAGGAACTCTTTCAGACCGTAATTGTCGATATATTCAATGTCGAGGTTCCACATGTCCTCAAGCTTCTGCAGGGCATCAAACCGCAGCCTGTATTCAGTGTAAGGGTGGATATTCGGATTCAGCCAGAGGCCCTTTATGTCTATGCCTTTGGAAGTGAGCGACTGAATAGGGTACAAACTGCAGTTTGCACAGCAGATATGCATTAAAAGCTTCATCTCTTCATATTATAAACCAATAGGTATATGTTTCGGTTTAAAAACCGGAAGTATTATGACAATAGCAAGATGTTACTGCGTAGCCTGCCTGTCCTCGCTGTTCCTTGGGCTGCTTTATCTCCAGCAACTTCTGAAGGAACTGTTGGAGGCTTTTTGACGAGGTATCGGGAAGATGGTACTTTGAGCAGTAATCCAGGTAGTAGACTGCAGCCACTTTTTTGAGATAGTGTGGACGAGAGCCGGCAGGGACCGAGCGTTTCTTCAGTATGTCGCTGTATCGTGTCAATATGTCAGACGGGTATGTCTTTCATTATGCTGATAACAAGTTAACTCGTTATCACCGCATTTTGCATAGATAACGAGTTAGCAAATATAGTCATATCCTCGAAAAAATGTCAAATTCTTGCTTTAGCAGAGCTTAACAACTTGTTATATTCGACTATGGAGGTAACATCATGGAAAGCGACGTGAAAATAAGCATTCGTCAAACCGCTAGAATGATCACAACAGATGAGATCACTCTGAAATCGTCAGTCGTTTTGCTTTCTCCTGACGCGTACAACATACGCATCCACTCTTTAGGTTCATACATTGAACGGCAATCAAAAATATTACTGATAGCGACACGTCTAGAGCAACAACTTGTATACTGACGATTCCTCTATACAGAGGCCAGCGTTCGCTTCTTTGGATGTTGACTAATCATGGCAAGCTTGGTGAACATGTATCTTTCAGAACAGTCTGAACTGGAGGCCCGATCCACAAGCTTCGTGAAAATACCGGCAAAACTATTCCGCGATAGAATCGCTCAGAAGCCGGTCCCTTAGTCCGGGTTGCGAGCTCCGAGCCCTTGACTTGGGAGTGACGAGGAATCTTTCAAAGATACCAGAAGGCTATGAAGAAGTAACGGGTGATAAGGATGTTAGTTCTTCACACAAAGTATTTAAGCAGCTACATCTCAGTATTTGCGAAATCATGCTCAACTTCTAATAAATGGGTAAGACCACACAACAACAGGCTCGACCAGATGGCGAATAAGCGGGGCATGATTCGCAAACCTAGTTGCCGCCACTGGTCAGCCATTTCGTTATCTGCCAAAACAACTCAACGACACTTGATAAATGCATACGATTAATACATACTTATACATATAGAATATATTGACGCATGGGGGAATTGATGAGGACTACACTCAACATAGAAGACAAATTGCTTGACAAAGCAGCAAAGTTGACCGGTATTAAGGAAAAAACGTCCCTTGTCAGGCTCGGGCTCGAAGCGCTCATAGCGAAAGAAAGCAGCAAGAGACTCGGAAAGCTTGGCGGGACAGAAAAGAAATTAGGCTCAATCCCTCGCAGAAGACCGGAAAGCATGTAGAATGGTTCTTGTCGACACTTCGGTGTGGATCGCACATTTCCGATCCGGCGACATCGGACTTGAAAACCTGTTGAATGACGGTCACGTTGCTTGTCATCTATTCATCATCGGTGAACTTGCCTGCGGCAATCTTTCGAACAGATCTGAAATTCTCTCTCTCTTGCAGGCGCTCCCTCTGGCGAATCATGCAGAACATAAAGAAGTGATGCATTGCATAGAGAATTATTCACTTATGGGAAAAGGGTTAGGGTACATTGATATGCATTTGATTGTTTCGGCAATGTTGTCTAATGTTCCAATTTGGACACTCGATAAGAACCTCAAAGGGGTTTCTTCAAAGCTGGGGTTAGAATACTGATTATCGCAAGCAGATATCAACCGCATCCAACCGACACGGTTTAAACGTGGTTTGATTCTGCAATGGCATTTCCCGATCGGCTCATGCGAACTATTTGACAAGAAAGGCATATGAAGAAAAGTATACCGAAAGGTTGTAAGTCCGAAAAATGTACAGCATCTTTTTTATAATCCTCATTCTTGTATCGATACTCATTGTCGGCGTTCTCGCAAACTATGCAATTTCTCATGACAAAGAAAGAATGGAAGAGAGGAGAAATGAATACCGCAGATACAGAGCGGTATTCGGGGAGGATGTCCGTAAAGGGCTACAGGAAGAGGATGGGGACGAGGAGAATGGAGAGCAAGAGCACTCTGGTTCCGGTTGAAAACTGTCTGTAAAAGGTGTATTACTGCGAACGGCGTTTTGTTTTGGCGCTGTCGAACAGGTTCGGTCCCTTATGCTGTGCGATATTCAGGTGGGTATACGCCATGTCGGTTGCCTTTCTGCCCTGTGAGGTCCTGATCACAAATCCCGATTTCAGGAGGTAGGGTTCAATGACATCCAGCAGGACGTCGGTCTCTATCTGGAGTGTCGAGGCGATTGCCTCAATGCCCACGGGACCGCCTTTATAATTCAGAATAATGGTTTTCAGGAGCTTCCTGTCTGTCTCTCCCAGACCGTGTTCGTCGATTCCTTCAAGCGCAAGCGCATCGATTGCAATGGCCCTCGTTATTTTTCCGTCGGCCCTGACCTGTGCAAAGTCCCGGATCCGCTTGAGCAGTCTGTTTGCGACCCGAGGCGTGCCCCGTGCGCGGCGGGCGATTTCGAAGGTGCCCTCATCGTCTATCGGCACATCGAGAAGAGCGGCAGAACGTTTTACGATAAGAACCAGCTCTTTTTCCTGATAGAAATCAAGGTCTCTCGTAATGCCGAAGCGCTCTCTCAGCGGAGAGGAGAGAAGCCCTGCGCGGGTTGTTGCGCCGATCAGGGTGAACGGTTCAAGCCGGTAGCGGTGTGTCCGCGCGTGAACACCCTTGTCAAACACGAAGTCTACGGCAAAATCCTCCATGGCCGGATAAAGAAATTCTTCGACTATTTTCGGGAGCCGGTGAATTTCGTCGATAAAGAGGATATCGCCTTTTTCGAGATGGGTCAGTATGCCCATGAGGTCTCCGCCTTTTTCAAGAGCCGGACCGGACGAGGTTATGATCCGTGTGCCCATCTCAATGGCCATGATATGGGCCAGCGTTGTTTTGCCGAGACCGGGCGGACCGTTGAAGAGGATGTGGTCCAGGGATTCCTGTCTCTTTAACGCAGCCTCGATCGCTATCTTTAATGTCTCCGCAATTTTTTCCTGGCCGATGTACTCAGCGAGGCTTTTGGGCCTGAGATTCACGACAATTGCTTCTTCGGCAGGACCTTGTTCCATCAGGAAATCTTCTGTCTTTCCGGATTCTTCGTGTATCATTTCTTCTGTGCCCTGTAGACTTCCTCGAACAACTCTTCAGCAGAACTGATGCGGGGGTTGCGTCCGATGGCTTCCTCGATCATCTGCCGTGCTTCCAGATGCTTATGCCCGAGCTGAGTGACGAGAACGTCTTCGACTTCTTTCCTGAAATCTTCCGTGACAGCCGGCGCTGTGTCGATCTCCTGCATCAGGGCGAACTTTGCAACCTTGCCCTTCAGCGTAGCGATGATCTTTTCCGCTTTTCTCTCCCCGATGCCTTTCAGCTGCCTGAGTGCCTTCGTATCTTTCTCTTCGATAAAGCGGGCGATTTCTCTTATGGGTTTGATAAGCGCCTTTACTGCGGCGGAAGGGCCGATGTCTTCTACCGATATAAAAAGTTCAAAGAACTCTTTGTCAAGGGATGACTGAAAGCCGACGAGGACAGGTTTCGGCTGTCTTTCCGTCTGGTTGTATGAGACGTAGAGTTCTATCTCGTCACCGTCGGAATGCGTCCTCTTGACCGTATGCATCACATAGGCAGGCAGAAGGATATCGTATCCGATCCCATTCACGACAAGGGTAACCCGGTCATCGTGTGCATAGCTTGTTTTCAGCGCACCTTTAAAATAGGAGATCACGGCTTCTCCTTAAAAGATTTTCTGTAAAAAGCGGTGAGCGCTACCGCGAGAGCGTCGGATGCGTGCAGGGACTTGATATGATTTATTTTCAGCAACTTCTTCACCTGTGTCCTGAGCTGGTGCTTGCTCGCAGCTCCATATCCCACCAGCGCATTCTTGATCTCTCTTGGCGTTATCTCCACCATGGGGATATTATGGTGAAAAACAGAGACATATACAATACCCAGAACACTGCCGAGGAGAATACCCGCCCTTGGATACCTGACCAGGGAGAATGCAGTTTCGACTGCAACGAGATCAGGCTGTGTTGAACGGAGCAGCCGTTCGAGGTCGGTATAAATCTGGGAAACCCTTTTTGCGGTATGCTCTCTGCTTGATGTTTTAATATATCCGCAGGTGAGAAGGGAAGGGGCCTCGTTTTGGCACTGAATTGCCCCGAACCCGGTGCTTGCCAGCCCAGGATCAATACCAAGGATTCTCATGGGAGGAAGGGGATGCCTGTGAGAAGACGATACCGGTCATTTTTTCCTTGGCGCTTCAAAGAGGATCTCGTCGACCAACTGGCACAGAACATGTCCCAGCGTAATGTGGGTTTCCTGAATGCGGGGAGTACTGTCCGACGGGACAACGAACGCATAGGTGGCGCGTGAAGCGAATTTTTCCCCTTTTGCCCCGGTGAACGCGACTGTAGTCAGCTTTTTTCTCTTCGCGACGTCCATTGCCTTGAGGATGTTCGGGGAATTCCCGCTTGTGCTGAGCGCAAGAACGATATCGCCTTCTTCAGAGAGGGATTTGAGTTGCTTCGCGAAAATCTCGGAAAAATCATAGTCGTTCGCGATGGACGTGATGACAGCCATATCCGTATTGAGTGCGATTGCAGGAAGACTGGGGCGTTCTCTTTTGAATCGGTTGATGAATTCTGCTGCAATATGCGAAGCGTCGGTGGAACTGCCGCCGTTGCCGAAGAGAATAACTTTCTTCCCGTCATTAAAGGCGCCGGCAATCGCTTTTGCAACCTCAATGATCCTGTCGATATTCTTTCCGTCCAGAAACTTCTCTTTTACCCGGATACTTTCTTCAAAGGCTTTCTTTATCTTGTCCCGCATAATTTTTTCTCACAGTCGTTGTGCTCTGAGGCAGCGTCTGCACCGGAGAAAGACCCCATTGGCTGCCACGGAGATGACACTCTCAACCAGCCTCTCACTTTCCCGCAACACGTTCTCCGGAGCGTGTGGAATTCAAGGAGAGATTACTTAGAGTAATAGAATCGCTCTTTTCTGTCAACCTGTTGAATTTCCTTGACCTTTTTCAGAATCCTATGCAATACTATCGCCGAAGTTTCGGAAGTTTTGTTGTAGGTAGCTCCAAAGACTTTGGACTTTGCAGCATTTATAGCAAGTTCCGTAATCTTCGATTACAATCATCAAGGAGGTGTAGCAGCATGGTAAATGGAACCGTGAAATGGTTCAACGAGTCCAAAGGCTTCGGATTCATTACCAAGGAAGATGGCGGAGATGTTTTCGTACACTATTCGGCTATCCAGGGAAGTGGGTTCAAGACGCTGACAGAAGGTCAGGCAGTCAGCTTTGAAGTCGTTGACGGCCCAAAGGGACCTAAAGCAGAAAACGTCCAAAAGGCTTAACAATCAACATGCGGGTTCCGGAATTCCGGAACCCGCATTCCTAATACCCCCCTTATTTCTTCGCCACTTTCTTCTCTATCTGTGTACATAAACCCTGAATCATGTTCAGTTCCTTTTCCGTCATACCGGCCCTGCCGAAGAAGTGCTTCAGAGTGACAATGATATTTTTCATGAGATTCCTGTCGCCCCTCGGTATGTATTCAAGCAGTTCCAGCACCTGGGATATCCTTTCGTATATGGGTGCGATCTCTTCATGTGTCTGAAGGTCTTCAATCAGGGTAGAGTTGTCATATTTCTTCTTCCTGACCTTCCCGGATGTATCACCTGTCTTCTGACCGTGCTTTGAAAGCTCGTAGGCGATAATCAGGACCGCATGAGAAAGGTTCAGCGAGGGCTGGATCGTACTGCTCTGGATTTTGATCAGAAAGCCGCACTGATCCACTTCATCATTGTGAAGCCCCTGCGCTTCCCTCCCGAAGAGGATAGCGACTTTATTGTGTGCGGCTATATCACGAATCCTTGCCGTACCCTGTTCAACAGGCAATATCACCCCGCGTCTTTTTCCTTCTCTCCTGGTCGTTCCCACGACAACAGCCTTGTCCCTAATTGCCTCTTCAACGGATTTATGGACCTCTGCGGAGTCAAGCACATCATGGGCGTTGCGGGCAAACCATCTCCCCTCCTCAGACATCTCAGGCGGAGGCTTCACGAGGCAAAGGTTTCTGAAGCCCATGTTCTTTATCGAACGTGCGGATGCGCCGATATTCCCCGGTTCCAGGGGTTCTACAAGGATAAAAAATATGTTTTGTTTCCAAGCATTCATATCTGGTTGTAATCTATACCATTTTATCTGTTTTGGGAAGAGTGGAATTTCAGGGAGCACTAAAGGTGTAAGTCTGCAATTCCTGGTGCAGTTCCCAGACTTCAAAAAATATATCAGAGGCTCTGGCTAAATATTCTCCAACTTACTATTCTATTTAATCGTTTCAAAGGTCTTTCCATGCCTCATATTTCTTAAAGTCATCCAATTTCATTTCAGCTTCTAACCAATCATGATTATCTACAATAATGGATACAGTTAAGAAATTCGGATTGTTTTCAATTTCAGAAATAAAAACATTATTCCGATCAAAAAAAAGTGGAGCAGACTGTGCACTTACAAGAAAACAAATGACGTCGTCGAGTAACTTAATTTTTAATTTTATCTTCTTTCCCTTATCGTCAGTATAAGTGCAATGAATTACATCTTTTTCATTGGGAAGGGATTGTTTTAGTCCAACCAGCAAGTTGTTTATAAATGAAACCTTTTTTTGATTAACCCTTGAAAATGCCTCTTGTGAACGATTGCCAAACGCTACGCTTACTCCATGTCTAATAATTATAAGGCCTGCAATAAAACCAATTGTTGTAAAAAAGGCCTGTGTTTTACCCTGATAATAGAGTATGGAAAATGAGTAAATGACACCGGCAATAATATAACTTAACCCATAAATACTGGCTGTTTTGTAATTAAGGCGGATAAGAGCAGAAAGGCTTCCTAAAATAAAAATGCCGGTAAAACAGTAAAGAAGATATAGCTCAGTACCCTCTGTATGATTAATAATTTTTAACCCTAAATAGAGAAGACTTGAAAATAATATAGTAGCAGCATAAATACGAATCGTTCGCAAATAAGAGATTATTTTGGTCGCTTCCGTTAAGTCTGTTTCACTATATTTCATTTTATTAGTGCTCTTTTTTTGAGAATTGAGGAGCTTCTTCTAAAACTTATATTTGGCGTTGCAGAATATCATATAGCCCATACACTATTTTAGCAATTTTTTTAATTGAGGAGTACGGGAATTACCTCAGAAGCCGGGGCGGTTTCTGAGGTAATTCAACAGGAAAACAAGCTTCAGGAAAGGGAAAAATTGCAGATAGGCTCCCTGCACAGTATAATGGGGATATGAGCGACCAGCATAAAAAGGAACGCAGGGGAAAGAAAAGATTTCCGATACAGGGAAACATACTGGTTGACGGAAAAATGGCATTCCAGTGCATAGACATCAGTGAAGGAGGCATATATCTCTATACCGGTCGTTCATTTGAAGAAAAAAGGGTAGTGCAGGTGACACTTCCCATAAAAGGGAAGCCCTTAACCGTGAAAGCAGAAATCAGACACAATGAACCGGGCATCGGTATCGGGCTGCAGTTTTTAGATTTGACCGATGAGCAGAAGAAAACAATTCAAAGACTGGTGCATCATGTACGGGAACACTCCGTTGATGCGACAGACAGAAAAAGCAATATCCTTCTTATTGATGAAAACGAAATATCACGGCAAATTTATAAAAAAACGCTCCTGCATGAAGGGTTTTTTGTTTTTGAGGCAAAGGAGGCAGGGGAAGCGCAACGAATTTTGAAGGAGACCCTTCCGAACCTTATATTGTTCGATCTTTCTATGGAAAAGATGGACGGATATGAGTTTCTTTCAACACTGAAAGAGAACCCTGACTGGAAGAAGATTCCTGTGATCATTTTCTCTGCGTTAGAAACCCCTGAAGTGAGGGAGAAGGTTATAGGCGCCGGTGCTGATGAATTTCTTATTAAAATGAAAACAACACCTTCGCTTTTGGCGGAAACGATCCGAAAAATCTTGCAACGGTATTCTCAGTCTGCATGAAAAAGGGGAAATTTCAGAAGATACCGCTCGAAATTACTGCAACTTATCGGGAATCGACTACTTTTTTTCTGAGAGATAATGAATTATGGCTTCACGCTCATTCTCTGAGAGCTTTGCGCCATAGCTGATCATACGGTCGATGGTCTTCTCCCAGTTTTCTTCACTTTTTTTCGCACCATAGACCATTCCTGTCGAGTGACAATTGCTGCACCTTTGTTCAATGATATCTTTCGGCGAGTCTAACCCGAGCACGATGACCGGACTCATGGTAAGAAGTGCACTAAGCAGAAAAATTGTTATTTTATTGGTAGTTCTAATCATTTCTATAAGTTATACCTTATATTTTGAAGCATACGTTTTCTATGAGATTTCAAAAGGTACGCGGTCAGCTGCTTCTTTAAGAGGCGTCTCCGCAAACTGATTCCGTTGGGATTTTCCTTCAGGACTTCGGATTTCTCCCAGTTCTGGAAAAGGTCTATGATTTTATTGAGTGATTCCTCATGGAGTCCTTCGATTTTGTCTCTTGGCGGGAGTGAGGTTATCAGGTTCCTGTCTATGAAATCGCCTACTTTTTCCCGGTTGAATACAGAGAGAAATACCATGCTTTTGAGAATCCGCTTATTTGTCCGGAAGGAGAAGATGAAACTGTCGAGCGAATTTTCCAGGAATGAATCGTTCCTTACCTGGGTTTTTCTGTCTATCCCTCTTGCGAGGAGCCAGTATTTTTTGTCAATGATGCAATCAGCTTTTAGTTCGAAGAGCGTGTGGCCGAAATTCTTTTTATCGGCGGTATAAATATTATGCGCTACCGTGTCGGCAGCGAGATGGCTCATATACCCGTACACAAATGCCTTTTGCTGGCGTGTTCTGCTTGCTTTGAACAGCTCGAAGGCTACGTCCCAGTTATGTGAATTCTTATGCTCAGGAAGGTATTTTTTCCCGACGACAATGTCAGCCATGATATTCCCGTAGATGAAATCTTTTCTGTATCTCCTGATAACCTCGAATATCCCTGCCGGGATCAGGGAGCCGAATGCCAGGATTTCATTTCCCAGATAGATATGGGTCAACGGGCCCCATGCAAACGCTGCTGAAGGTACGAACAGCACAGAAATCAATAAAACTAGCTTGAAAAGTTTCATATTGACTCACTGATTACGTTGGTGAGAAGCCTTACTCCGATACCTGCGGCGCCTTTCGGGACATAAGGCCTGTCTTTTTCAGACCAGGCAGTCCCCGCGATATCGAGGTGCGCCCATGGTATCTCTCCTGCGAATTCTTTGAGAAAATATGCGGAGGTGGACAGTGATCCGGCCCTGCCTCCTGTATTCTTGAGGTCGGCAATATCACTCTTGATATATTCTCTGTATTCATCGAAAAGCGGCATTTCCCATACCCGTTCGTATGTCGTATGTCCTGCTTTCCGGATTGTATCCATTAATTCCTTGTTGTTTCCCATCATCGCGACAGCCCCTTGACCGAGTGCAATGGCACAGGCACCCGTAAGGGTCGCTATATCTATCATAGCATAAGGACTGAATCGTTTCGCATATCCGAGCGCATCGGCCAGGGTCATGCGTCCTTCTGCATCGGTATTTACAATTTCGATGGTTTTCCCCCCGAGTGTGCGTATGACATCCCCCGGTTTGGTTGCGGAGCCGCCCGGCAGGTTCTCGGTAGCCGGGAGTATCCCGACGAGGTGAACCGGGAGCTTCAATTGAGAGACAGCCCTGAAAACGCCGAGCACCGCAGCGCCCCCTGCCATGTCATATTTCATTTTTTCCATCCCCTCGGCAGGTTTGAGGGACAGCCCTCCGCTGTCGAAGGTGATCGACTTGCCTATGAGGACGAGCGGTTTTTTCCTATTGCCCTTATAGTGGAGGATGATGAATTTAGGAGGCTCCTCCGAGCCCTTCGCAACAGAGAGATAGGCGCCCATGCCGAGTTTCGCAGCATCCCTCTTCCCGATTACTTTCACCGAAAGGTTTTTCCCCCTCAGAGAACGTGCAACGTTTGCGAGATGAGAAGGCGTCATATCGTTCGCAGGAGTATTAATTAAATCCCGCGCGAACAGGACCGAGGAAGAGACTGCCTGCACAGAGCGGACCTCGTCGAGCAGACCGGAACTTGCCTTCGAAAGCACGGTGATATGCGAAAGAGCTTTTTTATCGTTTTCCGTGCTGTACTTCCTGAACTTGTATGTTCCGAGCAACGCTCCTTCGAGAAATATCGCAGGAGAGATTTTCAGGGAAGAAAGCACTTCCGTGGAAAAGGCAATGGTTCTTAACCCGAGATTCTGCGCATACGAGGCTGCTTTGCCGCCGGACTGTCTCACTTTCTCGGGGGAAACCTCGTCTCTTTTCCCGATCCCGACAAAGAGGATACGTTCAGGTTTCACGTCTTCAGGGGACGGAACCAGAAGAAGTTCGTGCAGTTTTCCACTGAATTCCCTGCGGAATATTTTCCTGATAAGACGGGAGGTTGAAGGGCTTATTGACTTATAGACACCGGGGTCTTCCTGGCAGAATGGAAGGATAAGCGCATCACATCGGTGATCACGCTCTCTTATGTTTTTTATGCCCACATTCATGTAACTTTTAATTGTATCCAATTTATCCGGGAAATATCCACGATTAGTTTCATTGACAGAAAAATCTATTTCGGCAATCATGATAGTATGGAAAATAATGTTGTACATTCCGCCTTTACGAAAGAAGCGATCGAACGGATATACGGTACTCCCTTCACCGACGGGAACAGGGTGACCCTTCTCTGGAAAGGCCATGAATCTTTCCAGACGATCTTTGATGCAGTGAGAAACGCAAGGGAGGTAATCTGTCTTGAATTCTATATTTTCAGGAATGACGAGACAGGGAATGAATTGGCAGAGATCCTCCGGCAGAAAGCATCGGAAGGGGTCAAAGTTTATGTCCTTTATGACCATTTCGGTTCATTCGGAACACCGTTCAGCTTCTGGAGGAAATTGAAAGAAGCCGGTGTCAATATCCGGGCGTCCCGTCCTTTTCAGTGGTTATCCCCTCTCGCATATGTTTACCGGGACCACAAAAAGCTTATCATCCTGGACGGCGTGAAGGCCTTCACAGGGGGCTTAAATATCGCGAATGAGTACCGGGGATACCATAGACTGAAACGGATACGGGGCTGGAGAGATACCGGAATAATACTTGAAGGCCCGATCGCAAAAACGCTCCTCAACATATTCACAAAAAGCTGGTGTATCTGGAAACACTGTTCCATAGAAACCACCAGAGAAGCCGAAGTCATCCCTCACGGGCTTCCGGTTATCCCGATCTTTGCGAGCTCCTCGCGGGGGAGAAGAAAAATGCGAAAGCTCCTCTATTACAGTATTACGCAGGCCAGGAAATCGATCTGTTTCACCACTGCATACTTTACCCCGAGCAGGCGCATGCTCCAGGTTCTCGAAGAGGCAGTGGCGAGGGGGGTGACGGTAAAATTACTTTTGCCCGGTAAGACGGACATTACCGCAGCGCATTATGCAGCAAGGGCTTTTTTCACAAAGCTCCTCAAGGCCGGTGTCGAGATACATACCTACATGGGGGACATCCTCCATGCCAAAACAGCGGTTTTCGATGGAAGATGGAGCGTCATCGGTTCGGCGAATCTCGATTTCCAGTCACTCAGGCGGAACGATGAAGGAAACGTTGGCATCATAGATGAGGATTTTGGAAAACAGATGACGGATATTTTTGAGGAGGATTTAAGACAGTCCCAGAAGATTATGCTCGAAAAGTGGAAGGGAAGGCCTTTGCTTGAAAAAATCTTTGAGCACTTTTTTGCATTGTTTCGAAGGAGGTTGTAGAAAAGAGAGGATATATACCGAAGACAGGCACAGCGACATGCCCTCTTCACTATGGAAAGTCGCCGCAGTGGCTCTTCGAAAGGATAAATGTTATCAGGAGACTTGTGCGATATTTTGAACCCTATGCTTTGCTATAATCATCAACAATGAGAAGACGCAAATTGGAACGTATTTCCCTCCAACCGGAAGAGTTAGATTTTCACATGGAACACGGGGAATCTTTTCTGCGAAAGAAAGATGACCGTGCATCGACTGTAGGTATCCTGAACGGCACATGCATCGGGTATAATGGCCCACTGCTCGTGAAACGGTTCAATTACCGGGGCCGGGTCGATCTTTTGAAACAGCTGCTTTACCGCAGCAGGGCAAAAAATCTGTGGCAGAAAAATACGGTATTATATGAAAAAGGTCTGCCGGTACCGGAGCCTTTCGATTATTCCGAGCCTTCATTGAAGCAGAAACTTTCGTTTTTCGTCTCTTCCGTGGTCCATGATTCGGAAAATCTCGGCTTTCTCTGCAGGCGCAGGGTATATGAAGAAGAATATGAGACGCTCTTCCGTCAACTCGCCGGCACTCTGGCCCAATGGCATCTGGCAGGCGCTGTGCACAGCGACCTCAAATGGTTCAATATACTGGTGCAGAAGAACGGCCAGGATTTTCTGTTCTCCTTTGTCGACCTTGACAGGGCTGAGCTTCATACTTCTCCCTCCGTGCAGGGTATGATCAAGGATTTAAGGCGAATCTACAGGGGAGGGAAGGAATTTATGGTCGAGAAGCTTATAGAAACAGTCTTTTTTCCGGCTTACCTGAGTTGTCTTTCTGAGGAGATCAGGAAGCAGATCCATGTTGAATCTATTTTCAGAATAGCCTCGCAGGAATGGCGTGACAAGGGAAGACTGTTATACCTGGAGAATGAATCACGGTATCAGAGCCCGGTGAAGTCCGGTGCGGGGTTGATATTCAGAAAAATATTGAAAGGCATTGGTATCAAAAATAATCAGGGATAGGGCTACCGCTCAATTTCCAAATCGAACAGTATCCCTCATGAGGTTTTTTTGTGAACGATTCTTTTTGGCCTGTCCCTTTTTGCGTTCACAATGCAGAAGAAGCCGAATGGTTCTTTGAAGGGGTTTGTGAGCTGGTGGGGGGCTGAGGGTTCGATATAGAGGGTATCGAGGAAACCGATTGCGTATTTCTTTTTCTTTACGGTGCAGACGCCTTCTCCCCTGATACCTATGACGACGTGTTCATGCCTGTGGGTCTCGAAGCTGCTGTAACCGCCGGGGGCAATCTCGAAATATCGTATATGGAATTTGGTCGATTCCCCGTGATTGCCGATCAACGTCTGCCGTATCATCCTGGACCAGTCTTCTCCCACTGGTTTGTATTCTTCGATCTTCACCCCGTGCCAGGCGAAGTCGCCTTTAAACCGGTACAGGGTTGTCTTATTTATTTTTTTTGTTTCTCCTTTGTCGACCGGTTTCTTTTGCCAGTCGCACGAGAAGGGCTTTAACAGTGTTTTTTTTCATTCCTGAACATCCTCTTCATAATCTATCGAGTTCAATAAAATATTGAACAATGTCTGCATGAATGAGTTAGAACACAACAACACTCTTCAGCGAATCCTTTGCTTCAGCCGTCAGCCTGAAGGCCTCTGCGGTTCTCTCTATCGGGAACCTGTGAGTCACGAGCTTTTCAGCCCTGACCACCCCTTCTTCGATTATTTCGAGCGCATCTGCCGTATCAGGCGGTCCGCATGAATAGCTTGTTATTATGCTGATATCCCGGAAATAAAGTATATTCGGCTCAAGCGTGAGTTTTTCCCCGGGTTTTGCCGGCGTAAAGAACAGAACCCGTGCTCCTGCGCCGGCAGCTGAGATCCCCTGCTGCATTGCCTCTGCACTGTTCGGTCCAACAACAACAAGATCCGCCATTTCTCCTTTTGTCAGGTCTTTGAGCGATCCGATGAGATCTTCCCTCAGAATGTTGATCACTCCGTCGGCTCCGAACTGTCTTGCTTTTTCAAGGCGGTATGGGACCATATCGGCTCCGATAATTTTCCCGGCGCCATATTTTCTCGCGAGCAGGACGTGCAGCAGCCCCATTACCCCGAGGCCGATGACCAGCACTGTGTCTCCCTGCAGTATCCGCGCTCTTTTCAATGCCTTCACCACACAGGCAGTCGGTTCTGTCAGTGTGCCGTCCTCATAGCTCAGTGTGTCGGGAAGAATAAGCGTATCGTTTTCGAGATTTGTATGCGGCACGAGAATGAATTCAGAGATTCCGCCCGGAATGATCTTCGTATTTCTCCATGTAGCACATTGCACATAATCACCCCGTCTGCAGAAACGACAGGAAAAACATGGCGCGTGGTGATGAACGAAGACCCTGTCCCCGGGACGGAAAGAGGTCACATTTTTCCCGACTTCGACAATCTCGCCTGCGGGCTCATGACCGGGTACAAGAGGGGCTTTCTGCTCGATATACCAGGGCATCACGTCGCCCGAACATATCCCGCATGCTTTTGTCCTGATCAATGCATCGTCAGGACCTGTCGCCGGGACAGGGACATCCTCGATGCGGATATCGTGAAAACTGTATAGTTTTGCGCTTTCATGTTCAGGGGATGATGGCATATTTTATCCCTCTGCCTTTTGAGAGGTTTTTGAAAGCCGTCTGAATTTTCTCTAACGGGTATCTCCCTGATATCAGTCTTGATACTTTCAGCCTTCGTGAACAGAGGAGTTCATATGCCTTTTTTACGTCTTGAGGCGTGAAGTGAAAAACACCCTTCAGGGTAATCTCGTCGTAATGGATTCGCCCGGTGTCGTAAGTGACCGTTGTCCCGGATTTGCAGCCGCCGAACAGGATGACCGTTCCACCCCTTCTCACATAATGCACGGATGCTTCCCAAACCTCAGGCATGCCCGTACATTCGAAAACGAAATCGAATCCCATCCCCTTCGTGAACGTCCGGGACAGATTCAGAATCTTCTCAGGGCTGCATGTTTTCTCAGCGCCGAATTTCTTTGCGGTTACAAGCCGGGTTCTGTTGATGTCCATCATCGCCACCCTGGCGCCTTTTTCTTTGAGAAGCAGAAGATGGAGAAGACCGATCGGGCCGGATCCGATTATAAGGGCTGTTTCTCCTCTTTGTACGGAGAGCGGTTCCATGGCGTGAACGACGCAGGAGAGTGGTTCAAGGAACGCGGCTTCTTCGAACGAGAGGTTTTTCGGTTTATGGAATACATTCTGCGCAACGATATGAGGAGGCAAAAGGATGTACTCTGCGAATGCCCCGAGGACTTTCGCATTCATGATATTCTCACAAAGATTATAGAGTCTCTTTTTGCAGTACCTGCAGGACAGGCAGGGAGCGCTGTGGACAGCCATGATTTCATCTCCCTCCCTGAAGCTTCTCACGCCTTTTCCGACATTTGAGACTACCCCGGAAAACTCATGTCCGAAAACACCCGGCATGGGGATTACGGGATGACCCCTTGTATATGCCTTGAGGTCGGTGCCGCAGGTGAGGGCTGCCCTGATTTTTATCACTAATTCGCCATGGGAAGGAAGCGGGTTTCTGATTTCGCGAAGCTGGATATTCCCTGGCTCTACAAGGATATTCGCACGCAATGGTTACAACTCCAGCCTGCCGCCAAGTACCTGACCGATGAGTGCGGCAAGCGCGAAAATCGGGATGTATTTCATTTCGATATGTGAGACGGTCCTTGCGACAAAAATAAGCGGAATAGGAACATGGATATAAAGAAACCACCGGAAACAATATCTTTTTGTCTTTGCGCGGGCATACCCGAAAGGCAGGTTGATCAGGAGAGTAACCACAAAAAGTGCAAGAATGACATAAAAATTTGGAGGAAGTTCCATAGTATTGAACAATACCGCATGGAAATGAGAGAAGTCAAATCATCGCTTGATAAAAGAACACGATTTTTATATCATTGTTATATGGGTAAAATTCAAATAATCCGGAGCGTTATCCTCTTGCTTCTTATAGCCTCTTTGATGTCTTGTGCAGGAATACAGGCAAGGCAGGCACAGTCTGAATTTGATGACGGTCTGTCCCTTTTTAACCGTGGTCAATATGATGATGCTATCCCCCATTTTGAAAAGGCCACGGAGATTGATCCTGATTTCGGAAAGGCATATCTTTATCTCGCTAGGTCATATCTTAATATTGGGAAATGGAGAGAGGCTGTTGCCCCCTTGCGTACTGCGTACCGTCTTAGCCCAGGTGAGACGAAAAAGGAAGTTGCGGATATAATCCTCGACATCATCCTCCGCAAGGGCAGCCTGATGGACCAGGGCGCCCAGTCCGAAATTCTGGATCTGCTGAGACAGTAAGTGCAGAAAAGGAGCACTGCCTTATACATACGAAAATTTAAGCTATAATTCCTCAGATAGGTAGAAGTATTGCAATATTTTCCGTCATTCCCCGACTTGATCCCGATCAAGTCGGAATGACGGAATCCAGTATCGAAATGTTTTGAAAAAAGGACTGGATGATCCGGTCAATCCGGATAATGACAACCATTGGAACAGAGTTCACTTATGAATAATAAAAGTTCGGAGAATATAGTATGACTAAAGGTTCAATACCAACCGCGGAAGATATTAAGAAGGTGCTCGAAAGCCTTGAGTGCATCCTGACTGCTCACGACAGTTGTGCGGAATTAATCAGCTTCAGGGAAAATACCGCGGTGATCTATTGCGGCGGACCCTGCAGGAACTGCGACAATCGTTGTATCGAGGATGCGATAAGGGACAAGTTCCCTGATGTTGAGGTGATTATACAATAGAAATTGTTCCACCGATTGATTGTACAATGCCGCAGAGAGAGTATTTTTTGTTCATTCTCGTCCCGATCCCGAAAGCATTCGGGGCTCCGAGGGATCCCGATAAGAATCGGGATAAATCCGCAAAAATACTTTTTCTGCGGCATTTGTACAGGAATTAATGAATACCGAGCGTCAGGAAAAGGGATTGTTTCGGTCACTTCATCGTCACAATCGTTACGCCGACGCCTCCCTCATCAATAGCGCCGCTCCTGTAATGTTTCACGAGGGGATGCTGGTCAAGATGTTCGCGGACTGCTTTCATTAATAAACCTTTCCCGATGCCGTGGATAACTACAACCTCACGCAGTTCAGCCAATAAAACATCGTTGAGAAAGCGTTCGAGTTTTGAGAGCGCTTCCTCAACCCGCAGTCCGACGAGATTTATTCTAAGGGGAACAGTCCCTTCAGGTTCATGGAACGTGACGGTTGATTTTTCAGGGTATCGGGAATGTTCCTGTTTCATCCTGATATCCGAGAACGGCACTTCGATTTCCTTGCTCCCCGCAGATACGCGCAGCCGGTTATTTTTTATATGAACATCGACGATTGAAGCGTTGGAGCCGAGGGATTTCACGAATATGATATCACCCTTTTTCAGCTCTTCAGGGGAAGGGATCGATGAGTCATCCATTGCGAATTCTCTGAGCTTTTCATCCGTCTGTTTTGCCTCAGATTCCACCTGCTTCAACAGTCTGCGGCTTTCGTTCCGGTCTTTTTTCTTCAGTTCGTCGAGATAGGCATGCATCTGTCTTCTTGCTCCCGATATAATGTCAGCAGCCTCCTGATATGCCTTTGCCATTATGCCCCGCTCTTTTATAGCAGACTCGGAACGCATCAGTTCGAGTTCCCTGATCTTCTCCTGAACTTCGGACTGCTGTTTCCCGAGTTCCTCAATGGACTGTTCGTACTGAATCCTTTTCTCATGAAGGTCAACGATCATGCTATCGAGTTCAGTCTTGATGCTCCCGATCATGCTTCTCGCGTCGTTGATCACCTGTTCAGGCAGGCCGTATTTCTTTGCTATTGAGAGTGCATGTGACTGTCCGGGTTCCCCCATCCGCAGGCGGTAAAGAGGATTCAGGGTCTTCGAGTCAAACTCCATGGAAGCATTCACCATTCCCTCTGTTTTGTGGACAAACCCCTTGATTTCAGAGAGGTGCGTTGTCGAGAACACAAGACCTCCGGTCTTCCGTATCTCTTTCAAAACCGCACAGGCAAGCGCAGCGCCTTCCTCCGGATCGGTGCCGGTTCCGAGTTCATCCATCAAAATAACGGTTTCCGGACCGGTCTTCCTCAGAATTTCAGAGATATTCGAGACGTGTGCGGAAAATGTCGAGAGATTGTCCTCGATAGACTGTTCATCTCCTATATCGACAAGCAGATTCTCAACGAACGGAAGATGAGAGGACGAATCCGCCGGAATGGGCATTCCTGAAAGCGCCATGATCAGGAGAAGGCCGATGGTCTTGATCGAGATTGTTTTTCCGCCGGCGTTTGCCCCTGTGATGACCATCACAGTATTCACGCCGCCTAATTCTACATCGAGGGGGACTACCCGGAGCCCTGTGGGTTTTTTCTCAAAAGACCACTGAAGGAGAGGATGCCTGGCCTGCACAAGGATGACTTCGAGGGAATTGTGTATGGACGGCATATGCATGTTCAATCTGTCTGCAAACTTTGCAATACAGTGCAACATATCGAGATACACAATCGTCCGGAACTCTCCTTCGATTTCGTCAATCACCGCGCGCATGGTTACGCAGATAGTGCGGAGTATGCGGATCTCCTCTGCCTTCTGATCCGCAATAAGATTTTCGAGTTCGTTTGCAAGATTAATGATTGCAAGCGGTTCGATAAAGGCGGTCTCGCCCGATTTCGAGATGTCGTGGACAACTCCGGGGACCTGTCCTTTGGAATCCATTCTTACCGGGATGACCCATCTGCCTGAACGTTGTGTTACAAAATCGTCCTGGAGAAATGTTGAGACATGCTCGTCTCTCACGATTTCCTCGAGTTTCTTCCGGATCTTTGTGCCAAGCCTGCGGGTCTGGGCGCGAAGATCGGCGAGAAGAAATGATGCGGAATCAAGGATATTCCCTTCGCTGTCCAGTGATTTTTTGAGGGTTTTCAGAATATCCGGAAATCCGGTGAGATGTTCTGTCATCTCCCTGAGAAAGGGGAGGGCGTCTTGCTCGCGCAACTGAAGAGAAATCGCAGAGGCGATACTGAGGACAGGTATAAAATCTGACAGTTCTTGTGCCTCAAGGACTGCGCCTTCCGGCCTTATGTTGTAAATATGCGCCGAAATATCGGGGAAAAAGGATAACCTGAGGGGGGTTCCTTCCTGGGCTAATCTCCTTATTTCCGTAATCGATCCCTGACGTTTTTCGATAGCTTCTCTGCCTTCGAGAGGATGGATTTCCAAAACGGCAGCTTTTGACGCTTCGCTGTTGGCAAGATCGGAGATCAGCCGCAGGAGCTTATGGAATTCAAGGAGTTCAAGCGAGGATTCAGCAATCATTGATATCAGGGATTATAATATTTTTTCTTCTTTTTCAGGTAGTCCTGTTCGACATATCCTCCAAAGTCATGGGGATATTTATATCCTTCTCCGTGCCCAAGCTTCTTTGCTCCTGGATAATGGCTGTCTTTCAGATGGTCGGGCACTTCCATGGTCTCTTCATTTCCTACATCTTTCAGCGCTGCCTCTATCGCTCTGTAGCATGCATTGCTTTTTGGCGCTTTTGCGATATGGATAACCGCCTGGGCAAGGGGTATCCTGGCCTCAGGCATGCCGACGAATTCTACCGCCCTTAATACGGCGGTTGCGACAACCAGTGCCATCGGATCGGCCTCGCCGACATCTTCTGATGCACAGATCACAATCCGTCTTGCGATAAAGCGCGGGTCTTCGCCTGCATAAATCATCTTTGCGAGATAGTAGACGGCGGCATCGGGGTCTGAACCCCTCATGCTCTTGATGAATGCAGAGATGGTATCGTAATGCTGGTCTCCCTTTTTATCATAGACAACGACCTTTTTCTGGATGGACTCCTCTGCGATTGCAAGGGTAATCCGGACCTGCCCGTTCTCATCCGGAGGGGTTGTGAGGCATGCGAGTTCAAGCGCGGAGAGGGCCTTCCTTGCATCACCGTCAGACATCCTGGCGATATGCGTTAAAACCCCGTCATCCATGCTGATCTTCATGCTGCCGAGACCACGCTCGCTATCCTGCAGGGCGTTCTTCAGGACAAACAGGATGTTGTCTTCGGTCAAAGGTTTCAGTTCGAAAATCTGACTTCTCGACAGAAGTGCTGAGTTCACATAGAAGAACGGGTTTTCGACCGTTGCCGCGATGAGGATGATATTGCCTTCTTCAACATCAGGCAGGAGCGCATCCTGCTGGAGTTTATTGAAGCGGTGGATTTCGTCAAGAAAGAGGATCGTCCTTACATCACGTGCTTTTTTTGCCTTTGCGTTCTGGATGACTTTTCTGATCTCGTCGATCCCGATGGTCGCTGCGTTCAGCCATTCGAAGTGCGCCTTTGTCTTCTCGGCAATCACCCGTGCAAGCGCGGTTTTTCCTGTTCCCGGCGGACCGTAGAGGATGATAGAGGAAATCCTGTCGGCCTCGATGGCCCTGCGCAGCAATTTCCCTTCGCCGAGGATATGCTGCTGTCCGGCGTATTCTTCAAGTGTCCTCGGACACATGCGGAAGGCGAGAGGCTGGCCGGTCGTTTCTTTCTTGAAGAGTTCCATGCGTGTATGTTCACTTATGGAGGAAAATATTTCAAGTTCAGCGGCACTTATTGTTCACGGAATACGATACTACAATTCAAAAAGCGGCGGGACCAGATATCTCTTGAATTCAATACACCGGTGCTGGATACTGCACTGTTGACAAACTTTCACGTGCTTCCAGCACCCGTATTTCCTGCACCAGATCTTTTTGCCCGGGTCTATCGTGTTATCCGTGCCCGGATTCTTCCCTGTGGATGCAAGCGACCTCATTTCATGAATGGTATCTCTCTTCCCATTATATAGTCAAATAAATTTTCCCATACCGGATCATCAAAGCAGGTCAATTGCTCTTAACGCGAATATGAAGTTGGCAGAAATTATGAAAAATATGTTATTTTATACATCTCTGAAGCTGTAAGAAGAGAATTGGAAATAAAAAAGAAGAAGAGTCGTTTATATATAGAAGAATTAATAGCTTGATTTCTATCACGTAAAAACCTTGGGGCTGTAGCTCAGTTGGGAGAGCGCTTGAATGGCATTCAAGAGGTCGTCGGTTCGATCCCGATCAGCCAATCCGTGGGGCTGTAGCTCAGTTGGGAGAGCGCTTGAATGGCATTCAAGAGGTCGTCGGTTCGATCCCGATCAGCTCCACCAGTAAAATCAATAAGTTACAGATAATCCTGAAACCCTCTCTATCAGCCAACGTCATAAAATCGTAATTCTTGCCCTTCAGATGATCTGTCCAGCATATCGACAGCCTTAACCTTATGACTGGGTGCAAGATGCGCATATCGTAAAGTCATTTTAATGTCTTTGTGTCCTAACAGCTCTTTTACCGTTGTGAGGTCCACCCCTGCCATAATAAGGTGTGACTGCGAAGGTGTGCCTGAGATCGTGAAAGTGGAAATCCCTGATGCCCGCTCTTCGACATGCCGAGGCAAAGCTCTTTTTCACGTCTTGGAAAGGCTTACCGGTGCCTTGATCGAAGAACACATAAGGAACATCCAGCCTTCTTGTTAAGCCTTGCAAGACCTCCCTCAAAGTAACATTAATGGGGATTTCCCTGCGCTCGCCATTTTTTGTCCTATCCAGGAGAATGAATCCGTGTTTCAGGTCGATATGCTTGTTCCAGCAAAGGCTGAGTATCTCGCTTTTTCTCATGCCTGTGTTTACTGCCGTAACAACGATAGGTCTCAGATGTTTGTCACAGGCTCCAATGAGGCTCTCGCATTCTTCCCTGGAAAGAAAACGCAGCCTTTTATTGTTTTCGGGGAGCATTTTCACTCGAATGGATTTGGCAACGTTCTGATCCATCATGTTCCAGTCAACTGCCTTTGTGAACATGTGAGAGAGCACGGCAATAAGCCTATTAACTGTAGCGGGTTTATTGCCTGTTCCTAGACACTTTGATTGAAAATGCTCTAAAAGGTAAGTTTCAAATTCATTCATATTCATTTTACCGAATTCTTTCTCCAGCTGCCGTATAAGATATTTTTTCCATCGTAAAAAGGCTTTCTGCCTTGAAGCCCATTCGAAATATTTTTCCGTAAGCTCAGCGAACCTATAGATAGGCATTGTCTCCCTAGAATCCGGAAACCATTTCCCTTCAGCGATCTTTCCCTCAATGCTTTTAAGTATACGATTTGCAAGCTCCTTATCATCTGTCCCGGTACTTTTTTGGTACTGTCTTGCCTTAAAGGTAAAGCACATCCACCATACCTTAGAATCTTTTCGCCTGTAAAGTCCCATTAACTTTCCTCCTTTCTTGTCAGTTGACTGCGGGACCAACAAGGCTTGAAAATACCCATTTCTATTGTAGCACTTCCTCTTTCTCTTTGCTGACCATCCTTGCAATGAAATCGTCCTGTTTGTTCATCGTGATTTTTGGCTGATTGTATTTTCCAAGCCTTTTGGTAATATGGTTCTTTTTAGGTTCAATAGACATTTTTTGAAGCCACTCAAGAATCTCACTCTCTTTGAACTTGATAAGCCTTTTATTGAGTTTTATATATGGGATCTTATCCTGCGAAGTCCAAGAGTAGATTGTTGCCTTTTTTACTCCGAGGATCTCAGATAGATCGTCTATGCTCAATAACTTTTCCATTTTTTTGATTTAATCCTGGTTTCTGTATCGCTAATCACTGTATTTATTTCTTTCAGAAACCACAGAACATATTGATTTATTTCCAGAAACCACCGAAATCATAAACCAGTCCTATCTTTATCTGCGATTGTTCCAAATCTGTGAAGCTGTTTTTTACAAGGCTCTGTAATTCCATCATCTTATTTTCTTCCACGTGCAGGCTAATCACCTGGTCATACCCGGCCTTAAGACACTTGGCAATATTGTTGATTTCCTGTTCTGCTTTAGTGGTTACGGAGACCTCGACGGCGATCCTTTTCCCTGCACATTGAACTCCAAGGTCAACCGTCTCTTTGCTCCCAGGAATCGGTTCTTCGATTGATACACTGAAACCCAAGCCCTCGGCATGTGCCCGAATGACAGATTGCCAGTAACAGTGCACAAGCCCTCCTTTACCACTTTCTGCACTGAAATTTACGCCTATGGCGTTGAATCCCTCTGGGGTAAGAATAAGAAACTTGGCAATCCGTGACCCTAAACCCAAATGGGTTGTTACTTCCTGGAGAATTTTCTCGTCCTTCAAGGTTTTTTTTTAGTTTGTCGCCCATGTAAGCGCTCAAACCCAGTTTCTTGTAGATATTTGTTACGGAAAGAGTCGAATAACGGAGCACGTACTCAAGAAACGCCTTATCTTGGATACTAAGTGATGGGCGTTGAGCAGGCATGCTGGACCCCGATTCCGTATCAAGAGATGTTTTTGAAGGAGACGATTCCTTTTTTAGGTATTTTTGATCACTTTCTGACCCGCGAGAAAGCTTATCCACCGTATATTTTGCACGGGATAAAGCAATTATCTCATCAACGAACCCCGTTGAGGACGGTTCAGGCATGAGCTCGGTTGTCATATTAAAAACATGGTTAACCATTTTTACATAAGTCTCTCCCTTTTTCAGTAGACCAATATCTTCTGCTTTAAATCGACGAGACAGGTTTTTCTCAATAAGCATTTGATCCTGCGGTGAGTCTGTTGCAAAAAAAATAAGGGTTGAGGCATTGAAGACATGACGCAGGATGTAGTCGGGAATATCACCAATCATCTGATTGCTAAGCCATAAATGCAGGCCATATTTTCTTGCACCGCTCAATATGTCAGCCATGCTTGGGCATGTCATGTGCTGGAATTCATCAATAAAGAGATAGAAATCTGGACTATGCCCATCTCCTTCCCGCATCATTGCTGCAATTTGAAGCTTTGACACCAGGAGTTTTCCGAGAAGTTGACTGTTACGCTTTCCGACATCTCCATGAGACAGATTACAGAGAAATATCTTTCTGCCATCCATAATCTTGAGGAAATCTATCTTGTTCTCCCTTTGTCTCAACATTGGACTAATAGCGCTATCAGGGAGTATGAGGGGGCTCAGCTTGTTGGTAATCGAGGTTACTATACCCTTTTTTTCTAAGGCCGGATATTCGAGCTCCCAGAAAGTATGGATGCGGTCGTCATCAATTTCCTGTAACAGTCTTTTTCGCCAATTCTTGTCTAAAAGAAGTCTTTCGACATCAAAGAGCGTCGAGTTCTGACGGGCAAGCAAACTGACAATACAGAAATTGAGAGTATGCTGAACGTTTACGCCTAAGGATGCATCAAATAGGTCTT
>CAVWBP010000017.1:0-157434 GCA_963753165.1 Thermodesulfovibrionales bacterium | reverse complement strand
CCGGAAGGATTCCCAACTCCCCAAAGCTTTCTGGATTGCGGGAATGACACCAAAAAATAAACATTCAAATAATGGACGCCCTGCGGTCTCTGCCGCAGGGTTCTTCACTAAAACCTTACTGTTTACTCTTTTCATACTGAATGTTGTTACTGCTTCTCCTTTATTGAGTCATGAAACAGAAGTAAGGTTCGGAGTTTTAGCGAATAAGGGTGTCGAAAATGCTCTGGAACGCTGGAACCCCACAGCCGACTACCTCAACCAGCAGCTTCCCGAATATTCTTTTAAAATTGTCCCTCTGCGTTTTGAAGAAGTCGAGCCTGCGGTAAAGAACGGCGAAATCGATTTTATTCTCACGAACACATCCCATTATATAGAACTGGAGTCCTTGTACGGGGCAAACAGGATACTGACCTTAATGGACAGTGGGTTGACCATATTTGGAGGCACAATTTTCTGCATGGCTGACAGGGACGATATCCGCTCGATTCAAGACCTCAAAGGCAAGGCCTTCATGGCAGTTGATAAATTTTCACTTGGCGGCTGGCGGAGTGCCTGGCGTGAGTTAAAGGATCAGGGGATCGATCCAACGAAGGATTTTAAATCCTTGGAATTCAAAGGGTCGCATAATGATGTGGTATTTGCTGTTCTGAACAAAAAGGCAGATGCGGGAACGGTACGTACCGGCACTCTGGAGGAACTCGCAAAAGACAGGAAAATAAATCTCAGATCTTTCCGAATTCTGAATGAAAGGGAATATGCAGGGTTTCCCTTTCGCGTAAGCACCCGGCTTTATCCCGAATGGCCTTTGTCCAAACTCAATCATACTACAGACAGTCTTGCAAAGAAGGTTTCCATCGCTTTGCTGAAGATGCCGAAGACCAGTAACGCTGCGCTGGCCGCAGACATCGATGGATGGACGATACCGCTTGATTATTATCCGGTGCATGAATTGATGAAAGAACTGCGCGTTCGACCGTATGAGAACTATGGGAAGGTAACTATCCGCAGTATCATAACGCAGTACTGGTACATGATAATAATGGTCCTCATTGTATTCCTGTCAATGACTTCTTTCCTGCTCTATATCGGGAAGATAAATAAAAAGCTTCAGAGCATGCAGGAGGAACTCAAAAAAGCGAATGAGTTCCTCGAATACCATGCCACAAGGGATAATCTGACCAAATTATATAACAGACGCAGGTTTAATGAATTCCTTGAAGCAGAAATAGAGCGGTCCCGAAGATACAAGATTCCTCTTTCCTTAGCCATGTTTGATATCGACCATTTCAAAAAGATTAATGATACCTATGGACATACTACAGGAGATATTGTATTAAAAGAGCTCGCGCAGGTAGTTACTGAGACGATTCGTAAATATGATATTGTTGCGCGGTGGGGAGGGGAGGAATTTGTGATTCTCGTGCCGAACAGCAAGGTGGAAGAAACAGCATTGATGGCAGAAAAGATACGAGAAAAAATAGAAAAATATGCCTTTACCGAATTCGGAACTGTTACCTGCAGCTTTGGAGCAACCGAATATAGAGATGGTGACAGCATCGATAGCCTGGTAACAAGGGCTGATCAGGCGCTCTATAAGGCAAAAGAACAGGGGCGCAACAGAGTCGAAATACGCTAAATCTGCATTTTGTCTTAAGGCAGAGAACAGCCTTCACAAAATCCCCGGACTACATGACATCGAAAAAGCAACATAGATAAATCAATGAACTACCCCGAAGTCCCGAAGGCTTTCGGGACGAGGTATCAAAGATGTCATTCCGGCTTGTCCGGAATCTTTCTTTGCATTCCTGTATTGTCTTATAGAACATATGCTCCGGAAGGATTCCCGACAAGCGGGAATGACAGAATAAGGAAAACAGTAACCCCGATGCAGAGCATCGAGGAATTCTTTCATTAAAAGACCTCGATAAACTTACGCAGGACGTCAAAAAACGAATCGCTTCAAAATTAAGAGAGTTCTCAAATAATCCCCTCAATTATTCCCGAAAGTTGACTGACCGTAAGATTGGCACTTACAGATTCAGAATCGGAGACTACAGGGTGATCTTTGATATTAAAGAGGAGACTATTATAGTCCTCAGGATCGGTCACCGGAAAGATATTTATAAATAGACCAAAGCATGCCTTTATATACTCGCTCTTGAAGATATTACCGATATATTAAGACGGTCATTAGTAAGGCGACGTTCTTATCGCTATTTGTCATTGTGGTTTGTCCGCAATCCTTCCGGGTTTTAAGAAATCCCGAATGCTTTCGGGACGACAAGCGGGAATGACATCGATGTAGCTTTACTTATTGCCGTCTTAGTAAGTCCTCACAATCTTGGAAAAGAAACATGGATTACCACAACCGGCGGAAGATCGTGCGTCGCTCGCGGTTATCAAGCCGGGTAATTCCCTCCTCCTGTGCTGCCCTGAGTGATTCCTCGTACTCTTCAGGGGTAATCCTGCGGTTGAGCGGAGGATGTCGGTATGCATTTCCGCACGGGCGGTACTGGTCCATAATATTCACATAGGTATTGGGTGATATCTCCCTGGCGATAAAACGCATGATTTCTCTCGTGCCTGCGATTCCGCCGGGCATCACCAGATGGCGGAGGATAATTCCCTTCAATGCGATACCGCTCTCGCTCAGCGCCAGGTCGCCCACCTGCCGGTGCATTTCCCGCAACGCGTCCCGTGCCTTTTTCGGGTAATCCGGTGCTTTGAGATACTTCTTCGCATATTCGGGGTCCCAGAGTTTGAAGTCGGGCATGTAGATATCAAATATGCCGTCGAGGAGTTTCAGGGTCTCTACGCTGTCGTACCCTCCGGTATTGTAAACAAGAGGAATATTCAGGCCTCCTTCAACAGCAGGCGAAAGGGCTTCCAGTATCTGGGGAACAACATGGGTAGGGGTTACAAAATTAATGTTGTGGCAGCCGCTGTTCTGGAGATACAGCATCATATCGGAGAGTTTCTTCGGCGTTACCTCAATGCCTTCGCCCTTATGGCTGATCTCCCAGTTCTGGCAAAATACACAGAGGAGGTTGCAGTGTGTCATAAATATCGTGCCTGAACCACGGCTGCCGACCAGAGGGTCTTCCTCGCCGAAATGGGGGTTGAAACTGGAAACCATGGCCGTCTTCCCGGTGCCGCAGAACCCTTTTTCATCCTCCAGCCGGTTGACATGGCACTCTCGGGGGCAGAGATGACAGTCCCCAAGTATTCCATATGCTGTCTGAATTCGCTCCTTCAGCTTTCCCGAACGGTGAGTTTCGATATATGAAGGGGTAACCACGGATTGTCTCTATCCTCCCATATATATTCTAGTGCAAATCCTGAGGCTTTTCGAGTATCAGGCAGTGTCCTTTTTTGTCTGGAGCAGCAGGATTGATGCGATAACCAGGAAGGCCCCGGTGATCTGCAGCAACTCCATGGTTTCGCCGAGGAAAGAATATGCGAAGAATCCTGCAAGAACAGGTTCCATAGTTGCGGTAATACTCGCACGGGTGGATTGCAGGAGCTTTATGCCTTCATTGTACAGGCCAAAGGGCAAGATGGTGCCGAATATCCCGATGAACAGAATCAATACCCAGTCAGGGCCCCGGTGGGGATGCACGAACGCTGCAAGCGGCGGATGGAAGATATTCCAGATGAGGGCGGCAAAGAACAGGGCATAAAATACGACTGTCCATGGGGTATAGGTCTGCATGCCGTATTCACTCTTTAGGGTATATGCGGCGAATGCAACTGCTGACGCAAGCCCTGCGAGGATTCCTGTCCTGTTCATGTTCAGGATATCGAGGCTGTAAACCCCTGTCATGAAATAACAACCGGCAAGCGCGCCTGCGAGTGCCATAACGGTCCTCTGCCCAAGCTTCTTACGGGCGAACAGAACAGAATAGACTGCGATAAACACAGGAGCCATGTATTCCAAAAGGATTGCCACAGCCACCTGAATCCTGCTGATGCTGTAGAGATACGTGAACTGCGTTGCCGCAAGCGCCGCGCCAAGGACAAGGAAGTAGAGGATATCTTTTCTTCCGATCCTTAAAGAATGTTTTCTGAATATGAAAAGAAAAAGGAACAAGGAAAATGCCGCAATCGTTGTGCGTAACTGTACGAGCTGAAAAGGCGTTATTCCGCTATGAAAGAGAACCTTGGATGCAGTGCCGGACGAGGCCCAGAAAAGGGCCGCACAGAATACATACAGATACCCGAGT
This sequence comes from Thermodesulfovibrionales bacterium, assembly GCA_963753165.1. Taxonomy (GTDB): domain Bacteria; phylum Nitrospirota; class Thermodesulfovibrionia; order Thermodesulfovibrionales; family SM23-35; genus JAKLQR01. The sequence goes on along the minus strand of CAVWBP010000017.1, from coordinate 153,211 downwards.
TTCCTGTTCCGCTTCTGCTCCAATATTTTCTTTTCTTCCCCCCTGCATTTCCCGTGGATTCTACTGAATCACTCTCAGAAAATCTTCCCTGTCAACCCGGTCGGTCTTGAATTTGTTTGCCGGTGATTCCCAGTCCGGATATCCTGCCGAGATTCCGAGGACAAGCCGCTTTGTTTCAGGGATTCCGAGGAACTGCTTTACCTGCAGGGCATAGTCGGTAAGGAATGCCTGCGGCACTGTCCCGACCCCGTGGGCATGTGCAGCAAGCATGAGGCTCTGCGCAAAGAGCCCGATGTCAAAGAGAGACCATAAGGAAAGCGACGCATCCTGAAAAAGGAATATGCCGTGAGGCGCCTTGTAGAAATTAAAGTTCACTGTCTTGGCTTTTCTCTTTACTTCAGGGTCGTTTAAGTCTTTTCCCGTCTGTTCGCTCCTCATTTTCATGAGCGAATCGATCCGTGCTTTTTCAGCAGGCGGCCACGATTGCGGTTCGGGGATGTCAGGGCAGGGTGGTTCATTTTTATCGAGCAGATCAATGAGCATCTTTGAGAGCGATTCCTTCTTTTCACCCGAGACTATCACAACTTCCCATGGCTGGCTGTTTTTGTATGAAGGACTCCATTTTGCCGCTTCAATAATTTCTATAAGCAGGTCCTCCAGGACAGGGTCCGGCCTGAACTTTCTGATGCTCATCCTTGATTTTATGCATTCGATTGCATCCATACTGCCTCCTTATCGATATGATTTGGTATTTTCTTCATAAGCGCAAATATGTTTCTGGTATGATAAAACAAACAAGGAGTTGATTTCACGGGAAATGAATTCACGGATACTTCTGGAAAAGAATACCCTATGGAAAGCCGTCCTTCAGACTTCGGAAAAGGCCCTTCAGACAGGCGCTCAATTCCCTATCCCCACTGAATATGAGTTCATCGGGGATGCAGGGGTGCGGTTCTTTGTAAGGATTCTCGCGAGTCTCAGGAAGAAGGCTGCGGAGAAACAGAAACAGCAGTCCTCTGAAGCAGCCGGTATATCGGTGAATCCCTTTCTCCCCTATGACAAAGCCCTGCATGTTGCGGATATTTCAGATACGCATAGCGCGCTGCTCAATAAATATAATGTGGTGGACCACCACCTTCTCATAGTCACAAGACATTTTGAGGACCAGGAAGTATTGCTCACAATATCTGACTTTGAAGCGCTCTGGGCGTGCATGGCAGAATACAACGGACTCGGTTTCTATAACGGAGGAGAAGCCGCAGGCGCGAGTCAGCGCCATAAACACCTGCAGATGGTGCCTCTGCCTCTTGCGCCGGAGGGTCCCGAGATACCCATAGAGCCTCTGTTTCACGCAAGCAACCTTCAGGGGTGTCATGGGCACAATACCTGCGTTCCCTTTCAGACATGTATTTATACCTCTCGAAAACGATATGGTGAATTCACCACTCGAAGCCGCACGGCGTTCGTTCGAACTCTATGCTTCCTCACTTCGTCATCTTGGAATGACGCCACCGGATACCGGTTCCCTGAAACGTCAGTCGGCGCCGTACTGTTTTATAATGACCAGAAAGTGGATGCTCCTTGTGCCGCGGTCAAGGGAATTCTGCGATTCAATCTCGATCAATTCACTCGGGTTTACGGGCGCGCTGCTTGTGAGGAATAAAGAAGAGATGAGTTTTCTGAAAGAACATGGGCCGATGAATGTGCTGAGAAGCGTAGGAATGCCGACTTAGCCTTTTTTCTGTATGTCAAGAAACAGTTTTTCCGCATCTTCTGCAGGCAGAGGTTTGCTAAAGTAAAAGCCTTGTCCCATATCACACCTGAGAAGCCGTAAAAATTTCCACTGCTCCTCGGTTTCGATGCCCTCCGCAATGGTTTTCAGCTGGAGCGTATGCGCCATCGAGATAATGGCCATGACGATCGAGGCGGTATCAGGGTCTGCGGTCATCTCTCTTATGAAGGAGATGTCGATCTTCAGGTTGTCAATCGGGAATCTTTTCAGATACGCCAGAGAAGAATAGCCTGTTCCGAAATCGTCGACCGATACTGAAACCCCTATGTTTTTCAGATCGTCAAGCACTGAAAAGGTGAATTCCGTGTCCTGCATAAAGGCGCTCTCTGTGATTTCCAGGGTAAGGAGCGAGGGATAAAAACCGGATTCTCTGATTATCCGCTCTATCATCTGAGATAAATCTTTCTGCCTGAACTGGATCAGAGAGAGGTTGACGGAGACGGGGACTACAGGATGCCCCTTGTCCTGCCATGCTTTTACCTGACTGATCGCTGTCCTCAGAATCCATTCTCCAACTGCTATAATCATCCCCGTGTCTTCAAGCACCGGGATGAACTTGCCCGGAGAGACCATGCCCAGTTCCGGACTATTCCACCGCATCAGGGCTTCCATGCCAACAATATTTTTTGTGTTGATATCCCAGTAGGGCTGGTAGTAAAGCATGAACTCTTCGTTCTTTATTGCATTGAAAAGGTTTTTTTCTATCAGAATAAACTCCGACGCTTTCTCGTCCATGCCTTCCGTGTAGAACTGGTAGTTTTTCCTGCCATGATACTTTGCCTTTGCAAGGGCAAGTGCAGAATTTCTCATAAGGATTAATGCATCTTCCCCGTCAGAAGGGTATACCGATATCCCGACACTCATGGTAAACAGAATCTCTTTTCCCTGAAAATGCACAGGCTGGGAAACGGTATCCATGATTTTTTCTACAACCAAAATGATATCGTCGGTTTCTGCGACATCGAGCAGCAGTATCCCGAAATCATCGTTTTCAAGACGTGAGACGGTATCACCCTCGCGTATTGACGAGGCAAGTTTTCCCGCTATTTCCCTCAATACAAAATCCCCGGCCTCAAGACCATAGGTGTCATTCAGAATCTTGAACCTGTCAATATCAACGGTCAACACCCCGACATGCTTCCTGCCATGCTCCGCCCTGGCTATGCCCTGGGACAACCTGTCAAGAAAGAGGCTTCTGTTCGGAAGACCTGTCAGTTCATCGTAATACGCAAGGTACTGAATTTTGTCTTCCGCCTGCTTGCGGATAAGGATGCCGGCCAGAGTATCGGCAACAGCACGCAGGAATTCTTCCTCCCTCTGGTTTCTGATATGCCCTGCATTCAGATAAAGGTTTATTACCCCTAAGGTTTTTTCTCTGTACAGGATAGGCACAATATAATGACCGTGAGGAAGCATCCCCTCCTGACAGATTTCATGGCGTTCATCGATATGGTCGGCAAAGAGTATTTTCTTCGTCTTTGCCGCTATTCCGCAAAGGCATTTGCCGAAAGGGACGCGCGTGCATGAGTGTATGAGTTGTTCCGGGAGGTTATACCGGGCTTTCAGCACAAGCACTTCAGAGGAATCCTCAACAAGATGTATACTCCCGCTTGATTGAACGGAAAGCCATGGAAGCGCAAGTATCATGTTGAGGGCCTTTTGAAGGAACATGTCAGTAGAAATACTTTCGAGCGATAAACTGAGAATCATGCTTATGGCGGACTGGGCATAGTAATTGCTGTAAAGTTCTTCTTCAATTTTCTTGCGCTCTGTGATGTCACGGGCAATGCCGGTGGTGCCGATGACTTCACCCTCAGTATTGAAAATAGGCGTTTTAATCGTATCTATCCAGGTCTTGCTGCCATCTCTATCGACCAACGGTTCTTCGACCTGTTTCCGTTTTCGTGTTTCCATGACTTCTTTATCGTCAGCCCTGTATCTTTCTGCTAATTCCTTCGGCCAGATATCCATATCTGTTTTCCCGGTCAACTCATCAGGGTCTATTCCGCAGGCTTCGCCGAATGGTTTGTTTACTGCAATGAACCTGCTTTCCTTGTCCTTAAGCCAGGCAATATCCGGGATATTGTCAAGCAATGCCTTCAGTTGTTTTCTGTTCTCTGATAATTTAGTATCAGCCTGTTTGCGCTCGGTAATGTCCCGCAAGCTTCCTATGAGTTTCAATGGCTTTCCCTCAGAATCATATTGAAACAAGGCGGAAATGGAACAGGGGATCAAAGAGCCGTCACGGTTTTTAATAGTGATTTCGTAATCATGCACGCTTCCTTTTTCTTTAAGCGTGATGAGAAGAATTTCTCTTGCCTTCCTGTCGGCATAAAAATCAAGAATCGACTTGCCGATCAGATCGTCTCTTGTATATTGTCCTCTGGTACCAGCCTCAATTGAAGGACTGACTTCCAGAATCGTTCCGTCTAACGCTGTTTCGTAATATATGTCCTGAATATTCTCAAAAATATTGCGGTATTTTTCTTCGCTCCTCTGTATCGCTTCCTCAGCCATCTTCCGTTCGGTGATGTCCCGGAATATCCCCTGTGAGCCGACCACCTTTCCGCCGATAAAGCGCGCGGTCACACTCCCCCGGACATCGATGCTTCGGCCGTCTTTTGCGACGAAGACGGCTTCTACATGACTGAATGATTCTCCCGACATTACCCTCTGAAAAGCCTCCATGCAATGAGAAAGGCAACCCGGATGAAGGATATCGAAAATAGTGATGTTCTGAAGCTCATCCCGGGTATATCCCATCGTTTTCGACCATGATTCATTCACAAAGATGAAATGACCGTCATGAGAAACGCTTTGAATCATGTCGTGGGCATTTTCGATTAACGTGCGATACCGTTCCTCGGTTTCCCGCAGCATATCCTCTGCCCGTTTTCTTTCAGCCTTCTCATGAGATTCTCTCAGCGCCCGGTTTACCGCAGGGACAAGCCTTGACAACCGCTCCTTGAGCACATAATCAGTGGCCCCGGTCTTAAGCGCATCAACCGCGATTTCTTCGCCCATTGTGCCTGTAACGAATACGAACGGCACATCAGGACATCTTTTCTGTGCGATTTTGAGTGCGGAAAAACCGTCGAACTGCGGAAGGGAATAATCAGCGAGGATTATGTCAGGCGCAAGATCTTCAATCGCCTTCTGGAAGCCTTCTTCTGTATCCACTCTCTCTGATACAAAGAATAGTCCCGCTTTGCGCAGTTCATGCCGAATCAACTCAGCATCGTGAGGGTTATCTTCAAGAATGAGTATCCGGAGTTCTTTCTCCATTTTTCTCCTTATAGAAATACTATACATAATTTGAGAAACTGTCGAGCAATATTTCTACCGATTCCTGTTGGCTATCATGAAAAAGAAGAGGTAAACTAAACCTATGAAGTTCACGATCATAGATTATTCAGACGTATACTATACGCAGACCGCAAAGACTCAGAGGCCGATAAAAATATACGGTAAATTTGTCCAGATGAGGCATAAAGGAATTGAATATATTCTCTTTTCTCCAAAGGAGTTTTCGAAATACCATGCTGATATTGTGAAAACATACTGTGAGGAGAAAGGAATAGCCGGGATTTACGACGGACAGGCGAAGCGGTTTGATATCGACGACCCTGCCTGGGTTATCCTCGGCGGCGGCAAGTTCGATATGGACAGGGAAGAGAAGGTCATCCGCCTCTATGACAACTCCATGGCATATGGAAGGTTTGAAGAGAGAGGACTGAAAGAAAAGATCCTTTCGATAAAGGGGATGTCCGGATACAGGGTAGAGATAGAATAGCTGTAGATGAATAACCCTGCAACTTACTAATGAAGAAAATCTTTTTTATTGTTTCGAGGGAAAAATAAGTTCCTCGTTCAATCAACCATAAGGTAGTCCTGAGATTGACATGCCGGACAAAAGTGTGTAGATTACAAACGAAGGAAATTCTGTAGTATGAATCGCTTGCAAAAATGATTGATACGGCACTAATTCAGGAATACTGGTGGGCAGGGCTCATCGCCCTTGCAGGAATATTGGTTATTCTCGCATTTTTTGGTATATACCGCTCTAAAAGTAGATCTGCAGTGAAAGAAAAATCCGCGAGAGAAATGCCTTCACAGGAAAAGAGGGACGCGCAGGAACGGATTGAAGAATTGAAAAGGGAAATGGAAGCTCTCAGGCAGAGGACGGGAAGTCTGGAGAAAGAAATTCACGAAAAAACAGCACAGATGACCAGGCAGATGCACGAACAGCTAAGTATTCTTGAGAAAACATTCACAGAGAAGACCGTAGCACAGACAGAACAGTCCACAAGCAGGGATACAAAAAAAGATGAAAAATTGCTTGACAGCATCCATATGCTTTTCCCCCAAATTGCTCTCCTCGAGAAACTTGAGCAATTCAGGCAGCTCAATTTAACACTGGAAGAGATCAGGATTATTGTTGCAGACATTGTGAAAAAAACCAGACTGACTCCCGGACCGATTGATCTTCAGGCAGGCGAGGGAAAAGAAAAGAGGATGGGATTCTTTGAGAAGGGTATTCTGACACTCCTTGCCCACAGGATGCACGACATGGAAAAGCATTTCAATGCGCGGGCGGGGGAGGAATCGATATATATCAGCCTCGGCAATGCCCAGTATGAAGAGGGCGAGTATCTTATGGCAAAAGACTATTACGAAAAAGCCCTGAAGGAAAACCCTTCCGGAGCGCTTGCGTTATACAATCTGGGCGTTGTATTTATTCAGCAGGGACACTATGAAGAGGCGCTGAAAGACTTGGAAAAGGCTCTGGATCTGGACCCGCATAGTGCGAGGGCATGGTATAGCAAAGGGACAGCACTCGGCCGGATCGACCGCTATGAAGAAGCGCTTGCTGCCTTTGGAAAGGCGCTGGAACTAAGCCCGCATGCTGCACGCACCTGGCACAGCACCGGTGTTGTGCTCGCACATCTCGGACGGCATGAAGAAGCCCTCAAGGCATATGAAAATGCAATCGAGCTGGATCCCGACTCACCGGATACCTGGTACAATAAAGGGGTTACCCTCATACAGCTCGGTCTCCATGAGAAGGCGCTCAAGGCATACGAAAAAGCAATCAGGATGAAGCCCGGCTCTGCTGATGCGTGGTACAACAAGGGCATAGCTCTCGGAAGACTCGGCAGGTATGAGGAAGCGCTCATAGCATATGAGAAGACGCTTGACCTGAAACCGGATTTTGCCGATGCATGGTATAACAAGGCCTGCCTGTATTCCTTGCAGGGTGACAAGAAAAACGCCCTGGCCGACCTTTCAAAAGCCATAATGATTAATCCTCCCTGCAGGGAAACCGCCAAAGAAGACGAAGACTTCAGGAACCTCCTGGAAGACGAAGATTTTGAAAAAGTAGTAAGCTGACCTAAGTACTGCGCTACGCTTCCAGTGCCTATTCCAACCAGTCATCCAAATACATCAAATACGTCATTGTCCGGCTTGACCGATAATCCAGAACTATTGAAAGACTGGATTCCCCGATCAAGTCGTGGAATGACAAACCTGATCAAGTCGACATACTTGCTTGACGGGTTAATAATATGAGATGTGCATTGCTCTCGTAAATTGACTAAATAGCGATATTTATAACTACCCAGAGAGTAATGCAACCTATCATATTGATATATATATAATATTTTCTTATCCCCTACCTGGGGAGGGTACGCTTTCTGATGTTTCAATGTTAGACTTTAATCAAAATAGAAGAGTTTTTTAACCTCAGCACGAACTCACATAAAAGGATTAATAAAAATGGATTACATTTTCATGGGCATATCGTTTTTGCTGGTAACATTCATTGTCTTTGTAGTGTATAAGACATCCCGGCGCTCGGGGGTCCAGGAGGGTCAGGAAAAGAACCAGGAAGAATTCTACTTCCGTGAAATCCTTACACGAGACCAGGAAATAAAAGATCTTCATCTAAAAATTGATAATTTGAATGAGCTGAATTCGCAATACCTGACGTTTATGTTTAAAGTCCCGACCGTTATCCAGCGTTTGAACTCAACAATGAAGGCAGAAGAGATTATCTCATCGGTAATAGAGCTGGTAAAAGATATCATTCCGACTGATCTTGTTGAGCTTTATCTGTACAATTTGTCGAACAACACTTTCAAAATGATATCTAAAGGCCAAGGCCTGAACTATGAAGGGCATTCCATTGCCCTGGGAGAAGGGGTCATAGGTTTGGCGGGAAAAGACAGGATTGTAAGGATTAACGGAAAGATGCATAAGTCGAATGCAGACGACCAAGGCACCTCTCAGTCTGAATCGGAAATCTGGATGGCGGTGCCGATCATTTTCAGGGAGCGGCTTCTTGGAGTGATCGGTATAGGCAAAACAAGGAAACTTGCAGGAAACGAATCAAATCTCATGAAAATGATAGCAGACATCGCTGCGGTTGCGCTCATCAACCAGACGATGCTCGGCGAAGCAAAGCACAGGGCCAATACAGACCCGCTCACAGGGATCAGTAACCGGAATTATTTCCTCCAGATGTCACAGACATTCGTGGAGAAGGCGATACGGGACCACACACTTATTTCAATTTATTTCTTTGATATCGACCATTTCAAGAACTATAACGACACGAATGGCCATGACGCAGGCGACAGACTCCTTATAGATCTTACCCGCCTGGTGAGCGGAATCACAAGAAAGAGCGCAGTGTTTGCCCGCTATGGCGGCGAGGAATTTATTGTCATGCTCCCCGGGATATCGAAAGATGATACCCTTGTTTATGCAGAGCGTGTAAGGGAAAAGATATCACAGCATAATTTCCCTTACAGGGAAAAACAGCCTCTCGGATGTGTCTCCATAAGCGGAGGCGTCGCGAGCTTCCCCGCAGACGGCGATTCGATTGTCAAGGTCATCCAGCTTGCTGATGCTGCTCTTTATGAAGCAAAAGCAGAAGGAAGAAATCAAACACATGTGTACAAACCGTATCATTTTTCTGAAGAGATAACAGCAGAAGAATATACAGTTTCCGCAATAGCTGATCAAAGAACAACCCTGTAATACCGGAGTGATTGAAAGGAGAGCAAAGTAACCATGAGGAAGCATGAAAGATTCGCTGTCGATATGCCTGAAATTACTGCAGAACTCCTCTTTTCAGAGGATACCAGTATCCGCAATATCAGCCTGGGCGGTATCTCACTTACTGCCGACAAGGGATTGAAAATCGACAAAGAGTATACGATAAAAATCAGGATGCATGGCAAAGTCGTGCCTGTAAAAGGCACTGTGATGTGGTGTAGGCTTTGTCAATCGAAGAACAGGCCAAATGGTGATATTATCCCAATCTACAGCATAGGGTTACAGTTCAGAGATGATCCGAAGGGCGATCTGGCGGAACTTATTGAATTCATAAGATCATATCAGACCCCTCTTTCAGAGGAAATGAATTTCTCAGGGAATGAATCCGATCTCATGGTTTTATCAAGAGAACACGAAGAAATTTATCACCTCGTTCACCGTGATCTCCATGACAGGGAAAAAGTGTTTGCAGTGCTCGAAGGGTAAAAACTGAGACGGTACCAAGATGCAATGGAGTTCATAGTTTCTTAGATTACTCCTTCTTTCAGTGCAGGGGGAGAGAATATCTTATTGCTCTCTCCCGATTTTCAGGTTCATCGGTTCCGATGCGATATTTTTTCCGTTCTTCATGAGGATTTCCACCCCGGAGAACCCCGATACCTTATAGAGCCAGCCACATCCCGCGCAACCATTCAGCGGGGAGTATACAAATAATCGCATTCTTGATGTAATATAAAGTGCTATGAGAGTAATAATAGTAGGCGCCGGTGAAGTTGGGTATCAGATAGCAAAGTTTTTGTCCCTCGAATCGCTTGATGTAGTAGTGATCGACAGGGACAGAAATAAAATAAGACGGATGGCCGAGGAGATGGACGTTGCGGTCGTAGAGGGAGAAGGAGGTTCGCCTTCATCGCTCCGTGAAGCGGAGGCTGACAGGGCAGACATACTCCTTGCAGTGACTGACCAGGACGAAACCAATATGATCGCATGTCTCCTTGCCAAGGCGATGTTCGGTATCCCGAGGAAGATTGCCCGTATACGCAATCCGGAATATTTCCATAATGAACGTCTCCTCATGAATCTTGATATTGACCCTGCCATCAATCCTGAACTCGAAATCGCACATGCAGTGGCGAGAATCATCGAAGCGCCCTTCGCAACGGATATCCAGGATTTTGAGGGCGGACTTGTAAAAGTGATAGGATTCAAACTTCCCGAAACTTCACCGCTGATAGGGAAAACATTGAAACAATTCGGGGCTTCCGCGGGAAAGAAGTTCCTTATCGGTCTTATAGTGAGGGACGGAAAAACGATTATCCCTGCCGGCGATGACGTCATTAAGAAAGGGGATATCATCTATGTCCCTGTGAAGCCTGATGAGTTGCAGGACACGATTGCGCTGCTTGGCATTACGATGAAACCGGTGAAAAAGATTATGATACTGGGCGGAGGGAAAACGGGACACTATATCGCCTCACAGATAGAGGACAAAGCGGATGTGAAGATCATAGAAAAGAATGAGGAACGGTGCAAATTTCTCAGCAAGAACCTCAGGCGCTCCCTTATCCTTCATGCCGACGGCACAGAACAAAAAGTGCTGACGGAAGAAAATATCGGAGATATGGATGCCTTTGTTGCGGTATCAAACAACGACGAACTGAATATCATGGTCTCTCTGCTCGCAAAAAAACTTGGCGCAAAAAAGACTGTCGCATTAGTCAATAAAACCGACTACATTTATCTCGCGCATGGCCTTGGCCTTCAGTCTGTTCTGAGCCCCAGGCTTATTACCGCCGGAACCATTCTCCGCTATGTCCGGAGAGGGGACATCCTGTCCCTGACGGCTATCGCTGACGCCAAGGCGGAGATTATCGAGGGAAGGATTCTCAAGACCTCGCCTCTGGCAGGCAAGACACTCGAGAAAGCACAGCCTAAGGCATCTATCGTAGGAGCTATTATTCGGGGTGAAAAGGTGACCATACCTTCAGGTGCGGATACCATTATGGAAGATGATAAGCTGATCATATTCACCCTGAGGGAATCGATCAAGGAAGTCGAAAAGATACTCGCGTGAGACCTGTGCTATCAGAATGAACATCAGGGTAATACTGAACTTCAACGGAATCGTCCTCCTCTTCCTTTCCTGTTTCATGATAGCCCCGGTCATCGTCTCGTATTTCAACAACACAAAGGATCTGATTCCCCTTGTGCAGTCATGCGCGATAACATTCGGCGCAGGAATCTCCCTTTTTCTTTTTACCAAAAGAAACAAAAAAGAAGACATCAGGCACAGGGATGCCTTTCTTATCGTTACGCTCACCTGGCTGGTTATGTCTCTGTTCGGCGCCCTGCCTTTTCTTTTTTCCGGAACCTTTCATTCTTTCACCAACGCATATTTTGAGTCGATGTCCGGATTTACTACTACGGGGGCATCGGTGTTGAAAGACATAGAGACGGTCTCGCCGGGGATTCTCTTCTGGAGAAGCATGACGCAATGGATCGGAGGCATGGGCATTATAGTCTTCGCGCTTGCCATCCTCCCTTTCCTCGGAACAGGGGGAATGCAGCTTTTTAAGGCAGAAGTTCCCGAGATTAGTATAGATAAACTGAGGCCCCGTATTATCGATACCGCAAAGGCTCTCTGGATTATTTATCTCTCCCTCACCGCAACCAATGCAGCGCTTCTCTATCTCGCGGGAATGAACGTATGCGACGCGCTGTGTCATGCGTTCACCACAATGGCGACAGGAGGGTTTTCGACGAAAAATGCGAGTATTGGCGCTTACCAGAGTCCCTCCATAGAATACATCACAAGCGCGTTTATGTTGCTCGCAGGCATCAATTACTCGTTATACTTTTATTTCTTTAAGGGAAAATACGCGAAATTGTGGAACAACGGAGAATTCAGGTTCTATGCCGCGGTGACTTTCATCGCAACCGCTGTAGTAACGGTAACGATATGGAGATCTTCTTATGATTCGATTATCGATTCTTTCCGTTTCTCGCTCTTTCAGGTTATTTCCATAATGACCACAACAGGGTATGCAACAGCAGACTATGAAATATGGGCCCCCCTTGCGCAGGTATTGCTTATACTCTTAATGTTTTTCGGGGGGATGATCGGTTCGACTGGCGGAGGGATTAAGCAGGTGCGGATTCTTCTCATGATCAAACAAGGGTACAGGGAAATGTATCAGCTGATTCATCCGAGGGCAATAACTACGGTGAAGCTCGACAACAAATTCCTCGACAAAGAAATTCTGGGAAGCATCTGGGGGATGGTCTTTCTGTTCCTCGGAGTCTGTGCGGTCGCAACAATCGGAGTCGCAGCAACCGGCATGGATATTGTCACTGCTTCAACCACGGTCATATCTGCAATGTGCAATGTCGGCCCTGCACTGGGCTCTGCAGGTCCCGCAGAGAATTATGCGCATATTCCCGATGCGGGGAAATGGATACTTGTGTTTTGTATGCTCACCGGGAGGCTTGAGGTGTATACCGTGCTCATATTGTTCGTGCCCCATTTCTGGAAGAAATAACCCTTATCCCTTCTCTCCCTCGAACAGTTCAGTGCTTACATAACGCTCGCCTGTGCTCGGAAGGACCACGACAATCTGCTTTCCCCTGCTCTCAGGTCGTCTCGCAATTTCAAGGGCCGCCCAAAGCGCAGCTCCGGAAGATATCCCGCAGAGAATTCCTTCTTTTTTTGCAGCGGACCGTGCCGTTTCAAATGCCCTTTCGTTCGGTACCGTCACCACTTCGTCGATAATGCCGGTATTCAGCACTTTCGGGATAAACCCCGCGCCGATCCCCTGAATTTTATGAGGGCCGGGCTTTCCTCCGGAGAGGACAGGCGACGCGGCAGGCTCTACCGCAATTGTTCTGAATGATGATTTCCGTGCTTTTATTACTTCAGAGATTCCGGTTATTGTTCCGCCTGTGCCGACTCCGGCTACAAGAATATCGGCATTTCCTCCGGTGTCGTTCCATATTTCTTCTGCCGTAGTTTTGCGGTGGATTTCAGGGTTTGCGGGATTACTGAACTGGTCCGGCATGAATGCGTGAGGGGTCTGGGCAAGTATTTCCCGAGCTTTTGCGATTGCGCCCTTCATTCCCTCTGAACCTGGGGTCAAAACCAGTTCAGCGCCGAGGTGTTTCAGGAGTTTTTTCCTCTCCATGCTCATGGTTTCAGGCATGGTAAGCATGAGACGATATCCCTTGACCGCACAGACAAAGGCAAGCGCAATGCCGGTGTTGCCGCTCGTCGGTTCGACTATAAGAGTGTCCTTATGGATGAGCCCTCTGGCCTCTGCATCAGCAATCATGGAACTTCCGATCCTGTCCTTCACGCTGCCAAGAGGGTTCATGAATTCGAGCTTTGCGAGAAGAGTGGCATCAAGCCCTGCTGACAGTGCATGCAGCCGGACCAGAGGAGTGGCGCCGATGGTATGGGTAATATCGGAACAGACATGGGACATGTTCATTTCTCTTTCTCCCTGAAAATCAGTTCAGCTTTCTTTGTGAGCACCCTGGTGTCAGGAGGCACGGACTCTGTGATCCAGACATTGCCGCCGATTACCGAACGCGCGCCTATCACAGTTTCACCGCCGAGTATCGTGACACCCGAGTAGAGAATCACCTCGTCCTCTATCGTCGGATGACGCTTCTGGTATCGCAGTTCTTCGACTTTTTCCTTGGGCAGAGAAAGGGCTCCGAGCGTGACACCCTGATAGATCCTGACGTGCCTCCCTATATCTGTCGTCTCACCGATCACTACGCCTGTTCCATGATCGATGAAGAAGCTTTCACCGATCCGGGCTCCCGGATGAATGTCGATGCCGGTAAGGCTGTGGGCATATTCCGTCATTATGCGCGGGACCAGCGACACCTTCATTCCGAACAAAGCATGGGCAATGCGGTAAATATTGATTGCAAAGAGACCGGGATAGCTGAATATGATCTCGTCATATCCTTTTGCAGCCGGGTCTCCTTCGAATGCCGCACGGACGTCGGTAGCGAGGATTTTCCGCAGGTTCGTGAGGTTCCGGATGAAATCAGCCGCGATCTCCTGCCCCCGTTCTCCACAGTGAATGCATGGCAGGTCGTGCCTGAGGCATTCATGCCGTATTGCAAGAGTCGCCTGTTCTGAAAGGGACTCAAATAACGTAGTCACCTCCTGTCCCAGATAGTAGTGAAGATTGGTCCTGTCAACACGGATTTTTGTGAAATAACCGGGATAGAGTATCCTGAGGGCCATATGAATAATTTCTATAATGGCGTCACGTGAGGGGATGGGTTCGGTGTCAACATGATCAAAACATGCTTCAGTGTTGCAGGACTGCACGAGGTCGTTTACGACGGCGGGTATCGCTTCACGAAACTGCTCAGTCGATGTTTCTCTGAATTGACATTGTTCGGGTTTTGATGGATCCATGGCAACCCTTTCTTTTTTTCAGTGAGTATGGCGACTCACAATGATTGGTTTTTCTAAAATCAGCCGCTCTCTGTTTCGCGCTTCAGTATAAATTCTATCCCATTTACACAAAGGATGTATAGCCCGACTCAACCGGAACAGGATGAAACCCAGTCCCGGACTTTTTCATATTTCCTGATGCCACTTCCCCCCTATGGCTGCCTGCGGTCCGCATATATTGAATTGCTCAGGTATAATGTGAGAAAATTCAACGATATGAGCAAGAGAAGAGCAGCAGGATTGATTCTATTCTTTCTTGGAATCGGTATGCTCCTTGTAGCATTGCCGCTTTCTTCAGAGTTTGACAGACAGGACAGCCTGCCCGGAAACCTTATCCGAAATTTTGTCACGGGAGAAATCGTAATCCGGGAAGGCGTTGTTGAGGTTGTTCCCGACAGGGATGAGAGAATCTCCAGTGAGTTCCGGGAGTATCTGTCCATGCATCCGGAGATTGCAGCCCTGCCTGAAAGCGATGCAATCGATGCATTCTATGAAGCACGGTACAGAGGAAGAATGTACCGGAACGAATTCGGGATGAAACTGGAAAAGAAGAAGGTGATAACGAAGCGGGAAAACATAGCAGTCCCTTATAGGTACCTTGCAATATTTGGTGTCGTGACATTTATGGGAGGAGTTATTTTTATTGTACTGCCAAAAAAGAAAAGACCCCATGGGAAGCAGATAAAAAAATAAAAGAACATTTATCAACAGAAAGGCTTGAGAGTGAATATATACCGAATAAAAATGGTAAGCTTGAAAATATGAAGAAAGTATTCCTTTCAGGCATGATTTTGGCGATCAGCATATTCCTCTGCGGCTGTCCATTGGAGTCTGAATTTCCTCTTTCAATTCCTGAGACCGCTCAGCTTGATCGGGCCCTGATCGGGAACTGGAAGTTCATCAACCCGGAGAAGGAGGAGGTTGCAACAATTGCAATATACCCTTTCAATGATCATGAACTCATTATCATAGGCCGCGAAGAAAATAAGAATATTTTTGCATACCGTGCTTTTGTCACCTGTTTGAATGGCGAGAAGTTCCTGAATGTGCAGGAACTTGACCAGTCAGAAGAGAAGAGGCATTGGCTGTTTGTGAACTATTCAATCAGAGGCAACCGTTTGACCCTGAGGATTCTGGAAGACACACTGATGAAAAACAAGAAGATAGATACGCCACAGGCTCTTTCAGGACTCATCGAGAAAAACCTCAAAGACAAAGACCTTTACGGCAAGGACGGTGAGATGCTGTTTGAGCGATTATGAAAAAAACGGACCATGAATAAAAGCGCAGGGAAGCAATAAGGGATTGCCGTACATTGAAGGGCGGGAAAATTTCCCGCCCTTTATTCTGTGCACATAAAGCCGGCAGTCTGAAGCGTATTGCCGGTGAATATCAGTAATTATATTTTTTGTATTTCACCTTTTCCCACTTGTTCCAGGGTTTCTTCTGCTGACCATAGGGGATGAACCTTTTTTCATGGTAATCCCTGTCCCTGTACGTATGATCGCGAAAACGAGAGTGGCGGGGAAGGTCGCGCACTACTCCAGGCACTTTCCAGTGCGAAATATGTCTCCAGGGGCCTGAATAGGAAGATGCCCTGAGCCAGTATCCGTCTGAAGGGACATACCAGTACCCTGAATAAAAGAAGAGCGGTGTGTCAAGATAGGGTGTGTAATAGACAGGGGTTTGAGGTATCAGGTAAACCTGGGGTGGCGCAACAACCCTGATAGGCGCGGGTGGAGAGTGCAGGGGAGGAACCCCAATGCCGATTCCGATATGGAAATCGACGTCAGAAGCTTGTGCACTGGAGTGGAATACAAAACCGAACGAGACAAGAAGAACGAGACCCGCAATAACTATTCCCTGAAATTTTTCTCTTTTCATTTTTACCTCCTTTTTTTAATTTAAGAATATTCAATTTTTATGAAGAAGTGATGAATGAAATATGAAAAACTGTTGGATTTTCCTGAACCGTTTATTCATTGTGCATGCTGCAGACAGGCCGGCTCAGTGTGTGATTCAGATCACAGACAATCTTTCTGTGATTTCATAAGGTAAAACAAGAAGGAAGGGACTGTCAGGGGAATGAACATGATGACGGATATAATAAATTACGTCCAGGAAAACACCTATATGGTTGTCGCACTCATAGTGCTGTCACTCCTCTTTTTCTACCGGAGGCCTAAAGTTTTTCTCACTCTGTTTCTCTTCATTTTCATTATCGCGGTAACGTTCACCATAATTTTTAATATTTCAGGCACCGCTGTTGCACTCAAGAAAGATCTGATCAAGCAATCTACCAATTCATTGTTTTAAGAGTCTCTACGATCCTCTGTTTTGAATTTGATAATTCCCTGATAGTGTAGTGCCCATAATTAAGTTGTCATTCCGATATATCCTGCATAATACTCATTTTATCTCATGGAGATACGTGCTTCTCTTTCAGGTTAGGAACGCAGGATGATTCTGAAATGTTTTCAATAATGCGGTGACAGTAAAATCCGGGGAGAAAATTAGTGGAGAGAGTGCACAAATTCGATATACTGAACCGGAGGGTCGATGACTTCGAGTCCGATACTGTCTGCCAGATCATCAGGAGGAGTTTTCGGGTGGGCCCATCTTACCCTGCAGCGAAGGATGAGCGATTTTCCCGAAGCGAGACGGAAATTGAGGTCGATCTCTCTGCCCGGCAAATATACCTTGTTTGCCTGAGAATGTGTGGTGAGAATATGAATGCCGGTTTCGGATATGTTCTCTATGAACACTCCGTAATTCTTATTGATGGATATGCGCTCGGCTTTCAGGCTTAGACTGTGTCTTTTAGACCGCCTTTTTTCCATGTCGATATTGTAATGATTCTTTCCGGTGAGCGCAATAGGGAAAATGACCGGAGACGAACGAACACGGTAAAATAGTAGAAAACATTTTAAAAATCTATAATAAGGATAAGCAGATATGTTGCAGGAAACAAAAACCTGGAGGATCAAGTGGAAAGGCTGACGATAAGGGAAGCGCTGAAAGAAAACTATGTGGGACAGAAGATTACCGTGTGCGGATGGATACGGACCAGGAGGGAGTCTAAAGGGTTTGCGTTTATCGCACTCAGTGACGGTTCTGCCCAGGAAACGATGCAGCTCGTTGTTTCAGGGGAAGTACCGGCAAAAAAGGAGATCCACAGATGCAATACCGGGGCAGCAATCAAAGCCAGGGGGGTTCTCAGAGAATCTCCGGCAAAGGGACAGAAGTATGAACTGGACGTTTCTGATATTGAAGTATTCGGTGAAAGCAACCAGGACCTCTATCCCCTGCAGAAGAAGGGGCATACCCTTGAATTCCTCCGTGAAATAGGACATCTCAGAGCAAGGACAAATACCTTTGGCGCAATTTTCAGGATAAGAAATATTCTCGCTGATGCTGTCCATCAATTCTTTCGGGGAAAAGGGTTTGTATGGGTGCATACTCCGATAATTACCTCAGGGGATTGTGAAGGAGCAGGGGAACTTTTTACGGTAACAGCGCTTGATTTCAGTAATATTCCCCGGTCCGGGGATGTTTCTGTAGATTTTTCCCGGGACTTTTTCGGAAGAAAAGCGTATCTTACCGTGAGCGGGCAGTTGGAGGCCGAATTCCTCGCAATGTCACTCGGAAAAGTCTACACATTCGGGCCTACTTTCAGGGCTGAGAATTCGAATACGACGAGACACCTTTCGGAATTCTGGATGATAGAGCCGGAAATGGCGTTTGCAGACCTCAGTGATGATATGAAACTCGCGGAGGATTTCATCCGGTTTCTCTGTGCCAAAGTGCTCGAAGGTGGAGAAAATGAACTTGCCTTTCTTGAGGCCCACTACAAGAGGATTTCGCAGGAAGAAATCCGCAGGCTGGCCGAAACTGAATTTGTACGTATTCCATACACTGATGCAATCAGGGAATTACAGAACGTTCCGGTGACTTTTGAATTCCCGGTATCATGGGGTTCAGATTTGCAGTCGGAGCATGAAAAGTATCTCACCGATGAAGTGATGAAGGGTCCTGTGATCGTGACAGATTATCCAAAAGAGCTGAAAGCATTTTACATGCGTATGAACGATGACGGGAAAACGGTTGCGGCAATGGATGTGCTTGCGCCAAGAATAGGGGAGATTATAGGAGGAAGCCAGCGTGAGGAAAGGCTGTCTGTGCTTGAAGACAGGATGCGGGAAATGGGAATACCCATGGAAAGCCTCCAATGGTACCTTGATCTCCGCAGGTTCGGATCAGCCCCGCATGCAGGGTTCGGTCTTGGTTTCGAGAGAATGGTGCAATATATTACAGGAATGGTGAATATCCGTGACGTGATTCCCTGCCCAAGAGCACCTGGGAATATATAATTATATTGATAATACAATACAATATGAATAATAGTTAAACAAATCTTTGAGAAATGCTATGTCATATTGCGAACAGAAAATGCATATTTGTTTGGTATAGTAGTGAAGGCAAGGAGGAAATACCAATGGATCCAAAAGAGCTTTTAGGAAAAGCACAGATACTTTTTGTTGAGGGAAATGAAGAAGAAAGCATCAAAGTATTTACCCAGGCATTGGATGCAGGCGCTGACCCTTTTATCGTGTATTTAAGCCTTGGGGTCGCACACATGAAATTAAAAAAACCTGATAAGGCCATGGAAGATTTCAATAAAGCGATAGAGGCAAACAGTAAGAATCCCAGGCCATATTATTACCGTGCCATGTTATATATGGATAGTGATGAATATGCGAAGGCGATAACTGATCTTACGAGTGCGCTTGAACTGAAACCAGACCTTCATTTTGCAAAATTCGCACGCGCGACTGCGCATGGACGGTTGGGAAATATTGATGAGTCGGCAGCCGATTTCAAGACCGTCATACCGCTTATGGCAGAGAATATGCAGAGTTTTGCCGACCAGTATGGCATGGTGAGAACGCAGGTGGGGAAGGTTATGTCGCAGCTTTCGGGAGAAAGAGAGACACCAGCGGTACAATTAAACGAAGAAGAAATGGGAACGCTTAAGAAATGGCTCGATGGGGAGAAGTGAAAGTATGATATTCAGAAATCTCTTCTGCCCTGGATGGCTTTGCTGAGCGTGGCTTCGTCTGCAAATTCGATGTCCCCTCCGATTGGAAGGCCGTATGCTATGCGGGTGACTTTCGCAGGGAAAGGTTTCAGAAGCTCACGGACGTATTGAGCCGTCATCTCCCCTTTGGTATTCGGATTGGTTGCGAGAATTACTTCCTGTACAGAATTTTTCCTGACTCTCTCGATCAGCTCATGAATCTTGAGCCGGTCAGGTGTCATACCGTCGATAGGGGACAGAGAACCGAGAAGGACATGGTATACGCCGTCAAAGCTCTTTGAACGCTCCACAACGAAAATATTGCTCGGTTCCTCAACAACACATATTCTGCTCTTGTCTCTTGAGGGGTTGCTGCAAATTGAACATACCTCGTTCTCGGTGATGTTAAAACATTCCCTGCAGAACCTTGCGTTGTCCTTTACCTCATCTATTGCACGGGATATCCCTTTTGCTTCTTCATCCGGCATCGCGAGGATGAAAAAGGCAAGTCTCTGCGCGGTCCTTCTCCCGATACCCGGAAGTTTGGTAAGTTCTGTGATAAGGTTTTCTATAATTCCCTGTTTCATGCCATACAATTCCGTACTCTCTCTTACTATACTCAAACAAAAAAAATCCTGCCAGGGAGAAATACGAAATCACTTATATTCCAGTCCCGACACTCATCCGAAGAACAAAGCTATCCTTTCATGCTTTCACGGAATTCTCTTGCGGGATGTCCGCGGGAAATATGCTATGGCACGCAGCTTTTCAATTCATTCAGAATTAAATCTGCTGAAGTGAGAACGCCTTGATGAGAATATTCGACAGTACATCTGCTTCCTGAAGTTTTCCTGATTATCAGGGTATAGGGGACGCGGGGATTGCCGAGGGCTTTATGGGCAGCGAAATCGTAATCTGTCAGGACAGGGTAGAGGATCTTCAGCTCTTTTTTGTAATTCTCGGCTTCTGTTCTGTTATTGCCGATTGCAATACTGAACACCCTGACATTCTCCCTGAAACCGGGATCGTTCTTTATTGAAGAATACACTTCGTTGATAACCGGAACGTCCCTCGGACAGGTAGTGCAGTAAGTGCTGAATACTTCTATTACAAAAATTGTCCCTTTAATAGCACTGAGTGTAAATACGTTTTTCCCGGTAATACCAAGATATTTCTGTTCTTCCGCAGTCAGGAAGTCCTCGAATTTCAGTCCGAGGAGAGCACCGCAGGAATCAGGTGGATTCGAAAGAGAATCTGCAGGAAGACAGAAAAGAGCAAGAGAGAAAATTGACATGAATGCAATCATTAAGATGATTAACCCTTTGGGACAAATCCCCTTCAGGACTTTTGACAGCATTTTCTCCCCTTTCCTCACTTTTCAAGTTTTTCAATCTCTTTCAAGAGAAGTTCAAGGTTCGGTCTTGTGTTGATATTATGCACATCGATAGAGCGGATGATCCCCTTTTTGTCTATCACGAATAAAGCCCTTTCAGAGACACCGTTTGAACGGAGGACGCCGTATTTCTTCGATACCGCGCCGTGGGGCCAGAAATCAGAGAGGACCGGGAACCAGAGTTCGCCCATTTCTCTTGTCCATGCATAAAGCGTAGGGATATTGTCTACGGTAATGCCGAGTAATATCGTATCGTGCCGGTCAAAGAACTCTTTCAGGAGGTTGTATCCGGGCCATTGATCGGAACAGACCGGTGTCCATGCAGCAGGAACAAAAGAAAGGACAATATTCTTTTTCCCCTTGTAGTCATTCAGTGTAACAGTGTTTCCTGAAAGCGAAGGCAAGGAAAAATCAGGGGCTTTCATGCCAACTTTAAGATTTGTTTTGCTGTCTACCGGCTTCAACATGCCGGGGTCAAATATCTTGCCTTTGAATTGTTCCGATGCTCCGAATGCAGGAGAGAATGACAGAAACAACGTAAAAATGATCAAAAATGAAATGAGACCGTATAGATGTTTATTTTTCATGGCGTTTTCCTCCTATCGAAGTCCACATTCTTTCAGAATCATTTCAAGAAACTGTCCGGCGTCCTGAATGCTTCCAACCTTTGAATACACCAGCGTATTGGAGCCGTCCGGCTTCATTTTCAACACGAAAAAGAACGGTGTCCTGACTTCTCCTATTTTTTTGTGTATGGCAAAGGATTCATCAGGGAAGAGCGGGAACCCGATATTGTATTGTTTTTTGAAAATCTCGACTTCAAAAGGCGTATTCCCTGCGCCAATGCCTATTAACTTAACCTTTTCTTTTAAATCCTTTTCCTTTGCGATCAGTTCATAGAGTCTGTTTACGATCGGCGCCTCCTTCTGGCAGTACGGGCAGTACATGCTGTAGATTTCGATAATGAGCAGTTCGGCTTTTATCTCGGATACCTGAAATAAACCTGCTCCCTTTAATCCAAGGTAGGCGAGTTCCGCAGCGCTTTCCGGCTTTTGCAGGGTAAGTGGCGGAAATGCTTCTCCTTTTGCCGGGGTTTGCCCGGCAGCCTGAAGAGATGCTGTCATGCAGAGGAAATATGCAAGTATTATTAGAAAAACGCCTTTTATTCTCATACGTTACCTCCTTTAATTTCTGTACTCTTATCTTTCATTGTCTTACATAAACGAGTGCATGTCAAGCAATATATCGCATCCGAACAACATTGAATTTCTTCATTCCGTGAGGTATGCTATAAGGCAAAAATTGAGTCGGGAGGGCATTCGAATGGCAAAGAAGGTAGGCAAGAAATACGTTTACTTTTTCGGTGGCGGGAAGGCCGATGGAAGAGGCGATATGAAAGACCTTCTCGGAGGTAAGGGAGCAGGACTTGCGGAAATGACAAACTTGAAGATCCCTGTCCCTTCCGGTTTTACGATAACGACAGAGGCATGCAATGCTTTTTTTAAGACGGGGAGGAAACATCCCCCTGGCATGTGGGAGCAGGTTCTGGAAAACCTGAAGAAAGTCGAAAAAGCAATGGGCAAGAAATTCGGCGACCCTGTCAACCCCCTTCTGGTATCGGTACGGTCAGGTGCTAAATTTTCGATGCCCGGGATGATGGATACTGTCCTTAACCTCGGCCTGAATGAAACGACAATGAAGGCGCTCATCCGGAAAACAGGAAATGAGAGGTTTGTATATGACGCCTACAGAAGGTTGATAACCATGTTCGGCAGCATCGTCATGGGTATGGACAGACAGAGATTCGAACACGCCCTCGAGGAGTTGAAGGAGCGGAAAGGGGTAAAGCTCGATACGGAAATCAATGCGGAAGACTTGCAATCGCTTGTTGAAGAATACAAGATTATTTATAAGAGAGGAACCGGAGAAGAATTTCCCTCTGATCCGATCGAGCAACTCAAAAAGGCTGTCAACGCAGTGTTTGGGTCATGGTTCGGGGACAGGGCGGCCAAATACAGGAAACTGAACGAAATACCCGATAACCTCGGCACAGCGTGCAATATCCAGTCCATGGTATACGGAAATCTCGGTGAGAATTCAGGGACGGGGGTAGGATTTACAAGGGACCCTTCTACAGGAAAGAAGGCCTTTTTTGCTGAATGTCTTATCAATGCCCAGGGTGAAGATGTCGTTGCAGGGATCAGAACACCACTCAAGATAGAGGAGTTGAAGAAACGCCTGCCGAAAGCATATAAAGAACTCGAAGGCATCTACAAGAAGCTGGAGAGACACTACGGAGACATGCTTGATATAGAGTTTACGATACAGGAAGGCAAACTCTATATGCTGCAGACGAGGGTAGGAAAAAGGACGGCTGCGGCAGCGCTCAGGATTGCGATAGATATGGTGAAGGAAAAGCTCATTGACAAGAAGACGGCTGTTCTCAGAATTGATCCCCAGCAGCTTGACCAGTTGCTCCACCCGACAATAGATCCTAAGGCGCCGGTAAAGGTTCTTGCGAAAGGCCTCCCGGCTTCTCCGGGCGCGGCTGTCGGAAAAGTAGTATTTACGGCAGAAGATGCGGAACGGGCGGCAGAAAAGGGAGAAAAGGTTATTCTCGTGAGGACAGAGACCTCTCCTGAAGATATCGGCGGAATGAATGCGGCACAGGGAATCCTCACCGCACGAGGCGGGATGACCTCACATGCTGCAGTCGTTGCGCGCGGTATGGGGAAATGCTGTATCGCCGGTTGCGGCGCAATAAATATTAATGAGGTACAGAAATACTTCACGGTCAATGACTTGGTGGTGAAAGAAGGGGATTCTCTCACGCTCAATGGGACAACAGGCGAAGTGATGCTTGGAAAGGCGCAGCTGATAACACCGGAACTTACCGCAGATTTCGGCATCTTCATGAAGTGGGTCGATGAATTCAGAAAGATCGGCGTGAGAACCAATGCAGATACGCCTCATGATTCAGAGGTCGCAAGGAGATTCGGCGCGGAAGGCATAGGACTCTGCAGGACAGAACATATGTTTTTTGACCCTGAGAGGATCAGCGCGGTAAGAGAGATGATACTTGCCGATGACACCGAGGGAAGGAAAAAAGCCCTGAAAAAACTCTTGCCGATGCAGAAGAGCGATTTTATCGGGATATTCAAAGTCATGAAAGGACTGCCGGTTACGATCCGGCTCCTTGACCCTCCGCTCCATGAATTCCTTCCCCATACTGATCAGGAATTGAAAACGTTAGCCTCATCGATGGATGTGTCGTTCGAGAAGCTGAGGGCAAGGAATAAGGCCCTCCATGAGTTTAATCCCATGCTTGGCCACCGAGGTTGCAGGCTTGGCATCACCTATCCCGAAATCTACGAAATGCAGGTGCAAGCCATCATGGAAGCTGTCTGTGAACTGTCAAAGAAGAAAATAAGGGTGATTCCGGAGATCATGATCCCGCTTGTCGGTCATGTCAAGGAACTCCAGATGATGAGAGAACTTACGGTAAATATTGCAGAGAAGGTCCAGAGGGAGTATGGGATCAAAGTCCATTATGCAGTGGGCACGATGATTGAACTCCCGAGGGCTGTGATAACCTCGGATGAAATTGCAGCGCATGCAGACTTCTTTTCGTTCGGGACGAATGACCTGACACAAACTGCTTTTGGATTGTCGCGGGATGATGCCGGCAGATTCCTCCCTTACTATGTTGAAAGGGGCATACTCGAAAATGATCCGTTTATTACCCTGGATCAGGCAGGGATCGGAGCGCTCCTGAAAATCGGCGTTGACAAGGGAAGGAAAGTCAGAAAAAATCTGAAGATAGGGATCTGCGGAGAACATGGCGGTGACCCGAAGTCAATAGACTTCTGTTACAGAATCGGGCTTGACTACGTAAGCTGTTCACCATATAGAGTTCCCATAGCGCGCCTCGCAGCAGCCCAGTCATCTCTCAAAGGGAAGGGAAAACAGGATTTAAGTAAATCTACGGTATAAGAGAATAAAAAAACCAAATCCCCCTTGCCATTCTTACCGCGCAGGTGAGGGGGATTTTTTACGTCCCTCTGTCGGGAGATATTCCGGAAAATAATTCTTTCGGAAAAAAGGAATCATCCGGAAATTCTGAAAGCCTCTGTTGGCAAAAATGACCGCACACGCTGTCTTTACAGAAGAAACAGTTCTATGGTATTGTAAAGTTTACTATTTCCCGAAAGGTGGTGAATTATGGCTATCGACAAGTCACAGAAACAGTCTATCATTGACGACTACAGGACTCACGAAACCGACACCGGTTCGCCTGAGGTACAAATAGCACTGTTAAGTACACGAATCACTTATCTTACAGAACATTTCAAAACACACCAAAAGGACCACCATTCACGGAGAGGTCTCTTGAAACTCGTAAGTCAAAGGAGGAAATTGCTGAATTACCTGAAACAATCGGACAAAGAGCGATATGAAAAGGTTATTGAGCGGTTAGAAATAAGGAAATAATGAAAAAAGTTGAAATTGAAGTTCGCGGCAGAAAGCTCACGATCGAGACTGGCAAGATGGCAAGACAGGCAGATGGCGCAGTGGTGGCACAATATGGGGATACAGTAGTTCTCGCAACTGCGGTATCCGACAAGGTCCCGAAGGAAGGTCTGGATTTTTTCCCCCTTACGGTAGATTATCTGGAGAAGGCATATTCAGCAGGAAAAATTCCCGGCGGGTTTTTTAAAAGGGAAGGGAGGCCGACTGAAAAAGAAATTCTTACCTCACGCCTTATCGACAGGCCGATCAGACCGCTTTTCCCCAAGGGGTTCTATTATGAGACCCAGGGCATTGTAAATGTGCTCTCCTATGGCGATGAGAACATCGCGGATATCCTCGGTATCATCAGTATATCAGCAGCCATGGTCATCTCGGACATCCCTTTTAAAGCGCCGGTAAGCGCTGTACGGATAGGGAGGGTTTCAGGATCATTCGTAATCAACCCGGATGTGAGGGAGGTCGAAGAGTGTGACCTGAACCTTATTGTCGCAGGCACAGAGGAAGCGGTGATGATGGTGGAAGGCGAGGCTCATGAAATATCAGAGGCTGAACTTCTTGAGGCGCTTGATATTGCACACCAGGAGATAAAACGCATCTGTGCAGTGCAGAATGAATTCAGATCCCTGGCAGGAAGGGAAAAACGTGCGGTAACAGAGCCTGTTACCGATGAGCGCCTGAAGAGCGCTGTCACAGAGCTTTCCCTCGATAAAATGAAGGATGTGATTACGATCTCTGACAAACTTATGCGTCAGAGGGCCCTTGACGAGGTTCTGAAATATGTCGTTGAGCAGTTAAACACAGGCGAAAAAGACATCACAAGGGATATCGCGGCGGTCTTTAATGACATCGAGAGAAACCTTGTGAGGGGAATGATTCTCAATGAAAATAAAAGGGCCGACGGACGGGCAAACACAACGGTAAGGACGATCAGCGGGGAGGTAGGTATGCTGCCCAGAGCCCACGGGTCCGCGCTTTTTATACGGGGAGAGACGCAGTGTCTCGCGGTGGTGACCCTCGGCACTTCTGAAGATGAGCAGAAGATCGATTCCCTTGACGGAGAATCCTACAAAACATTTATGCTCCATTATAATTTCCCCCCGTTCAGCGTGGGCGAAGTAAAACACCTGAGGTCTCCGGGCAGGAGGGAAATAGGCCACGGGATGCTTGCAGAAAGAGCATTGAAAGCGGTCATCCCCCAGAAGGATGAATTTCCTTATACGATAAGGATTGTTTCCGATATCCTCGAATCGAACGGCTCCTCATCAATGGCATCGGTATGCGGCGGGACTCTCGCATTGATGGATGCAGGCGTTCCGATAAAATCCCCTGTTGCAGGAATTGCCATGGGACTCATTAAGGAAGAGGAAAGGGTTGTTGTTCTCACTGACATTCTTGGACTGGAAGACCATCTCGGAGATATGGATTTTAAAGTAACGGGCACTGCAAAGGGCATCACCGCATTCCAGCTTGATACAAAAATAGCCGGGATATCCCGTGAGATCATGGAGAAGGCGCTTGACCAGGCACGACAGGGCAGGCTCGGTATCATCGACAAAATGAATGAAACTCTCAGCGCGCCGAGAGAAAGCATTGCAAAGTATGCTCCGAGGATATTTACCCTGCAGATCAAACAGGAAAAGATCCGTGATGTAATCGGCACCGGAGGAAAGGTCATCAGGGGAATCGTGGAACAGACAGGCGTCAAAATAAATATAGAAGACAGCGGTATTATCAGCATCGCTTCCCCTGACGGTGAATCAGCGCAAAAGGCGATAGATATCATTAACAGTATTACCGCAGAAGCTGAACTCGGCAGGATATATCTTGGAAAGGTCAAACGGATCATGGATTTCGGCGCTTTTGTAGAAATTCTTACAGGGACCGAAGGATTGCTGCATATCTCCCAGATATCCGAGAACAGGATCGCAACCGTCACCGATGAGATCAATGAAGGCGATGAGGTTCTTGTCAAGGTCATTGAGATAGACAAGATGGGCAGGATAAGGCTTTCGAGAAAAGAAGCGCTCCGGGAAAAAGATACCGGGAAAAGCGAAACCATAAGAAAAAAATAAAGATAGGATTGCCAGGGAGGAAAACAAAAGGGGATGAAGTGTGAATATCCCCTTTTTTAGTGTATTCCTTCCTATGGTAACCTTAGGGGTAGTGACAAACGGAATAAACCGTGTCATTATGAAAAAATATGTTTAAAAAAGAATATCTGGAAAACGGACTGCCGGTAGTCATGGAGTCGCTCAAGAATATGCGGTCAGTCGTTATCGGCATATGGGTAAAGGTAGGTTCGAGGAGCGAAAAGACGGAAAAGAACGGCATATCTCATTTTCTCGAACATATGTTTTTTAAAGGGACAAAGAAGCGGTCGGCAAAGGATATTTCCTTTGAAATCGATTCCCTCGGAGGAGAATTGAATGCTTTTACCTCACGGGAGAATACGACATTCTATATAAAGATGCTCGATGAATACCTCGAACAAGGGCTTGAATTGCTGTCTGATATTTTTCTCAACTCAACATTCCCGGAGGAAGATATCGAAAAAGAAAAGACTGTGATCAAAGAAGAAATCAAAATGGTGGAGGACACGCCTGACGATTATATCCATGATCTTTCAAATCAGACCATCTGGGGATCTACTGGTCTTGGACAGTCTGTGCTCGGGCGCCGGGAGACCATAAAGTCATTTACCAGGGAAGACCTGCTGTCTCATATACGAAAATACTATGGGACGAAGGACACCGTAATATCCTGCGCGGGCAATATTGAACATGACAGGATAATTCCCCTGCTCAGTAAAAATCTCGGCAACCTGAGAAGAGGCTCGGAACCTGAACTGGGTGATACCCCGGAATTCAGAAGCAAGGTTGAGGTATACCATAAAGAGCTTTCCGAGGCCCATCTTTGTCTTGGGATTCGGGGGCTCCCTCAGTCGAACAAGGAACGGTATGTTTTTTTTCTCCTGAATACTATTCTCGGTGCAGGGGTAAGCTCGCGGCTATTTCAGGAGATAAGGGAGAAGAGAGGACTCGCGTATTCAATCTATTCTTTTGTCGCCTCTTATCATGACACAGGCGTCTGGGGTGTCTACGCAGGGGTAAGCAGGAAAAAGGTGAAAGAAGTTCTGGAATTGGTTCTCAGCGAGCTTGATGATCTTAAGGATACTGTTACCGAAACCGAGCTTGCCCGTGCAAAAAACCAGCTGAAAGGGAACATTATCCTCGGGCTTGAGTCATCGAGCGGGAGGATGAACAACATTGCGCGGCAGGAAATCTATTACGGCAAGTATCACTCACCGAAAGAAATAATCAACGGAATTGAATCAATTACGCTTGATCAGGTAAGGAATCTTGCAGAGAGACTCATCCAGAGAGAATATTTCTCTGTCACGATACACGGGCCGGTCAAGGCTGAAGACATCAAAGGAATCCTCTAGGCATGCCCTTCTTGATTTGTGGTGCTTTTTATGGTAAATAAAAGGATACATTCCAAGAATATCACAACTCTTTTTTTTCAGAGAGGGAGGGAAAGATGCCGGCATATGAATATATCTGCAAAGATTGCAAAAAGGATTTTACGGTCTTTCTGTCATTGAAAGAATTCGAGGCACGGCCTAAGATTGCGTGCCCCTCGTGCAACGGAGACAATGTGGAGAAGAAGTTTACGTCTTTTTACGTTAAAACCAGCAAGAAGTCGTAGCGAAACTTTTTTCCAGAGCAGATGACCGTGATACACGGAATGGAGGATCAATTCCTGACTTATGGCACTGTTTCGACCGCAGAGATTAACCTGTATCTTGCCGCTTATTGAGAAGAAGCTCCCAGCACCTCACTCACTTTCTTGATAACATCCTGAATAGTAAAGGGCTTGGTAATGTAGTAGTCTGCGCCATATTCATGTGCCTTCTTCTTGTCGATTTCCTGGCCTTTCGCGGTAAGCATGATGATATACAGGTGTTTCAGGGAAAGATCGTTTTTGATGATATTGCAAACTTCAAACCCGTTCATTTGCGGAAGCATAACGTCAAGGAAGATAATATCCGGTTCTTCACGCTTGATGAGCTCAAGCGCAGTAAGTCCGTTGTCAGCACTCGATATCTGGATGCCCTTTGCATTGAAATCGGTTAATATCTCCTCGAGGAGAAGGCGGATAAGCGGGTCATCGTCAACGATAAGAATTTTCTGCATGGCAAATAACCTCTGTTTTTTTATGGTTGAATTTCGCTCTCTTCATAGTGCAAGAATCCTGCTTTCCCTTCTGTCGGGGGAAGAGCCGACAGAACCGGAAGGCTGAATGAAAAGATACTTCCCTTTTCAGGTTGGCTCTCTGCCCATATCTTCCCCCCATGATATTCGATGATCTGCCTGCATATCGGCAACCCGAGGCCCGTACCCCTCGGCTTATCAGTGAGTGTATCGCCGGCCTGCTTGAATTTCTCAAAGACTGATGACAAGTCCTCTTCCATGATGCCAAAGCCTGTATCTGCAATACTCACCACGACCTCGTTGTTCGATTTGGTAGCCTGACAAAGAATATGCCCCTGTTCAGTAAATTTTACCGCATTCGAAAAGAGATTAATCAGTACCTGTATAAGTCTGTCCCTGTCACCGACAATTTCAGGAAGTCCGGGTTCCATATATTGCCTGAATTCGAGTTTCTTCTGTTCAAAGAGCGAAGAAGTGGCAAAGCGCGCATGCTCAATAAGATCCTGCACCTGAATTTTTTCCATCTTCCATTCAACTTTGCCTGCCTCAAGTTTTGAGATATCGAGAACATCATTAATCAACGCGGTGAGCCGTTCTCCTTCGGAAAGGATGATTTTTATGTTGTTCCGTATCCGCTTGATGGTTGCAATTACCCCCTGGTCCATGGGTTTTAAAAGGGGAAATATGTTTTCTTCGAGTCTTTTCTCAATAATTTCGGTAAATCCGAGCACGGACGTGAGCGGTGTTCTCAGTTCATGGGATACGGTAGATATAAAATCAGTCTTCATCTGATCGATCTCTTTTTCAGCCGTGATGTCCCTTATGAGTATTACGGAACCGATTCCTTTTTCATGTACATCCTCTGTTTCCAGAGAATCCTTATGTATTCCTGTAGCTACGGCCTGTCCAAACTTCCCACCGGCGAGTTTGATTCCTGTAGTGAATGCCTCGTCAGGATGTTTTCTGCTCTTTTCGACAAGTTCGAAAAGTTCGATTCCGAAAATATCCCTGCAGTTCTTCCCGATCATGTCAGCTTCACGCATATGAAACATGAGAGAGAGCGCAGGGTTTACATGGTTGATAATTCCGTCTGTGTCGGTGACAAGCAGACCATCGGCCATATTATCGATAACAGCGGTAAGATATGCGAGGGTGTCCTGCAGTTCTACGATGGCGTCTTTCAGCGCCAGTTCATACCGTTCAAAAACCTCGCTCAGGTCCATTGCCATAGATTTCATAGTTTCTGCGAGCATGCCTATTTCATCCTGTGATTTTATGTCAACTGTTGCGGTAAAGTCATGAGATGCAAGCTTTCTCGAGTAGTCGGTAAGTTTATTCAACGGCTGCGAAATCTTGTTCACGAACATATAGGCAAATACCACGCTGATAATAAAAATTATGGTGAGAAGGGAAAGCTGCCTGAACATTCCGGCCCGGAGTTGTGAAAAGATTATTCCTTTATCCATTCCCACATGCACAACCCCGACGGTTCCCTCCACAATGGGAAACGATATGTCAATAAACTCTCCTTTACCTTCAATGCTCACATCGCGGGATGTGTCCAGTGTCGAGTTTTTAATCTGAATGATTTCCCTGGGAATCATCGGAACGAAGGTATGGGAAATAATTTCCCCCTGGTTGTCTACAACAAAAACATAGGATACTCCCAGAATCTCGGTAAACTGGTCTATCATGGCCTGAACGGTGGACGGTTCCCTGTTGAGGAGGGTCTCAACGCTCGAACTTGCGATGCTCCTTGCAATTGCAGAGCCTTTGCTTTTATACTCGGCGATAAGATCGTTATAGAGATTCCATCCTGTTGATACCGCGGTGGTCATTGCGATAATCGCAAAGAGGACGATCATGATGATAAGGGTTCTCTTGAATAGTTTAGACATGGTTGATTATTTCTTCCACTCCGACCAGTCCCGGATAGGAACAGACTGTCCGTTCCTGACAGTTGTATAATATACTTTGTCTAATCCCTGATGTTTCTCCGGACCAAATGATACAAGGGAATCAATGCCGATATCGAGGTTCCTTATTGCTTCGACCGTAGCCCTGATGTCGGAGCGTTCAGGATTGTTCCCCATTTTTCTGAGAATCCCAACCAGCAATTTAGCATTGAGAAACCCTTCGAAACTCACAAAGCTGTAACGCAGCGGCCTGTATTCCTTTTCCAATAGATGAATGGGAGGGCTCGTTGTATATTTGTCCATGAGCATCCTGTATTCCCTTACTGCAGGCAGCGAGGTGTCCTCATAACTTGGCACTACCTGAGAATTGATGAGGTTTTCCGTATAGTCCTTCCCTGATTTTTTGCCCTCCTCCAAAAGGAGATTGATAAGGAATTCAGTCCCTACGAACGACACATTCGCTATCGGCACATTCAGCCCGGAATTCCTCGCATCGCGAATAAAGGCGGCGCAGGCAGCATATGCGCCTATGGAAATAATTGCATCGGGATCAGTTGCCTTGAGGATTTCAACCTGCTTTTGCATGCTGTCGGAATACGTGGTGCCCCTGCGATAGGTAGTTTCTCCCACTATCCTGAGTCCGTACCGGGCAAGTGTCTTTTGCACACCATCCCAGCCGCTTCTCCCGTATGCATCGACCTGATAGAAGACCGCGATTCTCTTTCTCCCTTCACGCACGAAATTGTCTACCAGACCCCCTGTCTCCTGCTGATATGAGGCGCGCAGATTAAATACAAATTCGTCATACGGCGGCTGCCTGTGAGGTTGTGCGCCGGTGAACGGGAAAAACAGATAGATATGCTTCTGTGCGTTACTTTTCAGAATGGGAAGCATCCTCGTAACGGTAGGCGTCCCTACATAATCGAAAAGGAGGAATGTGTCCTCATCGATCAGCCTGATAGTATTCTTAATGGCAGGGACAGGATTATATCCGTCATCATATGCGATTATTCTGAGTTTTTTCCCGTGTATGCCGCCGTTCCGGTTCACATGTTCTATATATGCCATGGAACCCCGGTAGAGTTCGCTCCCGAGACCTCCCGTGGCGCCCTTGAATGCGGCGGACATTCCGACGGTGATCTCTTCAGCAAAAGAAACGCCGGTAAAGGCAAAGACGATCAGAAAACAGAAGAGAAGGGATGAAATCGCAGGGATGCATGCTATATTTTTTTGATTCAGACGCAAAGACGGTATCCTGAATAAGATATTAAACAAAAGAGATTCATGCTGTTAAAACTGGACCTGGCAACGCTTCACGCTGTTTCCTTCATCATTGATCCAGAGAAGGGTTTTCTTGTTCCTGCGGCACCAGTTCTTTACATCGTTTTCGAAGGTTGAACAGTCCGCGATAACTTCCAGAACATCATCTTGTTTCAGCTTCAGTGCTTTGATCGTCATCTGTATCGTTGGCTGCGGGCATTTGAGGCCTTTTGCATCAAGAATAACAATTGACACTGTTCCCTCCTTAACGTTTTCATTCTATTATATATAATTTCAATGAATTCCGATATTATTCATGTCGCCCGTTCTTTTTGTTCCGCTTGTCTTCATACATGGATTGGTCAGCCCTGGCGAGGAGGGTATCAATCGGCAAGGGGTCCTGCGGATCGAAATATGTCATGCCGATGCTCAGTGAGAGCTGAAAATTACGGCTACCCGTTTTATTATAATCCTCAATTTTCCTCTCCAGGCGGTCAATCAGTGTCTTTGCTTCGGTATCGTTTGACCCGATTGACATGACCACAAATTCGTCCCCGCCTATGCGGGCGATGATATCAGACTCGCGGAAATTGTCTTTCAGCATTTTTGCTGCATCAGTGAGCGCCTGGTCTCCCTTCTGATGGCCAAGCGTATCGTTCACGACCTTCAGGTTATCGAGGTCTGTATAGAGCATGAAGATCTTTTTGCCCTGTCGCTTTGCCACCTTTAACAGATGGTCAACCAGGGTGAAGAACCCCCGTCTGTTATAGAGGCCTGTAAGCTCATCTGTGTAGGAAATCGTGCGCATGTATTCATGCATTTTTACATGCTCTATCCGCGCAATAAGTTCTTTCAGGGTGAAGGGCTTCTTGATGAAATCAGAAGCGCCTGCCTCAATTGCACTGTCATATGAGAAATTATCAATATGCCCTGTCATGATAATAATTGCAGTGTCGGGGTTTGAGCGCTTTGCGTGCATGGCAAGTTCGAACCCTTTCATGCCGGGCATTGCTATGTCTGACAGCAAGAGGTCAAAGGCGTTTTGCCGGATACGTTCGAGGGCAGAAGCGGCATTTGTTGCTGTTTCACACCGGTATCCTTCAAGAGTGAGGCCGTTTTCCAGCATCTCAAGAAACACAGAGTCATCATCAACGATGAGAAGAGAACTTTTTTTCTGTATATCCACAGCTATTATTATATATGAAATAATGTCAGAATATAAGGGCGTTCAGAAATCTGTGCGGCATTTAAGCCTGTGCTTGCAAAAACACTTCCCTGGTTTCTTGACAGCACAGGCGCCGGGAAGATACAATCATGTGTTTTCCCCCAATAAAAATACCGTATTCACGAGAGGATAGTATATGGAAACCATAGTGTTAAAAACCGAGATGCCTGACGTTGCATTTGTGAAGAGCGGGAAGGTCCGTGATATCTATGAGACGGACCTTCACCTGCTTCTTATTGCCACTGACAGAATATCTGCATTTGATGTGGTATTGCCTGACGGGATCCCAGGGAAGGGCAGGGTGCTCACCCAGATATCTCTCTACTGGTTCGAACAGATGAAGGACATTGTTCCAAACCATCTCGTATCGTCAGAAATGAAAACCTTTCCTGCGTACTTACAGCAATACGCTGATATTCTGGAAGGGAGAAGCATGCTGGTAAAAAAGACTCAACCTGTCCCGGTCGAATGCGTTGTGAGGGGATATCTTACGGGAAGCGGATGGAAGGAATACAAGAAATCACAATCTGTCTGCGGTATCAGGCTGCCGGAAGGACTTCCTGAGTCTGGACGGCTCGATGAACCGATATTCACTCCGACCACGAAGGAAGAACAAGGTCATGATATGAACATCACCTATGAAGAAGTGGTCGAAAGGGTAGGAACGGAGATTGCCGTTCAACTGAGAGATACAAGCCTGAACATATATCGCAAGGCAAGAGATATGGCTGAAAAGAAAGGGTTTATTATCGCAGATACCAAGTTTGAGTTCGGCATCTTCAACGGCAAGCTTATTCTCATTGATGAACTGCTTACGCCCGACTCATCACGCTTCTGGTCGCTTCAGACTTACAGCCCCGGCAGAAGCCAGGACAGCTATGATAAACAGATCGTAAGGGACTATCTGCTTACGTTGGACTGGGACAAGACCTATCCGGGACCGGCGCTTCCCGGCGAGATTATCGAAAAGACGGCACAAAGGTACAGGGAGATTCTGCGCATTATAGCGGGCAGGGATTAACCAAGGCCGAGTTTTTTCTGGAGGGCTATAAGAGTTTTTAAGGCGTCTCCCTGTGACATGCTTTTCACGTCGAGGCGCCGGATTTCCGCAATGACCGACTCGTTTATTGACGAAAAGAGGTCTAGCTGCACAGTGCCTTTCTTTATTTTCCGCTCAGCGAACCTCGGAGCCCCTGTTTCGTTCAGTTCCTCTTTTTCGAGATTTGCAAGCACCTCTTTGGCGCGGACAAGTATGGTATCAGGTATGCCAGCGAGGCGCGCCACCTGTATTCCGTAACTCTTGTCAGCGGGCCCCTTCTCAATTTTTCTGAGAAAGATGATCTCATCACCCCATTCCTTTACCGAGACATTATAATTCCTGACTCCTTCGTGGGTGAGGGCCAGTTCGGTGAGTTCATGGTAATGGGTTGCGAAGAGCGTCCTCGCGTTTATGGTATTCAGTATGTGTTCGGCAACTGCCCATGCGATACTTATCCCGTCAAATGTGCTCGTCCCTCTTCCCACCTCATCGAGGAGAACAAGGCTTTTTGTCGTTGCGTTATGCGTGATATTCGCAACCTCTATCATCTCTACCATAAAGGTGCTTTGTCCTCTGGTGAGAAAATCGGACGCGCCGATCCTTGTGAAAATACGGTCTGCTATGCCTATTTTGGCCGCAGATGCCGGGACAAAACTTCCCATCTGCGCAAGGATTACAATAAGGGCTGCCTGTCTCATAAAGGTGGATTTGCCTGCCATATTCGGCCCGGTGATGATGAGAAGCCGGTCATCATCCGTATCGAGACAGACACTATTCGGGATGAATTTCGTATCTGAGGGAAGTCTTTCCAGAACAGCATGGCGACCGTCGGTAATTTCAATTGTTCCGCTCTCATCTATTGCCGGTTTGACATAATTATACCTCTTGGCCAGGACTGCAAGCGATGCAAGGAAATCGACCAGCGCCAGTGTCAGTGCTGTTTTCGAAAGGACCGGAGTTTCATGCTGTATGAGTTCAAGTATATTCTGAAAAAGCTGATATTCAAGACTTTTCAGCGTTTCCTCAGAACCAAGCACCTTTGCTTCATATTCCTTCAGCTCGGGGGTAATAAACCGCTCACCACCGACAAGGGTCTGTTTTCTGATATACTCTTCCGGAACCATATGCAGGTTTGATTTCGTCACTTCGATGTAATACCCGAAGACCCGGTTGTAGCCGACTTTCAGGGATGATATCCCGCTCCTCTCCTTCTCTTTTCGTTCGAGTTCTGCGATGAATCCTTTGCTTTTCTGGGAGATCGATCTCAGTTCGTCGACATCCGGGTTATATCCTTTTTTAAGAATGCCGCCGTCCTTCAGGCCGACCGGTGGCGAATCAACGATGCTCTGGTCGATCAGGTTTCTGAGGGCAGAAAAATCAGCAATATCCTGTGCAAGGGCAGAAAGGTAAGAATTTTTCGTGGACGCGAGAGTTCTTGCAATTTTCGGAAGGGATTCAATAGAATTTCTTATCGCAACAAGATCCCTGGCGTTTGCTGTCCTTGACGAAACACGTGAAGAAAGACGCTCAAGGTCCTGGACTTTTCTCAGCGATGTTCTCAGTTCCTCGATCAGGACAAAATCTTCGACGAGATATTCAACCGCACCCTGGCGCTTTTTTATTTCCTGAAGATTGACAAGGGGCTTCAGGAGCGAAGACCTCAGCATTCTGCCCCCCATCGGAGTCAGCGTCTCATCAAGAACCCAAAGAAGGGTCCCCTCATTCGACCCGTCTCTGAGATTATGAACGAGTTCGAGGTTCCGCTGGGTTGCAGCATCGAGAAACATGAATGTATCAGACCGCAGCGCGGATATTTTCTTCAGAATGAACGAGTCTTTTTGTGTCTCTTCAAGATAACTCACGAGTGCGCCTGCAGCGGAGATAGCAGCAGTCATGCCGTCACAGCCGTATCCTTCGAGTGAAGAGACTTTCAGGTGATGGAGCAGGACTTTATACGCCTCGGGATAATCATAGAACCAGTCATCGTATGAAGAGAGATAAAAATCGTTGAGTGATTCTTTATAGTGGATATTCTCTTTGATACTATTGGGGATCAGGATTTCTCTGGGTTCGAAGCGGTATACTTCATCCTGAATGTTCTTGTCAGTCTCAAAAACGATGAATTCTCCGGTAGAAATGTCTGCGACCGCTATCCCGTGTCTGTCCCCTGAAGGGAACAGACTCATAATATAGGTATTTTCCTTTGGTTTTTCCGGTGCGTGCGTTCCCGGAGTAATCACCCGCACAATATCCCTCTCTACAATGCCCTTTGCTTCTTTTGCGTCCTCCATCTGTTCGCATATCGCAACCTTATGCCCGGCCTTTACGAGTTTCAGTATGTATGATTCTGCGGCGAAATAGGGGATGCCGCACATCGGCATAGGGTCTTCTTTGGACTTGTCTCTTGTAGTCAATGCTATCTGAAGAATTCTCGAAGCCTTCTCAGCGTCTTCTCCGAACATTTCATAAAAATCACCGAGCCTGAAAAAGACGATGGCGTCCTGGTATTTTTCTTTGATGCTGAAATATTGTTTCATTAAGGGGGTAAGTTCAGGCATACAGAATATTTAATACTATCTTCCGGAGAAAGTTCAATACGAAAAAGGAAAGGAGAGAAACCATTCAGTTACGGGTGGAAAAATCCTCCCCTTTATAAGGGGAGGTTGGTGGGGTATTTTGGAAAAATATTCAAACCTCCCCAACCCCTCCTTATAAAGGAGGGGATTTGAACTCTTCACTCTTTGCTCTTCACTGAATAATTACAGAGAAGAGAAGAAAAAATCATTAAAAAAACTAAGAGGTGGATTTTTCCTTACCGGCGATACATGGAACGTGGAGAATAGCGACCATACCGGAGTTCGCGGATCAAGTCTTCCGAAGAAATAATATCCTTTTCGAAAACAGTTACTGCGCGGCCTAGTTCCTCTATTGTATGTGCATCGCTTCCGCCGATTATTCGTGTTCCATTCCCCTGTTGTTCGAGCCAGATCCTGCATGCCTCGTTTTCTGACGGTTGATTCCTTCCGTTCAGCAATTCAATGATGCCGAAGGATTTGAGGATGCTCGTATCTGCCGGCCGGCTTTTCCGGAAAGGATGGGCAGGAATAGCTATGCAGCCCTCTTTTTCAGTCCAGCGCAGGAGACCCTCTGCATCGGAGCCTTTGAGGATAGATTCGACAGGACCAAAGACGAGGAAGTCTCCCTGTTTGGTGGTATATTCTATCCCGACAATAACAGAGACCCCGTATTCATCCTGTATGTTTCGAAGCGCAGATGAAGAGCCGGTCGTGTCGTGATCAGTGATGCACACGCCGTTCAGTCCCATTTTTTTTGCACTCTGCAATAGTTGGGATATGCGCATAACACTGCAGGGCGAAAAACGGGTATGGACATGCATATCGATAATCATTCTTTATAATATAATTGTGATTTTTCCCTGTCAAATAGAGAAAGCATATAAAAAACGCCGGGCATATAGTAAATATCTATGATAAAAATGAATGTCTTTATGGTTAAATAAAAAATGCGGTGTATTCTGGTCATACTGGATGGTCTGGGGGACAGGGGACAGGACTGTTTTGAAGGGAGGACTCCCCTTTATGCGGCATATACTCCCCATATGGATTATCTTGCGTCGATCGGGATGAACGGACTGTACCACAGCTTTTACCAGGGCGTTCCCATGTCGAGCGAGACCGCGCACTTTTTAATCTTCGGGTATGACAAAGAAGAGTTCCCGGGAAGAGGGTATATCGAAGCAATGGGGGCAGGCATGCCGGTTGGAGAGAGAAATGTAGCGCTCCTCTGTCATTTATGTTCTGTTGAAGAACGCGGGGACAATCTTGTTCTTGCCTATGGGTGTCCTAATATTGGGAAAGAGGATGCGGTCTCATTTATGGAGTCAATAAAAACATTCAGATATGAGAGCATTGCCTTTGATCTTTACCATTCCAGGGGAATATTCGGATTTCTCCTCCTCAGAGGAAATGTTTCTAAAAAAATAACCGACTCCGATCCGATATATGAAGGAAGAGCGGTAATATCCGTTTATCCGATAAACCAGAAGAAGATAACTAAAGCCTCTCAAAAAACTGCTGTTGCCATGAATGAATACCTGAAATGGTGCTACCGCCGTCTCTCGGATCATCCCATGAACAAACAGAGAAGCGCAGCAAACCTTTTGCCGATCAATGCACTGGTTACCCAGAGGGCAGGAAGGAAGAAAATCCTGATGCCTTTCAGGGAAAAGTGGGGCATGAAGGGTCTGTCCATTTCATCCGGGCCGATATACTGGGGGCTCTGCAATGAATTGGGGATGGACCTCATAAAAGTCAAGGATACAGGGAACGTTGAGGAAGACCTCAAATATCGCCTCCGGCTTGCAAAAGATGCATATGAGTATGATTTCATTCATGTCCATACAAAAATGCCGGATGAAGCAGGCCATACAAAAAACCCGTGGTACAAAAAAGAGGTAATCGAGGCGATTGATCGTGCAATGTCTGTTGCAGTCAACGAAATCGCGCCGGATAAGGAGAACCTGCTGGTCATTACTGCTGACCATTCTACTGCAAGCTCCGGTGCCATGATCCATACCGGGGAGACAGTGCCGCTCACAATGGTCGGGAAATATGTCCGGAAAGACGATGTCACTCACTACAATGAAATAAGCTGCGCGAAAGGAGCGCTCGGTATCGTAAAGGGGAAAGAACTACTGTATCTAATCCTTAATTTTCTCGACAGGTCAAAACTCCAGGGGCTTATGGATACCCCGGTCGATCAGCCGTATTATCCCGGAGATTATACCCCTTTAACCCTATGAACAAAGAGCATGAACTTTTAGAAATCCTGGCAAATAAACCTGAGCTTGTGACAGAGTTTCCCGACTGGATGTTTTCTGATGAAACGAGAGCAGAGATACAGAGCACAGAGAATGTTGCGATTGCAGAAATAGCCGGAAGAGACAGTGTCGCGGCAGTTATAAAGGCCTGCAGGATTAGAGACATAAAAGCTGTTGTTCCGACTATTGCGTTTACCGGAACGGAATACGGCAAATGGAACGTTCCTTTCGGGAAGACAGAACTTATGAAGGAGAAGCTTGTAAAAGAGGGCATTCGGGTATTCGATATCATTGTGCTTGGTTCTCCTCGGTTCTGGTGGAAACTCTGCGGCAGATATGCTACTGAACTGTTTAGAAAATACGGATATTTTACTCCTTGTTTAGGATGCCACCTCTATTTTCATGCCATCAGGATCCCTTTAGCAAAAATGCTGCATTGTACTATTGTAATAGGAGGTGAACGGGAGTCTCACGACGGCAAGGTGAAAGTCAACCAGACAGGGGTAGCCCTGGATGCCTATAGCGAATTTCTGAAATTTTTTAATTTAGAGCTTTTTCTGCCGCTCCGGAACGTGAAATCAGGCAGGGAAATAGAGGATATTCTCGGCCAGAACTGGAAAGAAGGAGAAGAACAGCTTGCATGTGTGTTAAGTAAAAATTATCAGGACAAAGACGGAAAAGTAATATTTGACGAAGCGGCATTAAAAAAATATTATCATGAATTTGCATTCAAAACTGCTGAAGATGAAATACGATCGTATCTTTCTCATACTTCACAGAGGGTCTGATTCGCCCTTTTTTGTCTTGTAACGTCTGTAAAAATAAGGTAATAGCGAAACCAGCGCAATAAGACCAACCCCTGCAAGGAAATATGGGGATATATTCCCTTTCAAGACGTCCGGAAGAGAACTCGAAAAGACTATAAAAGCAATGCAGGCCGGCAGCATAAA
This sequence comes from Thermodesulfovibrionales bacterium, assembly GCA_963753165.1. GTDB lineage: Bacteria > Nitrospirota > Thermodesulfovibrionia > Thermodesulfovibrionales > SM23-35 > JAKLQR01. The sequence continues at coordinate 112,440 of CAVWBP010000017.1, read as the reverse complement.
GAAAAATGTTGTGACGGCATAGTGCAGAAATGTTATCTTTGTAAGTCCGAATGCATAGTTCAGGAGATTAAAAGGAAATATTGGCATGAGGCGTGTAAACGCAACAATTTTCCAGCCGTGCTTCTCAACGCCTTCATCAAGCCTTCTCCATCTGGGGCTTCTGAATTTGTTTGCTAACCATTCTCTGGCGACATATCGTGATATAAGAAAAGCCACACAGGCGCCCAGAGTGGCGCCTGTAATTGTATAGACAACTCCCCAGAATGGTCCGAAGAGGATGCCTCCTGCAATAGTGAGGGGAAGGCCGGGTAAAAACAATGCAGGCGCCGCAGTATATACCAGCATATAGACAACCGGAGCCAGTATACCGTACCCCTGAATCAGGCCTCTGAGGGAGTCCTGTTCAAGGTACCGGATTGCACCGGTAAACCGTACGGCAAGGATGGCAGACAGAATGATGAGAAGGATGATTATACGTTTTACCAATTGTCCCTTCCTCTTTTCTTCAGCCTCAAGGAAGGTTCTCTCCCTTGTTTTTGGAGCAATGAGGGTATTCTTAAAATGCTTTTTCAGCCTGAGACGGTTGAGATATGTGAATGGAGCTTTGGAAACCTTCACTCTTCCTGCAACGGCTGCTTCCGGTTCAAAAACAAGGTCCAGAATATGGCTCGTGGGGGTGATAGAATTGAGGAGGTTGACGCATCCCGCACAATATGCAACCATTTTTCTCCCGTCCGCTTCGGTCTTTCTCAGGGACCCCCATTTTTTAGATAGGTCAGGATTCAGGAAACCTACTGATCCTCCTTCACCGCAGCAGAGCGTCTTTTTCCTGCTGTGTCTCATTTCATCGACCCGCAAGCCTCTTTTCTTTACGATGTTCCGTACCGATTCATGTATGTTTTCTTCGAATCTTACTCCGCAGGAGTCATGAACAGTAATGCTGCCCGTTACGGCACCGGCTTCAGGAAGACCTTTTTCTGCCATAACTTCATAAACGGTAACAACAGAAAGTTCATCTCTCCCGTATTGTTGAAAAATCTTATAACAGTTTGGGCAGGCTACAATGACAGTGCGTATGCCATTTCTTGTCAGATACCCCTTCATCTCCTGGAACATTGCCTGAAAGAACCGCTCTCTTCCAAGGTCATGCGAGGGCTTTGTGCAACAATCAAGCACAATGCCAAGGGAAGGTATAGTTTTCTTCAGATGTTCATAAAGTTTCAGCACCTTATCGGGACGGGTACCAGGGAGAGCGCAGCCGGGGAAGAAGACAGTGTCACAGCCCTCAGGAAGAGCATAGTATGAATACCGTTTCGAGACGCCACGCTTTTCATATCCAAGGATGACGCTGTATTCAGGATAATCGCCTTTCCCTTTTCTTACAGTTTCACGTCTCATTGCAAGAAACATGCGTGCCGGGTTGATCTTTACCGGACAGACAGATGCGCAGAGCTGACAGAGACTGCATTCAAACGGCATACCCTGATGTGCAGTGTTTCCGGGATCGTACGAATCGGAGATATCCTTTGGTTTTCCGTATTTACCGAGAAACGCGCATTCTTTCTGACAGAGCTTGCATTGTATGCATTTTCCGGAAATGACCGAAAGCTCAGCCTTGAGGTTTTCGAGTACATTGAGATGACTGAAATCCTTGGCGATAACCTTCTTTTTTTCTGTCTGGATATCTGTTGACTCTTCCATAGTAGATGCCTGATATATCTTAAAGTATTGATGCCTAGTCAATTATTGCATAATAGCATTCTTCTTTCCTAGTTTATCTCAATGTCACTCTAAATCTGCTTATAATCCTTTAAGATAATAACCTCATTTAAAGTTATTGTTTAAATTAAGGCTGCCCAGTTTCTGATATTGTATTTTAAACATATTCAATAACAATAATAAAAATAGATAATAACTATGTATCAGAAAATACGCATAGAATTATGCGATGTCATTAATATAATGAATAAATTATTCATATGTAATTGCTATTATCAATTAGACATATTGATATAATAAATATAATAATTCAACTGAGGGGTAGGGGGCTGGCGCCTCACCTGGTCTGCAAAACCAGTGCATGGGTCGATAAAAACTCATGGTGGGTTCGATTCCCACTTCCCTTCTCCAAAAAACTTATCTTCTACGAGAAAATCGTGCGTTACCATTACAGAATCCTCGGAACAGCAGGGCATATCGATCATACAAAAGCGCACTGGTTCTTTCACCTATGACAAAATTGACGTGGTTATCTTTATCTGTATTTATGGGTATAATGTAGAGAAATACATGGAGGTGCTCGCTGTGTTTGTGATCGATATACCGGGATATGGGCTCCTAGAACTCGAGCATTTTGTAACTGACTTTTCGGGGACGCTCTCTGAGGATGGAATCATTCTGGATGGGGTTAAGGAAAAACTCAATGAACTTGCGCAACACCTGAAGATTCATATACTAACCTCGGATACATTCGGAAGCGCCAGGGAAGAACTGCAGGGAATAAATTGCATAGTTCATGTACTTGAAGGTGAAGATCATACGGCACAGAAGGAAAATTACGTAAAGGGCCTTGGCGCTGAAAGAGTCGCAGCGCTTGGAAATGGAAACAATGATTCACGGATGCTGAGAGCAGCAAAGCTCGGAATTGTTCTATGTCTCAGGGAGGGCTGTTCACGAAAGACATTCTGCGCGGCACAAGTTTTTGTAGCGTCTCCCATCGATGCGATTGAACTGTTTCTCTTTCCTAAAAGACTTACTGCTACCCTGAGAGTTAGCCCGGTTAGTCATAAGTCCCAAGAAATACGGCCAGTATTTATTATCAGATATGTATGATCAGGGCTCGACGGGAAGTTTACAGGAAATGCCTGACTTCATCAGTGAAATTCTCCCGGTCAATGTAATGCGTAAACGACCGGAACAGTAATCTCCGCCTTGACCGGAGGAGGAGGGAAGGGTGAGGCCCTCTTGACTGTTTCCACTGCATTTTTGTCGAGAATGTCTTTCCCTGAGCTTTGTTTGACCTTGATGTCACTGATACGTCCGTCACTCAGAATGAGGAATGAAACGGTCACTTTCCCCTGCCAGCCCATATGGCGTGCAAACATGGGATATGTAATGTTTTTCTGGATTAAATCACGGATATAGAGAAAGTTATTCTTAACATAAAGCGTATATGGGGGGACCGGTATATCCTGTGAAGCTGATTTTTCCCCTTCATCATTCCCTGAGAGAAGAACTCCGCTTGCGAATGCAGAGAAATCGGCAGAGTGAGGCAGTTTGCTGGTCGACCCATTCTCTGGTTTTTCCTCCGGGGAAGTTACAGGCAGTGTTTCTCTGCTTGGCGATTTTGTATATTCCACGACTGTTTTTTGTGGAATACCTTGCAGTGGCAGTTCAGGCCTTGATGGTTGTATGAGATTTTCCTGTCTGGTGTTCGCTGTGTTCCTGAGTATTTTTTCTGAAGAAGTATACATGTGGTTCTGAGTCCCTTTCTCCGGAACATCCAGGGTTGATAAGTCAACAACCATGACCGTTTCTCTTATCATCAGGCGAGTGCTGACGGTGAGCAGAGAAAGGATAATCAGAATATGCACAAGGAGGGAAAGCTGGAATGCCTTGATGTGATTTTTCATATCTTTCAAGTCAGGAAATTTGACTGCTCTTATTGTAGCAAACGGAGGATAAAATATAAATTGGTATAAGTTTCTTGAGGGGGAAAAACAGGCAGGGGGTGGTCACTTTCTGTGAACACCCCCTGCCTGTTTTTTAAATGAAATGGAGGAGTTTATTTTGCTTTGTCTACCGGATAATCGGCCTCTTTCCATGCTTTTATCCCGCCAGGATAGCGGTAGACATTCTTGTATCCGAGTTTCACTGCCCACATTGCGCCATTATGACTGCGTGTACATTTCACAAACCCGCAGTAAACGACTATGGTACGGTCTTTATCCGGACCAAGCATTTTGAGGAATGCTTCTTTGGTCTTGTCATCAAGCGAGGTGACTTCCGGTATAGGGAATTCGAACTGTACTGCGCCCGGCACATGTTCCTTCTTGTAACTGTCTTCATACGGCATAGTATCGATAATGAGCATGCTTTTTTTCTCATCACTCCACTTTTTTAATTCTTCGGTCGAAACGATATCATATCCTCCGCGTGTCACTTCCCTTGACAGTTTCACCGCGGATTTTTCCGTATCCAGTTCTTTTGTACCCCATAACGCATGACTATTCACCGCAGTTGTCGCAAGAAAGATACTGGTGACGAGTAACATAAGAATAACCCTGAATTTCAACATAACAGGTACTACCTCCTTAGAGTATTTTTAAGAGCCATGAACTATGGCTTAATCTTCGCTGTGACTGTGTATACCGATAAAGATACATATAGAGGACAGCTCCAATCATGACCAGATCGCGGTACAAAGCTTTTTGCAGGCTGTTCTGCTCGAAAATTTCTTCAGGAGTGAAACATCCGCAGTCTATGTTCATATCCTTAAGAATGCCGTACCAGAGGACGACGACAAACATGACGAGCATGCTGAAAATCACCGTGAGGCTGCCCCGGATATTGAATATAAGGCCGATTCCTGCAAGGACTTCAAGTGCGGGAAGACCGATTGCTACCGGCGCGAGAAGAATTTCCGGAACAAGCCCATAGGTCGATATTGAATGTGCAAACGTTTTCGGATCAATGAGTTTCACTGAGCCTGCATAGATGAATATCGCTCCGATAATGAAACGGACAATCCTGTACGACCATGGAGAAGCAATCATTCTCTTCATAATAATGTTAGTTTTAAAAATATCAAACAATATCACCCCTCGCATCTTTTTTATTATCGGCAATTAAAAACCTATAAATCCAATAGATAATCTGGATAAAAAAGGCGTGATATATAGATATTTTCTTGATACATTCCGTAAAGAAAGTAATGGCGCAACAGAGTATTTGATGTGTTATACTATTAAAAGAAAGAAAATGATTTTATCGGGGGGTAGTGAATATGTGTCTGGGAATTCCGTCAAAGATCATTCAAATTGATGACTCAAGGGCTACAATCGACGTATACGGCGCACAGCGTGAGATTAGCCTCCTTCTTATCGAGGAGCCTTTGAAGATCGGAGACTATGTGCTTGTGCATGCCGGCTTTGCAATCCAGAAACTTCAGGAAGATGTCGCAAAAGAGACGCTTAAGCTTTTCGATCAGTATCTCGAAATATTGAATGAACAGGAGTCAGGTCTTCCGGTGGCGGAAAAGAAGACCAAAAAGAGAACACGGAAAAAAGTCGCAGCCTCCTGATATTTTATTTTTCTCCGTTTTAACGAACACTGCTTTCAGGCACGCAATCCTGAGTCTCTCATGACGTTCTTGTCTTGACCATTCCCTTTATGGTAATCTCCTTCATGGAATTTTCTTACATAATGCACAGGGAACAGCGACTGCTGCTCCGAGAAAGGAAATTAGCACGGACAAAAGGGACTGGAGAATGATAGAAAACGATCGATGGATAAGAGAGATGGCTGAAAAGGGGATGATCCAACCTTTTCAAAAGGATCAGACAGGAAAGGGTATTATTTCGTATGGGATCAGTTCCTACGGGTATGATATGCGTGTCGCAGACGAATTCAAGATATTCTCAGGGTCGAATTCCGGGGTTATCGACCCGAAGAACCTCGATCAGGGCAGTTTCACCGACTTCAAAGGCAGCGTTTGTATCATCCCCCCGAACTCCTTTGTCCTCGGACGCTCAGTCGAATATTTCAAGATCCCCAGAGATGTCCTGGTGATATGTCTCGGAAAATCGACCTATGCGAGATGCGGAGTTGTCGTGAATGTCACCCCCCTGGAGCCTGAATGGGAAGGGTATGTGACCATCGAGATATCGAATACCGCACCGCTGCCTGTCAAGATATATGCACACGAAGGAATAGCGCAGGTGCTTTTCCTCAGGGGGGCTGAAGTGTGTGAAAAATCTTATGCAGACAAGGCGGGGAAATATCAGGCGCAAAAAGGCATAACAACGGCAAAAATATGAGCGATTCGGGGGATGGAAAAGGAAAACTGATACTTGCGCTTGATGTTCACGAATACGAACATGCGCTTGATCTTGTAGATAAATTTCATGATCATATCAGCATCTTCAAGGTAGGACTCGAACTCTTTCTTTCAGCCGGCCCCAGGATTGTCGAGGAGATTCACAGGAGGGACAGGAAAGTTTTCCTCGACCTCAAATTCCATGATATTCCAACCACTGTTTCGAAAGCCGCTATCATGGCAACCAGGATGGGAGTATATATGTTCAACGTTCATGCATCGGGCGGTTTTGACATGATGAAAAAATGCAGTGACAGTGTTGTCCAGACGTGCCTGAAAGAGAATATTGAACGTCCGAAGATCCTTGGGGTAACAGTACTGACCAGTCTCTCAAGGGAGATGCTCAGAGATGAACTCGGAATTCAATACGGCATGAGGACTCACGTCAAACATCTTGCCGCACTCTCCCAGAAGGCAGGTCTCGATGGTGTTGTATCCTCTGCGAGGGAAGTTGAGGCAATAAGGAACTCCTGCGGCAGCGGGTTTCTCATCGTAACGCCCGGAATCAGGCCTTCATGGTCGCCGCCTGATGATCAGAACAGGACTATGACACCGAAAGAGGCAATCAGGGAAGGTGCGGATTATCTTGTTATGGGAAGGGCTATACTCCAGCAGAACAACCCCTTAAATGTTATAGAATTGATCAACCTCGAAATACTTTCAGCCTGACTTCAAAAAAAAGAATTCGTAGTCTGTTCCAGTATTCTGAATCCGGCCATGGACATATCAGAAAGAGGATTCACCCACATGACCCGTGCCTTACCGTGAAAAGAACGAATATTGAGGTCAACAATATCTCCGATTGAAAGGGCTGGTTTGCCGGATATTCTCAGGGAAAGTCCCTGCTTGGAGAAATTTGCAATAGTCGCAGTAAGGTCTAAACCCATATGAGAAAAGACAAAGGGTATATTTTTTGTTGTCCGGGATTCTTTCCTTTTATCCAGGCACGAAATACCGCTGAAAAGAATTCCACAATAAGGGCAGGGCCTGAAAGATTCTACCGATGCGGTATAAGAGTCTTTTTTACATACCGGACACTCCAACCTTATCATCAAGCGGTCTCCTTTCTCATGTGTGAAAAATTAAAGTCTTTATTTGATAAATTTGTCTCTAACAATTACCTTCTCTATAAAAACTAACACAAGAATTGAAAGACTGTCTATTAGTCAAATACCAATTATTGTGTAATAATTCATAAGGTTGCACTGTAGTAATATTACTACGAAAATATACGGAAACTCGGCAAAAAAGCCTCCAGAAACCTGACTCCGTTTGCCGGCTGCTGTTTAAGGGTCAGTAATAGGGGGAACAACATCCTTTCTGCCTTGCGAAGAAGGGCGTATTCCTACGGTGAAGAATAAATGATATATAATAGGCCTATCGGTTCCATATTGGAATCCCCGTGTTTATGGTAAATCCCTCTAAAAAAGATTTTCTCGAAAATATCAGGCAAGGGAGTATCTATCCCCTTTACAGAGAACTGCCGTATTCTGCGCCATATGAAGTGTATGAGGCATTGTACTCGGAGAACAGCTTCTTGCTGGAAAGCGTAAAAGGTCCGGCAAAGATTGCACGGTATTCTTTTATCGGCCTCGATCCATGTCTGGTTTTCCGCGCAAAGAACGGAGTAAGTGAACTGTCGTCTTCTGTAAACAAGAAGGAATATCGGGGCGACCCCCTGGGCATACTCAAAATGCTCGTTTCTTCGTACAGTCAGAAGATGTGGGAGCATCTTCCTCCGTTCCAGGGAGGAATTACCGGGCTTCTCAGTTACGATTTCGCACAGTACCTGGAACAACTCCCCGCAAATGCAGTAGACGATACTCATCTTCCTGATGCTCATTTTTTTGTCTGTAATAAGCTTCTCTCATTTGACCATGAAGAGAAAAAATGCTGGATTATAGTATGTCCCGGTGTTCACGAAATGCTTTTCCATGCACCGTCAATAGACTGGAATGAACAATACGAGAAAACGGAAGATGAAGTAGAGGATATTTATGATAGATTATCCCGCTTCACGGGAGTAACGGCGGAAAAAGAGGACAGGAAAAACATCATAAGATGCGATTCCCCCGAATTACAGATGAAAATACATCGCAGCAACGGCATCGAGATCATCCATGAAATGAAAAAACGCGTATACATGGATATGGTTTGCAGGGCCAAAGAATATATAGCCGCGGGCGATATTTTTCAGGCAAACATCTCACAGAGAGTATCTGCGCAGGTCAGGGGCATGAATCCATGGAAATTATATAAAACACTGAGGAAGATCAATCCTTCTCCTTTTGCAGCATTCATGCATTTCGGTGATTACCAGATAGTGAGTTCTTCTCCGGAAAGACTCGTGAGAACAAAGAACGGTCTGATTGAAACACGGCCTATCGCAGGCACCCGTCCCCGTGGAAGAGACAGGACAGAAGATGAAAACTTACGCAGGGAACTGCTTCTCAATGAAAAAGAGAGGGCAGAGCATATCATGCTTATAGATCTTGAACGAAATGACATCGGGAGGGTATCGGAGTACGGGAGCGTGAGAGTTGACGAACTCATGATCACGGAAGATTATTCCCATGTCATTCATATAGTCTCAAATATTACGGGGAATTTCGTTGCGAAAAAAGATTGTTTCGATGTGATACAGGCTACTTTTCCCGGAGGAACGATAACAGGGGTGCCGAAAGTAAGGTGCATGGAGATCATTGATGAACTCGAGCCGGTGCGGCGGGGGCCATATACCGGTTCGATAGGGTATATCGGTTTTTCAGGCAATATGGATTTGAACATTGTCATACGGTCATTTGTCATACAGAAGGGGAAAGCCTATGTGCAGGCAGGCGCAGGAATTGTCGCAGATTCAGACCCTGAGAGGGAATATGGAGAAACGCTGAAAAAGGCAGAGGCTTTGATTAAAGCACTGGAGATGATATAAAACTATGAAAAGCGGAACCAGCTTTTCTTTTCCCTGATATTCTCAAGGTTGGTCCGGATATCCCTGAGGATATCAGTCGACGCTTTCTGGTCCTTCCTGAGTTCCTTGATTTCGGCGAGAATATTTGATACCGGACCGGCGAGTTCTTTCCTCATGTCCTTCATTTCGGCATTCATTCCGGAGAACGTTCCCGACAGTTCTTTGAGTGACTGAGACACACCCTGCAGCCCGTTGATCATTTTATCCAGTTTTTCCACAAGGATGAGGGGCACCTCTACGATCTCTTTCACCACAACCTCTCTCGTCATGAAAGGTTCTTCCTTCATTTCAGGGATGAGTGGCTGTTCTTTCAGGAAACGTTCCTGGATAGAGGTGAAATCCTCTTTTACCTCGGGCTCAGGTTCCTGGTCCTTGAGTGGCATTTGGAATGCAGCTTCAACAGCCTCCCGGGTATCCTGCGCTGCATGGCTTGTCGGTTCGATTACAGAAGCCTGAACTGCAGATTCGCTTGAGGGAGAGAACGAAGCGACTGCTTCTTCGAGAGGGACAGCGGTATCCTCTTTAGGCTGGATGTTAATTTTATGCTTTCTGGAAATATTCCGTATAACCAGCCTGGTGATATGCTGAAAAGTTTCCTCGACTCCTGCGCCGTCTATTGCGATAGCATCCTTAAAATCATACGTATTGTCCTGATTCAGGTCCCTGTTGAGTTCATCGATCGAAAGGACATTGCTGAGGTCTCTTTTGTTATATTGAAGGACTATGGGAATATCATCGGGATTGATGTTGTTTGCCGTGAGGTTTTCCCGCATGTTGCTGAAACTTTCGATATTCTGTTCCTTCATTTCGCGCTGGGAGTCTGCAACAAATATAACCGCATCAGCGCCCTTCAGGACAAGCCTCCGTGTTGCATTATACCGGACCTGCCCCGGCACTGTATATAATTGAAAGCGGATGGAAAAATCGCTTATCTTTCCGAGTTCGACAGGGAGGAAATCGAAGAAGAGGGTCCTGTCAGCCTCGGTTGCCAGCGACAGGAGCTTTCCCCGTTTCGCCGGATCGAATGCCGAGTGAAGATATTGCAGGTTCGTTGTTTTTCCGCTCAGTCCGGGGCCATAATAGACAATCTTAATCGTGATCTCTTTTGTTGCGTAATTAAAGAGCGCCATAAGTTTTTATACTATAGCATAAACAGCATTTCTTGTCTGGTATTTTACCCGGTACATCGCTTCGTCCGCAAAGCGTATGAGTTCATCCTTCGATTGTGCGCTTTCCGGGAATGAAGCAACGCCAAAACTTGCAGTGAGCTTGAGAGCATATCCTTCCTTCTTGAGGAAGGTGAAAAGTTCAATCGACTTTCTCATCCTTTCGGCGATATGTGCTGCCGATTGCGGAGGTGTCTGGGGGAGTACGATAACAAATTCATCGCCCCCGTACCTGGCCACGATATCTATTGTCCTGAGGCTCTTTAAGAGAAGTTGCCCCATCTCAACGAGCACCTTGCTGCCGACAAGGTGGCCGTAACGGTCATTAATGACTTTAAAATGGTCAATATCCATGAATATGAGGGATACCGAAGTGTTATATCTGCTTGCGCGCTGTATTTCAACCTCAATGGTTCTGTTCAGGTAGCGTGTATTGAACAGTTTCGTCAGGTCATCGGTTATCGCAAGCTCGGTCATCTTTTGATAGAGGGATGTCCTCTCGATAGCGATCGCAATTTCATCGACCAGCCTTAGCAGAAGGTCGAGGTCTTCTTTTTTGAAAGGCTCGCCCGTGGTTTTATTCACGATCTCGATGACGCCGAGGATCTGGTCGTTGCTCTTGATCGGGACACACATCAGCGATTTGGTTTTAAAATGAATGGCGGTATCGATTTTTCCAAGGAACCTTGTGTCTTTCGAAACATCGGGGACGATAACAGGGACCCCTTCCTGTGCAACCCAGCCGGCTATCCCTTCACCCACCTTGAGCCTGAATTTCTGTATCCGTTTTGACTTTCTCCCTGCTGTTTTGTCGAACACAAGTTCACCGGTATCTTCATCCAGCAGGAGAATGGACCATGCTTCTGCTTTCGTCATGTCCTTGACTTTTTCCATAATTTTCACCAGGATGTCCTGAAGGTCAAGAGACGAGGTTAATGCCTTGCTGATCTCCTCATAAAAATTGAGTTCACGCCTTATCTGTGAAAGGTCGTTCTTCAGTTTGCTGTTTTCGATGACCATGCCGGTTTCTTTCAGGACCCTCTTGATGAAAAACAGAAACTCATTTTTCCCAGGCACATAGAGAGGATATGACAGGGGTTCTTTCAACCACCGGAGCATGCCTTTCGTCTGGCCGGAATCGGCAAGGATAACCTTTGGTACAGACCTGGATATTTTCAGGAAATTCCTGAACGCAGGCGAAATGCTTACTTTCTTGTCGACAACGAAGAGATCAATTTTATCGGTAATATTGGCGTATGCCTTGTCAAGAGAGTCAAACTTGCTGATACTGAATCCGTTTGTTGCAAGAACGTTCTCGTAATCGCTCCTGAGGGCGCTTTGTCCGATCAGAAATATTCTAGGCATTGGTTCCGCAGCATTTTTTATATTTTTTTCCGCTTCCGCACGGACAGGGGTCATTGCGGCCGACTTTTTTGGCCCGTCTTACCGTCTGAACCGGCGCTGCACCTTCACCCCTGTTGTAATTCATCCGCACTGTATTCACGGGCTCTCTTTTTATTGCCTCATTTTTTTGAACCTGTATCTTGAAGAGGCGGGTGACTATGTCATGGGTGATCCTGGATATCATGTCGGCAAACATATCGAATGCCTCTCTTTTATACTCAACCAATGGGTCCTTCTGGCCGTATCCTCTGAGGCCGATGCCTTCCTTCATGTGGTCCATGCCGAGCAGATGGTCTTTCCATTGCGTGTCGATAACCTGAAGCATCACAATCCGCTCAATATAGCGAAGCATATCAGCGCCTATCTCTTCCTCTTTCTTTTCATAAGCGTCTTTTAAATCAGTGATCAGGGCGTTTCTTAGCTCGGTAATATTTGCCGGATCATATTCAGTCGCTCTGTTGAACATTCCATAGAGGGTATCCCCGAGTCCTTTCATGTCCCAGTTTTCACGGTATTTGTCATCAGGACAGTAACGGGAGAGGAGATCGTCAACAAGTTCTTCTGTCATGGAGAGTGCGCGGTCCTTAAGCGAATCGCTCTGCAGGATCTCTTTTCTGAAGGAGTAAATCTCTGTCCGCTGTTTGTTCATGACATCATCATATTCGATAAGGTGTTTTCTGATATCAAAATTATGGGCTTCAACGCGTTTCTGCGCATTTTCTATTGCCTTGGATACCACTTTGTTCTCTATCGGGACGTCTTCTTCCATTCCGAGTTTATCCATGAATCCCGATATTTTGTCGGAGCCGAAAATTCTCATAAGGTCGTCCTCGAGAGAAAGATAGAACCGTGAAGACCCCGGGTCTCCCTGACGTCCTGAACGTCCCCGGAGCTGATTGTCTATCCTCCTTGCTTCATGTCTTTCCGTGCCGAGGATATGGAGTCCCCCTGCGGATACCACTTCATCACGCTCTTTGCGGCAGATCTCTTCTGCTTTTGCGAGAGATTTCATGAAATCTTCCTCTGTATAGTCGTTCTTGTCCTTGAGGAGATCCGTCGCAAGTCCTTCAGGGTTGCCTCCGAGGACGATGTCAGTCCCTCTTCCCGCCATGTTCGTTGCGATAGTGACCGCACCGCTTCTCCCGGCCTGTGCCACTATCTCTGCTTCTCTCTCATGGTATTTTGCATTGAGCACGGAATGTGATATGCCTTTTTTCCGGAGGAGATGGCTGAGGAATTCCGATTTTTCAATCGATATGGTTCCCACGAGCACAGGCTGTCCCCGCGTATGAATTTCTTCTATTTCCCCGACAACAGCGTGAAACTTTCCCTGTTGTGTTTTATAAATGAGATCAGGGTGGTCATCCCTGACCATAGGCATATTTGTGGGGATTACCACGACCTCAAGATTGTAAATCTTTGAAAATTCCGCGGCTTCCGTATCGGCGGTTCCGGTCATACCTGAAAGCTTGGAATACATCCTGAAGTAATTCTGGAAAGTAATGGTTGCGAGTGTCTGGTTCTCGCTTGCGATCTTGACCTTCTCTTTGGCTTCGATTGCCTGGTGGAGTCCATCGGACCAGCGTCTGCCGGGCATAAGTCTCCCGGTAAATTCATCGACGATAAGAACCTCGCTGTCTTTTACGACATAGTCTACATCCTTTTTAAAGAGAGTATGCGCTTTCAGTCCCTGCAATACATGGTGGACGAGTTCTATGTTTGCCGGGTCATAGAGATTACCGGCGCCGAGGAGACGTTCGACTTTGATATTGCCCTCCTCGGTGAGGATTGCGGTTTTTGCCTTTTCGTCTATCGTATAATCCGTATCCTTCCGGAGGCGGGGGATAATGGCGTCTATTTTGTAATATTTGTCAGTTGATTCTTCCGAAGGCCCTGAGATGATAAGCGGTGTCCGTGCCTCGTCAATGAGAATACTGTCAACTTCGTCCACAATTGCAAAGTGGAGTTCCCTTTGACAGTAATCGGATATCTCATACTTCATGTTGTCCCTGAGATAATCAAACCCGAATTCATTGTTTGTACCGTAAGTGATGTCAGCTGAATATGCCTCTTTCCGTGAGCAGGGCCTGAGGAAATCAAGCCCCTGTTCCGTGGACTGATAGGAAGGATCATAGAGAAACGAACTGTCATGCTGAATTACACCGACAGAGAGACCGAGAAAATGATAGAGGGGACTCATCCATTGAGCGTCCCTTTTGGCAAGATAATCATTCACCGTAATGACATGCGCCCCTTTCCCTCCAAGGGCATTCAGATACACGGGCAGGGTGGCAACAAGGGTTTTTCCTTCGCCGGTCTTCATTTCTGCTATCCTGCCTTCGTGGAGCACAATACCTCCAAGAAGCTGAACGTCGAAGTGTCTCATTAAGAGCTTGCGTTCAGAAACTTCACGGACTACCGCAAAGGCTTCCGGCAGAATGCTGTCAACTGTTTCACCTGACTCAAGGCTCCTCCTGAATGATTCGGTCTTCTCCTTTAATTCGTTATCATCCAGAGCCGATATGGACGATTCGAAGGAATTAACCTGTTCAACAAGAGGCCAGAGCCTTTTGAGTTCACGTTCATTTTTTGTGCCGAAGACTTTACTGAGAAGCGTACCAAGCATATTTTTATAATATAGTGAACATTATAATATTTCAAGGAACGTATTCCGTTGTTTTAATCAAAGAATTCCTCGATGCTCTGCATTGAGGTTACTGTTCTCCTTATTCCGTCATTCCCGCTTGCCGGGAATCCTTCCGGAGCATATGTTCTATAAGACAATACAGGAATGCAAAGAAAGATTCCGGAAAAGCCGGAATGACATCTTTGATACCTCGTCCCGAAAGCCTTCGGGACTGCGGAGTAGTTCATTACCGTAATCTATATATAGACCGCAGGAATTAAAGAATAGCGGTATTGCTGCCTTATGCCTTGCCACTATGGATTTCCAAATGTTACATTTTAATTATGGCTAAAACTGTATATATCCGTACATTCGGATGCCAGATGAACGTGCACGACTCTGAAAAAATTCTTGGGGTTCTCGATGCTGAGGGTTATAAAGCGACAAACGATCCGCTCACCGCTGAACTCATAATCCTGAATACCTGCAACATCCGGCAGAAAGCCGAACAGAAATTCTACAGCGAACTCGGACGGTTTAGGGCACTCAAGAAGAAAAAGCCGGGATTGCGGATAGCGATAGCCGGTTGCATCGCGCAGCAGGAAGGCATGAAGATTACGAGGAGAGCACCCTATGTGGATTTTGTATTCGGTCCCCAGAACGTACACCTGTTAAGAAAATACTTACAAGACAACGATATCCGCATAGCTACGGAAGACAATCCTGATATCGCACTCCACGAACTACCGGTGATAAGAAACAACAGGATAAAGGCATGGGTGACGATTATGTATGGATGCAACAACTTCTGCAGTTATTGTGTCGTACCCTATACAAGAGGGAGAGAGAGATCACGTCCGGTCCGTGCTATTCTGAAAGAAGCAGCAGGCCTCGCCGAAAGCGGATGCAGGGAAATAACCCTGCTCGGGCAGAATGTGAATTCCTACATGAGTGATCTCGATTTTCCGGGTCTCTTGCAGGAGATCGACAAGATAGAGGGAATTGAGAGGATACGTTTTGTGACCTCGCATCCAAAAGACCTTTCAGATGCCCTTATAGACGCAATTGCGGAGCTTCCCAAGGTGTGCGAACATATCCATCTCCCTCTGCAGTCAGGATCGGACTCTGTATTGCAGCATATGAACAGGAGATATACCTACAAGGAGTACAGGGAAAAAGTGGAAAAGCTCAGGAAAAAAGTTCCTGCCATAGCGATTACAAGCGATATTATCGCAGGATTTCCCGGAGAAACCGTAAATGACCATATAAATACAGTCAATGCATTGCATGAGATAGAATACGATGGTATATTCGCATTCAATTTTTCTCCGAGACCCGACACAGGCGCCGCAGAAATGGACGACAGCCTTCCGCAGCACATAAAATCTTCACGCCTCTCCGAAATACTTGCGGTACAGGAAAAAATAACTGCAAGGAAGAACAAGAGCCTCGAAGGGACGCGACAGGAGATTCTCGTTGAGGGAAAAAGCAGGGCAGGCGGGAAACAGATTTCAGGAAGGACAAGAACAAACAAAATAGTGACTGTCGAGACCTCAGGATGCACGGAAGGCACGCTCATGAACGTGGAAATTCTAAGAGCCAGGCAGCATTCTCTTGAAGGAAAAACCCTGAAAGAATGAAAATAACCGTCCTCACGCTTGGATGCAAGGTTAACCAATCAGAAAGCTCAGTAATCGAGGGGAATTTACATAAAAAACGGAAATACTCTTGTAAAACTGTCCGAACATCCTGATATATGCATAATAAACACCTGCACTGTTACCGCAAAGAGTGACTATCAGTCAAGGCAGCTTATCAGAAGAGCCTTGCGGGAGAGCAGTCAGGTTTATGTTACCGGATGCTACGCTGAAATGAACCGTGAGGAGATACAAAATATAGATGGAAGAATACTGATCTTTGATAATAACAATAAATATAGCATTATCAATATGATATCTCCTAAATTAGAACGCATTACTTTTAATTATTCAAAGAGGGCGAGACCATCTATTAAAATACAGGACGGTTGCAATATGGCCTGTAGCTACTGCATCGTTCCTCGGGCAAGGGGAAAATCTCAAAGCGTTCGGCCATATGAGATAATTGAAAGGATAAAGAGCCTGGAGGATGAAGGTTACAACGAAGTTGTATTAACAGGAATACATATTGGATCATATGGTTATGACCTAAATCCTAAATTAAAACTTTCGGATATGATTAAAATAATCCTTAAAAAAACGATGATACAACGAATACGGATTAGTTCTCTCGAAACACACGAAATAAACGAAGAATTACTCGATATTTTCAGCGATGAAAGGATATGCAGACATATACATCTTCCACTACAGAGCGGAGACGATAAGATCCTGAAACTTATGAACAGAAAATATACCGCCATGAAGTTTAGGAAGATTGTTGAACAAATTATGGGAAATATCCCTGGAATTGCTTTGGGTACTGACATAATTGCCGGGTTTCCGGGAGAAGGTGAGAATGAGTTCAGGAATACCAGAAAATTTCTCGAAGAACTGCCTTTTTCTTATCTTCACGTTTTTCCTTATTCATGCAGACCGAATACGATCGCCTCGCAAATGCAAGGCCAGGTGGCTTCTTCAGTTAAGAAGGAAAGGTATGCAGTGCTTGATCACCTGAACAGAGCCATAAAGAAAAGATATGCGGAATCACAAATCGGGAAGAAGCTTGCTGTAGTTATAGAAGAACGCGGTAACGACGGGACGACATCAGGAACTTCAAGTAATTACCTTAAGGTAAGGGTATCCTCAAGTACTTGTCCGGTGAAATCGCTTGTCCATGTAGGGATTAGGGGAAGAGAAGAAAGTGCCCTGATCGGAAACCCATTATAAAACCAATAACCTATTGTAAATACTAATTATTCTTACTGCCTAAAACCTAATCACAGACGTTTAAACCCGTTGTTTTCTAAGCGCGAAGGAATTTTCCCACAAGGTTAGTAACAGGTTATCAACACAGAGTGTTTATATGATATGTCCGATAAGATATATTATGTTAAATTATATATCATTTATTTACTTCGTGCTAATTCAGGGTATTTCTGTTTTATGTACTTCCTCGCCTGCTCTTCTGTTTTAATTGTACCAAGGAACTCCGCTTTCCTTACTTCTCGTATGATTTCACCAAGAATTCTGCCGGATTCAATGTCCATTACGTTTTTAATTAAATCTGTTTTTATCATTCCGCCCTTCCATAAAGAGATATAGCGCCTGTAATGTTTCAAATCAGAGGTCATATTTTTCGCGAGAAGAACATCAGGAGACGCCTCTTTTGCGTGGTAGAATAAATGAAACAGTTTTTCTTTATCACTGGTGCCTTTTTGCTTCAGACATTCGAGTCCTTTAGTGAAGCATGTTAATCGTTTCAGGATTTTTCCACTCATTCTAAGACATGTTTGTTCGACAGATTTGTCATTGAATGGTATGAGCATAAGTTCAAGACATAATAATCCTTTATAAATAAGGTGTTGCGAATAAGATTTCTTAAGCGATGCTTTAAATATTCGATAAGAATCCTCTTTTGTCCTTCGTTCAAATTCAGAAACTGATTGAATGTTATTCTTCAAACGGTTTGATTTATAAGGGAATATATCTGTCAATACCGTATCGTCCAAAGCATTTTTCAGGTATTTCGCGGAGTTATTTTGGTTTAACAAATGGAAAAGTTCTAAAGTTATTCTTTCAGGAGAAGCATCTTTTATCTTATAATGCACTGATTTTATTATATTTCTTGTCGTTTTCTCGATTGTACCGTTCATTTCTGCAGCAAACCGGTACGCCCTGAGCATCCTTAAGGGATCTGAGAGAATATTCCGTTTTGAAATCGCACGCACTATTCTCTTTTCGATATCTTGTATCCCATCGTGTAAGTCAATAACTCCTTTCTCTGGGGACCATGCAAGAGCATTTATGCTGAAGTCCCTCTGTGAAAGGTCATACTGGAGAGTTCCACGAAGAGGCGTGAAATCAAAACATGTACTGTTCTTTGCTACAAATCTGGCAACTTCCCCTTTTTTGAAGGTGATGATGGTGCCGGGAATATTGCTGTTCATCTTTGAAAGAAATGCATCGATATTGTTCCCGACAATGAAATCTCTGTCCTGTGCACGGAAACCTCTCATCAGGTCGCGTACATACCCTCCCACAAGGAAAATATCGTGGTCTCTCCCTGTTTGAAAAACAAGTTCATTATAGGGGTCCGAGAAGATCTTTCTTTTCAGCAGCGACTGCGAGATCATATTTTAATACTATCATATTCTCTTTCATATCATTCCTTGACTTATGTCTCCCTGCTGAGTCTAAAAATTGATATGCGGGCGGTAACTCAATTAACCATTCCTCTGCGATTATCCTGACGACTAGATATATTAAAAAACTGTTCCTGAAAGAGATAGCGGGTGTGGGCAAAGTATTACGATTTATGACATTGCATGTTATAATACTGCGTAAATTATTTATGCGGGCGTAACTCAGTGGTAGAGTGTTAGCTTCCCAAGCTGAAAGTCGCGGGTTCGAATCCCGTCGCCCGCTCCAGCACTATTCCTCAGAGAGGATGACTGGCTATCGAAAAACAATGTATAAAACAGGCCCTATTTCACCCTGAACGCTTCCGTTCCTATCAAAATAACCACGATTGCAGAGAGCACCGCTTTTAGTGTGGCAGCGATAAAGCCTATTACAAAAGCCTTACCCCCGGCCTTTTTTAAGTCATCAAACGCTATGTTAAGGCCGACGCCCGCAAATCCAACGGCAAAGAATATCTGAAGGAACTGCTTTCCGAAGATGGTTCTGTGATCGTCTGTGAAAACACCAAGCTCATTCAGGGTGACCATTGCAAAAAAACCTAAAATGAACAACGGGAACTTCTCCTTTATCACCTGCCATTTATTAATCTTTTCATGCTTGCCCTCAGTGGTTCCCTGTTTGATCACATAAAACCATATGCAGAATATTACGACAACAGGAATAAACCCTACCCTGACTATGTTAATTATGTTTGCGGTGAGGAGTGAATCATGACCATACCATGTTGCAGCGGCAACTAATTGGGCTGTATTCAGTATTGCGGTCCCAACCCATGCGCCAAAGACCGGCTCTGACATTCCCAGCGCCTTGCCGATATAGGGAAAGGTAAAGAGCGCGACTGTTCCAAAGAGAAGTATCGTCCCCACTGCGTAGAAGAAGTCCCGCGGCTTGGCATTCACAACCGGGGCAACGGCAACAGCAGCCGAGACACCACAGATTCCTGTTCCTGCAGCCATGACCCCCATCAGGCCATCGTCCTGTTTCATTCGTCTGCCGAGAAATGCTACAAGCACTGTAGTGCCGAATATGAAGATAAACACCAGTATGAGCGCAAAAACGCCAACCTTGAGAAGGTTGGACCACAAATAATACCCGCCAAGCAGAATAATGCCGGGTTTAATGATAGGTCTCGCCATGACTGCTCCGGGTTGAAAAAGTTTGGGCAGGCCGATAGTATTTCGTATGATCATCCCCCCCAAAAGAAGAACGGCCACATAGGTGAGCTGGAACTGTATCATCCTTTCGCCAAAACTGAATTTGGAGGAAATTTCTTTTGTTGTCGCAAGGGTCACGTAATCTTTTTCTTTCAGGAGGTGGGGCTTCTTGGGCTTTTCTTTTGTTTCGCCACTCTCGAATAAAGTGAGTTTCTCTTTATACTTCTCCTCACTTTTCGCCGCGTATTCTGCAAAAGATAAAAAAGGCTGCCCCTCTTTGGCGTCATATGCCTTCAGAATCTTCTCGCTCTCCTGGTAGTCCTTCTGCCATTTATGTATTGATTGGTCCCATTGAAGGGCTAACCAACCAAGTATCATGCAAAGTATGAGCCCCGGAATGTATTTCACAATGCCACCATTTGTATCAGTCATTTATTTACCCCTCCATTAGAAAAACAATGACGGAAATGTTTTCGGTGTAATGACTCCTGCAAGCCCGAGGATTACAGTTATTGCGGCAAGAACGAGCACCCAGATATCTTCTTTTCTCTCAGCGGAAAATACTTTTTTTGCTTTTTCTTCAAATTCTTTGGTTTCTGCCATTTAACCCCTCCGTTGATGATTAAAATAACAGTTGTTGATAAACAATGATCACGGTAACTTACTTCATCACAAGAACCGGCACAGGTGAATGTTCAATAAGTCTTGCGGTAACGCTTCCCAGCGCAAATTTCCGTGCGCCATGCTTCCCATGGGATGCTGCGATTATCATATCTGCGCCTTCCCTCTTTGCAATCGCAATAATTGTTTCCGCAGGACTGCCTGTTTCCATGACCACCCTTGCTTTCACGCTTTCCTTGGTAAATTTCTCCTGAGCGTTTGCAGTGATAGTTTTTGCTTCTTTTGTCTGGAGTTCCCGTACAACATTGCAGTCAATCTCTGTCAGCCCTATCGGACAGAAATCTTCGATCACATTTACACAGATGATCTCAGTTTCCTCTTTCTTCGCAAGCTCTATGGCCTTGTCTATCGCTTTCTTGGGCAAAAATGGACCCATCATCTGCAACAATTATCTTTTGCACCGTTCACCCTCCCCCCTTTCATTTTTGATTTTTGCGTCATATGCCCCATGTCACTCATTTTATAAATTACACCTTTAAAACAATATTATCAAGAAACACCATTAAATTATTACTTCATTAATTGCAGGACGATTGCGACTGCTATAAGGGCTGCAAGGCCAATTCCTTCCGCAATGATGATTATCATAGCTATCCTTCTCTGAGACGGCGACATCCTGAGCCAGAACCTGTCAAGAAGCCATTTTATGAATCTGCTCTGTCTCTGCTCCAGCCCGATATAATTTTGAATACCTTTCAGCCAGTAAGGAAGGTCTTCTTCTCTGAAAAATTTCCCATGAATAGAGAGTCTTGTAAGTGCCGGCTTCATTTCCTCTGTTAAAAATTCTATTACGGCTGCATTTATTCCGTAATTAACCGACCTTTCGAGTACTTCAACAGACAGAATCACCTGGCAGGAATCTTCTGTCCTGTCATCATACAGTGTGAGAGCATATAAATTATTTCCAGTGGCTTTTATTTCCTTTACCTGCCAGGATGGATTGAGCCTTAATGCAATATCAGGATTAAGAAAGAATTTCCTTACCATTGCTGCCGGTGCTTTAATGTCGATTGTATTCATGGCACAAAAAGCGTGGGGATCTTTAAATTTTTAAATATTTTTCTGGGAAGTTGAAAAGACCGTATCTTTGCATTAAAAGTATCGGCCTGTTTCGCGCCGAGGATGAGTAAATCATAGGAATTTTCCATAATTTCGTTTGCTATTTCTTCTTCAGGCGGACCGTACCTCACAACCACTTTATATGACGACCCGTGCTGATCCGCCAATGCCTTGAATCCGTTCACTATCTTCTCTGCTTCCTTTGTAAGTTCCCTGTCTATGTGGTCCCTGTATTCATTTCTTCCCACAGCATATATTTCATCTGCAAACTTTTTCAGATACGGATTGATCACATGAAGGGCAGTTAACTTCCCCTTAAATGCCATAGTCAGACCTAAAGCATACTGTACAGCTTTCTCAGTAGACTTCTCTCCATCTATACAAACAATGATTTTTTTTATTATTTTCTGCGCATGTTCCATCTTTGTCAGAAAAAGTTTAGTCAAGTGGCAAGTGTAAGTCAACAGAAGAAAGACAAAAAAGTTCAACTGCCTTGATTATTGGAGTTGTTTCAGTAATCGCTGGAATTCCGTTGACGCTGAAAGCAGCCTGTGTGCTGCATCGCGGAGTTTATCCACATCATCGGGGGCCAATTTGAACGAAGTCGGAAGTTTCTTGAAATATGAGCGCTCCTGCTCATCTTTCAGTGCATCGAACTTGACCTCGATCACATAAAACTGTATGTCTCCACAGGAACCCGGAAGTTCGGATATCTTCCCCTCAGGGCATCTATTCATGCGCACCTGCCCGGCCCACCCCTTTATACTCTCTTTTAATAGAGCCAGAGTTTCCACGTTATACCGTTCGATTGCTATCGACGCATAGGAATCCACCATTGCAGCAAATACCGGCGGGCTCTCTACCCTGTCCCAGAAGGAATCCGGCTGAGTCTCGGCATTTACCACAAAGAAAACAACGTTATGCACATTTTCATGATGCGTACCCTCGATAGATTTCCAGTAATCTCCCCTGAAGACTATCCTGTCAAGTATCGCCCTCAGGCCGAGATTATCGGATATCCCGCCATCGAGGAGATGGAGATAAGGTTTCTTTTCAGAATCCAGATAGGGTTCTATATTATTTGCAAGATAAAACTGACGCTCTGTGATACTATCCTCCTGAAAGACTTTTTCCAGAACACGCGGCATCTTATAATTACATTTGCCGGCATAATTCCGCACAGTAACCGGCGTTAAAACTAACGGCACAGCAGAGGATGCTGCCGCAGCCCTTGCCACAGGGAAATTCAGAAGGTCGGAACAGATTATATCGAATATGTCCTGGGTAAACCCCACCCGTATGCCGTACGTCATGTCTGTTGCGTTTATAATGATCATCGGTCCTTTCCGGGATGCAATATCGCCGAAGGTGCCTGATTCGAATACATACTTGTCATAGTACTCCGCTGCAAGGTCGCTCCTGTCGAAATAAGGTGAAAGGAGGCGCACCCAGTTGATGGGGTTGAAGAATATCCTCGTAATAAGCGCTCCCTGTATATCCTGCTTGAGGAATTTTTGTTCAAAGTCCTGAAAAATACGGTCTCCGAAAAGCCCATAATAGGCGGCGGTAAAACTTCCTCCTGACACGCTCGATATCACATCCACCTCATCCAGAAGCTGCCGCTTCTTTCCCTCTATAACAACCTCTGTTTTTGCCAGTTCTTCGAGCACGCCGTATGATAATGCAGCAGCCCTCGTACCCCCTCCGGAGAAAGTGACAAACATGAGAATGCTGTCGGATTTCCCGGGCACTCTCATCAGCTTGCCCCTGTACCCGGAATTGGGATCATATTCCCCAAGCTTTTGGTTCACCGGATAGTGCGCACAACCTGCCATCAGAAATGCGGCAACGAGCAGATTGAAAACGATCCTGGAGACGATTGAAATACGCTTGAAAGGTTGTTCCTGAAAAGAATCATTACCCTTCATAATTACCTCTCTCGATGATTGTGCATAGTATCTTATCACATCTTCCCTCTGCTTGATATTCCTTCTTTTTTGCCTTATTTTTGCCTGATAAAATAGCAAAAACTGACTCCAAGCACTTAATAAGTTCAAATATCTCTACATCCAGTTTATAATGAAAACATATTTCACAGGAGGAATAGACATGGTACCGGATGATCTGGCAGGACTGAGAAAACTCTACCTCGGATTCGTTTCATCAAGAGTTATTTTGACGGCAAATAACCTCGGTATATTCGAGAACCTGAAGAAACCGTCATCTGCAACAGATATTGCAAAAAATCTGAAGATTGACCCCCGGGCAACAGAGATACTACTTGATGCCCTTACTGGCATAGGGCTCGTCAGAAAAGGCAAAGATGATCGATACAGGAATGCCCCCGTCAGCAACCGCTATCTGGTAAAGGGCGACAAGGCTTTACCAGGGAGATATCATCAGGCATGCCTCCACCATGTGGCAGAACTTTTCTTTTCTGGATGAAGTGGTAATGACAGGCCGTCCTGCGCGGCGCGGCTTTGACCACGAGTCATTTATCATGGGAATGCATAACCTGACGAAACTGCGCACGAAAAGTCTCATCAACGCAGCAGGACTGAAAGGGGTAAAAACAATGCTTGACCTGGGAGGAGGACCGGGGACGAATGCTATCGCCATAGCGAAGAGAGGGGTGAAAGCCACTGTCTTCGATCTGCCTGAAACAATTAAAATCGCCAGAATAGTTTCCCGTCGTGAAAGGGCAAAAGGAATCAAATTCATTGCCGGTGATTTCCATGTTGACAGCATTGGTTCCGGGTATGATCTCATTCTGTTGAGCCAGATATTTCATGCCTTTTCTGCAGAAGACAATATCGCCCTCCTCCGTAAATGTAAAAAAGCCCTTAACCCTGGCGGCAGGGTTGTGGTCCAGGAATTCCCCATTAACGACATGCGAACCGAACCGCCCCATAGCGCACTCTTCTCGGTAAATATGCTTGTCGGGACGGAAAAAGGAAGGTGCTATAGCCCCGGAGAGATGAAACGCTGGTTGGCAGAAACAGGGTTTAAAAACATTAAGATTAAGGACCTTCCTGAGACAGTTATCCTGATAGGAGAACAAAAAGACTGAGAATATTTTGCAAGTGTTTGGTCTTCGAGTCACTTCAATAGATTCTCATTTTACTATTATTGAATGTACATAGTTTTCTATTGACAAACTAATTGAACCTATATAAGAATTAATACCAATAGGAATTCATATGTATCAATACGTATGTTTTCATTCACACCCAAAATATTGGGGATTTGATATCTCTCCTCCAAATATCCCTGCAAAAAATTCAGATGAATATAAAAGCAGCCGGGCTGAAGATATTGTTTCTCAAACAGCCTGGCTTTTTTATGTCATTCAGAAGAAGGAATCTGAAGAATGGAAAATATATTCAGTAACGGGTCAATTGCCTTATTCCTTATGCCCGGGTTTCCATTAACTAACGTCATGTTTTAGCCAGGGGAGGTGCACGATGAAAGTACTATTTTTAGTAGTAGTTTTATTTCAAATTGTATCATTCTCTATCGCTCCGGAGCTGTTTAGTCAAAGTATGGAATATGACACTGATCGTCCCGGAATGGATTACAAGAATTTCGATCTGCCGTCGCCTGACCCTAACCTTTGTGTAAATGCTTGTACTGGTGATCCGCAGTGTAAGGCATTTACGTATGTAAAGCCCGGAATTCAAGGTCCGGAGGCCCGGTGCTGGCTTAAAACCGGTGTGCCGGCATCAAAACAGTCCTCTTGTTGCATTTCGGGCATCAGGGCTGATACACCTGCTATCGCCCCGGTACAGATGCAACCGGGATTAAAGGCAATTACACCTGAAACAGGTTTGGAATCTGATACAGACCGGCCGGGCATGGATTATCACAACTTCGACCTCTCTGAGCCACAACCTGAATTATGCCGTCAAGCCTGTTTCCAGGACCAGCAATGCAAAGCATTCACTTATGTGAAGCCGGGCGTGCAGGGTCCCGGCGCCCGGTGCTGGCTGAAGGCAGGCGTTCCCACTTCAGTGCACTCTTCGTGCTGTATCTCAGGAGTGAAGGCATCGAAAGAAGAAGCAACCCCAATGCCTCTTCCAGGGCCGAAACAGGATGCAACACCGATGCCGCTTCCTGGGCCACAGTCTTCAATGAAACCTATTGATCCAAAAACGGCAGAGCGGCAGAACAGCATGAAAAAGTTAGATAAAAGTTGGCGGGCATCTGTGAACAAAGTTTTGAGTGACCTGACGACTCAGGTGTCAAGTATGCAGGAGAATGCATTCCAGAAAAGCGTCCAGCAACTTAATCTCCGCTTCAAGCAGGATTCATCGATCGGCAAAACTTCCGGATACGTACCCGAATATATCAAGCAACTCACCGTTACGCAGCAGGCGGTAATCGAGCCCAAGTTCAAGGTAGACCCGTCCAATTTGATGAAGCCGCCAAAAATCACAGAGGTTTTCTCCCTTGGAGCTACCGAAGCCGACAAGAAACAGAATGAGATCAGGAGCGGAGGCTTCATAGAAGTTTCAGGTGAGAATTTCGGTAACTGCGGCAATTCATGCGGGGTCAGAATTGAGTACTCAGAGCAGAAGAAGGAGTTCAGTAAAGATGCTCCTGCTACACACATTAAAGACCTCATGCCTGTTGGGGGAATCTGGTCAAAGTCTTGGGGTGAAAAGAATATTATTGCCCAAGTGCCTGATATTAAGGACTTACAAGTTTCTTCAACGGCAAAACTTGTTGTATGGAGGGAAGGTCAGCAAAGTTTTGCCGTTTCCCAAATTGTAACCCTTATCCCAGGCATGCCGGGAATTCATTATATCGTCACTGCCCCTGAGTACGGCGACGGAAAAAATACTACTGCAATCATTTCAGGTGGAGAGTTTCTGATTTATGGTTCCGACTTTGGGGACAAACCGGGGCAAGTCTATCTTGAACTTACTGAACCTATTAAGGTTGTAAAAAAGATCGATCCTCCCCTTTTTGAAACGCTTTCCACGATAGAACTCACCTCTTCAAGTACATGGACGAACAACCTGATCCACGTAAAGGTCCCAAAGATTTCTGGTAAATACGGTTTTCAGACAGCGAAGCTGCATTTGAGGAAAGGGAATGCACAAATTACTTCAATGACACCGGTGAGATTCGGGCCAAAAATGGTTGCAAAATGGGTTCCCGGCACTTCTTTTTTTGAACTCGACTATGGCAAAGGAGAAGAACCTTCACAGGAACTTGCCAAGATCGAAATTGAGGGCCCAATACTCAAGGTAACCCATTTCCCGGACTGTGGCACCTTGGGTTCGGGGGAAGAAGGCAACGACTGGTTTTTCAAATTACCGAAGAATCTCCCAGAAGAAGCTGAACTGCTGTATGCCACTATACAGCAAATACCTCCGGAATGGGTCAACGACTGGGAAGACTGGTTACTGATCAGGATAAAAGACACTGTCAAAGCATGTATATCGAGCCCCTATAAATGTGTTTGGGAAGTGGCAAAACTGGTTTTCTTTAAAGCATTTGACAGCAAGGCGGGCAGTTATGTTGTTCAGGTAACCGATTTCACAAAACAAAACAAACCGGTCTATTCGGTGCACTGGGAAAACTCGTGCACCGGCCCTTATGACGGTGTACCGAACGTCTATACAGCCACTTTTCTTGTCTACGCTCCGGAGTGGGCAATTATCGAATAGGAAATGTAAAAACTGATGAACTTTCATTATTCATGAAAATGGTCTCTGTATCATGAAGGATGCAGTATTTTCGCGGGTTTTGATCTAAGAATTCCCCTATGCTCTGCATCGGTGTTAATGTTTTTCTTATTCTGTCATTCCCGCTTGTCAGGAATCCTTCTTGGGTAATGCGTTTTCCAGAGCAACAGGAATATAGGGACAATTCCCCTATTAATTGACAAGCTGGAATTGTTTAGATAGCATAATCTCCATTGAGGATATCGGAAATAGTAATGATAGATTATTTTCAAAACCTCCATCCCGTATTACAAGCTCTTGTTGCAACCTGTTTCACATGGGGCTTGACCGCCCTTGGTGCGGCTGGCGTGTTTATAGCCAAGGATATAAGCAAGAAGATACTTGATATGATGCTTGGTTTTGCAGCAGGAGTTATGATTGCTGCAAGTTTTTGGTCACTTCTTGCTCCTGCCATTGTGATGTCAGAGGGAAAAGAAATTCCCGTTTGGGTGCCAGCCGCTGCGGGGTTTCTTTTAGGAGGTATATTTTTAAGAGTGATAGATAAAATACTTCCTCATTTGCACCTTGGATTCCCGATGGCAGAAGCTGAGGGAATTAAAACAAGTTGGCAACGGAGCACGCTGCTCATCCTTGCCATTACATTGCATAATATCCCGGAAGGGCTTGCGGTAGGAGTCGCTTTCGGAGCAGTTGCTTCAGGTCTTCCCTCTGCTACCTTAGCAGGGGCTATTGCATTAGCTATTGGTATCGGAATTCAGAATTTTCCAGAGGGTCTTGCGGTGTCTCTGCCTCTCCGCCGTGAGGGGATGTCGCGCTTGAAAAGTTTCTGGTATGGGCAATTGTCTGCAGTAGTAGAGCCCATTGCAGGTGTTATTGGAGCGGCAGTTGTTCTTATTGCACAGCCTATTCTCCCGTATGCGTTGTCTTTTGCAGCTGGAGCCATGATATTTGTTGTAATTGAGGAACTCGTTCCAGAGTCACAGCGCGGAGGAAATACGGATTTAGCAACTGGGGGGGCAATGGTTGGGTTTGCAGTAATGATGATACTTGATGTGGCTTTTGGTTGAACATGTTATTTCTTGGGAATGTCTTAACCACTAAAACCAAAAAAAGTGGTTGTTACCTTCGGGATGAAAGACTCATAGGAACTTCAAAATATCAGAAACACGCCTCCTTCCTTGAAGTCCACATAAGAAAAGTCTGCTCCATATCTGAAGATTTCTTTCGAAAATAAGTGAACATGGTAATTTCAGTGGCAACAGCATGCTGAGTTCGAAGCATCATTAGGGAAGATGTGACACATATGCTTTCCGATTGCTGACTAGTGCATTAAAGATTGATAACAGGATCAAGAAGAGAGAGCTTCGCATGCATACCGATCAAGCCATAGAAGATTTCCCTTGTAATGGTTATGGGCATATGCTTATAATAGCAAATCGGAAGGGCAAAGAAACTCAGATATTATAGAGTCTAAAGTCCTGTTTTGTTATAGTCCGGCTTGAGTGAGAATCTAGACGCTATTAGTCCAGAACGCTTATGGGAGTGGATTCCTCACCTCAGGCGAAAGATGTACCATACCGCATTGATAGAACGGCGACAAACGATCCTTCCTGTATAGAGATTTCCCCTGGCGAGCCTTGCAGGAGTAATTAAATCAGGAAATGAAAAAATAGTAGCAGGAATGATGTACCCTTATGTTTGTATTTGTGTGAGAGTCACTGCTTGTTGTAAATAAGGATAAATTAAGAACTTGGAGGAGCAAATGAAAAAAGATGAAAACCCTGTAGATCTAACAACCGATAATGATGAAGAAATATCTGAAGAACAAAGAGCTTATATAAAAAAAATGCTCAAAAGACTTATGGAGCTTGGCATCGGAGCAGTCTATGGTGATGAAGACAACGGTGAGAATGAAGTGGTATTCGACTGTAAAGAAAAACTCCCGATCTGCAAAGCTATTTGTTGTAGTTTCATTTTTGCTATTACAAAAGAGGAAGTGCAAAAAGGTCATATACAATGGAATTCGCAACAACCTTATTTTATTAAAAGAGAGGAAGATGGATATTGTCCCCACCTGAACAGAGAGATGTATCTCTGCGGCATATGGGATGATCGGGCACAGAGAGGCCGTAAATATGACTGCAGAAAAGATCCAAATGTCTGGTTAGATTGGGACAACAGCATTATTAATCCAAGTGTTTTTGATCATCTTCCCAAAAACTAATAGTGTATGAACCATTCTTATTCGAATTTATAGT
This sequence comes from Thermodesulfovibrionales bacterium, assembly GCA_963753165.1. GTDB lineage: Bacteria > Nitrospirota > Thermodesulfovibrionia > Thermodesulfovibrionales > SM23-35 > JAKLQR01. Next base: position 82,991 of record CAVWBP010000017.1, on the reverse strand, counting down.
ATTTAACCTATCCTTGAAGATAAGGTCTCTAATAAATTACAACTGAATGAAATAAGACAACAATACAAACTCACAAGACGGGAAGCCGATGTTCTCAGAAGAACACTGGACGGCTTAAAGAATATTGAAATATCAAAAGACCTTGAGATAATGGAACAGACAGTAAAAGATCATCTCAGTAACATTTATGGGAAAATAGGGGGTGGGAATAGACTTGACCTTGTTCGTGCCCTTGTAAGTACTCCTCATATTGAAGCACGCATATAAATGCGTAATTGATGAAGTGAAGGAAGTAATTCCCGAAAATATTGATGTATAGGTGCTGTTAAGAAAAAAGGGTTCCTTCGGGGTGAAAGATATCAGCCTTTCAAGACTGTCCCCAAAAACGATAACTCCGTCCTGAAACAAACATAATTTATGGCCTCAGAAAAAACTCTGCTTATTCCAAACCTCACCATTTTCTATTCGTATTTCACCAATTCATTTCTTCACAGCCTTCCATACATGATAAATTCGCTGAATGACTGTAACATGAGTGAGAACCAGCATGACCCATAAAACAGGGACTAATCCATCCAGTAAGGGTTGCGAAGATGAGGAGGATGATCCTTTCGGGTCTTTCCATAATGCCTGTATAGCAGTCTTGTCCCAGCCCCTCTGCCCTTGCACGTGCGTAGCTGATCAGAAACGCCCCTACCAGGGTTCCAATGCTGAGAAAAGACCCTGTATGACTTCCCTGTGCGGCGAGATACCAGGAAATTGAGAGAAAGAGGAAAGCATCAGAGTAGCGGTCAAGTACGGAGTCAAGAAAAGCTCCGAATTTCGTGGCCCTTCCTGTTGTCCTTGCGACTACACCGTCAAGCATATCAAACATTCCACCGATCAATATAAGGATACCGCCAAGTTTGATATTCTGCGGAATAACAAATGCTGCGAGCACGGTAATGAGAAAACCGGTTACTGAAAGTGTATTGGGGCTGAAAGGGACAAATTTTGCGAAACGGCTGAGCGGGACATCGAGAAAATGGCCGAGCCTGGCACTAAGCATAGAACATATTCATTGCGGGACAGAATATTAACCGTCTCTTCTCTCTATCTGAATTCTCTATCTGAATTTACCTCTCGATTTTTCCCTGTATGAACTCTTCCACCATGTCCCGTGCCTTGTCATCAGGGAATTGCGCCATCGGGTGTTTCATGAAATAGGCTGAAGGGGATATCAGCACTCCCCCTATCCTTCTGTCACGGGCAATTTTGCAGCACCGTATTGCGTCTATTACCACTCCTGCGCTGTTCGGTGAATCTTCGACCGAAAGCCTTATTTCGAGATTGATGGGGACATTGCCGAATATCCTTCCTTCCATCCTGAGGAAACAGACCTTATTATCGTTCAACCAGGGTATGTAATCTGACGGTCCGATATGGATATGCTCGTTTGTAAGGCGGATCTGCATCTGTGACTGGACAGCCTCGGTCTTTGATATCTTCTTCGATACAAGCCTGTGCCTGTTGAGCATGTTCAGGAAATCCGTATTTCCGCCGACATTCAGCTGGTAGGTATTATCGAACTTCACCCCCCTGTCCTCAAAGAGTCTGGTGAGGGTGCGGTGGATGATCGTTGCGCCGATCTGGCTCTTGATGTCGTCTCCGATGAGTGGGATGTTCCTTTTCTCGAACCGTTTTGCCCAGTCTTTTTGCGAAGCGATAAAGACCGGCACACAGTTAATGAGGCTGACGCCGGTTTTCAGGCATGCTTCTGCATAGAAAGCAGTCGCCTTCTCAGAACCAACCGGAAGATAATTGAGAAGGATGTCAGCCTTGCTCTTCTTCAGGACATTCGCAACGTCGCAGGCTCGCTTTTTTGCCACAAGGAATCTTCTGTTTTCCGGATAGTCTTCCATATGCGACGATACCCCGTCGAGCACCTGCCCCATCATTACCCTGACCGGGAAATCGGAAATGTTTTTCGTAATGGTCTTCGTACAGTTCGGCTGCGCGAAGACGGCCTCTTTCAGGGGTTTATCCACTTTTCTCTTGTCTATGTCGAATGCCGCTACAAACTCAATATCTTCAGGGCTGTAGCCTCCCAGATTGTAGTGCATGAGGCCGAGCGAACTGTCAGGGTGATGCTCGCCCAGTGATTTGTAATATTCAATTCCCTGTATGAGTGAACTGGCGCAGTTTCCGACTCCCGCAATTGCAACACGTATCTTTCCCATAAGTATTATTTCACTTTCTTCTGAATTCTCTGGTGCAAAAGAAAAATGAGATCCTCCAGTTGTATATTAAATTCCTGCAGAAGGACATCCATCGATTCCTCACAGTACTGCACAAACCGCTTCCAGATTCGCTGTACTGTGTCTTTATCGAGATCCGAGGCATGGGCAGCTTCCCTGAAGCTCATGCCTTCAAGGAGATGAAGAATTACTTCCCTGATTTTCGATTCATTGGTATGGAGCCCGAAAAAGAATGAGCTCCTTCTCTCTGAAAATTTGAAATTGCATGTTTTGCATCTCAGCAGTTTCCTCTGATATTTGCCATAGGTATGTGAGAGCACGATGTTTCCGAGTCCCTGTTTCCCATGGTCGCAGCAGGATTCATTCGGACAGGCAAAATGACGGAAATCCAAGGCAATCTGCATGCAGAGTTATATATCAAAGCAGCGCTGCTTGTCAAGAAAATTATCAATGAAATGGGGACAGGCCCAAAGGCGCCGCAGTTATTGAGGACTTATCCCGAGTTTTTCGTAAAGCAGTGAGAAGTTTACATTTTCCGACACAACAGCCATGCCGCGGTCGACCTTTACCGTATCGCGGAGGCGCAGACGGACTGATAATCTCTCCAGTTTCTTCGCAATACTGTAGGTGTCTTCACGGACTACCATGAGCGGTATGTTCTTTTCTTCCGCCCTCGAGAGAATCATCTCGCTCGGATAGAGTTCACCGGTGAGTATGAGACATACGGAACCGGACTCGATTGCCGAAAGCTGGATATCGGACCTGTCACCCCCTACGATGACCGCATTGTTCCTTGTTTTCTTGAAATATTCCATTGCCTTGTCGACCTGCATTGCACCGATCAGGAACTGTTCAACAAGATTGTCCATATGATCGTGCGCGCAGAGGACTTTTCCGCCGAGCATCTCGTTCAGTTCTTCTACGGTTACCGCGCCTATTACGGAATCATGAGGCAGGATGCCGAGGATATCAATTCCTTTTCTCCTGAGGAAGGGAATGACATATTCTTCGACGCTCTGTTTCTGCTCGTCCGCAACCTTATTGAGTATTATGCCGAGAAACCTGTCCCTGAGGTCTTTTTTTGCCTGCATCGCATAGTCAACGATGTACTCGCCATCATACTTGATCACAACCACTGCGTGGGAATCCAGGCGTTTCAGGACCTGAATACCCTGGAGGCCGAGATAACTGCCGGTATATATGCTGCCGTATCCGCCGACAAGCATGATGTCCTTGTCCCTTGAAAGGTTCCTGAAGGACCTTGTGATTTTTGTCATCAGGCCTTTCACATCTCTCTGGTAACTTTTTACCATGAGTTCCTGCGTCAGGACTACGGGACAGATCTCCTGCAGAGGGTCTTTCAGTTCGAGTGCACGGTAAATACGCCAGGCATCTGTATCGGTAAGGATGTTGTCTACTTTCACCGGCAGGATTCCCACAGGCTTGAAATATCCTACTTTCAGTCCGTCTTTTTTGAATCTCTGCCCCAGCCCCATGGATACGAGGCTTTTCCCGGTATATCCTCCGGTGGATCCGATATATATTGAGACCATCTCATTCACCTCCTATGGTAAATCGTGCATCAATTGCGATAACACCTTTTCCTCTTGTATGTGCCAGAAGCGGATTGATATCCGCTTCGATAATCTGAGGGAAATCCATCGCAAGCTGATTGAATGACAACAATGCTTGTTCTATCGCTCCGATATCTGTTTCGGCTTCTCCCCTTACGCCTCTGAGCAGGGGGAACGTTTTTATCTCCCTCACCATTTCATGGACATCTTCATTGCTCAGTGGCACAATCCTGAAGGAAATGTCCCGTAAAACCTCAACATAAATGCCACCGAGTCCGAACATGATCATGTGTCCGAACTGCGGGTCTTTGGTTATCCCTATGATTACTTCTTTCCCCGGAGAAATCATCTCCTGTATCAGGACTCCATATATCGTTGCAGCAGGCATGATGTTTCTCACATGGGTAGTGATTTCGAAAAAGGCATTCTCAACGTCTTTCTTGTTGTTGAGGTTTTTCCGGACTCCGCCGATATCGCTTTTATGGACAACCTGCGGAGACATGATCTTCATGACGACGGGATATCCGATTCTTTTTGCTGCAGCAACGGCCTCTTCAGAGGTCCGTGCGAAGAGCCCCTTCGGCTGCCTGAATCCGTATGTCTTCAGGACTTCATGTATCTCTTCGTCGGTAAACCTATCACGGTTTTCCTGTTTGACCTTTTCAAAAATCGCGGTGACCCCGTTTTTTCTCACATTCATATTCGTGAATGTTTTCGGGGGTCTCTTGATCCATGCGTGGTAACGGTACATTGCATGGTATGCAGCGACCGCTTCTTCAGGGTACTCATAATTGGGGATGTTGTTCTCCATCAGTATCCTGGATGCCGATTCGATGCTCTTCTTGCCCATGAATGAAGTCATTACGGGTTTCTCGAAAAACTGGGAGACATAGGACACCTTTCTCGCAGTGTTCGCAACATCTACCGTTGCGGTTGGGGTGAGGAGCACAAGAACCCCCTGAATGCTTGAATCCTGCAGGACGAGCTGCAGGGTTTTTTCGTACCTTTCTGCTCCGGAATCTCCCAGGATATCAATAGGGTTGTAAAATGATGCTACGGGGGGGAGGAACTCACGGAGTTTGTCGGTAGTTTCCTTATGGAGCGTAACGAGCTGGAGGTCTGATTTGTCGCATGCATCGGCGGCAAGGATACCCGGTCCGCCGGAGTTTGTAATGATTGCAATATGCGGCCCTTTGGGCAGGGGCTGGCTTGCGAACGCCAGGGCAAAGTTGAAGATATCTTTTAGCGTATACGCCCTTATCACGCCGCTCTGCCTGAATGCCGCGTCAAAGGTAGCTTCGCGTCCTGCGAGGGCCCCTGTATGGGAAGAGGCGGCTTTTGCGCCGGCGCTTGTTGTCCCTGATTTGAGGATTATAAGAGGTTTCTTCTTTGATACCTCGCTCGCGACTTCCATGAACTTTTTCCCGTCGCTCACCCCTTCGATATATCCGAGGATAACTTTTGTATTCTCATCCTCAGCGAGAGCACGCATGATGTCGGTATCAGTGATATCCGCCTTGTTCCCCATGCTGATGAACTTGGAAAATCCTATCCCGTCAGGGAGTGCCCGGTCGAGGACTGCAAGACAGAGAGCGCCTGACTGTGAAAAAAAGCCAATCCCCCCCTGTGCCGGCATCCCTGCTGCAAAGGATGCGTTCATCTTCGCATGGGTATCAATTATTCCCAGGCAGTTGGGACCGACAAACCTCACGCCTGCCTCTGCCGCCCTGTATACCAGCTCGTGCTCGAGCCTTGCACCCTCGACGCCGCTCTCCTTGAACCCGGCTGTTATGATTATTGCGGAGCTTATCTTCTTCTTGCCGCACTTTTCGATCACTTCAAGAACATTTTTTGCGGGCACTACAACTACCGCAAGGTCTACATTGTCAGGGACATCGGCCAGGGAGGGATACGATTTCTTCCCCAATATTTCATCTGCAGACGGATTGATGGGATAAATCTTCCCTTCATAGTCATACTGGATGATATTCTTCAGGATGTCGAAGCCTACTTTGCCGGGCGTTCTCGATGCGCCGATTACTGCGATTGATTTCGGGTTGAAAAAGGAATTAAGCATATAAAAATATTATAGGAAGCATGGTTCATTTGCAAGAAGAAAAGGGCTGCTGCAGGTCACAATGAAGATTCATTTCAAACGAACCTAAGATTGGTATTTTATGAGGGGACTGTTTTGAGGCGAAGCTTTCTGTTTTCAGAGGCTTGGAGAGAATATAGCGTATATGCATGGTGATGAGGTTTGAGATTTCTGTAAGAAGCGCTCCGGATGGCCTGATCCTGTTTACCTTCATTATGTCCCAGGTAAGCAGATCGGAATAGAATTTTACCGCTGCAGGAGATATTTTTACCGGTGAGTCAATTCTTTGGGCGCATCCTTCGCACATAATCGACCCTTGTGCGAGGTAGAAAGAATATCCGTGTTTTCCGCATCTGCCGCAGGAATCCAGTCTTGGCGCGAAGCCGACCAGATGAAGAAATTTTATTTTAAAAGAAGTCATCAGGAGCGTGTCGTTCTGTTTCTCCGCAATGGTGTGCAGCGTATTGAGAAGCAGCGCATACGCCATTTTGTTTGCGTCCCTTTCGGGGAGGAAGGAGAGGATGAGTTCGAGTATCTCAGATAGTTTAAGAAAAGAGGAAAACTCTTCCCGCAATGGCTGAAATGAATTCAGTATGTCCGACTGTGTCAGCCTTGGCAGGGTAGCGTCCTCCCTGCCCCAGAACGAGATTTTAGACTGTGTAAGAGGTTCGAGACTGCCTCCGAATCGGCTCTTGAATTTCCGGGGACTTTTCGCAAAAACCTTAAGGATTCCAAAATCAGGGGTGAGATAGGTAACGATCAGGTCGGCTTCACCATAGGGGACGGTTCTTATGACGATCCCTTCGGTTCTTTTCAGCATTACATAATATTCCCGAAATCTTCAGGTTTCAGGTTCTTGAGCCATTCTTCGAGTTGATCCGTGCTTTTCTGCTCAAGAATAGTGTCTTCGACGAATATTGATGCACTGACCCTCAGTGCAACGGCAACAGCATCGCTGGGTCTCGAGTCGACAAATATTTCCTTTTTTCCGTCAGAAAGACAGACGAGCGCGTAATAGGTATTCTCAAGTATCTGCGTAACGACGATTTTCGTGATCTTTACCTTCAGGCTCTCGGCAATATTCTTGATGAGGTCATGGGTCAGCGGTCGCGGAGTTTCTACCTTTCCAAGCGCAAGCGCTATCGAATCGGCTTCGGGTTTCCCGATCCATATAGGGAGCGTTCCGTTGCCTTCGGTTTCCTTGAGAAGAAGGATATACATGTTGCTGCGCGGATCAAACAACATGCCTTCAACTTTCATCTGAATCAGCATTTATCGGTATCCCAATTCCTGCAGCAAACGGGTATCATCCCTCCAGCCCTTCTTAACTTTTACCCATATCTCAAGAAATACTTTAGTATTCAGGAGCTTTTCGATTTCAATCCGTGCAGCAGTTCCTATTGCTTTCAACATGCTTCCGCCTTTTCCTATTATAATAGCTTTCTGCCCTTCTCTTTCAATATAAATGTTGCAACTGATTGCGAGAATACCGTCTGTGCGCTCATTCCATTTCAACACTTCGACGGCCACCGAATGAGGGAGTTCTTCTTTTGTCATCATCATGATCTTTTCCCGTATGATCTCGGATGCCATGAACCGTTCAATCTGGTCGGTAATCAGTTCGTCCGGGTAGTATTTCGGCCCCGGCGGGAGATACTCATAAATCTTTTCGATCAGCAGTGGTAAACCGTTCTGTTTTAAAGCCGAGACAGGGATGATCTCACGGAACGGATAGCGGTGTTGATATTCTTCGATAACCGGCAATATATCGGGTTTTTTCCTCGTATCTATTTTGTTAATAATGAGGAAAACAGGCATCCGTACTTTTCTTATCAGATCAAGCACGATCCTTTCATCCTCGCGGGGTCTGTATGCCTCTACCATGAACAGAACGATATCGACTTCACTAAGCGCTTCTCTCGCAGTTTTTATCATCGCTTCGCCGAGTCTGTGTTTCGGCTTATGGATACCCGGAGTATCAATAAATATGATCTGGGAATAAGGAAGGTTGTGAATGCCGATGATTTTGTTTCTTGTAGTCTGAGGCTTCGGGGTTACAATGGCGATCTTTTCGCCGAGTATTGCATTCAGCAGTGTTGATTTCCCGACATTCGGCCTCCCGATAATGGAGACATAGCCGGAATGGAACTCTTTTTCCTTTTTATCAGTAGTTCTCTCCATAGTAATTATGAAAGATTCCTTACCGCTTCACGGATTCGGTCCAATCCCTTGCTGATTTCCTGAAGGGACGTCGCATAGGAAAGCCTGAGGTAATTATCGTCACCGAACGCTCCGCCGGGAACCAGTGCTACCTTTGCTTTTTCGAGAAAGTATAATGCAAGGTCCGATGAAGAGGATATCGTCTTTTCTGCTGCTGATTTGCCGTAAATTCCTGAAGTATTCGGAAATGCGTAGAAAGCGCCTGTAGGGACCGGACAGTGGAACCCCGCTGTCGCATTGAGTTCGCTCACGAGATATTTTCTTCTCTTATCGAACTCCCGGATCATTCCCTGTATAAAATCCTGCGGCCCGGTCAGGGCTTCGACCGCTGCCTTTTGTGCGATCGAGTTAGGATTCGACGTTGACTGGCTCTGTATAGTTGTCATTGCCTGAATGATATCTTTTGGTCCTGCAGCAAAACCGATCCTCCACCCTGTCATAGCGTATGATTTCGAGAGACCGTTTACCACAATTGTTTTCTCCTTCACCTCTTTATCGAGTGATGCGATACTGATATGTTCAACTCCCTCATAGGTGAGTTTTTCATAAATTTCATCTGATATAACATAAAGCCCGTGTTTCAGGGCAACTTCTGCGATCTTTTCAAGTGTCTTCCTGTCATAGGAAAGTCCTGTAGGGTTCGAGGGTGAGTTCAGGATAAGCGCCTTTGTCTTCTCCGTGACATGAGCATCGATTGCTTCCGGTTTTGCCATGAAAGATTCATGTTCATATGTTTTGACAAACACCGGTATCCCTTCATTCAGCAAAACCTGGTCAGGATATGAAACCCAGTACGGGGAAGGAATTAAGACTTCGTCTCCCGGACTGAGCAGTGCCTGTGCAATATTGTACAAGCTGTGCTTGGCGCCACATGAAACTACTATTTCTTCTCTTGTATAGCTCAGGTTGTTGTCTTTCCTGAATTTATCAAGAATCGCATCTTTTAACTGGTCAATACCACCGACCGGCGTATATTTTGTGAACCCGTCCCTGATAGCCTTTATTGCGGCTTCTTTAATATTCTCCGGTGTATCGAAGTCAGGTTCGCCAACACCGAAATTGACAACATCAATCCCCTTGGCCTTCATCGCCTTTGCCCTGGCGTCCATGGCGAGTGTTGGAGATGGCTTTATTTTGCGTGATCTTTCAGAAAGCATGAGATTGTTCCTCCTCTGAAATATTCGTCAATGCTCTTGACTTGACGGCTTCCCCTGTTTGTATATTTTGACGCATATTATAACGGCACTGCCGTTATCTTCCAAATCTTTTCCGCATATTCTTTTACGGTTCTGTCACTCGAAAATCTCCCTGACCTCGCGATATTGCAGAGCGCCATTCTGGTCCAGAGTTCTTCATCCCGGTATGCGGCGGAAACACGCTCCTGGCAACTGGTATAGGAAGCGTAATCAGCGAGGACAAAGTACCGGTCTTCACGAAGGAGCGCTTGCGCAATGGGTTCGAAAAGCCCCGGATCATCGGGGCAGAAATGTCCTTCTGCGATCTGGTCCAGGATCTTTCTTAGTGCACTGTTCTGTTCGTAAAACAACCGGGGTGTATATGTCCGGCGCAGTTCCGTTATCTCTGCGGCATTCATACCGAAAAGAAAAAAATTATCAGATCCCACCTGACTCCTAATCTCGATGTTGGATCCGTCAAGAGTACCGATGGTTACGGCTCCGTTCAAAATAAATTTCATATTGCCGGTACCGGAGGCCTCATATCCGGCGGTAGAAATCTGCTCTGAGAGGTCGGCTGCAGGGATGATCTGCTGTGCGGGAGTCACCCCGTAATTCGGCACAAAGAGTACCTGCAATTTTTTCTTTGCGAGAGGATTGTTCTTTATGGTATCACTCACGCATTGGATAAGTTTAAGGATCAGTTTGCAGAAGCTGTATCCCGGGGCAGCTTTCCCTGAAAATAGAATGGTTCTCGGAATAAAATCGCCGCCTGTCTTACCCTCAATAATCCTGTTATATAGCGTTATCGCGTGAAAAAGAGTCAACAACTGTCTTTTATACTCATGGAACCTTTTTATATGGCAGTCAAGGAAAAATTCCGGAGAAAATATCAGGCCGTGTTCTGCCGTGAGGATACGGGAAAGGGCAACTTTATTTGCCTTCTTCACTTTACGGAACCGTCTCCGGAATTCCGTATCGTCCACAAGAGATTCGAGTTCCCTCAGTGCTTCAAGGTCTTCTATCCAATTGTTCCCGATCGCTTCGGTTATCAGAGAAGCTAATCCCGGGTTTGCTTCAAGAAGCCAGCGTCTTGGGGTAATGCCGTTTGTAATATTTAAAAACCGTTCCGGATACAACTGATAAAAATCAGTGAATATCTTCTTTTTCAGTATTTTTGTATGGAGTTCCGATACACCGTTTACGGTATGGCTCCCTATCATGGCCAGACGTGCCATGTGTATCTGTCTTTCTTCATTTTCTGTGATGATCGACAAACTCTTTTTCTTGTCATGATCACCGGGGAAATTTCTCTCAACGGGGATGAGAAACCGTCTGTCGATCTCCTGAATAATCTGGAGGTGGCGCGGCAGAAGATGCCCCATGAGAGCTTCCGACCAGATTTCCTGTGCCTCGGGAAGAACAGTGTGATTGGTATAGGAAAATGTACTTTCAGTGATACTCCAGGCTTCATCCCATCCAAGTCTTTCTTCATCCACGAATATTCTCATGAGTTCTGCGATGGCAATAGCAGGGTGGGTATCGTTCAGCTGCACCGCAACTTTCCCGGAGAAATCTGCAAAATCCTGATGAGATTTTTTATATCTCCTGATAATATCTCTGAGGGTCGCACTTACAAAGAAATATTGCTGTTTGAGTCTCAGTTCTTTCCCCGCCATGGTATGATCATCCGGGTACAGGACTTTGGAAATGGTTTCGCTGTTTGTCTTGTCCTCAATAGCGCCAACGTAGTCGCCGCTGTTGAAATAATCCAGATTAAACTCCCTCGTCGATTTTGCCGACCAGAGCCTGAGAGTACTCACCGTATTACAATGGTATCCGGGGATCGGATAGTCATAGGCCATAGCCATGACCTGATCGGTATCTGTCCACTCCATGCGGTACCGGCCATTTTTACCGGTTACGGTATTCACCCTTCCGTAAAAGTCAACAGGATAAATAAGTTCGGGTCTCGCCAATTCCCATGGATTTCCATATCTCAGCCAGTTTTCAGGGGATTCCACCTGGTAGCCGTCTACAATTTTTTGTGTGAATATTCCATATTCATACCGTATCCCGTATCCATATCCGGGATACCCGAGGGTTGCCATCGAATCGAGAAAGCAGGCGGCAAGCCTTCCCAGGCCGCCGTTGCCCAGCCCCGCGTCCCACTCAAATTCAACAATCTCTTCATAGGTTATGCCAAGTTCATTGAGTGCAGCCCGGTAATCGTCAGGGAGATCAAGATTAATGCTTATGTTTCGGAGGAGTCTTCCGAGAAGAAACTCTAGGGAGAGATAGTAGGCCCGTTTTACATCACGGTAGTAATATTCCTGCTGGGTCTTTATCCATTGAGCTATGAGATTTTCACGAACTGCGAGCGCAAAAGAGTTGTATTTATCCCTTTGCGTTGCGGAGTATCTGTCTTTCCCGAAGGTGTAGATGAGGTGATAGAGAAATGACTCCCGGAATGTCTTGATAAAGTCGTTCATCTGAAAATCTCCCCGGCAATACCCCTTTCGCAAATTGTTTTCTATTATACCTTTAATTGTGAATACCGTTGTGTTCAGGGGAATCACTCTTGAGGAACAGCGAGCCGGCTGCGCCTAACAGGGCGACTCCTGCGGCAAGCAACAGCGCAGGGGATAAGGAATGGCTGGCGTCTGCGATAACACCGGCGACGCTGGGACCGGCAGCCTGGCCAATGCCAAAAAAGAGAGTGATAAAGCCGAGTCCGGCAGGTGCAAGTCTTGGACCAAGCAGGTCTCCGCATGTTGCAGCCATAATCGCAGGAATACTCCATGCCGAGAGGCCGAACAGGATAGCAGAAAGGACAAAACCAGGAGTCGAAGGCCAGACCGCAAACAAGCCAAACGCAGCTGCCTGGATGCTATAGACTATCACGAGAGCTGCTTTTCGTCCAAACTTGTCCGAGAACGACCCCCATATCAGTCCGCATGATAGGCTTAACCACCCCATGAGCATGAACAGCCTGCCGGCTGACTCTTGTGTATATCCACCTTCGGCTATCAGGTACTTGGTAAAGAAGGTCATATAGATGATATAGGAAAATCCGAACGCAATGTATATCAAACCAAGATGCCATACAACGCCGGACCGATAGACCCTTCCCCAGTTCAGTTCGCTTCCCTTCGCGGTGATCGTTCCGCTATCTTTTGCAGCTCCTATGGGAAGGAGCCCAAGGTCTGCAGGCTTATTGCGCAGGAGGGTGAAAGCAAGTACAGCCAGCCCGAAGGTTATGCCCGCAAAAAGAAACCAGCAAATGCGCCAACCGTTCACCCCATAAACTTCCAGCACATAAGGCACAAAAATACCCAACACAATTAAGGCGAAAGAAGAGCCTGTTACTCCAATGCCCGATGCCAGACCGCGGCGATGCTGAACAAACCATGCAGCAAGCAGTCCCATAGCCGGAACATTACTGGCGCCGCTGCCAATACCTGTGAGCGCCCTCCACGCAGCAGCAGAGACAAAGCTGGTTGCGAAGCCGGTCATGAGCATGCCTGCAGCCGCAACGGTAAGCCCTGCAGTGATAACGACCCTTGGACCATAACGTGACGCGAAGGCGCCCCCGAGAACAGACAAAGCCAGATATCCGATGAGATTGGTTGTTGCGAGGCCGCCGGCCTGGGTGTTATTGAGACCAAGCCCTGACTGCATAGAGGGCAACACCATTGTGTACCCGAACCGTGCCAACCCAAGAGCGCCAAAGACAACAAGAGTTCCGACAGTAAGAATCAACCATGCATAGTGAATAGGCACAGAATTATTAGAGTTGCCTGTCTGCATTTGCGTTTTCAGAAACAATCCTCTGAAAAGTAATCCTTTCGTATAGAGTGTTAAAATCCTCCCCTTTAAACGGGGAGGCTGGAAGGGTATTTTGTAATCATAACCTCCCCATACCCCTCCTTGCAAAGGAGGGGTATTCCAAGCCTCACTGAAGGCTTCCCTGAAAGCAATCATTCCCCTTTTCTGACATGAATGTACCATAGTGCTCAATGAACAGCAACCAGCGTTAAAGACTTCTTTCGGCTACTTCTGCAAATAATCTCACTTTTGCCATCATTGCAGTGAAGTTTTCCGGCTTGAGCGACTGCGGACCGTCGGAAGAAGCATGTTCCGGATCAGGATGCACTTCGACCATAAGTCCGTCTGCACCGGCAGCAATCGCGGCAAAAGACATCGGAGCTACATAATGATAATTCCCTGTTGCATGCGATGGGTCCACAACAACCGGCAGATGCGTTTTCTGTTTTAATACCGGAATGGCCGAGAGATCAAGGGTGTTCCGGGTAGCGGTCTCAAAGGTCCGTATCCCGCGTTCACAAAGGATTACTGCATGGTTTCCTTCACTCAGTATATATTCAGCGCTCATAAGCAGTTCCTGGATAGTCATAGACATGCCCCGTTTTAAAAGCACAGGTTTTTGTATCTGGCCAAGCTTTTTCAAAAGCTCGAAGTTTTGGGCGTTCCTTGTTCCTATCTGGAGGATATCTGAATATTCCGCAACAAGTTCGGCGGTTTCAGGATTCACCACTTCGGTAATGATCGGCAAGCCCGTTTCCTCTCTGGCCTTTGCAAGCAGCCTCAATCCTTCCTCTTTCATTCCCTGAAACGCATAGGGAGATGTCCTCGGCTTGAAAGCACCCCCCCGCAATACTTTTGCACCCGCTTTTTTCACTGCCTGTGCCACTTCGATAATCTGCTCCTCGCTTTCCACTGCACACGGACCTGCCATTACAATGATATCCTTACCGCCTATAGCGACCGTGTCATTGATTTTTATGACGCTTGTCTCTTTCTTGACTTCTCTTGAGGCAAGTTTGTATGGCTTGAGTATCGGGACTACACTTTCCACGCCGTTCATGAACTCGATTGATTGAAGGATCACCTTCCCCCGCTCATCTCCGACTGCGCCGATCACATCTCTTGTTGTGCCATGGATAATATGAGGCGTGTAACCGTATTCCTTAATTTTTTTGATCACCTCATCCCTCTCTCGTTTTGTTGCGCCTGCTTTCATCACAATAATCACGTTACCCTCTCCTTTCCTGTAACCGGAAGCCAAAAAGGCCGGGGAGTTCTCCCGGCCCTGATTAGTGTATGAAAATAAAAAAGCCGGGGTTACTGTCCGTCTACCCTCGGCTCCTGGTTGATTTTTAGTGTTAGTTCTGTCTATCTCTCACAATCAACCCTTACCTCAGGCAGACGGCCTAAAGGAAAAGCCGCACCAGAAGGTAAAGTGAATAAATGAGAAACAGAGTAAATGCATGATAAGTTTTACCAGATTTGCAAAAAGGATGTCAAGAATTTATTTGTACTGAAAAATGGCAGAGGGATGCAACAGTTCCCTTAAGGCTCTGGAAACTGTCGACATCCCTCTTTTATCTATTTACACTCTTGTTCTATATTTTGAACTGAAGCTGCCACCTTAAGAATTGGCCGTTTTTCGCGTTGTCGGCATAGAAATCACCGGGGATAAAGTACTCATACTGGAAAAACGCGTCGATATTCTTATTGAATTTGTGGGTGAGAAACAATGTCGGGAGATGTCCTCTGTCATGACCGTCGCCGAACATTGCACGATGTGGAGCAAGGGGCTGTGCATCCTGGTTTGCCCTCCAATACTGATACGAGAGCGCTAATTTCGTGTCGGGCGTTAATTCCATAGTTGCTTTTGCCATGTATAACTGGAGATTTGACCAGTAACCGGGCATTGCATAAGTTTCCGGGATAAATTCATAGATCTGAACGTAGATAAGGAGCTCATTCCAATAAGGGGCCTTCGCAAATAAGGGGTCCCAGTTTTCATTCTTTTCAGTATCAGGATCATCTCCGGACAGAGAAACAAAACGAAGCTCAAACTCCGGCTTCAGAGGCATGTCTGCAAATTTACGTTTTCCAAAAAGGTATCCACCGTATCCGGACCTGTCTCTCCCTCCGTCATATTCTCCAAACTGATGCGCGAATTCGCCTCCGAATGTCCATGGGCCGGTCTGTATACACTGCCCGCGCTCCGATTGTGTTCAGGTCGAGTTCAGGGGTAGGCGGACCGAGCGGATGTTTTTCCTCTCTCTTGAAAATATAATACGGCTCTACCGTCAGATTTTCACTGAGTTTGTCCCTGCCATATAGCATAAAGGCCTGTTCGTCGGAAGCATTCAGTATCTTCTTATTGTTGTAATATGTTCCCGCATCCGGAACGGCAGTGCGCCATGTCGGCAGATATCTGTCCTGGAATTGGTTCGTTATATAGACAATATCAACATTGTGATCCTCATTGATTCTCCATTTTGCCTTTGCTGCATTAAAGTAAAAACACCGCGAACCGTCGTTCGGGTTTCCGTCACGGAACAAAAATCCCTCACCATACATGTCCGGCCCCAGAAAATCCTGTCTTCCTATTTTCAGGTCGACCGGTACTCCAAAGACATTATTTGCCTTTAAATATAAATTATCAACAACCCCTTCATTTTCATCCAGGTGCTGGTTCCATGGTTGTCTGTAGGGACCAAGATTGTAATACACTTCACTCGTAAGCTTGAGGAATACACCCGTATCCTTGTTAAAGTCTGCCCCTGCCCCATAGAGACGTCTTGAAGCGAAAGAAATTTCTGTCGTAATTTGTATTGTTGCCACGGGGCAGTGTTTTTAAGTCGAGCAGATTATCCCATACTTCCTGCCTGATCCTTTCCGAAGCGCCATACGTATAAGTAATTTCGGCACACGCTTCCTGAATATATACAACCCCTGCCAACAGTACCAGTAAAGCTACGGCTAAAAACTTTTTCATCAGATTCCCCCTCCTTTTTTTACAAAGTTTTGAAAGCTTACCATAAACGATCTTTTTTTTAAACATTTTTATTCATCCTTAAATGCCTGCCAGTGTACTGTCCCTTCAAGATCTAAACATTTACTGTCACCCTGAACTTGTTTCAGGGTATTTCTTCATACGAAAAGCGAGATTCCGCATCAAGTTCGGAATGACAACTTACTTATGGGACACCATACTAGAGTGTCCTTTTGTCTATAACTCTTCTCAACTTCCCTTCAACCCTTTCGAGCGATTGTTTCTCTACCGGTTTCACTTCTACCGATATACCGAGTTCTGCCGCAAGTCTTGCTTTGATTCGTTCGATAAAATCTTTCTGTTTTCTGACCTGGTCGAAAAATATGGACTCGGACACCTCAACGAGCACAGTGAACTCGTCAACCGCAGCTTTCCTCTCGATAATTATCTGATACTGAGGTTCTGTTCCTTCAATCTCACGCAACACGGATTCAATTTGAGAGGGGAATACGGTAATCCCCCTTATTTTGATCATATCATCTGTCCGTCCCATGACTTTGTTCATCCTGACAAATGTCCTTCCGCATGCGCAGGGTTCAGTTATGAAGTTTGTCAGGTCTCTGGTCCTGAAGCGGACGACGGGGAATGCTTCTTTTGTAAGCGTTGTAATGACCAACTCGCCCGTTTCTCCTTCAGGCAAAGGCTGGAGCGTTTCCGGATCAACAACCTCAACAAGAAAATGGTCCTCATTTATGTGGAGACCATTTCGCTCAGGACACTCTCCTGCTACTCCCGGGCTCATTACTTCACTTAACCCATAGTTGTCAGTTGCAACAATCTTCAGCTTTCCCTGCAATTCATGCCGCATCGCTTCAGACCATGGCTCTGCCCCGAAAAGTCCGTATTTCAAAGAGAGGGAGTTTACATTTAATCCCATTTCCACGATTGTATTCGCTATTGCAAGAGCATAGCCTGGGGTACACAGGAGAGCGGTCGTCTTAAAGTCGTGCATTATTTTCACCTGTCGCTTTGCGCTCACGCTTGAGATGGGTATTACCGAAGCTCCTACGCGTTCTGCGCCATAATGCAGACCTAATGCTCCGGTAAAAAGTCCGTAATCAAAGGCAATCTGCACGATATCATTTTGAGTAACACCCCCTGCCACAAGAATTCTTGCCGCAAGATTCGACCAGTTCTTTATATCATTTCTGGTATATCCAACTGCGGTTGGCATTCCGGTTGTGCCCGAAGATGTCTGCACTCTCACTACCTCGCGCATGGGAACTGCAAACATGCCATAAGGATAGCTTACCCTCAGATCATCCTTTGTCGTAAAGGGAAGTTTTCTTAAGTCTTCGAGCGAGCGGAAAGCGTCAGGATCAATTCCTGACTCATCGAACTTTTTCCTGTAAAAAGGCACATTCATGTAAACTCTTAATACCGTGGCCTGAAGTCTCTCAAGCTGCAACTGCTTAAGAGCTTCCCTCTGAATGCATTCTTTTTCCCCTTCCCAGTACATACACATCCTCCATTTTATTGAAAAAATCAAATAGGATAATCGACATCCCTGCCCAGGTAGGCTCTCTGGACATCTCTATTTAAAAGGAGATCTTCTGCAGGACCCTGGAGAATTATCCTCCCTGTTTCGAGAACGTAACCGGTGTTCGCGATCTTCAGGGCGCTCCGTGCATTCTGTTCAACCAGAAGCACGGTGAGACCATAGGTGTCCCGCAGCTCAATAACATACCTGAATATCTCTTTGATTACTATTGGCGCAAGTCCCATGCTCGGTTCATCCAGGAGAAGAACCTTCGGCCTCGCCATTAACGCGCGTCCGATAGCGAGCATTTGCTGTTCTCCCCCTGAAAGAGTCCCTGCAAGCTGTTTCATCCGTTTTTTTAAAATAGGGAAGATAGCATAGATCATCTCCATATCATCCCTGACTTTTGAACGGTTTTTTAGCGAATGCCAGTGAAAAGAGCCGAGCAGCAAATTGTCCTCAACGCTTAACGGCTTAAAAACAAGGCGTCCCTCGGGTACGTGTGAAATGCCTTTTTTTACTATGACATCGGGGCTCAGTCGTGGAGATATCGAGACCATCAAAAACCAGCTCGCCGTTTTTTGCCCTGATAAGACCGGAAATAGTATGCAGAAGGGTTGTCTTGCCTGCTCCGTTGCTTCCGATTAGGGTAACAATCTCCCCCTTGTTCACATGGAGTGAAACCCTCTTTATGGTGTGTATCTTGCCGTAATAGACGTCTACATTTTTAAGGATGAGCACTATATCCCCCCTGAATCTCTTCTTCTTCTCCAAGATACGCAATAATTACTTCCGGGTTTTTCTGGATTTCAAGCGGTGTGCCCTCAGCGATCACCTCACCGAAGTTCAGAACGGTGACCGAGTCACTTATCCTCATCACCAATTCCATGTCGTGTTCGACAAGGACTACGGTTATCTTAAGCTCATCCCTTATTTTTTTGATAATTTCTCCGAGATCGCGCGTTTCCTTTATATTCAACCCTGCAGCAGGTTCATCCAGAAGGACGAGACGCGGCTCTGTAGCCAGAGCCCTTCCAATTTCCAAGATCCTTTGCTCTCCGATGGGAAGATTGGAAGCGACCTCATCTTTTCTATGGCCGAGGTTGATATATTCAAGAATTTCTTCACTTTTCCGTTGTATCTCCCTCTCTTCTCTCATGACAGAGGGAAGTTTAAATCCTGAAGAGAAGAACCCGGCTTTGGTTTTCGCATACCGGCCAACCATGATATTTTCGAGAACGGTCATATTTCCGAATAGTTCAACATGCTGGAAGGTGCGTGAAATGCCCTTCCTGGCGATTTTTGAAGGGCCCAGGCGAATAATCTTCTCACCAGAAAACATTACTTCGCCTTTATCGGGCTGATGAATACCGCTTACAATATTGAGCAGAGTTGTCTTACCGGCGCCATTTGGACCTATGAGCGCTTTAATATCACCCTGTTTTACGTCAAAACTGATATTTCGCAGGGCCGTAAGTCCTCCGAAACTTTTCCATATCTCTTTAACGCTTAGCAAAAGCGAAGCCTCTCAGTTTCTTTATCCTGTCGATCAGGATTGGAACCAATCCCTTTCTGAAAAACATGAGGGATAACGTCAGGATTAAACCGTAGACCAGCACAT
Organism: Thermodesulfovibrionales bacterium; assembly: GCA_963753165.1. Lineage (GTDB taxonomy): Bacteria > Nitrospirota > Thermodesulfovibrionia > Thermodesulfovibrionales > SM23-35 > JAKLQR01. Next base: position 63,718 of record CAVWBP010000017.1, on the reverse strand, counting down.
CCAACTCCTCAAACTTCCTTAAAAGCTCCGGCAGCACAGTAATAACCACTGCACCGACGATTGCGCCCCACAAGTTCGAAATACCTCCAACAATTACCATCATCAGGACTAAGATGGAGTAGAACAATGAAAAACTGCTCGGACTGATAAATGTCACATAATGCGCATAAAGACTGCCGGCAAGAGAGGCATAAACCGCACTAAGAATAAAAACTTTTATTTTGATTGCAGTGACATTCAATCCCATCGCGTTACATGCCGTCTCGCTGTCGTGGATAGCTCTCAATGCCCTGCCGGTCCTTGATTGAATAAGATTTATAGAGAAGAACATTACTAATGCAACAATTCCCCAGATCAGGTAAAAATAGCCTTTTGTTGAATCTATGGCATACCCGAAGAAGCCGAAATGGGGGATATCTCCAAAACCTGAAGGACCTCCCGGTCCCCATTCATTCAGGATTATATGGATAATTTCGCCAAAACCAAGGGTTGCGACAGCCAGGTAATGCCCTTTTAATCTCAAAGCGGGAATTGCGAGGATCACTGCGGCAAAGGCAGCGACGATCATTCCGCAGATTACACTGACAACCACAGGAAACCCTGCATGCACGCTTAATATCGACGAGATATATGCGCCGATACCATAAAACCCTGCCTGCCCTAAAGATACCTGACCCGCATACCCCATAAGTATGCATAACCCTATCGCTACCAGCGCATTTATCCCGGAAAATATTCCCACAGTCAATGTATAGGTGCTGCCTGAGATGACAGGCAGCAGGACAACAAAAAAGACTAAAATGAGCAGAGATAAGAAATCCTCTTTTTCCATAGTATTAAAACTTTCTCAAATCGAGCATTGTTTTACTGACGAATAATCCGGAAGGTTTTAAGAAAAGAATCATCAGGAGAATAACGAGCGCTACTGCGTCCTTCGACCCTGAATGTATATAGCCGGCAGTCATGGACTCAAGGACGCCGATAAGAAATCCGCCGAGCACCGCGCCTCTGTTGCTCCCGATGCCCCCCATTATTGCCGCACAAAACCCCTTTACCGCAAGCATAGGACCTTTGTCATATTCCATCAGAGAGATAGGAGTGATCGCCATGCCTCCAATCGCGCCGACTATAGCGCTCAATATAAAAGAAAACATAACCATCCGCGATACATTGATTCCCACTAATTTCGCTGCGGTAGGATTCACTGCACAGGCGAGCATGGCTTTTCCCACCATTGTCTTTTTAAAGAAGAGGAACAATACAACGATACAGAAACCGGTAATGCCTATAACCCAAAGCGCCTGTTGCTGAATAATCGCCCCATAAATATTCACAGGTTCTCCTTCGGTAAACGCCGGGTACACATAGGGTTCCTTGCCGAAACCGAACATTAAAATACCCCGCAACACGATCGAGACTGCGATGGTAACCATAATCATCAGCAACAGGTCCGGGTTTTTTAAAGGTTTTATCGTGAGCCTTTCCATTAAGAAGCCCGATGATCCCGGCGGAAAGAATGGTCAATGCAACCGAAACGAAAAAGGGGAGTTTCAGCGATTCGGAAAAAAACCACATCATGAGGCCGCCGATTACGACAAATTCACCCTGGGCGAGATTTATAATGGAAGTAGCATTATAGGTAATATTAAACCCAATGGCAACCAGGGCATACACAGCCCCGACGGTAAGTCCTGAGAAAAGAAATTGTAAGAAGACTGTAAGCAAATTTTGATATTCCCTGAAGAGACCTGAGGGGATGATGCCATCCCCTCACGTGTTCAATCCATGATTATTTTAACAGTGACCAATCACCATCTTTTACTACGACCATCTCAAAAGCGTTCTTGTCCAAACCGCAGTGGTCGTCCTTTGACATAGTAAAAACACCGCCGGTCCCCGGCCAGTTCTTGATCTTCGTCTCTACATAATCCCTGATCTTCTTTTTATCAGGACCAACTTTTTTCAGTGCATCTACTAACATCATGATGGAATCATATGCATGTCCGCCAAAGGTGCCTGGTTCGCTCTTGTATTTTGCCTCATAATCCTGGGTATATTTCTTCAACAATGCTTTCTGGGGGTGATTGTCCGCGAGTTTATCCCATACGACCAGCCTTCCGAGTGGCGCAATGACTCCTTCTGCGGCTTTCCCTGCGAGCTCTATGTTCTTCTTGCTTCCCCAGCCATGGCTCTGATAGAGCGGGATTCCCATTCTCAGTGCATGCCAGTTTTTTGTCACAATTACCTGGCCCGGCCCTACCGACCAGTTGATCACTGCCTGGGCTCCTGATGCCTTAATTTTGGTAAGCTGTGTTGTCATGTCGGAATCTTTTGGGCCATATTTCTCTTCTGCAAGAATAGTAATGCCAAATTTAGGCGCAATCTCCTGAAGCGCCTTTTTCCCTGCATCCCCAAAACCAGTGGAGATAGTGATAATTCCGACCTTGGATATCCCCTGTTTTTTCATATACCCATAAATTGCTTCTACTGCGCTTGTGTCATATTGGGGAGTTTTGAATATCCAGTACCGCTCTTTGACCGGCTGAGTTATCGGCGCGCCTGCTGCACAGGAAAGAAGAGGCGTCTTGGCGTTATTCATTATAGGGACGAGAGCCATTGATTCACCGGTAGTAGACGGCCCAATGATTGCCAGAACCTTATCATTTTCGAGAAGTTTTTTCGCGGAGAGAACAGCCTGCGTCTCATCGCTTTTTGTATCCTCAATAATAATTTCAAGGGGATGTCCGTTTATACCGCCCGCTTTGTTAATCTGGTCCTGGAGCATGAGCGCGGTATTCTTTTCAGGTTCTCCCAAGAAAGAGGCAGGCCCGGTTACTGCAAGAAGCGCCCCTATTTTATAGGGTTCTTTTGCAAAGGCATTCACGCACAAAAGACAAACAGACAATACTGCTACCATTACTACAAACAACTTTCCCGATGTTCTTTTCATACACTCCTCCTTGAATTGAATTTATTACAACGTGGAGAGTTCTTCTCCTTCCAGGATCCTTACACCCGCTTGCCGCAGTATATCAACAGACTTCTCGATCTCATCAAAACGAAAAATAACAATGGCATTTTCTCCGCTCTTTTCAACAAAGGCGTACATATACTCAACGTTTATTCCTTCTCTCTTTATTGTGCTGAGGATATTAGACAATCCTCCAGGCCTGTCCGGCACCTCAATTGCGATAACCTTTGTTTTCTCGACAGTAAATCCCTTCTCTTTTAGAACCTGCCGGGCCTTTTCCGTATCATTCACTATAAGTCTCAAGATGCCGAAGTCAGCGGTATCGGCGAGATAAAGAGCCCTTATATTGATTCCCGCTTCAGATAATACAGAGGTTACTTCGGCAAGTCTTCCTGATTTGTTCTCGAGAAATATGGATATCTGCTCAACATTCATAGTTTGCACCTGTTCAAAAACATGGATATAACACTATCATATCTTGGAGCAAGAAAACAATATATTGTGCTCTATTCTGAGCAATATAACTTCTTAATTAATTGCTTAATTATTGGCATTTAGCCTTTTCCGTACAATTATTGCACGTGCCCGGCATGGAAACCTTCATCTGCGGGTTCAATTTTTTTAACCGGAGCATGACGGTTTCAAGAATCATTATTGTTTGCAGGAAATTTCAAATATATGATAAAATTATTGACTTTTCTATACTTATTGCGGATTTCATTTGTTTGATTGATCTCAAATGCAAGACTATTTCAAAAATACGGCTGGAATTCACCGGCAATTGAAGAGGGAAAATGGGAACTATTAATGTGCTTTTTTCAGGAGTAGGAGGACAGGGAATTATCCTCGCGAGCAAAATTCTTACTCAATGCGCCTTTGTCTCGGGATACATGGTAAAAGAGAGCGAACTGCATGGCATGGCGCAAAGAGGAGGGAGCGTTACAAGCCATGTGCGTTTCGGGGAAGAGGCATATTCTCCCTTAATCCAAAAGGGCAAGGCTGACTTTCTGATCGCACTTGAAGAGCTTGAAGGATTGCGATACGTGGATTATCTTAAACCCGACGGCTATATAATACTCAACCAGAAAAGGGTAATGCCCTCCGCTCTTAATCAAAATCTTACCCCGTATCCTGAAGACGTCAAATCTCAATTGGAGGCCATGGGTTTTCACGTTGACGCCGTAAATGCATTTGAGATCGCAAACAACCTGGGAAATCCCAAGCTGGACAATATTATTGTCATGGGAATACTTTCCCGGTACCTGCCTTTCACTATTTCAACATGGGAAACGGTGATAAAAGAATCCGTGCCGGCAAAGACAATTGAACTCAACCTTTCTGCGTTTAAAGTAGGGCGTGAGATTATCAAGGGAAAAGCATAAGAATGTTCTGGCAAAAAGATATCGAAATGATCAGCCGCAGGGCACTGGAAGAATTGCAGATGAAAAGGCTGAAACAAACTGTCCGCCAGGCCTATAAGAATATCCCGTTCTACAAAGAACACTTTTCAAAACTTCACATTCAGCCAAAAGATATCACCTCATTAAAAGACATCCGTAAACTCCCCTTCACAACCAGGGAAGATCTGCGTGAATACTACCCTTTTGGCATGCTTGCCGTTACAAAAGAACAGGTTGTGCGTCTCCATACCTCAAGCGGAACCACCGGGAAACCAAAAGCCATCTTTTTTACAAAAAAAGACGTAGACCGCGCAGCCGAGCTCATAGCCCGATGCCTTATTATGACAGGAGTAGCAAAAGATGACGTGCTCCAGAATATGATGACCTACGGATTATTTACCGGCGCACTCGTCATGCATTATGGCGCGGAGAAAGTGGGCGTATTGGTAATTCCGGCAGGTCCTGGAAATACGAAGAGGCAGACTTGCTCTTATGCAGGATTTCAAGACCACTACCCTCCATATCACTCCCAGCTATGCGCTTTACCTTGCCAGTGTTATGCAGAATGAAGGACTGGACCCGCAAAAAGACTTTACTCTCCGGAGGGCATATCTCGGTTCCGAACCATATTCTGAAGAAACAAGGAAAAAGATTGAAAAGTTCTTTCACATTGATGTATATAATTCTTACGGATTGTCTGAAATGAATGGTCCGGGAGTTGCATTTGAATGCAGGGAAAAGAATGGAATGCATCTCTGGGAAGACAATTTCATCATGGAGATCATCGATCCCGATACCGGCGAAACAAAGCCTGACGGAGAAAAAGGTGAGCTTGTCCTCACCACGCTATACCGTGAAGCAATGCCTATCCTGCGTTACCGAACAAGCGACATTACCAGGATACTACCGGGCAAATGTAAATGCGGAAGAACCCATCGCAGGATTTCACGGATTATCGGCAGAACAGACGATATGATTATCGTACGCGGGGTAAACATTTTCCCTCAACAGATCGAACGGGTTTTGATGGGCATCAAGGCCGTTGCGCAGAATTATCAGATCGTCCTCGAGTCTTACGACCAGATGACCGTGAGAGTGGAAATCGTCAAAAGAACTCTTCGACGGGAAAGTGGACCATTTGGTAAATCTCAGGAACGAGATAACTGAAAAAATACGGTCAGAAATCCTTGTAAGACCAAAAGTGGAACTCCTGGAGCCGGGCACGCTGCCGGTGAGCGAGGGGAAATCAATAAGAGTTATTGATAAACGGACTCTGTAAAATAACCAGGTGACCTTAGTCACCAGGAAGAGGATCTCCATATGGAACAATTAAAGCAGCTCTCCATCTTTTCTGAAAACAAGCCCGGCAGACTTACCAAAATAACAAAAGTTCTCGCAGAAGAAGGCGTGAACATCCTTGCAGTCAATATTGCAAGTTCGGATGGATTCGGGGTAATACGCTTTATCGTCGATAAATGCGAACCGGCTGCACAGAAGCTCCGGCAAAAAGGTTTTACCGTCTCGCTTAATGAAGTGCTGGCAATTGAGTTAGTGGACAGGCCCGGGGGATTATTTGAGGTATCCGCGCTTTTATCAAAGAAAAAAATCAACATCGAGAACGCGTATGTATTGATTCTGGGATCAAGAAAAAAGGCCTTTCTTATTGTAGATGTGAATGATATCGAAAAAGCAAAAAAACTTTTAAAGCATGAAAATCTGCGTTTTTTTACCGTAAGAAAGAAGGGAAAAAGCAAAACCGCATAAGGAGAGAAAAATGATCTGGAATAAAGAAGCAGAAAGCATGCGCAGCGGGGAGAGGGAAAAGCTCCAGCTCGAAAGACTTAAGGCAATTCTCAGACGCGCATCATAAAAATGTTCCCTATTACCAAAAGAGATTCGACAAGCTGAAGGTTAAACCTGCCGACATTAAAAGCCTTAAAGACATAAAGAAACTCCCGTTCACCACAAAAACCGACCTGAGAGAAGGATACCCTTTCGGGCTGTTCGCAGTCCCTCGCAAGGAAATAGTAGAGGTGCACACTTCGTCCGGAACTACAGGAAAGCCGACGGTATCCGGCTACACCAGGAAAGACATAGATATCTGGGGTGAAGTGGTAGCGCGCGCCCTCACAATGTGCGGTGCGACAAAAGATGATATTATTCAAAATGGATATGGGTACGGCCTATTTACCGGAGGACTGGGCGTGCACTATGGCGCTCAGCGGATCGGGGCAACTATAGTCCCTGTGTCCGCAGGTCAGACAAAAAGACACCTCGACATTATGCAGGACTTTGGCTCCACCATCCTCACCTGCACCCCGTCTTACGCATTGTATCTTACAGAAGCAGTTGCAGAAGCAGGCATAAATATAAAGAAATTGAAACTCAAGGCGGGATGCTTCGGCGCAGAGATGTGGACTGACAGGATGCGTGATGAAATCGAAAAGAGGTTTCACCTGCTCGCACTGAATATTTACGGACTGACTGAAATAATAGGCCCTGGCGTGGCGCAGGAGTGTGACCAAAAAAACGGCCTCCATATCTTTGAAGACCATTTCTATCCTGAGGTTGTTTCTCCTGAAACACTCGATCCTCTCCCTGACGGAGAAAAAGGCGAGCTGGTTCTCACTACATTAACCCGCGACGGCATGCCGATGATCCGTTTCAGGACGAGAGATATAACCACGTTAAGGAGAGAGCCCTGCAAATGTGGAAGGACCCTTGTCCGTATGGACCGCATCACCGGACGCTCAGACGATATGCTGAAGATAAGGGGCGTTCTCATCTTCCCTTCCCAGATCGAAAAAGCGCTGCTTGAAGTCAAAGGAGTAGAACCGCATTATCAAATCATCGTGACACGACCACAGCACCTTGATGAGATTGAGGTACAGGTAGAGACTTCGAAAAAATTATTCTCTGACGAAGTGAAACACCTTGAGGAAGTGAAGAAAAAAATCGAAAAACACATTGAGAACTCAATCGGGCTCAGAGTAAAGGTTACGCTTGTTGAGCCAAAGACCCTTCCGCGAAGTGAAGGCAAAGCAAAGAGGGTCATAGACAAACGTCAATTATAAAGGAGAGTGCTATGGAAGTGAAACAGATATCCTTATTTTTAGAGAACAAGAAAGGAAGGTTATCGGAAGCGATGGATGTCCTGGCAAAGGCAGACATTAACATCAGGGCGCTCTCAATCGCTGATACATCGGATTTTGGAATCCTGCGTTTAATTGTCGCCGATCCGGATAAAGCAAAAAAGGTCCTGGCGAAAAGCAACTTCACCGTCAGGGAAAGCGATGTCATTGCCGTCGGCGTATCCGACAAGCCCGGCGGGCTTGCCGGTGTTCTGAAGTTTTTAACCGATGCAGATATCAATGTCGAATATATGTACGCCTTTGTTGAGAAAAGCGGAGAGAAAGCAGTGGTAGTGTTGCGGACAGACAGCATCAGCAACGGGAAAAAAGCGTTGAAAAAAGCCGGCGTTACTGTGCTCTCTTCGCGGGATGTTTATGGGTTATAGCTTTTCTTCTCATTTTCGCAAGTTTCTTGGTCACGAACACACAGGGTCTGCGTGAAATAACGACATTTACTCCTTCAGCGTCCAGCTTTTCTTTCAGTATTGCTTCTGTTTTTTCGACATCGTAAGGGTCGGTCACTTCCACAGAACTCACTCCGCAGGACTTGCAGATTTCCTCAAGAGAAATTTTCCCCCCCTCTGCTCCTTTTGCGGTGATGCCGGTTATCGGTGTAGGCTGGTTCCCTGTCATCGCAACCGCTGAATTATCCAGAATGAGTACCAGGATATTCGCCTTGTTATATACTGCATTGATTAATGCGGGGATTCCGGAATGAAGAAAGGTTGAATCACCAATTACTGCCGCCACTCTTTTTACTCCCTGCTTCGAAATTCCTGCAGCCTGACTGATGCCGGCTCCCATGCAGAGGCATGTGTCCACTATCTGATAGGGCTGATTAGCTCCAAGGGTATAGCAACCGATATCGCCGGCAGTGAACGTCGGCTGCGCAGCCTTGAGCGCTTCATAAAATTTACTATGCGGACATCCAGGGCACATTGAAGGCGGCCTGGGCGGCAGAGGTTTTGAATGCTTGTCCCTTTTTCGATTTTCTCTCCATTCCGGAATGCTTTCATTCATCACATCAGGACCAAGTTCTCCTATCCTGCTTATTTCTCCTGATAATTTTCCTTTGACCCGGGAAGAGTACCTCCTGGCGATCTCTTCAACAAAGGGCTCCCCTTCTTCCAGCACCCAGACTTCCTCCAGTTCTTTCACAAACTCCTCGATCAACTGTTTCGGAAACCGGATAATACGAAACCTTCAAAATAGCAAATTCCGGGCCGTATTCTTGTGCATAGACATACCCGATACCACAGGCTATTATCCCCTTCTTCTGACCATTTGCAATGGTCTTGTTCAATCCAGAACCTGCTCCCCATTGTATCAAACGTTCCTGTTTATCCTGCAAATTTTTATGGCATTTCAAGACATTACTCGGCACAGCGATCATATTTGGAGGATCTTTTTCCAGCAGAAGAGGGTTCTGTTCCCTCACCTCTCCTGTCAGAACCAGTGAATAGGCATGAGAAATCCTGGTCACTGTCCTCAACATCACTGGGAGACCGATCTGCTCGGATAATTCGAAGGCCCTGATCGTCATATCCTTGGCTTCCTGCGAATCACACGGCTCAAGGCAGGGTATTTTTGCAAATTTCGCATAGAAACGCGAATCCTGTTCATTCTGAGAAGAATATGCACTCGGATCATCAGATACTGCAAGGACCAGCCCTCCTTTAGTCCCGAGATATGCAATAGTCATCAAAGGGTCTGCTGCGACATTCAGTCCTACGTGTTTCATGGAACAGATCGCCCTTTTCCCCGCGTAGGAAGCGCCGATTGCAGTTTCTAAGGCAACCTTTTCGTTTACCGCCCATTCCACATCCCCTGAAAAATTGTGTGCGATATACTCGAGGATTTGTGTAGCAGGAGTTCCGGGATAACTTGTTGCCAGAGATATCCCTGCCTCTATCGCTCCTCTTCCGATTGCATCATCGCCTAACATTATGATTTCCTGACCTGCCTGATTATGTTTCACCTGAAAATACTCCTTTGACCGATTTTTATTTCCTGATCAATAATTATACCTAATTTCAATGGAAATGTTTGTGAGACAGCAACCTTCAGTAAGAGGTTATAGGCATTTTTCAAACCCTCCCATTTGCAGAGAGAGGTTGGAGGGATATTGGACAATAAACCGATACCACCCCTGCCCCTCCTTGCAAATGAGGGGAGTGATCTTACCCGATTGCATTGATCTTCATCTGATTATTCGAATTGAATCTTTAACCCGATACGTTCATATGTTCAATATTTGCCCTATCAATTGTCAAGAATAATGTGTGTAGAATATTCAGGAAATGAACAATATTATTGATTTCCACACCCACGCCTTTCCGGATGAATTATCAGAAAGGGTGATAAAGATGCTCGAAGATGAAGGGGGCGTCAAGGCTCATCTTGACGGTAAAATATCCTCCCTGCTTTCTTCCATGGACACCTGTGGAATTGAAAAGAGTATCATCTGCAATATTGCCACAAAACCGTCGCAATCCGATTCAATCCTCCAATGGTGCAAAAAGATCAGGTCCGGGAGAATTATTCCTTTTCCTTCTTTTCATCCCCATGACCCGAAATTCAAAGAAAGAGTGGATGAAATAAAACAAGAGGGGTTTAAGGGAATAAAATTCCATCCCTACTATCAGGATTTCATAATAGACGACGAAAGGCTTTTGCCGGTTTATGAGAAAATATGTGATGAGAATCTTATCCTGGTAATGCATACCGGCTTTGATTTTGCTTTTTCGCGGATAAAAATTGCCGATCCGGAAAAAATTATCACCATCCTTGAGAAGTTCCCTTCCCTCAAACTTGTCACGACACATCTCGGGGCATGGGAACATTGGGACGAAGTTGAGCAATTTTTGCTTGGGAAACCTATATATATGGAGATATCATTCTCGCTCGATTTTTTAAACGACGCCGTAAGGAACATTATTTCAAATCACCCTCCGGAATATATCCTTTTCGGCACAGATTCTCCCTGGACGGAACAGCAAAAAACACTTTCTTTATTAAAGGGCCTGCAACTCGGAGAAGAAAAAGAAGCGCTTATTTTGCGGGAGAACGCCATGAAATTGCTGAATTCCGTTTAACACAGGACCGCAGTGAATACCTAAAAACTCATTCAGCCTCTCGCCCTTACTCAGGTCCTTCCGGTAATTCCCTGAAGCCTTCTCCCCTTCCCAATTTCTTGTGGTATAATCTGACAGCAGAGACGTATATTACAGATTATTCATTGGTTTTTGGATAAACATTGTGCATATCAAATGTACAGATAAAAGAGACCCGATATTTCTTGTATAAACAGTAGTTGGTAATACCATTCAGGAGGGGGCCGCGATGGTAACTATCAAGAAAAACCTGCTTTCCTTTCTCTCTATCCTTTTGTTCCTGACTTGCCATAATGTATATGCTGCGAATCCGGTTCCGAGACCGGCCATTGAGAAGGAAGCAGAAATCGTAGGGGTAAAAGGTGACGGATGGGTCAGATTCATCACAGAAAAAGACTGGACCGGCGCAGTACGTGAGCAGACATTGACTTCCGGAGATACCCTGAAGACAGGGAGTTTCGGCAAGATGAACATCCTTTTCATTGATGACATGCAGATTACCATGCATAACAGGACAATACTGGTAATTAAGGAAGTCAGGATATCGCCTCAGCAAAAGAAGTCTGTGCTTGGCCTTGAAACAGGAGAAATATGGAGCAGGGCAAAAACACTCCCTGATGGCCTGAAAATAGAGACCCCTTCGGCAACCGCTGCAATCAGAGGGACCGACCTGGATCTCAGGGTTGATGAAAAAGGAACAAGCTATCTCACCGTTCTGCGCGGTTTCGTCGAATTGTATAATGAGTATGGGAAAATCCTTGTAGGTCCCGGCGAGCAGGGTTCTGCCGAAATCGGCAAGCCTCCGATGAAGACAATCCTTGTCAGGCCAAAAGACAGGGTCCAATGGTTTGTGTCATACCATCTTGACGTAGTGAAACTCATCCCATTTTATTCCTATCGGCGGCAGGAAGTCATGAAAGTTCTTCCTGCTGCAAGAGAAGCGTTAAAGAATGACCCCAGGGACATCCGTTCGAAACTGATGCTTGCAGGGCTGCTTTTTGACTTAAAGGAAAAGAAAGAAAGCCTGCGATTGTTTGATGAAATCATGGAGGCAGACCCTAAGAATATCAGGGCCTTGACCTTCAGAGGCCTTCTGGAACTCGATAAAGGTGAACCTGACCGTGCAGAAACCTATTTCAAGCAGGCATTAAAGCTAAGCAGAAAAGGTGAAGACATCGAGCCTTTCGTTGGAATGCTCGGAGTTCTTCTTCAAAAGAACCGGATAGAAGACGCCGCAGGACTGATTGAAAAACTAAGCAAGACCAGACCTTCCCCTCTTTCAGACGTAATGACCTGTGTATTTCAGGCATATCAGGGAAATTTTCCAAAAGCGATAAGTCTCTGTGAAGCATATGGAAAAAAATATCCCGACCAGGAAATATTTCCCACCCTCCTGGCACATTTCTATCTTACCCTTGACGAGTCTGAAAAGGCGAAAGGCTGGATAGAGCAAGCGGCCATAATCAATCCTGACTTTTCTCATGTCCATGCATTTCTTGGCATGTATTTCTATATCGAAGGGCAAAGGCGATGAAGCAGAGTCAGCATTGAAAAAATCTCTTGAGATCGATCCGAAGAACGATATTGCCCTTGATATATTGGGTCTTGTGATGAATGATAAGGGGAATTACGAAGAGGCCTTGCGGATTTTCAACGAGGCGATAGAACTCTATCCCCGGGACGCTCTTTTTCTCGCAAACAGAGGGGTGATATTTGCCGGTGTCGGCAATATGGAGAAGGCACGTGAAGACTATCTGACAGCTGCTGAACTCGATCCGGGCAACTTTGAGACATTTAAGGGCCTCGGGTATATTGCGCTCTCGGAAGGAAAGACAGAAGAAGCTATTCAATACCTTCTGAAGTCCAGCCTCATGGAACCTCACTATGCCAACCCGCATATCTATCTTGCTATCGCATACTATCAACAGGGAGATGTTGCACGGGCTCTTGATGAGTTGAAACTTGCGGGGCAGCTCGATCCACGCGATCCCCTGCCCCATGTCGTGGCGCAGATAATCTATCAGGATATCTACAGGCCCTTCGACGCTGTTCAGGAAGCAACGAAAGCGCTCGAACTCCTCCCCTATTTAAAAAGCATGGCGCCTATCGAGAATACAAAAACTGCGCTGGCAGACCTTGGCTCAGCGCTCCTCTCTTTCGATCTTAAAGAATGGGCAGGGAGTTATTCACAGGAATCGTACGATCCTCATAATGCGAACAGTCATTTTTTCGCCTCGCTGCAATACGCAGACAATCCGTTCGTCTCGATTAGTGAACTCATTACAGGATTAGCCCTTGACCCCCTTTCGATATCTTCTCCAAACAGATATCAGGATATCATCAGAAAGCCAAGACATGACGCTACATTCGGTCTACAGTTCGGCAGTGAAGACGGCGGCTTTACACAATCATACAATGCGATCTTCCAGGGATATTTCAGGAAACCATTGGAGACTTCGTACTATCTCTCATTGTCAAAGTTCGATAAAGACGGTTTCAGGGAAAACGGGTATTCTGAGGGGAATTCTCTCTTCTTCGGCATCGGGATAAAACCCGACTATAAAAACGGTTTCTTTACCTACGGCTGGACTGCGGAAAGCAAAGCAGGAGAACCCGGGTATAAAACAAACCCCGATCCGGACGACAGAAACGAAGAGAGAAGTTCACATCTGTCATTTGGATACTATCACAGGTTCGGGTACAGGAACGATTTGCTGGCGCGTTTTGCCTATCAGAAGGCGGACTCCGAATTCCTGAATCCGGACCCCTTCGGCACGGGCCTCACCGATATAATGCTCTCCTTTCTTCAAGCCTTTGGTATTGACGCAACACGGGGGTTTTTCCGCAGGGGTGTGTATGATATTACAGAAATTGTAGGCGGACCGAATCTCACTTTTGTTTCCGACTCCTCCGGTGCTACTGCAGACGCCGGTTTTTCCCCCCTCACTGATACGGTACCGGGATATATCGACTATAATCCTATTTACCGCTATAATCCCTGGAGAAGAAGTGCTCGCCTTCCAGACAAGGCATCTTGTCGAGATCGGAAGCACCCATCAGATATCCTATGGGTTCGAATATATTCCGGACAGAGTGTCCACATCTCTTGTTTATAATGATTTAAATACCTTAGGGGATATCGATTTCTGCGATGAGATTGCATCAGAAACACCTGAATGTTCCACATTCCCTCACTATGCCTCTTCCGAACGTTCCGTGTCCCCGCATCATACGATGAAATTCCTTACGGCCTATGTCCATGACCGGTGGCAGCTCTCAAAAAATATCCTCTTTGAAGGAGGCTTGTTCTACGAATCCATGAGAGATCGGGAAGATTATACAGGCATTCATCCCCGGATAGGTCTTTCCGCAATATTCGGGAAACATATCATAAGGCTCGGATATCAAAAATGGCTCGACCTTCCTTCCGTGGGTACACTCTCTCCTGTCTCGGCTGCAGGGCTTGTCGTAGATAACAGTCTTGCCCTTACCGGATCGAGACTGAATGACTACCAGGCACGGCTCGAATCGCGCTGGTCAGATAGATTCTTTACCACTGTCCGGGCAGAGAGGGTGGAGTTGAGAGACTCAATTGATCCTCTGGCAACCGTATCACAAGGCAGAACCAGCAGTTTCTCTTTTGCCGTCAACTCAATCCTGACGAAAAGCACAGGACTTTTCCTGAGGTATACGTATACTGACAGCAAAAACGAAGACAGCGCTCATCAGGGGAATGATATTCCTTTGATACCGCAGCATTCAATGAACGGAGGAATTGTCTGGGTTTCTCCACTCAACATCAAATCAAGCCTGATTACCTCGTATACAGGGAGACGATACAGCGACGCGGAAAATCGCTATCTTCTGTCAGACCATATCACTACAGACTTCTCGCTCATGTGGGAACCCTTCCGCAAGCATGCTTTGTTGAGCGTTACGGCAAAGAATCTCTTTGATACACACTTCGAAACATACCGGGGATATCCCGCAGCAGGCAGGTCTGTGTATGTGACAGCGGAATACAGATTTTAGTGTTTAAGAAAAACCTTTTCATCGGACTGATCATTGGATGCATAACCGTTGTTTTCAGTCTCCTGCCCATTGGCGAGTTGATAGAACTCAAAGGGTATGACCTCTTCCATTTGTTCAGGTCGCCGCAGAAACCACCTGGCGATATCGTCATCGTTGCCATTGACGAACCTTCATTTGCAGAGACCGGCATGCAATGGCCCTGGCCGAGAAGCATCCATGCGCAACTGACAGACGTGCTGAAACATGAAGGCGCATCGGTCATCGGTTTCGACATCGTGTTCGCAGAGCCTTCCGGCAGTGCAGAAGATACCGCGTTCGCAGGTTCTTTACAGCGGGCAGGCAATGTCTGTCTCGCATCGGAAATTGAAATAATAGAGAGGAAGCGGTACCTCCAGAGGATTCTGGTTGAGCCTGTTCCCGTATTCAAAGAGAACAGCTTTACCGGCATCGTCAATGTCCTGAAAGACAGTGATACTGTGGTAAGGAAGTTCTATTCAACAGAGAAGCATGAGATATTATTTGCAAAACAGATTGCACGGCTGCATGTAAAAAAAGAGTTCGATATTCATAAAAATACCTACATTGCATATGCCGGACCGCCTGGAAGTTTTCCAACAGTTTCATATTATCAGGCATTACAGCCTTCAGTGTATCTTCCAAAGGATTTCTTCAAGGGAAAGATTGTCATCGTCGGTCTTCAGCTGAAAACCTCACCCGAAGCCAAGGCATCACAGGCGGATATTTTCAATACGCCCTTCCTATTTACCGGGAACAGCCTCATGAGCGGAGTGGAAATTCAGACAAACATGGCTGCTAACTTTCTGAAAGGCGAATTCATCACCAGACTGAATATTGTGTTCAGTCTCTTGCTCTTCCTGCTTCTTGGCATCATATCGAGCCTTTTACAGATACGCTGGAGGCCGGTTCTGCATGGCTTTCTCTCGATTATTTTCTTTTTGCTCTATCTCACAGCCGCTTATTCCCTGTTCCGGTATTCCAGGATATGGATACCGACCCTGATTGTCGCATTGCCTTTCAGCCTTTCCTATATAGTCCACGGAGCCGCCGCATACATAGATACTGAAAAGAAACGGAGAGAGATCAAAAAAGCATTCGCCCATTATCTCTCTCCCTCTATACTGGAATCAGTATTAAGCAACCCTCATAAACTGAAACTCGGAGGTGAAAAGGTTGAATCCACAATCCTCTTTTCTGATATCTCAGGCTTTACTGCAATGTCAGAGAAGCTTCCCCCTGATACTATTGCCCATTTCCTGAACCGGTATTTCGATGCAATGACCAGGATCGTTTTTCAGCATAAAGGCACTGTTGACAAATTTATCGGAGACGGCCTCATGGCCTTCTGGGGAGCGCCTGTTCCTGACTCTGAACACGCCCTGAATGCATGCCGTGCCGCGGTAAAAATGCAGGAACGGCTTGTTTCCCTCAGACAGGAAATGAAAACAGAGTACATGCCAGAAATCTCCATCAGGATTGGGATAAATACCGGCACGGTAATCGCAGGCAATATGGGTTCTTCAGAACTTTTTAATTATACCCTTATCGGTGATTCGGTTAATCTTGCTTCACGTCTTGAATCAGCGAACAAGGACACCGGAACTTCCATCCTCATCAGTAAATCGGTCTATGAAAAAGTTGCTGCGTCAGTCAGAGTAATACCGCTTGGCAGCATCAGTGTTAAGGGAAAGACTGAGGAAATCCAGGTCTACGAATTGCTTGATATTATCGATATTCAAAAGGTTCAACCGTAGGAATACAACTCGATTTCCAAATCGAAATCACGGGCAACTTTGATGAGACCGGAGACGAAGCGGAGGTTCAACCTTCAACATGTCAAGAGACATTACAGTCAAAGAGAGCTTGGCACGGAAACAGAGAGAGTTTAATCAAAGAATTCCTCGATGCTCTGCATCGGGGTTACTGTTCTCCTTATTCTGTCATTCCCGCTTGTCGGGAATCCTTCCGGAGCGTATATTATATAAGACAATACAGGAATGTAAAGAAAGATTCCGGACAAGCCGGAATGACATCTTTGATACCTCGTCCCGAACGCCTTCGGGCTGCGGGGTAGTTCATTTCGATTTGGAAATCGAGTTGTATTCCTTAGCCAGGGTATTCATACGAAATTCATGCTGTCTGCACTCTCGTCTATTTCTTTTTCATATCTTTCAGTTCTTCTGCCTGATACTGCTCCTGCTGTATTGTGAGATCAAGGTTGATCACCAACCCGCCATGCTTCTTGACTTCAGGGTCTTTTTTCATTTTAAGGTGCCGCCTGTGAGACTTCAGGGCATCATCCATTGACTTAAAAATAGCCTTTGTCATCACCCTGCTCAAATCGATCTTCCCGGGTTTAAATTGCGGAGGCATCCCGTTTCCGCCTATGTCTTCGGCAAAATGCGCAAGCTGTTTCATCTTTTCCATAGCCTGATCCATAAGCTGCCATGATCTAAGTCCGTTCTTCTGGAAAACCCATGAATAGCGCACATGCTGAAGCATCTCATTGTATTTGTCCGTTACTTCTCTTTGCAGAAGATTGATAAATTCCATAGGCATTTCCCGTTCCCCTCCCGGGGCTGTTCGCGCCTGTTGCGGCGTCAGCTTGTTCAATATCCTCTGGAATTTCCGTGCATGGATTGCCGACTCCCATGCTTCCCGCTGCAAAACCCTCTTTATGTGGGGGTCGTCAACCATATCGGCTTCACCGTTATAATGGGGGACAAGCTTTTCTTCGTACTCCACATAAGACTTGAATATCGTCGCCCTGTTTGTCGGATCATAGGGATAAGGGGCCGGGGTGAAATTCGGTTCACCTCCCAGTTGTCCGATGCTCATGCCAAGCCAGTGCATATGCCACATTTCCTCACGCGACCTGGACAGGAGACTGGACCCTATCGGAGTGTCTTCACCTTCCATCCATGCATGCACCAGATACCGTATTATGGCTGCATGCTCATCGGTAAGATCCCTGTTCAAAAGGGCAATCAACTGAGTTTTTTTCATAAGAAACTCCTTTCAGAAAAATGTGAGACGGAATATTTTTAATGATATGGCAATATGCAGTCATAGTCAAGAATAAAGAACTAAGGTCATGGTAATCCATCAGCAAAGAGTGAAGAATACAATCCCCTCCTTGATAAGGAGGGGCTCGGGGAGGTTTGGCATTTTTAAAAAACCCCACCTCCTCCCCTTGGAAAGGGGAGGATTCTTGATCGCGTGCCTGAGTGATTTCAGGTCATGTTTGAGGATATGACGATGCTTTGAGCTGACCGCATGCGGCCTGTATGTCCAGGCCCTTGCTCTCCCGTACCAATGCCCGCACATGGCCTTCGAGCAGAATCTTCTGGAACGAGAGTATCCGGTGGTCAGAAGGCCTTTGGAGTGCAGTTCCGGGAAAGGGATTAAACGGAATGAGGTTCACTTTACAGCGCAACCCTTTTAGCAGTTTAACCAGTCTTTTTGCGTCTTCTGCTGAATCGTTTTTGTCCTTGATTATGACATATTCAAAAGTTATCTTTCTTGATGGCTGGAGAGGGAATTTTTTGCATGACGCAAGCAACAACTTCAGGGGATATTTTCTGTTCAAAGGCATAAGGTCGCTTCTCACCTCATCTGTCGCAGCGTTTAGCGATACAGCGAGGTTTACGTCCGGAGCTTTCTCCGAAAAAAGGCTGATTTTCGGCGCTACTCCCGCGGTAGATACGGTAATTTTCCTTTTTGATATTCCGATGAAGAGTACAATACGCCAGAGCGCCTCAACAACTTCATCAAAATTCTCAAAAGGCTCTCCCATGCCCATAAGAACAAGGTTCGTTACTTTCCGCGGGTGAAGAATCCTGTTGACCGCGATAACCTGATCCACTATTTCGTGCGCCTTCAGGTTCCTGATGAAGCCACCTGTTCCTGTCATACAGAACCTGCATCCCATGGCGCATCCAACCTGGGAAGAAATGCAGAGCGTAAGGCGGTTCTCGTCCGGGATGAGAACACTCTCAATTCTGTTACCGTCTTCGAGAGAAAACAGATATTTTTCTGAACCATCAGAGGAATGGAGATGCCTGACAATACCCAGATTGCTGATATACGCTTTCTCAGCGAGTTTTTTTCGCAGTTCTTTGGAAAACTCGGTAATATCATCTATTGACGTCACATATCTCTGATATATCCAGTGAATCAACTGCTGAGCCCTGTATCGGGGAAGCGCCTGTTCCTGTGCAAAACGGAGCAGGTCATTTTTTGGGAGTGATTTAATATTAATTATATTATTCATTATGTTATATTATTAACCATTAAGTTTAACATGATATATTATACTGGGTCATTTTAAGCCACATACAAAAAATTTAGGCGGTCCAGTCTTCAACTTTCAGATTCTTTATCTTTCTGAATTCTTTTATATTGTTTGTTATGACTGTAACATCGAGGCTAAGGGCGTGGGCACCTATTAGCATATCTATTGAACCGACTGGCTTTCCTGCTTTTTCAAGATCGGTGCGTACTGTTCCATAACTTTCAGCTGCTTTTTCATCGAAGTCAGCTATTTCAAGAGGGAGAATGAATTCAGCAAGCGCCTCCCTATTCTTATCAACATAGAGACTTTTTGCTACGTCGTACTGTAGTTCTGCGAGCGTTATAGATGATATTCCAATATCTCCAACCGAATGATTGTTAAATCGCTTAAGCAGGTTCCGTGATTTCTGTTTAATAAGATAAATGCAGGTATTGGTATCAAGCATGAACATCATCAGAGGGCCTCTCTTTTCTGATTCCTTAGCTGCTTCCGATCACTCATGAAGTCATCAGAGAATTTATCAAGGCTGTTGAATAGAGATTCCCAGGACTTATTTGCAGGTATAAGCATCACAACATTCCCCGCCTTCTTGATAAACACATGGTCTTCCTTAAACCTGAATTCTTTGGGCAGTCGCACAGCTTGACTTTGACCATTACGGAATAGTTTTGCAGTCCTCATGGCGCACCTCCATGTAAATATATATTTAAAGTATATACTTTTGAACTCCTTTTTACAAGCAGAAAATAAAAGGGAATGGCAGGATACACCCGCTTATAAGGAGCTATTCTTTATTGTAAAATCCGGGGACTGTCCCTGGATTTCATTTCCCTGATCTTATCCAGCGTGTCCTGATATACATCCTTTTTTGCAGGATTCAATGCAATAGCTTCGAGAGCCAGGTTTTCGGCCTCGTCAAGATTCTCTTTGGTCAAATAATAGAGCCAGGCAAGGTTGTTCCGGGCGTCGGCATTCTGAGGATCTTTTTTGATCGCCTTTTTGTAACTTGATCCAGCATGTCCATAATCGTTCTTCTGAAGGTATATGTTTCCCATGTAGAGATACGCAAAAGAAATTTTCTCGGAAGCCTTTTCGTATTCTTTCAGTGCATTGTCCAGATCACCCTGTTTTTCGTACGCAACACCGAGATTTATATGCTCCTCAGGGCTCAGGGGATCATCAAGAATAACTATCCGCGGGAACGCACATGAGGACATGATGAATATTACGAAACTGACAGAGAGTATATGTTTTATTGCTGCATTCAACTGGTCTTATTTCTCCTGTTTCGATAAGAATTCTCATTGGACTAACAAAGTTTTTTGTCATTGTCCGGATTGACCGGTCAATCCAGAACATAATAAATAAATTGATTCCCCCTATGAGTCGTAGAACGATCAAGCCTGCCCTCGACTCCGATCGGGGGTCGGGGAATGAGAGGTTATTTTACCCTTAATTGATGAACAAACGATCACTACTTACTATTCACTCTTCTTTATAAGAAGCGTCCAGTAACCGGTCTTTTCCCATGTTCTGAGAAAATCATACCAGAGTATTCCTTCTTCTTTCTCCCTTCCCGTATGGGCGATGATACCCTGATCCGAATATCCCACAACAACCATAAAATGGTTCTGCCGGTAGAGGGAAAAGCCGTAATCAACCATCACAATCAGAGGGAACCCGGCATCTATATCGGTCTTAAGGCTTTCAACGCTTCCCCTGTATTGCTCTGCATATAAACCTTTTCCCTGCGCGTAAAGAATCATGTCCAGGTTTAGTGTTCCCCGCGCTGATTTGCTGAATATATCCTCTGCTATTTGCTCCGGCGTCACCGGGATGTTCCAGTAGTTTAAGACACTTGCAAGCGCAGAAGGTCCGCATTGATAAGTTTCCTGCTGATGGAACGGAACGTTCCCGATTATCCTTGCATCTGTTGGAGGAGATTTCATTCCGAGTGTTTTGCAGGAAGCAATCAAGAGAGGAACGGCCATTATTAGCAAATAAAGGAGGAGAATGCGGCGCATGGAGAAAGTTCTACTTCCCTTCACCGCATTCTCCGTGTCTCTGTTCTTATTTTGTAACAATAACTTTATGGCCGGTTAATTTAAGAAGCACAACAATAAGTATCGCGATGACGAGCAGTGCAATGACTACACCGAGGCCATCCTGACCAACTTTCAGGTCATCCAGCTGGAGCGCAATCTGATGAATCTGCTGGTCACTGAGTTGAGAAAATCTTTGCTGGATTTCATCACGGGTAAAGCCTAACTGTGATAGTCTTTCTTTCACAGCCTTCGCTTCGAGGATATTCTGAATTTTCTGCAGGTCCGCGGTTCTCTCCATCTGCGAAAGTGCGATAATCTCAGATGGCGCAAATCCTGCGTCAACCTTTGGGGCAATACCTATGATGAACATTGCCATAACAAGATACCAGGATATCTGCTTCATGAAGGGCATTCTCATCTTTTCACCTCCTTTCATTCTCTATGGATGATGCGTATGAAACGTTCTCCATGCACATTACTTTGTTGAGATGCTTGGCAATGTGCCGAAAAGATATTTGATATCTTCGTCCTCGAACCGCATCCCTGCCCCTGCATATGCGCCTCTCCACCTGCTGTTCAGGATATTGTCAGCCCCGGCAGACAGGAACAGGTTTTTGAAAACATAATAATCAACCCCAACTTTCATATGGGGGTTCTTGGCGCCTTCTTCATCATTCGAAAAGTCCCAGGCATCAGCGGTAATCCTGCCCTTGTCGTTCAGGAAGAAGTAATCCGCGCCGACGCCAAAGGTATTTTCTGTGAGTCCTATCCGCAATGCGAGATCATCAAACCTTTTCGCAAACTGCGCGGTGAATTCAACCTCTTTTTCGATAGTTTCTGTCTTGGTAACAGTCCTGCCTTCCGGTGTTTCCTTGATGACTTTTTTGGTCTTCACTTTTGCTACCGGGTCATTCACAATTCCAAGGATGTAGTATTTATCGGGTTTCGGCTGAAGGGTCAGATAAAAGTACCCTTTTGAATCAGCAGGCTCTGTAAGGTATTCAGTCTGGAAGGTAAGGAAGGTCCTGAACCGTTCAACCGCAGACAAGGTCTTTTCGATCCCTGACGCAGCTTTCTGCACTGAATCGTAAAGACTCTCGTCCTTGATGAGTTTTCCAAGTGTTCCCTCGCCTCGTTCCACTTTCCTGGCGATCTGATCTATTGAATCCGTCGCGCTCTTGATAGTCGGCCTGTTTTCTTCCACCATTCCTCTTAGTTCCTGTGCGGCTTTATTCAGATTCTCGACCATAAGAGGCGCGTCCTGCTTCAATGTCTGCGAGAAATCCCTGATATTGCTTGCTGCGGCAGTTACATTCTCCTTATTCGTTTCGACAAGTTCGTTGATTGTGGAGGCAAGATTGTTGATGTTGTCGAGGGTGGTCCTCAGTTTCCGGTCATTCACGGCAATAGTTTCCCTCAGGCCCGCGGTAATATGCCTGAGATTCTGTATGGATTCCCTCATCGCTTCTTTTGATTCCTCAGTCCCGAACGTCTGGTTGAGCGATTGGGCAAGGATATTGATATTCTCGGAAACTGCGGTGAGGTTCCGTGCAAGATCATCAATATCAACGATCTCGAAAACATTGTCAAGGGTTGCACCGTCTGTCACGAGAGGCATTGTCTTTCCGGTTTTGATCTCGAGGTACTTGTCTCCGAGAAGACCCGCAGCCTTTATCGACGCACTCGAATCGCTGTAAAGAGCCACATCCTTATTGATCCGCACTGTGAGCTTTGCACGACCTTCCTTGAGTTCTATCGTTTCTATTACCCCGGCGTTTACCCCGGCAATCTTCACCTTTGTCTTTTCATCGAGTCCGGCAACGTTTTTAAAGTAGATGTAGACGGTATATCCTTCTTTCTTCATCCAGTCGATGCCGCTAATCATGAAGGTCATATAGGATAATACCGCGATGACGACAATGGCAAAGAAACCGACCTTAAGTTCTGTCGATATTCCTCTCATATTGCACTCCTTCTATTTTTATTGGTCCCACAGAACTACCGGTGATAAATTGCTTCACGATAGGGTTTTGTGTGTTTTTTATTTCTTCCGGCGTCCCGGTATCGATAATTTCTCCCTTATAAAGCATTGCGATTTTGTCGGCTATCCTATACGCACTGCTCATGTCGTGGGTTATGGCCACAGAGGTAATCGACATCTTCTGTTTCATTTCAACCAGGAGATCATTGATGGCGTCAGCGAGTATCGGATCCAGTCCTGTAGTCGGTTCATCATAGAGGAGTATCTCAGGTTCATAGGCTATTGCACGGGCCAGCCCCACCCTTTTTTTCATCCCTCCGGAGAGTTCTGACGGCATGAGGTCTTCGACCCCGACAAGCCCCACGAGCTTCAGCTTTTCTATCGCAACAGATTTTATGTCTTTTTTAGGGATATTCGTATGTCTCGTAAGAGCAAACCCGACATTTTCCCATACCGACATGGAATCGAAAAGGGCAGCCATCTGGAAAAGCATGCCAAATTTTCTCCTTAATTCATTCAGTTGATTTTCGGGGAGCGACGCGATATCAGTACCGTCAATGAGCACCTTTCCTTCGTCCGGTTTTAGTATACCGATTATATGCTTCAAAAGGACACTCTTGCCCGACCCGCTTCCGCCGATAACTACCATACTCTCCCCTTTATCTACCTTGAGGTTCACGCCATGAAGCACTTGTTTGCTCCCGAAAGACTTATGGAGATTGATTATCTCTATCATTGAAAAAGCCACACTGAAAGAAAATAGTCTGATATAAGTATGGTCATTGAAGAGATTACCACAGCGCCGGTCGTTGCCTTTCCGACGCCTTCTGCTCCGCCTCTTGTATAGAACCCTTTATAGCAGCTCACGAGTGAGATGCTCGCGCCGAAAAATGCCGCCTTGATAAGGCCATTATAGATATCGCTCATTTCGAGATAGTTCCATGTTCTCTTCCAGTAAACGACTGAGCTTGTATCGAAGAGTCCGACGGTTATGAAGTAACCGCCGATGATTCCGATAAGGTCTGCGACTAGTGCGAGCGCGGGAAGCATCAACGCTCCTGCGATTAGTCTCGGCACTACCAGATATTTTACCGGGTTCGTTGCGAGTGTCTCAAGTGCGTCAATCTGTTCCGTGACCCTCATTGTCCCCAATTCGGCCGCCATGGCAGCGCCGGCCCTTCCCGCGACAATAAGTCCTGTAAGGACCGGTCCCAGTTCCCTGGTCATTGACAGGGCGACCACAGTCCCTACCACAGCCTCTGCCCCAAACCTTTTAAAACCTGTATACGTCTGAAGCGCAAAGACCATCCCGGTAAAAATCGCGGTTACCAGGACAACAGGGAGCGAACGCACCCCTATTTCGAGCATCTGTTTGAAGGTATTCCGGATTTCGAAAGGAGGACGCAGGATCTCTTTGAATGCCAGCATAAGGAGGATGAGGATCTGGCCGAGACCCTCTGCAAACCGTATGATTAATTTTCCGAGCAGCTCAATAATTTTCAACATATATGCGTTGTGCCCTGTTTCCCAAAGAAGTTAGTATATCATAAGAGATTGTACCAGCTTTTTGCGCAAGTTCGTCGGCAGTCACTCTTTCATTGGCCTGCCTTCCAAGCATAATTACCTCATCGTTCTCATCTGCCTCATCAATTTCTGTCAGATCGATCATTGTAGTGTCCATACAGACCCTTCCTGCCACAGGCGCCCGTCTTCCTTTCACAAGGACCTCTGCATTGTTCGAAAAAAGCCTGGAATATCCGTCTGCATACCCCAGAGGAAGCACCCCTATCCTGCTCGGTCTTTTTGTAATGAATGTCCTGCCATAGCTGATCGGTGTTCCGGCGGGGACAATTCTCAGCGAGAGGATTCTGGTTTTTACCGTCATTGCCGGCAACAACTGAAAATCAGAAATCTGATGAATGAACGGTGAATATCCGTAAAGCATAATGCCCGGACGGACAGCATCGAGGTGGGCGTCTGCAAAGCTAAGGACAGCAGCGCTGTTCGCGATATGGGAGAAAACCTTTTGCTTCAGTTTCTCCGCAATGGCCTGCCGGATCGCATTAAACCTTGCAAGCTGTTCTTCCGCAAAAGACCTGTCGGCAAGATCAGCTTCGGAGAAATGGCTGAGCAACGCTTCAATCTGCAGGTCTGGGAGTTCCGATATGGCGATCAGATCATCCACGGCGTGAACGCTGTTCAAACCCAGCCGGCCCATGCCGGTATCTATCTTGACATGTATTTTTATGAGAACATCTTTTTTCTTTGCTTCTTCTGAAAGTTCGCGTGCACCGGCGGATGAATGAACAACGGGTGTAAGTCTGAAATGAATGTATTCGTCGAGATGAGGTCTGTCGAAAAGCAGGAGTATCGGGGCCTGAATGCCGGCCCCTCTCAACTGGACGGCTTCGCCGAGATATGCGACTGCAAGGTAGTCAGCCCCTTCCTTCAGAAGCCTTGCAGAAACTTCAACTGCTCCATGACCGTACGCATCAGCCTTGACGACTGCGATGACCGGTCTGTCTTTCACTATCCTTTTGACGGTACGGAAATTATGTGCTATCGCAGAAAGGCTTATCTCTGCAATAGCACCTCTACTCACCTTCTTTGTCTGCTTCTTTTTTCTTTTCCTTTGTCTCTTTCTCAGGCGTTACATCGATTTCTCCTTCTTCACGCACACCCTTCTTGAAATTCGAAATCGCCTTTCCTATTCCGCTCCCGATCTGCGGGAGCCGTGTCGCCCCGAAAAGGACAACGACTATTATCATTATGATAAAAAGTTCCTGCGTTCCTAACCCAAACATACTCTACCCCCTTCTCTGGTTAAATCTTCCATTGTATTTATATTCACAAATGACCTTCCTTCAGGGTCTATTGCCATTACTTCTTCCTGTCCGACATATCTTACCTGTATGTCCTGAAGAAATTCCCTTACACTCCTCCTTCCATTTGTAATATATTCTTCTATAATTCTAACAATTTTTTTCGTATAAATGCCAAACAGCGGCTGGGACCTTCCCTCATACAGGGGGATAAGGGCATCCGCTTTTCCGTCCCATTTGCCGGTCATATACTGTATAAGTATAACATTTATAAAAGGCATATCACATGCGGTTACGAACACTTCCGACACATCCGGCACAGCCAGCGCCGACAATATGCCGCCCAAAGGTCCTTTGCCCCTTATGACATCACCGACAAGATGTGCGTCAAGGGAGAAATAGAGTGCGGGGTCGTTCGTAACGATAAAAGTCCTCCTGAAAATACTGTTGAGAAGCGCAACATTCGATGCAACAATCTGTTTTCCTCCAAACTCAAGAAATCCCTTGAGAAACGGCATCCTGGTATTTTCTCCGCCTGCCAGAATCACTGCATCCATAGATACGATAGTTTATTCAAAAATAACTTTCATTTACAAGATAAAACAGCTTGTTAGTAAACGATATTTTCTTGACAAACAGAGTCCGCTTGCATAAAGTAACTGAAATTTCCAGGGAGGTCCTGATATGAACGCAAAGGTAACCTATGTAAAAGGACTGCAGTTTGTCGGAGATGCGCAATCCGGCCATGCAATGATTATGGATGGGGATAAATCCGTTGGGGGCGAAAATACCGGACCGCGTCCCATGGAACTGCTCCTTATCGCTGCAGGAGGGTGCTCCGGCATGGATGTTATTTCTATCCTGAACAAGAAAAAACAGGACGTGACAGGACTCGAAATCAATGTTTCAGGAAATAAGGCAGAAGAATATCCGAAGAAATTCACTGAGATTACCGTTGAGTTCATCGTGAAGGGGAGAAAGATCGAAGAGTCTGCGGTAAAACGTGCGGTCGAACTTTCTATGACGAAATACTGCTCGGTGAAGGCCACGCTTGAAGGAACCGCGAAGATCAACTATTCGTATAAGATACTACAGGAGTAAGCAAGGAACTTATTTTGAAAAGGAACAGCCTCTTCAGGCATATTGCAACCCTCGGTCCGGTCGGCTACCTCCCCGTTGCTCCGGGAACATGGGGTTCCCTTGCAGCACTGGCAGTGTATGTCGCAGTGAAACCATCGATATTTCTTCATGTCCTTGCGGTTCTTCTTATAATACCTGTTGGCATTGCAGCATCGTCCTCCGCCGAAAGAGCATTGAACCAGAAAGACAGCAGGCATATCGTCATAGACGAAGCATGCGGATTTTTTATTGCTGTGCTCTTTCTCCCCTTCAGCATAGGGTATATCTTTGCGGCCTTTTTTTTATTCCGTGTTTTCGATATACTAAAACCGTTTCCTGTCAGAAAGGCCGAGACTGCGTTGAGCGGAGGACTTGGCGTGATGGCAGACGATATTGTCGCAGGCATTTATGCGAATCTCATTCTCCAGATATGGAAACTGATTTTCTTCTAAGGGTTCCGTATGAACGTGAAATCTTTGAGGTGCTTCATAGCAATTAACATCCCTGATTCTGTCAAGTCCGAGATCGGAGGGGTCATTGACGCCATGAAGAAGTGCGGCGGGGACATTAAGTGGGTTACTGCTTCAAACATTCATATCACGCTCAAATTCCTCGGGAATACCCCTGAGACGGCGCTTCCCGAAATTCAGGATTCCCTCAGGAGTGCAGTATCGTCATACATGCCTTTTTATATTACAATATATGGAACAGGGGTCTTTCCCAACCGCAAATATCCCAGAGTCATCTGGGCGGGGATAGAAGATTCGCAAACCATGAAAAGCCTGAAGAAGGACATCGAGGATGCCATGACAGCACACGGATATCAGAAAGAAGACAGAGACTTCACCCCTCACCTCACGCTTGGCAGGGTACGCTCTCAGAAAGGGGTCATCGCAACTCTCCTGGAACTCGATATATTCAAATCAAAAGATTTCGGAAAAGCAGAAGTCACTATGGTAAAACTCATGAAGAGCGAACTGAAACCACAGGGGCCTGAATACAGTTGTATCTCCGGAATACCCCTTGGCGCCAGGAACAGTTCATGAAAAATAGCAGGAAATCAGCGATTTTTGACACTATCTTTCTGCAATGGGAAATAGTGAAACCCTTTGTGAAATGAAATTTGAGATTGGAGGAAGAATGACGAACAAGGACAAAATCAAGGCTCTCGAAGTTGCCATTACACAGATAGAAAAGAATTTCGGCAAGGGAGCGATTATGCGTCTCGGCGCTGAAGGGATCCAGGAAGGGATTCCGGCAATCCCTACCGGTTCATTATCGCTGGATATCGCGACAGGGATCGCCGGGTTTCCGAGAGGAAGGGTTGTCGAAATATTCGGTCCTGAATCATCCGGCAAGACTACCCTTGCATTAAATGCATTGGCGCAGGCGCAAAAAGCCGGAGGAACGTCTGCATTCATTGATGCCGAGCATGCGCTTGATGTCACTTATGCACAGAAACTCGGAGTGAACATAGAAGAACTCCTCGTCTCCCAGCCGGATACCGGAGAGCAGGCCCTTGAAGTTGCAGAAGTCCTTGTACGGAGCGGAGCGGTAGATATTATTGTCATAGACTCTGTTGCCGCACTGGTTCCGAAAGCCGAGATAGAGGGTGACATGGGTGATTCGCTTCCGGGTCTCCAGGCAAGGCTTATGAGTCAGGCATTGCGGAAACTGACTGCGGCGATCTCGAAATCTCATACAACCGTTATCTTTATCAATCAGATACGGATGAAGATCGGCGTCATGTTCGGAAGTCCGGAAACAACCACCGGCGGTAATGCACTGAAGTTCTATTCCTCCATGAGGCTCGATATCAGGAGGATAGAAAATCTCAAAGATAACCAGGAGACCATCGGCGGCCGGGTCAGGGTAAAAGTAGTGAAGAACAAGGTAGCGCCTCCTTTCAGGCAGGCAGAGTTTGATATTTATTTCAACGAGGGAATTTCCCGGGTCGGCGAACTGGTGGATCTTGGCGTTGACAAGGGGATCATAGAAAAAGCAGGGTCCTGGTACAGTTATGGGGGGAACAGGATCGGTCAGGGCCGCGAAAACTCAAAGGAGTTCCTGAAGCAGAACAAGGATATGGCGAAGGAAATAGAAGATAAAATTATCGAGGCGTTTAATTTAAGGAGGTAAGCATGGATATCAACGATCTTTTGAAACAGGCACATGCACTGGAAGCTTCGGATCTCCACATAAAAGTCGGTTCGCCGCCTATCCTGAGAATTCATGGAGATTTGGCCCCTTTAACCACAGAAAAAAGGGTCAGCCATGAAGATGCGACAAAAATAGCCCTTGCGGTCATGACCCCCGGACAGACGGAAGTGTTCAAGAAGAAGAACGATATCGACCTCGCGTACAGCATCCCCGGCCTGGGAAGGTTCAGATGCAATATCTTCATGCAGAGAGGCACAGTAGGGCTTGTTTTCAGGGTTATTCCCATGAGGATCCCTTCGATTGAAGAACTGAACCTCCCTGAAGTGATCAAGAAGATTGCTTCTGAAGCGAGGGGACTGATTCTGGTTACGGGAACAACCGGCAGCGGTAAATCCACGACACTTGCCTCCATGATCGACGTGATAAACTCGCAGAGAACCGAACATATCATGACGATCGAAGACCCCATCGAGTATCTCCACCGCGACAAGAAAAGCATCGTAAACCAGAGGGAAATCGGAAGCGACACGGAATCCTTCAGTAAGGCTCTGAGACAAGCGCTGAGACAGGACCCGGATGTCATACTCGTCGGCGAAATGCGTGATTTTGAAACGATACAGACATCGCTTGTTGCGGCAGAAACAGGCCATCTTGTGCTGAGCACTCTCCATACTATAGACGCTATGGAGACTGTGAACAGGATCATCGCGGTATTCCCGCCCTATCAGCATAAACAGGTTCGTATGCAGCTCTCCTCAGTATTAAAGGCAATTATATCGATGAGGCTTATGCCAAGAGCCGACGGGAAAGGAAGAGTGCCCGCAGTCGAGGTGCTTATCGCTACGGCAACCATAAAGGACTGTATCCTTGATCCCGACAAGACGAAATCCATACAGGACGTGATTGAGCAGGGAGCAATTCATTACAGCATGCAGACCTTTGACCAGTCGCTGTTCGGTCTGTACAAGTCAGGCCTTATTACCTACGAAGAGGCCTTGAGAAGGGCGTCCAATCCCGATGATTTCGTATTGAAAGTAAAAGGCATACAGTCAACGAGTGAGCTTTCGATTGAAGAACAGCTTTCGATCCGTCCGGAGAAAGCAGACAAGAAGGATGAGATGAAAATTGACAGGTTCGCCAAATAAGAACAGAAAACCAGCGCACGTTCCTTCAGCGAGACAATACGCCATCAAGCTCCTCAGCTACAGAGGGAGGAGTGAGAAAGAAATGCGTGAGAGGCTCGTGAAGAAGGGGTTTTCTGCAGATGTTGTGACGCAGACAGTTGAGTTTCTCAGGAAGTCCGGTTTTCTTGATGATACTGCCTTGGCTGAAAACCTGAAGAGAGAGGCCTTTTCCAGAAAAATGCTGAGCCGGCGCGGGGCGAAACAATACATGCTTAGCAGGGGCATCCCGCTGCCTGTTATCGAGACAACCATTGTCGGTGACGAGAGAATAGATATCGAGAATGCAAAACGAATAGTGGATAAGAAAATGAAATTGCTGAAGAATTACGGGCCGGAAATAATCAGGCGAAGGTTGTATAATGTTCTTTCACGAAGAGGCTATGCTTCTGAGACAATACGAACAGTTTTAAAAGACAACTTTTCTTATAAGGAGGATATATGATGAAAAAGGCATTGCTGCTGGTCATATCGGTATCACTTTTTTTATTTCTCGGATGCGCGAAGTCTGTCCGCTATACCGAAGACGAGATCAAGTCATTCCCCGATGAAATCAGGGAGCATGTAAGGAAAGGACAGATCTCACTCGGAATGTCACAGGAACAGGTGCGGTATGCCTGGGGCGCTCCCGATTCCATAAAATTCCTCGAATCGTTCGAGAATAAAAGCCGTGAAGAGTGGACATACTCCTTCAAGGAAACGCTCAATGTCGTTACCTACAAGGTACTTTTCTTTTATGACGGAAAACTGATCTATATAAAATAGAGTCTGTTTATAAAGTGCGATTCCGATAAAAATTCGTCATTCTCGCGAAGGCGGGAATCCAGTATTTCCATCCCGAAAGCTTTCGGGACTGGATCCCCCGGTCAAGCCGGAGGATGACAAACCCTGCGTTTATAAACAGACACTAAATAGCTGCAGGATCAGATGAGATATTTCTGAGGTCATCTGATCCTCGTGCTCTTTTCTGTACGGGCATCGGCTCACGGTATGGACGGAACGGCAGGTCCTGACAACATACTATGACGGCAAACTCTATGCAGCATCAAGGAGATATATGAACAGCACGGACATACGCTCGGCATTTCTGGAATATTTCAGAAAAAAAGAACATACCATTGTTCCGAGCTCTCCCCTTATCCCCTGGAACGACCCTACCCTCCTGTTCGTAAACGCAGGTATGGTACAGTTCAAAAAGACCTTCCTGGGTGAGGAAAAAAGAGACTATACCCGTGCCGTAACCTGTCAGAAATGCATGAGGGCCGGAGGAAAACACAGCGACCTCGAAAATGTAGGGCACACTTCCCGCCACCATACGTTCTTTGAAATGCTGGGCAACTTCTCGTTTGGCGATTATTTCAAGAAGGATGCAATCCTTTTCGGATGGGAACTGCTCACGGAAATATTCCGGCTTCCGAAGGATAAACTCTATGTATCGGTCTATGAGCAGGACGACGAGGCAGAAGAGCTGTGGCACACTCTGATCGGAATTCCTGGCGAGAGGATTGTGAGGCTTGGAGCAAAAGACAACTTCTGGCAGATGGGCGACACGGGACCTTGCGGACCATGCTCGGAAATTCTCATCGACCAGGGAAGCCATATCGGATGCGGGAAGCCTGAATGCGCCGTCGGCTGTGATTGTGACCGGTACCTTGAACTCTGGAACCTTGTCTTCATGCAGTTTAACAGAGACGAATCGGGCGCACTGAATCCCCTGCCAAAACCAAGCATAGACACGGGTATGGGCCTTGAACGGATCAGCGCCGTCCTTCAGGGCAAAACGAGCAACTTCGATACAGACCTCTTTCAACCGATTCTTTATGATATTGCTTCGATCGCGAATATTCCGTACGGCTCGTCCTCTGATTCGGACACTTCCATGAGAGTCATTGCAGACCATATCCGCGCTTCGGTGTTCATGCTCTCGGAAGGCCTTGTTCCCTCAAACGAAGGACGTGAATATGTTTTGAGAAGGATCATCAGAAGGGCCTCAAGACATGCCAAACTTCTGCAGATCCATGACCCGTGCCTCTTTCAGTTGATCGATTCCGTGATACATTCAATGGGAAGCGCCTATCCTGAAATCGTACGTGAAAGGGACAGGACCGAAAAGTTGCTGAAAATCGAGGAAGAGAATTTTCACAGAACAGTCGAGACCGCAATGTTTGTATTCGATGACCTTATCAGAAAAACGAAAGAAAACGGACTCCTTACGGTTCCCGGCGAAGAAGTTGCGCGGCTTCAGCAGACCCACGGATTGCCCCTGGATTTCGCAAAAGATATCGCGCTCGATGCAGGACTCGTCATCGATGAGGAATCTTTTCATCGCGAGATGGAAGCGCATCGAGATAAGTCAAAGGGAATCGCTGGAACAGCAAGCAGCATTACAACTCCGATGCCTTCAATTCAAGCACTTGGTCTCGTCGGCAAAACAGAATTTATCGGATACGATACCAGTGAAACAGAAGCTGTTATCACAGCCATATTTAAGGACGGGAAAGAATTTGATACTTTGTCCGCAGGTGAAGAAGGAGAAATAATCCTGGACAAAACACCATTCTATGGCGAATCCGGCGGGCAGGCCGGAGATACCGGAACAATACAGTCGGAATCTTCTTCATCAATTGTAGTTGATACAAAAAGACCTGCCCCCGACATTATTCTTCACTATGTAAAGGTCTATAGGGGAACTGTCTCAAAAGGCGATAAGGTCACTTGCATCGTGAATGAATCACAGAGAAGATCCACCATGAGAAACCATACCGCAACCCACCTCCTCCACAGGGCATTGAGGATAGTGCTCGGTGAGCATGTGAAACAGTCGGGTTCTGTTGTCGATCCTGAAAGGCTCAGGTTTGACTTTACGCACTTCTCCGCGGCCCTGGACGAAGAAATACAGAAAATCGAAGATATCGTGAATGAAAAGATACTTGATGATCTTCCTGTCAGAACGGACATCATGAGTGTCAGCTGATGCAGTCAATTCAGGCGCGGTCGCCTTGTTTGATGAGAAATATGGAGAAACAGTCAGGGTCGTTTCTTCAGGCGATTTCAGCAAAGAACTGTGCGGAGGCACTCATTGCAGCTCAACCGGAGAGATCGGATTGTTCGTTATTACTTCTGAAGGGAGTGTTGCCTCAGGGATTCGAAGAATCGAAGCTCTGACAGGGAAACAGGCCTTTTCCTATTTCAGATCAAAGAAAGCAGAGCTTGATGAGATCAGGAACTTATTGAAAGCAGACAAGCCTTCCGAAAGGATAGAAAAACTGCTCCAGGATACAAAGTCGATGGAGAAGGAGATCCAGAAACTGAAAACCGGTTCTTCACGGGACGCCATATCGGATGCAGTACAAAATGCCCTTGACATCGACGGGGTAAAGATTGTTTCAGTCAGACAGGACGGTCTCAGCGCCAACGAACTCCGCCTCTTTGCCGATAATGTGCGTGACCGTGTGCAATCAGGCATTATCATCGTGTCTTCTGTCCTTGACGGTCAGGCAGGCATCGTCTGCATGGTTACCGCAGACCTCACAAAACAATATCATGCCGGAGAGATTTTGAAAACTCTTTCGAAAATTGCAGGCGGCAAAGGCGGCGGCAAGCCTGAAATGGCGCAGGGTGGAACAAAAGAGATTGAGAAGCTTGATTCAGCCCTCGGGGCTTTGTTTGATATCATTAAGGGCTCACGATAGATTTACAGGCATTCTTCTGCTTTCGATGTTACCCATCTTAATCACAGTTCGCTTAATTCCTGGATTATTACTCCGGCAAATAAACACCTTAAATGTCATTCCCGCAAGTGAAGCGCGTCGGGAATCCTTCCGAATATAGGCGCATGCTGACAAGAACCGAAGAAGGATTCCGGACAAGCCGGAATGACAGCACTGTAAATCTTTCATGTGTTTACTTGCCGGAGTAATAATGCGCATTATGAAGACTTGATGTCGAGGATCTCCATCCGATGGTTCGCATCAGGATGCTTTGATGAGGGCCCTTCAGTGAGCACAACGAAATCACCGGGAATCTCATATTTTTTCAGCCACTCTCTCACATAGGGTTTCCAGTTCTCCGGGTGCTCTTCCTCAAGAACAGGATAAACTCCTGAAGAGAACTGCAGCCTTTGACAGGTGGCGTCCTGCGAACTTATGGCAATAATCCATACCGGAAGCCGGAAACGCCCGATGCTTCTTGCAGTAAACCCGCTGCGGGTCGGAACAAAAACCGCTGACGGCAATGCATATTCGAGGACCGTTTCGACGCTCAGGTCAACGAGCCTTGCAGGTGGAACCTTCTCTTTGAGGTCAAATCCCTGGAACATCTCTTTTGCGCTCATTGTTCCACGGTACGGTTCGATCGCAGCGGCAATATTCGAAAGCATCTCAACCGACTCGACCGGGAAACTACCCATGGCTGACTCTCCGGAAAGCATGACACAATCGGTCCCGTCAAGTATCGCATTTGCCACATCAGTAGACTCCGCGCGTGTCGGACGACGGTTGGAGATCATCGATTCAAGCATCTGGGTTGCGGTTATTATAGGTTTGGCCCGCATATTTGCCTTGCGCATAAGCTGCTTCTGGACCACTGCGATCCGCTCGATGGGAAGCTCGACGCCGAGATCACCCCGTGCAATCATTATTCCGTCCGCTGCATCGATGACCTCATCGATATGATCGAGCGCCCTCGCCCGTTCAATCTTTGCTATGATGAATGGCTGGCGCCCCAGGGAAGCGGCAGCGTCCCTTACGGCTTGTATGTCCCCGGCGTTCTCGACAAACGACTGGCTCACGGCATCCACCCCATGTTCAAGAGCGAATTTCATGCATTCGTAATCGTGTCCGGTAAATGCGCTTATTCCCAGGTCGATCCCCGGCAGGTTAAGCCCCTTCCTCGACCTGAGTTCTCCGCCAACAAGCACCCTGCAATGCACTTCGTTTTCCTTGACGCGAATGACCTCAAGATTGATAACACCGTCGTTGAGGAAAAGTGCGTCTCCCTGCTTTACTGCCTTCGGGAGTCCGTCGAAACTGACTGAAACTCTGCCCGCATCTCCCGTAATTTTATCCGTGGTTAAAACCAGAGAATCACCGGACCTCAGATACACGGGATCGGGTGAGATCTGACCGATTCTCATCTTTGGTCCCGGAAGGTCTGCCATGATCGTAATCCGCCTGCCGGTGACTCGTGCAGCGTCCCGGAGGTCTTGTATTACACTGCTGTGCGCTGAAAAGTCATCATACGAAAAATTGAGCCGGGCTACATTCATGCCGGCCAGCAGCATTTTTTCAATAACCTCACGCGACCGGGACGCAGGACCAATGGTGCACACGATCTTTGTTTTATTTGCAGGGAGTTTCATGGATATCCTCCTGATATGCTGAAAAATATTTTGCTTTTATGAATTCTTGTTTGATGAGCGCAATTCCTTATACCTGTTTACCAGTCCGTTTGTCGACGAATCATGGGCGGACACAATGTTTCGATCACTCAGTTCGGGTAGAATTTTATTCGCAAGCTGCTTGCCGAGTTCAACACCCCACTGGTCGAAACTGTAGATGTTCCATAGAATTCCCTGAACAAATATTTTATGTTCATAAAGGGCAATGAGGCTTCCCAGCGTCCTCGGCGTAAGTTTTCTGAATAGTATAGAATTGGTGGGGACGTTGCCGTGAAATACCTTGAACGGAGCAAGAAATTCTATTTGTTCATCGCTCATCCCCGATGATTCGAGTTCAGCGATAACCTCTTGTTCTGTTTTTCCTTTCATAAGCGCCTCTGTCTGCGCAAAAAAATTGGAAAGAAGTATTTCGTGATGGTCCCCGACAGGGTTCTGGCTGAGGGCAGGCGCGATGAAGTCGCAGGGGACCAGTTTTGTGCCCTGATGGATAAGCTGGTAAAAGGCATGCTGGCCGTTTGTTCCGGGCTGACCCCAGAGTATCGGACCGGTCTGATAAGAGACTTCCTGTCCTGTCCTGTCCACAGATTTTCCGTTGCTCTCCATGTTGCCCTGCTGAAAATATGCAGGGAACTTGTGCATATACTGGTCATAGGGGAGTATTGCCTCAGTCTCAGCCCCGAAGAAACTGCCGTACCAGACGCCGATCAGTGCAAGCATGACGGGAATATTCTTTTCAAACGGCGTTGTACGAAA
This sequence comes from Thermodesulfovibrionales bacterium, assembly GCA_963753165.1. Classification (GTDB taxonomy): domain Bacteria; phylum Nitrospirota; class Thermodesulfovibrionia; order Thermodesulfovibrionales; family SM23-35; genus JAKLQR01. Next base: position 27,300 of record CAVWBP010000017.1, on the reverse strand, counting down.
GTAAATGTCCATGGCATGAGCCCCTTCGAGGAGCGCAAGAAAGTTTTCGAATCCGAGAGAACAGGCGATCGAAAGGCCGACCGCTGACCAGAGAGAATATCTGCCCCCCACCCAGTCCCAGAACCTGAACATGTGAGAGGGATCTATTCCGAATTTCGCGACTTCATCGGTATTCGTGGAAATTGCCACAAAATGATTTTTTATGAATGCTTCGTCCTTTGCGGTGCCAAGAAACCATTGCCGTGCAGTATGGGCGTTCCTCATGGTCTCCTGTGTGGTGAAGGTCTTCGAGGCTATCAGGAAAAGCGTCGTCTCGGGAGACAGTCTCTTTAATGTCTCCGCGATATGTGTTCCGTCGACATTCGAGACAAAATGGGCACGGAGGTGGTCTTTTCTGTAAGGCCGCAACGCTTCGGTCACCATGAGAGGGCCCAGGTCTGAACCACCGATTCCTATATTGACAATATCGGAAATTGCTTTCCCCGTATAACCTTTCCATTCACCGTTGATGACTTTGCCGGAAAACCTCTGCATCTGAGCAAGGACCGCATTGACCTCAGGCATTACGTCCTTTCCCTCTACATAAATGGGTATATTCGCACGGTTTCTGAGCGCAACATGCAGGACGGCACGGCCTTCGGTCTCGTTGATCTTCTCCCCGCTGAACATGCGTTCGATCGCAGCCTTTACCCGGCACTCTTCTGCGAGTTCCAGGAGCAGCTTCAGTGTTTTGCCTGATATGAGGTTCTTCGAAAAATCTACCGTGATATCTTCGAACGTAAGGGAGAACCGCGAGAACCTCCTTGGGTCCTTCCGGAACATATCCCGCATATGCTTCTTTTTCATTGTCCTGAAATGACTCTGAAGTTTTTTCCACGCAAGCGTTTCTGTTGGATTTATCTTATCGAGCAATGCAGTGTCCTCCTTTTACAAAAGACTCCGGCCCCCATATTATTTCCCGTTGTATCATCATGAATCAACTGTTCTCTTCTGATTTTCTCTCATCATCTGCACCCATTTCAAGGATTCTTTTTGCATATTCTTCCCTGAGGGCTTTCAGATATCCCGTATCGATTGGACCTTTCCAGTTCACGACCTCGGTAAACCTCTTCGGTATGGAAACAGACCCGGGATCAAACCCCGTAGCAATCCTCGTCTTCCAGCGGAGCTTTTGAATAAAACGCGCTACATCGGTCATTTTCTCTGCGAGTTCAGTGTAGCCGACGGAATTCAGGCATCGGCCAAGGAGTTCGTCATTGTATACGCTGCGCGAGAAAAGGCATGCTACCATTGAGGTAAGGAAAACCCTTCCCTGTTCGTCCTTTACAAGAAAATCAACCGCCTTCCCGGCGTTCTTTTCGCCGGGTTTCTGGTCAAAGGAATATCCCGCAGAGTCGAGATGCGAATGTCTGAACCCAAGTGCCTGTGAGGCAAAAAAGACCTCTCCGGTGGCATAGCCTGCCATTTCCTGTCCAAGGACACAGGCAAAGTCTTTGCCGTTGTACCGCTCAGCAGCAACCATGGTCCCCCTGCCGAGGGTCCGGTAGAATTCATTCGTTCCTATTGCCAGGTATTGCATGGCCTGCTTATATCTTTCCGCATCTCCGAATTTCAGGGGAACGATGGTCTCCGCTTCAGAGATGAGTCCTTTCTCAAACGCTTCTGTTGCCCAGGCAAGGGCTACGCCTGCCGACATTACATCAAGGCCCATCCTTTCCACAACATCCATGATGCCGAGCACTGCGAAACAGTCAAGCACGCCGAGCATGGAACCTGTTGCAAAAATGGGCTCATGATCATATGCCACCTGACGGTAAAGGTATCTGTTCTCCTCGTGGAACCGCTCTCTTACAAAGCCTATATGGATACAGCCGACAGGACATCCGGAGCATGCATTGTTGCGGAGCAGCGCTGCTTCTGCAAACTTTTCGCCTGAGATGCCCCCGATATGAGGATCTGCTGTCTGCTGAAGATTCCTGACCGGCAGGGATTTGAGATCGTTCAGGAGCATTACATTTACCGGCGTGCCAAGGTTATGGTACTTGCTCATCATATCCGTATCGGTGAGCTGGTTATGCACTTCTTCAAATATTTTCGGATATTCTTTGTTTTCGGGGAGGAGGAACGACGCATCCCCCTGAATGACGATTCCCTTGAGATTTTTCGTTCCCATTACAGCCCCTCCGCCGAGCCTGCCGAAATGACGGTATGTATCAGCGTTGATACAGGCCATTGGAGAACCCTGTTCGCCCGCAGGACCGATGCGGAGAATGCTCCGGTGCCCTGACCCCCTGAACATATTCCGGAGATATTTGCCCGTGGCAAAAACATCCATTCCCCACAGGTAGTGTACTTCTTTTATTTCGAGATGCCGGGACCCGACAGAAATGCATGCCGGTTTCTCTGCCTTCCCGGTAATCACAAGCGCATCAAGGTCAGCAAACCTGAGTGCAAGAGCGGAACGGCCCCCTGCATGACTCTCGGCATACTGGTTATGGAAGGGTGACTTAAAAGCGCATACTGTTTTACTCATAAGCGGAAAATATCCGGTAAGCGGGCCGATAGTGAAAATGAGCGGCTGTTCCGGTTCATTCCATGGTTTATCGACATGCCCGAACCTGCCGAACAGGAGCGCGGCAAGACCGCTTCCTCCTGCCGCTTCGTTCCTGCCTCCCACCTCAACGATATTTCCCTGACCAGTGGTAAGGTTGATTGTGAGGACTCTGAAGTAGTCGCGTATCATGAATTCAGATCCCCTTCGGTTTCGTCTGTTCCGGACTCCTCTTCCAATGCTTTCATTTCGAGACAGTCATGGGGGCAGTACTGCACACACCGGCTGCAATGAATGCAGACGAAAGGCTCTCCTGTATGATCAAGATAGATGGCGTCAACAGGGCAGGCCTTTGCGCATTCACCGCAGCGGATGCAGAGCTTCTTTCTGACAAGCACCCCTCCTCCCTTTCTTTGCAAATAGGCGCCGGTCGGGCAGGCCAGGGCGCACGGGGCGGGATTGCACGCAAGACAGTTTCTCGCTTCAAAACCTGTCGAAAGTCCGCCTGATGTGCGGATACGTATCCCCGCGGTATCCCAGGAAAGCCTCTTATGCACTAATCGCGCGCATGCAAGCGAGCAGGAATGGCATCCTATACATCGTTCCATTTTCGGAGTGGTCAGAATTTTCATGGAATGTTTTACCCCTTCAGACTCCTGCTGCAGCAAAAGCGGTGCTTACTATGGCTACAGCCTCATCCTGTATCTTTTGCAGATGTTCTTCACCAAGAAAGCTCTCTGCATAAATTTTGTAAATATCCTCTGTGCCGGAAGGCCGTGCGGCAAACCATCCGTTCTGTGTAATAACTTTCAGTCCTCCGATTTCTGCGTTATTCCCCGGGGCACGGGTCAGTTTCGCGGTAATAGCCTCGCCTGCAAGCTGTTGTGCAGTGACCATATCAGGGGAAAGTTTTTTCATGACCGCCTTCTGCTCCGGTGTTGCCGGCGCATCGATGCGGATATATGACGGCCTGCCGAATCGTCCCTCAAGGTCTTTGTATAATTCAGCAGGGTCCTTTCCGGTGCTGGCAGTGATTTCACAGGCGAGGAGGTCCATGATGATACCGTCCTTGTCCGTTGTCCAAACGGCGCCGTTCTTCCTGACGAAAGAAGCGCCTGCGCTCTCTTCTCCTCCGAACGCGTAAGAACCATCGATGAGTCCGTCGACAAACCACTTGAACCCAACGGGCACCTCGGAGACTGTCTTCCCGAGTGCTGCAGCGACTCTGTCGATCATGGATGTCGATACAAGGGTCTTCCCTACCACAGCGTCTTTTCTCCATTCAGGTCTGTTTTGAAAGAGGAACCAGATGGCAGCAGACAGATAATGGTTCGGGTTCATGAGCCCTGCCTCTCTCGTTATTATACCGTGCCGGTCGACGTCCGTATCGTTTCCAAACGCGATATCGAATTTGTCCTTTAATTGTATCAGACGCTCCATGGCATAGGGTGAGGAGCAGTCCATTCTGATCTTTCCGTCCTTGTCAACAGTCATAAAAGAGAATGTAGGATCAATAACCGCATTGACAACTTCAAGCGAAATACCATACCGCTCTGCGATAGGCTCCCAGAAATCTACTGCGGCCCCTCCCAGCGGGTCCACCCCTATCTTCAGCCCTGCGTTCGCTATTCGTTCCATGTCGATAATATTCACAAGGTCATCGATATAGGGTATTACGTAATCATATTCACGGATGTATTCACTTTTTACCGCTTTCTCGAAAAGCATCCTTCTTACACCTTTAAGTCCCCTGGAGAGCAGCTCGTTTGCCCTTTCTTCGATTCCTTTTGTGGTTTCAGTATCAGCAGGACCCCCGTGCGGCGGGTTGTACTTGAATCCGCCGTCCTCAGGCGGATTATGAGAAGGAGTGATGACCACGCCGTCGGAACGGCCCCGGATCCCCCGGACCTTCCTGTTATAGGTGAGGATTGCGTGGGAGATTGCCGGCGTTGGCGTGTACCGGAACCCTTTCTGGATCAGGACGTCTATCTTGTTTGCTGCAAAGACTTCGATGGCGCTCGCAAAGGCAGGTTCGGACAATGCATGGGTGTCCATTCCGAGAAACAGCGGTCCCCTGATCCTGTTCGCTTTTCTGTATTCGCATATGGCCTGGCTGATTGCAAGGATATGCGCTTCGTTAAAGCTGTGTTTGAGAGAAGAACCCCGGTGTCCGGACGTGCCGAAGGAAACTCTCTGGGTTGTTTCAGCTGCATCCGGTTTATGGGTATAATAGGCCGCAATCAGCCTCGGTATATTTGCAAGAATCGATCTGGGCGCCGGTTTCCCGGCAAGTTCATGGGGTTTCATTGCGTACTCCTTAAAAATAACCGGAGATTAATTGAGCACACGTTTCAAGTACATTATCATGTTAACGGCGAAACGTATTCCTGCCCGCAAACTTTGCTGAGCTGCCCAGCTCCTCTTCTATGCGGAGCAACTGGTTATATTTTGCGATTCTGTCTGTACGGCTTGCAGAGCCTGTCTTTATCTGGCCTGCGCCTGTTGCAACAACGAGATCTGCTATGAAGGTGTCCTCGGTCTCTCCTGAACGGTGCGATACCATCGCAGTATACCCTGCTGCGGCAGCCATACGCATTGCATCAAACGTTTCAGTAAGGGTGCCTATCTGATTTAACTTTATGAGAATCGAATTCGCAACGCCTTCCTGTATGCCTCTGGAAAGCCTCTCGATATTCGTCACAAAAAGGTCGTCTCCGACAATTTGTATTTTCTTTCCCAGAACGTCGGTCATCAGTTTCCAGCCTTTCCAGTCATCCTCTGCCATGCCGTCTTCAATGGAAATGATCGGATACTGTTTTACCCATTTTGCCCAGAAATCCACCATCTGTTCAGCGGTCCTTTCGCTCTTGTCGGACTTCTTGAAAATATATCTCTTTTTGCGCGTATCATAAAATTCGCTTGCCGCAGGGTCCAGCGCTAATCCGATATCCTTGCCGGCTTTATATCCTGCTTTTTCTATCGATTCGAGAATGACCTCGATTGCCTCTTCATTCGACCTCAGATTGGGGGCAAACCCTCCCTCATCCCCAACTGCGGTGGAATAGCCTTTCTTTTTCAGTACGCTCTTCAACGTATGGAATACCTCTGCTCCCATGCGCAGTGCCTCCGTGAAATTTGCTGCGCCATAGGGAGCCACCATGAATTCCTGAGGGTCTACTGAATTGTCTGCGTGCGCGCCACCATTCAGGATGTTCATCATTGGTACGGGCAGGACAGAAGCCGATGCTCCTCCGAGGTAGCGGTAAAGCGGCATCCTGTGCGACACCGCAGCGGCACGGGCAGCTGCCATGGATACCGCAAGTATGGCATTTGCGCCAAGTTTCCCCTTGTTCGGGGTGCCGTCAAGAAGGATCATCCTCCTGTCAACCGCTTCCTGTTCACCCGCATCCATCCCTTTGACTGCTGTAGCAATTTTACCCTGAATGTTCTGCACCGCTTTCCGGGTGCCTTTGCCGAGATAGCGCTTCGTATCGCCGTCTCTCAGTTCAACCGCTTCATGCTCGCCTGTGGAAGCGCCGGAGGGGACAGCTGCCCTTCCCATGCTCCCATCGTCAAGCCATACGTCAGCTTCGACTGTCGGGTTTCCCCTGGAATCGAGGATTTCTCTTCCGAAAACTTTTACGATCCTGGACATGTTATATCTCCTTTATGAATGTTCAAAGATGCTAATGCACAGTAACTTTCGCCGTCACTTCCCGGACAGCTTCTGCGAGGGCGGCGCTCAGTCCTTTTGCAAGGCTCAGGAATTCCCTGTCTTCGAGTTTCACTTTCTTTATGATCGCAGCATGAGAAAGTTCCCTGTTTTCAGAAGAGACGAGTTTCATATCGAATGCCAGCTCCCCAAAGATATCGTTTCCGTCCCCTGTCCTCTCGAATCTTTTCAGGTTGATTTCGAGCACATAAGAACCCTCGGATATCAGAGAAGAGGTACTTACGTCATGGAAATTGCCTGTGTCATACAGTGAATCCTGAATTGCCTTCTTTACCATTTCATCAGGCGGGGACTCCCATTTCGCATACCGCGAAATCTGGAGCTGATAAGGGGAACTCCTGTACACGATATACGATTGGCTGAGGTGACGGGGAGCATCCATGATGATCGCAAGAGATGCCTGCCTGCCCTGAGTCGTGGTATCCGTCATCACAGCATCGGGAAGAGAGAGGCTGTAAATTTTTGTTTCGGGCATGCTGCATGCAGTCAGCGAAATCAGAACACTTACCATGACAAACATTCTTCTCATCGTCTCATTCCCCCCGATTCTCTTTATAGAGCACGCTCCAGGGCTTGTGCTTGATCTCCTGGAGGAGGTCCTGCATTTCTTCCGTGGTCCTTGTCATTGCATTGATCAGGTTCTCGATATTCCTCGACTGGTATTCGATTGCTCTGTCGGCTGTTTTCGATGTTTTTTCGACAGACTTTGCAGTTGACTCTATGCTCCTGATCATCTCCCCGGCCTTTTCAATGTCCTCCCGGGCTTTCTTTACCAGTATCGTAATTTCCCCCCTGTTGACCTTCACGATATCGTCTATTTCGTTCAGAACTCCCCCCAGCTTATCGGTTGTTGCCTTCAGCCCTATTGCAATCTTTTCGAGGTTTACCGATCCTGAAACGATTGCATTGTTGGTATTTCCTATCAGGGATTCGACATTCTTCAGGTTTTTCTCGTTAAAGAGCTTGTCGATATCCGTAATCAGTCTGTCGACTGACTCTGAAAGTCCGTTAAGTTTTGCCATGAGCACATCCATTGGCACCTTTTCTTCAGAGGGTATGGTAGCTCCGGCCTGAATAACCTCATTTACCGTATCGTTGACGGAAAGAAGAAGGTAAATGTCTCCCACGAAGCCAACCTGAGTTATGATAGCTTTTGTCCCTTTATAGAGCACCGTGCCCTTTTTTACCCCGATCCCGATGGTTACAGATTCTCCCGGCTTTTCAGGTGCGCGAATAGAAAGCACCCTGCCTACCCTCACTCCGCCGAGCCTCACCTGTGCTCCGGGCTCCAGCCCTGCCGCATTCATGACCTTCACGCTATAGGGGTCGAGCTTTTCGAAAAATTGTCCGCCCCCTATCAGAATAACGAAGGCGCTCAGAATCGCAATCGAGCTTACTATTATTATTCCTGCCTTGATTTCGTCTCTCATATTTCCCTTCGCAGCATTTTCATGGATTCTTTATTCGCCTGCGATTATTTTAAAGTAATCTTCGGGCGAATACATTTCCTGTTCCGGCTGTCTGTCAAGAAACATCCTGATCCTCGGATTTTGCGACGCCCTGAGCTCATCGAGCGTTCCGGCAAATATGACCTGGCCCTTGTCAAGCATGATAACATAATCAGCAATAGTGAATACACTTGGAAGCTCGTGGGTTACCACGATTATGGTCATGCCGAACACATTCCTCAAATTCACAATCAATTCATCAAGACCTGCGGCAGTCACGGGATCAAGACCTGCCGACGGTTCGTCAAAAAAAAGCATCTCCGGGTCCAGTGCTATCGCCCGTGCCAGACCTGCCCTCTTCTTCATGCCGCCCGAAAGCTGTGACGGATAAAATTTGTCGAAACCGGACAACCCTACAAGATCAAGCTTCATGCGGACCATTATATCAACGGTGGATGCATTGAGTTTTGTGTGTTCACGGAGAGGAAGGGCGACATTTCCTGCGACGGTCATGGAATTGAGAAGGGCTGATCCCTGGAAGAGGACGCCCATTTTCTTCCTCACACCGTTCATCTCGTCTTCGTTCATCTTTGTGATATCGCTTGCCGTTGATCAGTATCTCTCCTCCGGTCGGCTCTCAGGAGCCCGATGAGGTGTTTCAGCAGCGTGCTTTTCCCGCACCCGCTCCCGCCGAGGATGACCGTAGTTTTTCTCTTCGGTATGGAAAAAGAGATGTTTTTCAGGATTTCCCTGTCGCCGTAGTGGGTTATGAGATTTCTGACTTCAATTGCTGTTTCCATTGTTCAATCCTTAAAGTGCAGACACTCAGTACAAAATAATATTACTTTTCTAACCATAACGTCATAGCAATTGCCGCAGGGTTGTCATTCCCGCTTGTCGGGAATCTTTCATGAAGAAGGATGCCGGACAAGCCGGCATGACAGTTACATGTGCTTCACTCAGCATAACTTATGTCGCTCTTTATAGCTTGTCATTCTCAGGCTTGATCCGTCTGCGACTCATAGAGGGAATCCGATGTCAAAAGCCTTTGCAAGAAGAACTGGATCATCCGGTCAAGCCGTATAATGATAAAATCCAAATTTATAAAAAACTCTACGTAAAATAAAAAAACAGCGACGTAAACAACAGATCAAAAACTATCACAAGAAATATAGACGCCACGACTGCGGCAGTCGTCCTCCGCCCGACCTCTTCGGCGCCTCCGGTAACCTTGAACCCCTGATATGCTCCGACAACGGTTATGATAACACCAAAGGCCCATGCTTTCATGAGACCCGTCAGGACATCTTTTACAAGGAGCGCGTTCACCGTCTGCTGGAAATAATTGTAGGGATGGATTTCGAGCACTGAGACAGAAAGGACAAAACCTCCGGTTATCCCGATCAGGTCCGAAAACAGGGTAAGGGCAGGCACCATCACCATAAGGGCAACAAGTTTCGGCACGACGATAAAACGCACCGGGTTAATCCCCATGCTGATGAGAGCATCAACCTCTTCAGCCGCCTTCATCGAACCGATCTCTGCAGCATAGGCTGATCCACTCCTCCCCGAGACGATAATCGCGGTGATGATCGGTCCGAGTTCACGGGTGATAGAGACACCCACGAGGTTTGCAACGTATATGAGAGCTCCGACTCTTTTCAGCTGGTATGCTGCCTGAAAAGCAAGGATTATTCCTATAAAGAAGGATATGACGGCAATAATGGGAACAGAGTTGTAGCCCGCCTTGACCATTTCGTAGATGCTTGCCCTGAAACGGAGGGGTTTCCCTTTGAGGGGGGAGATGCACGACCAGTAGAAGATATCATTGACGATCTTTGAGGCATCATTGATATCACGGAAGAGAGATCTGGCTTTCTTTCCGGCAAGACCGAAAAGGCTTTCAGCTATTGATGGCATCGTCAAGATTTCCGTAGATCTCGAAGACCCTGTCCAGCTTGGAGAATTTGAAAATATCCATAATCCCCCCGGGTATGCTGAAAAACCGGAGCCTCCCGCCATACGATTTTACGTATTTCAGACCTTCCACAAACGTTGCGATTCCGGAACTGTCTATATAGGAGACTTCCCTGAAGTCAATGTACAGGGCAGGGACTTTTTTTATGAGAATGCCCATCAGTTCCTCTCTGAGTTCAGGTGAGGAATACATATCGATTTCACCCGAAAGCGTGAGCACTTTCTTTCCTTTATGATCAATTACCTCTATATTCATTTCTCCCTGCCGAGATATTTTCTGAGAATAAGTCTGTTCCCTTTTGTTCTCTTTTCATCATATTCAAAGACATCGAATACCCTGCGGATAAAGTGCACTCCCAATCCTCCAGGCCTTACCTTTTTAAGGTCTCTCCCTTTTATCGACCGGATGTCGGCTTTTATTCCCTTATCCTCCAGGATGACGGTGAATTCCTGTTCTGTATTCGTGTATTCTAAAACAATTTCCTTTGATGTGTCTCCTTTATATGCGTGTTTGATAACATTGGCGCATGCCTCATCCACAGCCAACCTGATCTCTTCGACAATCTTTTCCCCGAAACCGCATTGTTCCGCTATTTTCGCGGTCACCATTCTTACCACAGAGAGATATTTTGGATGTGACGGAAAAGAAATTCTGAGGGAATCCTTCATCTCATTCACGGTCTTTCAGAAAACGCAATTCCATGAGAGTAAGGTCATCGGCCATTTCTGCTCCCTTCGAGAATTTATGCACATAGTCCGCGATCTTTTCTATCAACTGATCGTCATTCCTCTTCTTCTTTATGAATGCGACAAGGGCATCAAATCCGAGGCGCTTCCCTTCCCTGCTCTTTGCTTCAAATACCCCGTCGGTAAGAAAAATCAGTCTGTCTCCGCTGTTCAGTGAATAGGTGCTGACAGGATAGGTTCCGGGAACAATACCGAGCGGTGGACCGGACAGGCCGGACATCACCTCTACCTCTTTTTTCCTGACCAGGAGGAACGGTGGATGTCCGGCATCCGATATTTGAATGTCTCCCGTCAGGACGTCGACCATTGCATACTGCGCGGTGAGGAACATCCCTCTCGGCGCTTTTGAGAGTATATCGTTCAGGCTGTTCATGACCAGGGCGGGTGATTCTTTCATATGGGAGAGATAGCGGAAATCACTAATGATCTTTGCCATATACAGCGCCGCAGAAACTCCCTTCCCGGAAATATCACCGATGAAGACCCCGAGCTTCCCCGCAACCGGCTCGACAAAATCATAGAGGTCCCCTCCCACCTGCTTTGCCGGCACATTGATCGCTGAGACCGTAACGTTCCCTTTGCGAAGGACAGGGGTTTCGGGAAGAAAACTTTTCTGCAATACAGACGCGATCTCTATCTCCTGTTTCAGCCTCTCTTTCTCAAGAGATTCTTTGTAATAGAGCGCGTTTTCGATAGCAATCGCAAAATGCCTTGCGAGTATCTCCAGTATCTCGTTGTCATATTCTTCTTTCCGGGGATTGAGAATCTCTGCAACACCAATGAGTCCTCTCCTTCCTACCAGCGGAACTGCAATGATCCTTTTTGTGATAAATCCGGTTGCTTTATCAGCCTCCTGATAAAAGCGTGTGTCTTTCCGGACGTCATTGATAATCAGCACTTTCCGGTGCTTCGCCACCCATCCTGCAATGCCTTGTCCGATATCAAGCGTGATCTTGTTCTTCAGGATATCCGTCGCTGATGTCTCCCTGCAGAAAGCGACCTCGAATTCCAGTTTGTTTGTGCTCTTGTTATAGAGAAGAATTGAACATGCTTCTGCATCCATAAGACTTTTTGCTTTTTCGATAACAAGCGTCATAAGTTCACTGAGATCAAGGGTTGATGATATGAGGACGGATATTTCAGTAAGTATTTTAAGGTCTGCGACCTTCTGTTCAAGGTGTTGCAGATATTCACCGGAGACAGAGATTTTGCGCGTGTTTCGCATAGTGTATTGGATAACAGATTTCAGGGAAGATTTCAAGACAAATAATGATTCTTACAGGTGGTTCTGATCTGAGAGAACTTTAATGAACGCCTTGACTACTTTCGGATCGAAATGTTTGCCGGATTCATTAAGGATATATTCAAGTGTCTGCTGCTCTGACCAGGCTGCACGGTAAGGCCGATCAGAACGCAGCGCGTCCCATACGTCAACGACCGCAAAGATACGCGCCTCGAGTGGTATCTGATCTTCCCTCAGTCTTCGGGGATATCCTGTTCCGTCCCACTTCTCATGATGGCAATAAGGAATATTGAGCGCATGCCTGAGGAAGAAAATCGGCATGAGCATTTTATGGGCATAGTCCGGATGCTTGCACATGATTTCATATTCGTCTTTATTGAGAGGGCCTGGCTTGAGGAGCACCGTATCGGAAATCGCCATCTTGCCTATATCATGGAGGAGCGCTCCCCTCCTGATATGTACGATCTCTGCTTCACTCATCCCCATACTCCTCGCAAGTTTTGTGGTCATTTCGGTAACACGGAGAGTATGTCCTTCCGTCTCCTTGTCGCGCATATCAAGGGCATGCGACCAGCCTTCAAGCGTGGTATCGTAAGCAAGCGTCAGTTCTGTATTGGAGCGCTGCAGTTCATCAAAAAGCGATGTGTTGTCTATCGCGATAGCAGCCTGCGCAGCAAGGGCTTCGAAGAATTCCAGCCATTCCGGATCGGGGTCCAGTTCGGTCCGGTGGAAAACCTCGAGCACACCTTTCACCTGACCCTTGATAATAAGAGGTACGGCATGATGGGCCAGAAATACTTCTCCCGCAAGTATCTGCGAACGCACACAGGGATCTTCCGTTTTTAAAACGTTCGGGACATTGATAACCCGTCTTTCGAGGGCAGCTTTCCCTGCGTGACCCTCTCCGATCCTCAACCGTGTCTGCTTTATGGTGCGTGAACGGAAACCGCGGCTGGCTGCATATTCAAGTATGCCTGTCGTGGAATTCATCAGGAGAACAGTTGCTGCATCAGTATTGAGCTGGCTCGTCACATGCTCGAGTAATATATTCAGCGTCACACGGAGATCAAGGCTCGCGCTGATTGCCATGTCTATCGCATGGAGCGCATAAAGACGCTGCAGGCGCTGCTCAGTCTGTTCATAAAGAGTGGCCCTCTGGATTGCATTTGCCGCAATCTCACCGATTGTGCTCAATAATTTAATCTCATAGTTCTCGATGTCGGACCTCCGCCCTATCCATATCGCGCCAATGGTCTGGCGCAGGGTCATCAGGGGAACACAGGCAACTGCCTTGAGATCGCCTATAAGGTCGGGACGTGCAAAACGGGTATTCGAGAGAGCCGAATTGTTCACATAGGGTTTTCCTGTTTCGATAACAGTTCCGCTTATTCCATCCCCTGCATGCAATCTTACTCCGGTCCAGTTAGACCAGTCCCCTTTTGATGTTTCGATTACCGTCTCTCCGCTTACCGGATCACGCATTGCGAGAGACACCCCGTCGGCCCTCATGAATTCCATTAACTGATCGATGATTATCGGCAGCATGTCGGCTCGTGTCTGCGCAGAACGGAGGGCCGTTGTTATGGAAGCAATCGCTTCCATCTCTCTCTGCTTGAATTCCGCTATTTCGAGGAGGGAAGCAACGCTCATATTACTGCCGGGAATATGCGAGATAATTGCCATTACATGCTTGACATTTCCCTTGCTGCCAAGAAAACGGAATTCAAGAGATTTGTTGTAGACTTGACGAGAAATACCTTCATCAAAGGCTACCTTCATCTTTCCCAGATCATCTTCCAGAATAAATTCTAAAAGGCTCTTTTCTCCTTCGATATCCTCTTTTTTATATTCTGAAAACCTCTCAAATGCCTTGTTTGCCATGCATATCTTCATATCGTCTTCAAAAATTATGGTCGGGGCCCCGGCATTTTCAAAGATAACCCGGTATTTTGTCTCCAATCGCGTGTGTTCCTCTTCAGCCCTTTTCCGTTTCGTAATCTCCTCGGATATATTTGCGATCATGTCGTTTGTTACATTTTTCAGCGATTCGAGAAGTTCCATATCCGAACCGCCGGACACCCGTGCATTGAGGTCGCCCTTGGATACACGGTGGAGAACATCGAAATGTTCCGCGAGGCCAATGGCAAACTCATGGCAAAGGTTCACATTCTCATTCAGATCTTCTGCGGTTCTGTTCACCACACGCTTCAGCATGCTTATCAGTTCTATTGATGAGTCTTCAGGGATTACTACCGATGGATCACCTTTTGCTATTCTTCGTAATGCTTCAAACACTTCCGATAAGCTGATCGAAAGTTCGAGCCCTATTCTTTCCATTTCACGGTCATGTTCCTGTACGAGTGTCCGGAATTCTCTGAACTGCCTGTCCACAATCTTGAGGGTATCTTTTATAGACTCGCGGTCGATATTTTCTGCAAAGACGCTGCATCCGATACACAATTCAATTTTGTCGAGGAAATTACCCTGGATGAAATTATTGCAAAGAGTTTGCGGAATGAGCCAGCATTGCAGATTTGTAGATTCGTAGGCAGGACATTTGGTCTCCCCGCATTCCAGGATTTCCCGGCATTTTTGCATTCTGCTCATTTTCCCAATAGATTGCAGTTGACCGGGAAACTTCATTTCACTCTATCAGGAAGATAATGCTTCTGTATTCTTAACAGTTCCCTGGCCTTCATGTACACCTTAGTGATAAAAATTAAACTTACCGCAGACCCAATTTTACAATATAGCTTATGCTTAATAGTAGCAGACTATATATAGGGAGTCAATAGCTAAAAAGTTTTGACTATTCGGCAAAAATACAGAATAATCTTATCTATGACCATTGGTATCTTCCATTTTCATTTTCCTATGCAGATCGCTTTTATGGTATTGCCTGATGCATGAACTTTTTTCCCCTCTCAATGAAGAAAATCTCAGAACCTATGTGAAGGTGGTCGAAGGGTTTCGCCATGGCTGGGAAAATACTGCAGCCCTTGAGCAACGAGCAGATTTCATTGAAGAGACATTCCGTTCCTTTGGTTTGATCGTAGAAAATCAGGAAGTTCCTTTCCACGGGAAAATATTCCGGAATATCATTGCCACCCTGAAGGGGCACACGCAGGAGAAAGAATGGCTGCTTCTCGGCGCTCATTACGACGCTGCACAGGGGAGTCCCGGCGCCGATGACAATGCGAGCGGTGTCGCAGTATTGCTGGAGGCAGCCCGCATACTCTGCAAGCAGAAGCTAAAGAATACGATACAGTTTGTTGCCTTCACCCTCGAGGAACCTCAACCCCAGACGATCAATTTCCTCATCGGCAGCGACCATTTTGCGAGTGAGGCGAAAAAGGCAGGGCGAAAATATCAAGCCGCGTTTATTCTTGAGTCTGTCGGGTATACCGACCACACAGAAGGAAGCCAGATCGTTCCTGTACTGGTCAGGGCAAAAGTTCCCAAAACAGGGAATTTCCTCGGGATTATTGCGAACGGCAGATCAGAGCAAGCACTGCATGCTTTTCTTGCCCATGCGAATACGCATGTGCCTGACCTCGTTCTTGTCCCCTACAAAGTGCCGCTGTCAGGGTATATTATTCCTGAAACCCGCTTCAGCGACCACGCCTCTTTCTGGAAGCATGGATACCCATCTCTCATGCTCACCGATACCGCCATGTTCAGAAATCCTCACTATCACACAAGACACGACAGATTTGAGACGCTTGATTTTACTTTCATGGTCAGAGTAGCACAAGCAGTGGTAAGTGTAATCGCAGCGCTTGGGGATGGAGAACCATAGCATGAAGATTTCACGGAGGAACCATTGCAATATTCTTCGCTCGCATAAGCTGTCATTCCGGTTTGTCCGGAATCCTTCCCGGTTTTTTAGCCTACATTATTCGTAAATTTCCGGATGAATACGGAGGATAGATTATCAGAAAATAATTGATGCAGGAAGGGGAACTATAAAGCTGCAGGTCCCGGTGGACCCTACCAGTAACGCACCTTGCCGACGTCGATATGCACAAATTCAGGGTACTGACCTACTCCTCCGGCAGAGAACGATTTCGCGAGCTGGAAGATATCGTAGGTGCTGATCCCCTCCAGGGAAAAATCGATTGCGAGTCCTGAGAGGTGGAGGCTGTTTTTCGCAACGCCTTTCCCCTGGTTTACGAGAAATTCATTGTAGGCGGGCGACCGGTATCCTGAGATTATCTGAATCTGATGATCCGTTTCCATGGTGTCCTTGATATCGCAGAGCAGGTCTATCACCCCCACGTCGATCTCTTTTACTTCATTTGTATGATGACACCGCAGAAAATAATTGATGCTGTCCAGGGCATCCTGATCATACCTGCCTGACATGCAGTAAGTAACATACAGATCCTCACCGGTGTGAATGTTGTACATACTGAGAGTTCTGCTCTGGTTGTCCTGGTAGGCAAATGCGGGGAAATTGCTGAAAGAACAGAGCGCGAACCCTGCAGCGACAGCTTTCAGGAATTTCCGCCTTGATATCATATGGTGTTCACCTGCATATTCTATTATCGCCGCTGTAGACTGATATGGCAACCCTTTTTTTGTTTTTTTTCAGCAGGCATACTTACAATTTCAGAAGCACAAGTCCGGATGCGGGATCAAGCTCTCTCTTTGCGTTAATCCCCTCGATCTCTATGATTACCGCCTCAAGCACAAGAAAGGTTTCCGAATTTCCCCTGAGACACCCTACCCTGACTATGTCCCTCTTTCCAAACGCTCCGTGGAAATGTATTTTTGGCTCTTCTCCCTCCCAGAATATGGTCCCGATTCCGACGACCTCGCTGCTCTCGTTGATTTCCCTCCAAACAGGTTCCGGCGGCAGCTTCTCTTCTTCAGGACCAACTACTACCCTGCCTTTCTTGATGCCTCCGATGAGATAGAGGACTGCGCTTCTGATGTTCTCTTTCCTCGCAATGCCTGTTATGTTTTCCAGGATATCCTCTTTGTCTTCAAATCGTGCCAGTACTACTCTTGCGGTTTTTCCCACCCGGTATTCCATGGCTTCCTCCTCAACAAAAATGTCTGTTCTCTTAAACTCTGCCCTAAAAAATACTGTTCCCGTTTTACCATTCCGAGAAAGTATGATATAATTTTCTCACAGTACGTTCAAGGCATATTCATAACTGAATGGTTAAATGAAAAGGGGGTGTTGTATTAAAGGGGGTGATCTATGAAAACAGTAGTATCCTCATTCGTATTAATTTCAAGATTAAGGAGGTGTTAACATGCATGTTTTAGTTGCAAGGAGACTTCTGATCGGAGCTATTCTTTTTTCATTCCTGTTTGTTCTCGGGTGCGCAGGTATGGAATTCTCTCCGAAAAACGGTATCTGGTATTACCCGAAAGAATTGGTAGATGCAAAAAAAGCGGTCACAGACGCAAAGAAAGCAGGAAAAGACCAGGCATGTCCGAAGCCATACAATGAAGCAAAAGACTTAAAAATGAAAGCATATGAGACATACTGGTCATGCAAAGATAAAGAAGCGATCGCTATGGCAAAGGATGCGACAAGCAAGGCAAAGGCCCTTTGTCCCAAGGTCATCGACAGGTTTACCCTTACGATCAATTTCGATTTTGACAAGTCCACCATCCGGAGTTCTGATATGGCGGACCTCAAAAAAGCTATCGATTTCATCAACAAATATCCCGGCAACAAGATCAGGATCGAAGGACACACTGACTGGATCGGGTCCGAGCAGTACAACCAGCGTCTTTCCGAGCGTAGAGCGAAAGCTGCAAAGAATTACCTGGCTACAAAAGGGGGAATTGTTTCATCAAGAATTTCTACCATAGGATATGGCGAATCAAATCCTGTCGCATCAAACAAAACAATGGATGGCAGGTTCCAGAACAGAAGAGTAGAGATTCTTATACTCAGCGATTAATTTTTTAAAAAGGAGGAATAAATTGCACTCCCCGCCCTCTCCGGAGGATGGGGAGTGCTTACCTGTCTCAATTCCGTCCTTAGCTTTCCAGTCTTGATCCGCGTTGGCTGCTTTGCCTCTATCCTATATCTTAAGTGAATGAAGGAGATGAATTACTGATGAAACAGATACTGTGGAACCTCAGTCCGCTATTGCTGGGTGACGATGATCCTCAACTGGAGAAAAAGAAAAAGGCTGTAGAACGGGAGAGCAACAACTTCATCAGAAAGTGGGGGAAGCGAAGCGACTACCTGAAGAGCCCGCCGGCGCTCAAACAGGCCCTTGATGACTATGAACGGTGGAGTCGGTTGTATGGTCCTGATGGAGATGCAGGATATTATCTCTGGCTCAGAAGATCACAGGAACAGAACAATGCATCCCTGAGGGCAAAATTCAATACTATCGATTACTTCAGCAAGAAAATCGCAAACGATATGCAGTTTTTTCATCTCCGGATAGCAAAACTTCCGGTCAAAAAGCAGAAGTTTTTCCTCAGTCATCCTGAGCTCAGGATATACCGTCATTTCCTTGAGAGAATCTTTGCAGAGGCGCGCTATCTGCTCAGCGAGCCGGAAGAAAAGATCATGAACCTCAAGTCGTCAACTTCATATTCAAACTGGGTCAGAATGACCTCAGGTTTTCTCGCAAAGGAGGAGCGGAAAGTATTGCTCGAAGACGGCACGCGTGGACAGAAGTCGTTTTCCGAGATCCTGAGCCTTATGAACAGCAGAAAAAAGAGAGTACGTGATACTGCTGCCGGCGCGTTCAATGAAATCCTCTCCTCATACGCTGATGTGGCGGAAGCAGAGATAAATTCCGTACTTGAAAATAGAAAAGTGGACGACGACCTCAGGAGCATTCCCCGCCCCGATCTTTCCCGGCATATCAGCGACGACATCGATACAGAAGTGGTTGATGCCCTTTTGGAATCCGTCTCGGGCAGGTTTTCCCTCTCACGGCGGTACTATGCGTTCAAGGCGCGCCTCCTGAAAGTCAGGCAGCTTCAGTACCATGAACGGAATGTTGAATACGGGAATATTTCAGGAAATTTTACCTTCCCCTTTTCCGTGAAACTCATCCGCAAAGCAATGAAGAAACTCGACGGGAAATTTCTTGCTATCCTGGATGGATTCAGCAAAAACGGTCAATTCGATGTGTACCCCCGCAAGGGGAAAACAGGCGGTGCGTTCTGTGCCCATCACCTCATCTCTCAGCCTACCTATATTCTTCTGAACCATACCGACAGACTGAACGATGTCCTCACCCTTGCGCATGAACTCGGACACGGCATCAACAACGAATTGATCAGGGAAAAACAGCACGCACTGGATTTCGGAACGCCGACCTCAACTGCAGAGGTTGCAAGCACATTCATGGAGGACTTTGTGCTTGAGGAAATACTCACCGAGGCGGATGACGACCTGAAACTCGCCATAATGGTAAAAAAACTGAACGATGATGTATCAACAATTTTCAGGCAGATTGCCTGCTACCGTTTCGAGCAGGACCTTCATCGAGTATTCAGGGAGAAAGGCTACCTTTCCAAAGAAGAGATCGGTGATATGTTCCGGAAAAATATGTCAGCATATATGGGGAAAGCAGTTGCACAGTCTCCCGGTTCGGAAAACTGGTGGATATACTGGAGTCATATCAGAAGTTTCTTTTATGTCTACTCATACGCAAGCGGGCTTCTGATTTCGAAATCCCTTCAGCGTTCGGCAAAAGAGAACCCTCTTTTTATCGAAAAAGTGAAAGAATTCCTTGCGGCAGGATTGTCGGAGTCTCCTAAAATGATCTTCCGCAGAATGGGGGTCGATATTGCGAATAAGGCCTTCTGGGACCACGGTCTGAATGAGGTCGAACGTCTGCTGGATGAAACGGTTGCGTTAGCCCGGAAATTAGGAAAGCTGCGCTGAGCCTGTTCTCAACAGAATTCCCTTAAACATTCCTTCATCTTTTGTATCTCAAATGGCTTTGCGAGGAATACCGAAGATCCCGCCCTTCTTGCTTCCTCGATATCGTCATCTCCTGCGTTTCCCGAAAATGTTACTGCATGAATATCAGAGTTCATTTCCCTGATGATCCTGAGCGCATTGATGCCGTCAAGATGAGGCATCCTGATGTCGAACAGCAGCACGTCATATTCTTTTTTCAGAAACATCAATACCGCTTCCACCCCGTCATGGACAAGGTCAACGGTATACTGCTCCTCTTCCAGTTCCTTCTTCATGATAAAGCCTAAATTTCTGTCGTCTTCAGCTAAGAGTATATTCATGGTCATATTTATGGCTCAGCATTCTTTTCTGAATCATGTCAAGGAGGCGTATCTGGTCCAACGGGCTTAACCCTGCGAGATCAGCCCATATCGTAAAGCCTTCCCCTCTGAAAAAGCTCTGGCAGTCCTGGCGGTGTCTCTTGTCACATAAATCAGCCAGGGACTGCAATATGACTGCTTCAGCAAGATACTGTACCCTTGAACCGTTCGCTTTTTGCACCAGAAAACGCATAAGCCCTCCCTTTCCGGAGGTAAGCATATATTGAAAACCTTTTCATAAAATATAAAGCAAAATTGATGCCATATACTTTTTTGGTGATTCTCAAGGGCTTTGACAGCGGGTACCCGGTGGAACTACGACAAAATTGCCCTGCATTATGGCAAATTGCCCTGTTCGATCAGAGCGGAAAGACGATTTTGAATGTCACACCCTGACTTCTGCCGGTGTGAACATCGAGAGATCCTCCGGAATCATCTATTATTTTTTTCGCAATGGACAAACCAAGTCCTGTTCCGCCTCTTTCGGATCTTGTGGTGAAAAACGGATCGAATATCTTGCTCACCAGTTCATACGGGATTCCCGGGCCGGTATCAGTGATCTTTATAAATGCGTTCCGGTCTTCGTTCCCCGTTTCGAGCGTCAGGGTTCCTTTGTCTTCCATTGAATCAAGGGCATTCACGATGAGAGAAAGGAGCACCTGACGCATTTCTCCTTCGTTGACCTTGACGAAAAACCTGCCTCTGTAGTTCTTGATAACCTCAACGTTTTTCATTCTTCCCTGGAACCCGATCAGTTCGAGCGTCTTGTCCAGCATCTCGTTGATATCAGAATCTTTCTTGTCTGAACCGGTCTTTCTCACAAAGGAAAGCATATTCGTGGTTATGCCCTTGCTCCTTACTATTTCCTCATTCATGATCTGCAGATAACTTTCGAAGAGTTCCTTGTCGACATGTCCCTTCCTGATACGGCTAAGAAGGCCTTCTGTACAGGCAGAAATCGTTGCGAGAGGATTATTGAGTTCATGGGCGATACCGGAGGCCATCTGGCCCAGGGCCGCAAGTTTTTCGCTCATAAGGAGCCTGACTTCATTCTCTTTTTTGTCGGTAATGTCCTGGAGCATCATCATGTAGGAGACAGTCCCGTCCTGATTGCGAATCGGGGTGCTCACCACATAATACCACCGGTTGTTTTCAGGACTGTTCAGTTCTCCCCTGATAATCTCTTCATCCTCTCTTCTCTTGTTATGGCACCACGGGCAGATATTTTCAAAACCGTGGAGAACCCTGTAGCATTTTTCGCCGATAGCTGAGTATCCTATCCGATCGATTAACCGTTCGTTCATGAATTCTATACTGTTCTTATCGTTGCAGATATAGATAAATCCGTCGAACCCCTCGACGATTGCCTGATATTTTGCCTTTGAATCCTGAAGGGCTTTTTCCGCTTCCTTCCGTTCGGTGATATCCTGGACTGTTCCGATCATGCGCACCGGCTCGCCGCTTTCCCCAAATATCACCTTTGCCTGTTCATGCACATGACGGAGCGTTCCTTCAGGGAGAACGATTCTGTGGTCGATACTGTAAGGAGCGCCGTAGATCGCTTCATTGACCGCTTTTTTTACAAGTTCTCTGTCATCGGGATGAACGGAATTCATGAACGCATCATAGGTCGCACCGAACTGTCCGGGTGTCAATCCAAAAATATGGTAAATTTCTTCCGACCAGTACAGCTCATTCGTCAGAATGTTCCAGTCCCAGTTTCCCAGATGTGCAATTTTCTGGGCTTCGGCAAGTCGCTCATCGCTTGCACGGAGAGCCTCTTCAGCCATCTTTCTTTCCGTAAGGTCCCGGACGATCGTCTGGAGCCTTTCCTGGTCGATCTTTTTTGCGCTCACTTCAACATCGATGAGCATTCCGTCTCTCTTCCGGAATCTCCGCTGAATTATAACCCTCTCTCCGGCAAACACTTCGCTTATCTTCAGCGGATGCGACCGTAAATCCTCTTCCGGGATAATATCCCTTACGTTCAGACTGATGAGTTCGTCCCGTGCATACCCCAGCATATGGCATGCAGTCGTGTTCACTTCAATAATGTTTCCTTCCCTGTCCAGGATGAATATGCCGTCCGAGGCCTGCTCAATAAGCATCCGGTATTTCCGTTCACTTTCCATGAGGTCCCTGTTCGCCCTGATCAGTTCCTCTGTCCTCTCCAGGATGCGATTCTCCATTTCATCATGTGCGTTTCTGAGAAACTCTTCGGTTTTTTTGTTCATCAGGGCCATGGCTGCAAGCTCTCCGAAGCCCGCCGCTATGCGCATATCGTCGTCGGTAAAATCCGACCGTTTATTGGCGAGGCCGAGCAACCCGACAACCTTCCCCTTGATTTTCATGGGGACCATGATCACATTCTTTAATTCCGCGTGTCCCTCCGGTATATACTGGATGTATTCAGTGCTCGGGAAGTCGTTTTCGCAGGATGTTTTTCCGCTCTTATGCACAACCCCTCTCAAGCCACGGATTGGCATGGGATGATTCGGGTCGACACTGCAGGGCATCCCTCCGGAATCCAGATACGCAACTTCATTCTGCTTTCCATCCTCGCTCACGAGCGCGATATACCCTGCCTTCGCTCTTACGAGTTTTTTGCATGACTGGAAAATAGCGGCGGCTGCATCCTGAAAATTATGTGATTCCAAAACGGCCCGGACTCCCGCAAGCAGTGCATCGGTTTCCATCTGGTGCTTCCTGACCGCTCGGAGTGTTTTCTGAAGAGCAGGCGCTGTAGGTTCCGTCTTCGGTTTTGGTCCTGCAGGTTCTGTTTTTTTGATCTTATTTTTACTCTTTCTTTTCTGCACCCGGTTGTTCCAACAATTTGAGTTTGTTGACCTGTTATAATGATTATACCATTGTTTTGTGAGGTGTTCAGAATGAGAAAACTTCTTGTATCCATAGCGACGGCATGTTCTCTTTTTTTGCTTCCCTCTTTCACCTTTGCGGAAACGCTTGAAGACGGATGGGGAAGAGCCCTTTCTGCAGATAACCGTCTTCTCGCAGCAAAAAAGAATGTCGAATATTCTGCAAAGATCCTTGACGCGTCAAAAGCATTGCGGTTTCCATCCCTGACTCTTGACAGCAGTTATACTCTGCTCAATCATTCTCCTGCCGCCGCTGTTGAGAACCCTCTTCTCCCCTTTAACCAGCTTCCCATGGCTGAAGACAAGAGTTTTTCCTACACTACTTCGGTCTCGCTGCCTCTTTTTACCAGCGGCCGCATCAGCAGCAGCATTGATGCTGCCGGTTCGAGCCTCAATGCTGAACGGCATAATGAGAAGACAACGGTCCTCGATCTCAAGCTTAATGTTGCAGACGCATATATTTCCGTTTTGCGTGTGCGTCATCTCGTCGAAGTTGCCGAGAGCAATGTAAACAGCCTTGTTTCCTATACGCGTGATGTCTCGAATTTCTATGATCAGGGAATGATTACGAAAAACGATCTCCTTGCAGCACAGGTTGAATTGTCCGATGCCCGCCAGCGTTTCATGCAGGCAGAGAACAGACTGAATATCGCAAAAGCCTCTTATAACAGACTGACAGGACGTGCGCTTGATGCAGAGGTCTCGCTTGACGATCTTTCTGCCGAACCCGCGAAAATCTCTTTAGATGAACTCACCGCACTGGCTCTGGAAAAAAGGCCGGAGTTGTCATCTTTCGAAGAACAGGCAAAAGCCCTTCGTTTTCAGGCATCTGAAGTCCGCTCAGTGGTATTGCCTCAGGTAGTGTTGAAGGGAGGTTACAGTTATACACAGAACAGGTATCAGGTATACGAGGACCTCTGGTCCGCCACTCTCGGCCTGAGATGGGATCTCTTCGACGGAGGTTCCGCCAGGCATAACGCCGCAGCGCTCATACTTAAGTCGGAAGCCCTCGACAAACTCAGAGCGGACCTTTCCTCGCTTATTGCCCTCCAGGTGCGTCAGGCATTTCTTGACCTCGATGAAACACTCAAGCGCATAGAGGTCACCCGTGAGGCAATGTCACAGGCTGAGGAAAACCTCAAGGTTGCAAAGGTACGGTACCGTGAAGGGGTCGGCACGAATACGGAAGTGCTCGATGCAGAAACGCTTCGCGTGAAAAGCTACAGTAATTACTACAATGCGGTGTATGACGCCGTCCTGTCCAAATTCCGCCTGCAGTATGCGACCGGTGTGCTTTAGTATCAGTTCCCGGGAACGATTTCTGACGTACTTGCCCTTACAATCCCCGCGAGTATCTCCTTGTTGTCCTGAACATCGGTTGTGGTGACCATAGTCCGGATAGAAAATACCTTTAATGCGTCAGAAACAGAAAGCGTTCCTTCTCCTGAATCCTTCCTGCCGGCAAAAGGGAACACATCAGGGCCTCGCTGACACATACAGTTAATATTCACACGGCATACCTGATTGACCAGAATATCAGTCAGTTTCCGCATTATCCCGGTGTCTTTCCCGAAAATACTCGCCTGCTGACCGTAACTTGACTCAATAATATACCGCACCGGTATTTCAATGTCGT
Source organism: Thermodesulfovibrionales bacterium (assembly GCA_963753165.1). Classification (GTDB taxonomy): domain Bacteria; phylum Nitrospirota; class Thermodesulfovibrionia; order Thermodesulfovibrionales; family SM23-35; genus JAKLQR01. The sequence continues at coordinate 2,812 of CAVWBP010000017.1, read as the reverse complement.
CGAAAGGCACAACCGGCACCACAGGTCCGAACTGCTCCTCACGATAAATCCGCATATCTTCATTCACGGGATAAAGCAAGGTCGGGTGAAAAAAGTTTCCCTGTACAGTTCCGCCGGACCTGTTCATGATACGGGCTCCATGTTTTTTTGCATCTTTCACAAGTTCGTTCAGAAACACCGTCCTGTCCGGTTCCGCAAGAGGGGTGATCACAACGCCCTCTTCCCAAGGCATACCGCACTTCAAACGGCCCATCTGTTCTGCAAAACCCTCGATAAATTCACCGGCAATCTTCGAGTGCACAAAAAGTATTTTCAGGGCGGTGCACCGCTGTCCGTTGAAGGCAAGACTCCCCTGAACGCATGCTTGTATCGCAAGCTCAATGTCCGCATCCGGAAGGACGATCCCTGGGTTCTTTGCCTCCAGTCCCAATATGGAACGAAGTCTGTGAGGTTTCGGGTGCATGCTCTTCAGTTTTTCCGCAACCCTGCTCGAACCGATAAACGCAAGCACATCAACCTTCCCTGTGCGCAATATGGGAGGAATAATCTGCTTTCCCTCCCCGTACACGATATTCACTACGCCCGGAGGGAATGAAGTCCGGAACGCACTGAGCAGCGGATAGTGAAGGAGGACCCCCAGTTTCGGAGGCTTGATCACCGCAGTATTCCCCATGATCAGCGCCGGGATGAGTATCGATAACGTCTCATTCAGCGGATAGTTATAAGGCCCCATACAGAGCACTACCCCCAACGGCGCCCTCCGTATATGACCGAGAATTCCCTGTTCTCTCACACATTGCGAGGAAGAACGGTCGAGACTTTTCACCGCATCAATGGTGTTCCGGATGTACTCGGCAGTGCGGTCGAATTCCTGCAATGCCCCTTCCCGCGATTTCCCTATCTCCCACATGAAGAGCGTGAGAATCTCTTCTTTTTTCGAGAGCATCTCTGCAAGAAAGGTTTCAACACACGCGATTCTTTCATGGACAGACATCGAGGGCCAGCGCCCTCTTCCATGATCATATGCGGAGATCGCAGCCTCAAGGGCTTCCATAGATTCTTTTTCTCCGAGGAGCGGATATGATCCTATCACCGGCTGTACAATTCCAGAAGCAGTTTTCACATATATGGGCGAACGGATTTCCTGCATCTCCCCGTCCCACAACCGCAATTCTCCGTTAATCAGATATTCCCGCTGCATGACCGGACTTTTCAGAGCAGAACCGTTCCGGTATCTCGGAAACATCGGGGAACAGATCCACGGTCTTGTTTTCTAACGCTATATGCTCCATGAACTGGTTATGGCTTCCTTTCCGAAATCAAAAACTCATTTTATTACAGAAACAGTTCTTTCTACAAGAGGAAGAACTTAAGGGGTCGGGATAATCTTTTGTATCGGGGATTTAAAAAGTCCTGAAACACGATATATTTGTTGGCATTATGTCGAATTTCTCACCTACACAAAAGTTACCCCTGCAAAGAGAGAGACTCGGCATACGATGATAAATGGCGAATATTATTCGAAATATTCATCATTTTTAAAGTCATAAATCAAGGTCTCTCACCTATAGCTTCATCAGGAACATGTAGTTATCTCTGATGAAGGCTATTACAATTATAGAAAAAATGGATATTTTGATATAGACTAATAACAGATTTTATCAGGAGGAAAAGATGACTAAAGAATTTACAGTAATCATAGAACAGGATGAAGAAGGATATTTTATTGCAGAGGTTCCTGCGCTTAAGGGATGTCATACACAGGCAAAGTCCCTTGATACATTAATGAAGAGGATTAAAGAAGCGATTCAACTTTGTCTGGATATTCAGGGAGATGAACGTCCTAAAACTCACCTGGTCGGTGTCCAGAAAGTCGCAGTATGAGTACCAGTACTGCGTTATGATACTGCGGATAGTTACCTTCCCGTAGTTCTCATACGGTCGAACGCGCAGTTCTTTCATCAATTCATGCACCGGATAATAATCAAGCGGTATCGTCCATCCATCGATGTCTGCGGCCAGCGCAGCGTTACTGGTCTTCGGCATTTTTAACAAAGCGATAGAAACCATCTTTGCAAGACTGTCTGTAGTATGATTGAGTTTGGACAAAGGCCATTCGGGATAAAGCCGGGTGCTTACGCGAAAGGGAAATACCTGCATATTCCCTTTCATTTCTAGAATTCGGAAAGATCTGAGATTTATTTTCCTGTCTTTTGCGAGTTCCTCCAGAGTGCCGGTACGTACCGTTCCCGCATCTGCCTTTTTGTTCAGAACAGCAAATACCACATCATTATGCGACCCTTCGAATGCCAAAGATTTAAAGTCTTTCGATGGATCAATCCCTGGGCCTTTAACTCACGCCAGGCACTCCGCCAGCCGCCAAGTGAAAACTTATCAACTGCCATGAATGCCTTGCCTTTGAGGTCTTGAATCGAGCGGATATCGTCCCTGTCAGCCATGCAGAAAATTGTGCCTCCAAATATGGTCAACCCACTGTCCATTAATGTCAGTATCCTGGTTGCCCCGTACAAGGACTCCATTTCTATATAATGGGATGTGTTCGTGAAAATAAAATCGATTTCACCGTTCTTTACCGCAGGCTCGACTTCTCAAAACGCAGAGGGACAATTTTAAAAGAATATTCGGGAAACTGCTGGTTGAGGTAGTCGGCTGTGGGGTTCCAGCGTTCCAGAGCATTTTCGACACCCTTATTCGCTAAAACTCCGAACCTTACTTCTGTCTCATAACTCAATAAAGGAGAAGCAGTAACAACATTCAGCATGAAAAGGGTAAACAGTAAGGTTTTAGTGAA
>CAVWBP010000016.1:0-40452 GCA_963753165.1 Thermodesulfovibrionales bacterium | reverse complement strand
TTTTCGAGCACTTCGGGTGGGATGTCTTTTTTTACCTTCTCCATGTGGCCGATCCGCAATTGTACGAAACAGCTTCGCTGGAGCCACTCGAAATATTCCAGAGGGTTGTAAAGCCCGTCGGGATGGTCGACTCTGAGGCCGGTGACGATCCCTTCCCTGACCAGCCGCATCACAAGCCGGTGAGTGTTCCTGAATACATCCGGATCTTCCATCCTGATGGCGGCGAGGTCGTTGATATCGAAAAATCTCCGGTAATTTATCTCTTCCGTCGCAACCCTCCAGAACGAGAGTCTGTATACCTGTTCGTTGACAAGCGTATCAAGGAGGTCGAAACTTCCCGGTTCTCCTTTGACCCCGTTGAATGCAGTCAGATTCTGGCCGATAAACGCCCTGACCTCCTGGCTCCTCTTGTGCAATTTCATGAGCCGTTTCCTGATGATCTCCTTTTCGCGGTCCCGTTCATAGCGTCTCTGCTGGTCCTTTTCCTTATAGGACGGGAGGTTCTTCAGTGCGGTTATGATGCTCAGGAGTTCCAGGAAATCCGGGTTGTCTTCAGCGAGGGTTATTTTCAGTTCGTCAAGACCATGGGCAAGAATGTTCACATAGGTCTTGGGCCGTATCGGGAGCACATGATCGTAGTAGCAGATACAGAACCTGCCTTCCCTGAATTCGAGCTTCAGTTCCTGGTTTTCGAGCACCCTTCCATACTGCTCGCCAAGGATGGGGAGGAGGAGCTTGTTCCTCAGTTCTTTCTTCACCGGATTCCAGTCGATATCGAAGAAATGCGAGTAGAGGGAACTCTGACCGTTTTCGAGGACGTCTGTCCACCACGTATTCAGTCTGCTCGTGATGCACATATGGTTCGGTACGATATCAAGTATCTGCCCCATCCCGTATTTCCTGAGTTTGCCGGCCAATGCAGCGTATTCATCCTCTGTGCCTATTTCGGGGTTCAACACCATGGGGTTGACGATGTCGTATCCATGCACACTTCCCTCTTTTGCCTGGAGATAGGGCGAAGAATAAAGGTCGGTTATGCCGAGGCGGTGCAGATAGGGGATGATCCGCCCCGCCTGTGCGAACGTGAACTCTTTATTGAACTGTACCCTGTACGTTGAAACGGGTATCCTTGGTACGAGAAGCGTCTCTTTTTTCAACCGTTCCTCCTGTCTAGTCCGCCGGGAGTATTGCCGCAACATTGAAGAAGAGCATTTCCCCGATATAGGTGAATGTTGCGGTCCATCTGTTTGCCTCTTCATCGCCTGTCCCTGCCCTGGCAAGGATTTCGCGGTATGTGGTCTTTGCAATTTTGTAGTATATATTCTGCGTCTGCCAGTAATTGATTTCTATCGGCAGAAGCCTGAGCAGTTCCAGCCTCTTCTGAATTTCGAGGAGCAAGCCGGTGTCCGGATGATTCCGGGAAAAATTTTCTATCAGTCGTTCGAGGCCCCGCCGCACTGCGAACTCGATTTCTACCGTATCGAGCGGGACCTCCCAGCGTTTCATATCGCTGAATATGCTCTGTATCCTGTCCGCGGAATGGACTTCTTCGGTGAAGGCGCGTTTCAGTTCCGCGTTGAGGGTGAATTCCGCAGCGGCGAGAAACGACCTTTTCACCGGTATCCCCATCCCCTGAAGGAAACCCATGAGGATCCTGTTGTGCTCATACATCTGGCGGTATGCGGTTTCGAACTCTTCCATCGTCTGCCCGATGAGCAGGTTAACGATGGCCCGCTGCTGGTCCCGGAACAGATTGACGAGCGAATAATTATGCATCCCGAAGTGGTTGTCCATAACGCGTACAATATCCGCAAATTCCCCCGTCTCGAATGTCGAAAGGATCTCATTCTTCATGGACTGATAGGCATTCTCGCCCAGAAAGGTGCGGACTCCTCCGTTCAATGCATGACCGCCGAAGTGCAGCGCGCAGAAACTTATCTGTTCGGATTCCCCGTTATCCGGGATGAGACCGTTACCCTCCCTATCGCGGTTGTGGTAGTGCCTGCGGGTGTCTTTGTATAGTCCTCTTTTGTCACTGCATAGCTGTATATATCCGTTTCGTCAATATAGTCCTCAAAGAGGGAGCTGACCGCATAGTGAGCGCCCACCTTTTTCAGATCCAACATGGCCGGCTTGACGAATTTATCGTAGATGACCATGCCGTTTTCATGTTCCGGAATATTGCTCTTTGCCTGGGCAAGCCTCGCCTTGAACGAGTCTTCAAGTCCGTCCGTGAAGATATCCTCCGAGAGCTGGATGGCCCGACCTGCATATTGGATGACCTGCACTGTCTCCAGTCCTGAGAGTTCGTCGAAGAACCAGCCGCAGCTTGTGTACATCAGCATCGCATGCCGCTGCATTTCGAGGAGCTTAAGGACAAGGATTTTTTCATCGTGCGACAACGGTTTTGCCGAATGCGCCCGGAAAAAATTCTCCACGTTCTCTTTGGAGCGGTCAAGAATAACCCCGATGTATCTGTCCCGCGCTTCCCACGGGTCTTTGAGATATTCGGAGGCTGCATTTTCGTAGATGAATGAGAACCGCTCCCTCAGCCAGTCGAGGGCTTCTCTGAGCGGCTTTCTCCATGCCTGATTCCATCCCGGATGTCCGCCGGAATTGCATCCGCAGTCATCCCTCCACCGTTCTATGCCATGGACACAACTCCATGAGGAATTCTCGAATATCTGCACTTCATGGGTGGGCGGATGCTTCTCAAGGTATTCGCCATAATTCGTAACCCGGGCAAGGCCGTTCCCCTCGATGTGGTTGAGGGCATAGGCCAGGGCCATGTCTCCGAACCTCTGGTGATGGCCGTATGTTTCACCGTCGGTGCCGATATGGACGAGCTGCGGCCAGGTGCGCTGATCGGAAAATCCTGATAAGAGCCGGTGTGCGAAATTTTCCCCCTTTTTTAAAAGGTTTTCAAATGCAACCGCCTGGGAAATCGGCCCGTCATAAAAAAAGAGATTGATCGTCCTGCCGGACGGTAATCTGCAGAGATAGGCCCTTGAGGGGTCGATCCGCGAACCGCTTACGTCTTTCCACTTGCCGGTCCCGATCTTCCGTACTCTCCGGCCTGCCTCGGGGCAAGGATCGTAAATTTTATTCCGTATTCCGCGAGGAGGTCCAGGGTCTCGTTGTCCGCTGCTGTTTCCGCAAGCCACATGCCTTCGGGGGGACGCCTGAACCGGGATTCGAAATCACTGACGCCCCAGAGGATCTGTGTGCTCCTGTCAAGGGCGCCGGCAAGCGGCATGATGATGTGGTTATATACCTGTGCAAGTGCATTGCCGTGTCCGGAACGCCAGGCGATGCTCTGTTTGTCCGCTTCGAGTATGGCGTGGTAGGCCTCCGGATCGGAGTGCTCCATCCATGAAAGAAGAGTAGGGCCGAAATTAAAGCTTATCCTCGAGTAGTTGCTTGCGATATCGAGGATCCTCCCCTCATTGTCAAGGTTCCTTGATGCTGAATTCGGGGCGTAACATTCGGCGGCAATCCTCTCGTTCCAGTCGTGATAAGGGTATGCAGAATCCTGTATCTCGATATCTTCGAGCCAGGGATTCTCCCTCGGCGGCTGGTAGAAATGTCCGTGAATACAGATATAGCGTTCCATTACCTGGTTATTTTCCTCCTGTATACAACAAAGCTTCTTCCTCTGATGGCGGCCTTGTGGCGCCCTTTGATCTTCACGGGAAGAAGCGAGCCCGGACCTTTCCATGTTCTGTCTGAAGAATCAAGGATTTTAGTCCATGTCCCTTCAGGGAGTGGAAGTTCGGTGGTTCTGTCCTCCCTGCTGAAATTGAAGCTGCAGAAAATCTCGTCTTTATCCTTCCGCCGCCGCATGAAGAGTAGTTTGCCTTCCCCGGATTCTCGGATATCGAGGGTTTTTCTGTCGGGGTCCGAAAACGCAGCGCTCTCTTTTCTCAGGGCGAGCAGATGTTTATGGAAATTATATAAGACCTTATGATTGCCTTTGCGCCGCTTTTCCCAGCGCAGTTTTGATTTCAGGAACGTTTCGACAGCCTGGGGATCGGGCGGTTCTCCCTTCCATGCAAATGACTGAAACTCTTCCTTCCGACCTTTTCTTACCGCCTCTATCAGATCACGATCGCTGTGGCTGACAAAATAGAGGAACGGGGCGTCCTCTCCGTATTCCTCCCCCATGAAAAGCAGGGGGACAGAGGGGGAAAGCAGCACAACCCCTGCCGCGAGCTTGAGGGATTCAAACGGAACAAGCGCGGACAGCCGGTCTCCGAAAGCCCGGTTGCCTATCTGGTCATGGTTCTGGGAAAAGAGAACAAACCGGTCAGCGGGCAGATCTTGTGAGGAATTCCCCTGGTTCCTTCTTCTGTAGGGAGAATACTCCCCGGAGTATACAAACCCTTCCTTTATGGATTTGGCCAGATGCTCCATGCGGCCGAAATCGATATAATAGCCGTCCTGCTCACCGGTAAGAAGGGTATGCAGGGAATGATGGAAATCATCGCACCACTGAGCATCAAGGCCGATGCCTCCCCTGTTCTGCCTTCTGATGGCCCGCGAATCGTTCAGGTCGCTTTCTGCGATGAGATATCCACGCCTCTTCTTCCGGGCGCAGAATTCCTTGACATTCCCGGCGAGTTCCTGAAGAAACGGAACTGCGCTCATATCGGATATGCCGTGGATTGCATCGAGACGGAGGGCGTCGATATGATAGTCCCTGAACCAGTGGAGAGCGTTTTCGATGAAGAAATTCCTTACTTCATTGCTGTCTGCATCGTCAAAGTTAAGGGCCATGCCCCACGGCGTTCTGTATTTGTCGGTAAAATAGGGACCGAAATCCCGGAGATAATTGCCCTCTGGTCCGAGGTGATTGTAGACGACATCAAGTATCACCGCGATGCCGGCCTTGTGACATTCGTTCACAAGCCTTTTCAGCCCTTCAGGCCCCCCATACGAGTTCTGTACGGCAAAGGGAAAGACTCCGTCGTATCCCCAGTTTCTCTCGCCGGGAAATTGCGCAACCGGCATGAGCTCGATCGCATTGATCCCGAGTTCCCTGAGTGCGGGAAGCCTCCGGATAATTGCCTGAAAAGTCCCCTGTGGGGTAAACGTCCCGGCGTGGAGTTCATACATTGCCATCTGAGAAAGAGCGGGGCATTCCAGCCGGCGTCTTCCCAATGAAACGCATGGTGGTTTACTACCTGGGAAGGTCCGTGCACCCCTTCAGGCTGAAACTGTGAAGCAGGATCAGGTCTGTCCCGTTTCTGCCCGAGCCGGTAACAATACCGTGTGCCCGGTGAGATGTCCGGTACTGCAGTGCGCCAGTATCCTCTTGTATCCTTTTCCATCTGAAGAGTTTTTTCTTCAGGGAGAAAAATCTTCAGTTCGACTTTATTCAGAAAAGGGGCCCATACGGTAAATTCAGCATGTCCTTCGTCATGATAGTATGCTCCGATTTTCACTCCTGAGCGCCTCCGTGTTTGAAGAACAAGATCCCCAGCGGCGGGAGGGTAAGTGAAAGCGAATGGTATCTGCCGTGGGCCGGCACCGGCGACGCCTCAAGTCCTCCTGCGTTTCCATGCCCGCTTCCGCTGTAGAGCGGCGCATCACTGTTCAAAACCTCTTTCCAGAAACCGCCTTTAGGCACGCCAACCCTGTAGTTATACCTGGGAAGCGGGGTCATATTGCAGACGACAAGGACCAGGGTATCGGTGCTGCTTCCTTTTCTGATAAAACTGATGACGCTCTCTTCCCAGTTGTGGAAGTCGATCCACTGAAACCCTTCGTTGCTGAAGTCAAGTTCATAGAGCGCCGGTTCGGTTTTATAAAGATGATTGAGGTCTTTTACCCATCTCTGCACCCCCTGGTGATAGGGATATTCAAGCGTATGCCATTCAAGGCTTTCCTCATGGTTCCATTCCTTCCACTGGGCGATTTCCGCCCCCATAAAGAGGAGCTTCTTCCCGGGATGTCCGTACATGTATCCATAGAGAAGACGCAGGTTCGCAAATTTCTGCCATTCGTCTCCCGACATCTTGCCGAAGAGGGACCCTTTACCGTGGACCACTTCGTCATGGGACAGCGGGAGGACGAAATTTTCGGAAAATGCATACCAGATGCTGAAGGTAAGCTGATTGTGGCGGTACTTTCTGAACACAGGGTCGTTCGAAAAATAGTCGAGTGTGTCGTGCATCCAGCCCATATTCCATTTCATGCCGAAGCCGAGTCCTCCGACATAGGCAGGTCTCGAAACCATCGGCCAGGAGGTGGACTCCTCTGCAATGGTCTGGACGTCTTCCAGGGAACTTGCGTACACCATCTCATTGAACTTCTTGAGGAAATGGATGGTCTCGATATTCTCTTTCCCCCCGTATTCGTTCGGTATCCACTCGCCTTCCTTCCTCCCGTAATCAAGATAAAGCATTGAAGCGACTGCATCGACCCTGAGCCCGTCGATATGGTATTTCTCGATCCAGAAGGTGGCGCTGCTGACGAGGAAGTTTCTTACCTCATTTCTGCCGTAATTAAAAATATAGCTTTTCCATTCGGTATGGAATCCTTTCTTCGGATCTTCATGTTCGTAGAGGTGTGTTCCGTCGAAATAGATGAGTCCGTGTTCGTCATCCGGGAAGTGGGAGGGGACCCAGTCAAGCACGACACTGATCCCGTTCCGGTGGAGATGGTCCACAAGATACATGAAGTCCTGCGGAGTCCCGTACCTGCTCGTAGGCGCGAAGAAACCGGTTATCTGATATCCCCACGAACCGTAAAAAGGATGTTCCATTATCGGGAGGAGTTCTATATGGGTGAATCCCATCTCTTTTATGTAATCTGCCAGGGAATGGGCGAGTTCGCGGTAGGTGAGATGCCTGTTCCCCTCTTCAGGGACCCTTCTCCAGGAGCCGGGATGCATTTCATATATCGACCATGGGGCATTCAGCGCATTCTGTGAATGCCGCGAGACCATCCATTCACTGTCATTCCATGAGTATTCCAGGTCCCAGACTACCGAAGCGGTTTTTGGGGGAGTCTCACAGTGAAAGGCAAAGGGGTCGCATTTTTCGACCTCGTAGTTATTGTGCAACGAGGTGATATGGTATTTATAAACAGTCCCATGCCCGATATCAGGGATGAAACCTTCCCATATCCCTGATCCGTCCCAGCGGGCTGCAAGGGGGTGTGACTGCCTGTCCCAACCGTTGAAATCTCCGATCACGGAAACTTTCTCTGCGTTCGGGGCCCAGACGGCGAACAATGTTCCGTGCTTGCCCTCAACAGTCATGATGTGTGCACCGAGCTTATTGTGAAGGGTGAAGTGATTCCCTTCCTTGAAAAGATAAATATCATGGTCGGTAAAGAGGCTTATCCCCTGTATTATTTTTTGTGCTTTTTTTCTTTTTGCGCTCATCGTTTTTCCTCCAGTAAATGGTGAATGCCGTTCAGGGGAATGATGACCCAGTCGGGACGGTTATTCAGTTCGTACCCGATTTCATAGACCGCTTTTTCGAGGAGAAATATCCTCAGGAGCGTATTAATGTCTTCTCTCTCCTCAGGGACAAGAGAAGAGTGTCGTGCCGTATTCAGGTACGACCGGAGAAAAACGCCGCTCACATATCTGTACCATAACTCTATCCAGGGCTTTGCGCGGGTCATGTCTTCAGGCCCGGAAAGGGCATGTTTGAAGAGGGCGGAACATGCAGCATAATGGAATGAGCGGATCATGCCGGCAACGTCGACGAGCGGTGATTTCTTCAGCCTTCTCTCGCTGAGTGAACGCGCGGGTTCCCCTTCAAAATCAATAATGACAAAATCATTTCCGGTATAGAGGACCTGCCCGAGGTGGTAATCCCCGTGGATCCTGATCTTCATGGCAGACATCTTTTTCTGAAAGAGCCCCTTGTACTGTTCAACAATGTCCTGTTCGCGGTCTAACACCGTTATAGCCTTCTCTCTTACATTGTCCGGGAGTGTTTTCAGGTTTTTCCGCAGAAGAGAGAAAATCCTTTTCGTGAGGCTCTGCACAGACTGATACACCGATCTCTGGTAAAGGAGCGAGAAAGGTTCAGGAGCAAAATTAGGGTCTTCGGGGTCTGAAGAGAGCGCGAGATGCAGCCCGGCTGTTCTTTTCCCGAGCAGGGATATCATTTCGAGGTAATCGCCCCCGATGAGTTCCTGGAGAACGAGCGGGATTTCCCGGGTATCAGCCATATCAAAGGAAGAGACGGGAGCCTTTGCTATTTCGTCAAGCTCTTTCCGCCTGGAGAGCGCCCGCTCAAAATACCGTTCGACCGAATCAAGGGTGTATGTCCATGCATCCCCCTGGTTGTGCACGAATGCCTGAAGCATGCCCGCGACTACCGGCTCTGCGTCCGGCCTCCTGTACTCAATCGCTCCGGCAAACGGCGGCACATGTGCATAATATGCCTTCTCTGTGAGGAACTTGCTGATCTCGAGGTCAGGGTTCATGCCTTCGTCAAGATGCCGGAAAAGCTTAAAAAAGAGTTTGTTCCCGTAGAGCATGGAGGTGTTGCTCTGTTCAGCCTTCAGCACCTGGGATTTCTCCAGGAGCTGCTCCCCGTATTTCGCCGTTCTAAGAAACAGGCCTGGGTAGGCCGAGAGGTTTCCGTGAAGGCCTTTTATGGTCTGGCGCCGGGTAATAAGCCAGAGGAGGTCCCGCCGGAAATCCTCACTGTGGATGCCTTCATAAAGGATCCCTTCATCGAGGTCGTTGCTGAGTCGCGAGAGGATAATATAGGGTTTTTCTTCGATGATCTTCTTTGCTTCGTCTCCTGTCCCATACGAGACCGGGAGCAGATAGACATCGGGAAGTCCTTCTGTATAGACTATTTTTATAAAGAGGAGATGGGTTTTCGAAGAGTATTTCCCTATGGGAACATTTTCGATTATCCTGGCCTGGCGTATTTTTCGGGCCTTCCCGCCGAACCACCTGCAGCCGGAAATATATGACGGCAGAATGTCCTCTTCAAATTTTTCCCTGAGTTTGCCCTGGAAAACAGTTTCCCAGTTTCCGGTTATGCTCAGTTCGGGTACGGGGCTGAATAAGTCGCCAAACCGTATCCCCTCTTCCACTTCTTCTTTTTCGAGCGAAAACCAGAAATAGTCGTAGAACCCGAGAGTGAGCGCATACGGGGTGTCTTTGATCACAGGAAATTTATTCCTGCTGAATACCTCTTCGGGGGTATAGCCGGAAAAACGCGAGAGGTCGAGTTCAACCGGCTGGGAGTAACGGGACAGGTTGACCACAACAAGAATAGTCTCATCTTCATATTGACGGATGAACGCAAGGATTTTCGGATTGTCGGAAAGCAGGAACTCGATGCTGCCCCGTCCGAATGCCTTGAAGCGTTTTCGCATCGCGATAATCCTCTTCATCCACCAGAGGAGGGAGGACTGGTTTGCCTCCTGATTTTCTGCATTGACTGCTTCGTAATGGTATTCGGGGTCTATGATGACCGGCAGATAGAGTTTCTGCGGGTTGGCCCGCGAGAACCCCGCATTTCTGTCGGCGCTCCACTGCATAGGCGTCCTCACCCCGTTCCTGTCGCCGAGATAGTAATTGTCACCCATGCCGATCTCATCCCCGTAATAAATAACCGGCGTCCCCGGCAAGTGAGAAGAGGAGGAAATTCATAAGCTCGATCTTGCGCAGATGGTTTCCGAGAAGAGGGGCAAGCCGCCTCCTGATGCCGAGGTTTATTCTCGCGCTCGGGTCGCGGGCGTAGACTTTGTACATGTAATCCCGCTCCTCGTCGGTGACCATTTCGAGGGTGAGTTCGTCATGATTTCTGAGGAAGAGCGCCCACTGGCAGGTCTCAGGGATATCCGGAGTCTGTTCGATGATATCGATGATCGGGAACCTGTCTTCCATCCATAACGACATGAATATCCTCGGCATGAGGGGGAAATGGAAGGCCATATGGCATTCGTCGCCGTCCCCGAAGTAACTTACCGCATCCTCGGGCCACTGGTTTGCTTCTGCGAGGAGCATCCTGTTCTTGAACTTGCCGTCGATATAGGCGCGGAGTTTTTTCAGGAACGCATAGGTTTCCGGAAGGTTCTCGCAGTTTGAATGTTCTCTTTCATACAGGTAGGGGACCGCGTCCAGCCTCAGTCCGTCGACCCCCATGTCGAACCAGAAGTCGATAACCCGGAACATTGCCTTCTGCACCTTCGGGTTGTCGTAATTGAGATCAGGCTGATGGGAATAGAAACGATGCCAGTAATAAGCCTTTGCAACAGGGTCCCATGCCCAGTTCGAGGTCTCGAAGTCCTTGAATATTATCCGTGCGTCCTTGTATTTTTCAGGGGTGTCGCTCCATACATAGAAGTCCCTCCAGTGCGAGCCGGGTTTGGCCTTTCTCGATTTCTGAAACCAGTCATGCTGGTCCGAGGTATGGTTCAGCACAAGCTCGGTAATGACCCTGATGCCTCTTTTGTGGGCTTCTCTCATGAACTCCTTGAAATCCCTCAGCACACCATAGGTGGGATGCACATTGAGATAATCGGCGATATCGTAGCCGTCATCCCTGAGCGGAGAGGGATAAAAGGGGAGAAGCCATATGGCAGTGACCCCGAGGTTTTCGAGATAATCTAATTTTCGCGTGAGCCCTTTGAGATCTCCCGAGCCGTCTCCACTGCTGTCAAAGAACGCCTTGATGTGGAGTTCATAAATAATCGCATCCTTATACCAGAACGTATCGTCTTCAGGAAATGATTCTTTCTGTGCCATTCCTTTCCTTCCTCACATGAAATAGTCGAAATCCGTCTCGCGTTTTAACCGTTTCCGTATCCTGAAAATACAGGCAGGAGAAGTATTGGGGTTGATTTCGATATAATTCCTTTCACCCTGCCATATGTATTTATCGTCGCCGATCAGATCATGAACCAGGTAAGGCTGATGGGGGTCTATCCCCAGCTCCCGGATCGGGATCGTTATCCATCCGGAATGCGTATGGAACGGATCAAGATTCACTGCGATCAGAATAATATTCTCATAATCTTCAGTGTTCTTCCCGAACGCGAGAATTCGGTCGTTGTCGATGTTATAATGCCTGATGGTATAGGTGGTCTGGAGCGCGGGATTTTCTCTCCGTATCGTGTTGATCCGCGCGATGAAGTCTTTCAGGTTGCCTTCCCTGTCCCGGTCCCAGTTTTTCAATTCATATTTTTCTGAATTCAGATACTCTTCCTTCCCCTGGACGGCTTCGTTCACGAGCAATTCAAACGCAGGGCCGTAAATGCCGTAGCTTGAGGAAAGCGTTGCCGCAAGCACGAGCCTCATCATAAACGCGTTCCTCCCGCCATACTGGAGATGTTCGGGAGAATGTCCGGAGTATTCGGCCAGAAGTTGGGTCTGAAAAACTCCCGCGCATCCGTTGTGGTGAGTTCGTTGATATACTCCCTGATCTCATACTTTGTGTTTCTCCAGGTGAAATAGGTGTAAGACTGGGTGAACCCTGCCTTTGCGAGGCGGTACATGACTTTTGGCCTTGTGAATGCCTCTGCGAGGAAGATGACTTCGGGATACTCGGCCTTTATTCCGGTTATGAGCCAGTTCCAGAACCGGAAGGGCTTTGTGTGCGGATTGTCCACCCTGAATATCCGTATCCCGTTTTCGATCCAGAAGAGGAACACACTCCCTGATCTCATTCCATAATGCCTTCCCAGTCCTCGGTTTCAAAGTTCAGCGGAAGGATGTCCTCATATTTTTTCGGAGGGTTCTCCGCGTACTGGACCGAACCGTCGGGACGCCATTTGAACCACTGCGGGTGTTCTTTTACATAGGGATGGTCGGGAGAACATTGCAGTGCAATATCCATGGCTACCTCTATCCCGTATTCTTTCGCTTTCCCGACCAGCCGCCGGAAGTCTTCCAGGGTCCCGAGTTCGGGGTGGACTGCCTTGTGCCCCCCTTCCTCCGAGCCGATAGCCCAGGGGCTTCCGACGTCATGTTCCGTAACCTGGAGCGTATTGTTCTTCCCTTTCCTGTTTGTTTTCCCGATGGGATGGATGGGCGGGAGATAGAGGACATCAAACCCCATCCTCTGTATTTCGGGAAGGACTGCTTCGCAGTCTTTAAACGTGCCATGCCTGCCGGGTTCACGGGAGCAGGAGCGGGGAAACATCTCATACCATGTGCTGAACAGGGCCTTCAGCCGTTCGACCGCAACGGGCAGTTCTTTCCCGTACCGTGTTGCATACCGCATGTCAGGATATCTGTCCATCACGTCCCGCAGTTCCTCGCTGAGGGCATGAAGAATAATTTTTTCTCTCTCCTTCTCCCGGCTGAGAAGATGAATGCTCTCATCGAATACCGCCCGTTCTTTTTCAGGGGCCCTTTCCGCAGCCTCTTTGATGAGGTCGATGCCGATAAGAATATCCACATGAATATCCTGTCCCGCATCATACTTTTTCTGCAGGTCCCTCTGCCAGGTGGCAAAATGGTTTACCCACCCGGCAAGCGTGTATACGTAATTCCCGGTTTCCCGGGCAGCAAATTCACCTCTCCAGCGGTCGTTTTCGATATGCGCCATGGGCGCTTCTTTCCAGGTACGTCCGCCGCTTTTCTTATAGAGAAGGCGCGCGGACAGGGAATCGTGGCCGTCGGAAAAAATATCCGCCTCTACTGTCACTTTTTCCCCGATAACCCGTTTGACCGGAAAGGCTCCCCCTTCGATCTCAGGCTTCACATTTTCGATGACAACCCTTTTTCTTCCGTCACTCATATGCACTCCCTTTTGGTTTGACAATTGAAAGCATTGCTGTGGTCAATCAAGGATTACTTGTCTAACTATATCGAAAAAGAGGGCGGGTTACAAGGTCAGCTCTTTTGCCCTCCGGATCCCTGTATACATACAGGGCAGTGAAAAGGAATAATTATAACTACAAATAAAAATAATTGAAGTCACAATATAACATATATTGTGGTTACATTGCAACCGTTGAAGCGTGTTTTTGTCTGCAATTGGGTGCTCAGTTCACCAAGGCACAAACGTTTTCGGAATAATAAAGGGTAAAAAACCTAGATCAATGCCAAGCGGATATTTAATGGGCTAAAGTATAGCAACTAAGTATAGTTGCAAATTCTTGTTTGGTTGCTGATAAAATAAGTTCATACATAAGATACTGCCTCCGATAACTCTTCACAGACCGCACCCGACACCGGTACTGAAAAAGTACCAGTTGGAACAGATCGAAGAAAACTTAAGAGGAGAGGGATTGATATGAAAGATATGATGAAATATAAAGAGGAACAGAAATGGGGACAGGTCTATTTTCTTAGCATAATCCATTTTCACGGAGAATCCTGCTCCTTGGAGAGGAAGAGGGCTATTCAGGATTTGGCTTGCAATTGTGCATTTAACTGTGAGCATTTCCACTTGTAACCTACGGGATGACCGGGAATACTCGTAGAGAGTGTGCCCGTCGGGGTCGCGTCTTGAAATATAAGATTTCCGCACGAAGTATTTGAACCTTAAAACAACCCTGCCTTTGGTTTTTGCCGTCGGTGCTGCGACTTTTCCTTGACTAATAAAATTGCATTCAAATATAATCAAGTAAGGAATTACATTAAAGTAAGGAGAAGAAGGACATGATAACTACGGCGAAGATTACATCGAAGGGGCAGATTACTCTTCCTAAAGAGGTGAGAAGATTACTGGATGTCGGGACAGGGAGCGTTGTTGTATTCGAAAGGGAGGATGACAAGATCGTCATAAAACCGGCGAGGACGCTCAGGGAGTTTAAGGGTATGTTGAAGGGCAAAGCTGCACCTGCCGACTTCGACGAAATAAGGAAGAAGGCCAAGGAACATATCGGTAAAAAGGTTGCCCTCGTTGGAAAGCGATAAGAAGGTAGTTCTCGACACCAACCTTTTTGTCCGTTACCTCACCGATGACGATCCTCAGAAGGCCGCCGCAGTCGACAGTCTCCTGGAAAGGGCGCTCAAGGGAGAGTTGCAAATTGTGGTGCCTTCAATCGTGGTCGCTGAGCTTGTATGGGTGCTGGAGAGCTTCTATCAAATGGCAGAAGGCGATATTGCAGGATTGGTCTCCGCCATTATGGATACGCCGGGCGTTGAGGTCAATGAAAAGCCCTTGATAAATGCCGCCTTAAAGCTTTACAGAACGAGCAATATCGACCTTGTGGACGCATGGATTATCGAATTCGCAAAAGCCCGGGGCATTAAGACAATCTACACCTTTGACAAGAAACATTTTAAGCATATTGAGGGCGTGGAAACAAAAACTCCGTTGTGATGATAAGGACCCATATCCAGAATCTGAGAGGAGAATCAAAAGTGTCAGGTCTATTTTCTTAGCATAGGACTTGGACGAGGGGCAGACATGTTTATTGCAATTTAAATTTTATTTATTTTCAAAAAAGTACACAAGGGGTTGTGGAGCATAAACGACATTAATGTCCGGTTCATTTAAATAACTCCAGATACGTTGCAAAGAGGAAAAGACGATAACGGGTCTTTCCGCTTATTTCCTTCAGGATGCCCTGCTTTACAAATAGACTAACCAGATCGTTAGCCGCTTTTTTACTCAGGTCGCATATCCTCTCCGCCTGCTTCACGCTAATAATAGGCTCCTTAAACAAGTGCGTGAGCAAAACAAGCGACGAAGGGGTCCGTCTGCCCGCTCTCTCATGCAATCTGTTTTCGAGCTGCTCTTTCAGTTTTAAAATTTCCGAGAGGGTTTTGGATGCCTGTCGGGCTGTTTCGTCTAGCTCCGGTTAAAAAGTACTTCAGCCAGTGTATCAGATCATTTTTTTCGTGTACACGTGTCAGATTGTCGTAATACAGACTCCTGTTTTTCTCAAAGAAGGCAGAGAGGTAAAGCAACGGCTGATGTAATATTTTTTGGCTTACCAGATAGAGGGTAATCAGAAGACGGCCTATTCTTCCATTGCCGTCTAAAAACGGATGTATGGTTTCAAACTGGTAATGGGCAATACCGATACGCATCAGTGCCGGCACATGGATGCTTTCATTATGCAGGAAATTTTCGAGATCGCCCATCAATTCATTTATATAGATATGCGCAGGTGGGATAAAAATGGCGTCGTTCAGGCTTGCCCCTCCGATCCAGTTTTGACTGCGCCGGAATTCGCCGGGCATTTTATGCTCTCCTCTTACCCCGGAGAGCAGTCTTTCATGGGCTTTGCATAAAAGTCTTGATGAAAGCGGGAGTTGCTCCAATTCCTTTATGGCATTTTTCATGGCCTCGGAATAATTGCGCACTTCAAGCCAGTCATTCCGTCGTGCAGGGCTGATTTCCTCTTCAGGCATTAAGGCCTCATCGATGTTGGTCCGAGTGCCTTCAATTCTGCTCGATATAACAGCCTCTTTGGTGACATGCAGCTGAATAAAAAGATCGATATTTGGGACAAGTCGCGCAAAGGAGTTAAGCTCACCCAGACTGATAGATGCTTTTTCGAGCAGCGTACTGAGCTGGGGGGCTTTCCACTCCCATTGCCGGTTAATCAGCTCAGGCACAAAGTAGCGGTAACTTAACCCTTTTTCCAGTCGGCCTGCTTTAAATGTCTCTATATACATTTCTTTTCCTTCACAATGAAAGTAAACTTAAACTATCATAAGTATACTTTACTGATTAAAAGTAAACTTGTCAAGCTTTTAGTTTATTTTCTGCAGGAAGCTCAATCTCCGCTGACTTATTGATTATCAAAGCATTCAGCGGAAAAAGGGTTCAAGGACAGGTCTTGTTTCTTGCAGTGACTATGGTTGTCTGCACTCTAGGATGCTTCGAGAGACGAAAATAATTTTCTGAACTCCATGTCCTCGGAGGACAACACATATGCGGCGAGCGGGATTTTCTGTGTTTTCTGCATGATGTCCCTGATGTATACGCCGTACGTTTCCGCTGTATCCTGAATATCGGGAGGGCGGAGGCCGATGAATACGAAATCCGCATCCCGTGAATTCATCGATATCGTATCGAAGACCCCTGATTCCCATATGGGAACAGTTTTGATTTCGGCATCAATCCTCCCCTGTTCAATAAACTGGCGAAGACCGCGTTCAACGTCCGGGATTTCTGTCGGAGAATCTGTGACTGTTTTGAGTACCAGTTTTGCGTTCAGCCAGGAAGGACTTGTTTTCAGGAGATGGGCGAGGGCCAGGATCAGTCCGGCATTCTTTCCCTTCTGCTCCCACCATACGTCTATGCTCCGTTCTTTCTGAAGCTCTCTCTGCGCGTCTCCTTCCTTTACGATAATGACATTGCGCCTGTCTTCGTGCATCATTTTGATAAGTCCGGCAAAGGCTGAAAAGTTCTGGCCTTCCTCGATCTCCCCGAGGATTATCGTATTCGGCTCAATCGGGCCGAATCCATATCCCCTGACCAGTGAGGTTATCCCGCCGATCAGGTCGTGGGCAGGATACACTTTCACAAAGGCCCTGATTTTCCTCTCTTCAAGGTAACTTTTTATCGCGTGTTCGAGATTTTCCTCCCGTTCGCTCGTGATATGTTTTTCAGGGAGCACAGACACCACGGTGAGCAATCCGTACCCGTGAGAGATCGCATCGGCCAGTTCGATAAGATGCCACCGCGCTTTTGGCGATCCGCTCAATACGAGGATATTCGGCCTCCAGGTCTCGACGTTCGGCTTTTTGGCCGAGAGTTTGAGCAGGCTGAATTGTACCAGCAGCATGAGGATGCCGGATTTCATATCACCCCACCGCGCCCTGAGTCGCCGTCTTTTCATCAGCGCATATACGGCGACGGAGATAAAAAGGGCGATGAATGTCGCTCCCGCATTGATCATGAACATTACCGCAAAACAACCGAAGGCCCCTATGAAACAAAAACCCCAGTGCACCCTGAACTTCGGCCTCCAGGAAGGGCTGTTGATAAGCCTGCCGAAACCCGCGGAAAGATTCAGGAGACCGTATGTGGTTAAAAAGAACATGGAGAGAACAGGCGCGATCATGTTGAGGTCCCCGGCTACTGTCCCTCCAAGGGCAAGGATAAGGGTTATCAGCATCGCGATCCAGGGGTCCTGATTCTTCCCGAAGCCCTTTCCGATAAACCGGAAGACGATGCCGTCTTTTGCGATGGCCTGGAGTGTCCGGGGAGCGGCGAGGAGGGAGGAGAGCGCGCTCGAAAGCGCAGCGCCCCAGAGCCCCGCGAGTATGAACTGGCCCCATCTCGCTATCTTGTACATGATCATGGAATCAATGAGCAGGACACGAGTATCCTGAACGACCTTCACAAAAAAAATGGGGATAGCCATATAAATCGCATAACTGCATGCAACCGCGCCGAGAGTCCCCCAGGGGATGGCCTTTCCCGGATTCCTGAGATCGCCTGACATGGAAAGCCCCGAGAGTATCCCGGTGACCGCAGGGAAAAATACCGCAAATACCACCCAGAAATGTTCTTTGTCCGGAACAGCTGTTTCCTGGGTTACCGGAAGGAGGCGCTCGCCGGTGCCCATGAAAAATGAGATGAGCGAGAGGCCGATGAACAGCATGATTATATATTGTGTTTTGAGCGCGAAGTCAGCAGACCTGAATGCAATGAGGAATAACGCGAACAGGGTGAACGTCCCGACCGTTCTCATATCGAGCAGGGGGGCTATCTGCACGACAGATTCCGAAAAACCGACCACATAGAATGATATCCCCAGCGCCTGCGCCAGGAATAACGGGAGACCGATCGCCGCGCCGGTCTCTATCCCGAGCGAGCGGGAGATCATAAAATATGCCCCTCCACCCTGGACCTTCATATTGGTCGCAAGGGCCGAGACGGACAGCGCGGTAAGAAACGTGATCGCGGTCGAGATGGTGACGATAATCAGGGTGGGAATGAGGCCGACGTTCCCGAGCACCCAGCCGAAGCGGAGATACATGACGACACCGAGGATCGTGAGAATATTCGGGGTGAAAACGCCTGTGAGTGTGCCGAACTGATAGCCTGCCCGTTCCTTTTTCCCGGGGTTCCTGCCCTGAGAAGGAGGGTCTCCGGTATTTTTCTTCTTTTTCAGGAGCATGGTAAGGTTAGTATACTACAGGCGTTTTTCGGAGTCAGCATCGAAGACGAGAATGCGGTCGGAAGGCCACTCCAACCATGCCTTTGTTCCGGCCTGCATCTCTGAATCTGCCGGTGCGTATCCCCTGATGGTCTTCCCGTTCCAGTCAATATCGACCCAGTTGAAAGAGCCTGCAGGTTCTGTAATCATCACGGTTCCTTCGATGCCCGTACCGGTCTGACCGGATGATACGGGGATATCTTCGGGCCTGATGCCGAGGATCACTTTGTCTGATTCAGGATGCCGCTCAACAGGGGGCGAAAATATCCTTCCGTTGCACTCTATCTCCAGAGGGGTTTTCTTCCTTATGATACCGTGCACGAAGTTCATCGGCGGGCTTCCGATAAAACCACCGACAAAGACATTGGCAGGCTTTCCGTATACCTCTCGCGGTGCACCGCACTGCTGTATCTCTCCCTGGTGAATTACTGCTATCCTGTTCGAGAGACTGAGCGCCTCTGACTGGTCGTGCGTCACATATACCGTGGTGATATGCAGTTCCTGATGGAGCTTCTTCAGTTCCGCCCTCATCCCGATCCTCAGTCGCGCATCGAGGTTCGAGAGCGGTTCATCCATGAGAAAGACTTCAGGTTTCCTGATTAACGCCCTTCCGAGGGCGACCCTCTGTCTCTGTCCGCCTGAGAGTTCCTTCGGTTTCCTCTGAAGGAGATCAGCGAGCCCGAGGAGTCCGGAGATTCGCGTTACTTCTTCACTAATTCTGTTTTTGGGGACTTTTTTCATGCGGAGCGGGAAGGCGATGTTTTCGAAGACGGTCATATGCGGATAGAGCGCATAACTCTGGAAGACCATGGCGATATCCCTGTCCTTTGGTGAAAGGTCGTTTACGACCTTATTATCAAATAGTATTTTTCCTTCTGAAACATGCTCCAGACCGGCGATCATGTTCAAAAGCGTAGATTTCCCGCACCCGCTGGGACCGACAAACGTGAAAAATTCGCCGTCCTGTATCGTCAGATTCAGCTCTTTTATCACAGAGACCTGCCTGAAACGCTTTGCAACCTTTTCGAACCGTATTTCTGCCATAGTTATCCTTTCACCGCCCCGGCTGACAAGCCCCGGATGATTCTTTTCTGAAAAAGAAATACGAGGAGGACGAGAGGAACTGTCGCCACTGTCGATGCTGCGGCAATCTCGCCCCACGGCATGGTGTATTGCCCCTGGAATAGTGCGATCCCAACAGGGAGGGTCTGGTATTTCTGCTGAGTCATGATGAGGAGCGCAAAGAAGAACTCATTCCAGGCATAGATGAAGATCAGTATGGCCGCGGTGAAAACCCCGGGTGCGGCGAGGGGGACAATAATTTTAAAGAGGGCCTGAAAATGACTGCACCCGTCTACCCGTGCCGCCTTTTCCAGCTCCTCGGGCAGCTCTTTGAAGAAGCTTGTCAGTATCCATACCCCGAGCGGCAGGGTGAGCGTGACATAGGGGAGTATGAGACCCTGGTAGGTATTCAGCCATCCGAAAGACTGGAGAATTTTCCAGACAGGACCTGCGATGGATATCTGGGGAAACATAGAGACGAGCAGGAGGCTTCCCATGATAACCCCTTTGTATTTTATCCTCAGCCGCGCCAGGGCATATCCTGCGAATACCGCAATGATCAGGGTGATGAGTGTGGTGGCGCCCGCTACTATTACACTGTTTTTCACATAATGGAGCAGGTTGTAGTGCTCTATGGCTGACTGATAGAAATAAAGCGAGCCGGCAGGAAAGAGTTCAGGCGGTGTCGCGGTGACCTCCTTCTGTGTTTTCAGGGAGGTATCGAGAAACCAGAGAAAGGGCAGAAGGCTGAAAAATACGATGACCAGCGTTAAGAAACAGAAGCCTGCGCGTTCTAACCTTTTGCTCATGACCGCTCTCCGAAAAGCCGTGTCCCGATCATTTTCAGGTAGAAAAGGGAGATGAGGAGTGTAACGAAGAACACCAGGACCGAGATCGTCGAGCCGTATCCCATGAGCCCTTCGGCGAAGATCTTTTTGTACCCGTAAAACTGGAGGACGTTCGTTGAATCTGCGGGTCCGCCCTGGGTCATTACGAACACAAGATCGAAAACCCTGAAGGCATCCATGGTCCTGAACAGGAGGGCGATAAGCAGGGCAGGCTTTACAAGCGGCAGCGTTATCTTGATGAACCTCTGCCATGCGGTGGCCCCGTCAATCTTTGCCGCATCGTAGAGTTCGTCGGGTATCGTCTGCAACCCGGCAAGAATAATCAGGGCCGCAAACGAAGAGGTCTTCCAGACATCTGCTGCGACTATCGCGAGGAAGGCAAACAGGGGGTCGGCAAGCCAGGCCTGATAGCGCGCAGTGTCGGAACCGAAGAATGCGTAATTCAGCAGGCCGTAGGTGTCGTTGAAAATGAACCGCCACATCTGCGACGCGACGACGGTGGGGATCGCCCATGGGATCAGGACTGCGGCCCTCACGAGCCCTCTTCCCCTGAAATGTTTATTGATTGCGAGCGCAATGGCAAGACCGAAGAGAAGTTCGAAGAACGTTGTGGTGAAGACAAAGAGGAAGGTGTTGACGAGGGATTGCAGCGCGATTTTATCATGGAATAATTCCCTGTAGTTCCCGAACCAGATGAACGGCTGTTCCAGTCCGGGAAGGCTTATTATTATTCTATGCAGGCTCAGGAAGAAAGAATATGCGATGGGGTAGAATGCGAACGTGAGAATGAAGAGAAAACAGGGCGCTATCAGTGAGAGCGCGAACATGTTCTCTCTGGCCCGCAACGAAGAAAACATTCTATTTCTTTTTCCGTAATCCAGGGCAGACCCCTATCGGGTTAACGCCAGAATTTTATCAATCTCCCGCGAAGCGGCCTTTGCTTCCCGCGCGATATCAGAATGCGGATCGGTTATGATCTTACTGAAAAAGCGCTGCAGGGTATTTGATATCGCAGGGTACAGAGGGCTTCGCGGCCGCGGATATGCGGTGAGGAATACGTCCTTCATTTCGGAAAACTGGGGATACCGGCTGAGAATTTCCGCGTCATCATACAGGGCTTTTCTTGTGGGAGCGAGGCCCGCGTTTAATGCAAGGAGTTTCTGTATCCTCTCACTGGTCAAGAACTGAACGAATTTCCAGGCCGCATCCTTGTTCCGGGAATAATTGCTGATTCCAAGCTGCCAGCCTCCGAGTGTCGCATAGCTTTTCCCCCCGGAGAAATGCGGCAATCGTGTGATGGCCACTTTCCCTGCAATCTTTGACCTTTCAGGATTATTGGAGACTTCCCAGGCATACGGCCAGTTTCTGTGGAACACAACCTTCCCCTCAATGAACGGGGCTATCGATTCAGGTTCCTCATAGGTGAGCACCCCTCCGGTCGCGATTCCTCCCACAATGTTGTCCCGTACGAATTGCATTGCCCGGACGGCCGGGGTTCCGGCGATTTCAGGGTTGCCCGTATCCGGATTCAGGATATGGCCGTTATTGCTCAGGATATATTCGAGCATGTTGCATACCAGTCCTTCGTACTGTTTGAACTGTCCTGAAAAACCGTATATGTCCGTTCCCTTTTTCGATTCTCCGGCAACGATTGTTCCGGCTTGTTTCACCATCTCGTCCCAGGTTTTCGGAGGACTGAATCCGTAGCGGTCGAGCAGGTCTTTCCGGTAGAAGAGCATCCCGCTGTCGATGAAAAGAGGGACCCCGTAGATTTTGTCCTTATAGATATTTGCAATGACCGGGCCGTGCAGGAATTGCTCCTGCTCCCCCGCGGAGAACAGTTCGTCCAGGGGCATGGCCCATCCTGCCGCAGCAAATTCGGGCGGCCATATCACATCCATGAAGAACACATCGACATCAGGGCTTTTGTTCTTCAGTTTCTGGGTGAGAAGATCATGGAACGCGGTCGATGAATGAGGACCGACTTCTCTTTCGATGGTGATATCAGGATGTTCTTTTTCGAAGAGTTCAACTATTTCATCCCATACCGCCGGCTGGTTCGGCTTCCAGGTCACAAAACGGACGGTCGTTGTATCGCTTTTCTTCTCCCTGGTGCATCCGGCCGGGAAGAGCAGGCTCAGAATGAGACCCAGGAGAACAAGGGAGCGTGCCAGTGCTCCATAGGGGAACCGCTGACTTTTCAGGGAAAATAACATTCTTTGCACTCTATGCCTCCTTTTTTATTCCGCGGTTCTCATGCAGAATAGTTGGTTTCAGACGGTCTCCTGCGATATCCGTCACGGGGTGAGTTATTGGGGCCTTCGGGTGATCAACCCCTGCGGGATGTGTCCTGCTGATATCCCGGTACAAGGAGAGGGCGCCTGTTCTGATATATTTGTTCCTCTTCTCTCCACCTGTCCACTTCATCAAGATCTATGCGGGCCTGGAGAACGGTTTCGTCCTCCTTTACGCTTGCAATTACGTCGCCCTTCGGACCGAAGATCGCGCTGCAGCCGCCGAAATATCCGCCCGGCCTGTTTGCATAGACGACAAACACCTGATTACAGATGGCAGCGCCGGCACATCTCCTCCACATGTACTCTGCAGAAAACGTCCTGGGCACTGCTGAGATATTTACGATAATCTTTGCTCCCTTGAGTGCAAGCACTCTCCATGTTTCAGCAAACGCAGCGTCAAAGCAGATCGTGATGCCGACGGGTCCGAGAGGCGTTTGAAAAGGTTTCAATTCTCTGCCCGGAGTGAAATGTTCAGTCCAGTGTACATGGGTTTTTACATAATGCTGGATGGAGTCTCTGTCAATGTAGGTCGCAACATTGGAGAAACTGCCCGGCTTTCCTTTCAGCTCCCCGAGAATTACCCGGGCGCCTGCCTCTTTTACATATCGGTAAAGATCTGCTGATTCATCATGGATGGCCGCATAGAATTTTTTCATCCTTCTGTAGAGCATGCCCTCGGGAGCTTCGAGGGAGGGATGACCGTGGAGGATGAGTTCGGGAAACACGATAAGGTCGGAGGATTTGTAACGGGTGATGGTGTCCCTGATCCGTTCGATGTGGCGGAGGGGGTCCCCTTTCAAGAAATTGATCTGTGCAAGGGTAATCTGCGCAGTCATTCCCTGCTTCCTCCTCCGTTTGTCTTCAGGAATTCAGGTATGTATTTGCTTTTTATCTCCTCTTCGATCATCTGGAGATACGAGCGTGTTGTATTGCTCCCGTAACTCCCTTCTCCGTACCGGTACAGGCTTCCCTTGTCTCTCAGAATATTCATGGAAGCAAGCCCGGCATCGAACTGTCCGCGGTATTTCTGCGCAATGTTCTCTATGATCCCATGGATCCCGGATCCTGATTGGGCAGGGTCCTTTGACCGAAACGCGAGGTACGGGGGGACCCCTAATTCAACCGCCGCCTGACGGTGCACTCTCTTCCGGAGGTTATCCTCTGTCCCTTCAATTTTCAGGCGCGGCGAAATTCTCATCGCAGTATGGATTACATCCCGGTCGAGATACGGCGCTCTCAGTTCTATCGAATGAGCCATGGTGAGTTTGTCCTCGCGTTCCAGAGTATCGATATAGAGATAATTCAAATCCTCCCAGAGTTTCTCATGGAGCCTGAGATATCCGAATTCCGTGAGCACATCGTTGTACCATGGGTAGCCGGCAAAGAGTTCATCCGCCGCCTGTCCGGTAAACATTACCCTGATAGTGTCTTCAGACGCCATTTTCGCGGCCATATACATTGGAATGGCGACTTCAACCTGCAATAATCCGCTTTCCTCGACATTCTGAATCACTTCCGGAAGGATGCTCTCGATAAAAGGTTCTGTGATAATCATGGTCTTGAGTTCCAGTCCCAGTTCCTTTGCGACAGACCGTGCGGCAAGAATATCCCCTGAATCTTTCGTGCCTGTGCAGTAACAGATTATATTCTTGCCTTCCCTCAGGAGCAGACTTGCGATCAGGACGGAATCGATCCCCCCTGAAAAAATCACCCCGATCCGTGACTCGGTAAGTCCCGTGAGCCTCTTCTTTACAGACTTTACGATCACGTCCTTGTAGAGGTCGACTGCCTCCCGGAAATCGACGATGTCGATCTGGGGTTTTTCGATGGTATATCCTTCATGGACTGAAGGACCATGCCCGGTCATATGGAGAATCTCTCCCGGATTCAGCCTCTTCGGGACATCCTGTCCGTTCCATAACGCTTTTTTTTCGGATGCGAAATAGACAACTTCCTCATTCTTCAGGTAATAGAGGGGTTTTTTCCCTATCGGGTCTCTGGCGATTACCACGGATTTTCCGTCTGTCACTGCAAGCGCATACATGCCGTCGAGCAGCACAATCACTTTTTTCACTGCATCGAGGAGGTCTCCCTGGTAGGTCTCCTCCAGAAGGTGGACGATGACCTCGCTGTCGCTCGTTGTGCTTATCTGATGGTTATACAAAAGCAGGGTCCTCAGCTTTTGATAGTTATAAATTTCACCGTTATGGATCAGGACGAGTTTGTTATCGCAGGACGTAAACGGCTGGGTCACTTTCTCTCTTCCCACGATCCTCAGCCTCGAATGCCCAAGCGCAATATGGCTCTCATTCCGCAGGGTATTCTGAAAATCGTCTATATGTTCTCCACGGGTGATTGTTCCGTCCAGATAAATTCCATGCGTATCAGGCCCCCTGTGCTCCATCTTTTTCATCATGTCAAAGATGTCATTGGATGGTCTCTTTCCGCTGGTTGTAAAATGTCCGCATATCGTACACATACTGGTTCACTCCTCTGCGTAATTATTCTGTTGCCCGGCCGGTATCTCCCTGTTCTTTTTTGAGCCCTTTATGATATGTTGCAATAATGTTTTCACGGGTGATCAGTCCTATTAACCTGAGCTGGTTCTCCCGTTCGACGACAGGGATGCGTCCCACATCCTTTTCCCCCAATTTCTGGAGCGCGGTTTTCAGCGTATCGTCAGGAAAGCATACGGCGATGTCCTTGGTCATAACCTCAAGTATGGGTGAATACTGATTCCCTCCGATGAGCGCTTCAGCGATATCCTTGCGGGTAACCATCCCGACGAGATAGCCTTCCCGGCTGAGAACAGGAAACCCCCGGTGGCGGAAGGACGGGTCCGATCTGATATTGGTTTCCGCATCTTTTACGGGGATGGCTTCGTCAAAGGTGACTACGTCCCTGACCATGGCTTCAGATACTGTTATGGAACTCATAAAGTCAGCCCTTCTCAATTCTTCCAGATTGATGCCTCTCCTTGCCAGTTTCAGGGTGTAGACCGATTCTTTCGAAAATCTCCTGACGACTACTGTTGAGGTAATACAGGTGATCATGAGCGGCAGGATGATGAGATAGTTGCCCGTCATCTCGAACATGATCAGGATGGCAGAAATGGGGGCATGAGAAGCGCCGGAAAATACGGCGCCCATTCCGACGAGCGCGCCTGCTCCGCTGGGAATGGCTATGGAGGGCACGATGAGCTGGGTGAGTTTTGCGTAAGACTCTCCCAGCATGGCCCCGATGAATAATGCCGGCGCGAAGACACCGCCTGATCCGCCTGATCCAAGCGTTACCGAGGTTGCGAGAATCTTGATGAAGACAAGGGCGGTGACCAGGAGCAGCGTGATCTTTCCGTATAATGCCTGTTCGATAGTCCCGTACCCGACACCGAATATCTGCGGGAAATAGAGGCCTATCAGGCCTATGCCGATGCCTCCGATTGCAGGCTTTATATATTCAGGGATATTCCAGGCATCAAAGATATCTTCACTTTTATAAATGGCTTTTATATAGAAAAGCGCTACAAACGCGGCGATAAACCCGAAGACGAAATAGAGCGGTATTTCCCAGGCGCTCAGGAGCGTATACTGGGGGACCATGAAGGCCGGGTAATCACCCAGAAACGTTCTGGAGATGACAGTGGCGGTTACCGAAGACAGGACGACCGACGAAAAAAATTTGAGGCCGTATTCGCCAAGGATAACTTCAAGAGCAAAAAAATATCCCGGCAAGGGGGGCGTTGAAAGTAGCCGCAATCCCACCGGCTGCCCCGCAGGCCACCAGGATTTTTATCTTTTCCTCGGAAAGCCTGAAGAGCTGACCCAGGCTTGAGCCCAGTGTAGACCCTATCTGTACAATGGGTCCTTCTCTCCCTACTGAGCCTCCCGACCCGATACAGACGGATGAAGCCAATATTTTTACCAGGGCCACCCGCGGTCTGATCCTCCCGCCTGCTGAAGCCACTGCGAGCATTACTTCCGGCACCCCATGTCCTTTGGCTTCCCTTGCGAAAAAATACACGAGCGGACCGACGATCAGCCCGCCTGCTGCGGGGATGATGATCACATAGTAGGGACCCATGAAATGGAGAAGCTCTCCCCCCCTCTCGAAAAAGAGTATCCGGAAAGCATCGAGGAGCCATCGGAAGAGGATCGCGCCGAAACCCGTACATATTCCGACCGTGACGGAAAAGAACAGGAGAAAGGATGTTTCAGAGCGCCGTAAGTAACTGATACCCTGGTTTGATTTTTCCTGTAGTCGTGTCTTCCAGTCAAATTTCATTATTCATGCTGCGCTACAATTCGAAGACGCTTTCCCCCCTGTTTTCCAGTGCATACCAGATGAGGAGATAGTCCCTGATCTGTCTTGTGATGAGAAAGTTCTTCCTCACATATTCCTTCGCAGTCTTTCCCATTCTCTCCGACATATCGGGATCATTGAGAAACTGGCGGATTCTGAAGGCTGCGCCTTCAACGGAATGCACTAGGAATCCGGTCATGCCATGGATTATCTGAAGAGGGATGCCTCCGACAGCGCCGCCGATGACCGGTTTCCCTTTCCACATCGCTTCGGATACCGTCAGGCCGAACCCCTCTTTTAACGATTTCTGCAGCACTACCGTGGCCGACCTCTGCAACGCGTTGATGTCTTTATCGCTGAAAGGCGGCAGAAGAAGGATGAAGATGTCGGGGTCCTTGCCCGCATATTCTCTCACTTCATTCAATATGGTCTCGCCTTCGGGATCATCCGTGGCAGGGCTTCCGGCAAGGACAAGGATGCAGTCGTTGTATTTTTTCACTGTGCGGTAAGCCTTGATGACGCCTATCGGGTCCTTGAACCTGTCAAACCTCGATACCTGGAGAATCATCGGCCTGTCCGGCGGGATCTGGAATTTATTCAGGGTCTCCTGCACCTCTTCTGCCTTGAGTTCACGGTTCTTGAAACTGAGAGGATCGATGGAAGGGTGAACGATGAATTCATCGATTCCCATTGCCTGTGCAAACCTCGGGACAGAAAACACCGCAGCATTGTACTTTTTACAGTAGGTGCAGAGAGTTTCACTCACCGTCTGCTGGGGGCTCGATATGTCGATATGGCACCTCCATATCCATACCCCGTTCTTCCTGAATTCCACGAGCGGAGCGGGCTGAGGATCGTGGATCAATACCGCGTCGGCTTCAAGGTTGAGTTTCTCTGCATTGGTTTTGTTGATCTCGTAATGGTAGTCCCACATCTCCGGGGTTATGGTTTCCGGGAACCCCTGAAGAGCGTTATGCATTTTTTTCGTAATGTCAAAGAATCGCGCGTCCCCTTCGATGAATCTCCCATCGCGCGTCGATCCCGAGTTCTGCGAGGATGGGGACCATCCTCTGGAGGATCTCGGCGACGCCTCCACCCTCGCGGGTAGAGTTCACGTGGAGGAAAGACCGCTTATTCAGTTTTTCCCCGAGCATCTGCAACAGAATGAGGTCGCCTTTCGGCACAATCCCTAAATACTCATGAAACATCGGTCTACAACCTCCATATCGTGTCTTACTTCCTGTTCCACCGCCTCTTTGATGTGTTCCCGGATCTCTTCTATCGGATGCATGAAAGGGTCGATATCCCTTATCCTTTCCGCGAGTTCTTTTTTGCCGAAGGAATCTTCGATCCACCGGGAGAAGTCGTCAATCCCTCCGCCGAGACGGATCCTTGCCTCATAAAAATGATAGTAGAGTGAGCCTGAATCGACATATTTAATCGCGGTGAGGAATTCGGCGAGGTTCTTCGCGAGAATCCCTGCCGGGAATATGACTGTGATGGTCTCGGTGAAAAAGAATTCTTCCCCCGGTATCGCTTCGCGCGGTTCGGGAAACCGTTCCAGATAATTGTCGATTACCTGTATCAGGCTGCTGCGCAGGTCACCTACCTTGAGAAAATCATAGGGGTCGATATTCGAAAGATGTTCCGACAGCGCTCTCTCCTCAAGGCTCTCACCGGCCCACCGCGCAAAGTCGCTTGTGTACTCAAGGATATGGCCCTTCAGAAAATACTGATAGGTATGGTGAAATATGCATTCATCGCTTACGGCCGCGAGCAGCTCTCTCAGTTCAGGGAGGCTCTTTGCCTTCTTCCCTGTGGATTTAAGGACGCTGATGCACTGTCTGAACTCAAAGGGCTCGACTACTTCTGCCATTCTTTCTCCTCCCTCAGATATACTGTCCTGTGCGGGAACGGGATCTCGATCCCTTCCTCCCTGAAACGCTTGAATATCCTTTTTCTCAGCTCAGACTGTGCAAGATACTGGTCGACAAATTCCCGAACCTGGCAGATAAGCGTGAAATCGAGCGAGCTGTCGCCGTATCCTGGTATAAATCTTACGAATGGTTCCGGGTCTCCAAGCAGGCCGGGTATCTCCCCGACTGCTTTTTTCGCTTCCCCGACGAGTATTTTCTCGACCTTTTCGGGATCAGAGGAATAACTCACGCCGACAGGGATCAGGAGAGACATCCTTTTTTCAGGGAGATAGTAATTCGTCACCACGCTCTGGGACAGCTTGCTGTTCGGTATTACGACAATGTTGTTCGGGAGCATTCGCACCCGTGTTGTTCTCCAGGTAATATCATCCACATACCCTTCCTGTCCTGTCTCGAGTTTTACAAAATCACCAACCCGGATGGACTTCTCCATCAGGATATGAATCCCCGCGAACAGATTGGCAAGGGTATCCTGGAGTGCGAGCGCAACTGCAAGTCCGCCGACTCCCAGTGCGGTGAGGAGGGGGGTAATCGAGACTCCCAGCACCGACAGCATGATGAGGAAGCCGATCACAAGGATGGTCCCTTTGAGAAGGCCGTATGCAAGTCCGGTAGTGGGAATGGGGAGGTTTGATTTCTGGATGTAATTTTTGAATATCTTCCCCGTCAGGTTCGCTGCCGCGAACGTGACAGAGAGGATAACGATGACATGGATTGCCCTGGTGAGATAGAAAATATATTTTTCAGGGATGTCTGAAAGGACGACGCCCGCCTGAAGACCGATGGCAAGACACCAGTATACAGAAGGGGTCCTGAATGCCTTGATGATAATATCGTCCATCCGGGTTTCTGTATTTTTGGCCCACCGGTGAAGGAAGGCAAAGGACAGGCTGCGGACAAGAAGAAGCCCCGCAGTTGTTCCAAGAAAGACGAAAACCGGAACCAGCCAATCTTTAAATTCGAATGCCATTCGTTACTTCCTTTCCATGAATATGGACATCTCGCTGAGGGAACGGAATCTGGATGCCCTTTTCTTCAAATGTGGTATAAATGGACTTGTTCAGTTCATGCACGGTGCGTCCCCTCAGTGCGGGTTCTTTTACCCAGCACAGGAGTTCAAAATTCAGCGAAGAGTCGCCGAATTCCCTGAAGCGGACTCTCGGTGCCGGCTCTTCCAGGACATTTTCATTCCCGTTGGCGACCGCAAGCAGTTCCTGCTCTACCTCGTCTATACGAGAGCCATATGCGACCCCGACCGGTATTCTTACGCGGAAATTGGGGACCGGTGCGCTCTCATTGATTATTGTCGTGTTTGCAATGAGAGAATTCGGCACACTGATAAGGACATCGTCCCTCGTTTTGATCCTCGTGCTCCGGATGCCTATTTCAACGACCTCTCCCCTCCGGCCCGTGTCGAGCACGATGTAGTCGCCGATTTTATAAGGCCTGTCGAGAAATACGCTTATCCCTCCGAAGAAGTTTGCGATTGTGTCCTTTGCGGCAAATGCGACGGCCGCGCCGACAATGCCGGCAGAGGCCAGGAGAGGCGTAATGCTCACGTTCCATAGGGAGAGTATTATCATCAGCATCCCGCCGAGGACGACGATTTTCCATACATTTTCGATCAGGGGAATTACTTCCTTCCCGAGACCGGTGAGGTCCGCCATTTTATAGATTACATTTTCAATAATCAGATTGCTTATTTTTATGAGACAGACCCCCCATACGACAGTGAGCACTGAATTGAGAATTCCCTGTGAAAAGAAAAGCGTCCTCCCGGAAACAGGGAGTGAATGGATGATATACTGGGAACCGAGCAGGAGAATGGTGAGGGATAACGGCCTGTGGATAATCTTTATCACCTTGTCGTCGAATTTAAATTTTGTGAATTTTACCAGCCTCCACACGACTTTAGTGATAAAAAAATCGGCAACGACCGCAAGGACCGCAACGAACAGGAACATCAGGAGCGCGTTCACTGCAGGCGATCCGGTGATTTTTACAATTTTTAAGAGCTCTTCCACCGGCCTCCTTTTTTCTCATCCGTGGCAGAATTCTGTGCCGGCACCTGTATCAGGGCAAGTTTGCCGGACATCGAATCCCGCACCCTGATAAAATCGGCAATATACTGCTGGGGTACAGGCTTCCCTTTGGGGATTTTGACTTTCAGGGGATTCGTGGGCTTGTCATGTATCCTGATCTCATAGTGGAGATGAGGACCTGTTGCCATTCCTGTCGAACCGACATAGCCGATGGTCTTCCCCTGCTGAATCTTCTTCCCTTTCCTGATGTTCTTTCCGATTTTGGAGAGATGACCATAATATGTTTTCCATCCGTTCGGGTGGCGGATGGTTACGAGTTTGCCGTATTGTCCGCGGTTGCCTGCAAAGAGTCACCGTGCCGTCACCTACCGCAGACACAGGAGTGCCGCGGGGAGCCGCATAGTCCAAACCATGGTGGGGTCTGCTGATCCGCAAAATCGGGTGGAACCGTTTATGAGAGAAATGGGAACTGATGCGCCGGAAACTGAGCGGCGCTTTTAAAAAAGACCTTTTCAGGGATTTCCCTTCATCGTCATAATAATCCGCCTCTCCGTTTTGTTCGAACCGGTACGCGTGATACGACTCGCCGTTATTCGCAAATTCCGCAGAGAGTATGTCTCCGTATTTCCGGAATTCTCCGTCCAGATAGAGACCCTCCACAATCAGTTTGAAAGAATCGCCTTCACGGAGGTCCGAGGTGAAATCGATGTCCCAGGCGAATATGTCGGAAAGGTTGAGTGCGAGCATGAGATTCTGTCTGCCCTCGTCCATCGCTTCAATAAGATTCGCGCGTATTACTCCTCCGAATGACAAAATCCTCTTTTCGTATTCTATGGGTTTTTTCTCTGCGGAAAACCCTGACCCGGTCCGGTTTATCAATAATATCTGATCGTCGTTGATCCAGTAGGTGAAACTGTTTACACTGGAATTGTCGTCAATCGTGATCTTATAGGGCTGTCCGGGATAGAGTTCCCTCAGACGGTGGACGTCTGCAGAAGCCTCCCTCAATTTAAACAACTCATTGATATCCAGTTTGTATTTCTGGAAAATGTCGTAGAGAGTTTCGCCTTTTTCGACGGTGCCGCATATTTCCTGAAAGTTCTGCTGCCGGACGGGTTCCGCCACGGTCTGATCGTCGGAAATGGTAAAACTGCTCCGTATCACAATCAAGGTAAGAACTGCAGCAAGAACTATCAGAAAAGTCTTTCTCATGTATTCACCTCTTTCGATTGATGTCCCCGATGCGCGTGGAAGAAAAGCAGGAACACACATCCGACAAACACTATAAAAATAAGGCCCCCTGTTATGAGGGGACCGAAGGAGACATTCATCAGGCCTTCCTCAGAAGTTTGCCCATCTCATTCCACAGAATGTTGATCCTGTTTGTTGCTGACTGCAGGTCGGACTCTATCTCTGATTTTGCTTTTTTCAGAGATGTCTGAAGTTCACCCAGGACCTTTTTGTTTTCATCAGATGCAGCTGCCATTGCTGAGGAAATCAACTCGTCAATGACGTCCAGTTCGGTTTTTGCGTTGCCGATGTTCCTGGCCACGATTTCCATCCTTGCCTTCAGCACATGCTCTCTGATATTTGCAATGGTCGCATGAAACCTGACCTCCTGGACCTTAAGCCGCATCTCCTCAAGGGTTTTTGCGACGGTTTCAGTCTGTTTTTTCAGGGTTTCTTCTGTTGTTGTTTTCTGTGCCTTTACTGCCTCAGTCGTCGCAGCAATTTCTTTCTTGCCGGACTGTTCCAAAGAATTCATCTGCCGGGAGAGTGCATTGACGGTGGTAATGATCTTTTGCGCATCGGCATCCAGCGTGAGAGGCGCAGCTTTGTTCAACTCCTCCATTGCCTGAAGCCTTTGTCTCAGGTCCTGGACCTCTGCTTTGAGCGCGGAAGTTTCTTTTTCTATCAGGAACGGCAATCCAAAATACCCCGCTCCGAGAACAACAAGAATAACAAGAACAATACTAACCAAAACATTCTTCATTGCATTCCTCCTTCACCCGGCTGGAATGGATTCGCAGCCCGTACCTGGTATCTCTCTGCCATTCCCGCTGGGTTCATTCTGATGCGGTTTTCCTTACGGATTTTTTTACCTGTTTGCCTGTTTTTTTCTTCGGAAGGGCACCGGACCCGGCTTCAAGTTTCGCAATCTGTGCTTCGAGTTTTCTCATCCGGGAAATCATTGCGGTAACCCGTTTGTCTTTGAACGGATTTTCAACCTTTGGACTGAGATCATACACCCTGCCTCCCAGGGCAGCCATCTGTTCCTGCACGTTTGTTTTCAGCTCGAATATGCGGTATTGTGTTTTCCCCTCCCTGGTCGCTTTTTTTGTCTTCTTTTTTACTGCTGCCGCACCTTCTCTGAGGAAAGCGATGCCTGCCTTGAACTCTTTCTCCATGTCTTTTTTTATCTTTTCCCAGAAATTCATCGTCCCCTCCCTGCGCTCTTATTTTTTTGCCGGTTGTTTCTGCTCCAGTACCGAAGCAAGAGTCTGTTTGCGGGCGTTTAAATGTTCCAGAAGCGACGCAATCTCATCATGTGCCTGCCGCACGCTGTCCGACTGCATGTGTCCTTTCACTGTTACCATGTCGAGTTCAGCCTTTCCTATCGAAGTCTGTATCTCCCCCTCGCTTTTTGCCAATTTCTTTCTTATGGCCTCAGCGGCAAGGACTTTTATCTCTTCCATTAATTTTTGGGCTTCGATCGCCGCCTGATCATTTGCCTCTCTCATCTTCATCTTGTTCTGCTCAACCTGTGACGCAGCCTGCCTTGCAAGGACTGCCGCTTCTACTGCAGCACCTTTCGCCTCATTGTGCTTTTTTTCTGCAACGAGATCAAGCGCCCGTTGCAAAGCGTTCTCCGATTCCGTGAAGACAGGCTGGACATACAGGTCTGCTTCCTGCTTCTTTGCTTCCGCAATCGCTTTCTTCGCATCCTCAATCTCCTGCGCAGGCGGCTTCGAACAGCCGGTGAGCGTCAGAACGAGAAAACAGAGAGCGATACTCAACAGGAAAGAAGGATACACATTTTTTAGCATATATTTTTCTCCTTGTTGATGGGATGCCTCGTTTGTTCTCAGGACATATCCTCTGCTGTGGGGCATTCTCCCCTTGAATGAGAGGTCCGCGTTATCCATGATCTTCGTCCACTGCCTTTTTAATCGCATCGAGAATGTCAGGGATGGCAGAGGTCACGCGGTCCCAGCTTGCAATCAGCGGGACGCCGAGCGGGTCTTCGGTAATTACCTCTGCAGCCTTCCTGATGCCGTTCGTAAAGGTTTCTACCGAGAGACTTTCCTCATGCCGGTCAAAATAGAGGCTGTTGATCGCGGCGTCGTCCTGGTATCTCTTCAGCATGTCCTGGGCGGTCCTGACATAGGTTGCAACGAGTGTTTTAAAAAATCCGTCGGAGAAGACGATGCCTTCAGAGGCAAGAGTCCTGAAAATCGATTTGCTTATGTCCACGCACATTTTATGGAGTCCCTTTGATGCGTCCTCAGCGGACAGCTCCTGGTGCTTGTGTTCGTAGTTCTCCGCGATATCAACCTGGCACACTCTTCTTGTGGAAGTATTGCGGTACACTTCCGCAAGGACCCCGACTTCCAGACCCCAGTCTCCGGGGATTCTGTTCACCCGCGCGAGATCCGTATCCATCGAGAACTCGCCTGCGAGGGGATAGCGGAAACTGTCGAAGAAGACCAGTATCGGCAGATACCCGAGGATTTTCTGGAGCGAACGTATCAGCGGGGTAACGAGAAGCCTTGTCACCCTTCCGTGAAGTCTGTCGGTGACCCTGCTGTAAAACCCTTTGCAGAAGTCGTAATCGAGACTCGGACTGATTACCGGATAACATAACCGCGCGAGCAGGTCCCTGCTGTACGTTACAATATCGCAATCGTGGAGCGCGATCGCATGGAAGTGCTGTTCCGCGAGGATATACCCATATGCCATCCATGCCGATTTGCCCTTTCCTGCCAGACCTACGGGGAGTTCTGACGCTTCGATTGCCTTGTATAGTTCTTCGAGCCGTGGTCCGTTATTCCATAAAATCCTTGTTTTTTGGGGAAGCGCGCTGAAAAAATCTTTTGCATACTTGAATTCCTCCTCGTTTGCCGGGCCGAGGGTGACAACTATTTCACCGATATACCTGACCTGTTTCAGTTCCCTGACGATACCCTTCAATGCGTCGCCTGAAAGCTCGCTGAAGAGGGATGGCAAAACGAGGGCAAGCGGTCTGTCCTTCGTAAACCATTCGAGTTCCGCCTCGATTTTGTCGGGATTCATCTTCCCGATCCGGTGAAAGGTTGCAACGTTGCCTGTCTGATAAAAGTCGGACATACATGCCTCCTTGTCGAAAATCTAATCCCTGTTTTTTATTGAAAACGGAGCACGTTCAGTCCTTCGGACTCTGCAGCCCTGCAGAGCTTCTCGTCAACCGATGAGAACGCAAGGAAAAAACCGTTCCGTCTCTTCTGTATAAGCTTTGCCGCAGAGAGATGAATAGCGTCAAACCGTTTCAGGTTGTGTTTTTTAAGGAAAAGCGCTGCTTCGCGGTCATCGAAATCAACTGTCACATAATCACTCCAGTCTTTCGAAAACCGTTTTATGATAAGCTCGTAGTCCTTCCTGGCAAGATCGTTCTGTTTCAGGCGGATTTCGAGCGCAGAGATCACCTCTGTATAGGTGACACGGCATGTTGCGACGATCTCGGCTTCACGTATCCACATCCGCACAAGATCGGTAAACGGCTCCTGGATATAGAGCTTCACGAGACTGCTGGCGCCAAGATATAAGATCATACGCGTTCTTCCAGAATAGTGTCTGAAAGGAGCTTGCCTTTTATCGTTATGCCTTCCACCCCGTGTGGTTTCCCCCCGGACCAGTGGGCTTTCCCGGAATCGATGAGGGCGTTGATCGCCTTCCTTTCCTTCGAAATCGGGGTAATCACCGCCACTTCTCTGCCGTGTTCAGTGATGACCACGCGTTCTCCCCGGCCTACCCTGTCTATGTAGCTGCTCAGCTTTGCCTTTAATTCCTTAATCCCGACGCTGATCATATATTATTGTAACCATTTCAAATAAAAATTGTAGTCATAATTATAATAAATTTGTAGTTACTATTGTCAAGCAAATTATTGTATACTATAAGGCATATTACCCTCTGTCCTGAAATTATAAGACATATTTGCAAAAATAGAAAACGGCGCTTTCATTTGGTATGCAGCCAAGCTTGTATGGTTCATCTTCCGCAAGCGCATGGCCAGAAAAACAGAAGGAGGACATTGCAATGACATTCAACAAAACCAGGGAGCAGTTGATGGAACTCTATCGCGCGGCATTGAATGCTGTTGATCCCCATGCTTCGGTGAAGCGATATAAGGATAGAATACTTGATTCCTTCCGTTCCGCCCGGTGCACAAGACTCATATGCGTTGCATTCGGCAAAGCGGCATGCCCCATGGCAAAAGCGGTTGAAGACGTATGCGGTGATCTTCTTGACGCGAGTGCGGTCACCACAAAATACGGCCATTGCAGCGGATACTCGCTGAGGAACGGGAAAGTCTTTGAAGGAGGACATCCTTTGCCCGATGAAAACGGCGTGAGGGGGACCGGGGAAATTGTGAAAATGCTCGGAGACGCCGATGAACATACCCTTGCAGTATGCCTCCTGTCCGGAGGAGGGTCTGCTCTTCTCGTATCTCCCTGCGAAGGGATAACCCTGCAGGACAAACAGATGGCCACCGATCTCCTGCTCAGGGCCGGCGCGGATATTTATGAGTTGAATGCAGTGAGGAAACACCTCTCCAGGGTGAAGGGAGGCAGGCTTGCGGCCATCGCCTATCCTTCCCGTTTTCTTTCCCTGATCCTCTCGGATGTGATTGGCGACAGGCTTGACGTGATAGCCTCCGGACCTACTTCCCCTGATCCGACAACCTATCATGATGCAATGGAAGTGATTGAAAAGTATGGTTTGCAGAAGAGCATCCCGGTCGGGGTGTCGGCTGTCCTTGAACAGGGAAGAAAGGGGGTTCTGCCTGAAACGCCCAAGGAGGGTGACAGGGTATTCGGGAATGGGGAGAATGTGATTATCGGAGGGAACCGGATCGCTCTTGAGGCAGCGAAAATTCAGGCGGAGAAAGCAGGTTTTCATACAGTCCTTTTATCCTCTGAGATAAAGGGCGAGGCACGGGAGGTCGGCATATGGCTTGCACAAAAGGCCGGTGAAATACAAAAAGGCGGCCGTTCTCAGCAGCCGGTATGTCTGCTCTCGGGAGGTGAGACAACGGTCAGGGTAAGAGGGAAGGGGACCGGTGGAAGGAATATGGAACTCGCACTCGCTTTTGCCCAGGCAATTGAGAACACTACAGGCATTACCCTCCTCTCCGCCGGCACAGACGGAACCGACGGACCCACGGATGCAGCAGGGGCGATTGTGGACGGTCATACGCTCAAGAGGGCCAAAGCCCTCGGAATCGATTCCCAAAAATATCTGGAAGAGAATGATTCATACCCGTTCCTGAAAGAGACCGGCGATCTCCTGATCACTGGTCCGACAGGGACAAACGTAATGGATGTGCAGATAGTCGTGATAGAATGAAACATCCGATTATTTTTACCGACCTTGACGGGACGCTCCTGGACAGCGAGACTTACTCCTTTGCACCTGCAAAGCCTGCCCTTCGCTCGATCAGTGACCTGAATATCCCTCTTATTCTCTGTTCAAGCAAGACAAGGACGGAAATAGAATATTACCGGGAGAAGATAGGGAACAGCCATCCTTTCATCTCTGAAAACGGAGGAGGAATCTTTATCCCGAAGGGATATTTCGGTTTTATGGTCGAAGTCCCCCGTTGTACTATTCAGGTGGAAGATCAATACGAGGTGATAGTCCTTGGTGCAGTATACAGTGAAATAAGGAAAGCAGTCGCGGAGCTCCGTTATGAGGGGTTTCCCATAAAGGGATTCGGTGATATGAGTACAGAAGAGATTGCGGGACTTACCGGACTCAGTTCACATGAAGCGGCAATGGCAAAGGAACGGTATTTTGACGAGCCTGTTATCTTTGAAGGAGAAGAGAAGGATATCCCGCAGCTTTTTGCTGCGATCCTGTCAAAAGGTTTCCGGTATACACAGGGGGCCTATTACCATATACTCGGGGACAGCGATAAGGGCAAGGCGGTATCAATACTCGAAGACCTCTATCGGAAAGCGTTCGGGGAGATAATGACCATAGGCCTCGGCGACAGCCCGAATGATATTCCAATGCTGGAACGCGTCGATTATCCGGTTATTGTGCAAAAACCCGCAGGAGGGTATGACCAGAGGATTCAGATTCCCAACCTCATGAAAACAGAGGGGGCAGGGCCGGAAGGATGGAATAATGCCATCCTGTCCCTTGTGAAAGAACTACCGGGAAACCGGTTACATTTCCGAGATCGACAATAAACTCCCTCTGTCCCTGTGAAGTGTTTCTTTGGCTTCCCGTGGTCGTGAATTGAAAGTGCGTTCTACGCTGCGTCAAGGTCCGAAAGCAATGACTATTCGTGATTAAACGTGATTCATTGCGATAGTATGCGGTTTCGGTAAAGCCTGAGATATTTTAACATTTGCATACACGATTCATGCAATACAGCGGAAACGGATTTCCGCTCATTCTCGGAGCATCGCACTCCGAGGTATCCCGATAAGAATCGGAATAAAGCCGACGAAAATACTGTACCCGCCGTATTTCACTCACGAAAATTTCTCTATTACTCGCTGCTTACAATGGCGACGGTCGGATTACTGCAGCGCTGCAGTACGGTGGAACTTACCCCTCCGAGGATCATCTCCTTGAGGGCGGTTCTGCCTTTGCGGCCCATAATGATGAAATTATAGTCCTCGGCCTCCACGTCCCTGATGATCTCCTCAATGGGGCTGCCCATTTTTATTTTTGTCGTGATGAGGGTCTCCTGAATGCCGGCATCCAGAAAAAGCTTTTTGGCTTCATCGAAGATTTTCTGTGCCTCCTGCTCGGGGTCTATCCCCTTCTTCATCCTCTCCATGTACAGGGCGACATTGATGACCCTGAGGAGGGTTATCCCGCCCAGGGCGCCCTTCAGATTTGAAGCGAGGCAGACCGCGTGTTCAACCCCCTTCATGGAGTATGGGGACCCGTCAACAGGGAGAAGTATCCTTGGGATCGGACAGGCCTTTCCCTCAAGGGGCCTGTGCCCTACGATATAGACAGTCTGCCGGTTTGCCGCATAGATGACCTTGCTGGTGACGCTGCCCAGAGGGGTTCCTCCTGCTGCGGCAAGCCCCCTGCGCGCCATCATGATGGTGGAGAAGCTGCCCTCTCCGGCAACCCTCAGGATCTCGTTGGCTGCATCCCCCTCAGTCACCAGCTTCTCAACCGGGGGAGCGGCGCCCAGGTCCTTCAGGGTCTTCTCCGCCTCATCAAGCAGCGGCATGATGTTCTGTTTGATATGCTCCTCTCTCACCCGCTTGAATACCTCGGAATTCTTCACGAGTTCTGCCGCCCGGAAATCTACGTTTGCCATATGACGGCTGATGTATCCCCCGGTAAGCACCCGGAGCAGGGTGACCCCTGAGAGGCTCTTGCCGAGAAACGAGCCGAGGCATCCTGCAAACTGAACTGCTCTCTTTGCATCATCGCTTCCGTCCACCGGAAGCAGTATCTTTGGTATGGGACACGCTACGTGCATGGTATCTCTCCTTTTTCTGTTAATACGCGATCAGCAGCCAGACATTTGCAATGCCTACGCTTATTATCATAAATAAGAACGCATATTTCATAAAGCCGAAGAAGCTGATCTTGTGGCCCGCAGCCTCTGCGATTCCCACGGTAACGACATTGGCGCTGGCTCCGATTATCGTGCCGTTTCCGCCGAAGCATGCCCCGAGCGCAAGCGCCCACCAGAGGACGTTTGTATCGGCAGCGCCGGGGATTACCTTGGTCAGATACGCTACGATTGGAAGCATCGTTGCAGTGAACGGGATGTTGTCCACAAACGCGCTCATAATGGCGGATACCCAGAGAATCATGCATATGGCTATTACGAGATTCCCTGCTGAGAGGTCCAGCACCCAGTCGGCTATGACTGCGAGAAGCCCTGCTTCTTCCACTGCGCCCACGAGCATGAAGAGGAAGATAAAGAAGAGGAGGGTTGTCCACTCAATGTCCTTCTCGATGAGCTCCAGCATCTTGACCTTCTTGCTGAGAATTCCATAGGAAAATAAAAGTCCTGCTCCGAAGAGCGCGGGGATGCTCACTTCCATATGCCAGTATCCGTGGGTGACAAAGAAGGAAACGACCAATGCCATGACAAAAAGCCCGTAGCCGAGCAGGGTCTTGTCCGTAATCTTGTATTCTTCCTTGAGAAAGGCGATAAACCCGTCGATGTCTTCGACCTTGGCATTGGAGTATGCCTTCCCGTAAAAGAACTTGTTGTATATGAAAAGCGCTGCCATTGATATGACTACGGCGATTGAGAGATTTGATACGAACTGCATGAAAGAGAGCCCTGTGTAGGAACCGATCATGATATTGGGCGGATCACCGATAAGGGTTGCGGTGCCTCCGACATTGGACGCCATGATGCCCGGTATCAGGAGGGCAAGCGGCGAGATTTTCAGCGCAAGCGCGATCTCGATAAGGACCGGAGTATAGAGCAGCATGGTCGTCACATTGTCGAGCAGAGCAGAGGTAATCGCGATGAAGATCATGGAGACGACCGCGAGGGCCATGACATTGCCCCGTGCGATTTTAAAGGACATGTACGCGCACCACTGGAAGACCCCGGTGTGTTTGAGCACTCCGACGATTATCATCATGCCCATAAGGAGGAAGATGACGTTCATGTCAATTGCCTGTATGGCCCGTTCAAAAGAGACAA
>CAVWBP010000015.1:0-103419 GCA_963753165.1 Thermodesulfovibrionales bacterium | reverse complement strand
GAACCCTGCGGCAGAGACCGCAGGGCGTCCATTATTTGAATGTTTATTTTTTGGTGTCATTCCCGCAATCCAGAAAGCTTTGGGGAGTTGGGAATCCTTCCGGAAAGATTCCGGACAAGCCGGAATGACAGAAATAGGATTCCTTTTTTATATTGCAATTATATAATTAATTAAGTAGCTAAACCACTGACAATGTCAGTGGTGGGGTGTGGGGGCGGAGGCCCCACTCCTTATATGCCCACCAACATTGTTGGTGGTTATCAAATAATCCCTCCGTTTCAAAGCCACCGACAAGGTCGGTGGTAGTTTACTATAGCGTTACAGCTTTTTGTTAAAGTTAATTATTATGCTATAGTTACAAAATAAATCAGTTCTGTCTCTTCAATTATCTCGTCAAAAGCATGAGAATCGCCGGGTTCTGCGTATATCAGGTCCCCTTTTGTAATGGTCATTTTCCCTCCATTCACTGTCATGGTTGCGATACCGCGTATGCAGTACATGACTTCGTACTCCTGCTGATGGGTATGTTCTGAAACAGTATTGCCCGGTTTGAGAATGATATGGCTGATGTGTTTAACGCACGGCAATGTGTCACGGGTAATAACCCTCTTTTTGAGCATAGGATCATGACTTACCGGCTCATACGGCGTTTCATCAAGAGAAAACAGTTTCATTTGGCCTCCGAAACTATTGCTTCAAGGTCTTCTTCACTTATCTGGAGTTCCTGTGCAAGCACCTTCAGTGATGCTCCGGTCTGATTCATCACCTCTTTCACATAATCAACGTGATCGATGTTTGCTTCCCAGCATTTGTAAAAGTACTCTTTCAGCACTGCGGAGAGTCCCTCTGAGGGTATCCTGTACCCTTTTCTTGTCGCTTCCTTTTCCCCCGTGCTCTCCGGCATACCGATCACCACAATCCTGTCGTCAACCACAATATATCTGAAATCATGAACAATAGCGCATGTGCTGTATTTCACATGGGCGCCTGCCTTTGTATAGAGATTTCCGATATGTATCCTGTCGTGGAATTTCGGCATGATATATTTCACGCTTATACCTTCCTTTGAAAGGCGTTCGATATTATTCATGATTGCACGAGTTCTCTTCGTATCATCACCGGTTGGCAGTCTCCCGGTAATGAAACCGGCTACTTCTGCTTTGGCATCGAGCATCGCATCCAT
Organism: Thermodesulfovibrionales bacterium; assembly: GCA_963753165.1. GTDB lineage: Bacteria > Nitrospirota > Thermodesulfovibrionia > Thermodesulfovibrionales > SM23-35 > JAKLQR01. The sequence continues at coordinate 102,236 of CAVWBP010000015.1, read as the reverse complement.
GACCGTAAGAAAATACTCCTGCCTCGTAAGGACCTTCGTTGTCTTCTCAACCTCCAGAAGCAGGTTCTTCCTTCCCCTGCCCTCTTTAATGCTGAAGAGGAGAAGAATAATTGTGAATCCGAGCAGAAGGGACTCCAGAATCAGGAGAATTGTTTCAACCGTCATATCTTCAGATATCCTTTACTGCAAATATACCACACTCTTTATCAAACCTGTCCAAATTGAATATTTTTGCCTATAATCACCCCCCCTCCCCCCTTGCCAAGGGGAGGATAATTGTTACCCTCTCCCCCGTCGGGAGAGGGTAAGGCTGAGGGAGAAATGTATTCATACTGATTACCGTATTAATGAACTACCCCATAGGCCCGAAGGCTTTCGGGACGAGGTATCAAAGATGTCATTCCAGCTTGTCCGGAATCTTTCTTTTAATTCCTGTATTGCCTTTTAGAACATATGCTCCGGAAGGATTCCCGGCAAGCGGGAATGACGGAATAAGGAGAACAGTAACCTCAATGCAGAGCATCGAGAAATTCTTTGATTAACCCGGCAAGTAAATAATTTGAAATCGTCATAATCAGGCTTGACTTCCGTATCCCCCGCCTCCCGGTGTTTTTATTATTATGGATTCACCCGCATTTATTCTCAGACTTTCCCTGTGCCTCAGGGGAAGCGTCGATCCGTCGGACTTCCTCAGCAGATTCTCACCACATTTCCCCGGTTTTCCTCCTTCTAGTCCATAGGGAGGATACGCTCTTCGCTCTGAAAGTATTGATACGGCAGCAGGTTTCAGGAATTTTATCTCACGAACTATTCCGTCTCCTCCCTGAAACTTTCCTTCACCTCCCGAACCCTTCCTTACCGCGAATTGTTCCAGCCTGATTCCCGGATGTCTAATCTCAAGTATCTCCGGGTCTGTCATTCGGGTATTCGTCATGTGTACCTGGACACCCGAGGCGCCTTCACAACCGTCCAATGCACCCGATCCGCCCCCTATCGTTTCGTAGTAGGGATTCCCCCCTTCTGTTTCGAAGAGGAGATTATTCATGGTGCCCTGTGAAGCTGCAGCAATACCGAACGCGCCGAGAAGAACATCTACCACCCGCTGTGATGTTTCAACATTCCCCGTTGCAACCGGAGCAGGATATTCGGGGTTTAGGATTGTTCCTCTCGGAACGATGAGTTCGACCGGCTTCAGACAGCCGCTGTTCAGAGGGATTTCCTCATTCACGATTGATCTGAGCACATACATTACTGCCGACCGGGTGACAGAAAGAGGCGCATTCAGATTATCATGTCCATGCTGTTCACCTGTACCGGTGAAATCGATTCGTGCGCTGACGGTATCAGGAGGACTGGTCCCTGCATATATGAGAATAGTCACTTCTATGGCTGTTCCGTTGTCCAGGAAGTCCCTGAATGATGAACAGAACGACGCTTTGTTCTCCAGAAAACGACAAAGCGCCTTCCTGATTGATAATTCCGCATTGTCCTGTATGAATTGCATGTACTGCATAGCGGTATCCAGGCTGTATCCGGAGATAATGCGATGCAATTCCTTCATCCCTTTGTAACATGACGCTATCTGGGCCTTTATATCATGCATCCTCTCCTCTATGTTTCTCGCCGGATACCGGTGATTCGTGAGGACGTTCCTGAGCGCATCCTCTCTGAATATACCTCCCCGCACCAGGATGAGGTTATCAAGGAGCACACCCTCTTCATCGATATGCAAGGATTCGGAAGGCATGGAACCGGGAGTGATTCCTCCGATATCGGCATGATGCCCTCGGCAGGCGGTAAAGAAAATAACGTCGCCTTGTGCAGAGAATACCGGACAGACAACGGTAATATCCGGAAGATGCGAGCCTCCCCGGTAAGGATTATTGGTAATATAGACATCTCCTCTCTCCATAGTCCCCTGGTAGTCCTGAACAAGAGACTGCACCGTATCGGACATGGCGCCGAGATGCACAGGGATATGGGGGGCATTTGCTACGAGACTTCCTGTTCTGTCAAATACCGCACAGGAGAAGTCCAAACGCTCCTTCATGTTTACGGAATGTGCAGTTTGCTGGAGGGTAATACCCATCTCGCTGGCAACACCCATGAAAAGGCTGTGGAAAACTTCGAGCAGTACGGGGTCCGGCTTCTGGGTCTGCGCCTGACTATATTCTGCCCTGCTGATTTGTAACCTCTTCATTGTTATGACGCCATGGGTATCCATTTCAGCCACGAAGCCAGGATTCACAATGACTGTGGTTTTCTCATCCACGATACATGCCGGCCCACTTATAGAAAGAAAAGGCGAAAGGTCCTGCCATTCATATACGGGCGCTTTGAGAGTTTTTTCACTGCTAAAATGTATTTCCTGATACATGCAAGGTTCCTGTTTCTCCTTGCTTCTTCGCGTGTCCGGACAGGGATGATAAAACTCCCCGGTTTTCCTGATTTCGGTCCTCAGATTCACCACTTCGAGCGGGGTATCGTCCGGTGAAAATCCGTAGAGTTTCCTGTACCGTTCATGAAACCGCTCATGCGCGTCAGTGAATGTCCCATATTCCAGAGTCAAAAAAGTTTCTGTTCCCTGAGGCCGCAAATCTATTTCTCTTGTAGCTGCATACCGGTCTCCGTGCAGACCCTTATCCAGAATCATGCAGTTCTCTGTTTCAGCGAACAGGCTGTCAAGTTTCTCGCACGTGTCCGTGGTAAACGGCATGAGAACAGTCTGTGATGTTTTCCACGCAGGCTGTGCGATACCAATTCCGTACGCAGAGAGCACACTGCAGAAAGGATGTATAAGAATCTTTTCGATATCGAGCAATGCTGCGATGTCGCAGGCATGCTGTCCGCCTGCTCCGCCGAAGCATATAAGGGTATCATTGCGGACATCGAAACCTCTCGATATCGATATCTCTCTGATCGCTATCGCCATCTTCTCGTTTGCCACCCTGAGAAAACCGTTCGCAACTTCCCTGACATCAAAAGAAGCACCAAGCGTTTTATTAATCGTATCGGTAAGGGCATTGAATTTTCGCAGCGCTATCCCGTCGTCGAGAGGAGACTGTTTATCATGGCCGAATGATTTAGGAAAATATTCGGATATCAATCTCCCGGCAATGAGATTCGCATCGGTAACGGTGAGAGGACCGCCAAATCCATAACATGCAGGGCCGGGATATGACCCCGCAGATTCCGGGCCGACACACATCTTCTGTCCGTCGAACATGAGAAGAGAACCTCCTCCGGCTGCAACGGTATTGATCTGAAGCATTTCGACCAGCAAAGGTATTCCGGATATCTCCTTTTCGAATATCCTGTCGCACCCGTTCTCAACCCTCGCGACGTCAGTGGATGTCCCACCCATATCGAACCCTATTGCAGACCTGATGTCGTTCTCTTTTGATATGTGCGATACCGCGATCACCCCGCCTGCAGGCCCGGAAACTAAGGCGTTTTTCCCTGCAAACAACTCCGGAGGAGTGAGCACACCGCTGCTCTGCATGAATTCTATCGGGATGCTCCCTGTCTCCTTTTGTATCTCTTCCAGATATCGCGCAAGGACTATGCTCAGATATGCATCCACGACTGTGCTCTGTCCCCTGCTTACAATCTTCACCTGGTTCATCGTATCGTGGGAGAGGAAGATGTTCGAGAACCCTTGTTCACGCAGGATCTCCCCACACCGTTTTTCATGGGCAGGATTTATCCATGAGTGCATGCATACGACGGCAATTGCATCCGTCTTATGTGTTCTGAACATCCGGATGCCTTTTATCAATGCCTCTTCGTCGATACTCTTTATCACCACTCCCCTGCTGTCCATGCGTTCGTCGATCTCAGCAACACACGAGTAAAGAGGCGGCGGTTTTTCGATACAGAGCTTGAAGATGTCAGGCCTGTTCTGATATCCAATCGAGAGCAGGTCGGAAAACCCTTTTGTGACGACGAGTCCAACCTTCCCTCCTTTTTTTTCGAGGAGGGCATTGGTTGCGATAGTCGTTCCGAACCTGATTCCTGATATTTTTCCCTCAGGCAGAGGTTTCCCATCCTTCAATCCCATAATTCTTCTTATCCCCTCGATGGAAGCATCTCTATAGATCGAAGAATTCGAGAGAAGCTTCAGCGTATGATATTTCCCCTCCGGGTCGACGGCGACAATATCGGTAAAGGTGCCTCCCCTGTCTATGGCAAATTTCCACTTCGCGTGATTTTCAGGCATGGTATGATTTTACACCATTAGTAATCTTGTTTCAGATTGCCACGTCACTCCGTTCCTCGCAGTGACATTGTATCTCATCGTCATTACAGTCGAAACGGAAGCAATCTCTTTTTTCGCAATCTTTAGCACATTTTTTCACGCACTGCAATTTTTGGTCAAACGATTGATTTATAGTATTATGAAGGCAATGGATATTTACAGGTTCTGGCTCAAAACCACTCTTTTTATTCTTGTGACACTGATACTTGCACCCTGGTATTTTTTATTGCTCCTGATTTTTTACCGGTGGCGCTACTGTATTGGGCCCAAACTTGTTCAGTTCTATTTTAAAATCTGTCTCCTCGTCTTTCAGGTTCAGATCGAGCAGGTGAAAAATTACGGGGTCAGGAACAAAAATGGAAAAGGTCTTCTCATTCTTGCAAACCATGCCAGTTTTCTGGACATTTTTGTGCTGTCCGCCCAGTTTGGAACGGTATTCCTGAGCAAATCAGAAATAAAATATTACCCTGTAATCGGGCAGGTAGCCTGGCTCATGGGTGTTATTTTCCTGAACCGTGATGCTTCGCATGAACGGGTGAGGGTACTCAGCGCAATTGCAGACAGGTGTACAAAGCAGGTCATTGCGGTTTTTCCGCAAGGGACGACCGGCGGCATTTCCGACCGGTTGCCTTTCAACAGAGGAATTTTTAAGGTAATAGAACTGAACCCGGGCCTCTCATTGTTGCCGGTAACTCTTCATTATAAGGAAGACGCGGCAATCGCATGGAAAAAACCGCAATCGCTCAGGGAAAATCTTATGAAGGTCTGCTCCCTGAATAGAATTCACCTCAAGATACTCATCCATGATCCTGTGACTATTGAAGATTACCGGGACAAAACCGCCTCTCAAATATGCAGAATGGTGGAACACACCATTCTGGAGCCTTTACGGGCAAAGTATGAAAGCTGAACCGGATTATTGAGCCATCAGTTCTATCCCTTTACTTCAGGTGACCTCCGAGAATTCCTCTGCTGTGTTCGTCATCATGGCAGTAAATACAGAGGTTCTCCCAGTTGGAACCATTGGCGGGATTGTTCCGATAGTTTCCGTCTTTATGGTGTACGGTAAGGAGATGCCTGTCCCTGTTTTCAAACTCTCTCCCGCATTTGGCGCAGATCAGTCCGTGGATTTTCAGGGATTGTTCCCGGTAATCTGAGGAAGAAGCGCTCACCGCTTTCAAATCCCTTACTATCTCTTCCACGGTTTTATCGCCCGCAGGCTTTTTAGGAAGAGGTTTTCTTATTTTTATTCGTTTTTTATTTCCCAATATTCATTCCTCCATTCCCGGCAAAAGCACATTCAAGTATCAGTCCCGTGCTGTACCAGTAAACTTTTCATATATTTCATCCCTCACGCAATCTTGCGCCGCATTTCTTGCATATGCGCCTGTTAATATCCGGGCCCAGGTATTTATTACAAACGGGGCATCTCCAGTTGAATGCGCTGAATCCTATAAACACACCAATGACCAGTATCTGGCCGGTGAAAATAGTATCTTTCGGAATTTCTCCGAAGAGATCATGACGCTTATAAATCACAACGAGAAATAACAGGAGCAACAGTGTCACCGCCATAGCAAGGAACTGACGGCTCTGCCGCATTCGGAATTCCTGCAAGATATCTTCATGGTCTTTTTTTTGTCTCATCACAATTCTCCTGAGTCTGAACGGTCAAAGAACAGACAGGAACTGCTTATTTTTTATTTTCCGGCTTTTCCGAAAAGAGAACCGAGAACACCCCGGATTATCTGACGCCCGATCTGGCTGCCGATTGCATGAGCTGCGCTTTTTGCCGCTGCCTGAAAAAGGGTCTTTGTTTCTTTCCGGCCCGGGGTCTTTCCTTCCCGGATATCGTGTTGTTCCGTCTGCACTCTGTGTTCTTCCGCCCTTGCCCTGAGCTTCTCATAGGCTGATTCACGGTCTATGATTTTTTCATAATGACCGTAGAGAGGCGATGACCTGATTACCTGGGTCTTCTCTTCCTGAGACAGCGGAACAAGCCTGCTTCGGGGAGGGTAAATCAGTGAACGTTCCACAACTGTCGGGGCGCCTTTCTGGTCAAGCACGGAAACCAGCGCTTCTCCGACACCCATTTCTGTTATGACCTTCGTAACATCAAACTCCGGATTCGCCCTGAACGTTTCGCCTGCTGCCTTAACTGCCTTTTGATCTTTCGGGGTGAAAGCCCTCAGGGCATGTTGAACGCGATTGCCCAACTGCCCAAGTACCTCATCAGGGAGATCGACAGGATTCTGTGTAACAAAATATACGCCCACCCCTTTTGACCGTATCAGACGCACAACCTGTTCTATCTTTGCTTCCAGCGCTTTTGGGGCTTCTTCAAAAAGCAGGTGCGCCTCATCGAAAAAGAACACTATCCTGGGCTTATCAGGATCACCGACTTCAGGAAGCTGTTCAAAGAGCTCTGCGAGAAGCCAGAGCAGGAATGTCGCATAGAGTTTAGGAGACTGGATCAGTCTGTCCGCGGTCATGATATTGATCATGCCCCTTCCCTTTTCGTCGGTCTGAATAAAGTCGTCTATGTTCAGGGCAGGCTCACCGAACAGTTTTTCTCCACCCTGTTCTTCAAGCACAAGGAGGTTCCTCTGAATAGCGCCAATGCTTGCGGTTGAGATATTCCCGTATTCCGTTCTGAACTTTTCCGCATTCTCGCCGACAAACTGGATCATTGCCCTGAGATCTTTAAGGTCAAGGAGCAGGAGTCCATTCTCATCGGCTATTTTAAACGCGATGCTGAGCACCCCGCCCTGGGTTTCATTGAGGTTAAGAATACGTCCCAGAAGAAGGGGGCCCATATCAGACACAGTGGTTCTCAGCGGATGTCCCTGTTCGGAAAAAACATCCCAGAATGTCACCGGGCTGCCTTCGAATACAAAGTCTCCCAACCCCAGTGTTTTCACCCTCTCAACCACTTTCGGGTTCTCGCCTCCCTCATGCGCCATCCCGGAAAGATCTCCTTTGACATCGGCCATGAATACCGGCACTCCGATATCGCTGAACTGTTCTGCGAGTACACGAAGGGTCACGGTTTTGCCGGTACCCGTTGCTCCTGCGATAAGTCCATGACGGTTCGCCATGCCCGGGAGGATTGCATTAGTGCTTTTCCCTCTCGCAATGACTAACGGCTCGGCAGTCCTTGCCATAAATGTCTCCTTTTAACACAGATAAGATGCTATAGAATAAAAATCATATTAAGAGAATGTCAATTCCCTCCAGTTATTTCTTTTGATGCTTCAAAATACCTCATAATTAATGAACTACCCCGCAGTCCCGAAGGCTTCGGGACGAGGTATCAAAGATGTCATTCCGGCTTGTCCGGAATCTTTCTTTGCATTCCTGTATTGTCTTATAGAACATATGCTCCGGAAGGATTCCCGACAAGCGGGAATGACAGAATAAGGAGAACAGTAACCCCGATGCAAAGCATCGAGGAATTCTTTCATTAAATCAGGGGAAATGGTTCAATTTCTCTGATCCATGATATTGATAACTCCCTGGATAAAATCACAGAGTGGAATTGAAAGATATCAATTAAATCTTCTATTATTAAATATACGCTTATTTTCCCTATGAAAGGATTCTTACACAATTAAGCTAAGAGCACTATGCATCTCAAAACCGTAAAAATCGATACTGCAAAATATCCGGTCATGGATCGCTATCCTTTTAATCTTCCGATATTCCAGACGTCCGGCCGGATTGAATTTGATTTACCGGTAACCTTCTTTCTCGGAGAAAATGGCGCGGGAAAATCGACCCTGCTGAAAGCTATCTGCCGCAGGTGCGGTATTCATATCTGGAAATACTCTGATAGGTCCCGTTTCGAGATCAACCCCTACGAAGAAAGGTTCTATCAGGCCGTTGATGTCGAATGGTCGAATGGAACAGTCCCCGGTTCATTTTTCTCATCACAGACATTTCAGGACTTTGTACAGATCGTCGATGAATGGGCAGCCTCTGATTCCCGTGTGCTTGAATATTTCGGGGGGAAATCACTTATGACGCAATCCCATGGCCAGTCTCTCATGTCATATTTCAGCAGCCGTTATACAAGAAAAGGAATCTACCTCATGGATGAACCTGAAACCTCTCTCTCACCGAAAAGCCAGCTTGCGCTTCTTCGGGTAATTCACTCGATGGGCCAGGCCGGTCATGCTCAATTTATAATCGCAACACATTCTCCAATACTTCTTTCCTGTCCGGATTCAGAGATATTCTGTTTCGATACTTTGCCAATCCGCAAAATAGCGTATGAATCAACAGACCATTACAGGATATATAATGATTTCATGACAAACCGGGAACGCTTCTTTCAGGACAAGTGAATTACTGAAGCACAAAAGAAACCATATAAGAAAGGAATGAGAAATGCAAAAACCGATTAAGCTTTACACGCTGAGCACCTGCATTCATTGCAGGGCTACCAAGTCTTTCCTCGACAAATATCCAGTGAAGTATGAATTTACCGATGTTGATCTGGTTCCCTTAACAGAAAGAGAGTCTGTGCTCACGGAAATCAGGAAATATAATCCCGCATGTACGTTTCCGACAATTCTCATAGGCGACCAGATCATAATTGGGTTTGATCAGAAAGAGCTGAGCGCAGCGTTAGTGTCCCGCTAATACAGGTCCAGCTTGCTTTTGCGCTGAAATAGCAATCGTACTCCTTGAAGTATGGCGTTTTCATCAGGCGCAGTAAAAACCTTATTCAGTTGTCATAATTCTCTGACTGAAACAACGAAATTCGCCTCGTTTACAATTCTGCATCATATGTTTAATAATTTTCTTCTTTACAAATAAGTTATTTTTTATTTTAATGTATATAGAAGATGTTGCATCATAATTAAAATTGCATCGCCTGAATACAGGGATGCAGAGAAGAAGGGAGGTGAAGAGTGAATGGCAGTTAAGAAAGCAGCTGCAAAAAAGACAGCAGCGAAGAAGACCGTAAAGAAAGCAGCAGCGAAGAAGACCGTAAAGAAAGTTGTAAAGAAGACTGCAGCGAAGAAGCCTGCGAAGAAGACCGCAAAGAAGAAATAGGTTGCCTTACCATGTTGACACAGATGATTTGGGCTGGAGGAGAAATCCTCCAGCCACTTTTTTTCTCATTGATATCATTGCGCTCCTGATGGTCTCATCCAATAGCATACGCGTTTTATTCTTCGGCATGACAAGTTAGTTATGGGACGCCACACCGGATAATTCTTATGATGCGGGAGGAAAATAAAAAGTGTTCAGCCGTTCGATACTTTTCAGCGCGTCTTCTTTTGAGTGGGATTCGATAGTATACACAGGCCTGTTGTTCTGCAGTTCGGCAAATAAAGCCTGGAAATCGAAATTTCCCTCTCCTATTGCAAGATGGTCATCTGCCTGTCCGGAATTATCGTGAAGGTGCAGTTCAATAAGATATTGCTTGATCTGCCGGAGCCATTCTTTGAGCGTTACTTTCGAAAACACATTGAAATGTCCTGTATCAAAACAGACGCCGAAACGCTCCGATGCTATCGCCTCCATAAGGAGCCTGAGATTTTCCGGGTTGTCCTCAAATACATTTTCTATCGCGATTTTTGTTTCCAGAACCTCGGCTCTCTTCACGAGTTCTTTCCAGGTGAGAATGCTTTTTTCCAGCCAGAGGTCCACTTTCAGCGCATACTTCCACTTCTCATATCCCGAATGAAAGACAATGACTTTGGGTTTCAGGAGCGCAGCGATATCAAAGACGTCTGAAAATCTTTTCAGGGTAATTTCCCTGATTTTATCGTCTACTGCACCCGGAGAGAGATCCATGAACGGCGCGTGGAAGGTCAGGGAAGGATTGTAATCGAGTTCGCTCCGGAGACTCTCGATCTCCGAATATGACAGAGCATCGAGAGTATGGGCGGAAAAGTATACTTCAAGGTTTATCCGGTTCTTTTTTATAAAAGGAAGGAACTCACTTATCCGGTGATAAGGCACATGCACCTGTGGGGCGATCATCAGGACTTGACAGCAGGTTCAGGTTTCGTCTCTGTTTTTGATTCAGGTTTTGTCTCTGTCTTTGATTGGGCTTTAGGCTCTCCCTTGGTGTCTGCAGGCACTGACTTTCCCCTCGACCTTGACTCTTTTTCCTTTTGTTTCCGGTCGGAAGACGCATAGTCGGTAACATACCAACCCGTTCCTTTCAGGACAAATGAGGTCTGGGATATCAACTTATGAAGCGGCCCTTTGCATGCGGTGCAGAGAGTGAGCGGCTCATCACTGAATTTCTGCATCACCTCATAATGCTTGCCGCAGTTCATACATTCATATTCATAAATAGGCATATTCAGAAACCTCCCTGCAAGATTGCAATTAATATTATAACACAGATTTCTTTACGGAGAGGAGAGATATTTCTTCACGCGCTTCGGCAGGGTGAATAACCTCCGGTGTGTCGTGTTGATCAGTTCGACAGCCTGGAAGCTGGTCTTCGCTGCAAGAACATGTCTTCCGACTCTGAGGCGGATCTGCCTGTATTCACTCCCGGCATCAACAAACCATTTCTGGACATTGCCTTTCTTTTGCTTCATGCTTTATATGCATTCCCTCCCGGAATAAAAAATCCGGGAAGGGCCTTTGCTTACCACTTCAGCTTTCTCTGCATCAATTTCCCGTAAAGCTTTGGCGTCACGAACGCCTGCCGGTGGACCTCATCGTCATAATAATTCGTGTCTATCTGGAAGGTATTCCTTGTTTCACGCGGTGATGTCCCTTTTGTTGCAACAGCAAAGGCCCACCAGTTCCCCGGATAGGTGGCAATGGAGGCAGTATAGAGATCGACGACCGGGAAGATCTCCTTCAGTGTCTCCTGTATTTCGATAACCATATCCTTATGAAAATGGAGAGATTCCGTATGTGTAACAAACATGCCCTGATCGGTAAGACAATTTTTTACGTTTCTGAAAAATTCAGCGGTGAAAAGGCTCCGGGCAAATCCGATAATATCGGTAGAATCGATGATGACTGCGTCTATATCCGCTGCTTTCTGTTTCACTAAAAATTCAGCGCCGTCCATAATCCTGATCTCCACCCGCGGGTCATCAACCCCTGCTGAAACAGAAGGAAAGAACTGCCGTGAGATATTGATCACCTCTTCGTCAATTTCAATAAAAAATATCTTTTCAACACTTTTATGTTTTAAGACCTCCCTCACCACACCGCCATCACCTCCCCCGATAACCACAACCTTCCTGGGGTTCGGGATCGAATGCAGCACTACATGGGTAAGCATCTCGTGATAAAAAAACTCGTCCCGTTCGGTCATCTGCACGACCTCATCAAGGATAAGCATCTTTCCGTAATGAGGGTTACTCACTACTGCTATTTCCTGAAACCTGCTTTTTCCCTTATAGAGTATCTCATCGACTTCGTAACAATATTCGACCGGGGCATAGGGAGCCTTCTCAAAAAACCTGATCATTTCTCGTCCTTTCAGTGCAGGGAAATATCTTCCCTGCTAAATTAAAATTGTTCTCGGTATTGAGAACCCGTTGAACTCCGAGGCATACGATATCGTATATGCGCCACTCGAGAGGATAAGCACAATATTCCCGATATTCGGCTCGGTCAGGGTGACATTCTTATCGACCACATCAAAGCTGTCGCAGCTTGGTCCTGTTATTGTCCATTGTTTCTTGTTTGCAGCCTGGCTCAGGCTCTCGACGAGGTAGCTGTATTTGATTCCCCCCACACTCTCCATGAGTCCATTGAATACGCCCACGTCCAGATAGAGCCAGTTTTCGTCACCTCTCTGCGCTTTCCCGATGACCGACGTCACCAGAATACCTGCGTCTCCAACTACTGCCCTTCCCGGTTCTATAAAAATGTCGGTATGTTCCGGGAATCTTTCGGAGAGAAGAGCGCTTACATTCTTTTCAATCGTTTCGATGCTCACCACATTCTTTCGGTATTTTATAGGATATCCACCGCCGATATTCAGCATCTTCAGTGTTATCCCTTCCTTTTCGGCCCTTTCCCATAAATTCTTCGTTTTATCAAGCGCGATATTCCAGTTGTAGATATTCGTACATTGCGAGCCGACGTGAAAGGTAATTCCCACTGGGTTCAGCCCCTTCTCTTTTGCATAACACAATAACGCAAGCGCCTCATCGAGTTCGACCCCGAATTTCTTGCTGAGCGGCCATTCACTTCCCTCATTGGGAACCGAGAGTCTGACATATACCCTTGAGTCCGGGATGTACCGTACGAGTTTTTCCACTTCAGCGGCAGAGTCGAACGCAAAAAGGCGCACACCATATGATGCAGCCATTTTGAGAAATTTCAGCGATTTTACCGGGTTGCTCGATATTATTCTGTCGGGATCGACATTGAGCTGCGCAAGGATTTCGAGTTCACCCTCTGAAGCGATTTCAAACCCTGTTCCGAGCCCGCCCAGAAGCTTCAGTATCTGAATATCCGGATTCGCCTTGACCGCATAGAAAACCCGCGCGTTCCTGATGGCACGGCCTATCACGGATATTTTTTCCCTTACCTTATCGGTATCGATAAGGAGAAAAGGTGTCTCCCTCTCTTCCCTGTCAAGATACTGCAACACCTTGAACAGTGAAGACTCAGGGATGATGCCTGCGTGAGCTTTTTCTATCTTGAATGACCGAACCATGAGAATTTTTATTTAACGGTATTTGGAGAGAATTTGCAACAGTATTTTGATGCTGCTCAATGTCCTTTCCGCGCACGGGACAGTTTTTTTGCAATACCCCTGACCCCTTCGGAGACATTCCTGTTTTTTTCGAGTATCGAAAGATCTCTTGTCTTCAGCTCACTTAAAAGCGGTATGGCGATACCCGGCGGAGTCTTCGGATTCGTCACGAGGGCGAGAATAATGCTGTAGTTTTTCATCCATTCTCTCTTTTTTGTTATTTTTCTGAGCGCTTCATCAGATATAGAGCGGGAACGGGCAATTATTTCAACTTCCTGATCGGTGATTTTTGGGTTTTCGAGAACAGTCAGCGAAACTTCCTTGTTCGGATCTCTGAGGAGGAGGGACCGTATCTCCTTCCCTCCGCGGAGGGCGAGATGAATCCGTTCTGAAACAGTAAGTTTCTGGATCTTCTGGAGGATGGTCTGTGTGCGTTGTTCCTGGGTCTTCTGAGGTTTCGCCAGTTCAGTTTTCGGTCTTACCGGAACATGGAGGATATCTGAGATCATCTGCCTGACGGTATCCGGAGTCTCCGGGTGGTCATTCAAAATCCTCAGCACTTCGGGACGGTTCTTGTTTGCGTTCGCAATCTCCTCAAATACCGCATCATCCGGCGCGTCCTCAATGAGCAGTTCTATCGTCATGACAGAAGCAGTCGACAAATCAAGGCTTAAAAGAATCCTATCCTCCATATTCCCCCTTCTTCATGAATATGAAATATTCAATATTTCCCTTTTGCCCTGCAACAGGAGACTCGAATATGCCGGTTGTTTCGAGCCCGGATGATTCAAGTGTTTCCCTGACCTGGTTCACCGTAGAAAGTCTTTTCTCCATATCTTTTATTATACCGCCTTTCCCTACCTGGCCCTTCCCGACCTCAAACTGCGGTTTTATCAGTGCGAGCACTTCACCTCTGCCTTTGAGAAATGCCATTACCGGAGGGACAACCTTGCCGAGGGAAATGAACGATACATCAATCGCGGCCATGTCGACAGTGCGGTTTTTCAGCTCTTCAAAGTCCTTTCCCGAAAACCCCTTTCTCCCTCCGGTCCCTGATTCCCTTGCTCCAAAAAACTCCTGATCAAGATACCGTATGTTGGTCCTTTCCATCACCACCACTCTCGGGTCGTTCCTGAGAGACCATGCAAGCTGTCCGTATCCCACATCAATACAGAATACCTTCTTTGCTCCCCTCTTCAAAAGGCAGTCTGTAAAACCGCCGGTCGACGACCCGACGTCCATGAATACTTTTCCGTCAACATCTATCTGAAAATAATCTAACGCAGCTTCAAGTTTTAGGCCTCCCCTGCTTACAAAGGGAATGCCGTCCCCGGTGAGCGTTATTTGTGAAGTACCATGAACAAATGTGCCGGCTTTCGTTATACGCTCACCGTTTACGAGAACCTTGCCCTCCATTATCAGGGCTCTCCCCATCTCACGGCTCTTCACAAGACCTCTCGCGACAAGAAGGGTATCCAGTCTCTCTTTCAAAGGCTGTATGAAGGCTCTTTGTGAAGTGACAGCACAGCCTGGTATATTCCCTCTTCGTCGAGGCCGTATTTCTTTCTCAAATCGTTCTGGTGCCCGTGTTCTATAAACACGTCAGGGATACCGATTCGCCTTACCCGCACCTGATTGAGTTCTATTTCATTGAAAAACTCAAGGACAGCGCTTCCGAACCCGCCCTGTAATACGTTCTCTTCTATCGTGAGCATTTTCGGTACAAGGGACGCTACACTCGAGATAAGCCTCCGGTCAATGGGTTTGATGAACCGTGCGTTGACCACCATTACATCGACATCATCCTTTTCGAGCCTGGCAGCAGCCGAGAGCGCGGTAAAAACGCTGCGTCCGACAGCAAGAACCGCGATGTCTTTTCCACCCCTCAGGATTTCTGCTTCCCCGATCCTGAACGGCACCGGTACTCCGGTAAGGATTTCGGAACCCTTGCAGGGAGAAGCCGGTATTTTCCCTCTCGGATACCGTACCGCAACCGGTCCCTTGTGGTTTAGGGCAAGTTCAAGCATCATCCTGAATTCAACATCGTTCTTTGGCTCCATGACTGTAATATTCGGGATAGGGCGTAAAAATGATATATCGAAAACACCCTGATGCGTCGGACCGTCCTCTCCTGCAATCCCGCCTCTGTCTATGGCAAAAACGACAGGAAGATTCTGAAGGCATACGTCATGGATTATCTGATCATAGGCCCTCTGGAGAAATGTTGAATAAATTGCAACAACAGGCTTAATGCCCTGTGCTGCAAGTCCGGCTGCAAAAGTAACCGCATGCTGTTCTGCGATGCCGACATCGTAGAAACGCTCAGGATATTTCTGCGCAAAGGAATCAAGCCCGGTCCCCTCTTTCATTGCTGCAGTTATCGCCACAATCCGTTCATCTTTCCCTGCGAGTTCAGTAAGGGTCTGGCCGAATACATCACTGAAGGTAAGCTGCGTTCCACGGAGCGGAGAACCGGTTTCGAGCTTGAAAGGCCCTATCCCGTGATAAAGGGAAGGATCTCTCTCGGAGAACTCATACCCCTTGCCCTTTTTCGTGATAACATGGAGCAGCACCGGCCCTTTTTCTTTTCTCACCATCTTCAGGGTATTGATGAGGAGTTCGATATTATGGCCGTCTACCGGCCCGACATAATTGAATCCGAGTTCTTCAAATATGACGCCGGGGAGAAGAAGCTTTTTCAGCATCTCTTCAGTCTTTTGCGCTATCTTTGTCGCAGGCGCCCCTACCTTGGGAATGCTCTCGAGAAACATCTTTGAATCTCTCTTGAATTTCCGATAAAAGTCTCCGGTGAGGATGCGGTTGAAATACGCAGACAAAGCGCCAACATTCCGGGAAATGGACATCTCATTGTCGTTCAGGATAACAATAAGATCTTTTTTCAGGTGTCCTGCATTGTTTAATCCTTCGAATGCGAGACCGCCGGTCATGGCCCCGTCACCAATGACCGCTACCACTTTATAATCTTTCTTATTTCTGTCTCTCGCCTCTATAATGCCCAATGCCGCTGAAATGGATGTGGAACTGTGCCCGGTGCCGAACGCATCGTGTTCACTTTCATCGCACCTCGGGAACCCGGAGAGTCCCCTGTATTGCCGTATGGTCGGGAACCTCTCATATCTTCCCGTGAGAAGCTTATGAGGGTAAGACTGGTGCCCGACATCCCATATGATCTTGTCCACCGGAGAATCGAACACCGAATGGAGCGCGATCGTCAGTTCGATCACCCCGAGATTCGACGCAAGATGACCTCCGTTTTGCGCAACTATCCCTATAATTGTCTCCCGTATTTCTTCGGCCAGGTCCCTGAGTTCTTCGACTGAAAGTTTTTTTACATCCGAGGGTGATTGTATCTTTTTGAGCAGCTTCATGCTTTCCTCCCAACGATATATCTGGCGATATGCCGCAGGGGGTCTGCCTCGCGGGAAAATATTCCAAGGGAATCCAATGCCCCCTTCAGGAGTTCCTTCGCTTTTTGCCTTGCCCCTTCGGTTCCATAGAGCGCAGGATAGGTCATTTTCTTCTTTTTGCTGTCAGAACCCGGAGATTTTCCGAGTTCTTCTGCAGTACCTTCTATATCGAGGATATCATCAACAACCTGGAAAGCAAGCCCTATCTGTTCACCATAGCGAGTCAATGCGTCAACCCTGTCTTTCGTAGCGCCTGCAAGCACGGCCCCCATCCTGACCGATACCTCTATCAGCGCAGCGGTCTTGTGGAGATGAATAAATTGTAACACATCGGCGTCGGGTGCTGCATGCTCCGCAATGATATCCTGTGCCTGACCGGCAACCATTCCGCGCAGTCCTGCGGCTCTTGCCACATCATGGATAACCTTTGCGATTGCCGAATGCGTGATCCGGAAAGTTGACTTCTGCTGCCTTGTTCCTTTCCTTACCGGTCCAGCGATCCGGCCCGCAGGTTCTCCGATCATGGAGAATGCTTCCGTAAGCAACGCATCTCCGGCGAGTATGGCCATCGCTTCGCCGAAGACCTTGTGGTTCGTTGGTTTGCCCCGTCTCAGGTCATCATTATCCATTGCAGGAAGATCGTCATGAATGAGCGAGTAGGTGTGGATGAGTTCAAGGGCAGATGCCTGCGGTATGATATTATACGGGTCTCCTCCGCATACTTCATGCGAAGTGAGCGCAAGAATCGGCCTGAGCCGTTTGCCTCCTGCGAACAGGGAATAGACAATCGCTTCGTGAAGGATCTGGGGGAGGGATGAGGCGCTAAAATATGACTTCAGATAGGCATCTATAAGGGTGCGTTTTTCGCTGAGATATTTTTTTAAAGGGAAAGCTCCCCTGTGAGCGGTTTTTATGCTACTCCCACTCAATGGTGCTCGGCGGTTTTGAGCTGATATCATATACTACCCTGTTCACCCCTTTTACTTCATTGATAATCCGGTTTGCAACAGCGCCGAGCACAGGATAAGGTATCCTGGCCCAATCTGCTGTCATGCCGTCGAGGCTGTTGACCGCTCTGACTGCGATCACATTTTCATAGGTCCTCTCGTCTCCCATAACACCGACGCTTTTCACTGGGAGAAGGACTGCAAAAGCCTGCCAGAGTTTTGTATAAAGACCGGCCTTTTTGATCTCATTGAGCACAATCGCATCTGCCTGTCTCAGGATATCGCATCGCTCTTTCGTTACTTCACCAATGACCCTGATCGCCAGGCCCGGCCCAGGAAAAGGCTGGCGGTTGATGATCTCATCGGGAATATCAAGGTCTTTCCCGAGCACACGCACTTCGTCTTTGAAGAGCTCGCGCAACGGCTCCACCAACTTCAGTTTCATCCTTTTCAGGAGACCCCCGACATTGTGATGGCTTTTTATTGTTGCTGAAGGCCCTTTAAAGGATACGCTCTCTATGACATCAGGGTACAAGGTTCCCTGGGCAAGAAACTGAACCCCTTTGATTTTACCGGCCTCTTCTTCAAATACCCTGATGAATTCATTGCCGATGCGTTTTCTCTTTTTCTCAGGGTCGGTTATTCCTTTCAGTTTTTTCAGGAATCTGACCGAGGCATCGATACAGTCGAGATTCATATGAAAATGTTTCCTTAGCGTGATTTCGACCTTTTTGGCCTCGCCTTCTCTCAGGACGCCGTTGTCAACAAAGATGCAGGTCAATTGCTTCCCGATCGCTCTGTGGACAAGCACTGCGGTCACTGTTGAGTCAACGCCGCCGCTGATACCGCAGACAACTTGTTTATCGCCAACTTTCTCCCTGATCTCTTTCGTCGTAGTCTCAATAAAGGACTTCATCGTCCAGAGGGGTCTGCACCTGCAGATTTCAAAAAGAAAATTCCTGAGTATCTTCGTGCCCAGCGGTGTATGCGCAACTTCGGGATGAAATTGAAGCGCATAGAATTCCCTGGTTTTATCAGCCATGACAGCAACGGGAGAGTTGTCCGTATGCGCTATGGACAGAAAATTTCGGGGGTATTTTTCAATCCTGTCGCCATGGCTCATCCATACGACAGTTTTTTTCGGGATGCCCTGAAAAAGAGAATTCTTCCTGTCTATGATGAGTTCGGCTCTTCCGAACTCTCTTTTCCGTGCCCTCGCAACTTTTCCTCCGAGACAGTACGCCATAAGCTGCATTCCGTAACATATTCCGAGGACAGGGATGCCGAGGTCAAATACCGCAAGGTCAGGAAGGGGAGCGTCCTTGTCATACACGCTCGATGGGCCGCCCGACAGGATTATCCCTTTCGGATTGAACTCTCTGATCTTTTCTATCGGGACGTTAAAAGGGAGGATTTCCGAATAGACTTTGTTTTCTCTTACCCGCCGGGCTATGAGTTGTGTATATTGTGAGCCGAAATCAAGGACGAGGACATTCTCTGTGAACATTTACCATTCAGGCCTGTAGTTCGGCGCTTCCTTGGTAATAATTACATCATGGACATGGCTCTCTCTGAGGCCGGCGCTTGTAATCCTGATAAACCGCGACTTGTTTCTCAGTTCCTCAAGGTTCCTGCATCCGCAGTAGCCCATGCCGGAACGCAACCCGCCGATAAGCTGATGGATACTCTGTGAAACCATTCCTTTATAAGGGACCCTTCCCTCAACTCCCTCGGGAACAAGTTTTATCGCTTTGACGCCCGACTGGAAATATCTGTCCTTTGAACCCTGCTCCATCGCCCCGATAGAACCCATTCCCCTGTATACCTTGTAACTGCGCCCCTGAAAGAGGACTATTTCACCGGGTGATTCATCGGTGCCGGCGAAAAGGCTGCCGATCATTATCGAATGCGCGCCGACTGCAAGCGCTTTCGTGATATCGCCCGAATATTTGATTCCTCCATCGGCGATGACAGGGATCTTATTTTTTTTGGCCACATCATAACAGTTCTTGATCGCGGTGATCTGGGGAACACCGGCGCCGGCCACTATCCTTGTCGTACAAATTGAACCCGGACCGATTCCCACCTTTATTCCATCCGCTCCCGCTTTAATAAGGTCTCTGGCCGCCTCTGCAGTAGCGATATTGCCCGCAATCACATCGATGCCAAATTTTTTCTTTAACATCTTCAAGGTATTGAGAACCGGGGTCGTATGACCATGGGCCGTATCAATCACGATCACATCAGCCCCGGCCTTTATAGTCAGTTCAGCACGGTAAAGGGCATCATCTCCGGTCCCGATGGCAGCGCCCACCCGGAGCCTTCCCATGCTGTCCTTGCAGGCGTTCGGATATTTCTTTCTTTTCTCAATATCCTTGATCGTAATCAACCCTTTGAGTACGTTGTTTTTGTCAACGATCGGGAGTTTTTCGATCTTATATTTGTGGAGTATCTTCTGGGCTTTTTCGAGGGTTGTGCCAATGGTCGACGTAATCAGGTTTTTGCCTGTCATCACCTTCTCAACCTTTTTGCTGAACTGTGTTTCGAACCGCAGGTCCCTGTTGGTGATGATTCCTATGAGCTTTCCCTTCTCGGTAACAGGCACTCCGGATATGCGGTATTTCTTCATAAGCGCCAATGCTTCTGAAATAGGCGCATCAGGCATTATGGTAATCGGGTCCATGATCATTCCGCTTTCGGACTTTTTTACCTTGTCGATTTCTGTTTTCTGGCGTTCTGGGCTCATGGCCCTGTGGACAATCCCGATGCCTCCTTCACGGGCCATGGCCATTGCGAGATCTGCCTCCGTAACCGTATCCATAGCGGCGCTTACAATGGGGATATTGATACTGATGTTCCGTGTAAGCATGGTATTCACGTCCGTGTGTTTCGGAAGGACTTCCGATTTTGCAGGGAGAAGGAGCACATCATCAAATGTCAGGCCTATCTGTACTCTATCGTCGATCATATTCTTTGTCAGTAAATGTTCGCTAAGTGTAACATGCTGCTGCTGCGTAAAGCAATCATCCGGCGGGAATCATGAAAGAGGGTACAACAACGGTGCGGATATGATACAATATTAGTTCACTATTTATTCCCTGGGAAAATGGCGAAAAAAATACGGAACTTTTCGATTGTTGCGCATATAGATCACGGGAAGTCCACCCTTGCGGACAGGCTCCTCGAATATACCGGTGCGTTAAGTGACCGTGAGATGATGAACCAGGTGCTCGACACCATGGATCTGGAGCGTGAGCGGGGCATAACGATCAAGGCCCATGCGGTAAGGCTTACCTATCATGCAGACGACGGCAACGAATATATCCTTAACCTTATCGATACTCCGGGCCATGTGGATTTCTCTTATGAAGTCTCCCGGAGCCTTGCATCCTGTGAAGGCGCGCTCCTTGTAGTTGACGCCTCACAGGGAGTAGAGGCCCAGTCAGTCGCAAACGCATATCTTGCCCTTGAGAATAATCTTGAGATCATTCCCGTGATCAATAAAATCGACCTCCCTGCTGCAGATCCTGAAAAAACAAAGGAGCATATCGAAGACGCAATCGGTCTGGACTGTTCCTTCGCTATTCTTGCGAGTGCGAAGGAGGGAAGAGGCACACACGAAATTCTTGAAGCGATTGTGAACAGGGTCCCGCCGCCGGAAGGAGATGACGATAATCCGTTGAAAGCGCTCATCTTCGATTCCTGGTTTGACAATTATCAGGGGGTCATCGTGCTCGTGAGAATTTTCGACGGCAGGGTGAAACAGGGCGACAAAATACGGCTTATGGCCGTAGACAACATATTTGAAGTGTCGCAGGTCGGCATTTTTACCCCTAAAATAACACCACGGCAGGAACTCGTTTCCGGAGAAGTCGGGTACATCATAGCGGGCATAAAACGCATAGCTGATACGAAAATCGGTGATACTGTCACCGACGCAAATAATCCTGCTGCGGAACCCTGCCCCGGATATAAAGACATAAAGCCCATGGTCTTCTGCGGTCTTTACCCGACCGCATCGCATCAATATGAAAACCTGAGGGACGCGCTCAATAAACTGAGGCTGAATGATGCTTCATTCACTTTTGAGCCCGAGACTTCGCTCGCACTCGGTTTTGGTTTCAGATGCGGGTTTCTCGGCCTGCTCCATATGGAAATCATCAAGGAGCGGCTTGAGCGTGAATTTGACCTTTCGCTTCTCAGTACCGCGCCTACCGTTGTCTACCGCGTTACCGGTCCGGACATGAAGGTGATCTCTGTCGATAACCCTGCCCTTTTACCGGACCAACATGAAATGATTGAGGAACCTTTTGTGCTCGCCACGATTTTTCTCCCTCAGGAGTTCATCGGCCCCATACTCGACCTCTGCCAGGAAAAAAGGGGCATACAGAAAAGCTTTTTCCTACATCGGAAAAGACAAGATAAAGATTGAGTATGAACTTCCGCTCAATGAAATTCTCTGGGACTTTTTTGACAGGCTGAAATCTCTTTCGAGAGGGTATGCTTCGATGGACTATGAATTCATAGGGTTCAGAGAATCCGACCTGATAAAGCTCTCTATTCTTCTGAACGGGGAAGTTGTCGATGCGCTCTCTCTCATTGTTCACAGGGAAAAAGCATATTATAAGGGGAGGGACCTCACAGAGAAACTGCGGGGAATCATTCCGAGGCAGATGTTCGAAGTGATCATTCAGGCCGCGATCGGGAACAAGATCATTGCACGGGAAAATGTGAAAGCGCTCAGGAAAGACGTTATTGCCAAGTGTTACGGCGGAGACATCTCCCGGAAAAGAAAACTCCTTGAGAAGCAAAAAGAGGGCAAGAAGACGCATGAAGCAGTTCGGAAGAGTCGAATTGCCGCAGGAGGCATTTCTGGCTGTGTTAAAAGTAAAATAGGCGTATACAGGGCAGGTATTCAATCTTACTCCATGGCTGAATTTCTTTACATCCATATCCCTTTTTGTCTCAGAAAATGCCTTTATTGCGATTTTCTCTCTGTACCCTACGATGCATCGTCGGCCGGACACTATCTCGAAGC
Organism: Thermodesulfovibrionales bacterium; assembly: GCA_963753165.1. Taxonomy (GTDB): domain Bacteria; phylum Nitrospirota; class Thermodesulfovibrionia; order Thermodesulfovibrionales; family SM23-35; genus JAKLQR01. The sequence goes on along the minus strand of CAVWBP010000015.1, from coordinate 79,867 downwards.
CCTCTTCAGGGAACTGGAACTAAAAAAAGACAATGCGGGTACACTCCGGTCCATTTATATCGGAGGCGGTACCCCGACAATTCTTTCTGAAAAGCATTTGAGGAATCTGCTCGAATGTATCCGGAATAACTACTTTCTGTCGTCAGATGCAGAAATAACCGTCGAAGCCAATCCGGGTTCTCTCGACCGCACAAAAATTGATGCTATGCTTTCATTAGGGGTGAACAGGCTGAGCGTCGGCGTCCAGTCGTTTCATGACAATGAATTAAAGACACTGGGCAGGATCCATTCTGCGGATGATGCGCAACAATCGCTCGCTTTGGTCCGGAAATCCGGCATTGAGAATTTCTCGATCGATCTTATGTATGGAATCCCCGGACAGGATGTTACTTCATGGCTCGAATCGCTCGCAAAAGCAGCAGAATTTTCACCAATGCATATTTCCGCTTATGAACTTACGCCCGAACAAAACACTCCTTTCTTCCATTTACTGAATTCAAACAGGATTGAGATGCCTGACGATGACCAGATTCTCACAATGTATGCCAGCGGAATCGATTATCTCGAAAGCCGTGGATATGCGCAGTATGAGATCTCCAATTTTGCTTTCAGGGATTACGAGTGCAGGCACAATCTCAATTACTGGGACAGGGGAGAATACCTCGGCGCAGGTGCAGGAGCGCATTCTTTCCTGAACAACATCCGTTCAAAGAATACCGGCGATATCGGAAAATATATTGAAGAATTAGCAAGCGGGAGCATTCCCGTAAGGGAACCTCTCCGTCTTACCCCCGAGGATTCCCTGAGAGAGCACTTGTTCCTTGGGTTGAGAAAAAAGCAGGGCGTGCGGCTCAACAAGTCAGCCATTTTTTCTGAGAATGGGATAGCGCTATGCAGGGAGCTGATCGACGAAGGTTTTTTGGAAATATACGGGGATTCCATGAGACTCACCAGGAAAGGGTTTCCTGTCTCCAATGCGGTTATCGTAAACCTTTTCGGTAAATTCGGACTGTAAGTCATTTTTTTCGTTTTCAGGATATGCTTCCGGTTTCACTACAATAATTAATCTATATTATTACTCTGGGAAATAAACACCTCAATGTCATTCCCGCAAGTCGTCGGAATCCTTCCATGCAGACAAGAACCGAAGAAGGATTCCGGACAAGCCGGAATGACAGTACTGTAAATCCTTCATCTTTTTGCCCGGAGTAATAACTATTTGACAGAAGGGAAACGGGGATAGTAGATTAGAAATACCTTTCTATGATCATGAACAGCAAAATAGGCACTCTGATAGTCTTCACCTTCTTCTGTTTCTCATTTAACGGTTGTGCCTCCTTATCAGACCGCGCACAGATGAAAACCGGCATGGCAGGTGGCTGCATTTCAGGAGCAGCGCTCGGCGCCGTGATGGGAAGTGTTCCCGGAGCGATGCTCGGCGGCATGCTCGGCACCGCTGCAGGAACAGTCCTTGACGATTATTTTGCAAGAAAGGCAGTATACGATGACGATGAGCTTTCCAGACGCAAAGTGAAGGAAGAAGAACAAAAACTGGTTATCAGAGATTCATCTGTCGATCCACAGCAGGTTGCTACCGGAGGGGAAGCGACCACTCACGTTCAGTATTCTGTTCTCGGACCGCAGGACAATGATGCTGTAGAAATCAAGGAAAAACGCGATCTCTTTACCAAAAAAGAAGGCACTACCCCTCTGTCTGAAAAAACAGTATCGAGGTCTCAGGGAACATACCGCTCATCACTTACCGTAAAAATTCCCGGCAGCATATCGCGGGGCGACGCCGTTCTGATTACTACCATTTCATACGGCGCCCATCAGGCAACGGCGCAAACACCCCTGAAAATCCTCTAGCACAGATTATTCATTTATAAACTTACCCTCATTCATCCGGGTATTCATGATTATTTTGAGCTAGCCCTGAGAATCAGCCGCATATTTTTTCCAGAAGCCAGGCCATATTCTCGCCAAGATCTCTGAAAGTCGCAAGTCCTTCTTTATCGTTGAGAATATCTCCGGGTTTCAGGCCGACTCCCAGATTCCAGTATGAGGAACCCGGGATGATCATATGGTTAATGCCGAAGAAGTAATTGATGCTCGAATACACATGGGCAGCCCCCGCCCTTCTCACTGCAACGACTGCCGCCCCGACTTTCCGTCTCAGGATATACTCATTCGCAATGGAAACGAGTCCGGCCCGGTCAATAAGCGCCTTCATCTCTGTTGAAACATTGCAGAAATATGTCGGAGACCCAAGAATGATCCCGTCAGCCTCTTCCATCTTTTTTACGAAGAGATTGAACGCATCATTCTGTATGCACTTTCTGTTTTTCTTCTCAAAACATTTATAGCAGGCCCTGCATCCTCTGATATCTATACCGCCGAGCTGTATAAGTTCAGTCTCTATTCCTTCTTTTTTCAACACCCCGAATACAGTCTGAATCGCATGATAGGTATTTCCCTTTTTTCTCGGACTCCCATTAAAAGCAATTACTTTCATTCTTATCCTCCCGTAGTATCTTTTATACCAGACCGGTAACCCGTACTACTTCGTCAACTGTTGTTACCCCCTGAATAAGCTTCTTGATGGCGTTCTCCTTCAGGGTGCGCATTCCCTGTCCCAAAGCGACTTTTTTCAGACTAAGCAGCGATGTTTTTTCATGGATTTCCTCTCTGATCTTTTCGGTCATATCCATGATCTCAAAAATCCCGGTCCTTCCCAGATAGCCCGTGCCCCTGCATTCCTCGCAACCCCTTCCGAGCGAAACTTTGTATTGTTTCACTTTTTCGTAATCAAGCCTCAGGATATAGCACTCGTCTTTCGTCAGATGATATTCCTCTCTGCATGCCGGACATACCTTCCTGACCAATCTCTGCGCAATAACCCCTAACAGTGTGGCATTCAGCAGGAAGTCTTTCGCTCCTATGTCAATGAGCCTGGTTATGGAACTCGGCGCATCATTGGTATGAAGGGTAGAAAAAACCAGGTGCCCGGTAAGTGCCGCCTGTATTGCGTTCTCAGCAGTTTCGAGATCGCGTATTTCACCCACCATGATAATATCGGGGTCCTGCCGTAAAATCGTCCTCAAAGAACTCGCAAAGGTTACGTCAATCTGAGGATGTACCGCGGTCTGGTTGAACCCTTCATAGATCATTTCTATGGGGTCTTCAATCGTTGTGACATTCACCTCGGAGGTGGAGAGCATCTTAAGGAGTGAGTAGAGGGTGGTGGTCTTGCCGCTTCCTGTCGGCCCTGTTGCGAGGATGATGCCATGGGCATTTGCAATGAATGATTTCACCAGCTTAAGCTCTTTCGGGAAAAATCCCAGAGCCTCGATGTCTTTCATCAACAGTACGGGATCAAATATCCTTATAACCACTTTCTCGCCGAATGCAACAGGGAGTGTGGAAATACGAAGCTCGACTTCCTTCCCTTCATATCCGGTCTTGATTCTTCCGTCCTGCGCCCTCCGTTTTTCTGCGATATCCATCCGTGCAAGCATCTTTATCCTGGAAATAATGGGAGGATGGACAGCCTTCGGTATTTTATGAATATTGTGGAGGATGCCGTCTATCCTGAACCGGATAAGGCTGAACTCCCGTTTCGGTTCGATATGGATATCCGAAGCCCTGCTGGAATAGGCATAATGGAGCAGATATTCAACCGCATTGACAATATGCTGATCGGTCGCTTCAAGTTCCGTGATGGACTTGAGCTTGATGTACTGCTCGAGATTGCCGAGGTCAGTCCTCGTGTCGATTTCTTTATCGGCTGAGGTAATAGCGGATTTGAACCCGAAAAACTCAGTAATAATCTTCATGATGTCTTCTTTGGTGGCTACAACGATATCAACCTTATATCCGGAAACGCGCTCTATCCAGTCGACTGCTTCTTTGTCGAATGGATCGGCAGTGGCAACAGTCAGCGTAGTATTGGCAAGCGCAATGGGAACAATCTGGTGACGGATCGCATAGGGCCGCGAAATGATCCTGGTGACTGTTTCATAATCCAGCTTCAGCGGGTCAATCCGCACAAAGGGAATATTGAGATGTCTGGCAACTGTCATCATGATAACATCAGCGGTGAGCAGCTTCCCTGCTGCCCCCGGAGAGGTTATTTTGAGCGATTCGATAACATCAATCAGGGAAATAACCGAATGGTCAACGATCGCATGACGTATCCCGGGAGTTTTTGATTTCAGGATCTTTGATCTCTGGAGGGTTTCTCTCGTCCTGACTAATTTAACCTGTTCTTCAGTGAGCAGCCCTTCTGCAGAGAGGATATCGAGCAATGATCCATTTTCTTTTTCTTTCACAAAAATATAATACCACTTTTTATGCGGGAAAAAACCTGCACTTTCTATGCTACTATAGAGAAAAGAGGAGTTGAAGAAGAAAAAATGAAAGACTGGGATTGGATCATAGGCTTACTCGTTCTTGTAGTATGGCTCGTTCTGCAGTTTCTTGTCTTCCCGAAGCTGGGGATTCCCACCTGAAGGACAAATCACCGGGATTCGGGCAATCCCAGAAAAAAGTGCTGACCTTCCTCCATGAATTCGTCTGCCATGCGTTATGCTCTTGGGGCGGATTTGGATTCTTTCATGGTAAACTTCATATGTGCCTATCATCAAAGTCCAGAGGCTAGTAAAGAAGTTTGCGAATATAACTGCGGTCAATGATGTTTCTTTTGAAGTTGAAGAGGGGAGCATCTTCGGCTTTCTCGGTCCGAATGGTGCAGGGAAAACCACAACTATTAATATCCTCTGCACGCTCCTTTCACCGACATCAGGCAGTGCGTCCATTGCCGGTCATGACTGCATGAACGAACCTTCTGAAGTCAGAAAGGCTATCGGGATCGTTTTTCAGGATACGACTCTCGATAAAGACCTGACCGCTCAGGAAAATCTCATGTTCCATGCGTATCTCTACAATGTCGGGAAAGACATACGAAAAAAACGTGTTGAGGAAGTCCTGCGGTTTATTGATTTATATGAAAGAAAAGACGATCTCGTAAAGAAATTCTCCGGCGGCATGAAACGAAGGCTTGAAGTAGCCCGTGGTCTTATTCACAAGCCGAAAATCCTTTTCCTTGATGAACCGACGCTCGGCCTTGATCCGCAGAGCAGGGCAAATCTCTGGGAGTTTATTTCTGCGCTTCCAAAGAAACATAACATGACCATTTTCATGACGACTCATTATATGGAAGAGGCCGAGGTATGCAGCAGGATCGCTATCATAGACAATGGGAAAATCATCGCCCTTGACACGCCTTCTGAACTGAAAAAAGCGATAGGCGGAGACGTCGTGTATATCAAAACTACCGATAACCTGAACATAAAACAGGAACTCGAAAGGTTATTCAAGCTGGGCGTGACGGAAAAAGAGGGCGAACTCTCAATGACCTGTCCAATGGGAGATACCTGCATTCCGGAAATGATACGCACAATCGGCGATAAGGTGCTCTCTGTCCGGATACAGAGACCCACCCTGAATGATGTGTTTCTCAATCTCACGGGAAAAGCGATCAGAGATGAAGAAGCAACCGGAGGGGACAACATCAAAGAGTCCATCCGTGCATACCGGAGAAGACATTGAAGAAGCTCATAGCTCATAGCATTGTTATAGATTGAAAGAGTATCAAGGCATACTATGGAATTCAATGCAATTTATGTGATCGTCGCACGGGAACTGAAGAAATTCGTCAGGGAGAAGAGCCGTCTCTTTTCCGCGATAGCACGCCCTCTCCTCTGGCTTTTCATCGTCGGCGCCGGCATATCCCGGCTCGTTCCGAGGGAAGCCGGAGTACCGTATACCCAGTTTATCTTTCCTGGCATACTCGGCATGACTATCCTGTTCAGCTCGATCTTCTCCTCGATTTCGATCATCTGGGACAAGGAATTCGGTTTCATGAAAGAGATTCTCGTCGCACCCGTATCCCGGTTCTCCATTGTCATCGGCAAGGCGTTAAGCGGAACAATCGTTTCGCTGATACAGTCTGTCATCATCCTCGCATTTTTTCCGGTAGTCGGCTTCAGTCTGGACGGAATGCAGGTCATCTCTGTCATCTTCATCTGCGCATGCCTGTCGTTCTGTATTTCAGCCTTCGGAATTGTTCTCGCAACATTCTATGAAAGCTATGAGAGCTTCAGCGTAATAATGAACTTTATTATCATGCCGATGTTCTTCCTTTCCGGTGCGATGTATCCGATCCGCCTTTTGCCTGACATTCTCCGGATAGCCGCTCACCTCAACCCTCTGACCTACGGGATCGATGCCATGAAACACGTCCTGTTCCCTGATGCGCCGGGAAACATGGGGCCTGATTTTTCACTGGCGACAAGCGCGCTGGTGATCCTGCTCACCTCTCTCTTCTTTGTGGTGGTGGCAGGAAAGTCTTTTGAGAGAAAAAAATGATACACTAAGAACAAAATGGAAAGGATATCCGGCATGATCCCCTTCTGTCTCATTGCCAAAACGATTTCTGACGCATGGTTTCAGCTTCTCTATAATTTATTTGATAAAGCCTACTCACAGAACATACAAAAAGGCTCGTTTGAGAACGAACAATACCGGCTTCAGTATCCGGGGATCGCGGTTTATATTGAACATCCATATTACGACATCGTGCCTGCTATCCCGTCCGCCCTTGGTATCCCGGCTCCAACAACAATGGAATACATCGAAGATTACTTTGCAAATTACCTTATGAATCCTGAACTCGCCGAGAACGAGACCTATACGTATGCAAGCAGGATACAGAGCTCCATGCCGAACGGCGGCACGCAGCTTGACCGGGTTATCGGAATGCTGAAGGAAACGCCGCTTACAAACCAGGCAGTCGTCGAGATCGCAACTCCCCATGACCTCGATGTCTGCTACGGCAAAGACGGCAATCTCGACCCTCCCTGTCTCAGGCTTATTGATTTCAAGGTCATACCTTCCGGAGATAAGCTTATTCTCACGGTGAGCGTCTATTTCAGGTCCTGGGATTTATGGGCGGGTTTTCCGACAAACCTCGGCGGGATAGAGCTCCTGAAGCAGTTCGTTGCTTCGGAAACTGACCTGGTGAACGGTCCGATGTATGCCTACAGCGCAGGAGCCCATATTTACGGCTACCAGGAAGAGATCGCCCGTCTCAGGACGCTTAAAACAACCAAGTCTGCTTAGATGTCTACGACCCTTTGAGCGGCAGTCTGACAATAAACGTTGTGCCTCTGCCCGGCTCACTGTCCACAGATATGGTCCCACTATGATACTGGACTATTTTCAATGCAAAGGTGAGTCCCAATCCCGGACTGTATATCTTTGAAGAGACCATAGGGTCGAAGATATTTTTTATCTTTTCCTTTTCGATTCCTTTTCCGGTATCGCGAATCTGAACTCTCAGATTTTCAATGCCGGCCATAGTAGTTATTGTGAGATTCTTTTCAGTGGTCTCCATAGCCTCTATGGCATTTTTGATCATATTGCAGAAAGCCCTTTTCATGAGTTTCTTATCAATTGACAGGAGAGGGACATCATTCATGAGTTCCGTCGTCACCCTGATGTTCTTATCTGTCAACTCCTTCTCGAATATCTTCAGGGAATCAAGGACGATCTCATTAACATTTGCAGGCTCCTTTTGAGATATCTCCATAGATTTGAGTTCGATGAGCTGCCTGATCATCTCTTCAAGTACTGCGACATCTTCTATGATCATCTTCATGTATTTTCTGTTCGGATCATCTTCAGGAAGTTTCTGGAAGACCTTCCGCGCAAACCCTCCTATAGAAGTAAGCGGGTTCCGTATCTCGTGTGCAACCTCATCGATCATCTGTTCGAGAGCGCCGGTTTTCTCAGTTTCCACTTTCTTCTCGTGGGTTGCTTTTATAGAGAGCAGGGAACGGATCCTCGCGGAGAGTTCTTTGTAGTCAAAAGGCTTGGCCATATAATCATCAGCTCCGATATCAAGCCCTTTTACCTTGTGCTCAATTTCCCCTTTTGCGGTGAGCATAAGGATGGGGATATATTTGGTCTTTTCGTCTGCCTTCATCCTCTTGCAGACCTCGTATCCATCCATTATCGGCATCATGACGTCAAGGACAAGCAAGTCGGGACTATATTCAGAGACTTTCTTGAGACCCTCTTCACCGTTGTATGCCTGGTCAGTGTCATACCCTTCGGCACGGAACCTCTTTCTGAGCAATTCGACAGTATCGGGAGCATCGTCTACAATCAGTATCTTATTCTTCTTCTCTTCCAAGAACGCTTTCCCATCTCCCCCGAAGATAATTTCTCACCTGCTCAGGAAACTCCCGTATATTAATCGGCTTCGAGATATATCCTTCGAATCCCCTGCTGATAAACTTTTCCCTGTCACCTTTCATTGCATGAGCAGTCAGTGCGACGATCGGGATATCCCTGAATTCTTCCATGCTTTTAAGCCGCTTCACGACCTCGTAGCCGTCTATTTTGGGGATTGAAATATCCATGAGGATAAGGTTCGGTCTTTCAGTGAGCGCCTTCTGGATAGCCTCCTCGCCGTCCTCTGCTTCGATCATCCGATAGCCCTTGTTTTTCAGGACTTTCACGACAAGTTCACGGCTGTCCTGATTGTCTTCGACTACCAGAATTGTCCGTGGGATGATCTTTTTGGTCTCGTCCATGCTGTCTTACCTTTTCCGCATAATATTATATATTTTTACGGATTTTTTATTCCCCGGTATTCACTTTACTGATCGTATTCTTCAATTCAGTGAGAAAATTCTCTTTTGTGAGAACCCCTTTATTGAGTATCCCCTGTATTCTCCCGTTCAGTTCATCGATCTCCTGTTCGGTAAGGTCTTTATGGGTCACAATGATCACGGGGATGTCTTTCAGGTTGTCTTCTGTTTTCAGATATTCTATGACATCAAATCCCACCTCAGGAGCTGTCGGATTCAGTACAATAAGATCAGGCTTAAAATCCTGTATTGAATGTATTGCATCGCTGCTGTTATATGCGGTGGTCACCTGGTATTCGACTTCCCGGAGGACTCCGCCTATCATCCTCACGGTTTCCGGTTCGTTATCCACCACCAGAACCCTCTTGATCTTCTTCATTTTTTCCAGATTGCTCAGTTTATGGAGGAGTATCTCCTTCTCTACGGGCTTTATCAGATATTCTGCAGCGCCAAGGCTGAAGCCCAATTTCGTATCATCCACGATAGAGAGTATTATCACAGGAATGTCCTGAGTCTCCGGGGTATTTTTCAGTTCCTGAAGCACCTGCCATCCGTTTTTTCTCGGCATCATAATATCGAGAGTTATTGCGAGGGGAAGGATCTCTTTTGCTTTTTCGACCGCACCTTCGCCACTGAGAAGACCGACAACCCTGTAATCGTCTCCCAGATATTTTTCGATTATTTCTATCGCTTCGGGGTTGTCGTCTATGGCAAGAATCGTCTTTTTACCGTCCCCGTCTTTTACTGTCTTCCGGGGAGCGAGTCTCTCCCTTGCCTCATCACAGAGTATGAGTCCCTTGATGAGTTCGCATCCCTTGCAGAAGTCAACCTTCTCCGGATATGCTGCAAGCTTCATCCCGGCGCAATGGGTTCCGAGGATTAACCAGCACCGGCTTTCCTTGCTTCCGTATGCAGGACAGCTTGGCTGTCCGCAGCGGACATATTCCCAGCACCGGATCGGTTTCCCTGCATATTCCGGCGCCTTGAGCAAGGTTTCTACAGGCACCCCAAAATATTCGGCAAGTCCTTCTGCCATTCGCTGCTCGACAACCGGCTGCGCTGGCTTTTCGAGAATTTCTTTCTTAAACGGGATTGTGAAACAGAATTTGCTCCCTTCGCTGTATTTGCTCGTTACCCATATAACACCCTTGTGCAATGATACCAGTCCCCGCGCAATACTGAGGCCGAGCCCTGTGCCCTCATACTGCCTTACTGTAGTAAGATCCACCTGAACGAACTTATCAAAGATTTTCCCGACATCCTCCTCCTTGATTCCTATCCCTGTATCTTCAACGCAAATTTCCGCAAAGATCTGTTCCTCACCGGGGGAAATGCCGCGATCTGAAATTCTTGCACTGACCGTAATCCCTCCTTTGTGGGTAAATTTGATTGCATTCGAGATCAGATTAATGAGTACCTGCTTAAACTTGTCTTCGTCTGCATAAAGCAAAGGAAGCCCCTCTGCAATATCATAGGAAAGCGAGAGTTTCTTTTGCTTTATTTGAGGCTCAAAGGTAGGCATGATCGATTCAAGAAGCCACTTGAAATCGATCTCTTTCGGTGACAGGCTCATTTTACCCGACTCTATTTTTGAGATATCGAGGACGTCATTGATCAACTGGAGGAGATGCCGGGCATTCGTGGCAACCTTTCTCAGGCTTTTTTCCTGCTCTTCATTCACTGGGCCGTCAACCTGATCTATGAGGAGGTCGGTATATCCCATAATTGCATTCATGGGAGTCCGGAGTTCATGGGACATGTTTGCGAGAAAAGTCGATTTGAGCTTATCAAGCTCTCTCAACTCCCTGTTCGCCACTTCGATCAGGGTCAGAAGCCTCGTTCTTTCATTTAACAGGTCGGTTTTTCTTTGTACCTCTTCCTCCAATGCCTTGCTCGTAGAAGATACCCTTTCGACCATATCGTTAAAGGTTTTACCGAGAATGCCGATTTCATCCTCTGTTTTCACCTCGACGGTAACGGACATATCTCCCTCTGCGAATTTCTTCGCTTTCTCTGCCAGACTCTCCACAGGACGCCTGACCAGCTTGTTCGCCATAATATAGACAAGCATGATCACTACAGGGATGAGGAACACAACGATCATGATCGTCCGGTTACGCTGGGCAATAACCTGTGCATAAGTCCGCTCTGCATCGAGTCTCACCACGATACCTCCGAGAACTTTTCGTGCCTCGCCGTGGCAGTGGTAACAGTCTTTCTCATTCAGGATGGGGCGCATAACAACGAGATGTCTCCTCTCCCTCACAAAGTCCTCGAATGGCTTTCTCGGATCAATCCTGGGAGCAACTCCGGTCTCCAGCGTCTGGGTGAGAGTCTTTAAAATATCTTTGTTCTCTATGTACTCCTTGAGTTCTGCTTTCACCGTATGATCGTGGGTTGAGTAAACAATTTCCTGCTCGAAATCACAGATAAATACTTCGACATCCTTCATTTTTTCACGGATATCTGCGAGTTCTCTCTTGATTGCCTGGCTGTCACCCACCTCCATGGGGTATTTTATTCCTGCATACACCGCATCTGCCAGTTCGATGCTGATGGAAGAAGCGATTTCCAGCCTGTCTTTTGTGCCGAAGTAGATCCGCATGTATATTTCGGCTATAAGAACAAACATGATAATGACGAGCATTGCCATCATAATCTTATAACCCAATCTTTTTTTGATAAAACTCAGCATATCCTGTCTTCTTTCGCCGCGGTCGCCCGCTCTTTTCTTTCTGTTTTTGTCAGTGAGCCCCCCCGTGAATCATCGGCTTGTATCTGAAAGCCCTCACCCGTTCTTCAATATGACACACTTCACAATCCTCAACGCTCAAGCGTCGCTTGATATACTGCGGATTCATTGTCTTCACATGGAGTTCTCCCGGACCATGGCAGACCTCGCATCCGGCGTTCTTCAGATGGGGTGTCTTTCTCGACGCTCACAAACCCTCCCGGCTTACCGTATCCAGTCGTGTGGCATGCATAACACCCACGGATTTCTTCAGCAGTCAGACCTTTTTTCACCCGCTCGATACTCTCATAGGATTTACTCTTCTTTGCATATTTCATAAAACTGTCATATTCCTTTTCGTGACATTTTTGACAGACATCCGATCCGACATATATCGTCCGACTTTTCTTTGTTTCAGCCTGAATATATCCGGGATGTAGCATGAAAAACCCGAAAGGACAAGGAGGCAACAAAGCTATGGGAAACTATACGAAAAGATTTCATATTACTCTTATTTTCTTGTATTACCGCAAAAATTGCAACAAGGGAAAAACAGGTCTTTCAGGTATACTATTTAATGGCATATACTATCGCCCTTGCAGGAAAAGGCGGCACAGGAAAGACCACCCTTGCAGGCATTACCATCCGCTATCTGATCGAGAAAAGAAAGCAACCCGTTCTCGCAGTTGACGCCGATTCAAACAACTGCCTGAACGAAGCCCTCGGAGTCAATGTCCATGCGACGGTAGGGAAACTGAGAGAGGATTCACTGCAGATCATCAGAAACGGCGCTGAAAGACCCGGAGGTATGTCGATGGAGCAGCTTTTTGACTATCAGGTACAGCAGTCTCTTATAGAATCAAAGGGGTTTGACCTGCTTGTCATGGGCAGGCCTGAGGGTCCCGGCTGCTACTGTGCGGCAAATAACATTATCAGGAAATATACTGACAAACTCTCGGAAACATATTCCTATGTCGTGATTGATAACGAAGCCGGGATGGAACATCTGAGCAGACGGACTACCCACCGCGTAAACCTGCTGATGATCGCAAGCGATCCTTCAGTGCGCGGATTACAGACCGCAAAAAGGATCGATACCCTTGTCAGCGAACTCGATCTGGACATTGCAAGCCGTGTTCTTCTTATCAACAGAATCTCCGGGAATGAAGGCACGGAATTGCAGAATCTGGCAGAAAAGCTAAACCTTCGGGTTGCCGGTCTGGTCCCCCACGACGATCTTCTGCTCCCCCTCGGCCTCAAAGGAGATTCAGTGTTCCATCTGCCTGCAGATGCGAAATCTCTCCGGGCTCTTTATGCAATCCTTGATACCCTGAATATCACGTAATCCCGCACTATGAGGTTCAACCGTAATTCAGGCATTTGAGAACATCTTATCACAGAACCTCACGGTATTCACACTATTCGATTGCCAAATACATGGGAACAGTTCTACAATATGTCATGTATAAAAGAATTGCTGCAGGGAGCATTATTCCCTGCTTGCTTGCTTTAGGGCTTCTTTTTGCCTGTAATGAGGGACCAAAAAATCCGGTTGCGGAATATGGGGACGCGCTCACAGGAGCATATCAGAAGGGACAGCAGGCGGGAGAAACCGCCAATCTCGATGCGGTGAAGAAAACGGTGGAAATTTACCGGGCTACCCATGACAATTATCCGCAGAGCCTCGACGATATCAAGGACCTGATGACTTCGAAAATAGACCTTTCACGGTATGAATACAATCCGGGAAACGGTGCTGTCTCCCTGAAGAAATAGCGGTGCCCTCATCACGGAGAGAATAGTCAAGCTTGACACTTATTTCGGTTACTTTTTATAATTTTATACTTTGGGCATAAAAAGTCTTTTTTTCCATAATGAAAATACTGATATCAGAAATTCCCGATGAAGGGCTGGATATTGAGAACGAAGAGAATATTGAATCCGATAGCATCCGTTCACCGGTTCAAATAGAATTGAGGATTGATAAAGTCGGTACCGAGGTTATGATCAGAGGCAATCTCACGGCAAAAGCTGATCTGCAATGCAGCAGATGTGCAACTGATTTTCACTCCTTGCTCACAATCCCGGTCGATGCGGTATATCATCCCGTTGAAGAACTCAAGGGAGACGAAAACCATGAGGTCGAATCCGACGCACTCAACATAGATTTTTACACCGGCGATGAGCTCGATATCCATATCCTCGTCCATGAACAGGTTATGCTCGCGCTACCCATGAAACCGCTCTGCAGTGACATATGTAAAGGGATATGTCCTGAATGCGGGACAGACTTGAATACCGGGACCTGTACCTGCAGCACGCATACAGTAGATCCACGGCTTGAAGTGTTAAAAAAATATTTCCCTGAATGAAAGGAGCAAGAAATTGGCGAATCCAACGCATAGACATTCGAAAGCACGGAGAGACAAAAGAAGGGCCAACTGGAAAGGCCAGATGCCGAACCTTAGTCTCTGTCCGGATTGCAATGAATTAAAGATTTCCTTCAGAGTATGTCCGCTGTGCGGTTCATACCATGGCCGCAAGGTCCTCGATATCGTTGAAAAAGAGGCATGAGGATTGCCCTTGACGCAATGGGGGGTGATTATGCCCCTGCAGTCAATATCGAGGGCGCTCTTGACACAACAAGTGATTTCCCGGATATTCATGTCATCCTGGTCGGTGACGAATCAGTCCTCAGGAAAGGACTCGAAGGGAAGCGGTATTCGTCTGCCCGTATAACCATTTCCCATGCCTCTCAGACTGTCGGGATGGACGAATCTCCTTCGTCTGCGATAAGAAAAAAAAAGGATTCATCGATACGAAAGGGGATTGATCTTGTCAAGAGCGGTGAAGCTGATGCGTTTGTAAGCGCAGGCCACTCCGGTGTTGTCATGGGTACTGCACTCTTGTGCCTCGGCAGATCCGATATGGTTGACCGGCCTGCAATAGCTGCAATCATGCCTACGCTGAAAGCGCCGTTTGTGCTCATTGATGCAGGCGCCAATATTCACTGCAAACCAAAGAACCTCCTGCAGTTTGCACTCATGGGAAACACTTATTGCAGGGTTATCCTTGGAAGGGCTGAACCGAGGGTTGCGTTGATGAGCACCGGCGAAGAAGACAGCAAAGGGAACGAACTCACCAAAGAGACGTATAAACTCCTGAAAGAGGCAGACCTGAATTTTATCGGGAATATAGACGGAAAGGATATCTTTACCGGAAACATTGATGTGATTGTCTGCGACGGTTTCACCGGCAATGTCATACTCAAGACAAGCGAGGGGCTCGCAGACACCCTCATCAAGATGCTGAAGAGAGAGGTCGCCAACCTCACCTCCGGGAGGATCGGTTATCTGCTCATTAAACCTGCATTGAAGAATTTCAAAAAGAAGACAGATTACGACGAATACGGCGGAGCGCCGCTTCTCGGAATCAACGGCGCCTGTATCATAAGCCATGGGAGATCGACTGCAAAGGCAATCCGGAACGCCATCAGGGTCGCCTCCGATTTTGCCGGGAAGAAAGTCTGCGAGATTATTTCGTCCGCAATTGAGAAGGACCTTGCCCGTCATGAAAGATTAAAAAGTGCGAAGAAGTAGAATCATTTCCACCGGCTCTTTTCTTCCTGAAAAAGTCCTCACCAATTCCGACCTTGAAAAAATGGTTGACACATCCGACGAATGGATCACGGAGAGAACGGGGATCAAGGAGAGACGGATAGCCGGTCCCGGGCAGGCAGCATCCGATCTCGCGTATGAAGCATCACGAGTCGCCCTGGAAAGGGCCGGAATCAGCCCCGGAGAGATCAACGCAATTATTGTCGGCACAATATCCGGTGATATGCCCTTCCCTTCTACCGCATGTTTTCTTCAGGACAAACTTGGGGCATCAAATGCGGTTGCGTTTGATGTCAATGCAGCCTGTTCCGGGTTTCTCTATGCCCTCTATATCGCAGATAGTTTCATCAAATCCGGTCTCCAGGAAAAGATTCTCGTTGTCGGCACCGAAGTGCTCTCCCAGATAACCGACTGGGAAGACAGGACAACCTGCGTTCTCTTTGGCGATGGCGCCGGCGCTGCAGTAGTTGTGCCGTCTCATGACGACCGGGGTGTTCTCTCGGTCCATATTCACTCCGACGGAACAATGTGGGACCTCATTACCGTCCCCGGCGGCGGTTCACGCAATCCGGTATCATCCGGTTCGATCAATCAGAGGCTTCATTACATCAAGATGAAAGGGAATGAAACGTTTAAAGTCGCGGTAAGGACTCTTGAGGATATTGCGGTAAAAACGCTTGCACAGAATGGTCTCGTCACTTCAGACCTTGCTCTTCTCGTGCCGCACCAGGCGAACCAGAGAATCATCCAGGCGACAGCGGAACGGCTGAAATTGCCGAAAGAAAAAGTCGTCATGAATCTTGACAAGTACGGGAATACCTCTGCTGCTTCCATCCCGATAGCGCTCGACGAGGCGGTCCGTACGGGAAGAATACAGGAGGGAGACTACATCCTTCTTGAAGCGTTCGGGGGAGGACTTACCTGGGCTTCCGCCCTAATAAAGTGGTGATTTTCTGATCCCTGTATCAAGAAGACGCCTTACCGCAGCAAGCAATTCCATACTCTGGAACGGTTTCCTGATAAATGCGTCAACCATTTTGTCTTTGCTTACTGAAGTATCACTGTAACCCGAGATACCGATAACCTTGATCCCCGGTTTTATCTGTTTTAGGGTTTTTATCAGTTCGGGTCCCTCCATGAGCGGCATCATGATGTCGGTAATGACAAGCTGAATAGTTTCGAAATTGGTCTTGAACATATCGATTGCGTTCAGAGAATTGCTCATGGGCATAATCTTGTAACCATGGTTTTCGAGTATCTCTTTGACAAAATTGAGCACGTCCACATCGTCGTCAACAACCATAATGCTCTCATAGCCCTTTATTGAGACGATTCCAGGCTTTTCGATACCCCTGATAATTTTTCCGGATGCAGGGAAATAGACCGAAAAGGTTGACCCCTTCCCTGGTTCACTCTCCACTGATACATATCCGTTGTGGTCCTTGACGATCCCGTATACCGTAGCAAGGCCGAGGCCCGTCCCCTTGCCCTTCTCTTTTGTAGTAAAGAAAGGATCGAAAATCTTACTCGTAAGCTGTTTCGGAATCCCGCTGCCGGTATCGGATACTATTAACACTATATACTTTCCCGGAATGATGTAAGCAGGAGCCTCATATCGGTCTTTTTCAACATCCGTCGTCTCGGTCCGTATGGTAATAAGACCACCGTCAGGCATGGCATCACGTGCATTCACCATGAGGTTCATAAGAATCTGTTCGATCTGGTTGGGGTCACCCTCCATGTTCTGAAGCGTACTGGTCAATTCCATCTTTATCCCTATCCGTTTGTCCAGCACGCCTTCGAAAAGCCGCACCGAATCATTGATGACGTCATGGAGATTCAGCGGGACGATCTCGTGGGTCTCCCTCCTCGCGAAACTGAGGAGCTTCGAGACCATCACCCCCGCCTTCCGTGCTGAACTTTCGATGTTCCGCACCCTTAATTTTGAGGTCTCGTCCAGTTCACTGAATTCAAGGAGCAATTCCGAATACCCGAGGATGGTCGTCAGAATATTATTGAAGTTGTGGGCGATGCCGCCCGCGAGCGCTCCGACAGAGTCCATCTTCTGCGAATGCATGAGCTGTTCCTGTATCCTTTTCTTTTCCGTGATATCGCGGTAGAACGACTGGATAAAGATCTCTCCTCCTATCTCTATCGCCTTCGCGCTGACTTCAAGGTCTACTTTTTCCCCTTCTCTCCGGTAATGTTCGGTCTCATAGATTATGGAGTCACCGTGAAGAATCCGCTCTCTCCGTTCGTCAATCTGTGTCTTATCGCCTCTTGCCTCAAGCAATTCTATGTTTACTCCTATCAGCGAATCCCGTTCAAACCCATGGATCTCACAGGCCTTTTTATTCACGTTCATGATCGTCCCGTTCCTGTCCTGCACGATAACCCCGTCGGTCGCATTATCGAAGATAGACTTGTGCCATTTCTCTGAAATGCTCAGTTCCTTGGTGCGTTCCTGAACGAGTTCTTCGAGTTGGGTGGAGTATATTTCAAGCTGTGCTTTTTCCTTGAGAGAGATCATATTCAAGAGATAGCTTTTTTACAAGAATTCCGTCGTTAATAATGTCTCCAGACGTGCTACCGATGCAAGTAGCAGAGAAAAGAAATATATTGTTGTTGAAAAAAACACGTACGTTAGTAATTTATCAAACAGCAGAATAGGGAAAAGATAAATAGCAGTATGCCAATATTGCAAATAGAAGTGCTTAATGGAAGCAGATGAAGGGATGAAACCAAGAGTGAATATATATAACAATAATCATTCCTGCATAATAAGTAGAGTGATGGCCGCCAAAAGAGAGTATCATTAATTCGACCATACCGATGAAACAGCAATTACTGACGATAATGGCAAGAAAGACTGGATAAGCCTTGCTGATCTTTCTGCCTGTTTAAAAAATAAAGAAGTACACAATACTGAAGCCGCTATTAATCTGTAATCAAGAAATTTGAGAAATTTTCAGGCGTGACAAGATAATCCAAGGACACTGAGAACAACGATAAAACAAGACACCGGACAAAAACAAGCGACGAGTCCAATATTGAATGCGATAGTTTCATATATGTTCCTGCTCTATAAGTAACTCTATTCATTGAAATTATAGACTCCAATATCTACTGAATTCTTTTTCATAATAGCGATCCATATTATTCTCTCTTTCCTTCTCATTATTGACTTGGCTGTATCATAACCAACATAAACGACCCGGGGATCCCTAAGCCCATGTGTCGTCCAATGACCAGTCAAATAAAGTCTTTTAAGAAACGATGGTTTTTTGAGATCAGGATCAGCTAGTTGTGAGGTGTCCCGCCCACCCATAAGCAGCCCCTTTATAATTTAAGGTATATCGATAAAGAGTATACGGGGTAGCCGCATCTTTATATACAATATACTTTGATAAGTTCCGGGATGGAATATTGCTTCAATGCTGCAATGAGAAGTTCATTTGAATAATTCCTTTTTATTTTTTCCAGAATCTTTTGTTTTTATACGGTGCATGGGATAAAAGCAAACACTAGTCTTGTTATCAGGAGCAAACCTGAAGCATAAATCCACCACATTTCTTGAAATCACCTTTATTCGCAGCTCGAATATGCTTTATCCAAATCATAATGGGGAAGAATACCATATATTGTTCCCTTTTAGTGGAAGTCTCTAAGAATTGTATTCTTCATACCTACATAGAAAATAAAGTCTGATAACGAAGGTTTCATGGTTTTAACTGTTTACGAAAAATCCTCTTGCATTTTACTTTTCCCAATAAGTCTTAAGAAAGTTTGTCTTGCATCACAATTTGAAACAACATATTTTGACAAGTAAGTCCTCCTGTTTTCTAATTCGACACCCTACAATTCTGTTATCTTTTTACTTTTATTTTTTTGACAAGCTTACAGGACAATCCCAATTCCCCCCTGATTCTTTAAATCTGATCTGCAATGCATCAGAAAGACATCTGCATACCACCTTTTGGATAATATCCACCGTCAATGATGAAATTCATGAAAGATTTTTGTTCCTATAAATGCAGACATTCGAGACGGTGGCAATCCACCATTGCCAAAAACAGGGAAAGATAAGATGCTTTTAATTTCTCATTGTGAAAATAATGTCTAATAAATTCTTAAAAGTCATACTTCTTAATCTCATAGAGAAAATTGGCATCGATGATCGTAATATAATAATGAAATAAATTTTTGAATATTGTTCTTCTCCTCCGGAAACAGACTCTCCAATTCTTCTAATTGTTTCTGTGATGTCGTTCCAGAAAGAGATTTCGAAATCCGGTGTACGATAATATCTGACGGATCAAATCGTAAATATCTCAGTCGATTGTCGATTGCAAGTATCCTTCAAGATATCTTCCCTGACATGTCCCCTTCCCTATAACCTCCGAAAGAGTGGGCTGCTGCATCAAAGAGTAAATCCCTTCTTTTGAAAGAAGTACAATATCCGCCTGGTTTATGTGTGGTGTTCCACAATGAGCACCTTCATCCCGGCCTTTGCGAGATAACATCCGCATACAAGGCCGCTAATCCCTGCGCCGATAATAATGACGTCGTACTGTTCATTATGGTCCTCGCTATCTTCAGAGTTCCTTCTCGTTTAGTAAGGTTGCTATCAGATCCACCGCCTGTCGGACTGTTGTGATATTGGGGACATCTTCATCCCGAACAGATATCTTATATTTCTTCTCAATGGCTACTGTAATCTCAATCGCTTTAATAGAATCTACCTCCAAATCTTGGTTGTAAATTCTGTATCAGGCGTTATCTCTTCTTCATCAAACCCTGATACATCCGAGATAATTGCGATTATCTCTTTTTCGATGTGTTCATGCATAGTATTATTGCCTCCTTTTCAGTATCATAGATATTTCTTCACCACGAGAGATGCATTATTCCCTCCAAACGCATAGGAATTATTCAGGGCTATGGTAGCACGGATGTTGCCTTGCCTTATTGGGCACACAATCAATATCACATTCAGGATCGGGTGTCTGAAAATTAACGGTCGGGGGGATGATATCGTTCTTTACAACAAGGGCACAGGTAATCGCCTTCGATTGCAGATGCTGCTCCCATGGTATGCCCGAGCATTGACTTGATAGAACTGACCGGGATGCTTCTTGTATCGTTCACCGAAAACCATCTTTAATCGCTGCGCATTCTGTTTTATCATTGGCCTGGGTACCTGTGCCATGAGCACTGATATAATCAACCTGCTCCTCTGATATACCGGCTTCCCGCATTGCATTTCTCATGCACCAGGCAACCCCTTCTACTGACGGTTGCGTCATATGCTGGGCATCGCAGCTGAGCCCGTATCCTAATATTTCTGCATAGACCTGAGCGTTTCTCTGTACTGCATGCTCCAGGGATTCGAGGACGAGGATGCCAGATCCTTCGGCCACCATCATCCCTTTTCTGTTCTTGTCAAAGGGCTGACACTTCTCCGGCGCTACTGCTGAAAACTGGTTGAACCCGGTGAATGATATTCTTGAGAAGGGATCCGAACCCCCTGCAAAAATCAAATCCGCCCTGCCGAAACGAATGAGATCAAAGCCGTAGCCCTATGGCATAATTCCCTGCTGCGCATGCGGTTGAAATCATGCAATTCGGACCGCTTGCTCCAATTTCTCTCGCAACTGCTGCAGGGGTTGTATGCGGTGGGAGTTGGCTTACCAAATTCCTTCCAATCATCCTGTTGTGACAGCCTTTTATCATTAATTCGTTCGATAGCCTGTATCGATCCCGTAGTCGTTCCTATACATATTCCTATCCTTTCCGGTTGCAGAAGGTCTTCTGACAGCCGGGCATCTTTTTTCGCGAGGATCTGCTGCCGCCACGGCAAACTGTGACGACCGGTTGTACTGTTGTATTTTGTCTTCAGCAATAAATTGCCGGGGATCGAAATGCGTTACTTCTCCGCCGTTATGCGTAAAATGATTCGTAGTATCGATTGATGCAACAGGGCTTATGCCTGATTTGCCCTTGAGCAGATTATCCCAGAATTCCTGCCATCCGATTCCGATAGAGGAAACAACACCCAGCCCTGTTATGACTACCCGTTTATTCATTCTTCATGCTGAACACAAGCTCTGCTTCCGCAACTTTTGTATCATCGACAAAAGCTTCTCCTGAAACATACGCGCCTGCCGGCAGAGATTTTACATTTACCACTTTTATCCTCAGCTGGTCACCGGGCACAACAGGGTGGAGAAACCGTGCCTTGCAAGAACCGAAATAGTAGAGTGACTTTGTATCTTCACCGGCAACTTCGTTTCCAGAAGCGAAGAGTATAATCGCAGTCTGCGCCATTGCCTCGATGATAAGGGCGCCCGGCATGACCGGGAGTTTCCGGAAAATGACCGGCGAAAAACGGTTCATTGATTGAGACATTCTTTACCGCAACAGCCTCTTTCCCCGGTTCGACATGGAGCACTCTGTCAATCATGAGAAAAGGATATCTCTGCGGAATCAGTTTCTTGATTGCCCTGATGTCAAGTTCCATTGTCACCCTCCGTATCTCTTGACCACCATTGCTGCATTATTGCCATAAGGGTCTGCATGCAAGCACAAGTGCATTCTCGTATCATTTTCTGTCTCGCTGTGTTCGGCACGTAGTCGAGATCGCATTCCGTGTCTTTCTCTTCGTAATTTACTGTTGGCGGGATGAATCCCCTGGTAGAGACACCCTGTCGAGGCTGCAAGAGAGAGCGCTCCGGAAGCCGAAAAAGTTTCTCCTATCATGGATTTAATCGAACTTACAGGAATGTCATACGCATATTTACCGAAGACATCTTTGATTGCTGATGTTTCCATTCTGTCAAGACCTTTGGTCGCATTTGCGCATGATGCAATATAATCTATCTGCTCTGGTGTCAGAAACGCTTCCTTCAGGGCAAGATTTATCGCATGTCTGCAGCCCTATCCCCTTATGAGAAAAATCCATTGTCCGCTTTTGTGATCAAAGGAATTGCCGTAGCCGGCCACGGTTGCATAAATATCTCTGCCTCTTTGCACGGGCATGATTTTCTTCCTCAAGAATAAGAACCGCAGCGCCTTCTGAAAGTATAGTCCCATTTCTCCTCGCATCAAAAGGGCAACAGAGAGGTTCTGCACCATCCATCCCTGACAGACATCCGAGCTTATAAAATCCTAGAAATGTTTCTTCACATAACTCCTCGACCCCGCCTGCAAGCACAACATCTGCCCTGCCAAGCCGGATAAAATCGGCTGCATATGAGACGGCATCGAGGCCGGCACAAAACCCGGTCGAAATCGTGGTATTGAATCCCTTGATCTTGAAGCGGATCGATACCTGACTGGCTGGTGAGTTAATTACCGTATTCGGGAAATGTGACGGATTGACATATCTTCGGTCCTTCGACAAGGCCTTGCCTGTCGAACTCAGCGATGCTACGGAGACTTCCAAAGGTAGTGCCGATTGAGACTCCGATCGAATGGGAATTTTCCTCGGTTATCTCCAGCCCCGAATCATCCAGGGCGAGCTTTGCTGCAGCATTGATCAACCGGGTGCTTCTGTCAAGCGTCCGGAGCCCTTTCTTGCCGAGCAAGGCAACAGGATCGAAATCACTGATCTCTCCGGCACGATGGACATTCAGCGCAGAGGTATCGAAAAGACTTACCGGCCTGAATCCTGTTTTGCCCTGTACAAGACTATTCCAGTATTCGTCTTTGCCGATACCGACAGGGGAAACTATTCCTATACCGGTAATCACCGCTTTTTTCATAATCCTTGATACCCTCGTGCCGTATCAGGTCTTCCCAATATGACTGGCGGATTAATATCCCTGAAACCCATACAGTATATCAAATAGAGCAACTCCGTGCTATGATGCTGCCAGATAAAAAACTATGACGCCTGACTCCTCTCGGGTTTCGGTGATTGAACTTTCCGGAATTTCAGCATCGGAAAATATCCTGAAGAACTCGTCTTCAGTTCGCTGCAGGAAACCGTCCCAGTCTGTAATCCAGTGATAATCCTGATGTCTGTAACGGTTTGCATCCTTGAATGAGGTAATAAGCAATCCGCCCGGATTCAGCAGCTTATAGAGGCTGTTAAACAGCCGTGCAAGGAATTCAGAATCAAGATAATCAAAGAACCCGACGCTGTAGATAATATCCTGCTTCCCGAATTCACTCAGGTTCAGCTCATGGTCGAACATCCTGAGGGCATTGTATTTTCGCAGCACAACCTGGTTTGAGGTAAGCGGGGAAATATTCGTATAGGAAAGTCGGTTTGCTGAAAAAGAGAGGGCGTCGTTATCAATGTCTATACAAGTAAAGCGGGCGCCTGATTCCTCAATGTCCCGTGCCAGCGTAAACACTTCACGGCATGAGCCGCAGGCAATATTCAGAACAGACGGTTTCTCTCTTTTTCTCAATTCTTCTCTTAATATTCCTTCGAGTTTCTGTATCCTGTTCCTGACTGCCGGGCCAAGGTCTGAATCCAACAGGTAGCGGTCCAGATAGTATCCGATGCCTTCTGATAACGGGGTATTCTTGTAGGCGATTTCGAGTGTCTTGTAATCACCCTGCTGACCCTGCGGCCATGTACGGGCGCGATTGATACAGTAGCTTTTGGACAGGATCGCATTCGTTTTCTCCCTGAACCGTATCCTTGTTGACCGAATGACATCCTTGTCATGCACCTGCTGCTCGAATTTTGCACAGGATAACAGCACGTCATCTACCGCCTCTTTAGTAGCCTGTAAAAGTTCATCAGGCTTTTCTTCCGGGTCGAGGCATCTTTTTTCCAGCGTCTCAAGCCGTCTATTGAACACCTCAGTTGCCTCATCGAGCTGGACAACATATTTCCCGTCTAACTCTACCCCTGCCCTGTATCCGCTGTCAGCCTGTGTACACCAGCGCACGTATCCTACCTTTTCTTCTATCCCGCTGTTAAACCACACAATATTACCCGGCGTAAGCGGATAGTCGGTCTGAATGCCGATACCTGCCTTGCTCATATCGATCGCATTTGCTTTCAGGTCTATCAATCTGCGCTGCTTTGCATCATTCGAAAAAACAGAATAATCGATTTCGAGAGAACAGGGTGTTCTTGCAAACTTCCTGTTTGTTGCATAGTGAGTCGTTCCTGCATATTCCATGGGGTCCCCCTCTTGTGCAATAATTTTGAAGTTTTTATTCCTGCAACACTGTGCATCAACCGAACAATTGTCTCTTTACCTCATCATATCCTCACTCCTCCTTTCGATAACAGAACTATTTTCATGAAGTCCCTTTACAGATTACCGGTGCCATCTCCTGAACATTTTTTCAAGTTTATCGCGGTACGCCATTGATAAGAGTACGATAACAATTGCGATACCGACAAGCATGGAAAACCGGTAATACTGCTGATTGCGGAAAAAGATCCCTCCCAGGGTGAGCATGACTGTGCCTGTCAACCTGCCTGCGGTGCTGATTATCAGAAATTCACCTGTAGCCATAGGGCCGAGTCCAAGGATATAACAGAGGTAATCTTTCGGAAATCCGGGGATAAGAAAGAGGATGAATACAAGCACCGCCGCCTTGCGGTGTTTCAGAAGATAATCGTATCGGTCTATTGTTTTCTTCTGAACAAATTTTTCGACAAAAGGCCTTCCGAAGGTTTTTGAGAAAAAAAAAGCGAACCAGGAACCAAGGGTTAATCCGATAGTCGAGAGTATGATTCCAAGGAATCCGCCATAGAGATATCCGCCCAGGAACCCGGTAACCTCGCCGGGAATGGGAGCGGCCACAACCTGAAGTATCTGCAGTACAATAAATCCGACCCATGAGAACGGTCCAAGTGTGTTGAGGAACGATTCAATCCTGTTTCTGTCGAGAAAGAAATGGAACGCACCGGTCTTGTAGAGTACAAGAACGATTACAAGGAAGGCGATAAGGACAAAGAGCTTGAGCCAGATATTATTTCTCGGTCTCTTGCCGCCGTTCACTCTCTCTTTTCTTCCACCTCTTTTGAATATTTATCAAAAAAAGGTTTGATCAAATCAATCGGAACAGGGAATATAATCGTTGAATTTTTTTCTGTTGCAATTTCTGCCAGGGTCTGGAGAAATCTGAGCTGTAATGCAGATGGTGCTGTCGCTATGATATGTGCTGCGTCAGCAAGTTTCTGGGAAGCTTGAAATTCTCCTTCTGCGTGGATGACCTTTGCCCTTCTTTCACGCTCAGCCTCTGCCTGTTTTGCGATAGCCCTCTGCATTTCTACAGGCAAGTCAACATTCTTGACTTCTACTGCCGTGACTTTAATTCCCCATGGTTCAGTCTGAAAATCGATCACTTTCTGAAGCTCTGCGTTGACCTCTTCCCTGTTTGGTAAGAAGGTCATCGAGCTGGCTCTGGCCGAGGATGCTCCTGAGAGTTGTCTGTGCAATCTGTGAAGTTGCAAAATAAAAATCCTCCACCTCGGTTATTGCCTTGATAGGGTCCATAACCCTGAAATATACGACTGCATTCACTTTGACGGAAATATTGTCCTTGGTAATAACATCCTGTGACGGCACGTCCATAGTGACCGTACGAAGGCTTACCCTGACCAGTTTGTCGATAATCGGCCAGATGATAACGAGGCCGGGTCCTTTCACCGGAATAATCCTTCCAAGCCTGAAGACAACTCCCCTCTCATATTCCCTCAGTATCTTGATCGCGCTCGAGAGGAAGTAGACAACAAAAAAGACTGTGATAAGAACACCCATAAAAGACGGCTCTAATAATCGGCATATTGACCTCCTTTAAAAACTGTGTAAACTCATTGTAACTTCTTAACTTTCAATTTCAGCCCTGACACCTGAACAACAATAACATGTTCACCTTTTTGAACGGGCATTTCCGCATATGCCGACCAGCGTTCACCATGGAGTGAGACCATTCCGCTCTCCTGTGTGATATCGGTATCGGCAATTCCTTCCTCACCAACAAGACCTTCGGACCCGGTGACCGGTTTCTTCCTGTAAGCTTTCACCGCAAGACTGAACGTCAGGGTGAAGAAGAGGGTCGTTATTGCGACTGCGGGAAGAATGACGGCGAGCGAGAGTTTCATGAACGGAGCAGGGGATTCAAAAAGCATGAGTGATCCGATAATCATTGCAATTATTCCCCCGATGGTAAGCACCCCGTGGGAGATAATTTTCACTTCAAGGATGAAAAGGATAATCGCAAGGATGATCAGAAGAAGTCCTGCATAATTCACAGGGAGAGTCTGAAAGGCATAAAACGCAAGGATGAGACAGATACCGCCGAGCACACCGGGGAAGAGGGACCCGGGATTTGTGAGTTCAAAGAACAGTCCGTAAAAACCGAGGAGCATCAGCATATACGCAACGTTCGGATCGGAGATAAACCCCAGTATCTTCTGCCGGATTCCGATCTCCTCCCTTTGCACTGCAGCATCTTTCGTATGTAATATCTTTTCACCCATTATTGTCTCGATATTCCTGCCGTCGATATCCGAGAGGAGCGAATTCAGATTATTGGTAACCAGGTCTATCACATTCTGTTCGAGCGCTTCTTTCTCTGTGGATGAGATGCTTTTTCTTACCGCATCCTCAGCCCATTGCGCATTTCTTCCCCTTTTCTCTGCGAGTGATCTGATATATGCAGCTGCGTCATTCGTGGCCTTTTCAGACATCGTCTTATCCATCTTCTCCCCGACACCTACGGGATGTGCGGCGCCAATGTTCGTGCCCGGCGCCATTGCTGCAATATGAGCGGCAAGCGTGATAAACGCCCCTGCAGATGCAGCCCTGCTTCCGCTGGGCGATACAAACACAATAACCGGCACCTCGCTCGCAATAATATCTTTCACGATAGTTCTCATTGAGGTGTCCAATCCACCCGGTGTATCAAGCTCAATCACAAGCGCCTCGACCTTCTTTTCATTCGCTTTCAGGATAGTTTTATTGAGATATTCAGATACTACAGGATTGATAGCACCGTTGACTGTGATTACCATCACTTCTTTTTTATTTTCAGCCGAAAAAGACGTTTGCGAGACAATAAATATGCATGAAATTATAAGGAGTATTCTTATTAACATAATCTTTTTCTTTAACATGACTTGCTTATCTTTTATATTTTAAAGAATTATAGTTTGTTAAGCAGAATTTTTCAATGATATTATGACATTTGAAATAAGTAGAGTTAGATATCTAAGGCCGGATTCGTAAAGGAACTTTGTACATCAGGGAAATCTTTTATCTGCACCGTTCTCCCGTGAACGTCTATCCTTCCTTCTGCAAACAACCGGATAGCCTCGGGGTATATCTTATGTTCAAGTTCAAGAATTCTCGCGGAAAGGGTATCTTCTGTATCCCCCTGAACAACAGGAACCGCAGCCTGTATTATTATCGGGCCTGTGTCCATGCCTTCATCAACGAAATGCACCGTGCATCCGGAAATCCTGACGCCGTATTCGAGCGCCTGCTTCTGTCCGTGCAGCCCTGGGAAAGAAGGAAGGAGCGCCGGATGAATATTCATGATCCTGTTGGGGAAAGCCTCGATCAGCGCCTTTCCCACAATGCGCATGAACCCGGCCAAAACAATTAATCCCGCATTCCTTGTCCTCAGTTCCTCTGCAATATTGCGGAAATACTCTTCCCGCGAAGCATAATCCGCAGGGTGCACGACGAGAAATTCAATGTGATTCTTTTTTGCGCGTTCGATCGCAAACGCTGAAGGGTTGTCAGTGATAAGGACCGCGATTTCTGCATGGAGTTTGCCCTTGCCTATTTCGTCAAGAATCGCCTGGAAATTCGACCCTCTCCCTGATGCAAGAACACCGATTTTCAGCGCCGGCATCTTTTGTCCGTTCATGGCTAAAGTCTGATTTCTATATGTGATTTTTCGCGGAGGCCCTTGATGAGATTTTTATAGCGCGCCAGAAACTGTTCATCTTCCATTTTCTTCCTGACAGCTTCCCTGACTTGATCCGAGCTTTGCGCGGTAGTTTTCTCTTCCAGTTTAATAATATGCAGTCCCTGCCCGGTCCAGAAAGGTTTACTGATTTCACCGGGCTTCAATGACTCCAGGACTATCAGGAATTCCTTTGCGAGGAGACTCTTCTTGACAAACCCCAGGTCTCCTCCGCTTTTCGCGGAAGAATCTTCCGACATTTCCCTGTGCGATCGCAGCAAAATCCTCACCTGTCTTCAATTTTTCGGTAAGCGCTGCAATCTTTTCTTCGAGCATCTTGTTCCCGGTCTCATCCTTTGGTTTCCTGAAGAGAATCTGCCGCAATTTATATGCTTCGGTATCAATAATATTTTCCCTGTTTACCTTTATGTACTGTTCCACCTCTTCATTTGAGAGGACAATTTTACTTCTCACCTGCCGGTTTAAGTACTGCCTGACAAGAATCTGTTCGGAAAGCTGCTTTTTGTATTCCTCCAGACTCAATCCCTCTTTTTTCAGCATTTCTTCTAATTCCGTATCGCTCATGCTATATTTATTCTTGATATTCTCTATTGCTTCCTTTACTTCCGCCGGACC
Source organism: Thermodesulfovibrionales bacterium (assembly GCA_963753165.1). Classification (GTDB taxonomy): domain Bacteria; phylum Nitrospirota; class Thermodesulfovibrionia; order Thermodesulfovibrionales; family SM23-35; genus JAKLQR01. The sequence continues at coordinate 51,275 of CAVWBP010000015.1, read as the reverse complement.
GACCTCAAAACCAATCCTTTTCGCATCCTGGATCTGCAGCCGGACATCAATAAGTTTTTCGAGGAAAAGCGGTTCGTTCTCTCTGAACAGTGTCATACGCTCGGTTTCATTCATTGCTTTTATCTTATCCCCTGCCTCGGATTCCATCATTTTATAGAGTTCGCTCCAGGTTATTACCTCTTTGTTCACAACCGCAACAACGCGGTCAAGAAGAATGGATGCATCCGGTTGATGGATGAAGAGACAGAGCACAACCGCACTGATAACTCCCAGGGAAATGAAGACAGACACTCTCTTGTTCAACGGCAACTCCTCTTTTTGAAAGTATTGTTCAGAGATAAAGAACATTTTTTTATACCATATGCATGAAGGGAAACACAAGGAACCATCAGATATTCAGGGAAAGCTGAGAATTCGGCCGGCTTGCCGGTCGGTTAACTTGAATCGTTCTTCCTTATTTTATATCCGCGTGGTAACTCTGGAGTGACCTGACGTCGCTCTTCCCTCCCTGGAAGGCCTCGATTCCCCTCGCCGCAGCAACAGCGGCAGCGATGGTCGTTATGTGGGGGACTTTATATTTAATTGCGGCTTTCCGGATATAGGAATCATCGTGCTTGCCGAGTTTCCCGCTTGGCGTATTGATGATCAGGTGTATCTCTTTGTTCTTAATGGCATCGACAACATGAGGACGTCCTTCGTGAATCTTGTCAATCAACTTTGCCTGGATACCGTTTTGTGCGAGGAAATTATGGGTTCCCCGTGTAGCCATGATCCTGAAACCGAATCCCGCAAGACGTCTTGCAACCTGAAGCGCCGCCTGTTTGTCTTCATCCGTTACTGTTATGAGCACGGTTCCTTCTGTAGGCAGTTTCTGCTGTGCAGCCTCTTCTGCCTTGTAGAATGCCTGCCCGAAAGTATCTGCCATGCCGAGGACTTCACCTGTAGACCGCATCTCGGGACCTAATATGGGGTCCACTTCCGGGAACATATTAAACGGGAATACCGCTTCTTTCACCCCGAAATAAGGGACATGTACTGAACCGGGCTTCAGGTCCGCAAGTTTCCTGCCGAGCATAACCTGCATGGCTGTACGCACCATGGGGAAGTTGCACACTTTCGAAACCAGGGGCACCGTTCTCGATGCACGCGGATTTGCTTCGAGAACAAATACGGTATCATTTGCAATCGCATACTGGATATTCATGAGTCCGACGACATGCAGTTCTATGGCAATCTTCCTCGTGTATTCGTAAATTGTTTCGAGATGTCTCGCCGGGATGCTGATCGGCGGGATGACACAGGCAGAATCTCCTGAGTGTATCCCCGCAAGTTCTATATGCTCCATCACCGCAGGAACAAACGCGTCTTTGCCGTCAGAAATTGCGTCTGCCTCCGCCTCGATGGCGTTCTCAAGGAATTTATCGATCAGGATAGGACGGTCAGGCGTAACCCCTACTGCCGCCATAACATAATGCCTGAGCATTTCTTCATCATGGATAACCTCCATTCCTCTTCCGCCCAGAACATATGACGGCCTTACCATAAGAGGATATCCTATTTTTTCCGCCACCTGGAGCGCATGCTCAAGCGTGCTTGCCATTCCGGACTCGGGCATGGGTATGCCTAATTTTTTCATCATCCCGCGGAAACGATCGCGGTCTTCGGCAAGGTCGATGGTATCGGGTGTTGTGCCGATAATATTCACCCCGGCCTCTGAAAGTTCTTTTGCGATGTTCAGAGGGGTCTGTCCGCCGAACTGGATAATTACCCCTTCGGGTTTTTCTTTTTCATAAATGCCAAGGACGTCCTCAACCGTCACAGGCTCGAAATATAACTTGTCCGAAGTGTCGTAATCTGTCGAGACTGTTTCAGGGTTGCAGTTCACCATGATTGATTCATACCCCTCATCCCTGAGGGCAAATGCGGCATGAACACAGCAATAATCGAACTCGATACCCTGCCCTATCCTGTTCGGTCCGCCTCCTATCACCATGACCTTTTTCCTTTCACTCACGTGCATGGTATCAGGAACATTAAATGTCGAATAATAATATGCGGCATTTTCTACCCCGCTCACAGGCACAGGCTCCCATGCCTGTGTTATCCCGATGCTTTTCCGCCGGTCGCGGACGACTTTTTCAGAAATGCCGAGCAGCTGCGAGAGATAGCGGTCTGCAAATCCGTCTTTCTTTGCCCTGATGAGTAATTCGTCAGGGAGCTCTTTGCCTTTGTATTTGAGGATTTCTTCTTCAAGTTCCACAAGTTCTTTCATCTGAAGGATAAACCATGGCTTGATATAAGTCTTTGCGTAGAGTTCTTCAACCGGAGCGCCTTTCCGGAGCGCTTCATACATAATGAACTGCCGTTCACTCGTCGGGGTCGAAAGCATTTCCATAAGTTCTTCGAGGGTTTTTTCATGAAAATCTTTTGCGAACCCGAGGCCGGAGCGGCCGATCTCGAGTGAGCGTATGGATTTCAGCAGCGCCTCCTTATATGTTTTGCCGATGCTCATTACCTCTCCGACAGCGCGCATCTGGGTTCCGAGCTTGTCTTCGACTCCCTCGAATTTCTCAAAGGCCCACCGTGCAAATTTCACGACAACATAATCGCCCCAGGGTATATATTTATCGAGAGTCCCCTCTCTCCAGTACGGGATTTCATCAAGGGTGAGTCCTGCAGCGAGTTGGGCCGAGATACGGGCAATCGGGAACCCGGTTGCCTTGGAGGCAAGCGCTGAAGAACGCGATGTCCTTGGGTTGATTTCTATGACGACTACCCTTCCGGTCTTGGGGTCATGGGCAAACTGTATGTTCGTCCCTCCGATCACCTCGATGGCCTGAACAATATCATAGGAATATTTCTGTAATCTTTTCTGGAGTTCCGGATCAATTGTAAGCATTGGAGCGGTACAGTATGAATCGCCGGTATGGACTCCCATTGCATCAACATTCTCGATAAAGCAGACCGTTATGCATTGGTTCTTTGCGTCGCGCACCACTTCCAGTTCGAGTTCCTCCCACCCGAGTACGGATTCCTCTATTAATATCTGTCCGATAAGACTCGCTGACAGGCCACGGCTTGCAACAGTTCTCAGTTCCTCCAGATTGTATACAAGCCCTCCGCCTGTGCCGCCCATGGTATACGCAGGGCGGATAACTACAGGAAAACCCAGTTGTGCAACAATTGCTTCCGCTTCCTCGACACTGAACGCAGGTTCGCTTTTCGGCATATCGATGCCGAGCATGTTCATTGTTTCCTTGAATGCGATGCGGTCCTCACCCCGCTTTATGGCATCCGCCTGAACCCCGATAATTTTCACTCCATGTGCATCGAGTATTCCCCTGCGGGACAGTTCGGCAGAGAGATTCAATCCCGTCTGTCCGCCCAGATTAGGAAGGATAGCGTCGGGCTTTTCCTTTTCGATGATACGCTGCATCGACTCTACAGTCAGCGGCTCTATATAGGTGGCATCGGCCATTCCCGGGTCTGTCATAATGGTTGCTGGATTCGAATTCACCAGGACGATCTCATATCCGAGATTTCTCAACGCCTTGCATGCCTGCGTCCCTGAATAATCAAACTCGCATGCCTGCCCTATTACAATAGGACCCGACCCGATAATCATTACCTTCCTGATGTCATCCCTTCCCGGCATATCCTGTCCCCCTTTGAAATAGTAAACTACCACCGACCTTGTCGGTGGCTTTGTAGATGAGGTATTACTTTATAACCACCAACAATGTTGGTGGACATATAAGGCATGGGGCCTCCGCCCCCATACCCCACCACTGACCTTGTCAGTGGTTTAGCCCGATTAATTAAGTATTACTAAATTATATGCTCAAAAAAACAGAAGACTGCCAACCGCCCGGATATACTAACACTTTTTTGAAAACTGAGTATAGAGGATGGAGAAAGGTTTTCAAATGTTTTCAAAGAAATTCAGTATTATTGAAATTGGTGAACTACAGCCAGCGCTATGTCTTCAAACTTCCTTCATCAAGTCTTCACCACAACGCATTCATTAAGGGTGCGACCAACACCCTCTAGTGTACTACTGCGGATCTGACTGAAACATAGAGATTGAAGATTATCAAAAGAAAGAAATCAACAAAAAAAAGGCAGAGTCATTATTAGCTCTGCCTTGAATAAAAAAGTGTTATAGCTTCATCGAAGCATTTTTTCTGGGCTGACTCCTTCTTCTAATATAACGACCTCAACACGTCGATTTTGTTGCTTTCCTGCTGAAATTGCATTGCTCGCTATCGGATATTGTTCGCCGTATCCTTTGGTGGTTATCCTTGCTGCCGCAACTCCCTTCATAGTCAAAGCGTCTCGCACGGAATCTGCCCGTTCTTGGGAGAGTCCCAAATTGTAGGTATCGCTCCCCGTACTGTCTGTAAATCCTTCAATCAACACTTTGCGATTGGGATATTGCTCTAAGAACTCAGCAAGTTTGTCAAGGGTTCTTGTAGCACCTGACATGAGGATAGCTTTCCCGGTTTCAAATAATATATCTCCAAGAGTAAGAATTAAGCCTCTATCCGTCTTCTTGGCCTTGAGCTGTTCAAGTTCACTTTCAATTTTTTCCCTTTGCTTCACTGCTTTTTCAGCTTTGACTCGTGCAAGTTCAGCTTCACGTTTTCTCATTTCAGCTTCTTTTTTGGCTTCCTCAGCTTTGACCCGTGCCAGGTCAGCTTCAAGTTTTCTCGCCTCAGCTTCCTTTTTAGATTTTTCAGCTTCAAGTGCCTTTGCCTCAGCTTCCTTTTTAGATTTTTCTAGCTTCAAGTGCCTTAGCCTCAGTCTCTCCTTTTGCCTGTTGAATCTCAAGTGCTCTTGTTTCAGCTTCCTTTCTCGCTTTGTCAGCCTGCTGAGCCAAGGCTATAGCCTCCCCTTTTGCCCGTTCAAGTTCCAGTGCCTTTGCCTCAGTTTCTTTCCTTGCACGTTCAGCCTCTTCAGCTCGCCTTTCTGCTAATCTTATTGCTCGATTCGCTTCGATTTCCCTTGCGTGTAATACAATCTTGTTTTTCTCTTCAAGCAGACGTTCTTTTTCCTCCTCGGCCATTTTCTGCTCTGCCTGCGCAACAGCTATCTGTGCTTTTCTCTCAGCAATGTACGCAAGGTGATTCAGTTCAGTTTCATCCTGTGCTTGCTCAGCTTTCTTCAATGCCTGCGCTGCCTCATAGAGACTGACCGGTGCATTCTTGCCTATGTCTGGATTTGCTTGCGCCTGTTCATAAGCCGAGCGGGCACGTTCTAACGCAGGATTCGGTTCAGGCACTGTAGCGCAACCTATTACAAAAAGTGACGCCAAGAGCCCCATCATAAAGAAAAATATTATGTTCCTTGATTTATAAATAACGTGTTTCACGGTATCTCACCTCCCTTTTGGTTTTATTATTACCTTTGCTTGCGATCTATCTCATGGCGTAATGTCTCTATGCTGTCCTTCATCTCTTGGGTTATTTTTTTTGTTCTTTCAGCCTGTGCTTTTGCCTCTGCGAGTTTTGCATCCATGAGTGCCTCATCTGCCAACCGTTTCGCCTGAACAAACTCCTCCTTTTCGACTGCTTCTCTGGCTGCACTGATTTTGTCACGCGCAAGCTTTAACTCCATGGGTGCATAGAGCGTCAGCGTTGCTGTTTTCTGCCGCTTTAATTGATAAATCAGCAGTGGTGAGACTCTCAGTATAAGCATACATCTTGGTGTAGCACATCCAATAGTAATCAGTGCAAAACAGATTACTACAAAACATATTCCTTGAAATAACGGTTTCATTTTACTCAGCCCCCCCCTTGTTGGTTGTTATAATTAAATAAGCAAGAATCATACCTCATGAAACCTCTTGCCTTTCCGTATCTTCATCACGTGATTACCGAGAATGTTTCGCGTTGATCGACAACCACATGTGACAAGATTCCTGTCAAGCGCTCATTCCAGGATAAAGATAGTCTCTTGCCAATCGCATTAGCATCTCTCAGTGAACTCTCAAGAGGCCAGATGACAAGGTTTACCTGCTCTTGGTCAGGACCTTGTACCGATGTACTCGGCACCTACTAGTTTCAAAGATGCGATTCTGTACATCGAATTTGATGCCAAGCAGATAGAAGAAGCTACCAAGATAAAGAAACTTGCCCATGGAATCCACTGTAACATAGTGCCAATCCTGCTGACCAACATTGTTAGTACGCTGACCCTCCTTGCCGAGGGTCTGGTTTCAGGCTTTATAGCCTTACGATGTTTGATGCCTTTGGACCTTTGTCGCCTTCGACGACGTCAAAGCTTACCGAATTGCCTTCTGCTAAGGTTTTAAACCCTTGTTGGGCCTCAATCGCTGAGTAGTGAGCAAAAACATCTGGACCGTCTTCCTGGGTGATGAAGCCGAAACCCTTGGATTCATTGAACCACTTTACTGTTCCTTTTGCCATAGTGACATACCTCCTTTTTAAGTATTTGAAGTATAAGGAAGTAATGTCATAAGAAAACCGCAAGGTTGGAAATATTGGGGCTATAAGTACAACAAGTGCTTCTTTAAGCTTCTGCTAAATAATAACACTTCTATCAGGTATTGTCAATCGTTTGTTGAAATTAGAAAAATCGTTAATTTATGCTGCGGTAAACCTTGTTGATTTCCATATAAAATATCCATTCTTTTACCATAGGGATAAATTGTTCAGTTCCAGGAAGAAGCAAAAAGAGGCCGAGAATATCGCATGGCATTTCTTTTTATGTATAGTCTTTGCCACTGTAGCAGCTTTTACCTGCAAGATATCAGAAAACAATCAACGGGTTTGGGGGTCGATTTTTCTGCGTTAATCCTGTTTTTTAGGATTTCTTCTTATTCTCTTCTTTATCTTAGGAATACAAAAAAAATAATAACTATTACCGCCACGATAATCAATATTTCCAAGGTATTATTCTCCTTCCGTCACGCAGGAAAAGACGAGATTGCTTCGTTACACTCGCAATGACAATTTTTACTCAGTGAATTTTAGGATATTACAGTCTCATTTCTCTCCTGAATCTTCCCTCACCTCTTCAAGTACTCACAAAGAGATCGACAAATCTGAACTCCTCTGCATCGAACAGTCCTTTATCAGTCAGTTTCAGCTTCGGGATCACCGGTAGTGCCATGAAAGACAAGGTCATAAATGGCGCATGAAGAAACGAACCGAGTTCTTTTGCCATTCTGTCCAGGGCCGAATATTTTTCCGCTACTTCTGTATACTCTTCATTGCTCATGATTCCTGCAACCGGCAGCGGCAATATCATTTCTCTATCCCGTGATACCGCGCATATACCGCCTTTGTGCTCTATGATGAGGTTGACCGCCCTGCATATGTCCTCATCCGAAACACCCACCGCGATGATGTTATGCGAGTCATGGGCGATGCTGGAGGCGAGCGCTCCGTCGATCAGCCCGAAATTTCGGACAAACCCTATTGCAGGTTTTTTGTCACGATAGCGGTTGACCACAACAATCTTGTGGATATTTCTTTCCGCACTGGAGATGGTATTCCCATTCGATATTGTCGCAACTTCGGTCAGCTCTCCGGTTATGAGCTGTCCGTCGATTGCTTCAATTACACGGATATGTTCACCTTTTGCAGGTAGGATAAAATCCTCCGCCCGTTTTCTCTCTGCATGAAATCTGTTGACCAACCTCACCTCTGAGCGGGGGATCAACGCCCTGCCCGACTCTGCAACAATCTCGCCCCTTATGAAGGTTTTGAGAACAGTGAAGTCCCTGAGGTTATCGACAACAAGGAAATCTGCACTGTCGCCGGTTCGGAGCAACCCCGCATCCAGGCCGTAATGCAGGACCGGATTCACACATGCCGCTCTGAGCACTTTCATATGATCGATGCCGAGCCTTGCTGCCCTTTTCACCATCTCATTGATATGTCCCTGTATAAGGTCATCCGGATGCTTGTCATCACTGCAAAACATACAGCATTCAGGGTATTCATCCACAAGCGTGATAAGTGCATCAAAGTTTTTTGCGGCAGAACCTTCCCTGATAAGTATTTTCATGCCCAGCCTGATCTTTTCGAGTGCCTCTTCCCTGCTGAGAGTTTCATGGTCCGTGGTAATCCCTGCGCTGATATATTTTTTCAGTTCATTCCCCCGCAATCCGGGTGCATGTCCGTCTATCGGTTTCCCGTATTTATGCGCAAGCCTGATCTTTTCATGCACTTCCGGATTGTCATGAATAACACCAGGGAAATTCATGACCTCTGCGAGGTAATGTATCTCTTTCGTCCTGAGCAGTTCTTCCACCTCATTGACTCCCAGCGTCGCGCCGCTCGTTTCAAATTCTGTAGCAGGCACACAGGACGGTGCTCCGAAATAATATTTTACCGGCACAGAACGGGCGTTTTCGATCATGTACCTGACCCCGTCTATCCCGAGCACATTCGCTATCTCATGAGGATCAGAAACGGTTGCCACTGTACCGTGGATAGAAGCAATCCTGGCAAATTCAGACGGGACAAGCATCGAACTCTCGATATGCACATGGGCATCAATAAATCCGGGGATAAGGTAGTTCGGATAATTTTTATCATCCCTTACAATATCTTTGATTCTTCCTTCAGCGATCAGGAGTGTGCCGGGGAAGATTTCTGCATTGAGCACGTCAACTATATTTCCCGATACTCTGGTCATAAGAACTCTCCTGTGGACCCGAAAAGCTTATAGCCTTATTTAAAAATATTTCACTCAAGAATTGCCATTGAGTTTGCAACATCATTTGAAAACATTATAATTTATAACAGAAGGGCTCTTCATGGATAGAAAAAACAGAATAAACGTACAATCGGGCATATCGGTCTCGGCAAAATGCGGTTCAATATGGTGGAGTACCTGATCGAGAAAGGCAAAAAAATGAACAAAATGGAAAAAATTGCAAAACTTATCCGTTCCTATATTCTTACTTCATCCACAGAAGCGGGGTCCGGCCACCCTACATCCTCTCTTTCAGCGGCAGACCTGATGACTGTGCTCTTCTTCAACGGTTTTTTCAGGTTTGACCTTGACAATCCGGACCATCCGAACAATGACCGCCTGATCTTTTCAAAGGGACATGCTTCACCCCTGTTCTATGCTCTCTGGACTGTCGCGGGGAAGATCACCGTACAGGAACTCATGACCATGAGAAAATTCGGCAGTCCCCTGGAAGGTCATCCGACGGCTTCTTTCCGGTATGCAGAAGCCGCAACCGGCTCCCTGGGACAGGGACTCTCGATCGGCGTCGGTATGGCTCTGAATGCAAAATATGTCGACAAACTTCCTTATAAAACATTTGTACTGCTCGGAGACAGCGAAATGTCGGAAGGCTCACAGTGGGAAGCGATACAGCTCGCAGCACATTACAGGCTGGACAACCTCATCGGGATTATCGATGTAAACCGTCTGGGCCAACGGGGAGAGACGATGTACGGACATGATCTCTCAGCATATAAGAAACGTATTGCTTCTTTCGGCTGGAAAACAATAGTCATCAACGGCCATTCAATCAAGGAAATACGCTCAGCATACCGGAGGGCTGTCCGCTCACAGGGATCTCCTGTGATGATCATTGCACAAACGGTAAAAGGCAAAGGAGTCTCTTTTCTGGAGGACCGGAATGGATGGCACGGGAAACCGGTTCCTAAAGACGATATCGTGAAAGCGCTTCAGGAAATCGGTGCCGTGGACACCTCACTTCGCGCCGCCGTATCTCTCCCGGCAGACATTCGCTCCGAAAGTAAGACGCCTCACCCTGCAGAAGAAATGAAGTATAAGAAAGGTGAATCATTTCCCACCCGCAAGGCATACGGCAAGGCGCTCGTCCGTCTTTTCCCGCAATTCCCTGATATCGTGGTCCTCGATGCAGAGGTAAGCAACTCTACATATTCCGAGCTGTTCAGGGAACGGTATCCGGAGCGGTTTTTTGAGATGTATATCGCTGAGCAGAACATGGTCGGCGCTGCACTGGGATTTTCCAGGCGGGGGAAGATCCCTTTCGTATCGACTTTCGGCGCTTTCTTCTCACGGGCTTTTGACCAGATCCGGATGAGCCAGTACTCAGATCCGAATATCAAATTTGCCGGTTCGCATGCCGGTGTCGCTATCGGAGAGGACGGTCCTTCCCAGATGGGGCTTGAGGATATCGCCATGTTCAGGGCTGTCCTGAACAGCGTCGTCCTGTATCCGTCAGATGCAGTTTCTACGGAAAAACTTGTTGAAGAGGCAGCAAAGCATCATGGATTGGTATACTTTACGCACTACAAGACAGGCAACACCTGTTCTCTATTCCCCTTCTGAAGAATTCCCTGTCGGCGGCTGCAAGATACTGAGAAGAAGCGACAAGGACGTGGCAACTATCGTTGCCGCGGGGATAACGCTTCATGAAGCGCTGTATGCCTATGAAACACTCGCAGGAGAAGGCATTTTCATCAGGGTAATCGACCTCTACAGTATAAAACCGATTGATATTTCTACCCTGCAGGAATCTGCAGCACAAACTCACGCGGTCATCACGGTTGAAGACCATTTTGCAGAAGGGGGGCTGGGGGAGGCGGTCATGAGCGCCCTTGCTCAGAGCGCAACACCCGTATATTCTCTCGCGGTGAGAAAAATGCCGAAGAGCGGCAAGCCTCAGGAACTCCTCGATTATGAGGAAATATCATACCAGGCTCATTATCAATACGGTGAGGAAACTGCGGTGAAACCGAATCCTGAGGATTTTACGCTCACAACCCCTCTCTCAGCGCATCGGTTCCAGGAAGCAATATCTATCCTGAAAGTACAAATGCTGTTCAGTATCGGATTTCGCTTCGTACTTGACCTGATAAGGTCTTCAGGCCTTCTCAATCGTCACCTTCACTGCGCCTTTGACTTTTTTGAGCATAGTTGCATCGCCGAGAATCTTTCCTACGAGATTCACATCGCTTGCAGGGACGGGATCAATCCCTCTGCTGATCGGGGTAGGACCGAAGAAGAGCGCGAGTGCATTTCCGGGTGGCCAGTAGCCTATGTCGCCAATTTTTACTTTGGTGGTTGCGGTTTCATCAAGCTGCATCTGAACCGGAATCTCAAAATAGAATTCGTCACCCCATTCTTCAGGCGTTGCCTCGATCGGAAGGGCTTCGAGAATTGCCTGCGCAGTCCTGGTCTTAGACAGCTCTCCAAATAACACAATGTCTTTAATAGTAATCTTGATTTTTGCCATCGGTATTCCCAAGAGTCAGTACAGGAACATTTTCTCCCATTATACACGATTACAGAGAAGATCGTAAGCCTGCCCGGTACTCTGGTTCTCATAGAGCATTCTCTTGAGTCTTATGCCTCTGCAGCCCGCTTGAGGTCACGAAGAAAGTCCCTTGTAAGGGACTTCATTTTCCTCTTCGGAAGGAGAATCCCTTCGCCTCTTGCAAGCACTCCGGTAAATGTCTCTGAACTTGTTACGATCACCGCAGTCCCGTTGCTTCTGAAATCAAATTCGTGATATGCGGAAAGCCCCTTTTTTTTCGCAGACCAGACAACCCGTTCGTAGGGAACAATCTCTTCCACGGAAATCTTTACTCTGATCGGAAAAAAGAAAGGCCTGAAACTGCAGAAGAGCTTTTTTCCCCGGGTCAACTTCTGTTCGTTGGCGAGTAGATTCTGCATAACGGTATTCCATTGATCCCAACAGGTAAGGTCGATAAAGTTCTCCCACACTTTTTCCAGCGGAGCGATAATTTCTATAGATTCCTGAATAACCAATCCGGCATGCATCCCTTCCTATTATAAACCTTTCCCGTGTCTTGATGAGAAGAGAATATGTGTATACAATATATCAGAATGGAAAAGATAAAAATCGGCATTAGTTCGTGCCTGCTTGGAGAAAAAGTTCGCTATGACGGAGGGCATCAACATGATCGTTATATGACGGACACCCTCGGGATATACTTTGAATGGGTTCCTGTGTGTCCGGAAGTTGAATACGGCCTGCCTGTCCCCCGTGAAGCGATGCGCCTTGTCGGCGATCCTGATGCCCCGCGCCTTCTCACAATCAGGACCGGAGTTGACCATACCGATGGCATGCTCAGGTGGGCAGAGAAAAAAATGAAGAAAATCGCAAAAGACAACCTCTGTGGTTTCATATTCAAGAGCAAGTCGCCAAGTTCCGGTATCGGCGGAGTAAAAATATATACGGAAGCCGGAATGCCAAGCAATAAGGGAAAAGGAATTTTCGGCAATGCATTTATGAAACGCTTCCCTCTCATCCCGGTAATTGATGACGGAAAATTGCACGATCCTCACTTACGGGAAAATTTCATAGAAAGTGTTTTTGTCTATAAGAGATGGCAGGATTTTCTGAATAAAAAAGGCGCCGCCAAAGACCTGATCGCCTTTCACACCAGGCACAAACTGCTCATCCTGGCGCATAGCCAGAAACATTACCGTGAACTCGGCCGGATGGTCGCACGCATAAAGCAGCAGGGGCCTGAAGAATTCCATGCGCAGTACATAACTCTTTTGATGGAAGGATTACAGCTTCTCGCCACTCCAAAAAAGAATACGAACGTCCTGCTGCACATTGCAGGGTACTTCAAAAAAAACCTTTCCCCTGACGAAAAAATAGAATTGATCGAAGTAATCGGGAATTATCATAAGGGGTTCGTACCGTTAATCGCTCCTGTCATCCTTATCATGCACTATGTCAGGAAGTTCGATGAGCCTTACCTGAAGACCCAGTATTATCTCAATCCCCACCCCATCGAGCTCATGCTGAGGAATCACGCATAACGCCATAAGTCTGTAATTTTGATTCTTGAATATCTATCGATATTTATCGATTTGACATCCTGTATTCTTTATGGTTATATAAAAAATTGCCGCATAAATTGTTTTATATTTTCGATAGGAGGATATATGTACAGAATTTCACAGGCATTTTTAGTGTTATTCGTTCTCGTGATGCTTATCCATGGGAACGCTTTTGCAAAAGACGACGATATTGTTGCAAAAATCGGGAACAAGAAAATTACCGTCAGTGAATTCAACAAGCTTATCGGCTATCTGGATCCCGAACGCCAGCAGATGATCGAGAGCAACCCCGAACTGAAAGCAACCTTACTCACTCAGTTGGTTCAAAGCATGGTCATTTCGGACCTTGCAAAAAAGAAAGGTTTCGACAAAAGACCGGAAATAGTTCAGCAGATTAAGTTTTTCTCTGACAGCTTTCTTTCTACCGAGTATCTGAAGAAAGAGGTAGTCCAGAAAATCTCTATTCCTGAAAGTGAACTAAAACAATACTATGATTCCCACCAGGAGGAATTCAAAACACCTGAAATGGTGAGGGCAAGACATATTCTGGTCAGAGTTGCCCAGGGGGCTTCTGAAGAAGACAAGAAAAAAGCACTGGAGAAGGCAAAGGATATTGTAAAAAAGATACAGGGCGGGGAAGAGTTTGAGAAACTTGCCGGTGAATTCTCTGATGACCAGGGAACAAAATCAAAGGGCGGAGATCTCGGTTTTTTCCCAAGAGGCAGAATGGTTAAAACTTTTGAAGATGCAGTCTTTGCCTTGAAGCCTGGTGAAGTAAGCGACCCCCTCGAAACACAATTCGGATATCATATCATCAAGGTTGAAGAACAGAAGGAGCCTTCGATAGAGCCTTTTGACACTGCAAAAGGGAAGATCAACGAGAAACTCCTCCAGGAACAAATCCGCACGAAAGTGACTGAATTTATTGATAAATCATTGAAAAATTCCGGAGCAGAGATACACCCCGAAGTGCTCACCGGCAAACAGAAATAAGGTTTCTCAAGAAGAGCAAAACAAAGAGGACAGCCAGGCGTCTGGACTGTCCTCTTTGTTTCTAAACTCTGTTTTATTTCTTTGCTGCTTCTCTGATTAACGCCTGTCCGATAACATTTCTCTGAATCTGGTTTGTTCCCTCATAAATCTGTAGTATTTTGGCATCACGCATCATCTTTTCCACCGGATATTCCCTCATGTACCCGGATCCCCCCATTACCTGTACCGCATTCGTCGTTACCCGCATCGCCATATCCGTGGCAAATACTTTCGCCATCGCAGAATCCTTTGTGAAATCCTTTACGCCCGTATCTGCAAACCGCGCAACTGAATACACAAGCGCCCGCGCTGCTTCAATCTCCGTGGCCATATCTGCAAGCATATGCTGCACCGCCTGGAAACTCACGATCGGATGTCCGAACTGGATGCGCTTCCGGGCAAAACTGAATGCCTCCTCGAATGCTCCCTGTGCTATTCCTACGCCCTGGGCGCCAACGCCTGCCCGCGCATTATCAAGAGTCTTCATCGCAATAATGAAACCCAGTCCTTCTTTCCCGATAATATTTTCACGCGGAACCCTGCAGTTGTCAAAGATAAGCTCACGGGTAGACGAGCACCTGATACCCATTTTTTTCTCTTTCTTTCCGAATTGAAAACCCGGTGTTCCTTTCTCCACAATAAATGCAGTTGCTCCCCGCGCGCCTTTTGACTTGTCGGTCATGGCAATGATGGCATAGATGTCAGCCTCTCCTCCGTTCGTAATCCACTGCTTTGTTCCGTTCAGAATATATTCATTCCCGTCGAGTTTTGCGGTTGTCTGTATTCCCGCTGCATCGCTTCCCGCATTCGGTTCTGTCAGGCCAAACGCAACCAGTCGCTTTCCCGCGGCAATATCAGGGAGGTATTTATTTTTCTGCTCTTCTGACCCGTACAGCAGGATAGGATAAGTGCCAAGCGCATTTGCTGCATAGGTCGTTGCGACACCAAGGCAGGCGCGTGAAAGTTCCTCAACGGCAATGCATAATTCGAGGCATCCTTTCCCCAGCCCGCCGTATTGTTCAGGAACGAAGAGTCCAAAAAGGTCAGACTGTGCGAGCACTTTCATAATTTCCCAGGGGAACTCTTCTTTCTCATCAAGTTCTTCTCTTACCGGTTTTATTTTTTCTTCAGCGATCTGCCGAGCCAGTTCTTTTATCATCATTTGATCTTCATTGAAGAAATAATCCATTCTCTCTCCTCCGTTTTGAAAAATCATTCTTGTGAGTTTACAATTGTATCAGAAAATCGGGAAGTTTTAAAACTTAAATATGCGGGATGATCAGCCCTGGGAAATGTTTACTGCGCCCTCGAGGATCCTTAACCCGGACATGGTCGCATTCGATTTTGGATGGTCGAATGACCACATTACCTGCGCTTTGAGCGGGTTATTTGCGAGTTCAAGGTGCATCACGTCACCAACCATGAGCGGTCTGCTGCCGTCAATTTTAATACTCAAACCTGTCTCAGACAAGTTAATGGTGCAGGCGGGAAAATGCTTTCCCTGGTGTGAGAGGGAGCAGGGTATCTCTTTGTGAATACGGTATGTTCTCCGTTTTTCCGAACCAAACCTGCCGCTAAACTGTATGCCGCAATACGGACATGGTTTGAACATTTCAGCGTCTGCGCTGAAAGAATCTTTCTTGCATTCGGGACAGGTAAGCCTTAGTATCAAATTCGCGCTCCAGAGACTCTTGCTGCTTTTCCATGAATACCGCTTTTATACTCTACCAATATTCTTATACAACGAATTGAATGTTTTTTCAATTACCCGAAAGATTGAATGTTCGGCACAAAAGGGGTTAGGTATACTCAAACTATAGTTTTAATACTCAAAACATGCCCGGCCACATCCTGCGCGTATAGAGGGCCAGTTGCAGCCTGTCTGAAACACCGACTTTCTTGAAGATACGGTTGCAATGAGATTTTACTGTCTGTTCACTGATATCAAGCTGCTGGGCTATCTCCTTGTTTCTGCATCCATGGCAGATAAGGGATACGACTTCCCTCTCCTTTTTGGTGAGGTCGATCTTCTTGTCGAAGGTTCGCATGTTTGTGAGGAGATTCTTGATCAGCTTTCTGTCCAGCCATAGTTCGCCAGAAAAAACTACCCTGACTGCTTCCCGAAGACGCGCTGAATCTGATTCCGGAGCCATAATACCGGCGACTCCTCTGGATATAAGCTCCGGTATCTGGTTTTCGTTTTCCCGCAGCCATGCCCCGTCGGATATAATGATGATCTTAATTTTATTGTTTTCAAGAAAAGCATGGGGAAAAGAACGGAATATTTTAAAGTCGGTGAGGATAATGTCGGGATCAAGCTTGACAATCTCCCGGATATCGATCCCCTCATCAAAAATACCGATAATTTCGACTGCATCGTCATGCTTAAAAAGTCTTTTTAAGCCTTCTCCGAGCAGATAACTGTGACACCCTATTGCGATCCTGATAGTCATTTCCGAAGACTATTCCATTCCTTCCCTTTCTCCGTATTGCTGATTTTAAAACTTTAGTTTATTTATTTTAACCCAAAAGTTCACGGGTATGCCACATGATTCCCGGAAGAAACCGGCATTCAGTCTTCAAAATAGGTAGCGGAAGCAGTCTCTGATTCCCATACCGTGACTGCTGACAGATGAATATTCTCATCGCTGATCCTTTTTCTTAAAGAATCGTAGATCCATTTTGCAATATTCTCAGAAGAAGGATTTTTTTCGGTAAAGGGAAATATCTCATTGAGGAACCCGTGGTCAAGCTGTGCCACAACCTCCCCTGTAAGTCTCCTTAATTCATGGAAATCTATTGCGATATCAAGTTCATTCAGTTTCTCGGCAAGAACATAGACCTGCACCTTCCAGTTATGACCGTGGATTCTTTCGCAGTCTCCCTTGTAGCCTCTCAGTTGATGTGCAGAGGAAAAAAGTGTTTCGACCATTAATTCATACATAATCCTATCCTATGCCTTTTTCTTGAAAATCGATATATAAGGAAGGTTTCTGAACCGGTTCTCATAGTCGAGTCCGTATCCGACTACAAATTCATTTGGTATTTCAAACCCGATGTAATCCATCGGGACATCAACAATCCTTCTCTCCCTCTTGTCGAGGAATGAACAAATTTTCAGACTTTTCGGACCACGGGCAATTATTCTCTCCCGTATGTGATTCAGAGTTATTCCTGTATCGACAATATCCTCTATCAAAAGCACATGACTTTCCGACAGGTCGCCCCGGATATCGTAAAATACCTTTACCTCACCCGTGCTCTGCGTTTTCATGTAACTCGAAGCAATGACAAAATCGAGGGTAAGAGGCACCTCTATGTTCCTGACAAGATCGGAGAAAAACATAAATGCGCCTTTCAGAATCCCCACAACAAGCAGCTCTTTCTTCGCATAATCATGCGAAATCCTGCCGGCCAGTTCTTGCACCCTGTTTTGTATCTGATGGGTTGTAAAAAGTGGTTTTCCAACAATCATTACTGTACTCCTCGTGATTATTTTGTGAAACGGTGCTTAATTCTCTATAATATTTAATATGAAAATCGATAAAATCTCAAGTATTTCGTGAAAGAATGCCCGCTATCATGAATAAGCGCTTGATTAATTATTGTGATGGTATTATCTCCACATGCTTCTGATTGTGCATTGCGGCGCCGGCTTGCGGAAACCTTCCCGGAAGTCTAGGCTGGGGATCACGGGTTGAGGAATGACTTATAGCAGGTATTCGGCCATGTTGACTTTGTACCTGTTCGGATCGAGGGTTTTCACGATCGACCGCAAATATCTCCCGGTTGCATCCTTTTCCGTGAGATTCACCACCGGCCCGCTGACCTTTTTCCCCTTGCTGTCGATGATGACCATTACCCTCGGTCGGTCTGCAAACACTATATCGCTCTCGTAGACAAGCCCCATTTCCTTGGAATCAAGCATCACAAGTGTCCCGATCGGAAAGACGCCGACCATGTTGATGAAGAATTTAAAGAGGAGGGGGTCGAGCTGCGAGCCTGACCTCTCCATCATGATACTGAGAGCCTTGTCGGGCGACAGGGGAATTCTTGAATACACCCGCGCAGAGGTCATTGCATCATACTGGTCCACGAGACTTACGATCCGTGAAAAGAGGTCAAGCTCACCGTAGTGCATAACCTTTGGATATCCGGAAAGGTTATAGTAGATGTGATGTTCAAACGCAACGATTGCGGAACGAATTGAGGTAGCGTCAAGCCCCCGCAGCCTGAGAATCGCCTTCAGTCCCCATATCGGATGCTTCTTGATAAGCTTCCATTCATCCTCGGTAAAATTTGTTGATTTGTTCAATACCTCGTTCGGGACTTCGATCTTTCCGATATCATGAAACAGCGCGACAAGCCCGAGTTCAGTCAGCAGTCTTTTATTGAATCCAAGCCTCTGCCCGAGCGCTATCGAAAGAATGCTCACATTCACCGAATGGTGATAGGTATATTCATCATAGTCCTTGATCGCCGTCATCCCTACCAGAAGCTTCTCCTCTTCCAGTATATGGTCAACCATGGACTCTACTATCCTCTTTGCCTTCTTAACATTCACTTTTTCGCCGGATTTTATTTTAGTCATCACTCCCTGGCTGAAAGAGACTGCATGATAGTAGACTCTCTTGATCACTTTTCGCGCATCTGCGTCAGTTCCTTCTGCTATCTTCTTCAGGTTTCCTGTCTCAATATTATCGGTCTCCACCATAATACCCGAGAAGGTATCGTAGGGTGCATCCGAGAACCCTGCAGCGATGAATCCCCTGAGAAATACCTGGACGTCGGTGGACTCCAGTCCGTCCAGGAAAACTACCTTTCCGATCTCGCGTTTCTTGAATTCTCTGATAAGAAAATCGAAATTCAGAAGATACTCAAGCGGATATCGCACTCTCGTATCATTCAGATAAAAAAACTCTCCGACAAGTTCCAGTTTGATTTGAGATTCTGTCTGTGTGATAAGACCCACGAGCAGGAGGAATTTTTCAATGGCGGTCACCACGGCAATATTGCCGGGATCGTGAATATGGGCGGTCCTCAGGATCACAGAAAGCTGATTGATGATATCCTGTGCGGTCCTGTGTATTTCTTTCTCTTCCTTAAGTTCCATATTCCAGCTTCTTTATGGCAATGCCGGCGAAATCACTCACCAGTTTATTATTCGAGTCTCTCACCGCATAAAGAACGGGGAGCGCATCCTTGTTTCCCAGGAAACCGAGACACAATGCAGCGCATGCCTGGTTTTCGAACAATTTGGCCCTGTTGAAAAAGAATCTGGACTTGAGAACCTTCACCAGAAAATCGAAAACCTCCTGATCCTTCCAGTGTGAAAGGACTTCGAAGAATTCCTTCTTTTCCTCCAATTCCTTGTCCCTGAACTCTTTTGCCGTGATCTGGTCAAGCATGATCCTCTTCGACGCTTCGGATTCGATATGCCCGAAGGCCTTTGCGGTTGCCACGCGGATCTGAATATCGGGATCGCTAAAACACTCCCGTAAAGTCGGAATGACCTCGCGTGCTCCGAGTTCTCCCAGTGACCTGATCCCTTCTTTTCTCACTCGAATATCTCCGTGCCTGATAGTTCTCAGGAGGTGCTCGATAGCCCTTCTGTCACCTATTTTCCGAAGCACGTAAATGATATTCCGCACCACGTACCATCTCTGGTCATCGAGCCCTCTTGCGACTGCCTGGATATCTTTTTTTCCGAGAACGATAAGGGCCTGTATGACATTTCTGCGTGCGCGGATCGTCTTAAGCTCGCCAAGGTACTTAATCAGCGGTTCTATGGCATTCTTTTCCAGATAACCGAAAAACTCATCGAGGACTTTTTCCTCTATGTCTACCCCGCTGTCGAGCATTTCGGCCAGGGAACCCACAACCTCCTCGCTGCCGAGGAAGAGCGTGAGTGATCTCATATGCTTTTTCTCGTCTTCAGCCAACGTTTGATTATCTATAACCTCATGGGAACGCTTCATGAGATCGAGAGTTGCAGTGAGGTTCCCATGCATCATTGCATATGCAATCGCGTCCTTGCAGTACACCGCGATATCCTCAAAGTCGCGCTTCTGCTCTGCGAGACGGACCAGTTCAAAAAGAATGGCAACCAGTTTATCTATCTTGTCGGCTGAATCTTTTTCAAGCTCCTTGACCAGCGACTGGAGATCGCTGTCAGCGAGCGGCACAATAGATACACTCTTGACGTCTTCTTCAGTAAACCCGTCGGAATAAGCGCGCATAAGGTCGTTTACATCAGTAACCTGTTCTTTTATCTTTTCTTCTGCCGCCTGCTCGTAGCTTTCCGCATCTGCGTCAACAAGATATGCCTCGTCAACAACATACTGGATATCCTGAAAATCCTTTTCCCACATAAGGGTAACCACATCATCGTCAATTGCCTCCCTGTCAAAATCGAGGGCAATGAGCCTCAAAAATTCTTCGAGTTCTTCCTGTGATAACCCTTTTTTGAATGTTAATTCCCGCAGCCCGTCCTTAAAAAAGAAGAGTGCGAGATTATCCTCTTTTTCAGGACTGTAGAAGACCTGTTCATCCTCATAGAGAATGCTGTTCTGTTTTATTTTCAGAGTGAGCGTATTATTGTAAGCAAAAAAATCCCTGAAACGGTCATTCGCATCTTCCAGGGTCTTTTGGTACACGGGATTGTTCTGGGGATACATCCTGAGGGTCTTTTTGGCCTTAAGGAGGGTCTGTACAATATCCTTTGCCTCTTTGATATCCTCGGGAATCTCCATGCTTAAAATTACCATAGTATCGTGAAGCAGTCAATGATCACATAAGAATAATTCTTCGCTCACGGGCAAAGTTCTTGAGTATCATAACCGCGGAATTCAGTCTCTGAAGGCGTGTGTTTCTCCACCGTATCGCCTGGGTGTCTCCTGTAGGGAACTTCCCGCTCCGTATTTCTATTTGACCCCTCATGAGCTCATTATGGAGACCTTTCAACGACTCAGCATCGATCGATTTAAGGAAAATGGGGTTCACCACAACATAGCCTTCGGCTATATCAAATGCAATCGCCTTGAGGCTCTTGCCCCGTATCGTCGGCATTATACGACCTCTTTTACCGCAAAGATTCGCGACACAAGAATGCCGACTTCATAGAGAACGATCATCGGTACAGCCATAAGGGTCTGGTTAAAGACATCCGGCGTCGGCGTCAGGATGGCTGCAGCGACAAAAGCCAGCAGGATAGCATATTTCCTGTGTTTTGCAAGGGTCTTTGGCGTCACAAAGCCCATGCGGGTAAAAAAGAGGATAATGATCGGGAGTTCAAAAACAGCGCCGAAGGCAAGAATAAATTTAAGGCAGAAGTCAACATACATACCGACGGACAGCATGGGCATCATATAGTCGCCTAATTTATAGGTAAGCAAAAAACTCATCGCAAAGGGCAGGACGATAAAGAAACAGAACGATACCCCGATAAGAAACAGAATAGTCCCTATGAGAACGAACGGAACCACGTATTTTTTCTCTTTTCCATGGAGTCCCGGTGAAACAAAACTCCAGAGTTGCTGGAAGAAAACCGGGACAGAGAGGATCATTGCAGCCACGAGGGAAATCTTCATATTCATCCAGAACCCCTCGACAGGGGAGAGGAAGATCAGTTTGGTGCTATTGAGCTTGTCCTGAGGGGAAAAGTACAGATACATCTTCTGCACCGAAAATTCCAGGTTGTATTTAAGCGGGAACATAAGAAACCCGAGGATATATTCAGAGTAATTGAACGTTACCATGAAAGCACCCATCAATACGATCAGCGATATCGTAATTTTTTTTCTCAGATCTCCGAGGTGATCAAGAAAAGACATAACTTTAGGCTCTGCCATGCTGGTCCTCCGCCCCTGACCGTATCAGCTCATCACATATGACACAAGAAGACTGTGGCCGGATGGGTTGACAATATCGAAAGGGAATATCATATTTGATCAAGAGTTTTTCTCTGTATTCTGTCCTGCTCCGGACTCTGCCTCGTTCTCGTTTCCGTCAGTCTTTAATGCCTCATCAAGGGACTGTTGCACTGTCTCGGACTCTGCTTCCAGATCCTTCTGGGCATCCTTTAAGGTTTTGTCGATTGTTTTGCCGGATTCCCGCAAATCAGACCCTATCTGCTTCCCTACGTCTTTTACCTCTTTTACCGCTTCTCTTATATCGTCGGAAGATTCCTTGAACTCGGTCTCTACCTGGTCCTTTACATCCTGGAGCGCACGTTTCAATTCCCCGAGTCCCTTCCCGAGCGCCCTCCCCAGTTCAGGTAATTTCTTGGGCCCCAGCACAAGCAATGCAACGATAAATATTACGACCAGCTCAGGCATACCGATGTCAAACATTCCTCACCCTATTCCTCTTCAAATATCTTTCTGATCTTCTTCTCCTGAGGGGTAAGAAACGTGACCGAGAACATGAGCCGTGTTTCCGGGTTTCTGTTCTTAAAGTCAAATCCCGCTCCGAAGCTTGTATAGATCCATTCCGTTGTTTTGAAACGATACCCGATCCGTCCCTCTGCAAGGTCAATACTATCCGAATCGTGACTCTTCCTGCAATAGAGTTCTCCCAATAGCTTGAAATTATGTGAAGCGGAGAAATCGATACCCGCGAGAAAAGAGACTTCATCCTCAAAACTGCTGTCACCGGGTTTCTCGTAAATCAAATTGAGGTGCCCATTTACCGGCCCCACCCTTTTACTGACGATTACCGCAATTCCATATCGACCGTCAGTAGTAAGTCCATCCCGGCCTGAAGGCAGTGATGCATTGAGCATGTATGCGAGGGAAGGTCCGTATTTGCCTTCCTCAAAAAACCTGTGTTTAAAACCAAAGGCTGTATCTTCAAATCCGTCGCCCACATCATTCCTGAAAACGTAGGGGACGGTCATCATAAGTTCCATCGTATCAGTAAGTCCATAGGCGGTTTTAAAAACAAAACGGTAAAAATCAGGGTCGATCGATATATCAACTCCACCTGAAAACGCTGCTTTCCCCCGGGGCAGGCTTTCAGCGCTGAAGGTCGAAAATATGCCGTATGGGTCAACAGGCTGAACGCCTTTCAGGTCAAAACCGTATCCGGTGCCGGCCAGCAGGAAAAGGATACTTATCGCGAGGAGACAACGCTTTCTCATTGTTAAAAATAGCAGAAAAAACAAGAGAGTGTCAATTTTATTCATTGCCGGAACATCCCGTGCGCCATTGACAAAGATCATGCATGGAAAATATAATTTATAAAGTACTGTCTGAAAAACACAGGCGAAAGAGGAGGAACTTATGGCAGAAGGCATACTTGAAGCGACGAACGCGAACTGGGAAGTTGAGGTCCTCAAATTCCAGGGGCTCGTTATGATCGATTTCTGGGCTGCATGGTGCGGTCCTTGCAGGATGATCTCTCCCACCGTTGAAGAATTGTCAAAGGAATACAGCGGAAAACTCAAGGTACTGAAACTGAATACGGATGAAAACTCTGAAATTGCCAGCCGGTATAAAATCATGGGAATACCCACAATCATGTTTTTCAAGGATGGGGTAAAACTCGATCAAATCGTCGGCGTTGTGCCAAAGCAGCAGCTGAAAGCAAAAATAGATTCTTTCCTGAATGCATAATATCTCTCTCGACACTATTCTGCATGTCAGATGCCGGAATCTTTCTTCATTTTCGATACGTCGTTTTCACTCCTTTACATTTTAGAGAATTATGTTTGAATCCCTTACAGATAAATTAGATACGATATTCAAAAAACTGAAGGGCAAAGGCCTTTTAAAAGAAGAAGACGTCGAATTTGCCCTTAAGGAAATCCGTCTCGCCCTCCTCGAAGCCGATGTCAATTTCAAGGTCGTCAAGGACTTCGTCCAGGAGATCAGGGGAAAAGCCATCGGGAAAGATGTCCTCGAAAGCCTTACCCCTGGTCAGCAGGTTATTAAAATCGTGAATGAGGAACTCTGTGAGCTCCTCGGAAAAACCAATAGCAGGATACAGCTCTCACCCAATCCTCCGACAACCATCATGTTGATCGGTCTTCAGGGTTCGGGGAAGACAACGACTGCCGCGAAGCTTGCCCGGCTTTTCAAGAAGGAAGGGAGAAGGCCCATGCTCGTGGCTGCCGACCTGCAGAGACCTGCCGCGATAGACCAACTCGTCATGCTCGGCGCCCAGATCGACGTTCCCGTATTCCACTCAAAAGAGGCGACCAGTCCGGTCACCCTCTGTGCCGACTCGATTCAGAAGGCAAAGCTCGACGCCCGCGATATCGTGATTCTCGATACTGCAGGACGTTTGCATATTGACGAATCGCTGATGTCCGAACTTCAGAAAATCAAGAAAAATGTCCTGCCGAAAGAAATCGTCTTTGTTGCGGATGCGATGACAGGGCAGGACGCAGTCAATATCGCCAAGAATTTCAACGAGCAGATAGGTATTGACGGAATCATCCTCACCAAAATGGACGGCGATGCGCGCGGTGGAGCTGCTCTTTCCATCGTCTCGGTAACGAACAAACCGATAAAATTTATCGGTA
The DNA here is from genome assembly GCA_963753165.1 of Thermodesulfovibrionales bacterium. Classification (GTDB taxonomy): domain Bacteria; phylum Nitrospirota; class Thermodesulfovibrionia; order Thermodesulfovibrionales; family SM23-35; genus JAKLQR01. Next base: position 26,920 of record CAVWBP010000015.1, on the reverse strand, counting down.
CCGGTGAAAAGATCGAGATGCTCGAACCATTCTATCCGGACCGGATTGCCTCCCGGATACTCGGCATGGGTGATGTACTCGGCCTGATAGAACAGGCACAGAAGACATTCGACCAGAAAGAAGCCGAGAAACTGAAAAAGACTATCATGGATGAGTCTTTTACCTTCGACGACCTCAGGGAACAGCTTCGGAAAATGCGGAGCATGGGGCCTCTGGAGAATCTCGTCAATATGATACCCGGAATGAACAAGATGAAAGACGTCACCATTGACGAAAAGGAGTTCGTAAAGGTCGAGGCAATCATCAACTCCATGACCAAAAAAGAAAGAAAAAATTATTCCCTCATCAACGGGAGCAGACGGCGGAGAATCGCCATGGGAAGCGGCACCACTGTCCCCGATGTCAACCGTGTTCTGAAGCAGTATGTTGAAATCAAGAGAATGCTCAAGATGTTCAAGGGGAAAAAGGGCTTCAAACTGCCGAAAGGCTTCCCGTTCTAGCCGGGAACCGGGTCCCTTTATCCCTATGGGAAAAAAGAGAATCCCCCTTCAGGACATTCAGTATGTGCTCCTCGATATGGACGGAACCCTTCTGGATAAATATTTTGATGATTACTTCTGGGAGCATCTCGTGCCGGAAAAATACGCTGAGAAGCATACCCTCACCTTTGGGAAAGCGAAAGAAGAACTCTTTCGAAAATATAAATCCCATGAAGGCACACTCAACTGGACAGACCTCGATTTCTGGTCAAAGGAACTCAACCTTGATATCCCTGCACTGAAAGAACAGCTCAAACACCTGATAGAAGTCCACCCCCATGTGGAGGATTTCCTTATCGCAATGAGGAAACAGGAGAAGAAGGTCTTTCTCGTTACCAATGCACATTATAAATCCATAGACCTGAAATTCAAAAAGACACGGATCGGGAAGTACTTCGATTCCGTTCTTTCCTCTTTTGATGTCGGTCACCCGAAAGAAAGCATCAGGTTCTGGGAGAAAGCAGAAGCCTTACTCGGGTTCAGGAAAGAGGAGACCCTTTTTATTGACGATACAATAGAGATACTGAAAACAGCAAAAAAATATGGGATACAATACATTCTTTATAAAGCCCGTTCCAATTCCAAAGTCGAACCTGTGCATTCGAATGCATTCATGCATATTGTCGACTTTGACGAACTGCTGTGAAATCATCGGAACTGTTTGTCAAATGGCGCATTATAAGTGAAAAGAGCTATGTCAGCAATTATCGGGGGAAAAGAGACTGGATTGCTTCAGGATAAAACCCTTCGCAATGACGGATTGCAAAAACTTTTCCTGTCATTGCGAGCGGAGCGAAGCAATCTCAATGGGTTTCAATTTCACTGAGATTTGCCGGAGGTCAATAATTTTCCGAGCACTCTCTGCACCTTTTAAGTTACAATAATTTCTTATGAATACGCTATGCCCTATAGCTCTTACCAAAGAACCCAAGATTGCCTATTTTTCGATGGAGATAGGCATTCAGAACGACATCCCGACCTACAGCGGTGGCCTCGGTGTCCTTGCAGGCGACACGATCAGAACCGGTGCGGACCTGAAGCTTCCCATGGTTGCCGTTACCCTGATCAGCAAGAAAGGGTATTTCCGTCAGGAACTCGATGAATGGGGAAAGCAGATAGAAACGGACAACTCATGGAACCCTGCTCAGTACATGACCCTGCTCCCTACGAAGATCACTGTTCAGATTGAGGGGCACGAGGTATTTGTGCAGGCCTGGCAGTATAACGTCGAGAGCCTCACCAAAGGGTGTATCCCTATCTTCTTCCTCGATACCGATGTTGAAGAAAACACTCCCGAAGACAGGGATATTACTGCGTATCTTTACGGCGGCGATATCGGGTACAGACTCAAACAGGAGATAGTGCTCGGCATCGGCGGGGTACGAATGCTTCATGAACTCGGGTTCGAGATCAAGAAATATCATATGAACGAGGGGCACTCGAGTCTGCTCACCCTCGAACTCCTTAACAGGTTCAAGCGTCCGATCGAGGATGTGTGGGATGAAAAGCTGGTCTGGGATATCGACAGGGTAAAAAACCTTTGCGTGTTCACTACGCACACTCCGGTCGAAGCCGGACATGACAGATTCCCCTATGACCTTGTGGCAAAAATAATGGGAGAGCCAATCCCGCTCAATGTCCTGCAGCAACTCGGAGGCAAGGACCTGCTCAACATGACCAGACTCGGTCTCAACCTGTGCGAATTCATTAATGGCGTCGCCAAAAAGCACACTGAAGTTTCGAGGAATATGTTCCCCGGTTATGAGATCAGCGCAATTACGAACGGAGTGCATACTTTCACATGGACCTGTGACAGTTTCAAACGACTGTATGACAAATACCTCCCCGGCTGGGCGAACGAACCTGAATTATTTGTCCGTGTAGGCCGCATTCCGGACAATGAAATATGGGATGCACATATCGAGGCAAAGAAGATACTTTTTGAGTATGTGAGGGCCAGGACCGATATCAGGCTGGACCCCGATATCCTTACCATAGGATTTGCAAGGAGGGCCACCGCATACAAACGGGCCGATCTGATCTTCAGTGAGGTAGACAGGCTTATAAAAATCGGAAAAGGAAAGCTGCAACTCGTTTTTGCCGGAAAGGCGCACCCGAGAGATGATACAGGGAAAAAACTTATCGAAAGAATATTCTCCATAAAGAATCAGATGCAAGATTCCATCCAGCTTGCGTATCTTAAAAATTATGACATGGACATAGCATTAAAACTGGTATCCGGCGTCGATGTATGGCTGAATACCCCGATGAGACCGCGGGAAGCCTCGGGTACGAGCGGTATGAAAGCAACACACAACGGCGTAATGAATTTCAGCGTCCTCGACGGGTGGTGGATTGAAGGGCATATCGAAGGATACACCGGCTGGTCAATCGGTCCAAGTCCGACAGAAACCCTTCTCGTAGAGAATATAGACACATCAGACGCCGACGATCTTTACCTGAAACTGGAAAAAACCCTTATCCCCCTCTACTACGGGGACAGACACCTATGGGTCAGGATGATGCAGAATGCGATAGGAAAAAATGCTTACTATTTCAACTGCCACCGCATGATGCGAAGATACGTCACGGAAGCGTATATCAGATAAAGACAGGCAGAGGTAAAGGTAGAGATAGAGATAAAAACAAGAAAAATGAATTATTACTCATAGTTTAAACTGCTATTTTTCTTTTCTTTACCTATACCTTTACCTTTTCCTGAGTTTCTATTCTTTCACTCTTCTCACGTTCGCACCGAGTTTTCTGAGCTTTGCCTCCATCTTTTCATATCCTCTGTCAAGATGGTAAATCCTGTGTATCGTTGTCTTTCCTTCGGCAGCGAGTGCTGCAACCACAAGCGATGCACTCGCGCGCAAATCTGTTGCCATAAGCGGTGCGCCTTTCAGCCTGCGTATACCCTTGACGGTCGCAGTTCCCCCTTCAACAGTGATATCTGCGCCCATTCTTTTTAATTCCGCAACGTGCATGAACCTGTTCTCGAAAATGGTCTCCTTCACAATACTAGTTCCGTCTGCAATACAGAGGAGCGCCATGAATTGTGCCTGCATATCTGTCGGGAAACCAGGGTATACCATTGTCTGCACATTCGTTGCCCTTGGTCTCGACGGTCCCTTTACCCTTATTCCCCCGGGAACAGAATTAAAGGCAAGACCTGCCTCTGTGAGTTTCAGGATGGAAGCATCCAGATGTTCCGGCATACATCCTTTTAAAACGACATCACCTCCTGTTATGCCTGCTGCCGCAATAAAGGTACCGGACTCTATCCTGTCAGCGATCACGGTATAGTCCACCGGCTTCAATGCGTCTACCCCTTCTATCTCCACAACACTCTCTCCAGCACCGTGTATCTTTGCGCCCATCATGATAAGGGCGTTTGCGAGATCAGCAACCTCCGGCTCTCTTGCAGCATTTTCAATGCGGGTTGTCCCTTTCGCAAGTGATGCTGCCATCATCAGATTCTCTGTGCCTGTTACTGTAGGGATATCAAGATAGATTGAAGCGCCGTTCAGTCTTGAAGCCTTTGCAACAACATACCCGGATTCAAGTTTTATTTCAGCGCCCATTTTTTCGAGTCCCATAAGATGGAGATTGATCGGACGCGCACCGATTGCGCATCCGCCCGGGAGCGACACTTTGGCCTTCCCGTACCTGGCGAGGAGGGGACCAAGCACAAGGATCGAGGCGCGCATTGTCCTGACCAGATCGTAGGGGGCCTCAAATACTGTGAGCCTTTCCGTACTCAGAAACGTCTTCTGTCTTTCGTGGTGAAACCCGGCGCCGAGATTTGCAAGCAGCCTTCCCATAGTCATTACATCACGGAGTCCGGGAACTCTGCTGAGAATATAATGGCCCGGAGCAAGGATCGCTGCGGTCATGATAGGAAGCGCAGCATTCTTTGCACCGCTGATTTCTATGGTTCCTTTCAGTTTTTTACCGCCGCGAATAACCAGTTTGTCCAACGCTTTCTCCTTAAACAAGACTTGAGTTCATTATAATATGTATTGAAGACAATTTGAAAACACGGTTGTTTTTCTTCATCAGGTTCTCCTCTCCGGCAAGCGTCCGCTGCCGCCAACTTCACGGAGTTCATAACCGCTCCCGACGCAGGCGGTGACTTCTCTCTCATAATTTCCGGTAATTTTCATGTTGCCGAATGAAAAACCAGTGGGCTATACTTTAGCAAAGAACGGGCTTCCCTGCAGCATTACCACAGGGTATCCTGAGGCTTTAGATATTCGGATTTCTGATTTGTTTTCTGGAGGAACGGATGCCTTTTTTCGGTGAACTCTTTGTCAGCGAAATTCTAAAAAAACCGGTACTCGACCCCAAGGGTGAAGACCTCGGCAGGGTAAAAGACCTTGTGGTGGTGAAAGGCGAACCCTTCCCGAAGGTTTCTGCTTTGATCCTGGAAAAGAAAAAAAGGGTGGTTTATCTTCCCTGGCACGACCTGAACATATTCAACAAAAGGATCATCTCTTCGAATATCTACGGCCAGGATCTTCAGACATACGAATTCAGTGAAGAAGACCTCATTATCGCGAGGGACATTTTTGACAAGCAGATTGTTGATGCCAACGGCGCAAAAGTCGTCAGGGTAAACGATGTAAAACTTGAAGGCTTTGAATCAGAGGCGATCCTTGTCGCCATCGACGTCGGCATAAGAGGCATCATGCGCCGGCTTGGCGTTGAACGAGGCGGAGAAGATTTCATGAGAATATTCAGCCGGGATATACCCTACAATCTCATAAGCTGGAATTATCTCCAGCCTCTCGGGCCGAAACTGTCGACAATATCGCTTACTGTTCCCAGGCAGATGGTTGCGGAACTCCATCCTGCCGATATAGCGGATATCATAAGTCAGGTCTCGCGGCGGGAAGGGGTTACATTCGTAAAAGGTCTTGATATCGAAACCGCTGCAGAGGCTCTTTCAGAACTCGAGACTGATGTCCAGGCAGCGATAATAACTCGCATGAGTGCGGAGAAAGCGGCTGACATCCTCGAAGAGATGCCACCCGACGAGGCCGCAGACATCCTGAGCGATCTGCCTGCTGAAAAAGCAAAGGAGATCCTCGAAAATATCAAAAAGGATGAAGCAGAAGACATTCAGGAACTGCTCAGCCATGAAGAGGACACTGCAGGCGGACTCATGACAAATGTATATGTTTCATATCCCCCCGACACAACTGTCAGGAAAGCAATTGACCTTTTCAAGAAAGACGCGGAAGAAGTTGAAACGGTGTACTATATCTATATTGTCGATGAAGAGGAAAAACTGGTCGGTGTAGTATCTCTCCGGGAGTTGCTTCTTGCATCACTCGACACGAAGTTGTCTGATATCATGCATTCAAAACTCACGACCGTCACCCCGGATGTCGATGAAGGTGAAGTCTCTGCAATAATCTCCAAATATAACCTCGTTGCCCTTCCTGTCATTAACCATGAAGGCATCATGCTCGGCATCGTTACTGTTGACGATATTGTGGACAGAATTCTTCCTCCTGCTGCAAAACGAAAGCGGAGGACCGTATGAACTTATGGAGAAAGATTATCCTTTTTCTGTCGGTCATGGGACCCGGCATCATTACTGCAAATATCGACAACGACGCAAGCGGCATAACAACCTATTCTGTCGCAGGGGCCAGGTTCGGTTACGCGCTTCTCTGGACGCTGATCCCGACTACTGTCGCGCTTGTCGTTATTCAGGAAATGGTCGCAAGAATGGGTGTAGTGACAGGAAAAGGTCTCTCTGATCTGATAAGAGAAAATTATGGGGTTAAGGCAGCATTCTATATGATGACAGTCCTCTTTATCGCTAATTTCGGAACAACAGTAGCCAACTTTGCCGGATGGGCAGCGAGCATGGAGATATTGGGGCTGAGCAAATATTTTATGGTACCACTCGGCGCTTTTTTTATCTGGTTTTTAGTCATTAAGGGAAGTTACCGGGCAGTAGAGAGAATTTTGCTCTTCGCCTGTCTTCTTTATTTTGGGTATGTATTTTCCGGTTTTATGTCAAAACCTGACTGGCAGGAGGTGTTCTCCAGAACATTCATACCAAAGATGCATCTCAACTCTGAGTTCATTATGCTCGGCATAGCCATTGTCGGCACAACAATTACCCCATGGATGCAGTTTTACCTGCAGTCATCCATAGCAGAAAAAGGCATTAAGAAAGAGCAATATAAAGCTTCGAGACTCGATGTGCTTATCGGGTGCAGTATCACTGATATAGTCTCTTTCTTCATTATCGTGACCTGTGCGACTACCCTCTTCCCTTTTGGGATAAGAATACATGAGGCATCTGAAGCTGCTCTTGCCCTGAAGCCACTTGCAGGAGAATATGCATTCCTCATATTCGCAGTCAGTCTTGCAAATGCCGCGCTTCTCGGCGCTATTATCGTCCCCCTTGCAACATCCTATTATATTTGTGAAGCAATGGGCTGGGAGAGAGGGATAAATAAAACCTTCAGGGAAGCGCCCCAGTTCATGTGGATCTACACCGTAATGATTGTTTTTGCCGCACTCGTTATCCTGACCCCCAATGCGCCTCTTGTATTCCTGATGGTGCTCTCTTCGGTGCTGAACGGCATGCTCCTCCCCTTTGTGCTCGTATATGCACTTTCTCTGGTAAATGACAGAAAAATAATGGGGGAATATGTGAATCCCAGGTTCCATAATGTCGTATCATGGGGAACAGTAGGCGTATTGACAGTTCTGACTATTCTGTTTATTATTTCTTTCCTGTTGCCTGAAGGAGCCTTCTATGGTTAATGCAATCGAATGGGTTGAGGGAAAAGTAATCATGCTGGACCAGACAAGACTCCCCCTCGAGGTAAAGTTCATCGAGTGTGCTGATTACCGGAAAGTCGCCGAGGGAATAAGAAAGCTCTGGATCCGGGGAGCTCCCGCCATCGGGATTGCTGCGGCCATGGGTGTCGCACTCGCCGCGCAGGATATCAGGGCTGACCACTATGACTCTTTTATGAATAAAATTGAACCCGTCTTTTTCGAATTGCTTTCGACACGACCCACCGCAGTCAATATACAGTGGGCTATAGAACGGATAAAAAGACTTCTCGCTCAACATAGAGGGGAGCCGGTCAGTGCGCTGAAAGACCTGCTTATCAGGGAAGCGCGAAAAATACTTGAGGAGGATATCGAAATCAATAAAGCTATCGGCAGATGGGGCGCTGAGTTTATAGAGGACGGAGACACCATTCTCACCCACTGCAATGCAGGGTCTCTTGCAACCGGTGGATATGGCACTGCAACCGCGCCCATGCGTATTGCGAAAGAACAGGGAAAGCTCTTTCAGGTCATTGCCGACGAAACAAGGCCGGTGCTTCAGGGTGCAAGACTCACGGCATGGGAACTCATGCAGGAGGGAATACCTGTTACGCTGATTACCGATAACACCGCAGGAGCTCTGATGCAGAGCGGCGATATAGATCTCGCAATCGTGGGGACAGACAGAACCGCGCGGAATGGTGACGTAGCGAATAAAATCGGCACGTATACCGTCGCTGTTCTCTGCAAAGAAAACAAAATACCCTTTTATGTCGCCGCCCCGTTGAGCAGCATAGATTTTTCGCTGCCTTCAGGTGAATATATCCCCATTGAAGAAAGAAGTCCTGAGGAAGTCACCCTTATAAACGGGAGGTGTCAGATTGCCCCCGATGGAGTGAATGTGAGAAACATAGCATTTGATGTGACACCTCATAAATACGTAACCGCACTTATTACCGAGAAAGGAGCATTCAGGCCGAAGGACCTGAAAAGACTGGCGAAGACAAACGCGGAAACGGAACGATTCCGTTTCAGTCCCTGATAGCAAGAAATGTACTTTTCATGCAACCTTTCCTTGACTTTGCATGAATCGCTATCCTACCATTAAGAATGCTTTTGGACGATATTTTTAAATTATATGAACACGACCTTGAAATTGCGGAGGAAAGGATCAGGGATCTTTTCAAAAGCCCCGTACTTACCATACCTCTTATCGGCAAATATATCCTGGACGGCGGGGGCAAAAGGCTCAGGCCATTGATTTTGCTTCTGAGCTCCGACCTTGCCGGGTACCACGGAGACGCCAGGTTTACTCTGGCCGGCATCGTCGAATCAATCCATACTGCCTCGCTGCTCCATGACGATGTAATCGACGGAGCTGATATTAGAAGGGGGAAATCTCCTGCCCATGCAGTATGGGGGAACCAGATAGTCATCCTCGTCGGCGACTTCCTCTACTCAAATGCGCTCAGACTTGCGGTGATGCAGAAGAGCCAGAGGATCATGGAAGCGCTCTCGGAAGCGACAACCAGGATGACGGAAGGAGAGATTCTCCAGCTCGCGAAAACCGCAGACCCCGATATTACGGAAGAAGAATACCTCAGTATTGTATCGGCGAAAACTGCCGTCCTCATCTCCGCTGCATGCAGGATCGGCGCTATCCTTGGGTCTCTCCCCAGGAAAAAAGAGGACGCCCTCGCGCGATTCGGAATGAAAACAGGGATTGCCTTTCAGATGGCCGATGATATACTTGATTATATGGCCGACGAAGGAGAACTGGGGAAACGTCTCGGTAAGGACCTCAAGGAGGGAAAGATCACGCTTCCCCTCTTATATCTGCTGAAGACAGCTTCTGAAAAAGAAACTGAAGAAATCAAGACAATTGTCAGAAGTACCTTTAAAATAAGCGGCCTCCGGAAAATACTCAGGCTTTTTCAGAAATATAATTCGATCGAGCTGTCATTGCAGAGAGCACGGGATCTTATTGCTGACGCAAAGAATGAACTTTCCGTGTTTCCCGATTCCAGGTCCAGGGAAGGTCTTCTTGCGATAGCTGATTACACTTTACAGCGAAGAAAATAAATGCACCCTTTGGTTGAACTCGCAAAAAAAAGTGTTGAGACCTATCTCAGAGAGGGGATAAAAATCACACCCCCTGACCCCCTTCCTCCCGAGATGTCCGGAAAAGCAGGAGTTTTTGTCTGTCTGAAGAAACGCGGAGAACTGAGAGGATGTATCGGGACCTATCAGCCTGCCTGCGAATCTGTCGGTGATGAGGTTATAATGAACTCGCTCTCCGCTGCGACGAAAGACCCGAGGTTCAGTCCGGTATCAGAGGAAGAGCTGAACGATCTCACTTACTCCGTCGATATTCTCTCGCCTCCTGAAAAAGTGGCCGGCGCCTCTGATCTGGATCCCAGAAAATACGGTATAATTGTGAAGAGCGGTTCCCGGAGAGGACTGCTGCTTCCGGACCTTGAAGGCGTCGATACGGTCGAAGAGCAGATCCGGATCACAAAAATAAAAGCAGGTATATTGCCTCATGAAGAGGTAGAACTCTATCGTTTCGAGGTAAAGAGGTATATATGAATGACATCCCGTTCCAAGGCACTATTCAATCCATAGCACTTCCCCAGCTGCTCTCGCATCTTCACAGGCAGAGACAAACAGGGGCACTTGTCATAAAAACTCTGGCGTTCACCAAGAAAGTATATTTCCAGAAGGGTGATGCCATTTTTGCCTCGTCAACGTATGAAGACGACAGGCTTGGAGAGATGCTGGTCAAAGCAGGAAAAATCACCCTGGAGCAATACGACAAAGCTTCCGAAGTCCTGAGGGAAACCCGCAAACGGCTTGGCGCAATTCTCGTGGAACTCGGATATATCAATCCGAAAGACCTTTTCTGGGGCGTGAAATACCAGGTAAAAGAGATTATCTGCAGTCTGTTTCAGCTTGAAGAGGCCGAATACGATTTCATAGAAGGGACAATTCCCACCAATGAAGTCATTACCCTGAAAATGAGCATGGGGAATCTTATTTATGAAGGAGTAAAAAGAATTGATAACCTGACAAGGATCAGGAACGAAATGCCCGCCTCAGATACAGTCCTGAAACTGAGCGCCGACCCTGCCACACTCTTTCAGGAAGTTGAACTCAGCGCCCAGGACAGGAAGATGCTTTCTTTCGTTGACGGCGTAAAAACCCTGAAAGAACTGATAGACAATGCCTTGATCGGTTCATTCGAAGCCATGAAAACACTGCATGTGTTGTGGACCATTGGCGTTGTTGATGAAAAGAAGAAAGCGCCTGAAACAATAAGTGAACAGGGTCCTGAACATACCGAGACTTTCTCCGTGGGAGAAATTCTCCAGTCCGTTACCGAGTCTGAAGAAGAATTTATAAGGAAAGTGGACCGGCTGTTTCTCAAACTCGAACTTCTCGGTGAACATGAACTCCTCGAAGTCGACGAACATGCTGATGAGGAAACACATAACAAAGAACTACTACCGGTTGACAAGGGAATTTCACCCTGACCGGGCTTACAGTACTGCAGACCCCTCTTTAAAAGATAAACTGACCCTTATTTTCGACAAACTGACCCGTGCCTATACCGACCTTAAGGAGACCCAGGAGAAGCAGCAGACTGCTCCCTTTAAAGAAGAGAAAAAAGAGACGATTCCGGTAAGCAACGGCAGTGACTCTTTTAAGAAAGGCGTTGAAGCGTTCAGAACAGGCAATTTCTCCGGTGCTATCGATGCGTTCAGGGTAGCGACCAAACTTGATCCGGAGAATGCCAAATACTGGAGTCATCTCTCTCTTGCCTTCACGAGGGTTGAGAACGGATTTGAAGAATCCGAGCGTGCATCACTCGAAGCAATCAGACATGAACCCGGGAACGCCGACCACCTTGTAAACCTTGGAATGATCTATATGAAAAAAGGCATGAAAGAAAATGCCCTGAAACAGTTCCGGCAAGCCCTCACGCTGGACCCGGAGAACTCACGGGCAAAAAAAGGCATTAAGAATATCAGCGGCTGACTTTTCCCCTGCGGAACACCCCGCTCTTTCCCCCTTTTTTCCCGATAAGCATAACCTCAGTAATTACCATTTCCTTATCGACAGATTTACACATATCGTAGACTGTCAACGCTGCGATTGCAGTCGCAGTGAGCGCCTCCATTTCTACTCCGGTCCGGCCGCTGACTTTCACGGTCGCCTGAACATCCATTCTGTCCATTCCTGCGTCAGTCTTGAATTCTATCGCAACCGAGGAGATATTCAGGGGATGACACATCGGGATGAGTTCGCTCGTCTTCTTTGCAGCCATAATTCCGGCAATCCGTGCAACCGCGAACACATCTCCTTTCGGCATCTGATTGTCCAGAATAAGCTGCAAGGTTTCGCGTTTCATGACAACCGAACACCGGGCGACCGCCTCACGCTGGGTCACCGGTTTTTTTGATACATCAACCATCCTTGCCCTTCCCTGCCTGTCGAGATGAGTCAGCTTTTTCATGATAATTCCTCTGCTGTAACAGATTTATAAAAATTATAGCATTTTCCAATGCCTGTTCAGAGGATGCGTCTTCGAAGCTGCATACTTTCGGTTCGTTCGGGGAAAGAAAGGGTTGCCTTTATTCCGGCGAATACACTATTTATTTCTCCGTATCAGAGTCTCCGCATGCTCTTCCCTTGAAATGGAAGAAAAATCTGAGACCCTTCCTGACCTTTTCAGAAAATATCTTCGGAGCGAGATATGCGCCTGCAACCCGCTTGTTGATCTCTCCCAACGTCGGATAGGGATGGATTGACGATGCAACTTTAGAGAGTTTCGTGTTGCCGTTCAGGATGGCAACCCATTCACTGATCAAGTCACCTGCATGCGGTCCCAGGATTTGAATCCCTATCGGCTTTTCTCTGTCGTCAAGAAGCATTTTTATCTTTCCGGTCAATGCTCCTTCCGCGAGGCTCCTGTCGTTATTCCTGAATTCTTCTGTCCAGACCGTGTAACGAATGCCTGCGGCTTTTGCTGCTTTCTCGTTCATCCCGATATTAGCTAGTTCAGGGTCTGTATAGGTAACCCACGGGAAATACGTGTAGTTCACTTTCCGAGGAAGATGGAAGATTGCGTTGCTCACCACAATTCCCCCTTCGTATCCGGCAGCATGCGTAAACTGATGAGTGCCGGTAACATCTCCCGCGCCATAGATATGTTTCTGTGTAGTCCTCAGCCTCGCATCGAGCTTGAGACCTCTCCTCTCAATCGCAACACCTATGGATTCGATACCCAGCCCTGACAAGTTTGCTTTCCTTCCTGTGGCAACAACGATGGCCTCGGCCCGTATGCTCTTGGTTTCATCACCCTTCCTGTATATCACTTCTTTTTCATTTCCGAGATCATTGACCCTCACCACCCCGGAATCGAGATAAAATTGAACCCCTTCCGCTTCAAGGATTTCCCTGAGAGCCGAGGTCATATCTTCGTCATCGAAACCGAGGATGGTTCCGAGACGTTCAACCACATATACTTTGGCGCCGAGCCTGGAAAAGGCCTGCGCGAATTCAATCCCGATCGGACCGCCGCCGAGTATAACCATCGACCGGGGAAGCTTCTTCAGGGAAAAAACATCTTTATTGGTAAGGAAGTCGGTTGTATCAATGCCCTCAATCGGCGGGATCGCCGGTGAAGAACCGGTCGCAATAACCCAGGTATGCGCGGAGTATATCTGACCGTTCAGTCGGACGGCATGCTCATCGATGAACTGCGCATCTCCATAGAGTACTTTTGCTCCCAGTTGACAGAACCGTTCCTCTGAGTCGTGTTTCTGTATTCTGCCGATTACCGACTGTATCCTTTCCGCTACCTTTTCGAAGTCTACAGGCGGCAACTCTATGGCAGGAAGCCCATAGTTCTGTGAAGTCTTCATCAAGCGGGCTACCTGTGCTGTCCGTATCAGCGTCTTGCTCGGTACACATCCGTAGTAGAGACAGTCGCCGCCCAGCCTTCCCTCTTTTTCTATGAGGAGCGTTTTTGCGCCTGCCTGTGCTGAACCGGCTACAACCGTCAGTCCTGCAGCTCCCCCTCCGAGAACCGCGATATCATAGTCATACTGACTCATACGTCCCTCCAATCCGTCGGAAAATTGTATGCGTTATTCTCCCTTTTTTGCCCTGTACCAGCCGATCAGTTTCTTCACAGTCAGGGGAAATATCCCGATAAGCACAAACGAGAGAAGTAAACCCGGCGAAAGAATCCCTCCGGGAGAATCGATCTGAGCAAGCTCTTTCCCTGCGTTCACATAAACCAGGGTGCCGGGCAGCATCCCTAATTGTGATACCCAGTAGAACTTGAAAAGAGGCATTGTGGTAAGCCCCATAAGGATATTAATCATCCAGAAAGGAAAAACCGGGAGTAACCGCAGGGTGAAAAGATAGAAAGCGCCCTCTTTCGCTATTCCTTCATTCACTTTCTGAATCCTGTCGGCAAATTTTCCCTGTATCCAGTCCCTCAGGAGAAAACGGGAGAAAAAACATGCAATCGTCGCACCGATGGTGCTGGCAAAGGACACAATAACCGTCCCAGTCAGGAGTCCAAAGAGCGCGCCTCCCGCAAGAGTCAATATCGCTGCACCGGGGAGTGAGAAGGACGTGGCGAGAATATAGAGAATCATGTACGACACAATAACCATTGCGGGATGTTCAGCATACAATGCTTCGAACTTCGCCTGTGATTCCTTGATATAGGAAAGAGTCAAATACTGGCCGAGATCGAACACCTGAAATGCAATAAGAAAGAGTATGAGGACAAATGCAATTGCGATTTTTTTGACTGTCTTTTTATTCATATTTTTTTATAGCTTCATGCGAATACCCGTATTCGCAAATATGTTTTTGAACACTCTCTGAACTTTTTAGATTAATCGTTGAGGAAACAGAAAGGGTCCTTTTCGTCATGAATATTCAGTCCGAAGCTGTGTGCTACGGCGAGACAGCCTCCGCATACCGCGTGGAGTTTGCAGGTGTGGCATGCCCTGCATCCTTCACGATACTGTTGTGCCTGAGGGGAATCGTAAATCTCAGCGATGCTCTGTTGAAATATATTTCCTATCGGCGAGGGGAATTTTCTGCAGGCATGCACCTCGCCGTCTGAAAGCACTGCGAGAAAATTAAATGCAGCTCCGCAGCCAAATGTGGTGCATCCCCCGAATGGTTCAAGCCCCTTTTTATAGGAGAGCACACTGAGCATATTGTCTTTCAAACCAAGGACCGGGTACTGCTGAACTGCCTTCTCATAGGAACCGAGAAACGCAATATATTCTTCCTTCTCCGGGAGCATGAGATTTGCACCTTCACCGACCATCGAAAGCCTGTTAAAGTGGAATCTGTCTGCACGTTCATTCAGGATCTCTGCAAGAGGGATAACCTCTTGCATATTGTTTTTTGTGAGGGTCAGCATCACCATCGAAAATATATCCAGTTCCCTGAGCACTTTGAGAAATTCCATGACCCGATCGAAATGCCCCTCTCCGCGAATGGAGTCATTCTGCGCCTGAAGACCTTCAAGGCTTACCTGAAAATGTGTCGGTTTCTGAATCGCTATCAGGTCCTCAATCTTTTCTCGCTCGGTCGGATTGCCGAGGATACCGATACTAAACCCCCTCTCTGACGCTGCACGGTAGAGATCGGGAAAATGGGGGTACAGAAAAGGATTCCCGCCGGTGAAGCTTACCGCTTTCGTGACATGCCTGTTCCTGCAGAACATGCGGACATCATCAAGTATTTGTATCCCCTGCTCAAGACTCATCGGCGAACGGGCGCTCCGGTCATAACAATGACGGCAGTGGAGGTCACAGGCTTGTGTGATATGCCACTGGAGAGTAAAGCTGTGGGATGAAAGAAAACTCTTGTCCACATAATCATTCAAAGGAAAAATAGATTGATCACGTATGAGTTGAGAAGGCGGAGACAGAAGAATCCCCTCTTGAACAGCCTCATCGATAATACTGTCAATCATGCCAACCGGCACGTTCCCTTCCTTTGCAGCACTTTCAGGGCTTATCTGCTCATCCGTGATCTTGAGCGCCAGCAGGTCATTCTGTGATGCTGCACGGTATTTCACTCTTTTTCCCACGGGATCATTCCAGATAAGCACGAGTTCTCTGCCCGGCGCCGGATCAGTATGTGTCTCTGTTCTGTCCCGCGCAAGGAGAGGAGGAAGGTTTTTCCAGGAGAGGTCCAGCAATCTTACCGTTGGATTCAGGCAAATTTCCCCAATGACTTCCGGCATGCGGACTCCGCTCCTGCGGACATCTGCAATAGTGGATTCAAGACGGGCGAGATCAGGGAGGAACTTTGGCATTCCCTGTCCGCCCGCCTGAATGAGCTCTCTTATCAGTGGTGCAGAATCAGCTGACAACCTTCTATCCCTGACCAATCTGTCCCATAATTCAGGACCGGCAACCGAACGGCATGCCGAATAGAGTTCAATATGTTCTTCAGCCAGAAATGTTCTCATAGAGTTCATGATAGCATAGTGCAAACTTGCACTATTTTTTTCCGGTTCAACTGCTCGGAGCAGGAGCCTCTTTTGCCGGAGCCTGAGGTTCCTGAGTTTGTGCCGGGGCTTCTTTTTGTATCTCATTGCCGGGAGGAGCAGGCTGCTGTGGCTGCTGAGGTGTACATCCTATGCTTGCTCCTGTCAGGAGACTGGCGACACTAATGCCTGCAAGTATCCTTTTAAACTCCTTCTTATCCATATATTCACCTCCTTTCTTCATATGTTTTCCCAGTCTGTCATGGACAGGGGGAAACAGGACAGACTTCCCTTGGTCTCAGATATAGGCATGGTCTATCCTTTTCCTGGTTTCAATAGGAAAAGCATATCAAGCTGCATGGGGTGTGTCAAGCACAGGAGGGGATTGAACAGAGAAGACCTTTCAGTGAGTTGCTGTTAGAATTCGTAGCCGAAAAGGGCAATTTCCTTGCTGAATATCTGCTCTATTTTCTTTTTGCCGCTATTCGTGATGATATCCCGATAATGTCTTTTGTCATTCCGGTAAGATGACTTAGCTCTGGGAAGCTTCAGTTTTTCCGGAAAACCAAGGATACTGGATATGGTTTCGACCTCGCTTGCTAAATTCTCGAACAGATAAACTTTATCCAATGCAATATTGTCGTCTATTGTATATATTCCATACCCGCGTTTCCTTAAACTTCCGAGTCTTTTTGCTTTGATAAAATTTGAGAGCGCAGGGCGTGGTTCTTTTTTATAGCGCCAGTAATATAAAGACATCACGCGGTCCCATGGATTTCTCTCAAAACAAAATTTATAATAACTGTCCCAGATCTGGTCTCCGATAATCTTTTTTACTTCTCTTGCCGTAATGTGGTTATAGAACCGTTTTCTTTCTCGTTTCACCAGAAAACGCAGGTAATCGCCGAAAGAATAGTCGGAAAAGGGGATTATATAATTCTGAGGACCTCTGTACCCCAGTGTACGCCTCATTATCTCATCCTCCCGGGTGATCGGAGTAATGATGTCCTGTTCGCCACAGAACCGGGAGAGCGCAATCTCCATGCTGGTGCCGGCGGTCTTCTCCGTTTTCAGAAATATAAATTTGTATTTATGAGAAATAATCATTCGAATTTCATGCCTGATGCGCCTGTTTGGGTATCTTTCAGGTTTCGTGTTGCGGCGCATTTCCAAGGAGACTCTTTTGATCCCGAAGGCTGGACATATACCTTAAGATACACTCCTCCAGACACTGTTAATTTCCTAATATTTAAGTATAAACTAAATGCAAATAATTCTAAAAGGTGTGAAAAAAGGTTGACATATGTGCTGTGAAAAAGTTAGTTTAACACTGTTACTATAACTTAACAGCGTTAAGGCTTATTGAATGGGTGCCAAGGAAAAGAGGGACAAGAACAAAGAGGAGTTCCGCGGGGAGATTCTCAATTCAGCCCGCGAGCTTTTCATTGATGATGGGTACGAAAAGTTCTCCATGCGCAGACTCGCCGAAAAAATCGACTATTCGCCAACCACCATTTATCTCTACTTTAAGGGCAAGGACGATTTGCTTCTCGCTATTTGTGAAGAGGTTGCCGAACAATTTCTGACCAGGATTAGCCATCTTAGATCGGTTCAGGGTGACCCTTACGAAGCCCTTCGTCAGGCCATGCTTTATCTCGTAGAGTTCGCATTCAACAATCCAAATCATTACAAGGTATTTTTTTTGACGAGGCCTAATGTTTACGGTTCGCAAGAAGAATTCATGAAAAGAGAGTCAATGGCGCGGAACTCATATTTTGAATTCCGAAAAATAGTACAGGCTTGCATCGCAGCAGGGAAACTTCGCCCTATGGATATCGATGTATTAACGCAGGTGCTCGCAACAGCACCTCATGGCCTGATAACGATGACTGCTCTATCAGAAGTAGTTTCCCCTGGGCTGACCGTAGAGTCCTTGCTACGACATTGGTTGATGGTTTATTGAGGGGATTCCGAAATAATTTTGTTGTCCTATAAAATCAACACGTTTAAGTATCCAATTTGAGGGTGATTATAAAAATTCAATATGGAGAGGTCATTACATGAAAATATTTAACAGAATCAAACTTATTGCCACCGTGGGCATTATCCTCCTCGGCCTTATTCTGGGCGGCTGTGACCCGCGGAAACAATCGCCGCCTCCTTCACTTATTCCGGAAGTGTCCGTAGTAACGGTACAGCCGCAGCAGGTCATGCTAACCACTGAATTGCCGGGCCGTACATCTGCCCACCTTGTTGCGGAAATCCGTCCCCAGGTCAACGGCCTCATACAGAAGCGCCTGTTTACGGAAGGTTCCGATGTCAAAGCCGGCCAAATGCTCTACCAGATTGATCCCGCTCCTTTTCAGGCAGTGCTCGACAATGCCAAGGCCTCCCTTGGCAGGGCCGAGGCCAATCTGCCTGCGATCCGGTCGAGGGCCGAACGGTTCAAAGAATTGCTCGCTGACAAAGCGGTCAGCCAGCAGGACTATGACGATGCGGCAGCCGCCCTGAAACAGACCGAGGCTGATATTCAATATTGGAAGGCGACGGTTGAGACGGCCCGCATCAATCTGGGATACACCCGCATCATCGCGCCCATCTCCGGCCGCATCGGCAGATCCAACGTGACAGATGGCGCGCTGGTGACGGCGCTATCAGCCCGTAGCCCTGGCAACCATTCAACAACTGGATCCGATTTATGTGGATGTGCCCCAATCCACCACCGAGCTGCTGCGCTTGACAGCGTCGCCTGGAGGAAGGCCGCCTCAAATACGACGGAAAGGAACCAGAACAAGGTCAAGCTTATCCTGGAAGACGGCACGCCGTATCCGTTGGAAGGAACCTTGCAATTCCGCGACGTCACGGTGGATCCGACAACCGGTTCTGTCATCCTGCGGACTGATCTTTCCCAATCCGAAAGGTGTTCTTCTGCCGGGCATGTTTGTCCGGGCCGTGGTGAAGGAGGGCGTCAACGAGCAGGCCATCCTGATCCCCCAGCAAGCGGTGTCCCGCGACCCAAAGGGGAATCCCGTCGCGCTGATCGTGGATGCTGAGGGCAAGGTCCAGCAGCGGATGCTCACGCTCGATCGCGCCATCGGCGACAAATGGCTCGTCTCATCAGGTCTTGCACCCGGCGATCGCGTGATCGTCGAGGGCATGCAGAAAGTGCGGCCGGGCGCTTCCGTGAAAGTTGTTCCTTTTGATGACGGTCAGATACGAATGGTGCGAAACCTGAAAATACGGCCCAGCCGGCCGCAAAATCCGAACTGACGGAGGCGCGTGATGTTATCGAAATTCTTTCTGGATCGTCCGGTCTTCGCCTGGGTCATCGCCATCATCATGATGGTGGCAGGCGGGCTGGCGATCTACAACCTGCCCATCTCCCAGTATCCACCCATCGCTCCTCCGTCCATCGCCATCAACGCCTTTTATCCGGGGGCCTCGGCGGAGACGGTGGAAAACAGCGTGACCCAGATCATCGAGCAGAAGATGACCGGCTTCGACAAGATGCTGTATCTGTCCGCCAGCAGTGATTCGGCCGGCGCTTCCCGCGTCGAGCTGACCTTTGCCCCGGGGACCGATCCGGACCTCGCCTGGGCCCAGGTGCAGAACAAGCTCCAGCTCGCCATGGCGAGCCTGCCGGAGGTGGTGCAGCGCCAGGGTGTCAAGGTGAGCAAGTCCACCCGAAACTACCTGATGATCGTGGGCCTGATCTCGGAAGACGGCAGCATGGATGGGAATGACCTGCAGGGACTATGCCCAATCCAACCTCGAGAAGGTGCTGTCGCGGGTGCCGGGGGTGGGTGAGGTGGAAGTCTTCGGCAGCCAGTATGCCATGCGAGTCTGGCTGAACCCCGACAAGCTGACCGATTACCGGATGACGGTTCAAGATGTCATCACGGCGCTTCGGGCCTACAACGTGGAAGTGTCCGCCGGCCAGTTCGGCGGGGCGCCGGCGGTGGAAGGCCAGCGCCTGAATGCCTCCATCATCGTCCAGAGCCTGCTCAAGACCCCCGAGGAGTTTGCCGCGATCCCCCTGCGCACCAACCCGGACGGCTCCATCGTGCGGGTCAAGGATGTGGGACGGACGGAACTGGGGACCGAATCCTACGATATCGAAGCCTATTTCAACGGCAAGCCTTCTGCCGCCCTGGCCATCCGGCAGGCCGCCGGCGCCAATGCCCTGGATACGGCCGATGCCATCAGGGCCAAGATGGAAGAGATGAGCCATTTTTTCCCCGCCGGCATGAAGGTCATTTATCCCTACGACACCACCCCCTTTGTCAAGGTGGCCATCAATGAGGTGGTCAAGACCCTTTTCGAGGCGATCCTGCTGGTCTTCCTGGTGATGTATCTGTTCATGGGAAACATGCGGGCCACCCTGATCCCGACCATTGCGGTGCCGGTGGTGATCCTGGGAACCTTTGCCGTGCTGGGGCTTTTCGGGTTCTCCATCAACATGCTGACCATGTTCGCCATGGTGCTGGCCATCGGCCTTCTGGTGGACGACGCCATCGTGGTGGTGGAAAACGTGGAGCGGATCATGAGCGAGGAAGGGCTTTCGCCCCGGGAGGCCACCCGCAAGTCCATGGACCAGATCACCAGCGCCCTGATCGGCATCGGGCTGGTGCTCTCGGCGGTGTTCGGCCCCATGGCGTTTTTCGGCGGCTCCACCGGGGTCATCTACCGCCAGTTTTCCGTGACCATCATCGCCTCCATGCTGCTTTCGGTGGTGGTGGCCCTGATCCTGACGCCGGTGCTGTGCGCATCGCTTCTCAAGCCGGTGCCCAAGGGGCATGAACCGGCGGAGGAAGGCGATCTGGTTCCTGCGCCCGTTTTTCCGATGGTTTGACCGCATCTTTTTTCGGGCCAGAGACCGGTATCTGCAACTGGTCGGCCAGTCCCTCTCCAGGAAACTCCGCTACCTGGTTATATTTCTGCTGATCGTGGCGGCGATGGGATTCCTGTTTCAGCGAATGCCCACCGCCTATCTCCCGGATGAAGATCAGGGAATCCTGTTGGTGCAGGCCATGCTGCCGGCGAACTCGACCCTGGAGCAGACCGAGAAGGTCATGGAGGAGGTCAAAGACTATTTTCTGGAGCACGAGAAAGACGCGGTGGAATCCTGCATGACGATTTCCGGCATCAACTTTTCCGGCCGGGGACAGAACGCGGGACTGGCATTCGTCAAGCTCAAGGACTGGAAGCTGCGCAACCGGCCGGACCTGAAGGTCGGCGCCGTGGCCGGAAGGGCCATGGGGGAATTTTCCAAGATCCGCAACGCCATGGTGTTTGCCTTTCCGCCGCCGGCGGTCATCGAGCTGGGCATGGCCAAGGGATTTGATTTTCAGTTGCTGGACCGGGGCGGCCTGGGCCACGACGAGCTTGATGGCAGCCCGCAACCAGCTCCTCGGCATGGCGGCACAGGACCCGGCATTGACGAAGGTCCGGCCCAACGGTCTGGAAGACGTGCCCGAATACCGGATCGACGTGGATTGGGAGAAGGCCGGCGCCCTGGGGGTTCCCATCACCTCCATCCACAATACCATCTCGGCGGCCTTCGGCAGCGCCTATGTCAACGACTTCATCCAGGGCGGACGGGTGAAGCGGGTCTATGTCCAGGCCGACGCCCCTTACCGCATGCTGCCCCAGGACCTGGAAAAACTCTATGTTCGCAATAACGCGGGCAAGATGGTTCCCTTTTCTTCCTTTGCGTCCGGCCACTGGACTTCCGGTTCTCCGAAGCTGGAGCGCTTCAACGGCTTTCCGTCCCTGAACATCCTGGGCGAGGCGGCGCCGGGAAGGAGTTCCGGTGAGGCGATGCAGGCCATGGAAGAGTTTGTCAGGAAGCTGCCGCAGGGAATCGGTTTTGACTGGACCGGGCTTTCCTATCAGGAGCGGCAGGCCGGTTCCCAGACGGCACTGCTCTACGCCTTTTCCATTCTCGTGATCTTCCTGTGCCTGGCGGCCCTGTACGAGAGCTGGCCCATCCCCATTTCGATCCTGCTGGCCCTGCCCCTGGGGGTCATCGGCGGCGTGATCGCCTCGACACTCCGGGGTCTGCCCAACGACGTCTATTTCCAGATCGGGCTGCTGACTACCCTGGGCCTGACCACCAAGAACGCCATCCTGATCGTCCAGTTCGCCAAGGCCCGCCTGGAAGAGGGGATGGGGCTGATCGAGGCGACGCTGGAAGGGGCGAAACTGAGGTTGCGTCCCATCGTCATGACCTCGCTGGCCTTCGGCTTCGGCGTCCTGCCGCTGGCGCTTGCGAGCGGGGCCGGCGCAGGCGCACAAAAAGCCATCGGCACCGGTGTCCTGGGAGGAGTGGTGACCTCCACCTTCCTGGTGACCATATTTGCGCCGCTCTTCTATGTGCTGATCGAAAAAACCTTTGGCAAACAGAGGAAGCGTGAAACAACCAAGAGTGCCGAGATAAATCCATCAGGAGATCAATGATATGAATAAATATATTTTTCTTATACTTATTGGATTTGTCATACTTCCGGGCGGATGCACGCTGGCCCCAAAATACACGAAGCCTGAAGCGCCCATACCTGCTGTCTGGCCGAGTGGTGCGGCATACAAAGATACCAGCGCTGCAGCCGATGCTCCGTCAGCGTCGGAGCTGAGGTGGCAGGATTTTTTCATCGACGCAAAGCTGCAACAAATCATTGAGATGGCCCTGAACAACAACCGGGACCTGCGGCTTGCCGCCTTGAATGTTGAAAGGGCCCGCGCACTATACGGCATTCAACGGGCCGAGCTTTTGCCGACGGTCAATGCAACAGGGAGTGCAAGCAAGCAGCGCGTTCCGGCAGATCTTTTGCGCTCCGGAGAACCGAGGACAAGTGAACAATACAGTGTCAATCTGGGCATCAGCTCCTGGGAGATTGATTTTTTCGGCCGTATTCGCAGCCTGAAAGATGCGGCGCTGCAAGAATACTTAGCCACGGAACAGGCCCGTCGCAGCACGCAGATCAGCCTGGTGGCCGAGGTTGCCAACACCTACCTGACCCTGGCCGCTGACCGGGAGTTATTGAAGCTGGCACAGGAAACCCTGAGGGCACAGGAGGCCACCTACAATCTGATTCAGCGTCGCTACGAAGTCGGTGCCTCGTCCGAACTTGATCTCCGTCAGGCGCAAACCCGGTGGATGCGGCACGGGTGGATATCGCCCGATACACCGGCATAGTGGCCAGGGATGAGAACGCACTGACCCTGCTGGTCGGCTCACCGGTTCCGGACGGGCTTCTGCCAACAGAGCTGGATGCGGTTACATCGCTGCAAGGATATTTCCCCCGGACTGCCTTCAGAGGTGCTGCTGCGCCGCCCCGACATCCTGCAGGCCGAGAACCAGCTCAAGGCGGCCAACGCCAATATCGGTGCGGCACGGGCAGCATTCTTTCCCCGCATTGCGCTTACCGACACAATCGGCACTGCAAGCAACGAGCTGTCCGGTCTTTTCAACTCCGGCTCAGGCACCTGGAGTTTCGCGCCGCAGATCATTATGCCGATTTTTGATGCGCGCACGTGGTCGGCCCTAGATGCGAGTAAAGTGGACAGGGAAATCGTCTTGGCCCAATACGAGAAGGCGATCCAGGTGGCCTTCAGAGAGGTTGCCGATGCCCTGGCCCAGAGGGGAACTTTGGGGGACCAGTTGGCGGCACAACAGTCATTGATGGAAGCCACTGCCGAGAGCTATCGCCTTTCCGATATTACGGTATAAAAGCGGGATCGACAGCTATCTGAGCGTTCTGGACGCACAGCGCTCGCTCTATGGCGCGCAGCAGGGTCTGATCGCCGTTCGCCTGTCCCGGCTTACCAATCTGGTGACGCTCTACAAGGTGCTGGGTGGAGGTGCAAAGGAATAAAAACAGAAAGTTGTTTCTCTTCGTCCATGCTGTGTTGGAACAGATCAAAAGGTTCAGCCGCAGGAAGCGCTGACGCCAAAGGATTGGCTCATATTTCCTGTTATTACACCTTCCCTCTATATGGGTACAATGGAGAGTTAGCAATCAGAAGATACCTTTACCATCTCTATAGGTTGCTCCTTGCCACAGTGTTTGCAAAAATATGCATCTTCTTTAATGATCTCTGCACAGTAAGGACATTTTTTGGTATATCCTTTAGATACCAGAGGCGGAAGCAATACAATAACAATAATAAGCAAAGGGAAAAGGGCGCATAGTATAAACCACCACACCGGGCTGCGCCCTTTTCTTGCAGCTATAATGCTCCCTACAATACCTGCAATAGTAAGCAGAATAACAAATCTAAGTCTAAGCAATGTGGATTCTCTACTTTTTTATGATTACTCGTTTATCTCTTTTGTATATCACCTACGCCAATAAATGGCACTGCCCCACCACCGGTAACCTGCGGGAGAATTCCGTTCCATTTCTCTATGGCCTTGAGATTGGCCTCTATCTTTCTGAGCTCTATAAGATCCGGTGAAATATTTGCTTTCTGCAACCTCAATGACTCTGCCTCTGCCTTTGCTGCTGTAATCGTCTGCTCTGCCTCAATCTTTATCCTATCCAGGTCTCTCTTTGCCTTTAGTGCAAGCTGTTCTGCTGTCTGCTTTGACTCAATAGCCTCTGTAAATATTTTGGAGAAGCTGAATGAGACAATAGAAAACGCATCAACTGCTATGTTATAAGCCAGGAGTCTTTCAGCAAGGTTCTGCTCTCATTGCCTCGCTTACTGCTGGCCTCTTTGTTATAAGTTCTTCTGCTGTATACCTGGCTGATACAGCTTTCATTACTTCTTGTATTGCAGGGTCTATAATACGCTCCTTGAATTCTACCCCAAGGGTTTGATAGACAACATTTGCTTTATCAGGTACTACATGAT
Source organism: Thermodesulfovibrionales bacterium (assembly GCA_963753165.1). Classification (GTDB taxonomy): domain Bacteria; phylum Nitrospirota; class Thermodesulfovibrionia; order Thermodesulfovibrionales; family SM23-35; genus JAKLQR01. The sequence goes on along the minus strand of CAVWBP010000015.1, from coordinate 2,185 downwards.
AGTTAAGCGCAACTGATGAGGTCACATCCTGAAGATCAGCTGAGGCAGATGCAGCATCAGTCACTGCCTTCTGCACCTTGACATCCATTATGGCAACCTTCTGCATTATAGGCATCCTGAAATGCAGTCCTTCATCCAACACTGTATCTTGAACAGCACCAAAATTGAGGACAACTCCTCTTTCACCTGCGCCTACCTGAACAAATGGGCTTAAAAACAGAAAAAACACCAGAATTGCTCCAATAATCAGTACTAACCTCAAAGGGCCTTTCTTCATTGCAGACTGCATTGCCTCCTTTGTTGCTTCTTTTGCCCTGTAGATATCTTGCTCATCCATTATGCTTCCTCCTTTGGAATTATTGAAAACTATTCACTACTGTCCACTTAAAGTCATGGAAGGAGGCGAGATCTCAAAACCTCAATGCTTTAAGGGCTGCTCCCCTATTTTTTCTCCCACAGATACTAATCAAAATAAAAAACCGAACTTACCAAAGGTTTATATCCATTAGAAGCTCGGCTATCTGTCACTTTGTTAGTAAGAATCTTTAGTTAGTACTGTGCAGTTATTATAACACCCTCAAAATTATTTATTCTATCTGGTCAACCAAAGGAGTATAGGGTCACCCATTCAAGGCCACCCTGTAAGACGTTCTCAATTGGTGGGGTCACCCATTAAAGGCCACCCCGTCAAGAGCAAATAATAATTTATAGCGCAAAAGACGCTCTTTTGCACTTCCATAATGTCGGTTACGTCTCTTCGCCACATCTGAGGTCTTCATTTCATTTGATGTCAGCCTTGCTGCACCAGTCACCCATCAGGATCTGGGATGCTGAATCCGGATTGAACCGGATACATTTCCCGTTTCGCCGTTTGGCGAACCAGAAAACCGTCAGTGCCATATGATGTCCAAAAAGTGCTTTTCAAGTCTCGTGGTTTGTAGCCACCCCATTACAGGCTCATCACATAGGCAGCAAAGTCACCGATAACCGGTATATGTGGATGCAACAGCTGCCAATCAAGTCTCATGGTTTTACCAACCCCACGTCCGGTTCACTGTTGCATCCGACCCTTAGACGAAGAGTTTCTCCCGCCATGAAGGGCACATCATCCCGCATGATGTAGTACGCCGCCCGCGCCAGCTTATGCGCAAGTGCCTGGTGCGCTACCATGCGATTACTCCTCTGCGCCTTCCTCTGAAAATATGCCCGTGCCTGAGCATCAAACCGTCTGGCCAGTTCAGACGCCTCAGAATACGCCCATGCCAGATACCTGTTGCCGTTTCTCTGGTTGCCCTTGCCTTTTGTCTTACCGTTGCTTACCCACTTTGAGCCTACTTTCCTGCAGTATGAGACATAGTTGCCGACTTTCTGAAAACGGCTGATCGGCCCTGTTTCGAGCATAATCGTCAAGGCAAGTATCTTCCCCACACCAGGAATGCTCAACAACTTTTGATATGATGACGACAGCTCGATCTTCCCTTCTATGGTCTTTTCGATGCCTTTTATTTTCCTGGTCATGTAATCAATTATCTCTTTGCTGACTCCTCCTGCCATAAGAATGTCCTCGTTATTGGCCAACAAAGGGCTTATCCTGTCCTCTTTCAGGATTTTGACATCATTGACGTTCACCATAATCCCGCAGTTGCGAGTAATGATGTGCTGAAGGCTAATGATCAGAGAGGTCCGTAGTCTGACGAGATGACTCCGTTTCCTTAATAGATCTCTCAGCGATCTTTCTTCCTTGGGATAGATATATCCCTCAGGCAGTATGTCCAGCCTGAGCATCTCGGCCAGCCAGTTCGCATCGTGCCGGTCATCTGCATGCTTAAGCCCTTTGTACTTTTGGATCGCTGCAGGGTTAGCCAGATGCACTTCATATCCTTGTTCCATAAGAAGATCGACAAGCCAATACCAATTGTAGGTCGACTCCACGGCGATTCCCGCGATCTTCTTCCGGTAAGGACGGAGCGCCGTCACAATGGCTCCCGCGTCGTTGGGAAGCTTCTTTTGCAGTTGCTGTTTGCCCTCTTCATCGATGACTGCCAGATAATTGTTGCTTGAATGCAAATCGAAAGCCGCGTACAATTTCATAAGACACCTCCATGGGTAAAGTTTGAGCTCTTTCCCAAAGCATATCAGATGATTTTTCATCTGATATGCCGGGAGGTGCCTTTATATGATTATC
>CAVWBP010000014.1:0-128312 GCA_963753165.1 Thermodesulfovibrionales bacterium | reverse complement strand
GAATGTATTGCTCAAAACGGTGAGGACTTCCTTTTATGGAGGTTCTTCCGCGGGAAAGAGAGTGGTTTCTATATTGACGTAGGCGCTTTTGACGGCATGCACTTGAGCAATACGTACATATTTGAAAAGGCTGGATGGAGGGGCATATGCATAGACGCTCACCCCTTTTATTTCCAGAAATGTAGAGAAAACCGCCCGAACAGCGTCTGTATCCACGCGGCGTGTACAGGGGATGAAAATGTAAAAGAGGTTACATTCCACAGCGAAGAACTCGGTTTGCTATCAGGGATTCAAATGCGAGATGATATAAAGCAGAGATACGAAGGACGCGGCCTGAAGTTTGAGGGTTTCAAGGCAGAAAATGTTCCGGCCGTAACGCTCAACAGTCTATTAAAGGCTCTTAAAGAGAGGACGGAGATAGATTTTATATCGATAGATGTTGAAGGCAATGAACTGGATATCCTAAAAGGCTTTGACATTGAATCTTATCGCCCTAGAGTATTAGTTATCGAGGCCAATACCGAATCAGATGAAATGCAGCTTGATAATTATATCATAAAACAAAAGGGCTACCATAAAGCCCGTAGAATATTTGAGAATGTTTTTTATTGCCGTGAATGTAAGGATGTCCATGCGCTTAAAAAAATAGAAATTGATTGTGATCTTGAGATAAGCAACCATCCGCTCGGGGAGAAATACAACCTCCCAGTAAAAAAGCCGGGCCGCAAAGGATTTTTAGAAAAGATAAAGGAAAGACTGAAAGGCTGACCGATGAAGATATCAGTCATAATGGTCGATGGAAATTTTCGGGAAAGGTTTCATCTGATCGATTTCCTCAACACCCAAACAATGCCTTTGGAGGACTATGAAATCATCTGGGTGGAATTCTATGGAAAAGCCAAAGAAGAACTCAGGCTGAAAAAGAACGTAAAGATAGTGATACTTGGAAACATTCAGGAAACCGAATATCATTCTTCACGGTGCTTTAACGAGGGCATAAGGAGAAGCAGGGGAGAGATTACAGTCATACCTGACGCGGATATCGTTGTTGAGCCTACATTTTTAGAAACCATTTACAAGGAGCACCTCAAGTGTGAGAAGCTCGTGATGTACTTCAGGCGGTGGGACGAATCGCGTGAAATCCATGACAAGAAGGCCAGCTATAAGCTTCAGTACCTGAGAAAGAACTGCAGGCATACGAACCCCGGCAATTACGGCGGATGCCTTACCGTAAGGAAGAAGTGGCTTCTGGAAATAAACGGATACGAAGAAGACCATGCCTTTTCTTCTGGGTTCCACGCCAACGGCCTGGATGTATACACGCGCCTGTGCAATCTAGGGCTGCATATAATGTGGAACCCATCTGAAAAAATATACCACCCGTGGCACCCGCAAACCCTTGTAGCGTCGCAAAGGTATGATGCTCAGCATTCCATTACGAGGAAAAGGCAATACAACCTTTCGTATCTATGCAATTATGGAATAGACGCCTCTAAAAACAAGTCTGAAAAAGACGTAGCAGAAGTAGTTGGTAAAGAACGGGAAGGTGTGGTAAGAAAATTAAAAAGATTTGTGGCTACACGCTTAAAAAAGTGAGCAGGCGAATTGGCACAAAAGGAGAGGCATGATAAGCAACTGCGTCGTCCTCGGTTCTGGCAGGAGCGGTACGAGTATGGCAGTTGGCGTTTTAGCAAAGGCCGGGTACTTCATGGGTGATGAGCTATATCCGGGGGACGATGGCAATATGAAGGGGTACTTTGAAGATGTTGAGATTAATTCTATAAACGAAGACCTTCTTGCAAAATTCTACCCTGAGAAGCCCGCCGGAATAATCGGTGACATCTTTTTTCGCTCGCGCATGACAAAATGTCAAAGATGGCTTGCCGAAGTGCCTGTAGGCGTTAATATACGTTCTACCCGTGCGATTGAGGAGCGAATAAAAAAATTGACCGCAAGGGAGCCGTTTTGTTTTAAAGATCCGCGATTCTGCTATACCCTTCCGGTATGGCGGCGATATCTGAAGAATACCGTTTATTTATGCGTATTCCGTCATCCCGCGGTGACCGCTTCGAGCATTCTTTCAATTTCAAAAAGGAAAAGGTATCTGCAAAGCCTCAATATGAGTTTTGAGAGGGCATTGAGAATATGGGAGCTCATGTACGCGCATATTTTGGACGTGCATTCGCAGGAGGGTGAATGGATCTATGCGCATTATGAACAGTTCCTGGACGGCTCAGTCTTTGAGAAGTTGGAAAACGTGCTTTGTGTTTCTGTAGACAAGGGGTTTCCAGATTCCAAGCTGAAGCATTCTTTGCCTAAGGGGGATGTCTCAGAAAATGCATTGAACATTTTTAAAAGGCTTTGCGACCTTTCAGGCTACAAGGGATACATTAGAGCAGCATGATATCTTTTATTATACCTACATTCAGCACGGCGAATCTGCTTAAGGCAACGCTCGATTCGCTCTACGCGACGGTTGGCGGGCGGCTGGAAGTGTTTACTCGTGTTCCCTATGCCAGCCTGTTTTCATAGGTGTTATGTGCAACTAATGCAAAAAAGAGCATGTCATTGGCACTTGATGTCAGCATAGTCATCTGTACGCATAACGGAGCAGGCCGTTTGCCGAAGACCTTGATGTATTTGGCTGCGCAAAAAGTCCCACCACGAATACCGTGGGAGGTTATATTGGTTGATAATGCCTCTAACGGACGCAAGCGCAGAAATGGCCCAATCTTCTTGGCCTGCAGAAGCCCGCGGCACCTCTGCGTGTTGTGGATGAGCCAAAATTAGGTCTTATCTTTGCTAGAGAGAGGGCTTCGCACAAGCAAGACATCAGGTTGTGAGTTTCATAGACGACGACAATTGGGTCTATCCCGACTGGGTGGCGATCGTTTCTGAACTTATGAGTGCTCACCATGATATAGGTGCCTGCGGCGGGCTGAACGAGCCAGTTGCCGATTCCGATCTCCCGTGGTGGTTTGATCAGTATCAGGTGAGTTATGCGGTCGGCCCTCAGGACGTTCAGGCAGGGGACATCACCTCCCGAAAAGGGGTGTTGTGCGGTGCAGGATTGACGGTCCGCAAATCTGCGTGGCAGTCCCTGGTGAAAAACGGGTTTCAGGCCCGGCTTGTGGGACGCAAGGGGAAATCTCTGCTTTGCAGTGAAGATTACGAGTTGTGCCTTGCGTTACGTTTGGCCGGCTGGTGGATCTGGTATGAACCACGTATGAGGCTTAGGCACTATTTGCCGGTGCATCGTTTAACATGGCGTCACTTAAAGTCTATGGTGAGGGGCTGGGGGGCATCGACAGTGTATCTTGACCCTTATTTTATGGCTATTGATCCCAATCAGAAAATATTAGAGAACAGGTTTGTCAGCTCATGGAAAACGGAAGTCCTCGCAGTTCTTGCGAGTTTTATCCGCCAGTGGGAAGACCTTTTTGAAGTCTTTTTCGAATGATCTGGAGGGCAATCCCTCGATGCTTTATTTGGAGAAACAACGCGGCAGATTAAGAGAACTCTTAAGGACTCGCGGCGCGTATGATCATAGTTTTCAGTCAATTCAGGACGCTCCGTGGCGGAAGAGACCGTGAATACACCCAGAATGTGTGTCTTTGTCGACATAGTTTACAGTTTCATGGGGCGATTATCCGAACCTTTTTTTCTGGAGGTGGTATGAAGCCGGGATTGAGTTTTGTCGTGTGCTGCCATAATAGCGCCGGGCGACTTCCTCAGACGATAAAATATCTGGCCGCGCAGCGGACGTATGAGGGTTTGCAGTGGGAGGTAGTGGTTGTCGACAATGCCTCTACGGATGATACGGTACAGGTGGCCTCTTCCTTGTGGAAACGTGCCGGCGAGCCTGCCCCTTTGCGCATTGTATCAGAACCAAGATTGGGTATCGGCTATGCCCGTTACCGGGGAATTGAAGTAGCGGACTATGAGTTCATCAGTTTCATTGATGATGATAATTGGGTGGACCCTGATTATGCCCGGGTCGGGTTCGAGTTTATGCGGAATCATCCTGATGTTGGGTCCTGTGGAAGTTTAAACGAAGCGGTTTCTGATGTCGATTTGCCATGGTGGTTTGAACGTTTTTATAGGAGCTATGCGGTAGGTCCGCAGTCAGAAGGGCCGGGAGACATTACATGGAAGAGCGGCGTGCTCTGGTCTGCGGGCATGATCCTCCGAAAGACTGCCATACAGGAGCTTCTGGATAATGGGTTTTCCCCCATGGTGGTAGGCGCACAGGGTGAAAAAGTCCTGATGCGGAGCGAAGATTATGAGATGTGCCTGGCATTGCGTCTGAGGGGCTGGAAATTATGGTATGAACCGGGGCTTAAATTAAAACATTATTTGTCATCCAATCGGCTTGAATGGAATTATCTGCGTCGTTTGCTGAGGGGGGTAGGCGCTTCCGATCCGGGGCTACGGCCTTACTATCGAGCCGGCTCCGATAAAACCGAATGCTGGCAGTGGTTCTTCCTGAGGACAGCGATTGTTCTTTTGAAAAATCCCTGGAAGCTCATTCTTTCAGCCATAGCTCCCTGCGAGGGAGATGAGAAAGTCCTGATGATTGAACGTTTAACAGGTACCTTAATGGCGCTGATGCGCATGCGCGCGCAATATAACGCGATGGTTGAGAAAGTCGTCCGAGCCGGCTGGATAAGAAAAATTAGCACTGCACTAACACCAGAAACACCAGTAACACAAAGACCTTTGGTATCGGTCATACTCTGCAATTATAACTATGATCGTTTTGTCGCTGAAGCGGTTGAAAGCGTCCTTGAGCAGACGTATAAGAACTTCGAGTTGATCATTGTCGATGATGGATCAACGGACAACTCAAAAAACGTAATCTCTGCTTATAATGACCAGCGAATAAAGGCTGTCTTTAAAGAAAACGGCGGCCAGGCGTCTGCATTCAATGCCGGCATGAAATTGGCGAAAGGGGACTTCATAGCCTTTCTTGACAGCGATGATAAGTGGAGAAAGAACAAGATCGAGAAAGTCGTTCAGACATATGCAAAAGGTGATTTTAGCGTTGTTCAGCATAATCTCGAAATAATAGATGGCAATTCGCAGTTTGTCGGCAGAGTACATCCCGGAATGGAACCCGGCATAAGAAATGTTCTCAAAGCATATTTATCAGAAAACAGAACTAATTTTTTTAGTTCCACCAGCGGCATTGTATGCCGTATGACGGACCTCATGAAAATATTTCCTTTGGATGAGGAAAATTGGAAAATTTGCGCGGATATTGCATTGACGCGGCCCCTGCCTGCCTTTGGAGATATATGCACCTTGAGTGAAAATTTGGGATATTATCGTATCCATGACTCGAATTTATGGATGAACACCGAAAGTCAATCTCAATGGATAAAAAATGCCTTGAAAGAAGTTGAATATACAAATATGTGGTTGTCTAAATTGGGTTATTGTGAACGTATTAATTTTACCAAGTCAATAACATACCGAAACTGGCAGACAATACAGATGCCTTTTTATCATCCTTATAAATTATGGAGGCAGGCCCAAAAAACAGTTTTCTGGAGCAGCTCCAAAATCTTAAAAATACCTGGAGTTAAGGCTTTGTACTTGCTAACTAAAAGAGTCTTGAAGTTCGCCTTTTATTAATAATTATATGGACTATATCATTAGCACCCGACCTGTTTTTATATAAGGACGGATTCATAAGAAATTTCTTAAATAGGGATGAAAATACTTTTCAAACAGATAGTTGGGGAAAAAAATATCGAAATGGCGGTTAAGCTAAGAAGTTCTATTAAGGGCTATTTTAGTAAGGAGAAGTACTCCGTCTTGCTTGATACGACCAATGGCTGCAATCTGAAATGTGCCTTTTGTACAAGGCAAAATGACAAGGTTTTGCATATGACCACCGAAGATCTGGATATAATCCTCGGGAAAATCCATAAGCATATAGGTGCAATGCAGCTTTCCTGTGCATGGGAGTATTCGATAGCAAAGAACGCCGCTGAGATAATCAGGACGATGGGCAAATACAATATTCCTACAACGACCATATATACGAACGGCAACATATTGACCGATGATATCGCTGAGGCGCTGATCGATTCCCGGCTAAATGACTTTGTAGTAAGCATAGGCGAGATGAAGAAGGAGACCTATGAGAAACTTCGTAAGGGTGGTAAATTCGAAAGAGTTGTCTCGAACATAAGAAAGCTCGACAGCCTCAAAAAGGAACGGAACAGCCAGCTCCCCCGCATTTGTACGAACCTTACAGTAGTAAATTCAAATATAGGCGAACTGGTTGAATTTGTTGACCTGGTACGTAATCTTGGGGTCGAGCGGATAATAGGGCGTCACCTGATACTTAACAAAGGGCTTGATATGGACAACGAGATAGTGAAAGACAAGGCCCGTGCCAATGGCATTATAGCAACTGCAGAAAAGAAGGCTCTTGGCTATGGCATGAGTTTTTCAATACCGAGGTTTGTGACGCAACGCACGTCAAAGGCCTGCCGTGCTCCGTGGAACCAGATATACCTATCAAGTAACGGGGATGTTTCTGTATGTCCGAGGATACACAGGTATACGAAAATAGGTAATCTCTTGACGGAAAGTTTCAAGAGTATCATAACAGGTCATGCAATGAGTGACCTCAGACGTCAGTTTAAAGACTGCAGGTTCGATAATCCTGTCTGCAGCGTATGCATGGATAATCTCGAGAATGAAGTCGCTATTGATCAGGGGTTTTAGTAATGCTGCCTTACCAGAATGAAGTGGTTGAAAGATTCGTCAAGCTGCTCCGCGCGGACATGAAGAACATTCTCGAAATCGGAAGCGATCTCGGGGGTGAGGTGGCTTCCGCTATTGCTCAGAAGGTAAATGCAAACGTTACGGGGATCAATTCATCGGAGGAGTTCCCAGCGCCTGAAAGGCCGGTGAGCGGCAATGTGAAGTTGATCAGGGCGGACGGACGGAATCTACCTTTTCCCGACGATTTCTTTGATGCTGTGCTTTCCGTTGCCACGATGGAGCACGTCAACGGCCTCGATATTTTTCTGAGCGAGGTGTATCGGGTGCTTAAGCATAAAAGGTTTTTCTATACGGAATTTTCTCCGATCTGGTCAAGCGGTAAAGGACATCACGTGTATGCAGTTGTCGGTTCAAAAGAGGCTCGTTTCTGGAAGCCGGGGAAAAATCCAATTCCTGATTATGCGCACCTGCTGATGACACCTGATGAGATGCGGGAATATCTCCGCTCCGGACCGTGTACGGAGGAGCTTATAGATCCGATCATTCAGTGGATTTACTTTGAGGAGAGCATTAATAGGTGCTTTTTGGAGGATTATATTGAAGCGTTCAAGAAAAGTCGATTTGTTGTACAGAGCATCCACTTCGATTACGATGCACCTGACTATGAAACTCTGCAGAAGCTCCGCGCAAAGCACGGCACATGCCGTGAGTTCACGTGCTCTGCAATATCGGCAATATTCAGAAAGCCGCCTGTAGGATTTTATGGTACGGTGTTCAGGATGTTTATCGAATCAAGGAAAAACCTTTTTTGTTGGTCTGAAAGACAGAAAAGAAGGGCAATACAGCTCATGAAAAAGTTGCTGGCATGTCTTTTTTGCATGTGAGGACACAGCGTATCCGGCGTGGCATCTGGTTATAAAAAAAACAATGCAGGATAAAATTGAAATTCTGGGTCTGGAGCTTTTTAAAACTCATACTGAGGAGATGGGGATTGTCGAACGATTTCAGAAACACTTCAGTCATGTGCTTGGATGGCACTATTATCTGGATCTCGCATGGATTATCAGGGAGGTAAAAGCGCTCCCAAAAGGTTCCATTATTCTTGACGCAGGGGCTGGGAGTGGACTTATACAGTTTATACTGTCGGAGCTTGGACATAATGTCATAAGCGCTGATTTTACGGATCGCGACTTCTCCGGGAAATATAAGGAGCGCTACGGCGAAGTAATCGATTATTTGAATAATAGCCAGAGACTTTTTATTGACAATCGTTATGCAAGGCATATCAAAGCTGTCTATCAAGGTAGTGGAAAAAAATTCGGGCTGAAGGGATTTTTTAGAAATAAAGAGAAGAATATTGACCCGATTGCTCTGATAGAAAAAAATAGGTTTATACCACAAAAAAGTGCTTCCGAATCGTTCCTTAAGGCGAAGCAGCTGAGAACTGCGGAAGGATTTATTTATACAAGTGCGATGTAAAGGATATGCCGCTGTTGCCTGAGGGTTTTGTTGACGGTGTAGTGTCGGTATCCGCTCTTGAGCATAACGATCATCAGGATTTTGAGAGGTGCATGGAGGAAATGCTTAGGGTCACAAAACCGTTAGGAAGACTTACCGTGACTGTAAGTGCATCGCAGCTCTGTGGACTGGTTCCATAAACCTTCAAAAGGATGGTGTTACAGTGAGGCGACAATAAAAAAGCTTTTCAGGCTGCTGAAGGAGTAACAGCAATTTCCCTAAGAAGGATGAGTTCTTTGAAGAACTGAGAAAAGAAGACAATGAACTGCACAAAAGGCTTGACAGCGTATATTTCAAATCAGGCGATAATGGAATGCCTTGGGGGAAATGGGACCCAAAATACCAACCGGTAGGAGTTGTAAAACAGAAGAAAGGAGTATAATAACTTACTGCAGAGGCATTACAAAAGTGAGGATGATCATTTAATTAATGAGACACATTAAAGTTACAGGCATATTGCCTATGAAAGGACATTCAGAACGTATACCAAACAAAAACATGCGTGATTTTTGCGGGCGGCCGCTCTATCATGCGATTATGAAAAGTCTACTGCAATCTAAGTATATATCCAAAGTTGTTATTAATACAGATAGTGATAAAATCAAAGAGGATGCTCTCCAGTTTTTTAAAAACAGGGTAATTATCCATGACCGTCCTGAAAACATTCGAGGTGACTTTGTCTCAATGAATGAAATCATCAGTTATGATATTGGAAGACTCGATGGAGAACATTTTCTGCAAACCCATAGTACAAATCCTCTTTTGAAAACAAAGACAATTGACAAGGCTATTAAAAAATATTTTCAAATTTTAAAAAAAGGGTATGATTCACTATTTTCTGTTACCCGATTGCAAACAAGGCTTTATGACAGCAATAACAGAGCAATAAATCATAATCCCGATAAGCTCATCAGGACACAAGATCTTCCACTCGTATACGAGGAAAATTCCTGTCTATATATTTTCAACCGTACGAGTTTTTGGAAGAAAAAAAGAAGGATCGGAGAAAATCCTTTCATGTTTGAAATACCACGTGAAGAGGCGTGGGATATAGATGAAGAGATAGATTTTGAGATTGCTGAAATATTCTACAAGAAATTGCACACAGGTTAAATGCAACAAGATACTAAAATTTCCATAATCATCCGCGCTTATAACGAAGAAAAGCACATTGGGAAACTCCTGCAAGGAATCGGGAGTCAAAAAACCTCTTTCGGATATGAGGTCATTCTTGTTGATTCCGGCTCGACGGATAGGACATGTAGATATAGCTCAACGATATGGAGCTGATATTGTGCATATCACTCCGTCAGAGTTCTCATTTGGCTGTTCACTGAACAAGGGTATAGCGAAAGCAAACGGAGATTACTGCGTTGTTATTAGTGCACATTGCTACCCGTCGAACGAGCATTGGCTTGAAAAATTAATCCTGCCTTTTGCAGATGAGTCTATAGCGCTTGTCTACGGCAAGCAGAGAGGCAACCAAATTACAAAGTACTCAGAGCAACAGATCTTTAAAAAATGGTTTCCTGAAAGTAGCAGTGGGAAGCAGAATTCACCATTCTGTAACAACGCAAATGCAGCAATCAGAAAGAGCCTTTGGGAAAAAGTATAGATACAACGAAACCCTTACCGGTCTGGAAGATATTGATTGGGCAAAGAACATAATCTCACAGGGTTACTCTATATTCTATACTTCTGACGCAGACAGTGATTCACGTTCATAATGAGACGTTCTTACAGGTATACAGGAGATATGAAAGAGAAGCCATCGCAATGAGATCCATTTATCCTCAGGAAACATTTACCTTTTTTGATTTCATTAAGCTTTTTCTATTGAACACACTGAGCGATTACATTCACGCCTTGCAGGATAGTGTTCTCATGAAAAATCTTTTAAGTATCCCTGCCATGAGACTTTTTCAATTCTGGGGAACTTATAGGGGGTACAATTTCAGAAAGCCGATTTTAAGCGATCTGAAACAGAGATTTTATTATCCAAGAAGGCCTGACATCTTTTATTCACGTGAGAGAGCGCAAAAGAATGATTGAAAAAGTTAAGCGTATATATGATATATCGATTCCGCTTACGGAGCATCTTCCTGTCTGGCCGACAACTGAAAAGTTTAATATCACATGGGTAAAGCATATCGATGAAGAAGGTGTCAACGAGAGCCACCTTTCTTTTAATACCCATTCAGGGACGCACATAGACCTACCTTATCATTTTTTGAAGTCAGGGAAGAAAACGGGAGATATATCACTTTACAGACTGATAGGTAAAGCAATGGTGCTTGAGTACCTTGATGATGGTAATATCGGTCCTGAACTTTTAAGTAAGGTAACGCTTCCTTCGGGGTGCAGAAAATTGCTGTTTAAGACCCTCAACTCTGTTAACTGTTTAATGGAGATAGATAAATTCAGTGAAGATTATGTTGCCTTAAGCCTTGAAGGAGCGGAATGGGTTATCAAGAATGGCATCGATCTTGTCGGAATTGATTATTTGTCTATTCAGAATTTTAATGATAAAGATAATCGGATTCATAAGACTCTGTTAGAGAATAACGTAGTGATATTGGAGGGGCTTAATCTGAAGGATGTGAAGGAAGGCGTATATGAGCTTTTTGTTCTTCCGTTAAATATTCCAGAGGCCGAAGGCGCTCCTGCAAGGGCAATATTGATAAAGGAGGATGATGCTTGATGAAGAAGGTACTGATTACAGCGTCTTATATGATTAGAGAAAGGAAGACGGTTAAAGATTTATTTGAAGGGAAGAATGTAAAATTAGATTGGGCAGAGGTAAAGGAACGGCTTGAAGAATCCGAATTGTTAAGAATTATAGAAAAGTATAACGGTATAATTTGTGGTGATGACAGAATAACCAAAAAGGTCATTGAAAAGGCTGTTAATTTAGAGGTGATTGTCAAATGGGGTACAGGGATTGACTCCATTGACAAGGAGGAGGCTGAAAAGTATGGAATTCCTGTATTTCGGACTCCTAACGCATTTTCCGAACCGGTCGGCGATACAACAGTAGGGGTTATTCTGGCATTTGCAAGAAATATATTTACCTGCGACAGACTGATGAAGCAAGGCGAATGGAATAAGCCCATGAGTTATTGTTTGTCGGAAAAGACAGTAGGAATAATTGGGTTAGGCAATACTGGGACTGCTGTTGCCAAACGTCTTTCAATTTTTGGCCCGGTTATTTTAGCCAATGATATAATTGAAAAAGATCCAGAAATAATCTATAGATATGGGATAAAGATGGTCAGCAAGAACGAACTTTACAAAAAGGCTGATTTTATTTGTATGCACTGCGATCTCAATAAAACAAGCTTTCACTTACTGAACGAGGAAGCTTTCAAAAAAATGAAAAAGAAGCCTTATATAATAAATATGGCAAGAGGGCCGATAATAGATGAGGTTGCTTTAATCAATGCTCTTAAATCAGAGAAGATTGCTGGTGCAGGGCTTGATGTGTTTGAAGACGAACCGCTTCCGAAGGACAGTCCTTTAAGGAAGATGGATAATGTTATACTTTCTTCTCATAATGCTAACAGTAGTCCTTATTATTGGCTGAAGGTGCATGAAAATTCAGTTAAGATGTTATTGGAGGGGTTAGGCATTGAATAAAATAGTTCTGATAACTGGTGTCAATGGCGGGATAGGAGCTGCAACAGCTAAATTATTTGCTAAAAAAGGATGGCATGTTATCGGAATAGATAACCGTAAGGTAGAATTACCGCCATGGATCCACCATTTCATCAAGGCTGACGTCTCTAATACGAGGGCATGGGAAAAAGTCTCTGCCGAGATTGCAAAGAGGGAAGGTCATATTGATGCTTTGATTAACAATGCGGCCATTCAGATCTGCAAGCCGCTTATTAAGACCACTCCCGAAGAATGGGACACCGTCATGGCAACCAACTTGCGTTCAGTATATCTGTCAATTTACTATCTCCATTCGCTAATGCGCAATCGTGGCGGGGCGATCGTCAATGTGAGTTCGGTTCATGCTATTGCTACCTCTGCCAACATCGCTGCCTATGCTGCAAGTAAAGGAGGGCTACTGGCATTAACACGAGCACTATCTATAGAACTTGCACCGTATAAAATTCGTGTAAATGCTGTATTACCAGGTGCAGTGGATACCCCTATGTTACATGTAGCTCATTATAGGGGACATCTTGATTGGCAAAGACATAAAACAAAAAATTGAAAATCTCGCTAAAAGACATGTAATTGGTAGGATTGGACGACCGGATGAAATTGCGCAGGGCATCCTTTTCTTGGCTGACAACGAACGGTCATCTTTCATGACAGGTCAGGCACTGATAATCGATGGAGGTGCAACTGCCAGGTTAAGCACAGAATGATTGCACAATTGTAATCATATAAATATAGCAAAAGAAATGTTAAAAGAAAAAATTAAACAAGTGCTGCGTCCTGTAAAAGAAAGTACGGCTATATATTAATTATTGTAATGATCCTGATATCATGAATGGCATTTCAAACACGCTAAACGTCTTCTAAATTCAGGGATATCCACAAAGGGGAGGGTTGCTTTATCATTGGTAATGGTCCTTCCCTTAATAAGATGGATCTAAAGCCATTAAAAAGCTATCATACATTTGGACTTAACAAAATTTATTTAATATTTGATAGAGTTGATTTGGATCTTAGTTACCATGTAGCGGTGAATCCTTTGGTCATTGAGCAAAGTGCGAAAGAATTTGAGGCATTATCATGTCCTTCGTTTCTACCATATAGAGCAGCTCGTAATTTAGTCAGTTATCTTGAACATATTTACTTTATAGCAACGGGAGGTTTTTTTTCCTTTCAAGATGAGATAACTAGGGAAATTAATGAAGGATATACAGTAACTTATGTCGCAATGCAGATTGCATACTATATGGGATTCAGTAAGATATTTTTAATTGGTGTTGACCATAATTTTAAGGCTATAGGAAATCCAAACGAAAAACAATTTTTACAAGGAAAAGACATAAATCATTTTGATCCAAATTATTTTAAAAATAAAGAATGGCACTTGCCTGATTTGAATGGCATCGGAGGTTGCTTATCAGCTTGCAAAATCTCATTTTAATAGTGCTGGTCGTCAAATTTATGATGCGACTGTCGATGGAAAATTACAGATCTTTCCGAAGATTTCATTTGAAAAAGCTCTAAAACTTTGTAGCAAAAAAATCTAAATTGCAAAAATATGAAATTTCGAATCAGTACTACAAGATCGAGTTATTTTATGATTAGCATTATCACCCCTGTGCATAATGGTGAACGCTTTATTGAATCTTGTATTAAAACCGTCATTGAACAGAACTGTATTGATGTTGAGCATATCATTATTGATGGATGCTCGGCGGATAGAACTGTTGAGATTATGGAAAAATATGCCGAACGATATTCCCACATCCGTTGGATATCGGAAAAGGACAAGGGTCAATCGGATGCAATGAATAAAGGGATTGCAATGGCAAGAGGGGAGGTGCTGGGTTTCCTGAATGTGGATGATTACTACGAGCCTAATGTGCTCAATCGCGTCAGAGAATATTTCAAATCGCTTCCGAACCCTAGTCTGCTTGTCGGGAACTGCAACATATGGGATAACGACGGCAAGCTTTGGTTTATAAGTAGACCTTCAAAAATAAGTTTTGCAAATTTACTTTCGGGAAAGTTCATGAAGGCATTGCCGATGAACTCTTCCGCTTATTTCTATCATGAATCCCTGCACCGCAGGATTGGAATGTATAAAATCGATGAGCATTTTGCAATGGATGTAGACTTTATATTGAAAGCAGTCCAATCTGCTCATATACACTATGTTGATGAAATCTTTGGGAACTACCGATACCTAATAGGGACAAAGACTTTTTTAAATGATAAAAGCGGGAATACCCCCAAAATAGTCAGGTCTATTGTGTATGGGTATTTACAAGAATTACCTTTATTGCAACGTTCTAAGATGATGCTGCAGTACGAATTGCCCCGAACGAGAATATATCAGATAATTGAGATTTTTATAAATTATGCTAAGAAGCTAATATATAAAATACGAACGAGTATACTGTAATAAATTATTATGAGATTGATGATTAAATAGAAAAATAAAGATGAAGAAATATTTATGGAGATTATAAAATGATTGACAAGATAATGAAATTGGCCAAGTTCTTACCAAGAATAACTGTTTATTCTCATCTGCTCCCTGAGAATCCTTTACATGATGATATATATTTAGTATCTTTTCCAAGATCTGGAGTAACATGGTCATCGGTTTTAATGGCTAATATACATTTAAAATGTAGCGGGGTAAATGCCAAGGCAACATTTTTTAACACCGACAGTTTTATCCCTGATATTCATCAAAGCAGGACTTTAAAAGCAAACATTCTAACATTTCCAGGGTTTAGAATTATCAAAAGCCATTCTAAGTATAATCCATTTTATAAAAAATTAATTTATCTTATACGGGACCCACGAGATGTTATGGTATCGTATTATGATTTTGTTACAAAGCACTTAAGATATTTTAACGGAAGTATATCGGAAATGTTACGATCAAAATCTTTTGGCATTAATGAATGGTGTTATCACATTGAAGGTTGGTTTGAAAAAACCTATCCATATCAACTCATCAATTTTATTCGCTATGAAGATTTAAAGTCTGACCCTAAAAGTGTTCTTGATCGTATTTACACTCTTTTGGGGTACAAACTTTCTGATGATATTTATGATTATGCCATACAAAACTCATCTTTCGATGAGATGAGGAAAGATGAAGAGTATTACTCCGAAGGGAATTTAACGCTCAGTCCTGATGTTAGATTTCTTAGAAAAGGCGTAGCAGGTGGATACAAGGCTGCATTAACAGAAGATGACATCCAGTTTATCAATAGAAAATCACAAAGATGGTTGAAAATATTTGGATATGAGATATAAAAAATATGTTGTCTGATAGATCATGAAAAAGCCACACATTAGTTCTTTGGGAATAATCGATATGCGGAGAATTCAGAAGGATAGTGTACCTTGAATTATGCAAATTCAAAAAAGAGAGTAATGCTCAATGGTTTAAACAAATCCCAAAAAGGAAAAAGATTCTTTTATTGGCGAAACCTTTATGATCTCAAACAATTATTTGACTATTACGGTAATCATCCCAACTTATAATCGTGCGAAAATGCTCGGGCTAACTTTAGAAAGCTTTGTAGGGCAGAATTATCCCAAGGATTTGTATGAGATCATTATTTCTGATAATAACTCAAGCGATAATACCAGTGATGTAGTTACTCAATGGCAGACAAAATCACCTGTCCCGATTAAATATATCTTTGAAAAGCGTCAGGGAGTGCATTACGCACGAAACAGCGCTGCCAAGATAGCCGAGGGAGAAATCCTTTATTATACTGATGACGATATGATTGCCGCCCCTGATTTATTAAGAGAAATTATCAAACCATTTTTCATGGATAAAAAGATAGCAACAGTGACTGGCAGGGTACTTCCGAAATGGGAAACACCACCGCCAAAATGGGTTCTGAAAAATTGCAATAATGCATGGTTAAGTTTGAATAACCGTATCGAGGATCTGATTATCGCTGAATACGATGTTGGGGTTTACAGTTGTCACCAGGCAATACGCCGCGAAATATTTTACGAAAGCGGCGGGTTTAACCCGGAAAATACTGCAGGGGAATGGATTGGGGATGGAGAAACAGGATTAAATATTAAAATTAAAGCTCTTGAATATAAGTTTGCATACATTGGAAGTTCAATAACCTATCATATGATACCAGCAACTCGTATGACACAGTCTTACTTAAATAAAAGATTGAAAAATCAAGGTGCATGTGATTCTTATACTGATTACAGAAAATATAGATATTCTAAGATGAGGCTTTTTATAAAGATATTAGAACATATTGTTAAGATGCCTTTATGTTTCTTTTATATTTTATTATCTACTGTGAGATGGAATGGTAGCTGGCGTTTAGGTATCGCTTACATTTATTACTTTTATCAGCGGATAAAGTATGATTTAAGATTATTACGGGATCATGAATGGAGAACCCATGTTTTGAAAGAGAATTGGTTAGAGAAATAAACCATGAAAGACTACACGAATAGGTGTATTTTTGTGACTGGCTATAGATCCGGGAAACTGAACTGGAGTGGAGATTTATAAATAGATGGCAAGAATAGGAATCCTAAATCCTGTGAGGACTGTTAATCTAGGAGGGGTTTTTCAGTATACAATGACTCTGGTCGAAGGTTTAAAAAATAACAGCAGGAATGAATATTTGCTATTTTACGAAGATCCGGAGTTCAAGAAAATTTATGCGGATACCCCAAATTGTACTTCGGTATTCATTGCACCAAATAACAGTAAATATTCAAGGATAGCCAGAAACGTAGCAAAATTATTTGAATCTGAAATCCCTTTATTCAGTGAATACAGGGTTCTGAAAGACTATAAGTTAGAGCTTTTAATCAGACTGGTGTCATTCCCTATTGATTCCCAAATCAGGCTTCCTTATCTAGTTGTTGTGTATGACGTAATGCACAAATATTATCCAGATTTCCCGGAATATTCTCTTAAAGTAAGGATTATCAGAGATCTGTTTTATAGAAAAGCGGCAAAACATTCTGTATTTACAATAGTCGATTCATATCAAAGTAAAGAAGATTTGGTGCGGTTTTATAAAATAGGAGAAGAGAAAATCAAAGTGATACCATATTGTCCTCCATGGTATGTCTCCAGGTATAAAGATTTGGAAGAATCTTATATCAAGGAGGTCATGAATAAATACGGTATTTTTGAAAAGTTTATTTTTTATCCTGCCCAATTTTGGCACCACAAAAACCATCTACGGTTAATAAAAGCACTTCACTTGGTAAGGAAAGAATACAAGACAGTAATTCCGATAGTTTTAACGGGTTCCCCAAGATCAGACTCAAAAGGCACTTATTCGCAGGTAATGCAACTTGTGGATGAGATGAATATGCAGGATCAGATTTTAAACTTAGGGTATCTTCCAGAAAAAGACATAGTAGCATTATATAAAAAAGCAACAGCCTTGGTGTTCCCGAGCCTGATAGGGCCAACCAATATTCCTCCTCTGGAGGCAATGGTTTTAGGTACACCGGCAGTTTGCTCAAATCTATTTTTAATGCCAGAGCAGGTTGGAGAAGCAGGACTGTTATTCGATCCCTTTAATGTGGAAGCCATGGCTGAAAAGATTTATCAAATATGGACAGATGAAAATTTAAGACAAAACCTTATTAGCAAAGGCTACGAGAGGGTGAAAAATATGACTCTTGAAAACTACGCCAAACAATGGGAAAAAATAATTGATGAAGCTTTGGAAAGAATAAAATGAAAAAAGATTTTGCAACATTTAAAAAGGATATCATAGGAATCTATATGCCAGGCTCAAGGTCTTATAATGAAGATAATGTCTGAATATGGGGTACTTGTCTTGCGAAGTAGCATGCCTTTTGGCGGTAAGGTACGTTTCATACGCAGCCTTTTTGAAGTTTTTGCTATTTTTTGATTCGCCATGCCATCTGAAATTAGCCAGAAACTTGTTTATGTAATGGGGATTATATTTTTTGCCAATTCTTAACCAATAGTCATAATCCATTGAGTATTCACAGGTTAGGTCGAGAGGCCCGATTTCTCGAAAAACATCTTTTGTGAAAAATGTAGCCGGCTGTGAAATAAAATCTTTTGAAAGCAATCGCCTAAATGAATATCGCCTGCTCTCCATTATTTTGTATCTTGTGATCAGCTTCCGTATCTCCTGATCATCTTCATTGATAATCCGGCAGTCGCCGAAACACCATTTGAATTTTAATTTTTTATATCTTTCTGCGACTTCAGCTAAAGCAGCTGGTTCGTAAGTGTCATCTGAATTTAACCATGCGAGGAGGTCTCCCGATGCCATATTAAAACCCTTGTTTATCGCATCCGATTGCCCTTGATCCTTTTCTGAGACCCACGTCAAGCTATTTTTGTATTTCTGAATAATGTCTAAAGTATTGTCTGTAGAGCCGCCATCAATGATTATATATTCTAACTCAAAATCTCCTCTTTGATTTAAAACACTCATGATAGTTCGTTCTATATATTTGTCCTGATTAAAAGAAGGTGTGATAATGGAGATCGTCAAAAGATTTGACCTCACATTTCCAACTGAAGGCATAACTTTGAAAACTTGTGAGTATGATAGACGTTTCTTACAATCTTCAAGATGAAATCTCCTTTAAGAATGCTGCAACCCCCTTTAAATAAAATGGAAGACTTCTTGGGTTTTCTGTTATTCTTTTTATATAATTGAATACAATCCTTGGTCTAAGATAGAACCTTCTGAATACCTCCTTTGAATATCTCTGCATATCATTCTCTGTCAACCCTTTTGGAATAAACACGACATTTAACTCGTTCATTTTCTTCCAATCATCTGCAAATTTACCATACTGTGAAGCAATTTCATAAAGCTTGCTCCCGGGGAATGGGGTCATCATACTCACGCTTATGTCATCAAGAGGTATTCTTAAAGCAAAAGCAATAGTTTTCTTAATTGTATCATGGGTATCAATCGGATGGCCTATAATAAAAAATCCTTTTGAAAGGATACCGGCCTCCTTAGTCCACCTGACAGCTTCTTCAATCTTATCGAGTGTAATATTTTTTCCTATAAACTTCATTACCTCAGGGTCGCCTGTCTCAATGCCATAACTTATGCTCCAGCAACCTGCCTTTTTCATCAAACCGAGAATTTCAGGTGTCACAGCATCTGCTCTTGCAAGACACGACCAACTTATCTTAATATTACGACTTATTAACCCTTCGCAAATCTCGATAAGTCTGGGCTTAAACAACACAAAGGTGTCGTCCTCAATCAATATCTCTCTAATATTGAATTTATTATAAAGATATTCCATCAATTCAAGTATATAGTTACTGCTATGTCCACGACATTTATTGCCAAATACAGAACGGTCACAGAATATACATTTATTAGGACAACCACGGGTTGTTACTATATAAACTGCAGGGAGTTTTTTGAAACGAAATGGCGGCGGGTAAAATTTATCCGGGAAATCTGCAAGAAGGTCCCATGCAGGGAAAGGGAGACTGTCGAGATCTTCCAAAAAATTCATGGATTTTGTTTTTACAAGACTATCTGTTTTGCGAAAAATAATACCAGGGACATCTGAGAGTTCTCCTCCTTGCTCGATGGAATTTATTAATTCCTTTGCAGTTATTTCCCCTTCGCCTATCACACCAAAGTCGAAGGATTTGAAAAGTTCCATTGTTTCTTCCGGAATGGCAGTAAGATGTGGGCCTCCAAGTATAATTATTATTTTTCTGTTGATTTTTTTAAGCTCATCTGCAAGTGCGGAAGCATTGAAAATTGAAAGTGTAGTAGCAGATATGCCTACATACCTGGGGTTGATGGCAATTATTTTATCGATGAGTTCCGTTAAAGAAAGTCCTGTGGATGAAGCATCTATAACAGAAACGGAATGACCTTCTTTCCTAAGTATCGCTGCAAGGTAAAGTATGCCAAGTGAGGAAAGAGTATTCGCTGCCCCTGATAATTTGCCGTATCTCTCTTTCAGTGTAACCGGTGGTGTAGTAAGAACAATTTTAGACATTATTAGGTTTGGCTACCGTCTGAAGCTCTCTTAGTCCCTCGCTTCTTATCCTAGGTTATTCGTTAGTTTATTATAGATTAAGTACAACGGCCATAACAACTTTGCGTTTTGCTATAGGCGAGAAAAAGATATTGGAGGTTTTTCAATTGACAGAGCAACAGATGAATACATTAAACTTTATAAAGAGCTATGAGCCAGGAACTAAATGATAATCTTGTGATAATCATCCCTGCTTACAATGAGACGGGGATGATTGGCTCAACAATTCAAGATATCAGGAAATTTTCTCATGCGGATATTATTGTTGTCAACGACGGTTCTACGGACAATACAGCGAACGAGGCAAGGGGGTCCGGCGCTGTAGTAATAGATCTGCCTTTTAACCTTGGCTATGGCTCAGCGCTTCAGACAGGTTTCAAGTATGCCCTGGAAAAAGGATATAAGTTTGCTGTACAGATGGATGCTGATGGTCAGCATGATCCATCATCCATACATACGTTAATCAAACCTGTTATGAATGGTGAGGTTGACGTGGTTATAGGATCAAGATTTTTAGGTGACAATCACTACAAGTCTCCGGTTATAAGAAGAATAGGGATGTTTTTCTTTGCACTTATTGCGCGTATTGTGACGAGAAAAAAGATAACAGACCCAACATCAGGATACCAGGCCATCAACAGGAAGGCGATGGAACTTTTCGCAAGTGATGTGTATCCGGCAGACTATCCTGATGCGGACGTGATAATTATGCTTTACCGAAGAGGCATCAGATTTACAGAGGTCCCGGTGACAATGAACAGGTCTATCGGAAATACATCAATGCATAGCGGGCTTAAGCCCTTTTATTACACATTCAAGATGCTTCTTTCAATACTCGTTACACTTTTAAGAAGCAGAGGGGAGGGAAAGGCATGACATTCCATCAAAGAATTTTCGCGCTGGTTATAGGCATAGGCATTTTTGTGGCGATAATAGAGATGGTAAGAAGGAGAAAACTTGGAGAGGAGTACTCTTTTCTATGGCTTATAATAGGGATCGGTATAGTTGTGCTTGTTCTGTGGCAGGACCTCCTTGAATGGCTGACACATCTTATAGGTGCAATAGCACAGACGACAACGATATTCATCTTCGGTTTTGTGATTGTAATCCTGATTAATCTTCATTACTCTGTAAAGATTACAAAGCTGAGCAGACAGGTCAAAGAACTTGCACAGCAGATTGCCATATTGAAGACAAGTGGAAACTCAAAATCATATTGACACTCCCAGTTGACCGATAAAGCAGAATTCTACAGCCTTTTAAACCTCAAAGATAAAACCCTCCTTTATTAAAGAGATGCTTGCTCAGTGGGAGCATTCCTATAATCACCAGTTCTCCTTACGAAGAAGAATAAAGCTTTAATAATCTGGTAGAATATGCTACACATGGAAGACGTATACAATATCAAAATCCCCGTGTTTGAAGGCCCCTTTGACCTCCTGTTGCACCTTATCAGGGAGAACAAAATCGATATCTATGACATCCCGATTGCTCTCATCACGAGGCAGTATCTTCACTATATCGAAATGATGAAGGAACTGAATCTCGAGATTGCCGGTGAATTTCTCGTTATGGCTGCAACGCTGATCTATATCAAATCGAGGATGCTCCTCCCTCCCGATGAAGAAGCGCCTGCCGAAGAACTGGAAGACCCGAGGGCGGAACTTGTCCAGAAACTGCTTGAGTACCAGAAATTCAAAGAGGCTGCCGGAGACTTCAGGATGCGGGAAGAGGAATGGATAAAGGTTTACCGCAGGGATTCGCTTCTTGACGAAGAGGAAGAGGAGGGAGAACTGTATCTTTTCGATGTAAATCTTTTTGACCTCCTCGATGTTTTCAAGAAGATACTTGAGAAAGCCCCGCCGGAAATTGTCTCGATTACGAAAGAGACCCTCACGGTGAAGGACAGGATGTCTGTGATCATGGAAATTCTCGAAGGGCAGGATACCGTAAGGTTTGAAGACTTTTTTCAGGAGGGTATGACGAGGATTCAGCTTATCGTCACCTTTGTTGCGCTTCTCGAACTCATCAGACTTGGTCTTGCCCGTGCATATCAGGAGCGGGACTTCGGAAACATCTGGGTCATCAATCCCGCCAGGCAATCTTCCGCTGTTCAGCAACCCTAATATTTCATTTTACCCCTCATGAATCTCTGTCAATACGCTCAACGTTTGTCATTCCCGGGGGATCCATGACTAAAAGCTTCCGGGATAAATCTCCTTAAATACCGCATCTGCCGCCAATTTTTTAAATACTGCGAGTTTGTATTTCCCTCAATTACTGCCTTCTTGAATTATGCGTTTTCAAAAATGAGAATGGAAATTAATATTGACTTGCAGAAGAAGTTGTTGATAAATTAAGCTAAAGCTTAATAATAATAAATATCGTATATTCTGGGAGAAAGCAAATAAGACCTGAGATGAAGGCAATTTTTACAAGCGGCTATGTTTCTGATATTGGACAGAGAAAGGGTATGGGGGAAAACGGTCTGAATTTCATGCCGAAACCTATTGCGCCCCATGAGTTCTTAACGAAGATATACGAGATCCTCCATAATACTTCACTCTAATAGGAAAATATCCCGCAAGATCAGGGCAGGATGCCTGATTTCTCATCCCGGATCGTTTTTAGGGGATGAAGGTTTATTCGTACGTTATGCCAACTTTTTTTCATAAATCCTGTATTTTTTGTATAACCTGCCGCCGATCATTTCTACGAGACGCTGGGTCGGGATATTGTCTTCAAGTATCCACGAGAATTCAACCCGCTGGAAGCCGTTCTTGAGAGACCCCTTGAACCCTTCCCGGAAAAGCAGCGCGTCCACTCCCCTGTTTCTGTAATGAGGCTTGATGCCAAGGAGGAGCAGTCTCATGTCTTTTATCTTCTTTGCGTAGTAAAAGGCCTTCAGGATTGTCCATGGGTTCATTCTCCCGCGCATTTTCTTCAAAACAAAGTTGTAGTCAGGCAAAATCCCGAGGAATCCGATCGGTTCATTGTTCTTTTCTGCAACGAGAGTCATCTCGGGAATCACGATAGGCTTTAAATTATCCGCAAGGTGTCTGAGTTCCTCATCCGTGAGCGGGATAAACCCCCAGTTCTTCTCCCAGGCGGAGTTATACACTTCCTGGAATATCCGCATATCCCCCGCGAAATTTTTTTTCTCAACCGGCCTCACGGTGACGCCGCTCTTCTCCGCTATCGCGGCAACCCTGAGGATTTTTTCCGGTAAATTTTCCGGGATATCACAGATGTATGCAAAAAGATCCTTTGCCTTTGTCATCCCATGCCTTTCCATCAGTTCATTATAGTAAGGCGGATTGTAGGGTGTCATCAGCGTCGGCTGGAGGTTAAACCCTTCGCGGAGCATACCGCATTCCTCATTTGTTGAGAAATTCATGGGGCCACGGAGGACCTCGATTCCTTCTTTGTTCAGTATTTCCGAAACCCTGCTCAAAAGGGCGTCGGCAACAGACTGATCATTCAGCGATTCAAAGAACCCGAAAAACCCGGCTCGTTCTTTATGGAACTCGATATGCCGGTGATTGATAATTGAAACGATCCTTCCTTCCTGCCTGCCATTGGTTCTGGCAAGAAAAAACCGAACCGTTGCATGGAGAAAGAAAGGGTTTTTACGGGAAAATTGTTTCCTGAGTTCCGAAAGAAGGGGGGGAACATAGTATGGATCCTGCGCATACAGGGTGAAGGGGAAGCGGATGAAATCGTCGAGGTCTTTCTTTGTTGCAACCTCAACGACTTCTCTCATCCGATAAGGCCCAGTGTTTTCCCGACCTTTTCAAAGGCGCTCAGGACCCTGTCGAGATGCTCATCGGTATGGGTTGCCATGTAACTTGTCCGGATAAGCGCCATCCCGGTCGGCACGGCAGGGGTGACCGCTACATTCGCAAAAATGCCTTCTTCCTGGAGCAGCATGGCCATTTTGAACGCTTTTTCATCTTCGCCGACAATAACCGGAATAATAGGTGTCTCGCTGTTCCCGGTCTGAAAACCCAGATTTTTGAATCCGTCCAGCATCTTTGCGGTATTTTCCCAGAGCTCTCTCTCTTCTCTCCGGTTCGGACTCAATAATGTCGAGAGCGGCGCTCACCGAAGCAACAGAGGCAGGGGGTGGGCTTGCGCTGAAGATCAGCGACCGGGCGCAATGTTTTATAAAATGAATGACATCAGCGGACCCGGCAATAAACCCCCCGATAGAGGCAAGTGATTTGCTGTAGGTGCCCATAATGAGGTCAACCTGGTCTTCAAGGCCGAAATGTTCCGCGGTTCCCCGTCCTGTTTTCCCGAGAACGCCGATTCCGTGCGCGTCATCGACCATAAGCCGCGCGCCGTATTTATTGGCAAGCGATATGATTTCAGGCAGCTGAGCGATATCACCCTCCATGCTGAAGACGCCGTCTACCACGACCATTTTATCCTTGTCTTCGTTCTCTCTCAAGACCCGTTCGAGGTCTGTTGTCTCATTGTGCCTGAACTTTCTGACTTCACCGAAAGAGAGCCTGCATCCATCAATGATGCTCGCATGATCCATCTTGTCAATAATCACGACATCATCCTTGCCCACGAGCGCCGAGATGACGCCGAGATTGACCTGAAATCCGGTTGAGAAAATGAGCGCGGCTTCTTTCCGCGAGAATCTGGCAAGTTTTTCCTCGAGTTCCACATGGATGTCGAGTGTGCCGTTCAGAAACCGTGAACCTGCGCAGCCGGTCCCGTATTTTTTTACTGCTTCTATCGCAGCTTCTTTCACCTTGGGGTGGCTGGTGAGTCCCAGATAATTGTTTGAACCCACCATGATCATTCTCCGGCCATTCATGATGATCTCCGGGTCCTGCGCGCTCTCGATGATCCTGAAATACGGATATAAACCATGGGAAATAAGTGTCTTTGCCTTCTGAAACTTGGAGCATTTTTCGAATATATCTGCGGATTTTTTTATAGCCATCTGTGAATCCGGTACCAGTCTGCTGTCCATTTTATCCCTTCCTTGAGGTCGACTTTCGGGAGAAAACCGATCTCTTCCCGTGCCTTTTTTGCGTCACATATCCAGTATGTATGCCTGAAGTCTTTAATCCGGTCTCTGTTGATGATACCCTGCTTGTTGAACCTTTCTCCAATGAATGCAAAGAACGGCATGACAAATTTCGGAACCCTCAGCGGGAACGCTTTTACCGCAAGGGTTTCAGATATGTGCATTGCAATTTCCTCACCCGTATAGAATTTCGTGTCGCAGAGAAAATAAATTTTCCCTTCCGCCATTTTACTTTCGGCGCATAATATTATACCCTGAACGAGATCATCTACATAGAGCAATGAATAATAACATTTCCCCAGATCAAAAAAAACGCCTTTTTTGATCATCTTGAATACGAACAGCATGTCCCTGTCTCTCGGGCCGTAAATGGCAGGGGGTCTCAGAATTGTTATCGGGAGCGATTTTGCGTAGCGCAACACTGCTTTTTCTCCCTCAAGCTTGCTTCTCCCGTAGTCTGAAACCGGCGAGGGGGAAGCGTCTTCGCGAATAGGATTTTTCGTTATGCTCGGCCCGGCTGCCGCAAGACTGCTCAGATAGACGAACCGTTTCAGTCCGGGATTGTTTTCCGCAACTGCCTGAATCAAATTTTCGGTGCCCTTTGCATTGATACAGAAAAATGCATCGCCTGAACTGGCCTTGGTGAGGCCGGCAAGATGAAAGACATAATCAAACCCGCTGACGATATTTCTCAGGGTTCCGATTTCTGTACAATCGCCTTTGACAAGTTCTATATCGAGGTTCTCAATCCAGGTGAGGGTTGAAGATTGCCTGGACAGGCAGGTAACCCTGTATCCCCTCCTGATGAGTTCTTCACAGAGATGGCTTCCTATGAAGCCGGAAGCGCCTGTTACCAGTGCTTTCATAGAGTACCCCAGTTCCGGGCATTGGAGATGTACAGAAGCAATCCCAAATCAGCGGCCCATGGACTCCAGTCTTGCAATACGCTCCTCGATCGGCGGATGAGTACTGAAGAGCTTGAGCAGACCGCCGCCCGATAAGGGGTTTACAATAAACATATGGGAAGTCGCTGGATTTGCCTTCATGGGGATTTGCCGGGACGCCCGGTGAAGCTTCTTGAGTGCGCCGGCAAGGTATCGCGGATTGCCTGCAATGGCTGCGCCGCCCTGATCAGCTGCATATTCCCTTGATCTTGAGATCGCCATTTGTATGATGAGAGCCGCAATCGGGCCGATAATCATCATGGCAAAGGCTGCGATAGGATTTCCCCCCTCTTCGTCGTTTCTGTGGCCGCCGAAGATCATTGCCCACTGCGCCATTTGTGCGAGATAGCTGACCGCGCCTGCAATCGTAGCGGCAACAGTGCCGATGAGGATATCCCTGTGTTTTACATGTGCAAGTTCATGGGCTATTACTCCCTGAAGCTCTTCCCTGCTCAGGATACGCATGATGCCGGTTGTCACCGCGACCGCAGCATGCCGGGGATTTCTCCCTGTCGCAAACGCATTCGGTTGTTCCTGATCAATCAGATAAACCTTCGGCATGGGCAGTTCTGCTTTCTGGGAGAGCATCCTTACCATGGCATAGAGCTCCGGCGCCTGTGTCTCGCTGACTTCTTTGGCACGATACATCTTGAGGACTATTTTGTCGCTGAACCAGTAGGAGATAAAGTTTATGCCCAATGCGAAGATCAGGGCGAATGTCATTCCCTGTCTTCCTCCCAGTGCGCCTCCTGCCCATACTAGGATAAGCGTGAGAGTCACGAGGAGACCCATCGTTTTTATGGTATTCATGTGTTGTTTTCCTCCGTCTTAAGCGTACGCTAATAACAATAATTGTATCCTGAAACAAGATATGTTTTCAAGGCAAAGAGAACTTAGGAGTCGTTCTACTGGGACCCGTATGCGTGCAGCCCTGAGAGCAGAAGATTTACCCCGAGATAGGTGAAGATCACGGCCATGAATCCTATTACTGAAACGATTGCAACTTTTTTCCCTCTCCACCCGCGAATCATCCGTCCGTGGAGATAGAAGGCATAGATAAACCAGGTTATCAGGGACCAGGTCTCCTTGGGGTCCCAGCTCCAGTACACACCCCATGCCTGATCGGCCCAAATGGCGCCGAAGATGAGGCCTCCGAGGGTAAAAATCGGGAACCCGACGGCGATGCTTTTATAGGTGATCTCGTCAAGCATACCGGCATCGATATTGACCTTCTGAATTACTTTCTTCAGAAGAGAGCCGAATTGCCAGACAACAAAAAGTATGACACAGGACGCGATCCAGCTCAGAAGCTTTACCACGGGCGAAGAGTTCAGGAATGTAGTTTTGAAAAGGTAGCTTTTTACAAAAATGTCCGGCTTCACCGCAACCTTAAAGGAAAACAAATCTAATGCCATTGCGATCATCACAATCATAAAAATACCGAAGGTAAGCGTCCAGAAGATATAGGAAGGTTCCCTTTTCTTTTCAGTGGTGACGATAAGATACATAAGACCGGTGCTGAAAGAGATTGAAAACGCCGCATAGGCGATAAAACTCATGGTTACATGGGCGAGAAGCCAGTTGCTTTTGAGGGCAGGGACGAGAGGCTGAATCTCTTTTGATACGCCGCCCAAGTCTATAAATGCCAGAGCGATACCGGCGATAGGGGTGATAAAGGCCCCGAACGAACGGTTTTTGAACCGGAACTCTATGATGAGATACCCGAGAATGAGACACCACACAAAGAAGATCAGGGACTCATAAAGATTGGTGAGCGGGACAGAACGGAGGAAACCCATTCCGCTCAGATCAGCGAACTCCTTCCACCGGAGAATGATCGCCAGGGTTTGTGCTGCCAATCCTGCGATGGTGATCACGGTTGCAGTAATCCCTATCTGTTCTTTCCTGAAGGCGAGATAGGTCATATACATGATCATGGCCAGAATGTATGCCATGGTGGATATGCCGAACAATGCAGAACTGTCCATTTATTTTTCTCCTTTTTCCTTCCTGCCGAGAAGGGAGAGCAAGGTATCGATCTTTCTCTCGAACGCAGCCCTGTTTTTATTCGCCGTGGCGCCGACAAGAATCCTCGTGGAATTTTTTTCTTCGATAAGCTTTACCCATATCTTCCTGTGGCTCATGAAAAAGGCGATGAAGAGGCCGATGCTCATTGCAATACAGCCGAAATATACGATCCAGACGCCGGGATCTTTTCTTACCTGTAACCCGGTGAATTCAACGCCCCAGTAATCGAGGAACTCCACCCGGTCTCCGTTCGGCAGCTGCCATGTCTCAGGGTGTCTTTTCAATATCCATCCGGTGAGAGTGCGGGCGCCAGATTCCGAGAAGTCGATGAGGACCGCAGGGTTGTTCATCTGATTCGCATAGGTGAATGCTTGTCCATGCTCATCGATGCGCAGGGCGGGGCTGAAATTGAGGATTTTGCCTGAAATGTTGGAGCCCTGGATCTGGAAGCTGTCCCCCAGTCTTAGCTGTATGTCGGAGGATTGTCCGTTTGCAGAGATGAGCCTGAAGAGAAAGATGCCACGATCCATATTTTCATTCATAAAACCATAACTTGACTGATAAAAGGTGATGCCTTCATAGGTGAGCGGGTCATTCACTGCTATCGATTTTTTCAACACCTCACGGCCATCCTTTATGACTGTGAGCCAGCTCTTGTATTCCTTCGGCATATCCGACATGCCATAGAATTCAACATCGAAATTATCGCATCTTACCTCAAACCCGAGAGGGATGTTTCTGGTCCCCCGGTCCGCAAAGGCGAGGTTTGTCGCAGTACCTTCCGGGACATTCACGTAGCCTTTAAACCCGAACCTCAGGCCGATAATCGCTCCGCACAGGATGACGAGGATGCTGAAATGAGTGATGAAGACGCCGAGCCTGCTGTAAGGTCCCTTCTGTGAAAAGAACTGGAAGCCTTTTTCTTCTGTCACCTCCTGGCTTTTAAAGCCAATCTGCTTCAGCGCGCCGGCGACAGTATCCCTGACCTTTGCTGCAGGGCCTTGTATGACGACCTCTCTGGTGATAAGGAATTTTCTGAGTTTCTCCTCCGGAGAGGGGGCCATCGGTTCACTGATCAATTTCCATACCTTCGGGAGTCTGTCCAGCGAGCAGATGATGAGATTGACGGAAAAAAGGATCAATAAGGTGATGAACCACCATGAGTGGTACATATCCATGAACCCCAGTTTGTTGAATATTGTGTAGAGCGACGGGGCGACGGATTCGCCGAAAAGTTTCGCAAGGACCTGCAGATTCCTGGCCTCGTCGGCCCTCTGTTCCAGAATTGTCCCGACGATCGAGGTGAGGGCAATCAGGGCAAAAATGATGATCGCAAGCTGTACCGAAGCGAGCAAGTCCCAGAATTTATCTATGACACTCTTATTCTTCTTCTCTTCCAATCGTGCGCAACCTCCTTAGAGTATTTATCTTAATATTTTCTCCGGGGATTAAACAAGGATTTTCAGAATTGACGGGGTTTATGAAGTTTTTGTGAGGTCTTTGAAGAACTGCTTGTTTTCGGCGTAGAAAAGTCCGTCTTCATATCGAATGAGGCCCGCTTGATACAACTTTGCAAGAGACGCCTCCAGAGGAGAGAATTCCTCAGTGCCTGAAAGCATCTGGGGTTTTATCTGATGTGTTTTCTCTTCCCTGATAAAGTTCTTCACGCGGTCACTGTTCACTATTTTTTCGAGCGCAATCACTCTCCCGTCGCCTGATTTGGTCGGGACAAGTCTCTGGGCGAGGACAAAGAGGAGATTGTCTGCAATACGGGACCGTATGAGGTTCTGCTGATGGGGAGGAAACATATTGATGACGCGTTCGATTGTAGACGCCGAGGTGTTTGCGTGGACTGTGGTTATCACAAGATGGCCGGTATCGGCTGCCTGCAACGCAATAGAGAAACTGTCGGGGTCTCTCATTTCTCCCACTACAATTACATCGGGGTCCTGCCGGAAGACATGTCTCAACCCTTCATAGAAGGACTTGGTATCCAGGCCGATTTCGCGCTGATTCACATTGCTTTTTTTGTGTTTGTGGAGGTATTCAATCGGATCTTCAAGGGTTACAATATTGCATTTTCGGCTGGAATTAATGATATCTACCATCGCAGCAAGGGTGGTGCTTTTCCCATGGCCTGCAGGACCGGACACCAGGATCAGTCCCTGGGGCAGGAGAACGTAATCTCTTATCCATTCGGGCAGGCTCAGGTCTTTTAATGAAGGCAGGATGTCGATAATACGGCGAAGAGTGATCGAGACAGACCCTCTCTGCCTGTAGAGATTTACCCTGAAACGGCCTATCTCCGGATAGGTCACCGCCAGGTCGAAGTCACCCCTCTCATTGAATGTTCCCCAGTCTTTTTCGGACATTATTTCCCGTGCGTATCGCTCGCAATCGGCAGGGGTGAGAGGAATCATTGCAGCCCTTTTAATATCATTGCCGAGCTTGATGGACGGAGAGACGCCTGCGGTAAGGAGCATATCAGTTGCAGGTGATCCGGCCAGATATTTTAACAGAGCCATAAGCGGCGGCGCTTTTTTCATTTCGTATCTGCGCACCTCTTTGGCAATGCCTTCTCCGGTAAGCGCGATGCCGGGATTCTGCATCATACTCTGAATGGCTGCTTCCATTTGCGTGGCAGGGATTACGACGGCGTTTACTTTTTTCCCGATCGAAAATTCAATATCCCTGATAGAGAGCATATCCCTGGGATTTACCATGCCGAGTGTGATCGAATTTTCGTCAACACTCAGGGGGAGGGCCTTCATCGATTTAATCTTTTCAAGAGGCATGAGTTTCAGCACATCCTGATCAATATTGGTATGTAAAAGGTTTACCGAAGGAATACCGAGTTGCTGGCTGAGGAAGTTCAATAAGTCTTCGGTGGTGATATATTCCATATCTACCAATATAGAGCCCAGCTGTCCGCCGACCTGAGCCTGTTTCTTCAGCGCTTCCTTGAGCTGATTTGAATTGATCAGACCGTTCTCGATAAGAAGCTGTCCCAGCGGCGGTTTCTTTTTACTCGGCACAGGCATAGTGCTAATTATTACCATGTTTTGCGCTGTTTGTCAAATAAAATATTTAAAAAAAACAATAAGTTAAGAAGATTATGTATAAATTACTCAGGAGTGCTATAATTGCAGATAAATGTGCAGCAAATAAGCGAGTCCATTCTGAACAGTGAAGTCAAAGGTTTCCTTGAATGCGGTTGAAAACAAAAGGAAAAACGCAATGAAAGTCGTTACTGCCGCAGAGATGCGCGACATTGACAGAAAGACTATTAAGGAAACAGGCATCCCGGGGTTTGTCTTGATGGAAAGGGCGGGACTTGCGGTTGTTGCGATGATAAAGGAGCGGTTTGGACGGAGACGGGTCATCGTTCTTTCGGGAAGCGGGAACAACGGCGGCGACGGCATGGTGGTCGCACGCACTCTCCACAACGAAGGATGGGACGTAAAGGTTTTTCTTTCAGGAAGCTACGAAGCCCTGAAGGGAGATGCGCTTCAGCAATACTCTATTGCCAGGAAATGCGGGGTTTCAATCGATCCCATGGGCAAATTTCTCTTGCAGCATTCATCGATCCTGAATAAACATGCTCTTATTGTTGATGCACTATTGGGGACCGGGCTGGACAAAAATATCGGCGGTAAGCTTTCAGAAGTTATCGAGGTAACGAATAAATCAGGGGCGCCTGTGATCAGTATAGATATTCCCACCGGAATCTCGTCGGATACCGGACAGATTATGGGCAATGCTGTCAGGGCGGACTATACATTGACCTTCGGCCTTCCGAAAAGAGGTCATTTCCTGTATCCCGGCGCTGAATACACAGGGAAGCTCTTCATCGAAAATATCGGGTTCCCTGAGCACGCGCTCAGAACAGATAAAATCGCAGCAGACTTAATCGAGAAGAAAGAAGCGGCTGCGCTCGTGCCTGGAAGACCGGCATATTCACACAAGGGATCTTATGGGCATGTCCTTGTTATAGCCGGTTCAAAGGGAAAAACGGGCGCTGCCCTGATGGCTGCAAAGGCATGCCTGAGGACCGGCGCAGGGCTTGTAACTCTCGGCGTGCCGGCATCGCTTGCAGACGTCTTTCAATCCCGTGTGACTGAAGAGATGACCCTGCTCCTGCCGGATAAGGGGGACGGCACACTCTCCCTGAAAGCGTCAAAGCAGATCCTTGATTTCATTCATGAAAAAGCTGATGTTCTCGCAATAGGTCCCGGTCTCGGGGTAAGCGATGAAACAGAACAACTCGTAGCGTCCCTGATACAGAATGCGGGAGTGCCTATGGTTATTGATGCAGACGGAATCAATTCGCTCAAAGGGGGAACGCCTGTTTTTTCGAGCGCAAGATCCCCTGTGATTCTCACCCCCCATCCAGGTGAAATGGCGAGGTTGTTGTCCGGGCGGAAAGGTGTTTCGGTAAAGATTGTAGAGGAAGACCGTATCGGCACTGCCCAGGCTTTTGCACGGAAGACGGGGACGTATCTTGTCCTGAAAGGCGTCCCGGCAATCACTGCGGCCCCGGACGGAAAAGTCTTTCTCAATTCGACAGGGAACCCGGGAATGGCTTCCGGGGGTACCGGAGACGTCCTCACCGGAATGATAGGCGGTCTGCTGGGACAGAAGATATCTCCCCTCCATGCATGTGTTCTCGGGGTCTACCTCCATGGGCTCGCCGGTGATATCGCTGCATTGGAAAAAGGCCCCCATTCATTGATCGCAACAGATATAATAGAGCATATATCGTCTGCTTTTTTGTCCTTGAAAACCAATGGATAATATTATTGTTCCCGAAAACATGCACGGTGCAGTAAAAGCTTTTTTTACCACAAAGTCGCTCGGTACGGACCGCGCAAAAATCTGCAGTACGGCCTCGCTTGGAAATATGAGCTTTTATATGCCGGTGCAGAAACATACCGATACCGTAAAAGTCCTCGGTGCGGATTTATCGCCGGAGACCGCCGATGCGGTTATTACCGATAAGAAAGGCGTTCTCATCGGCGTTCAGGTGGCAGACTGCGTTCCGGTTCTCCTTGTCGACAGGGAGAAACCGGTTGTCGGTGTTGTGCATGCCGGTTGGCGCGGCACCGCTGCACAAATCTTAAAAAAAACCATCGCCCGTATGAGGGAACACTTCGGTTCCTCTCCGGATGCTATACTCATCGCACTTGGTCCCAGTATCAGGGACTGCTGCTATAATGTCGATACCGAGGTCAAGGAAGCCATTGTCAGAGCAACAGGCGCCGGTGATTACTGCAGGGTGCGGGGAGAAAAATACGTGGTCGACCTTTCCCATGCAAACAGGCTTCAGGCCTTGTCATCTGGTGTGCCTGATACGAATATCTGGAGCTCATCAGAATGCACCTGCTGCAATCCCGGAAAATTCTATTCTTACCGTTTTCATAATGACTATGGAGGCAGACAGGGCGGGTTTATCGGAATACTATGATGAAAGTCAGGACGAGAGGGCCTGATGAGACAAGGGGACTTGGGTTAAGGATAGGCAAACTCCTGAACGCAGGGGATATGGTAGGTCTCTATGGCGAGCTGGGAGCGGGAAAAACGACCATCACGAAAGGCATCGCACAGGCGTTTGGTATCGCGGAACGGGATATCGTGAGCGCAAGCTTCACTCTCATTGCGGAATACCCGACAACCCCGCCTTTTGTCCATATAGACCTGTACCGTATCAACACAGATGAGGAACTCGATCACATAGGCCTCGGCGAGGTGATCGGAGGGCAGAACATTGCAGTCATAGAGTGGGCGGAAAAGGCCGCTCAGTGGCTGCCCGATGATATGATACAAATAACCTTGAAAACTCTCAGTGAAGATGAGAGGGAAATAACCGTGAAAGGGCTGTATGAAAAAGATCGGCATCGTCGGTAAGACCGGAAAAACGGAGCCTGCAGAAATGATCAAGGAGTTCCTCCCGTGGCTCCTGGAGCAGGGCTGCGAAGTGTATATTGACAGCGAAACCGCTTCCATTGCAGGGATGCAGGGTTATCCCCGGTCGGAGATACCTGACCTGGCAGACGTGATTATCGTGCTGGGTGGAGACGGAACAATGATCAGCGTGGCGAGGCTTGTGGGCGATAGGAATGTGGCTATCCTCGGCGTGAATATCGGAGGAATGGGGTTTCTCACCGCCGTTCAGAAGGAAGATTTCCGTGACGCGATGAAGAAGGTGTTAACCGACAACTGTCCTGTAGAGGAGAGGATGATGCTTTCCGCGTGCGTTTTCAGGCATAGCGAATGTATTGCCGAGTATATTGTGATGAATGATGTAGTCGTGAACAAGGGGGCACTTGCACGGATCATAGACCTTGAGACCTATGTCAATCACACCTATATCGCAACCTTCAAGGCTGACGGGCTTATCGTATCTACTCCAACGGGTTCGACTGCATACGCACTGTCTGCCGGGGGGCCTATCCTTTATCCGACCCTGAACAGTATAATTCTTGCTCCCATCTGTCCGCATACCCTTACCAACAGACCGATTGTGCTCCCCGACGATATTGTAATAGAAATATTTCTCAAGTCACCGAACGAAGACGTATTCCTTACACTGGACGGTCAGGTCGGATTTTCTTTAAAGATGAACGATATAGTCATGGTCAAGAAATCTTCATGTAAAACGAATCTTTTCATCCCCTGCGAGAAAGACTACTTCCATATCCTGAGGACAAAGCTGAAGTGGGGAGAACGGTAGCAGTGAAAAGTTGAAAATGAAGAGCGAAAAGTTAAAGAAAACAGATTTGTTAGATGATCTGAAAAAAAGCATGTCCTTTTATCAGGCATTGGGATTTGAAAACCTGCCGATTAAGCTCGCAAGAGGCAATCAGCAGTCAACAATGACGGGAAAGGGAAACGGACAGAGTGCATCTGAGAAGAAAATACTCCTGGAGGCATTACGGGATGAGATCGGAGACTGCACCAGGTGCAAACTTTCACGAAAAAGGACTACTATCGTTTTCGGCGAAGGAGACCCCGGTGCAAGGATTCTGTTTATCGGAGAAGCCCCCGGAAGAGAAGAGGACCTGCAGGGGAGGCCTTTCGTCGGTGATGCGGGAAAGGTGCTTACCAGTCTGATAAACAAAATGGGCTTCCAGCGGGAAGACGTATACATTGCGAATATAATAAAATGCAGACCCCCGGGGAACCGCGACCCGGAAATGGATGAAATCGAGACGTGCAGAAGGTTCCTGGAGGGGCAGATTGCAATAATCCGTCCCAGGGTGATCGTTTCGCTCGGCAGAATATCCGCTGCAACGCTTACGGGAAACCCGGGATTAAAGATAACGGCAGTCCGGGGGAAGTTTTTTGACTACAAAGGCTTTCCGGTTATGCCGACTTTTCATCCGGCATATCTTATGCGCAATCCGAAAGATAAATGGCTTACCTGGGACGATGCACTCAGGGTACTGGAGAAAATTGGAGAAAAAACCGGCGTCAAACCGAATAAAACAGCGCTATGAAGTATCGTGTGCTTGTAGCGAAGTGCTTTCTGCCTGAAGGGATACGCTGTTCCGTGAGGGAAGCGGGCCTGACCATCCGGCTGAATAAAAATTCTTCCTTGATATTTTCCCTGCTGTTCTTTTTCCTTGTGAGTTTCTCTGTGCAGGCTACACCCTCTTTTGCCCTGATCGTTGACCGGGTCCTTGCAACGGTGAATGGCGAGATTATCACCTATGCAGACTATGTGAGGTTCACCGGGAATAGTCTGAAATTTACCGACCAGGATTGGGTTGAGGAGAGTCTGCTCCGGAGTTTGATTGAGGACAGGATGATTTTCTTCGAGGCAAAAAAGCGTGGGATCGAGACGAGCGAAAAAGAGGTAGACAGGGCAATTGAAGAGTTCAATAAGAAGAATAATTTCTCACCTGATGATTTTGAAGAAGGTCTCAGGGAAGAGGGGATGACGCTCCAGATGTACAGGAACAGTGTAAGAGAGAATATCACTCTCTCAAAGCTGGTCCATGAAGAGGTTGATGCGAAAATATTTGTTACGGACAAAGAGGCCGAAGGCTATTTTGCTTCGCACACAAAAGAATTCCTGATTACCTTTGAGACAAGAGAAGTAAAGGCAATATTCCTGAGGGTGAGAGAGGGCGCATCGGTTACGGAATTGACTGATCTCAAACGGAGAACGCTCGAGATTGTTTCCCGGTTGAAAAACGGCGGGGATTTTGACATGCTCGTGGAAGAATATGCTGACGAGCCGCTGAAAAGTCTCGGAGGGGTGCTGGGGACTTTCAGACGGGGAACGCTGGTTCCGGCCCTGGATGAAAAAGCCTTTGCCATGAAGAGAGGAGAGACAAGTGAACCCATATGGGTTGCAGAAGGAGTGTATATACTGCGGATTGTCAATACAACAGACGAGAGATACAAGACGTTCGATGAGGTAAGAAGTGAAGTGCGGAACATACTCTTCAAACAGAAAAAGGAAAAGTTATACAAGGAGTGGTTAAAAACGTTATGGGACAAAACTCCGGTCACAATCAACCAGTATTAATTATCCTGATCTTATTTGCGGTCTTCCTCCTGGCTGCGGCAGGCGAAGATCCGGCAAGCCGTGAGGCCGGGCTTTTCAATAGGGGCTATGAATCATATCTGTCGTATCAGCCGGAAAAGGCTGTGCAGGAACTTACTGCGTTTCTCAATGAATTCCCTGACAGTTCTGCACGGGATGCCGCACTCTACTGGCTCGGAAAGTCATATATGCAGTTGAAGTCTTTTGGAGAGGCGAGGAAAGCCTTTTCGGAAATCAGGCAGAATTTCCAGGAGAGCCCGTACCTGTCTCATGCGGAAAGGGAACTGGAAATGCTCGGCAGGACCGAGGGTGATGCCCTATCGATGCGACAGCAGGGGCCGGGATGAAGAACGAACCGCCTGAGAAGAGACTGAAGGAAGCCGAAAAGCAAGTTAAGGCACTGGGGAAGTCGTTGAGGGAGGCGTCTGAAGAACGGGACAAGGTGAGGATACAGCTCAGCGAGGAAAAGAAAAAAACTGAAATTCTCCGCGAACAAGTAACGCAACTTGAGAAAAAAGAGAAGACGCTGAACGAAGTGAGCGTGGAGAGAGATGCACTGCAAAGAAAGCTCGATGAGGGAAAGAAGAGGATCAAGGAACTCGAAATAAAAGAAGAGGCCTGTGAGGATGATGCAAAGAAGTTGCGTTCGAGAGAAAAGGACCTCACGGAAACGGCAAAAGAGAAGGAGTCTCTCAGCAAACTGCTTGACGAAGAACGGAAAACTACTGCAGAACTGCGTGCAAAAAATAAAGAATCTGAAAAGAGAGAGAAAACGATCAAAGACCTTGTTGAAGAGAGGGATGCTCTGAGAAAACAACTGGAAGATCAGAGAGAAAAGACGAAAGTCCTGGAGGGACGGATAGCAGAGACAGGGGAGAATGAGAAGAAGACAAAGGCAGAGAATCAGGTTCTTGCACAGAGAACGCAGGAAAGAGATACCCTGAGCAGGATGCTTGGAGAGGAAAGAAAGAAGGCGGAAGATCTCGAGAGAAAAATCAAGGAGATGGAGAATGCGGTGAAACCAACAACTCAGGCATCTCCGTCGATTGATGAGGGAGACGCTCTGCGCAGAGAACTGGGTCAGGAGAAACAGAAATCGGCGGAGCTCATGGCGAGAATACAAGAGCTTGAAGATAAGGAGCAGCTTGTCTCAGACCTCATACAGGAGAGAGATACACTGAAGTCTCAGCTCGAAGCACAGCAGAAAATGAAAGAAGATTCCCCGATGCGATCCGGAAAGGACGGCACTCAGGAGAAACCATCCGTCTTGACTACACCAGTAAATAAGGAATCGAAAATAGCTGATGCGGAGAAGCGGGAAGAAGGACACACGGCGTCTCAAAGAGAGAAGCAGGCAGAAGAAACGAAAGCATCAAGCGACGATACGGGAATGATGCTCACCCGCCTGGGCATTCAGGCTGTGCCATGGAGAACCGGGAACAACCAGGAAGAGAAAGAAACTGAAAGACTTCTCTATGAAAAGGCAAGGAGTCTCAAAATAACCGGAGAAACAAAGCAACTCCAGGATCTGATCAATCAGCATAAGCTCGATGTGAAGCAGCAGGGCTCTCTCAAGCGCTTGCTTGCAGTAAGTGAATATATAGACCAGCGGTTGAAACGCCTGCCTGAAGAAGAAATGATCGAATCTCTCATTGTCACGTATGAAGAGGAAAACAGGTACACTAAAATCGTCCTCGCCCGGGAACTGCAGGAAAATGCAAAAGAAGGGATGTCTTTCGAAGACATCTATAAGTTATATCCGGACATGATGAGATACCAGATTGTCCCGTCTCAACAAATGGATATCCGTATCAGGGACAAGATCAGGGATCTTCCTGTTGGAGAGGTAGGTGTTCTCTGGTCGGAGGATGGCTATATGATTCTGAAACCGGTACTGACGAAATTATCGTTTGATCCTTTCCGGGATATCTCTCCGGAAACGCAGGGGAGGATCCGGACCCTTATGAACGAATGGCTTCAGGAAATGAAGACGGAATAACCGCTCTCATGAGAGAAGGGAAATAGACGGCAAAGTCGCCTGAGAATGTTAGGATGAAACGAATAGCAGACAGCTTCCCCAATATCCCGGATAAGATTTCGGAACTCGCCGAACTCGCCTATAACCTCTGGTGGAGCTGGCATCCTTCAGCAAGGATGCTCTTCAAACTCCTGAACAGGGTCGCCTGGAAGGAGAGCGGCCACAATCCGGTGCAGATGCTGAGAGAGCTTTCCCCGGAAACGCTGAATGTTGCGTCTGAACAGGCTGAATATCTCCGCCATTATGATGTCGTACTTGCCAGGTTTCACGAAGAAATTCAGACGAAGGTCTGCTGGTTTGCAGCAAATGTTGCTGATCCCAGCTGCCTGCCCGTCGCATATTTTTCTGCCGAATACGGGCTGCATCATTCCCTTCCATTCTATGCCGGAGGGCTGGGATTTTTAGCGGGCGATTACGTCAAAGAATGCAGTGATCTCGGTATTCCTATGGTTGCGGTTGGTTTTATGTATCCGGAAGGGTATTTGCTTCAGAAAATCCGCGTGGACGGATGGCAGGATGATATTGATGAGGTACTCATCAGGGATGCCGCTCCCATAAGAAGGGTCATGACTGAAAAAGATGAACAGCTCATTGTGCAAGTTCCTTTTGTAGACCCCCCGCTCTATGTCGCGGTATGGAAGGTGGACGTAGGCAGGATCCCTCTTTATTTAATGGATACGGATATAGATATGAATGACCCGTGGAACCGGAAAATCAGCGCGCATCTTTACATCGGGGACATCGAGCAGCGGCTTCGGCAGGAGATGGTCCTTGGTATCGGTGGTATCGCAATGCTGAACGCCCTCGGAATAAAACATTCCGTCCTTCACCTGAATGAAGGCCATCCGGCCTTTGCATTACTCGAACGCATAAGGGAGAGGGTAGCGGAAGGGATGAAATTTCAGGATGCCGTTGAACAGGTGCGTGCGACAACGGTTTTTACCACCCATACTCCTGTGCCGGCGGGTCATGATGTGTTCCCCTTTCATTTCATGGATAAATATTTCAGCCGCTGCTACCCTTTTCTGGGGTTGAGCCGGGATGCTTTTCTTCAGCTGGGGATACATCCCGGGGACCCTTCTGCAGGATTCAATATGACCTCCCTGGCATTGGGGTTGTCCGGCTATAAGAACGGCGTGAGCAAAAAGCACGGCGAGGTGACACGCCGCATGTGGCAACCGCTCTGGCCAGACAGGAAAGAAGAGGAAGTGCCCATTGGACATATCACGAACGGAATACATGTGCCGACGTGGATAGAACCGAAGATGGAACTTCTGTTCAACAAATATCTCGGCCGGAACTGGCTTGAGGACCACGACAACCCGGTAGTATGGGAACTTATTGACGATATACCAAACGCTGCATTATGGCAAGTCCATTACTGGCTCAAGATAAAGCTCATAAATTTTATCCGGGAGCAGGCACGGATAAGGTGGAGTCATAACAAGGTGAATCCTGTCAATGTCATTACCGGGGGTGTTCTGCTCGATCCTACGACATTGACGATCGGGTTTGCCCGGCGGTTTGCATCGTATAAACGGGCAGACCTTATCTTCAAAAACATCGAAAGGCTCGCAAAAATTCTGAATAACAGATGGGAGCCTGTACAGATAATTTTTGCCGGCAAGGCTCATCCTTCTGATGATGAAGGAAAACGAATACTGCAGCGCATCTTCTCT
This sequence comes from Thermodesulfovibrionales bacterium, assembly GCA_963753165.1. GTDB lineage: Bacteria > Nitrospirota > Thermodesulfovibrionia > Thermodesulfovibrionales > SM23-35 > JAKLQR01. The sequence goes on along the minus strand of CAVWBP010000014.1, from coordinate 88,039 downwards.
CTCGCACAGGACCCTTCTTTCGGCGGAAGGATCGCTTTTGTGGAGAACTACAACGAACAACTGGCGCAATACATGGTGCATGGGGTTGACCTCTGGCTCAATAATCCGATCCCTCCGCTCGAAGCATGCGGTACGAGCGGGATGAAAGCATCATTAAACGGGGTTCCGCAGTTGAGCATCCTCGACGGATGGTGGATAGAGGGGTTTAACGGAAAAAACGGCTGGGCATACGAGGGTAAAGGAGATGACCGGGATGCCGAGCCTTTGTATAATATCCTTGAACGGGAGGTTGTGCCTTTATATTACGTCCTTGATGAGGATGGCGTGCCAAACGGGTGGACAGAGGTGATGAAAGAGGCAATAAAAGGCACAGGGGCTTTTTTCAGTTCACGGAGAATGGCAAAAGCATACGCACTGGACTATTATCAACATGCGTTCAGATCAGCCTGACAGGGACATGAACGCGATACCTGAGGAGAAGATCCATCCAAGGGTCCGGAACCGCCGTGTCCATATGGCAAACGAAAGGACTTTTCTTGCCTGGATACGGACAAGTATCGGCATAATGGCATTCGGATTCGTTGTCGAGAAATTTGCGCTCCTGATCCAGCAGGCGCCATATTTTGCAGGAACGCACGGTAATATTCCTGCAGTACCGGCATCACATGGATATTCATCCTTTCTTGGAATTCTCCTCATAGGGATCGGGGCCTTTATGGGGGCGCTTGCATTTGTCAGATACAAGAAAGTAGAGAAACAGATTGATACGGATTCCTATCACCCGTCACTGATTCTCGATATAATGCTTACCGCATCGATCCTGTCGATTGGAATATTTCTCGTACTGTACCTCATTCACAGCATTTAACCCCGAAACTTCAGGGTTTTTCATTGGATAACCCGGAACGTTTCTGCAAACAATACACAAGAATTCGTTTTTGAGGTAAAATCATGGGTATGAAAACGTTCGATGATGTTGTTGCATTCCATGGGCATGCCTGTCCCGGTCTTGCGCTTGGATACCGTGTATCACTCCTTGCGATGAAGGAACTCGGTGAGAGAGCCACGGATGAGGAAATGGTCGCAATCGTTGAGAACGATTCCTGCGCGGTCGATGCGGTTCAGGTTGTCACCGGATGTACCTTCGGCAAGGGCAACCTGATTTTCAGGGATTACGGAAAACAGGTGTACACCTTTATAAAAAGACCGAAAGGTCAGGGAATCAGAATCTCGATTGACTTCTCACCGCCGGAAGAAACTGATGAGGAAAAAAGAATGTGGGAGCGGTATAGCAAGGGAGACAGGTCCGGTAAAGTAATGACCGCAGTCCATGCACGGAAAACAAAAAAAATAGACATGATATTGCATGCAAAAGACGAAGACCTGTTTCGGATATCAAGAGGCACGATGACCCTGCCGGACGAGGCAGAGATATACCAGAGCCTGCGGTGTTCGCTCTGCACAGAAAAGGTTATGGAGACGAGAGCGAGGGTAAGGAATGGGCAGATCGTCTGCATTCCGTGTTTTGAGAGGCGCGGAAGTATTTTGCAGCATGTCAGGCAAAAGAGAAGGCGGAAAAAACTGTGAACGACAGGAGCTACGGGATGAAAGATATCATTACCAAAGCAGAGATATTACTCGAAGCGCTTCCCTATATCAGAAATTTTTTCGGCAAGACGTTTGTTCTCAAATACGGCGGGGCAGCTCAGGTGAAGACGGAACTGAAAGAATCCTTTGCCAGGGATATCGTAATGCTCAACTTTATCGGTATCAAGACTGTTATCGTGCATGGCGGCGGACCGAAAATTTCCGATATGATGCAGAAAATGGGCAAGAAACCGTCTTTTGTGCAGGGGCAGCGGGTTACCGATAAAGAGACAATGGATATCGTGGAGATGGTGCTCGGAGGTCTCGTCAACAAAGAGATCGTCTCACTGATAAACAGTCACGGGGGCAAAGCTGCGGGGTTGAGCGGGAAAGACGGAGGGCTGATAAAAGCGAAAAAGAAACTGCTCAGGAACTCTGCGGGAACCGGTGCAGGGGAGATCGTCGATATCGGGCTCGTGGGGGAGGTAGTGAACGTCGATCCGCAGATTCTCAATACACTCGTACACGGTGGGTTCATCCCGGTTATTTCGCCTATAGGCGTCGGACCGAAAGGTGAGACCTTGAATATCAATGCCGATTATGTCGCGGCTGCCATAGCTGCTGCCCTGCAGGCTGAAAAATTCATACTTCTTACCGATGTCCCCGGGATAATGAATAAAAAGAATGCCGTTGTCTCAACTGCTACAAAAGGAAAAATTAAAAAGATGCTGTCGAACGGGACCATTTCGGGAGGGATGCTTCCGAAGGTGCAGGCCTGTCTCATGGCAGTTGAGGGAGGTGTGGTGAAGACACACATCGTAGACGGCCGGGTTCCGCACTGCCTCCTGCTCGAGATCTTCACAAAAGAGGGAATCGGGACAGAGATACACGCGTAGCTCTTGGGTCGGAATGCCGAAAAGGAAGTCCATAAAACAAAAAATTGTATTGCTGGTTATTGTTATTTTTGCCGCTCCCTTTCTGTACTCTCTTTTCTTTCCGGACGTTTCCGCGCTGAAGAAGGAAAATCCCAGGAAAACTGCTTTTATGGAATACCGGGAGAAGGAATGGGAGCGGGAGGGGAAGAACTACCGGATTCAGCAGAAATGGGTGCCTCTCTCAAGGATTTCACCCTATGTCTTAAAGGCTGTGCTCATTGCTGAAGACGATAAATTCTGGAGTCATGAGGGATTCGATTATAACGCGATACAAAAGGCCCTCGAAAAAGATATCAAGGCGAAAAAATTCAAACTGGGAGGAAGCACCATCAGCCAGCAACTCGCGAAAAATCTTTTCCTGTCCCCCTCAAAAAACCCGGTGAGAAAAATTCGCGAGGCCATACTCACGTGGAGAATCGAAACGGTCCTCACTAAAAAACGGATTCTGGAACTCTATCTGAATGTGGCGGAATGGGGAGACGGGGGGATTTTCGGCATTGAAACCGCTTCATGGCATTACTATGGAAAACCCGCAGCAGAACTGAATCCTGAAGAGGCGGCACGGCTTGCATCGGTCCTCCCGAACCCGAGGAAATATAATCCACTGAGCGACAGCAGGTATGTCGCGCACAGATCGAATCTTATTTATAACATTATGGTAAGAAGGGGGATCGTAGTCCCTGAATATGATGAAATGTTTGAAGGGAGCAGTGCAAACCCTGATTCTCAGCCCGGGCCGGAAACGGACAAGGCAGTCGTCCCCTTGCGGGAATCACCTGAAATACCGCCTGAATCGTTCCCTCCCCGTAAAAATCCTTGATGAAACGAACAGTTAAGCTTTTGCCCGATTGATGCACAAAATAAAAAATATTCACCGGTGAGCGCGTAGTTCATGAATGCCGTTCGAGCACTACACATGCCACCGCATATTCCTGCTCATGACTGAGACTGAGATGCACCTTTGCGATATGATTATTGCTGAGAAAGTCCTGGAGCGTTCTTCTCAACCTCAGCACAGGTTGTCCTGTATCACTGTGTGCCACTTCAATATCGTTGAATGCGACGGGAACTCCGGCGCCGACTGCTTTTATGAATGCTTCTTTCGCTGCGAAACGGGCTGCAAGAGAGAGATGGGGGTTTCTTTTTTCGAAGCAATAAGCAATTTCATCTCCGGTGTATACCCTCTGAAGGAACCTTTCACCCCATTTCTCAAAGGCTTCCTGCACCCGGCGAATCCTGACTATATCTATGCCAATTCCATAAATCATGATAAATCGAATGGTTTGTAAAATTATCTAATTTTATACATCATATTCTCTCGTTCCGGGCAAAGGCAAGATTTTTTTTGACTTTATGGATAGATTTGATATACTATATTCACCTAATTCTTCTTGACAAGTGTCTATGTCCTTAATATACTTAAGAAAAATTGAGGTAGCGATATGACAAAGGCAGATTTGGTAGAGAGAATATTCGAAAAAATTGGTTTGTCGAAAAAAGAAGCCCAGGAGATCATAGAGATTCTCTTTGACATCATGAAGCAGACCTTTATCGAAGGCGAGTCAGTAAAAGTCTCTGGTTTTGGCACATTTAATGTCAGGCAAAAGACTGCCCGGAGAGGCCGGAATCCGAAAACGGGAGACGACCTCGAGATAACCCCGAGAAGAGTTATCACGTTCAGGGCCAGCAATCAACTGAAAGCCGTAATGGAAAAACAAGATGTATAAATCCAGACCTGAAAGTGTAAAATCGCAAATCACTTTTCCTGACAAGCTCTTCTACAAGATAGGAGAGGTCAGCAAAATTGTGGGCGTTGAACCCTATGTCCTCAGATACTGGGAGACCGAATTCTCGTTTCTGAAACCCCGGAAAAATAAATCAGGACAGAGAGTGTATGTAAAGAAGGATGTGGAGTTACTGCTCGCAATTAAAAAGCTCCTTTATCAGGAGAGATATACCATAGAGGGTGTCAGAAAAAGACTTGGCCTTTCATCAGGGTACGCTGAACCGGTACCAGAACAGGAAATGCCCAAAAAAGAAGTACGCCAACCTGCCCGGGGAATCGAGCATGTCAAAACAAGGCTCAGGGAGATACTGGGTCTGCTTCGTTAATATCTGAAACAATCGGGGCGTAGCGCAGTCTGGTAGCGCACTCGCTTGGGGTGTGAGTGGTCGCCCGTTCAAATCGGGTCGCCCCGACCAATAAAATCAAGGACTTGCAGGTTTTCTGTTAGTCCTTTTTTGTTTTTTGTCGCAGATTTGCAGCAACTCGTATTAAAAGGTTGGCAATAACAACAATCAAAATTTGAATATAAATTAATAACGCCACTACCCATCAGAGTAATAGCCCTTCTGAGCAAGCCATAAGCCATTAATACCCTTTGGGGACCCTGATACAGGGTAATCTGTCCCCTTCCTCCTATCCCCCCTTAAACTGTGTCAAAATACACTTAACAAATCAGGAGGGTTCATGTTCCATATTGAGCAAAAGCATCATAGCAATTGGCAAGGGTGATTTCATAGCCTACTCAACATAACTCAACAATTCTCAGGTATAATAGTAGTAGCACTTTATGTAGAAGCTGTCTCCATTTCCCTCCTGTTTTTAACCTCAGAAGGAAATATATAACTATCAATAAAGAGATTTTCATGTCATAGAGGTGACATGAAGAAATTTATCCTGAGGAGTACTATGGAAAAAGAAGATATTTTTGAGGAAATTATAGAGATGGGCAAGAGTCGTGGAAAGCTCACTTACGATGACATAAATGACGCTGTTCCCTCGGAATATTTCTCACCCGAAGAGATAGAAGAACTTATGGACCTTCTCCATGATATGGGAATTGAAGTTGTATATGATAAGGAAACTGACACTACTGAGGAAGAAGAGGTACATGAAAAAACAGAGGACATTGTTCAAACATATTTCCATTCGATGGGGAATATTTCAATACTGAAAAGGAATGAAGAAGTAGAGCTTGCCAAGAGCTTGGAAGAAGGGAAAGAGATAATTAAAGGGATAGTTACAGCACTGCCTTTATATCAAGAAAATCGAAGCGAGTTTAGATGGAAAAGATGCAGAGGACCTGAACAATTCAGAAGAAGATAAAACAGACGAAGCTCTTGAAATGAGCCTGAGAGTGCTTGACAATCTCATGATAAAAATAGAGCTAACAGATAAGAAGATTGCAAGATACGGGACTTTGAAAGGTTTAAAAAAACTAATAAATGAAAAAAGGAAACGAGACATCAATCCTGTAAAACTCAATATCCTTGCAGGAGAAGTTCAGAATGAGTATAAGCAAGTTGAATCAGAGGTGGGAATTAAGATTGATGAATTGAAAGCTAAGTGGGAGAGAATAACCAGGGCAAGTACCCTTGTCAGCGAAGCAAAGAATGAATTAATAACTCATAACCTGAGGTTGGTAATTAATATAGCTAAGCATCATATAGGAAGGGGATTAGATCTGCTTGATCTCATTCAGGAAGGGAATATCGGTCTTATGCGAGCTGTTGACAAGTTCGACTATACAAAGGGTTTTAAATTCAGCACCTATGCAACATGGTGGATAAGACAGGGAATAACGAGGGCATTAGTTGATAAGACAAAGACTATAAGAGTTCCCGTCCATATGATGGATTTCTATAGTAAGGTAACCAAAGCATCAAGAGGACTAACACAAGAGCTTGGAAGAGAACCGAGTAAAGAAGAAATTGCCAAAAGACTGGGAGTATCAACTGAAAAAATCGTAGAAGCATTAAAAGCAGTACAGGACCCGATAGCTCTTCAAACTCCCTGTAGGGGATGAAGGTTCAACAATAGAGGACCTTATCAGTGATAAAGATAGTTCTTCCCCATACTCCGATACAGAAAGAAGTAAGACCACCGAGCAGATACTGAGGGTTCTTAATACTCTAACTCCAAAGGAAGCTGAGATTATAAGAAGGAGATTTGGTATAGGATTTGACAAAGACGACACCCTCGAAGAAGTAGGGAGACATTTTTCCATTACACGTGAAAGGGTAAGACAAATAGAGGCAACAGCATTGAGAAAACTTAGACATCCAAGTAGACGTGGTGCTTTGATGGTCTTAGTCAATTAATCTTAAATCAGCTTATACGAAAGGAAAAGAATGAATGTTTTGGACCTGCCTTTTAATAAGATCCTATTGATTAAAAAGTCGGATGAACCCGACACGATTCTTATGCTTGAAGACGGGGTAAAATATCAGAATCATTTAGGCACCATTCATGCATCTGCTCAATATGCACTGGCTGAAGCCTCAAGTGGGGAGATCCTGGAAAGAAACTTTGGCGACTGGAACGGAGCTTATTTCCCCGTAGTGAGGAGGGTTAAAGTCAAATATAAAAACCCAGCAAAGGGAAGACTATTTTCAGAAGGCTTTATTGACTCAGACAGAGCCATGAAGGCAAAGAAAGAACTCTCGGAAAAGGGTCGCACCCTTGTGGATGTCATAGTAAAGATAGTGGACGAAGGGAAGAATATCACCTTTGAAAGCACATTCACATGGTTTATTGCAAAAGCCAAAAAGTAAAATACTAAACCTAACAAGGAATCAATGAGTCTTTAGATAATAAAAGTGCCTCCACCACTAAGCAGAGGCACTCCCGATTCCAACAATTATTTTACTGCATCCTTGAATGCTTTTCCTGCCGAGAACTTCGGAACTTTCCTTGCAGCAATTTTTATAGTAGCCCCCGTCTGAGGATTCCTGCCTGTCCTTGCTTTCCGTTTAGATACTGAGAAAGTACCGAAACCTACTAAAGCAACCTTGTTGCCCTTCTTTACAGTTTTGACAACTGCATCAATAAAAGAGTCGAGTGCCTTTCCTGCTGCTGCCTTTGAGATGTCTGCATCCTTTGCCAGTTTTTCAACTAAATCTGCCTTTGTCATAGAGAACCTCCGTTAATAGTGATTGAGAGAAAGTATACAGGAAGCAATATCATAAGGGAAGCAGGAGATTCGAATCCCTAATTATTTCATGGAATGCAGAGATACCTTGTTGCCTTCAGAGTCCTCAAAATTAGCTACGAATCCATATTCCCCTATGGATGTCTTGGGTAGCAGAACCTTCCCATCATTTTGCTTAATCCGTTCCAGAATAATATGCTGAGACATACTTTTGCGACCCATGCCTTGCTTAACGGGGACCTCCTGTCTGTTAAGGAACTTATGGGGCATAAGAATATTTCAACCACTGCATGCGATTAAAGAGTACAATAAGAAGACTGTTGAACTGTTGGATGAAGATGAGGATGTGGTGGAGTAGATGCTGTTCAACATAGTGCAGCGATTTTGCAGCAAAACTTATGCAAAAGAATGCAAAAATATGCTATTTTGTGCATAATAGAATCAAATAAAAACAAGGAGTTATGCATTTCCGTTAAGATTGGGGTGTGAGTGGTCGCCCGTTCAAATCGGGTCGCCCCGACCATTAAATCTGCACAATACATTCTTTGGGGTATTTTTGACTATGCACGAGTATATGCAAACTTTTTTCAGCTGGCTCGTAGATACCATCGGCTCCATGGGATATCCGGGAATTATGCTCCTCATGTTCATCGAGAGCACATTCATCCCGCTGCCTTCTGAGCTTGTGATTCCTCCCGCAGGGTATCTGATCTACCAGCAACAGATGAGCTGGGCAGGGGTAATCATATCCGGGACGGTGGGAAGCGTGCTCGGCGCACTCTTTAATTATGGTATTGCGGTATATCTTGGAAGACCTTTCATACTCCGGTACGGCAAATATTTCGGCGTTACCGAGAAACATTTCCTGAAAGGGGAGGCGTTCTTTCTGAGACACGGGAATATCAGTACCTTTATCGGCAGGCTTATTCTGGGGGTAAGGCATTATATCTCATTCCCGGCAGGACTCTGGAGAATGAACCTCGCCAAGTTCAGTTTCTATACGGCTTTTGGGGCTTCTATATGGGTATGGATTCTCGCATATATCGGTTTCTTCGTAGGCGACAACAAGGACAGGATCATGGAAGCGAGCAGGCAATGGACTGTATATGTTATTCTTGCCAGCATCGGATTAATAGCCGTATATATTCTCTGGAACAAAAAAAGGAAAACACTGTAGAAGTCGGAATTATTCAACTGCATTTTTTGAGTAAATGAGCACCTGACATGCGTTTTATTGCTGACCTTCATATCCATTCAAAATATTCGCGGGCGACGAGCAGAGACATGTCGCCGGAGAACATCTGGAAGTGGGCGCAGCGCAAGGGAATCGTTGTTGTCGGTACCGGCGATTTTACCCATCCGCAGTGGCTCCGGGAATTACAGGAAAAACTGGAAATTACTGAGAATAACCTGCTGCAAATACGGAGTGAATTTCGATCGGATGATGTCCCTCCCTCGTGCAGGGCGGAAGTCTTTTTCATGCTTACCGCGGAAATAAGCTGTATCTATTCAAAAAACGGCAAGGTGAGGAAGATACACAGTCTCCTTCTCGCCCCTGATTTCTCAGCAGCGGCAAAAGTGAATGCCGCGCTGTCACGCATCGGGAATCTCTCATCCGATGGAAGGCCGATTCTCGGCCTTGACGCAAAAAAACTTCTCGAAATCGTTCTTGAAATAGATTCAGATATCATGCTCGTCCCGGCACATGCATGGACTCCTCATTTTTCGGTATTTGGCGCAAACTCCGGCTTTGATTCACTCGATGAGTGTTTTGAAGAGCTCACCCCTCATATTTTTGCCATAGAAACAGGGTTGTCATCAGACCCGTCCATGAACCGGAGGCTCTCTGCGCTGGACGGGATTACCCTTCTCTCGAACTCCGATGCCCACTCTCCGGCTAAACTCGGCAGAGAAGCAAACATCTTTGATACCGGATTGTCTTACACAGAGATTCTTGGTTCGATCAGAACAAGAAATGGATTCCTGGGTACGATCGAATTTTTCCCTGAAGAGGGAAAATACCATTATGACGGACACAGGGCCTGCGGAATAGCCCTTTCGCCCCGGGAGACGATACAGAACAACTCCCTTTGCCCTGTATGCGGGAAAAAGGTGACGGTTGGAGTACTCCACAGGGTCGAAAAACTTGCGGACCGTGAACCAGGTTATCAACCGGAGGGGGCGCCGCCTTTCCGTTCCATAATCCCTCTCCAGGAGGTTCTTGCCGAGACCCTGAAAAAGGGTGTCAATACGAAAACAGTGAAAGACGAATATGAAAGATTACTCCGGAAACTCGGGAATGAATTCGCAATTCTTACGGATGCCCCACTCGATGTCATCGAACGTGAAGGGTCGCCTCTCCTCAGGAAAGCAATCCAGCGAATGCGCACGGGGAATATTCATATCAGTCCGGGGTTCGATGGAGAGTTCGGGAAGATAAAGATATTTGAAAAGGTCACGCGTCAGGCGATCAAAGGACAAACAATGCTTTTGTAACTATGGATAAAATTATTTCAGGCAGTCTGTTCTCCACAGGCAGTTTGTCTGATCGCACTCACCGGACGTTGCAGCGCCAAAGCATTCAAAATTTCCCTCTGCCCGCTGAATTGCTCTGATAAGGTTTTCTTTCTTCATGGTTCCGGGGTTCAGACCTTTTGTTTTGGCTATCTCCCTGATCTGCTTCACGTTCATTTTTTCTCTCCTTTAACCTTTTTTATTGATCAATTGACCATAAAATACTGCATCCGCCGTACTCATCAGCAATTCACAAATGCGAGTAGGTTAACACTAACACAATATCAAACCCCGGCCATGATTTTCAAGGATATATCCACTGCAGGCGCCGAATGGGTAAGGGCGCCTACCGAGATAAAATCAACCCCGGTTTCGGCGATTGCCCTCACATTCTCAAGGGTTACCCCACCCGAAGCTTCAAGCAATACCCTCCCACGAGCAGCGGTTACCGAGGCCTTCATCTCATCAACCGACATATTGTCAAGCATTACGATATCCGCTCCGGCTTCGATGGCTTCCTTTAGTTCCTGAACAGTCTGGACTTCTATTTCTATTTTCATAAGATGATGGGCCTTTTTTGCGAGGAATGCCGCCTCCCGGATGCCGCCTGCAGCACTGATGTGGTTGTCCTTTATCAGGATGCCGTCAAAGAGTCCGAAACGGTGGTTGCTCCCTCCGCCGGTTTTTACTGCGTATTTTTCCATGAACCGGAGACCCGGCGTCGTCTTTCTTGTATCGACTATCCGGGCAGTGCAGCCTTGCACACGATCTCTGTAGATACGGGTCAGGGTCGATATGCCGGAGAGCCTCTGGAGGAGATTCAGGCTTACTCTCTCTCCCGTGAGGATGCCGGATGTTTTTCCGGAGACTTCGGCAATAATATCTCCTTTTTGGATGCTCTCTCCTTCCTTGAAAAAACTCCGGAAAGACAGAGAGGGGTCGAGCAGGCGGAATACTTCCTTTACAAAGGGAATTCCGGCCAGGACAAAATCCGATTTTGCAAGGTAATGCGCCCTGGATGTGTGCTCAGCGGGAATAAGGAGGTCTGTGGTAATATCACCAGGGCCGATATCCTCTTCAAGTGCACGACGGAGGAACGCAAGAACACCTGAAGGGATCTCCATGCTATTTTCTCCTGAAAAGGAGGGAGATGAATCCCGATATACCTCCTATCACAGCCCCAAGGGCGAATGCGGAACGCCAGTCGAGAATTGTTGTCACATTTCCTTCTATTTTGTTCGCAATGACAAGGAATGCAGAGGTATTATCAGCCTTGACCTTCCGTGACGCCATGATACCAACAGCAGAATTGTGTGCAGTGATCTGTTCGCGTGCAAGGACCAGCGGGGTACAGGAAAAATTGCTCGATACCCTCTCCGCTGCGGTAATTCCGCTTATACTCTGGTTGAGGTTGATATCGGTTCCCCGCAGGATACCGGATGCCCCCTGGGTTACTTCTACCCGTTCGCCGTCAATACTCAGTGCGCATACCTGGTTGAGTTCAACATGCCCACCTTCAACTGCGCGGATTGTGCTCTGCTTGATATTGATGAATTCACCTTCAACAAACTCGAAATCCCCTTTTTCAAGTTCACTTTTTCTTTTGGACATTATTTTTTACCTCCGCATCTTTTAGTGTGTTTATGCTCTCTGCAATCTTCTCTTTCATGCCGAGCAATTCCTCATATTTTGCTTTTTCCTTTTCGACGACCTTTTGGGGCGCCCTCTGGAGAAAGTCATCGTTCATGAGTTTTTTGTTGAGCATGGTAATGGATTCCTCAAGCTTTGATGCGTCTTTCTTAAGTCTATCGAGTTCTGCGCCGATATTCAAGACGGCTTTCAAAGGAATGAATATCTCCATATCAGCTTTGACTGTGGTGGCAGAGCCCTCGGGCTTTACAATATCGAGCCCGATCGTGATTTCTTCCGCCTTTGCGAGAGCCTTCAGATACTGTATATTATCCCGCAGGATTTTTTCTGCTTTCCGGTGATATGCCTTGAGGAAAACGATCACTTTCAGTGACGGTGCAATGTTCAATTCTCCCCTGATGGTTCTGATTCCGGTAACCGCGTCGATGAGGAATGACATGTCTTCTTCTGCCTGCAGATTCCTCGGGAGTGACTTTGGATAATCCGAGACCATGATGCTTTCATATTTTCCGGTTTCACGCTTCAGCAGGTCGCCTGAGGCGGCAGTTTTCAAGGTCCGGCCTTTCTCTTTTAACGGTTTCCGGTTTTTTCCCGCTGCTTCCAGGTCCTGTATATGCGGTATCTTCTGCCAGATTTCTTCCGTTACATATGGCATAAAGGGGTGGAGGAGCTTCAATGAGGTGTCGAGTATTGCAAGCAGGCACCATTGAACTTCCTTCTCCATATTTTTGTTCTGAAAGTCGCATTTTGCCATCTCTATATACCAGTCACAGAATTCATGCCAGATGAACTGATAGATACTGCTTGCAGCATCATTGAACCGGTATTCCTCCAATGCCGCATTCATTTCCCCGGTCACTGCAGCAAGGCGGCTCAGTATCCAGTTATTCGCCAGTCCTGAGTGGGCCGGTGGTCTTTGCATAGTAGTCAGTTCTTTTTCTTCAACTCCCTGCAGGTTCATCATTATGAACCGGGAGGCGTTCCAAAGCTTATTCACAAAGTGCCTGTATCCTTCAACCCTGTCCTCCGAGAATTTGATGTCTCTCCCCTGTGCAGCAAATGCCGCAAGAGTGAACCGGAATGAATCTGTTCCATACCTGTCCATCATGATGAGAGGGTCAACGACATTGCCTTTTGACTTTGACATTTTCATCCCTTGCATGTCCCTTACCAGTGCATGGATATACACGTCCCGGAAAGGAACGTCTCCCATGAATTTCAGCCCCATCATGGTCATCCGCGCAACCCAGAAAAAGATGATGTCGAAGCCGGTCACCAGCACACTGGTCGGGTAGAAGGTTTTCAGGTCCTCGGTATCGTCGGGCCAGCCGAATGTGGAAAAGGGCCATAAGGCGGACGAGAACCAGGTATCAAGGACATCGTCGTCCTGTTTTAATGCGGATGATCCGCAATGCGCACAGTGGCGGGGAGTTTCACGGAATACGTTGACGCCCTGTTTTGCCTTGCATGCATCATTTTTCTGTTCCTGACAATACCAGACAGGTATCCTGTGTCCCCACCATATCTGGCGGGATATGCACCAGTCCCTTATGCCTTCCATCCAGGCAAAGAAGGTATTCTCCCACGACTGGGGGATAATCCTGATTTTGCCTGTTCTCACGGCGATGGTGGCTTCACGGGCCATAGCCTGGACATTTACATACCATTGGAGAGTCGAGAGGGGTTCGGTAATGGTTTTACACCGGTAACAATGCCCGACTGCATGCTGATGCGGTTCTTCCCTGACGATCAGCTTAAGCTCCTTTAAATCGTTCCGGACAAGTTTTCTGCATTCATACCGGTCAAGGCCTGAATATTTTTCTCCTGCATCGTAAGTCATGCGACCATCGTCTCCAATGACGGTTAGAAAAGGCAGGGGAGGTTTCTGTCTCTTCGCGATTGTTTCGTCATTGAAGTCATGGGCAGGGGTCACCTTCACCGCACCGGTCCCAAATGAAGGGTCAACCGCATTGTCGGCAATAACAGGAATTTTTCTCTTCGTGAGGGGAAGTGAAACTTTCTTCCCGATATATGCCCTGTATCTCTCGTCTTCCGGATGCACGGCAACCGCAGTATCACCGAGCATGGTTTCAGGTCTTGTTGTGGCAACGGTAACGGACTTCCCGCTTCTGTCTGCAAGCGGATATTTGATATAGGTCAGTTTTCCTTCCAGGGTATCGTACTCGACTTCGAGATCCGAAAGAGCGGTATGGCAGCGTGGACACCAGTTGATAAGGCGGTTGTCTCTGTAGATGAGTCCCTCTTCGAAAAGCCTTACAAATACCTCTCTTACCGCTTTGGAAAGTCCTTCATCGAGGGTGAATCGTTCTCGTGACCAGTCACACGAGGCGCCGAGCCTCTTCAACTGGTTAATGATTATTCCCCCTGATTCAGCTTTCCATTTCCATACGCGCTCGGTAAACGCATCACGGCCAAGCGTATGCCTGTCGAGTCCGTCGGCAGCGAGTTGCTTTTCCACAACATTTTGTGTAGCAATCCCGGCATGATCCGTCCCCGGCAGCCAGAGGACCCGAAACCCCGACATTCTTTTCCAGCGGGCAAGGATATCCTGCAGCACACTGTTCAGGGCATGTCCCATATGGAGTGAACCGGTGACATTGGGTGGCGGGATGACCAGAGAATAGGGAACAGCGCTACTGGCCGGATCGGGCGTAAAATATCCCTTGGAGATCCAGAAAGCATACCATTTTTTTTCTACGCCGTGCGGATCAAAACCCTTGTCTAAAATTCTGACCTTATCCTCTCTATTTCCTTTGTGATCATTGTCTCAGCAAGGTCGGGCACTGTTTCCCAGATTACCTTTTCGACCTCTTTGGTAAGAGATTCAAGGGAGCCCTTCAGCATCTCTTTCAGCATCCGCTCTACAAGGTCTGGGGTAACTTCCCACAAAATCTTTTCGACAGAATCCTTTATGGTGGGGGTTAATGAAGCAAGAATGGTCTCCTTGACTTCAAGAGAGGCAAGAAAAGAGGAAACTCTTTCGTTCACCGCTTTTTCGAAAACTGCCGTCAATTCATCTTTCGATGGGAGTGCTCTTTCCGGGAACTCCAGTCTTACGCCTGCAGGCGCTTCTTTTTCTCTCCCTTCAGACGACGCAGGAGCAACCCCGGTTGTCTCTGCGGCAGCCTCTTCGGGTATTTCTTCAGCAAGTTCGAGCATCTCTTCCAGACCGGCGGTAACAGGTTCTTCTTCAGCGAGGACGCTTGCCTCTGCAGCTTCGGTTGTCTCTTCCATGGCCCAGAGGTCTTCTTCAGGAACAATTGAAGGTTCTTCCAGGCTCAAGGTCTCTGCTTCAACGAGCGCTTCGGCTTCTTCCCCATAGGCTGCTTCTTCCACGGTTGAGATAGTGAGCGCAGCATTGATCTTGCTGATCAACTCCTGCGATTCGAACGGTTTTACAATAAAATCATCAGCCCGAACCTGGTTTGCCAGTTCTTCATCGACAGGTTCGAAGGCGCCGGCAAGGAGAATGACCGGAATGTTTCCGGTAGCAGTATCCTGCTTAATCATCTCACAGAGCTGGTAGCCGTTTATCTTCGGCATTTCGATGTCGGCGAGGATGATATCCGGACTGAACTCTGCAAGCGCAGCAAGCGCTTCTTCCCCGGAACCTACCGATCTGATCTCGAAATCTTCCTCGGCAAGAATCAGTTCGACTACTTTTTGTATCGTAACACTGTCGTCTGCTAGAAGAAGTTTATGGGCCACGCTTCACCTCTCAGTATATCTTTGAAAAAATTTTATTGCTCTGTACCGAAAAAGTCAAGGGATTTATCATAAAGTTCTTTTTTGCTGAGTCCGTATGCGTCTGCAATCCTCCTGGCAGCCTCTTTCCTTTTCAGACCTTTTTTCATCAGCGAAAGGACTTCCTCAACCGCATCATCACCCGCTGTTTTCCTCCCGCTTTTTTTCCCCTCAACAAGTATCACGTACTCTCCCATGAGCACGGTTTTTTCAAGCTGATGCATAATGTCAGAGAGAGTGCCCCTGAAAATCTCTTCGTGGATTTTTGTCAATTCTTTTATAACTGCCGCTGCTCTCTCTGTAAATATCTGATCCATGTCTGTAAGGGCCTCTAAGAGCCTGTGAGGGGCTTCATAGAAGATCAGAGTCCCTGCTTCGAAGACCAATTCCCTGAGGATTTTTTGACGTTGGTTCGTTTTTGGAGGGAGAAACCCTATAAAAGTGAAGTTGTCCGTCGGAAGGCCTGACACCGAAAGGGCTGTAATGCATGCCGAGGGACCGGGTACCGGCACGATATGAATATGTTCTTCGATGGCCTTTGCTACTACTACTGATCCGGGATCTGATATGCCGGGTGTGCCGGCGTCAGAGATCAACGCAACCGAATGGCCGGAAAGCAGTTTGTCGATGATTTCTTCTGCTCTCACCTTTTCCTTCCCGCTCCAGTAACTGATCATGGGTTTTTTTATGCCGAAGTGGGTGAGCAGTTTCAGTGAATGGCGGATGTCCTCTGCCGCGATGCAATCAACTTCTTTGAGCACGCGCAAAGCCCGGAACGTGATATCTTCCAGATTTCCGATAGGCGTCGAAACGATAAAGAGGGTGCCCTTCATTCGATATTCAGCAGTTTTTTAAGGCGTTTATCAGCGCGGACGACCTCGTCGACCTCATCACCGGAGAGATCCCACGAATACTTCCCCTCGGAAGAGCGTTTCAGTTTGATCCTGACAGGCTTCCTGGGTTTCACCTGCTGGATCTCCGGCTGTTTCTTCACCTGGAAGGTCCTGGTATCGGCCGAAATGGCGCGTTCCGGAGTGAAAGGCAGAAAAAGCACTGCTATCACAAGCATAATGAGTATTCTCTTCATCAGTATTTCAACCCTTTCTCAAGCTTGAAGTTTTTTATTGCAGATGTTGTCCATCCTATGCTGTATGATTGTCCGCATTGAGGACAGATAAGGGCAATGCGGGTTTTACCCGTTGTTTTTTTGAAAGAAACATGAAATCCCCGTTCGTACCCGCATTCCGGACAAACCCTCAGTTCTTCCCGTGGATTCATGACTGGTCAATACCCCTTGTATCGGTTTGTTATTGGAACCCGCCTGTCTCTTCCGAGGGCCCTCTCGGTAATCTTTATGCCGGGGGGGGCCTGCCGCCTTTTATATTCGCTGTTGTCGATCATCCGTATCACCTCCTGTGCACATGACGGCTCACACCCGAGCGAAAGTATTTCCCGGTATCCCTTGTCTTCTTCAATATACGCCTTGAGAATAGGATCAAGGAGAGAATAGGGCGGCAGAGTATCTCTGTCCTTCTGCCCGGGTTTGAGTTCTGCCGAAGGTTCTTTTGTGAATATCCTGGCGGGTATGACCGGTTTTCCTGCATGGATATTTTTCCACCTGCAGAGTTCATAGACCATTGTCTTCGGTACGTCTTTAATAACCGCAAACCCCCCGGCCATATCCCCATAAAGCGTGGCATATCCGACGCTCATCTCGGATTTGTTGCCGGTTGTGAGGACAAGCCATTTAAATTTATTCGAGAACGCCATGAGGATATTGCCCCGTATCCTTGCCTGGAGATTTTCTTCGGTTACATCAGGCGCTGTCCCAGTGAATTCCTTTTTGAATGCAGCAAGGTAAGCCTTGAAAACAGTAGTAATAGGGATCTCCTTTATCCTGACGCCCAGAGTTTTGCCGAGGGCATACACGTCTTCCCTGCTCTGTTTTGAGGTATAGGGAGACGGCATGAAGAGTCCGGTGACGTTTTTTCTCCCGAGGGCATCAACCGCAATGGCTGCAACGAGTGCTGAGTCAATGCCGCCGCTCAACCCTATGACACTGCGTTCGAACCCGTTTTTCCTCAGATAATCGCGGGTGCCGAGCGCCAGTGCCCTGTAGATCTCTTCCGTCTGCTCCAGGGGTTCAGGATATTGTTGAGATGGGGGAAGAGATTTCCCCGTCTTTTTTCTGTGACGCTTTTTCTCATGGGGGATAACGATCTTTTCGACTGCTTCTTTCCCGATCTTTGTGACTTCCTGTCTCCTGAGCGGTGCATGAAGCCGTTTCATGAGAATGCCTTTCAGGTCGAGGTCAACGATAACGAGGTCTTCCTCAAATTGCCTGCCCCGTGCGATCACCGAGCCGTTCTGATCGAGAACGATGCTTTGGCCGTCAAATACCAGTTCGTCCTGGCCCCCAACGGTATTTACATATGCGACCACGACCGCATTGTCTGTGGCTCTCGTCGAGAGCATCGTCTCCCTGAATTTTCCTTTTCCGATACGGTAAGGAGAAGCATTGATGTTGAGAATGATCTCGGCTCCTGCCAGCGCTTGTATCCTCGAAGGGCCTTCAGGATACCAGATGTCTTCACAGATGTTTATCCCTATCCAGGTGTCGTGGACTCCGTATACGGGACATCTAGTCCCGGCCTGAAAATACCGGTATTCATCGAAGACCCCATAATTGGGGAGGTACATCTTGTGATAGGTATCAAGAAGCCGTTTGTCAGAGAGGATGGCGGCAGCATTATAAATGTCGTCTTTCCTGTCGACAAATCCGACGACCGCAATGATACCGGCCGTCTGTTTCCTCACCTTCCGGAGTGCTTCGAGGTTGTCGTCAATAAACTGACTTTTGAGGACCAAATCCTCGGGAGGATAGCCGGTAATGGCAAGCTCAGGGAAAACTACAACGTCGGTATGGACTTTTTTCGCCTTCTGTATATATTCAGTGATCTTCGCAACGTTCCCATTGAGGTCTCCAACAGTCGGATTAATCTGTGCAAGGGCTATCCGTAACGATCTCACCGGATACTCCAATTCAAAACGAACTCTTTTTCAATGGTTGTCATTATCCGGCTTGACTCCCGTATCAAGTACGGACGGCTCCTAATCCAGTTCTTTTTCCAAAAACTTTTGATCCTGGATTCCCCGATCGAGTCGGGGAATGACAGAAAGGATCGTAAACAACTTTTAAGATATTTAAAGATTAATAACATAAATCTATGAAAACGGTCCATAATTTCGCCTATTATAGCATTAGATAAATGTTTCAACAAACTTGACATGGCGCCGTGAAAAATTTAGAGTACGAGTAAGGATAAGGTATTCGACAGGATGCGGAAAGTATGACATATTTAATCCTCCAGATCATGATCAATGCACTGTCCATCGCAGCCGCAGTCAGGTTTGTGAACGACATCTCCTTTACCGGAGAGTGGTGGAAAATGATCGTAATCGGCGCTGTCTTCGGCGTCGTGAATTCATTCATCAAGCCGATTATTACCCTCTTCACCTTACCTCTCATCGTCCTTTCCCTCGGACTCTTTACCCTCATCATTAATACCCTTATGCTCCTTCTTACCGCCAAATTTTCTGGCCCGCTGGATCTCGGGCTTCATATCCCCGGGTTCTGGCCTGCATTCAAAGGTGCCGTGATTATCAGCATTGTCAGTGTTCTTCTTTCCTGGATTACCGGATTGAAGAAGATAAAATATTCCAGGCGCCGGAATTAGATAGTCATTTCCCCAGGATTCAGCAATATCTCAACTTGTGAAAACCGAAAGGGATGAGGCTCAATTCCCGAATCGAAATCAAGG
The DNA here is from genome assembly GCA_963753165.1 of Thermodesulfovibrionales bacterium. Taxonomy (GTDB): domain Bacteria; phylum Nitrospirota; class Thermodesulfovibrionia; order Thermodesulfovibrionales; family SM23-35; genus JAKLQR01. The sequence continues at coordinate 68,833 of CAVWBP010000014.1, read as the reverse complement.
CCTTCCCGTTTTGTTGACATTCACTTCCGGCGCTGTTTAAACTTTAAATTCATGAGAAAGAAAGTAGTCGCAAAGATCATAGAAGATGCGGCAAAGTCACTCGGGGTCGATGTGTTGCCCCCTGTTGAGATAGAGATGCCGCGCAACGAACAGTTTGGTGATCTTTCAGCAACCACGGCTTTAACCCTCGCAGGGATCCTCAAAAAGCCGCCGAGGAAAATCGCTGAAGAACTCGTGGGCTCAATACACGATAAGTCCCTGTTTGAAAAGATCGAAGTAGCAGGCCCGGGGTTTATCAACTTTACCTTCTCGAAAGAATATATCGCTTCAGAGATCAGGCAACTACTTAAGCAGGGGAAAAAATTCCTGAGAGAAGATATAGGGAAAGGGAAAAAGGTCCAGGTTGAATTTATCAGCGCCAATCCCACAGGTCCTCTGCACCTCGGACACGGAAGGGGTGGCGCGACAGGAGAGGCGCTTGCCAACCTCCTCAGGGCAGCGGGATACCGGGTTGAGCGCGAATACTATGTGAATGATGCCGGCAGGCAGGTAAAGCTCCTCGGTCTTTCTGTATTTGCGCGGTACCAGCAGCAGCTGGGAGCAGAATACCCTTTTCCTGAAGAAGGATATAAAGGCGGGTACATAGAGAACATTGCGCAGGAGATAGTCAGGATTCACGGCAAAGCCTTTCTCCAGGCAAGTTTTTCGAGCGCGGAAGAATTTTTTACCGGATATGCATATGAGAAGATCCTCCAGGGAATTAAAGACGACCTGCGGGATTTCGGGATATCGTTTGATACCTGGCAGAGTGAAAGAGAATTATTCACTGAAGGAGTCGTGGAGAAATCCATTGCAGAACTCAATGAAAAAGGATTTCTCTATGAGCAGGATGGCGCGATCTGGTTTAAAGCGACCGCCTTCGGAGATGAAAAGGACAGGGTGATCATCAAGCAGGATGGCGAGTATACCTATTTTACCTCTGATATCGCATATCACAGGGAAAAACTTGAAAAAAGGTTTGATGAACTTATCGACATCTGGGGTGCAGACCACCATGGATATATACCGCGGATTCATGCGGTCATCGAAGCGCTCGGTCATCCCAAGGAAAAGCTGAAAGTACTGCTCGTACAGATGGTGACCCTGCTCAGGGGAGGGAAACCCGTCCAGATGTCCAAGAGAGCCGGAGAGTTTGTCACGCTGCGGGAAGTCATCGATGAAGTAGGGGCTGATACCACGAAATTCATTTTCCTTACCCGAAGGCCCGACAGCCAGCTCGAATTCGATCTCGAAGCGGCGAAGGCCCAATCCGCAGAAAATCCTGTTTTCTATGTTCAGTATGCGCACGCGCGGATAAACAGCATCTTTGTCCACGCACGGGACCAGGGCATTGCTGTTGAAAACTTTCCGGATGCAAAGCTTGAACTTCTCTCGCAGCCGGAAGAAATCAGGATCATGAAAAAACTGCTCCTCTATCCGATGGTATTCGAAGGCGCGGTGTCAGCACATGAGCCGCACAGGATCACCTTCTATATCCAGGAGCTCGCCGGTATTTTCCACCCTTACTATAACAAGCACCGGATTGTTACTGAAGACATCCCGCTCACTGCCGCAAGGCTCGCACTCTGTGACGCGGTGAGCATTGTGCTCCGTGAAGGTCTCGAAATCCTTGGCATGAAAGCCCCGGAAAAGATGTAACCAACGAATCTGATTGACTTTGACGCTAAAATGCTGCTATAAATAAATCCTTATGATAGCGAAAACGGCAAAGATATGGATGGACGGAAAGCTGGTAGACTGGGACCAGGCGACAGTCCATGTCTTAACCCATACCCTTCATTACGGACTCGGGATGTTTGAGGGAATCCGCTGTTACGAGACCCGGCAAGGACCTGCAATATACCGGCTCGATGAACATGTAGCACGGCTTTTCAATTCTGCCCGCATCTTTCTCATGGACATCCCCTATACGGAGCGTGAAATTCGGGATGCGATCATGAAAACCATACAGGCAAACCGGATGAAGGAGTGTTATATCAGGCCCCTCGTTTATATCGGGTATGGCGCAATGGGGTTGTATCCAAAGGGCAACCCGGTAAGCGTCTCTATTGCCGTCTGGTCGTGGGGTGCGTATCTCGGCGACGAAGGACTGAAAAACGGAATAAAGGTCAAAACTTCGTCGTTCATCAGAAATCATGTCAATGCAAACATGACACGGGGCAAGGTCTGCGGGTACTATGTGAATTCGCAGCTTGCCAAAAAAGAGGCTATAGCATGCGGGTATGACGAAGCGCTCCTGCTCGATACCGAAGGGTATGTTTCTGAAGGGAGTGGCGAAAATGTTTTTATCGTACGGAACGGCGTGTTAAAGACCACCCCGCTTACCTCCATACTCGAAGGTATCACGAGAGACAGCATCATGGAGATCGCGAAGGATGAAGGAATAGATGTTAGGGAAGAAAGGTTCACCCGTGATGAACTGTATATCGCTGATGAGGCATTCTTCACCGGTACTGCCGCAGAAGTCACTCCCATACGGGAACTCGACGGAAGAGTGATCGGGCAGGGGAAACCCGGCAGGATGACCAGGAAACTGCAATCAGTATTTTTTGACATTGTCAAGGGCAAGAACAAGAAGTATAAATCCTGGTTGACATTGGTGAAATAGACGAACACTGAAAAGGGGTGCGGATTTGATAATCCGCACCCCTTTTGTTTTTCAAACGCTATTTCTTCTCTTCAGGCGCTGCTTCCTCCGGCTTCATTTTTTCAGGTGTGACTTCTTCGGGTTTCGCAGCTTCAGGTTTCATCTCATCTGCTTTCTTTTCTTCAGCCTTCATATGGCATTTTCCGCAGTCTGCTTCCGTTGACTGCGAGAATGCTTTTTGGCCGTCATGACACTTGCCGCAATACTCCGCTTTGCCATGGTCTTCTTTTGTCATCTTGAACGAGCCTTGTTTCATACCGAAAGGCTTGGGATGGCAATCGGCACATTTCATGCCCTGTTTCGGGCCATGAGTATCTCCGTTAAAAATAACCTTCCCTGCATCGCCTCCTGCATATTCAACCGTCTTGCCCGGCATGACTGCAAACGCACTGCCCACAAAGACGAGTGCAACAAACAGAGTCAAAAGAACCGTCATCTTTTTCATTACTTCTCACCTCCTTTCATGATCCTTCTCAGCGCCGCCGGTGAACAGAAAGAAACTCTATGCTATGGTAAAATCCCGGCCGGGCGGCCTTTTTCACGAGAACTTATCCGGCGCCGGAAGTATTTCCCGATACGGAAAAATATTCAGCGTATGATTGTAAAATAAGTATTGCTGAGAGTGGTTGTCAAGGCAAATATAGCGGCCGCGTTTCTTGAATTCTCACCTGCCTTCAGGTAATATTAAGTATAGTGAAAGAAAAGGTTGTAAGAAAAGCGATTTTGCCCGCCGGAGGGCTTGGCACAAGGTTCCTTCCGGCTACCAAAGCGTCCCCGAAAGAGATGCTGCCGATTGTTGACAAGCCGATGATTCAGTATGCGGTTGAAGAGGCACAAGCCTGCGGCATAGAAGAGTTCATCGTCATTACCGGAAAACACAAACGTGCGATAGAGGACCATTTCGATGCGGCGTTCAAACTTGAAGAGAGCCTGAAGAAGTCGGGTAAAAAGAAGCTTCTGGACGAGATAAACCGGTTGAGTCACCTGAACTTCGCATATATCAGACAGAGAGAAGCCCTGGGGCTCGGACATGCTATTTCCCGGGCAAGGCCGTTTATCAAGGATGAACCTGTTGCTGTCCTCCTCAGCGATGATATCATCGATCCGGACGATACCCTGCTGAAGGACATGATCCGTTTGTACAGGGAATGCAAGTCTCCTGTTCTTGCCATTGAAAAAGTTCCCATGTCTGACATAAGCAGATACGGGGTGATCGCCGGAACACGGGAAAAAGAAAACGTCTACAGGATACACGACCTTGTGGAAAAGCCGTCTCCGGAAAGCGCCCCTTCGGACATGGCCATTATCGGACGTTACATTCTTACCCCGGACATATTTGAAATCCTTGAGAATCTCGCCCCGGGCAAGGGCGGTGAAATACAATTGACCGACGCACTCGCCGGCCTCCTGAAACACCGTGCCCTCTACGGATATCTTTTCACCGGGAAGAGGTATGATGCAGGAGACAAAGTCGGATATCTGAAAGCGACTGTGGATCTTGGGCTTAAAAATTCAGAAGTATCCGGCCCTCTGAAGGAATATATCATTGCCGTTGCAGAGCGCTTAAAACATTAGAATAGAGGAGTTACAATGACTGACGTTATGGACGTTGAACAGAAGAACGAAAAAGAAATAGAGATACCGGATAGCATGCCCGTTCTCCCGGTGCGGGATATAGTTGTATTTCCCTATATGATACTCCCCCTGTTTGTCGGAAGAGAGATGTCGATCAAGGCGATCGAGCATGCCCTCGGGTCCAACAGGATGGTATTGCTGCTCACGCAGAAGGACCTGAACATCGAAACTCCCGCACCTGAGGACCTCTTCTCAATCGGTACGGTCGCACTGGTGATGAGAATGCTCAAACTTCCTGACGGAAGGGTGAAGATACTCGTCCAGGGGTTGACAAAAGCCAGGGCAGTCGATTTCGAGCAGACAGAACCCTTTTTTAAGGCGTCGATAGAAAAAATAACCGACGAAAAATCCGAAGCACTCACAATCGAGGATGAAGCACAGGTCCGGAATGTGAAGGGACAACTCGAAAAAGTTGTTTCCCTTGGAAAGTCAATCCTTCCGGATATCATGGGGGTGGTCGAAAATATTGAAGAACCCGGCAGGCTTGCCGACCTCGTTGCCTCCAACCTTGGACTGAAAACTGAACAGGCACAGGAGATACTTGAGATCTCCGATCCGATGCAGAGACTGAAACGGGTCAGTGAAATACTGGTGCGGGAGATCGAGCTCCTTACGGTGCAGCAGAAGATACAGTCTGAAGCGAGAGGTGAGATCGACAAAACGCAGCGGGAGTATTTTTTGAGAGAACAGCTCAAGGCGATTCAGAAAGAACTCGGCGATATTGACGAACGGGCGGAGGAGATTAAGGAGTTCAAGCAAAAAATAGAAGATGCAAAAATGCCCGAAAAGGTGATGAAGGAGGCGGAAAAACAGCTCAAGCGCCTCGAAAAAATGCACCCCGACAGTGCAGAATCCGGCACGGTAAGGACCTATCTTGACTGGCTCGTTGAATTGCCGTGGTCCAAATCTACAAAGGACAACCTCGACATAAAAGCTGCGGAGAAAGTCCTGAATGATGATCACTATGACCTTGAAAAAGTAAAAGAGCGCATTCTCGAATATCTTAGTGTGAGGAAACTCAAGGAGAAGATGAAAGGCCCGATCCTCTGCTTCATCGGACCTCCGGGGGTTGGCAAGACCTCTCTCGGCAGATCGATAGCGCGGGCTCTCGGACGGGAATTCGTCCGTATGTCTCTTGGAGGAGTAAGAGATGAAGCTGAAATCAGGGGCCACCGGAGAACCTATGTCGGAGCGCTGCCCGGGAGGATTATCCAGGGCATCAAAACAGCCGGGAAAAATAACCCCGTATTCATGCTTGATGAGATCGACAAGATCGGAACGGACTTCAGGGGAGACCCTTCTTCAGCCCTTCTCGAAGTGCTCGACCCCGAGCAGAACAACTCGTTTGCGGACCATTATCTTGCGGTTCCTTTTGATCTCTCGAAGGTCATGTTTATCACTACGGGGAATCTTGTTGATACAATACCCGGTCCCCTGAGAGACCGCATGGAAATTATTTATCTTTCCGGTTATACCACAGAAGAAAAACAGGGGATTGCCAGGAACTATCTGATCCCGAAACAACTCGAAGAGCATGGCATCAGCAGCAAAGTACTGAAAATTACCGACCAGGGCCTTTTTACCCTTATTTCTCAATATACCCGTGAGGCCGGTGTGAGAAATCTCGAGCGGGAAATTGCAAACCTCTGCAGAAAGGTAGCGAAAAGGATAGCGGAGGGACAGGACAAAACATTCATCGCCAGTGTTCAGAATCTGCATAAATATCTGGGGGTTCCCAAATATCTCCCTGAAGAAGAAATGCAGAAAGATGAAATCGGCGTCTCTACCGGACTTGCGTGGACGGAAACAGGGGGCGATATCATCTACGTTGAAGCAACGACAATGAAGGGCAAAGGGAATCTCACCCTTACCGGTCAACTCGGAGAAGTTATGAAGGAGTCTGCACAGGCTGCCCTGAGTTACGTGAGGTCTAAATCAAAAGTCCTCGGTATTCAAGACGACATATACTCAAAAACCGATCTCCATATCCATGTGCCGGCAGGCGCGACACCCAAAGACGGACCCTCGGCAGGGATTACCATGGCGACAGCGATTGCCTCGGCCCTTACCGGCAGGCCGGTGAACAAAAACACTGCGATGACCGGAGAAGTGACCCTCAGGGGAAGAGTTCTCCCGATCGGCGGGCTGAAGGAAAAAACGCTCGCAGCCAAGAGGATGGGGATCAACAGAGTCATTATCCCGGAGAGAAACAGGAAGGACCTTGAGGACATTCCGAAATATATCAAGAAGGATATGGAGTTTGTCTTCGCCGAAACTATGGACGATGTACTTAAAGTTGCCCTGAAGAAGGGCAATCAGGGCAAAATCAAAAAACCTTCTCAGAGTAAGCGGCCGTCGAAGAAAAGAAAATAAGAAAGGGAGGCCTTACGGCTTCCTTTCCTGCAAAGGGGCATGTGCTGTTCTCAGGGCGAGCACAATCCAATCATGCTATGAAAATTTCTCACATCGGCGAACTTGCACTCCTGGACTATATCAGGACCAGGTTCATCAGCAGGTCGAAGGATGTTCTTACAGGAATCGGTGATGACGCGGCTGTTCTGAAACCTCGGGTGCAACACCTTCTTGTAACTACCGACATGATGGTGGAAAGGGTCCACTTCGATCTCCGTTTTACTTCCCCCTATCAGCTCGGTTTTAAATTAGTTTCTGTGAATGTGAGTGATATCTTTGCAATGGGTGGCACTCCGGCGTATCTACTCCTGAATACCGCAGTGAGAAAAAATACCGATATGGCATTTTTCAATTCCTTTTTCGATGGTATTCATGATGCACTCCGCCTCTATGCAATGAAACTCATCGGCGGTGACATTTCCGCGACACAAAGGGACATGTCGCTCTGTGCGACGTGTATTGGATATGGGAAAAAGGTAATCCATCGCTCCGGTGCAAAGGCCGGTGATACGATCTATACTACAGGAACCCTCGGGGATTCTGCCTGCGGCCTTGCATTACTGAAGAAAATAAAGAGGACATCGCCCCCTCATCCCTCCCTTGTCAAGGGGGGGAGCACAGGGGGGGCAAGGGTGCCCCGGAAGATTATCGACCCGCTTATCAAAAAACATCTCATACCTGTCGCAAGAAATCCGAAGAACTATGTCCGGTATGCTACCTCCATGATCGACATCAGCGACGGCCTGCTCATCGATCTGTCGAGACTCTGCGATGAGAGCAAGGTAGGCGCACGGATATTTCTCGACAAAATCCCTCTTTCTCCCCAACTGCGCAAAGCAGCAACAGAGACGGGGATTGCGCCGGTGCAATTCGCGCTGTCAGGAGGCGAGGATTATGAACTCCTCTTTACCGCACCTGGAAAAAAGAAGGTAAATGCGTTTGCTATCGGAGAGATCACCGAATCAAAGCGGGTGATCGTCGGTCTCTCAGGAAAGGAAGAGCCTTTTTCGGCAGGCGGGTATCAGCATTTTATCTCTCAGGGAAAGGGAAGGTATTTACCATGAACAAGTATCAGAAAATTGCTCTTCTCATCGGTGGCATCGTTCTCATCCTTCTCTTCGGCAAGACAATAACGCAGGTCGGATTGAGAACGATCGGTTCACTCGGCGCACTCATGGGGAAATTCCTCATTGTAATTATTGCAATCGTGCTGCTCATTTCTTTTCTCAAAAAGAAAGGAAAGAAGAAAAACGAATGAGAGTTGCTGTTAACCCGGCAATGAAATACTGGAAGCCGTCATCCTCGCTTGTCGAGTATCGGACGTCTTAACACATTGATTCAGAAGAAAGATTCCGGACAAGCCGGAATGACAAAAGTAAGGTATTTAATTAAGTAGCTAAACCACTGACAATGTCAGTGGTGGGGTGTGGGGGCGGAGGCCCCACTCCTTATATGCCCACCAACATTGTTGGTGGTTATCAAATAATCCCTCCGTTTCAAAGCCACCGACAAGGTCGGTGGTAGTTTACTGCTGATTTAATAGTAGTCTCAACTGGCTTGTTTCATGGTCTTTTCCTGCATCACCCTTTCATGCAGCCAGACCTTTATTAACGCTCCTCTGTCCACCCCGATCTTCTGACGTATCTCATCGATCTCTTTCACAAGGGATTCTGCTATGTCGATCGTTAGCCGGACTTTCTTGCCGTGACGTATTATCTTTGCTTTCTCCATGTCAATTAAATCATGAACATCTTCGCCCGCATTAAAACGCTGGTCGAACTCTTTTGCGCTCTTAGCCAACCCTTTCTTTCTCATATAACGTGACCTCCTTCTCCCTAGATCGCCTTACGGAAATAAGCCTTATGGTGGACCCACCCCGAATAGTATACACAGCGGTCCAGAGCTTTCCATGCAGATGTGCGATAAGTATCCTTCTTTCTTCGACAGGGTACGGAGCATTGATCTCGATCCTGTTCTCGTCAAGCCAGAGTGCTTTCGCAGTTTCAAAATCGATTCCATGTTTATCCCTGTTTGCAATGTTCTTTCGAGTATCCCACTCAAACTTCATGCTATATTATACAGAATATAATGAATATCTGTACATATTAGAAAGGTATAGGATTGCAAACATTCTTTCTACGAATATTCAGATGTTCCATGAAATCCAGATTTCTCTAAGGGTTCGGAGTCGATGCTTCGCGGTACTCTGAAACGTCAACTTCTTCCTGGAGAACGCATCGGTTTGGCAGGGTTTAGAAGTGAATGTTTCTTTTGGTATTTCAATAGAAGTCATCCGTCCTCCGGTTATCATCCAGTAGAAGTGATGTAGAGTTATCAACCTGCAATTTTGTGTTACAATTCAGCACAGTACGCTAATATAGCCGGAGATGAGCAGAAGCCGGATATTTACTCATTAGTGTGATAACATTCCATTTTGAGTGATATAAAGGTCAGGATAATAACTTGTTTTGTGAAAAATTTATCAATACAAAAAAGACAATAAATACCAGTCACTATACATCCCAAATAGAAGGTTAACATAGGGAAAAATATATGGAAATAATAATTAACTTTATCATTTTCTTTGGAAGCACTTTCTTTGGTGGAGTTCTGGGATACCTCTTTAAAACCCAGATTGACCATCGCCTTGCTATCGTTCGGATACATGAAGGCGTTAGAATCACTGAATTCAATAAGGCTTCCGCCAAACTCCGCGCTGCTTTCGCCCCTGCTCTTGCTTTCATCTATCTTGCCAAAAAGCATGGTTCTACCCACGAAGTCCCCGACATAGATAAATTCCTCAGAGATGCACTCCTTGGACACGCATCTACTATTGAGGAGTTCAGAATTTTCGTATCCAAAGGCAAACTGCCTATCAAGAGGCATGGGAAAAATATCGTCATGAAGTATGGAATTACGGCTTTGATGCTGAAACCATGAGACAAGATATAGATGATCCTTGGAAAGTATTTGAAGATCTTATTCATAACATCCTCCAATTTGCAGATGATAAATTATAAAACCACACAACCAATCACTCCAACGGACGGCGATGGAGCCTGCCGCCGCTGACATTAACGTTAGCAGAGGGGAAAAACACATTACCACTATAAGTACTTGACAAGTACTGAAAAGTGTTATAAACTGATCATAGCGATACACCAGTAGAAGGATACGCTATGATCAGTATTGAAATCGATGAGGATATTTTCAATTATCTTAAATCACTGGCTGAACCTTTTGCAGACACCCCTAACACCGTCTTGAGGCGCCTTCTTTTCACAGGTGACAAGCCCCAGAATATAGCGAGTACTAAAAGAAGTACTTCCCCTACCTCAGCAGGTGGCATAGAATCATCAAGGGAAGAGTTTGTGAGTTCTTTTCTGCAAAACCGATACGGGGGGAAATTCCGCACAAAATCACCATTCCGCACCATGTTTGAATCTGAAAAGCACCTTATCTATTTTCAAAATTTCAACAAGTCTGGAACTACAAATTTATGGTATAGACTCAGCGAAAGCTCCTTGAATGCACTTAGAGAAACTTCCAAGATCGCGATAGTCTGTTTCACAAACCCTTCTGACAACATAGTTTTCGAAATACCAATCACAGACATAGACAAACAGATTTTAAAAAATAATTGGAAGAAAGATTTCTTGGAAGTAAATATCGATCCAGCAGGCTTACGATGGCGAGAATTGGACTGGAACATTGAACATTATCTTGTTGAAGTTAAGGCTTAACGTCAGCTGAAAAAGGAGACTAAAGTGATCGTTATTAAAACGAGTGGGAAGACAATAGAAAATGTGGTACGTCATGAAAAACATGCTCTCAACTGTCAACCACGGCTTAGAAGTGGTGATATCATCTTAATCTCTCAAACTAAAGATTCTCTTCCGCCTTACACCAAGCCTATTCAATATGTCATGGAATTTGAACGTTGCTACTATGACCGAGAAGAGGAAAGTCGGCAGATCTGGGGCAAATTCTGGCCATATATCCTTGAGTGTCGGAATTGTAGACAGTTGAATAAACCCTTTGAAATTTCAGATGTACAAGTTACAGAAAAGGACTATGGCCGAGGTGGACCTATTGTTTACGTCGAAGAAGCTGATATCCGAGCGCTAAAGGAAAAGGGGTTGCTTGCCTCACAATAAGATGTGCTATACCAGCGCTCAAACCATGTCCGGGCATAAAATCGCCCGTCAGGTCAAGCGCGAAACCGTTAAACATTTAGTTTTTATGCTAATCAACACTTTTTTCGCTTTGACAAACCCGCGACATGTGTAGCTGTTACAAATAATCGACCAAAGCGGTGTTCTCCGTCCTGATATATCAAACTAGGAATCACCATGGCATGCCCCCTGTACTGAAAGAAAGCTATGGTCTGAAGGTATCGATTTTATTCGGGGTTGATTGGTACCGGAGACCGGACTTGAACCGGTACACCATTTCTGGCGAGGGATTTTAAGTCCCTTGCGTCTGCCAATTCCGCCACTCCGGCATAACTGCTAATTTTAATCGATTTCTCAAGGTTTGGTCAAATGGTCTGATGCGCTAAGATTTTTTAAAAAGATCGTTCAGTTTCCGGAGCGCTTCATCTTTTTCATTTCTTGGAGAAGAGGGCGATGATGCCTCTCTGAAAGTGAAAAAATCGCAGAAATTCGCCCTGTCTCTCACCCTCTGAAATTCAGCCTTCGGTTCGAGGCATTTATTGTGGCTTGTTTCTGAATAGAATCTGCAGTTGAGACAGATGTGCAGGTCGCCACTGCATTTCGGACAGACCGATTTTCTCGCAAGATATTTGTCTGCTTCGATTTTTTTCCCGCACAGGGAGCAGGTTTTCATAATGACCTCGGGTGCTGAGTCTTTGATAAAATCTCCCCAATCTCCCTCTCGAATGAAGAGGGAGATTGGGGATTGTTATTTTGCCGTCCGCTACTTGATTTTCTTAATAAACTCCTCTATCGGTAATGCAACAAGGGTCAAAAGCTGCACCGATCCGCGGGAACCGAGTTCGACCGACATCTTCATGATCGCATTGTTATCCTTAGCTTCCACAATGTTGACGAAGTCATAGGGGCCAAGGACTGCATATTGTTCTTTTACCTTGACGCCCATTTTTTCGAGTTCCTTGTTCACTTCGAGAATTCTTTCCGGTTTTTCCTTGATCGTCTTCCTTCCCTCATCAGTGAGTGTGCTCAAAATGACATAGTAAGCCATACGTTCCCTCCTTGGTTTTTATTAGAGCAGATGGACAACCATGTTCCGCCCTCTCTTCTTTGCCTGATACATGGCATTATCGGCCCTTTTCAAAAAACTCTTCATGGTATCATCCATGTGAAATTCCGCGACTCCGATGCTGACGGTCTTGCTCACGACTTCAGGCTGCCCCTCGAGCGTAAAGGGATAATAAACTGCCTGTGCAACAGCCTTTCTGATTCTTTCCGCAACCACAATCGCTTCTTCAAAACTCGTTTCAGGCAGTATGACGGTAAACTCTTCTCCACCGTATCTGAACGGCATATCTATGTCCCTGACATTCTTCAGGAATATATCCCCGAGCCTCTTCAACACATAATCGCCCTCCCAATGACCATACTTGTCATTGAAGTCCTTGAATTTGTCAATATCGATGAGGAGAAGGGAGAGCGACCTCTCATGCCTTTTTGCGCGTTCAACTTCCTTGTTAAGATGGGTATAGAAATACCGCTGGTTGTAAATACCGGTCAGGTCATCGGTAATGACGAGTCTTTTCAATTCCGCTTCGGTTTTTTTCCGCTCGGTGATGTCCCTCAGGGTAATGAGGACCGCCAGCTTGCCTTCATAATGTATCTGGGTAAGGAGGACTTCCATAAAGAGACATTCCTCATTTTTATGGAGCATCCTGATTTCAAGGGGAGTGTCTACTTTCTGCCCCGTATCCAGTATGGTGAGGTTTTCGGAAAGGAGCCCGCGTTCGTTCGGGCAGAGAAAACGCATGATATCCTTCCCGATTATCTCTCCTTCCGTATAGTTCAGGATTTTCAGGAGGGTTGGGTTCACAAACTGAATCAGACCATCCTGGAGGATCAGGATACCTTCCAGCGACTGTTCGACAAGGGTTCTGTATTTCAGTTCCGATTCGATCAGTGCGCGGGATTTGTCTCTGAGCATATTTTTAAGGATTTCTATATAGTCTGCCCTGAGATTTTTTATTACGTCGCTTTTGGTGAGAATACCCACGGCATTCCCTGTGCCGTCAACCACAACGAGGCTGCTTATTCCCTGTTCGTCCATCAGCCGCGTCGCATCATAGAGACCGGTATTTTTTCCGGTGACAGGCGCCGGATATTTCATAATCTCCTGCGCGGATTTTGAAGCGATATTACCGGCTATCGCCCTGGTAATATCTCGTTCGGTAACGATCCCGACAGGTTTCTTATCGTCGAGAACAGGGACACAGCTGATGCGTTTGTCCGACATGATTGAAATGACCTTTGAGAGAGAGTCCTTTTGCATGACAGAGACGACCCGCTGATTCATAATCTGCTCAACTTTCTTGAAACTGACGAAGGAGTCGATGCTCAGGTTCTTGATTATGTCGGTCTGGGTAACGATGCCGATTACATGGTGCGCATCATTTACGACAACGAGACGTCTCAGCCCGTTAATTACCATAAGATTCGCCGCTTCCAGAATTTCCGCTTCTTCTGAAAGAGCAATAACCGGGCTCTGCATGACGAGCTGCAGACTTACCGCATTAAAATCCAACCGGGTATCCATCAGATAAATGATGTCCCTCTCGGTGAGAATCCCTGTCGGCTTATTGTGTTCGACCACTACAACGCAGCTTAAATTGTGGTCGCTCATAATTTTGACGGCTGAAATAAGAGACTCTTCCGGCCCGAGCGTGATCACATCGGTAGACATAATTGAATTGATTTTCCCAGTTTCCATGCCGTGTAACTCCTTAGTATAATTATAATCATTATTCGGAAAAGTCTATAGGAAAATCATCCAAAGAATGTGCGGTATATAAAATCTGCTGTTTGACACGGGAAAGAGGATATTTTTATACTTATGAAGTGAGAAAGATAGCGGTAGTTGACGGGCAGGGCGGCGGCATTGGCAGCTTGATCGTGAAACGGCTGAGAGAGGAGTTCGGTGACTCTGTCGAAATCCTTGCCCTCGGAACCAATGCTGCTGCAACCTCGTCTATGATGAGATCGAGGGCAGACAAGGGAGCGACAGGGGTAAACGCAATTATCTGGAATGCTCCAAGGGTGAACCTGATCATAGGCCCCCTCAGCATTGTTCTCCCTAATGCGATGTTAGGAGAACTTACCGCAGGGATGGCAGAAGCGGTTGCGTCATCGGATGCAAAGAAAATACTCCTGGCGCTCAACCAGGAGGGTATCGAAGTGATCGGTGTTGAAAAGGAGCCGCTCCCCCATATGATCGAAAAGATTATAGAGGCTGTCAGGCAGGAGATAGGAAAGGAGAAGTAACCATGTGTGAAGCAAACGCCTATGTCTATGAGAACGGCAAGGAAATCACTCTACCTGGAAAGTGTCGATATTCTGAGGCCCGAAGCGGGAAAGATTTATCTCAGGAGCCTGTTTGGAGAGCAGAAAGTGTTTGACGGAGCGGTGCGGGAGATATCGCTCCTTAACCATAAGATAGTCCTTGAGAAGAAATAGCTGCTTCTTTGCTGAAATTCTTTCCGGTTGAGAGAACGCGAATTCATCCGCAGGAACGAGATGACCGGCAGAATAAAAATATCTGAACGTTTTCAATAATACTCACATGGCGAAAGTTCCGTCTCTTACGATCACTCAATGCATCCGGTGCGGTACCTGTTGCCGCAAGGGAGGGCCTGTCCTGCACAAACAGGATCTCAAAATACTCCTGGAAGGGCATGCGGGCCATCAGCACCTTATGACAATCAGGAAGGGCGAAAGAGCATACAACCCTGTTTCAGAGAGAGCAGAACCTGTCCCCCGCGAACTGGTGAAGATAATCGGAAGAGACACAGACTGGACCTGTATCTTTTTTGATGAGGAACAGTTGTCCTGCAGTATCTATCATCATCGTTTTCTCGAATGCAGCCTCCTGCAATGCTGGGACCCTTCGCAGATCATCAGGGTTATGGGGAAAAATACTCTCTGCAGGTTCGATCTCATAAATCCCGGCGACCCGATCAGAGAGATAATTCAGACGCATGAATCGGACTGCCCCTTCAGTGAAGTTGAGAACCTCCTGTCGGCTCTCTCAACCGGATCTGACAAGTCAGAAATATTCAAAGAACTGGCTGCGCTGGTGCAGAAAGACAATGCGCTTCGCGCTTATGCAATCGATGAACTGGGGATGAAAAAAGAGCATGAATCCTTCATCTTCGGCCGCCCGCTCGCACAGATTCTCGAAGACCGTGGATTCACGGTTCGAACGCATAGCGAACTTTGAAAGGATACTGGTTTTTCCAATGAAACGATTTGCGCTCATAATACTTATTCTCTGTTGCTTCACTTGCCTGCATTCGGATGTTTCAGCCGTACAGACAGAAATCAGGATTCTTTATGTGAACGACTTCCACGGATTCGCTGAACCATACAAGCCCTTTGGCTCAGATGAATTGCTCGGGGGGATAGCATATCTCGCGGGGAGGGTCGAAACGCTCCGAAAGGAGAAACCCTCTCTCCTGCTCGCTGCCGGGGATATGATGCAGGGAAACGACTGGGCTAACCTTTTTCAGGGTGAATCCGTCCTTGAAATAATGAACGCGATGAGGTTTGACGGTATGGTCCTGGGGAACCATGAGTTTGATTTCGGACAGGATGTGCTGAAGAAGAGGATTCGCGCGGCGCATTTTCCGGTCCTCGGCGCGAATGTTCAGGGGGTCGACGGGGTGAAGCCTTACATGATAACGCAGCTTGGCGGGATAACCGTTGCAGTTATCGGGGTTGTGACCGACGAAACACCGGTTTCAACCCATCCGAAGAATGTTGAGGGTTTGCTCTTTATTCCTCCGGCTGACGCGCTGCCGGCCTATATTGCAGAGTTGAGGGAAAAGGCAGATCTCATTGTGGTCCTGTCCCATATCGGTTATCCTGCGGACAGGATACTGGCCGAAAAGGTGCCTGGAATCGATATCATCGTCGGCGGACATTCCCATACAAAACTCAGCCAGCCGGTCATGGTTCAGGACACGCGAATCCTCCAGGCATGGGAACACGCAAAGGCCCTCGGAATACTCGATGTGACAGTCGACGGCGGGAAAATCATAAGGTGCGAAGGGCGTCTTGAGGAGATCAGACCTGTGCCGGATACAGAAGAAAGACGTATCGAAACGACAGTGAAAGCATACCGGCAAAAAATCGATCATGTGCTCCTGGAGACGATCGGAAAGGCAGAGACTGATCTGGACGGAGAAAATGTGAGGAAGAGAGAGACGAATTTAGGGGATTTTATTGCCGATGTAATACGGCTGACAGCAGGATCAGACATTGCGATTATTAACGGCGGTGGAATACGGACAAGTATTAAGCAGGGTGACATCTTTGTGAGGAATATATACACGGTACTGCCCTTTGACAATTATCTTATTGCGTTCAGAATTTCCGGCACGCGCATCAGGGATACCTTGGAACACGGGGTATCTGCAGTGGAGGAGGGGGCTGGGAGATTCCCTCAGGTTTCGGGCCTGACCTTTACCTACAATCCCTCTTTACCCAAGGGGGCAAGAACAAGGGATATTTTTATCGCAGGGCAACCGATCGAACCTGACAGAGAGTACACGGTCGCAACGAATGACTTTCTCGCTGCCGGAGGCGACGGATACAGGGCATTCGGAGATGCACTGAAGGAAACAGACGATTTTTCAGTCACGGGAGGGATGATACAGAGCAACAAGATCGTCTATAGTGATTACAGCAGATGGCTCAGAGATAGTGTCATTGCCTATATCAGGGAGAAGAAGGTGATCGCTCCTTCAGTTGAGAAGAGGATTGTCGAGGTGCCCTGACGTGAATGTTTTTGTAAATGATACGCCGGTTGCCCTTGCACCGGGAATGACGGTCAGGCATGCCCTCACAGGCGCCGGGGTGATGAATATGCCCGGTTCGGCGTGGCGGGTATATGACGAATGGGGGAACGAGCTGGGACTCGACGGAGCATTGTCGGAAGGAGCAAGAATCTATGTCAGACAGGAGGGTGAGAACCCCGACGTCCACAAACACTCCTGATTAGAGCAGTCCTGCTATTTGATGCTTTTACCCTTGAATATGTGGAAGAACTTACCCAGCAGTTTATTAAACAAATTCGAGCGCTCCAGCAGTGGAACAGGAGGCCTTTTCCTTTCGCCGAGTTTCCTCGTCTCCCTGAGGAGCTCCCTGTGATCCGGATCGATTTCGAGCCCCTTCTGAAAAGAGGTATATGCTTCCTTCTTTTTGCCTGCTGCGAGATACGCTTTCCCGAGATTCAGGTAGAGGACAGGATGAAAAAATTCTTCACCGAAGGGGACCTGTTCTCTCAGGATCGTGAATGCCTCCCTGCATGTCTTAATGCCTTTTGAGAAATTGCGGTTCACCATAGTGTCAAGATACCCCTGATAGGAGAAAATGAAAGGGTTGTTCGGATACTGTTCAAGGGCTTTCGTCAACAAGGCAAAAGACTCCTTCGGTTTCCTGTTCTGCATGATGGTTTCTACGGCACTGATGTATTCTTCGTAGGTTTTGTCCTGGGATATCTTCTCGCGTTTCAGTGATTTAATCGCTTCCTGGTGGTGTTTCCTGGTCATCTCTGCAAGCTGGTTTTCGAGATCGGCCTGATTGAGCGCATCTGCATAATCATACTCATAGGTTGAGATAATCTGGCCTTTATAATACACGCGGGTTGTGAGTATATGTTTCGCAGAACCGAGGTCTTCAGATGCTATGATATATTCATCTTCGCCAAGGGTAATTTTCTGGCTGAATTCCTTCCCGGGGCCTGACTTTATCTTCAGAGATATTTTTCCCACGGAGTCGTTCTCATTCTCCTTACGGTATACTATATCTTTTACTGACGAACTTATCAAATAATAGGCCGCTTGAGCGATTCCGTGAAATCAGGATTTCTGATGATATTCGGCACAAGCTTAACAGAATCAGCGCTGCTTCGATAGACAGGCTGCTTGCCAAAGAGCGGAAAAAGCATCAAATCAAAGGCAGAGGAAATACAAAACCCGGGACTCTGTTGAAGCATCAGATTCCTATACGCACCTTTTCAGACTGGAACGAACACAAGCCTGGCTTTGTCGAGATCGATCTTGTTGGCCATGACGGAGGAGACAGCCCGGGGATTTTGCTCAGACCTTGGATGTGACCGATATCTGCACTACGTGGACTGAAACAGAGGCGGTCAAGAACAAGGCACAGATATGGGTGTTCGACGCCCTGAAGGACATTCGGCAGAGAATACCGTTTCCCCTTCTGGGATAGATTCAGACAGTGGCGGGGAGTTCATCAATGACCACCTCTTCAGATACTGCCAGGAGAAAGATAACCTTCACCCGTCCGACTTCATCCGGGGTATTTGATAAAAAATATGCGTTCATGTCGCAGGATAAAGACGGTACGGAAAAGAGGGGAAGAGGATTCAGTATCACGGTGAATAGCAGGCCTCCCTACAGACAGAGCTGATGATCGATAAGACGACGATTTTAGATTCTGTGCTTGAGCGTGCGAGAAAGCTGCCCGAAGGACATTATCTGGACATGAGGACATACAAACGGAACCGCTCTGTGCTCATCATAAAACAGAGCGAAGAAGAGTTCGCGATTATTGAACAGGGATATGTCTCGAACAGATCCACGGTAAAGGCCGAAAAACTAAAAAAGGAACTGAGCGTTATTCTCAGAAGAGAGTTCCCAAGGAGCCATAAGATACGGCTCTATACAATGGGAAAATTTACCGAAGAAGAGGCTGCGAATATCCGCAGAAAAATCATTTAAAGAGGCCCCTCTTTTATTTTACTATGGTTCTGATCTCGAACTTCGGGGGGTTCAAGATCGTCTTTTTTACCGCGCATTGGTCTGCGACTTTTACGAGCGCGTTGTGATATTTCTCCGGGAACTCCTGCGGCACAAGAATTTCGATGACGATTTTATCGATAAATGTCTTGCCTTCGGGCGTCTTCCCGTATTCAAGCCGCTGCGTGAGAGACACCCGTTCAGTCGGTATCTTGCGTTCCTGACAGAAGCCCAGGATATAAATCCCTGCACAGGTGCCGAGAGACGCGAGGAAATAATCGTATGGTGAAGGCGCTGAATTCTCGCCGCCATATTTGACAGGCTGGTCTGTCTTCACAACGAAACCGTTGAACTCGGCGTTCACCTTTTTTCCACCCGGGAAGGTAATGGTAATTTCGATTATGTTCTCCTTTTACCCACGAATATTTTCACGGCCAGAAGACATTTTAGCACAGGAAATGCTAAAAAAGTTTCAGGTATTCTCCATACCCTTCTTTCTCCATATCCTCTTTCGGGATAAACCGGAGCGCAGCGGAATTCATGCAATACCTCAGTCCGGTCGGCTTCGGCCCGTCAGGGAATACATGACCGAGGTGGGAGTCGCCCTTTTTGCTTCTCACCTCGGTGCGTTTTATGAACAGTTTCCTGTCCGTACGTTCAACAATGTTGGCAGGCTCCAGAGGTTTCGTGAAGCTCGGCCATCCGGTACCTGAGTCATACTTGTCGAGAGAACTGAAAAGGGGTTCTCCCGATACTATGTCCGCATAGATTCCTTCTTTCTTGTTGTCCCAGTATTCATTTTGAAACGGAGGTTCCGTCCCCTCTTTTTGTGTTACGTCATATTGCAGGGGAGTAAGGTTTTTTCTCAGCGTTGCATCATCCGGTTTCTGATATTTCTGTTTCAGTGTGTCTGTTTTTTTCATTTCCTTGCCCCATGTTTTTTTCAGGAACAGGTCACGACCTGATCCTGTCCGGTAAAAGTTGTATTTCAGCGAGTGGGTTTTATAGTAGTCCTGGTGGTAATCCTCAGCTTCATAAAACTGAGTAAACGGGATAATTTCGGTAACAACAGGTTTTGTAAACCGGCCTGATTTTGTAAGGGTGTCCCTTGATTGTTCCGCAAGCCGTCTCTGTTCTTCGTCGTGGTAAAAAACCGCACTGCGATATTGCCGCCCTCTGTCTACAAACTGGCCGCCGGGGTCCGTGGGGTCAATATGACGCCAGAAGTAGTCGAGGAGTTCTTCATAAGTGATCTGAGACGGGTCATAAAATACCTGAACAGCTTCTAAATGACCTGTTTCGCCGGATGATACTTCTCCATAGGTCGGATTTTCCTTGCGGCCTCCGGTATACCCCGATATCACCTTTACGACACCGGGCAGTTTTTCAAAATCAGATTCCACACACCAGAAGCAACCGCCGGCAAATGTGGCGATACGGAGTTCTGCATTGTCTTTCATCGTCGTAGTCTCCAGATTCTGTTCCCCGGCGGGGTACTGGCATGCACCGAGGAACAAGATTGAAATTATGGTGAAAAGAAATATTTTCATGCGTCTCCCAAATACTTTCCTCCCCCTTGAGGGGGGAGGGTAAGGGTGGGGGAGGTTAATCAGCCGTTTTCACCCTCCCCTTCATCCCCTCCCCTCAAGGGAGGGGAGATTTTAAGATACCCCGCCGTCTCTGCGGCGGGAAGGTTTATTCAGGAAAGGAAGCAAGACATATGCCTGGCTGTATCTCATGGAATTTATTGAATAAGACTACAAGAACGATGAAAAGAATCGGGCATATTTCCCTTTCTCAGAGATAATATGCCCTGCGTTTCCATTCAGTGGATAGCGTTGAACGAGTGTGTTCAGACGCCGGGAGACTGGTAATGCTGTTTGAGAGTATTAAAAACCAAGAATCCCCCTCAGTTTTCTGATAGTGTCGGGATCATCAGGTTCCTGACCGCTTTCAGGTTCCTGCTGCTCGGGCAGTGCATCGCGGTATTCCTCCTGCCGGCTGTCCCTGGAACGGGGAGGGTTCATCCCCTCCATCTGTCCGAGGAACAGCATGCCCGTTGATTTCAACCTGACTTTCGCAGTCCAGATGGGGTTCCATGGCTCATCAGGATCCTTCGGCTTTGGGGGGAAAACGACATTCATTTCGTCTCCATAGGCGATGAACTGGAGCATGCCACCCTCGGTACCTTTGAATATCCCCTTGGGTATAGAGCAGGCGGAAATTGAAGGAGGCATGACGACCTTTTCCCTGATGAATTTCTGTACGTCCCCTGGTGTAAGGAAGTCCATGAGACTGAATGCAGTGTCCGGAATTTCACTTGATGACCAGAAAATCATCTCTCCATTCCGCTGGTTGTAGCCGGTCGCGAGTGCAAAATAGCCGATGGCTGTAGGGATACCCTGCCACTGGAACCGGATGCTGTCTTCAAGTCCTCCCTGCACAGAAGTAAAGTCAACAGGCGCCATGAAATCGTGTTTCTCTCTGATGGAGAAACGAATCTCCGGCGCATAATTACCGTGAACGAAATGTTCTCCCTGCAATGAACTGTCCGGAGGGACCTGGATGGTGCTCTTCCTGTTGGGCCAATCGGAATAAATCCAGCCCGACCTCGGTGAAGGCGGGTACTGAGGCGAAGGACTCGCACCGGAAAATGCCTTGCCAAAATCTTCAGGAGACATCTTTTCCGTGTCGATAACCTTCGGCTGACCGCTCCGGACGGTATCGCTGCATCCCCAGTAGATAAGCATACGGAATTTCGGTTTTTCGAACTTGTGCTCAGACGGCGTTCCTTCCTCCGGTTGTACAGTCACCTTTTCCGCTTCCGGAATCATAAGCGGCAGGGTTTTTCCCATCTTCTGCTCCGGTGGGATATCGTGAGTTTCCAGAGGGTCGGCAGGCAGTTTCCATGGAGAATTTAACTGAAGCTTCAGTTCGCGCCGTGGTCCGAACCCCTGGCCTCCCATGCCGCCAAGCATTTTTCCCATACCTGACATGGCTTCTGCCATGCCGGGGATGGTCTGATTCATTGTAGAAACACTCATCCAGTATTTTGTGACAGGCACCTTCTTACCTTCGTCAGCCTGTTCGGCAGCCGAGACCGGATAGGCGTACAGCATGCACAACGCGACGATGCTCAGGAAGATTCTTATGCTGTTTCCCCCAGCAATTCCCTGTTTCATACTCACACCTCCAAGCACAAAATTGTTATTCCCGTTTGTCCTCATGCCGGAATTTCTCTCAGCACAGTTCTTCAATAATGATGGAAAAAGAAAAGCCGGGTCGATTAGACAATAGTATAGAATTAATCTACAATGAGAGTATAAACTTATCAACATTTTTTTATTGAAAAAGCACAAGGATATCGGGAAATGAAGAAACAGATTGTGGAAAAAATTACTAAGGAAGAAGAAAAAAGCATTATTGAATGCTGGGAATTTTTCCAGTGCAATGAGAGTGAATGTCCGGCGTACCGGTCTGAGGACTTGCGCTGCTGGCTTTTTCCGGGCACCCACTGCAGGAACGACATCCAGGGGAAGTTTATCGAGAAGCTCGAGATGTGCCTCGATTGCGAAGTGTTTCAGGCAAACAGAGACGTTTCTGCAATGAAAACTACGCTCAATGTTATCAATCAGCAATTGAAAGAATACAGCAGGATCATCGGCGAGAGGGACGAGGAACTTGAAAGTATGAGCATGGAGTTGGCTATCAGCCTCTCCGAAGTCTTTGAAGCCCTCAGGAAGATTTCTTCCGGTGATCCGACGGTAAGGGTTCCTGAAAAATCGAAGATCGAGCTTATTCATAAATTGAAACATATTGTGAATCTGACCGCTGAAGAAATCGGTGAAATCGTCGATCAGTCACATGAATTTGCGATAGCGCTCGCAGAGCACTTTGATGTCCTGCACAAAGTCTCAACAGGTGACCTGCAGGCCAGGGTAGAGGGGAAGTCCCAGGTCGAGCTTCTGGAATCCCTGAAGAATGTTACCAACGAGACGATCGAAAGTATATCCAAAGAAATCAGCAAAAGAAAAAAGGCCGAAAAATCACTCAGAAAGGCGCATGATGAGCTGGAGCACCGTGTTGAGCAGCGTACCGCAGAATTGATGCGGTTAAATGAAAAGCTGGCTGAAGAGATTGCGGAACGCGAGAAGATTGGGGAAGCGCTGCGGCAGAGTGAAAAGCACTACCGGTCATTAATTGAGACGATGAATGAAGGGTTGTCGGTTGTTGACAAAGAGAGCGTTATTACTTTTGTGAATGAGCAATTCTGCACAATGACGGGATATGCGCAGAAAGAACTGGTCGGAAAAGGGTTATCAATACTACTGGATAAAGAAAACCAGAAGATTTTAACGAAACAGTGGGCTTCCCGGCTTAAAGGGGACGACACTCAGTATGAAATTACGCTCACCCGGAAAGACAAGACAAGAATGCATACCCTTGTTTCTCCAAGTCCCCGCTATGATGAAGAAGGTGTCTTCAGCGGTGCTATCGGTATTTTCACCGACATAACCGACCGCAAACAGGCAGAGGAAAAACTCCTTTCCTACCAGAAACAACTCCGCTCCCTCGCATCAGAATTGTCCCTGGTCGAGGAACGGCAGCGGAGGTGTATCGCAACAGAACTGAACGATTATATCGGCCAGACGTTGTCGTACTGCAAAGATAAGCTGGATGTGCTGAGACAATCGGCTTTCACCAATAATCCCAAAGAATCCACGGACGAGATCATCGACCTTATCGAACAGACTATTGAGTATACGAAATCCCTGACCTTTCAACTCGGGACGCCTCTGCTCTATCAGGAAGGGCTGGAGTCTGCACTGAAATGGCTGGGATATCAGTTCCAGAAACAACTCGGCCTGGTGTTCCATTTTGAAGACGATCAGAAACCCAAGCCTTTGAATGACGAAACTACTATCCTTCTCTATCAGGCAGCCCGTGAATTGATGATCAATGTCTCCCGGCACGCAAAGGCACGGAATATTTATCTCTCCCTGCAGAGAGATTACAAAAGAGTGCGGATCGAAGTAAAAGATGATGGTATCGGGTTTGACGTTTCCCATATCGATCCTCATTCAACCAGGACCAGCGGGTTTGGGCTTTTTACTATTAATGAACGGTTAAAATATCTTGGCGGGCAGTTCAGGGTCGAGTCAAAGCCCGGCCACGGAACCCGTGCAGTCCTGATCGCTCCTATTAAGTCTCTGAAAAAAACTTTGTGAGGTTCAAAGAGAAAAAAGCCCGTCCCATAAGTCTTTTCACGCATTGCATTGACTAAGAATCACAAATCTTTTAAACTTTAATGCTGTACTTTTCCTCCCCTGCGCAGTGATGGTGAGAACTCCCAGTATTAGTGCAGAGTGAAAAGATCAATTTTATCTTGAAAGGTAAGAAATTATGTTTACTGAGAATATTGAGAATAATCCCCATGATACCGGGAGAAAAGAGTTAACAGGAGCGCAGGAAGAAGACTTCGCCGCCATGCTTGATAAGAGCAGTATGGGCCAAAGACTCACTCCCGGGCAGAAAGTAAGGGCAAAGGTCGTGAGCATATCCGGGGACCTGGTCTACATTGATCTCGGAGGAAAGAGTGAAGGGATCGTAGACCTGGCCGAACTCATTGATGAGGAGGGCGCCTACCGTGTCCGTGAGGGAGATGAAATAGAGGCATTTTTTGTGACTGTTCAGGACGGTCTCATGAAACTGACAACTCTTATAGGCGGATACTCGGCTGTGACATTGAACTCCGTCAGGGACGCCCATGAAGCGGGGATCCCGGTAAACGGAGAAGTAAAGCGGGAACTCAAGGGGGGATTTGAGGTATCAGTGAGCGGAGTGAGATGTTTCTGTCCCTTTTCCCATATTGACATGAGAAGGGCAAATGAAGAAGAGGGATATTTGGGCCGTACCTTTCCCTTCATGATATTGGAGTATAGGGAAGAGGGGAAAAAAATAGTCCTCTCCAGGAGAGTGCTCCTTGAACAGGAAAAAGAGGAAAGGATAAAGAAACTTAAGGAAAGTCTCGCAGTAGGTATGGATGTCACTACCGAAGTGAAGTCAATACAGAAATTCGGGGTATTTGTTGACCTGGGAGGTCTCGACGGACTGATCCCCGCAAGCGAGCTCTCATGGGACAGGAGTGTAACCCCGGGTGACATATGTTCCGTCGGGCAGACCGTAACGGTGAGAATCATCTCTCTGGACTGGGAGAAAAATCGTATCACCCTGAGTATGAAAGTGATGCAGCCTGACCCCTGGTCATCGGCTGCGGAAAAATATCCGGCAGACAGCAGGGTGAGCGGCTCTATTGTCCGTCTCGCCCCGTTTGGAGCTTTTGTCCGTCTTGAACCCGGTATTGAGGGTCTGGTTCACATTTCCAATCTTGGGGCAGGCAGAAGGATTAACCACCCCAAAGAAGTTGTCGGGGAAGGGCAATGGGTAGAGGTATATGTTCTCTCAGTGGACCAGCAGAACAGAAAGCTGTCACTCTCCATGCAGCCAAAGGTTGAGCCTGTGAAGGTCATGCTTCCCGCTGTAGGAGAACTCCTCGACGGTATTGTTGAAAAGGTCATGCCCTACGGGATTTTTCTGAAGATGAACAACGGCCTTACAGGGCTGGTTCCGAACCAGGAGATGGGGACACCATCCGGTACAGACCATCGGAGCATGTTCGCGCCAGGCACTGAGTTGCAGGTTCTCGTGATCGAAGTGGATACTGCCGAAAATAAAGTCCGCCTCAGCCGCAAGGCTGTTCTCGAAAAGACGGCACAGGACGAATACAACCAGTACAGGGAAACCCTGCAAAACTCCAACGGATCTTCAGGGAGCTTCGGCAGTCTCGGGGAGATACTCAAGGCCAAACTGGAAGAGAATAAAAACCAGGGGTAACCGTCACCGCAGAAGAGGGGAACGCGAACGTTCTGTCCGAACAATTATCAATACTGTCCTGTGAATACCATAAGACTTTACGCTTTAAATGTTTAATGCCCCGACCCGTATTGCATTCGAGCCTCGAAACCATTATCATAATATCCGGACAAAACATGCCATTCCAAAAATATTTTAGGTCAGCACATCAATTTCTCTCTCAGGTCCGCAGCCTCTGGCTTGTCCTCTCTTCACTGATCTTCCTCACTCTTCTCACTTATCTGGACTATATAACGGGAACTGAGTATGGTTTTACGTTATTTTATCTTTTTTCGGTGCTTCTTCTCACATGGTTTATCAATTTAGGCGCAGGGGTAATTGTTTCTTTCCTGAGTATCCTTTCCTGGTTCGGGATTCGCGTTCTCCTCTTATCCGGGAAGAGCATGGGGGAGGTGAATTTTCTCATTTTATCCGGAGAGGCGGCGTTTCGGTTAGTGTTTCTCCTCGTCTGCTGCTATGTGCTGAGCCTGCTTCAGAAGGATATGGCGATCAGGGATGAGCAGACAAAAGAGCTTATTGAATTAAACAAGATGAAAAACTTTTTTATCGGGATGGTGGCCCATGATTTGAGAAACCCGCTCTCAGTGATCGAGATGAGCGCTTTTACTCTTCGGGACGATGAAAACAGGAAGAATTTATCACAGGATCAGCTTATGCTGCTCGAAAGCATCTACAGGAAGAGTGTGTATATGCTCAAATTGATTGAGGAGTATCTTGATGTGATGAAGATCGAAGCAGGTCGTTTGGAACTGAACAAGAGCACCTATGATTACGTAAAATTTATCGCCGATATTGTTGCCCTGAACACAATCATCGCGCACCAGAAAAACATCAGTATCGCAATTCACAGGGAAACCGATATCCCGATGTTTTCTTTTGACCGCAACAAGATCAGTCAGGTGCTAAGCAACCTGCTCATTAATGCAATAAATTATTCGCAGCCCTATTCCACCGTGAAGATAACGCTGAAGGTCGACAAGGAATATATCGTAACAGAGATCGTGGACAATGGTCCGGGTATTCAGGCTCAGGACATGAATAGACTTTTTGAAGCCTTTTACCGGAGTAAGGGAACAACCGAGAAGGGTACCGGTCTGGGCTTGACAATATCGAAAAAGATTGTTGAAGCACACGGGGGGACGATAGGGTTCAGAAACAATAGCGATGCCGGTTCGACCTTCTGGTTCACGCTTCCCAAAACCGTTCTCAATGAGTTGCAAATTGGCCCTGCATTGGTTTAGCATAAAGAATAAGACAGGTTCATTCATGTATTTTCAGAAAAGCTTGCGTAAGAAAGGCTGTGAGAACGGCCATATTTTTCTCTTATTTATTCTGTCCTTATTAATCCTGATAAGTGCGGAGTCCTTCTGCGCTGACAACGATTCTTTTGATAACAATGGTATCCCTGATTTTTTATGCCAGTATTCAGATATACCGTATCAGCGCTATGATCAGGTAACCTTCATAGCGGTACAGAGTCCCTCAAATAAATTTTTTTCAACAGTCAGAAACCCTCTTCTCTCCCGGTCTCCTCCCCGGTAAAGCCTTTCTCTGCATATCAAATCAGCTTCATCGTGGTTACATTTTCTGTAAGACACTAAGAATGAGGAGGCAAAATGTTTGGGTTAGGAACGCAGGAACTTTTGGTTGTACTCGTGATTGTAGTTATTCTCTTTGGTGCTTCAAAACTTCCACAAATCGGAAGCGGTATGGGACAGGCCATAAGAAACTTCAAGCACAGTGTTGCTGAAGGAGCGAAGGAGGAGAAAGAACAAAAACAGGAGGTTTCTGTAAAGGAGCAGGAATAAGACTCACAAATTCAGGAAAGAAATTTTCGCATACGAATTGGTATAGTGGGCAGTTGCGGGTATCATCTGCTTTGGACACCAATACCCGCAACTGCGACGCTTATCGTGATACAGGAGATGACAGGCAGCAAGGGAGTAATACAAGGGAAAGGACTTATTGTAGTAACTCCGTATCCTCATGTGAATACGCAGGGCAGCAGAAGCAGAGGATTTTGAGGGGGACGTCGCCGGGGTTCCGGATTTTATGGGGAGTGCCGGCGGGGATAAAGATGGTATCGCCGGCAGTGACATCGGTTCTCTCGTCTCCCAGAAACATTATCCCCTGTCCCCCGGTAATGTGATAGATTTCATCGCTCTTCAGGTGCCTGTGCAGTTTCGTTGCCCCTCCAACCGGAACTATCGCTTCTGCAAGGCTCTGTTTCAGACCCGGGAAGACATCCGGATGCATCAACTCACGGATCTCCGAGCCGTCTTTTGTGATGGAGGACTGAATATTGGGATATTTAGTCTTTATGATCACATGAAATGAGATTTACCCGCATTTGGTAAACCCGCAGTTGCGGCAGACGAGGCAGCCGCTTTCCCGTTCGACGGCGCCGCCGCATTCGGGACAGGCGCCCATAAGCATGACCACCTTTTGACTGTCGCCGTTGCCGCCGTTCCCTTTTGTGTTGTATTTTTCGAGCGCCTTTGCGATTGCGTCTGAACAGGACAGGATTCTTCCCCCCTCGTGCCATGTCGGTGAGTGGCAGGAAATCCCCTTGAGCTGATTGATCACTTCGTCAGGCTCGATGTTCGACCGGAAGGCAAGGGAGACGAGCCTCCCGATGGCCTCGGACTGGCTTGCCGCACATCCGCCCGCCTTTCCCATTGAGGTGAAGAGTTCGAACAGATGGCCTTCTTCGTCTGAGTTGATGGTGACATAGAGGTGTCCGCACCCTGTTTTCAGGAGTCTGGTGGCGCCTTTGATCATATCGGGTCTCTTCCTCGGAACGATCTTCTGCCAGGAATCTGTGGCGTTCTTGTCTTTCTTTCTCCCTCTGGTAAGCACCTGCTCTTCCCGTGAGCCGTCCCGGTAGACCGTCACGCCTTTGCAGCCGAGTTTGTATGCAAGGCGATAGACTTCTTCGACGTCTTTGGGGGTTGCCCGGTGAGGGAAGTTCACTGTCTTGGAAACGGCATTGTCCACGAATTTCTGGAAGGCAGCCTGCATTCCGATATGTTCTTCCGGCGTAATATCATGGGCGGTGACAAAGACCGATTTCACCTCATCGGGTATCTCGTCGAAATCACGCACAGAACCTTTGTCCGCGATCTTCTCCATGAGTTCCCTGCTCCAGAAACCCTGCTCCTTTGCAACCTTTTCAAAGTAAGGGTTGATCTCAATGAGCTTCGTGCCTTCCATCACGGTCCGCACGAAACTGACGGCAAACAACGGTTCGATACCCGATGAACAGCCGGCGATGATGGAAAGCGTTCCTGTTGGCGCTATGGTTGTTACCGTTGCGTTCCTGAGCTTTCTCTTGCCGTCATAGATGCTCCCCTCGTAATTTTGGAAGACACCGCGTTCTTCAGCCAAAGCGGTAGATGCGTTTTTGCCCTCGCGCTGAATGAATTCCATCACTTCTGCCGCAAGCTGAATCGCTTTCTCGGAGTTATAGGGGACGCCCATCTCGATCAGCATGTCCGCCCATCCCATGACCCCGAGCCCTATTTTTCTGTTTGCCCTGGTCATCTCCTTGATCTTCGGCAGAGGGTATTTGTTGACCTCTATCACGTTATCGAGGAAGTGGACCGCGTTCCAGGTAGTGGCTTTTAATTTATCCCAGTCGACTTCGCAGACTTCGGCATTTGCGCCGGAGGGGGATGCCTGTTCGGACTTGCGCATGAATGTCTTTTTCACCATTTTCGCAAGATTGATCGAGCCGAGGTTGCAGGACTCGTAGGGCAGCAGGGGCTGCTCTCCGCAGGGATTGGTCGATTCAATATTGCCGATACGAGGCGTTGGGTTTGAAGCAGTTCACCCTGTCGATAAAGACGATGCCGGGTTCGCCGTTCTTCCATGCATGGTCGACGATCAGGCTGAAGACGTCTCTTGCCTTGAGCGTATTAGTCACCTTTTTCGTGCGGGGGTTCAGAAGATCGTACGTCTTGTCTTCCTCGACCGCCTGCATAAACTGGTCGGTGATTGCCACCGATATGTTGAAGTTATTGAACTTCTTGTTGTCGTCTTTGCAGGTGATGAAAGCTCAGGATGTCGGGGTGATCGACCCGCAGGATGCCCATGTTTGCACCCCTCCGGGTGCCTCCCTGTTTGACGGCTTCGGTGGCCGTATCAAAGACAGTCATGAAGGATACCGGGCCCGAAGATATGCCTTTGGTTGAACCGACGATGTCTCCGTTCGGTCTCAGCCGCGAGAAGCTGAACCCTGTTCCCCCGCCTGATTTATGGATTATCGCAGTATTTTTCACTGCATCGAAGATGGATTCCATCGAGTCGTCAACCGGAAGAACGAAACAGGCGCTCAGCTGCCCGAGCCTTCTCCCTGCGTTCATCAGGGTGGGGCTGTTCGGAAGAAAATTGAGAGAGGTGAGCATTGTATAGAATTCGCTCTCGACGGAGCCCACTTCTTCGAATGATTTTCCGTACTGCAGGTCGGCAGCGGCTACGCTTTTTGCGACCCGCTTGAAGAGGTCTTCAGGGGTCTCGACGACCTTTCCCTCTTCGTCCTTTTTCAGATATCTTTTTTCGAGAACTTTTACTGCGTTCGGTGAAAGATGCAGCCCTTTCAATGCTTCCATAACTCCCCCTTGTACTGTTTTGAGCGTTCAGGTGCTCAGTGACTTTTTTCCTCTGCTCCGGAGACCGATATGCCATGGATATGCCTTCTCATCTCCTCGATGACATTTTTACCCTCCAGGGGGCAATATGTTGTACAGAGACGAGGGCATGAAAGGCATTCAAACCAGTTTTTGAACCCCTTGCATGGTTCCATTAAAAAATTCCCCTTTGCATAGGCGCCGTTATCAATAGATTGTGTTTTACAATAATATCCTGAACATTTAACCACAATATATTGTGTATGTCAAGAAGAAAAGCGGAAAAGTTATAACGTATTGATTTTATTGATTTATTGTTGTGAAATCTGTGTTGAGAACCGGTGGAGAATTTACTTGATGATTTCGGCGGTAAAACGATAAAGTTCCGCATCCCGCCAGGAGCCTTTTGGAAGGCCGGCCTTGACGCAGAGCTGGTCAAGGAAAGTCTCCCTGTCCCATCCATATTCCGAGGCAACCTGAGGGAGTAGAAGGCCGCTCTGCATGCCTTTTCGGATGACCAGGCCGTGTCTGCCGACCTGAATGTCTTTCACGTCCCGTAACGGGCTCAGGGGGGAAAGGACCGATATCTCGACCTCGATATCCTTCATCTCTTCCTGTGTCAATGGAGGGAATCTGGGATCGCTTGAAGATGCGGCAACGGCATTTTTTATGACCGACTGGTAAAGGGGCATAACCGCCTGAATGTTCCCGATGCAGCCCCTGAGTGAACCGTTCTTCCTTGATAGTCACGAACACGGCGCCGTCTGCCCTGAGCTTGGGATTTGCTATCTCTCTGTCCGGTGTTTTTCCGTTTGTCACGTGCTCGGCAATAGCGTTCTTTGCGAGAGAGAGGAGTTCCTTTTTTTCAGTTTCTGTGTAGGGGCTTCTGAACAGACCGAGAGAGGCATACCCCACCACCTTATCCTTCCCGCCCGTTACATCCCCTGAGTTTGCATAATGGAACAGCACCCCGTGCGTTGCTCCCAGTCTCTTCGCCGCCTCCATTGTAATGATGACAGCGAACGCGCCGCACATTTCCGCCTCTCCGTTCTGAAGGATCTGGCCGGCCCGAATTGCTGAGAGTCTCTCGACTGCCGATATGATTTTACTGTCCATCCCGATTGCCTTATGATAATCGTGATAATGAGAAAGGTCTGTGCTGGCTACAATCAGGGTATTTTCATCAAACGTCTCCGCTATCCTTGCTATGAGATGATCGAATGTCTGTTGCGTGGGAGAACCGATAAGGATGGGAATTATCATGAAGTCCTTCAGAACGGTCTGGAGAAACGGCAACTGGACCTCGAGTGAGTGTTCTTTCTCAAACGCTTCAGGAAAATATTTTACCTCTGCAGCTTCGTTCAGGAAAGACTGCGCGAGCGGTTCGTTGATCTTTACTTCACCGAGCGGGGTCTTGAACCTCCCTTTTGTATATACGGAAGCCCCCTTGAAAGCTGAACGATGGCTGACGCCCAGTAAAATTATATTCTTTATCTCATGGCCCTGAATCTGCCTGTATCCGTAGGCAGCTACCTGGCCTGAATATACATAGCCTGCGTGGGGCGAGATCAGGGCGATTATTTTCCCTTCACCCTTGTTCTGCGGCACGTTCCCGATGAACCCGTTTACCATTTCCCCAAGGGCTTTCTTGTCGGAAGGGTAGAATTGTCCGGCGACTGAGGGTTCTTTCACCTGCTCTGCGCAACCAGCGGCGAGGGGGGTCACGAGAAGAGTGACGAGCAGTAATGCAAATATCCTTGCCGTCTTCAGTGTGCTCAATCCAGTCTTCTCCAGAACATAGCCTCTTTGAGTTCCCTTTCTTTCTTCACCTCAGCCTTGAGCTTCCTGCTGAAAAGGCTGAAGATAGCTCCGAGACAGAAAAATTTTAAAAATATTCTCCGTGTAATCATACAGAACCTCCAAGTATACCTATGAGAGATTTCATACAGTCAAACTCAACTCCATACTCCCGGAACAGGAGTGCTGCAATAGGTGCACTTGCCGCCGGACAGGAGATTCTGTTTCACAAAATACCCGATCCGTTCGATCAGCAGTTTTCTGCACTTCGGACAGAAGGTGCTTTCGGCTTCATGCCTGATATTGCCGATATAAACAAACTTCAGACCTGCTTCAAGTGCAGTATCCCTCGCTGCGGTGAGTGTCTCGACAGGTGTTGGCGGGAGATTCGTCAGTTTGTAATGCGGATGAAACCGTGAGAAATGAATCGGGACATCGGGCCCAAGGTTCCTGACGACCCAGACGCACATCTCCTTAACCATTTGCATGTTGTCATTGAGCGTTGGTATCACGAGGTTGGTTATCTCGATCCAAACGCCTTCTTTCTTGAGTAATATGAGGGAATCAAGAACAGGCCTGAGCCTCCCGCCGCATACCCTTTCGTAGAAATCTTCCGAAAACGCCTTCAGGTCTATGTCCGCTGCATCCAAATATCTGCAGAGTGTCCTGAGAGGTTTTTCCCTGATATATCCGCAGGAGTGCATGGTGTTTCTCAACTTCTTCTCCCTTGCGATGATCGCAGTGTCATACATATACTCATAGAAAACCGTAGGTTCTGTGTACGTATAGGTCACAGATCTGCATTGAAAGCGGATTGCATTGCTCACGACTTGCTCAGGAGGCAGGTCATAGGTATCCGTATCCTCCGGTCTTGCCTGTGATATCTGCCAGTTCTGGCAGAACTTGCAGCTGAGGACACAACCGGCAGTGGCTATCGAAAAAGCGGTGGTTCCGGGAAGGAAATGGAAGAACGGTTTCTTCTCTATCGGATCGACATGGACGGCGCAGGGTTTCCCGTATACAAGACTGTAAAGCCTGCCGTCTTTGTTCATCCTGGCCCTGCACCTGCTCCGCTGGCCTTCCTCCATAACACATCCGTTTGGGCAGAGTTCACATTGGACTGACCTGGCCATACTGTATTATAGAATTTCTGCTCTCCATACAGCCAGTCTCCGTGAAAAATGTGAACCTGTAGGTTCATTATGAACAGGATGTGAAAAACCGCTCGTATGTCATTTTGAGGATTCCCGAACACTTTCAGGATACGAAACAATCTCTAATCCATCGGTTTTATAAAAGACGAGATTGCCGCGCTTCGCTCGCAATGACAGAAAAGTGCTTTTTCAAAAGCCGGCGAAAATCTAACTTCTCCCGGATTTACCGGCAAAGCCTGAAGAAATGGTATCTGCATGCAACGGGTTTTCTGCCCGTGTGATCTGTATCACAGAATTTGTCTCTGATGAAGGGTATGCTGTACACGACCGTACCGATCAGGATCAGGAAAGGAGGTGGCAAGGAAGCGGGAGGACCCGAACCTGATACGGGAAGGAGGTGCAGAACCCACCTGCCCACATGGGCGCCATGGTTGGTGGGGGAGCCAGTGGCGCAACCAGCCAACTTACGTTCGCAAACAGAAACAGTAAGGAGGCTAAGCAATGAAAAAGACGCTGAAGATTACATTTTCTCTACTTGCCGCTCTGGTTTTTATGGCCACGGCGTTCCCATGCAATGCAGAAAAAAATAAGTACGGAATGCAGGCTCCTCAGGAAATAGGGGATACTATTTACGGATGTTATAAAAAAACAAACGGACAACTGCGTATCGTAAATGGTCCTGAAGATTGCAACCCTTCAGAATTGCCGGTTTCCTGGAGCAATACAGAGGGAGCCGGAGGGGGGGGCTCATCAAATTTTTATGTTATAACCTGCCAGAATGTGCCGAGTTGTTCATGTGATCCTTCTTCTGCGGGCATGGTATTGAGTGGCTATGCAGAATGTCCGTCAGGCGCAGTCCTGGTGAGTGCGGGAACCCCGGTAGATGATGCGGATAATGGGTTTCAGGCGAACTGTATGTATTTAGACGGTACTTATGCAGATCCGGCTTATATTTCTATACGGTGCATATCGCTTTCTATTGAAGCGAACTGCAGTGATCTGGTTGACAACGATGGGGATAGCGCGGTGGATTGCGACGATGCGGACTGTGTGAATGATCCAGCGTGCCAGCCTGTACCCGTAGAAAACTGCAGTGATCTGGTTGACAACGATGGAGATAGCGCGGTGGATTGCGACGACACGGACTGTGCGAACGATCCGGCGTGCCAGCTTGTACCCGTAGAAAACTGCAGTGATCTGGTTGACAACGATGGAGATAGCGCGGTGGATTGCGACGACGCGGACTGTGCGAACGATCCGGCGTGCCAGCTTGTACCCGTAGAAAACTGCAGTGATCTGGTTGACAACGATGGAGATAGCGCGGTGGATTGCGACGACGCGGACTGTGCGAACGATCCGGCGTGCCAGCCTAACCTGCCCTTGCTTTCTACAGAAGATTGTTCTGATGGAATCGATAATGACGGCGATGGGAAAATAGACTGCAAAGACAAAGATTGCAAAAAGAAAGCTGCATGCAAATAAGAGAATAGTAAAAACAAAGAGAATATTTGTGAAGTTTTCAATAAGGCAGGGTTATTTCGAACCCTGCCTTATTTTTTTCCTTATTAACCTGATAATTCTCTGTTAGTTTGCGGCCGGATTATTCATTGCAAGCAACAATTGTTTTTTGGAAAAAACTCTATGATAACGCCGCAGGTCTGATTCGTATGCTTGCGATCATTATTGCTGAAAAAGCCTTGATCAGCGCTACTGAGAAGAGGGCCCAGAAGACCCCGAACAAAGGGACCATTATGATCGCGGGGATGAACGCTCCGAGGAAAGAACCGCAAAGGTCCAGCGCATACAGTTTCCCCCCAGTTCCTGCTTCAGCAAGGGAGAGGCCGGCGGTGTTGAACTGGCCTCCTGTCAGGACCCCTGCTGCAAAGATAAGCAGGGAGAAAAGGATCTCCGATTTGAAGAAAAGCAGGGATGAGACTGCAAGAAGAACGGTAAGCGTTTCGAGAAGCAGGAGCGTGCTCAATGCATTTTTTACCCGGCGGGTGAGGAAGGTCCCCAGCCAGAGTCCGGCCATGAATGCTGCTGACAGCATCCCTATCGTCTCGTAGATATAGCCGAAGAATGCCTGAAATGTCAGGATGATCGTTATGGTAAATGTCATTCCGGAGAAGCCGGTGGTAAATACTGAAAAATATACGACCCTCTTTTTTCTCCCGAATAGAAGAATGGCCATGATGGACAGCATGAGCGCTGCCGCAGAAAGCATGTATGACAGTTTGATCCTGAGGAGATATCTGAGCGCTTCACCGCCATGAACTTCTGACCAGAGCATGAGGTTATAGAGATATGCAGAGGGGCGAAGATCGGTGTTTACGAAAGATATCTCACTGAGCCTCTGCCGGACATAATCCAGGCCAAACGGTGAAAAGATATCACGGAACAGGTATTCCCTGAAATAGGTAGTGGGGATTCCCCGGTCTCTGAACCGGGTTTCAAGATTCCCTGCGTCTGTATCCAGTGCAGTCTCTGAAGCAAAGAGATACCCGTATTCCTGTGAGGTCACTGCGACATGAGGAAACACTGATTTGAGAGAGTTATAGACGGCCCCGTTCGCTGTCTGCATACTCCTGCCGATGTATCCGGCGGCAGAGGGTGTCTGGACAACAAGTATACCCTCTTTTTGTAACGCTCTCTTTATCTCGTTGAAAGATTCAACGGTATAAAACCTGTTTATGCCTGCGGTTGAAGGAGGAGGGAGGTTGAGCATGATGAGATCGTATGATCGGGTTCCGTTTCTTTTTATAAAGCTTCGGCCGTCTTCAGCGAAGAGGGAGACGTTCGGATTTTGTATGGCTCTCCGGTCGTCCGCGTCGAGAAGCCCCTGCGAGACCTGAATGATCTTCGGGTCGGTTTCGACGAAATCAATGTGCTCCACAGGATATTTGAGGAGTTCCCGTATGATTGCTATGGAGCCGCCTATGACGAGTATCCGTGAAGGTGAAGGATGGAGAGACATGGCCGGATGCGTTTTCAGCTCAATGCTCTGCGCATCCGGATAGGTGAAAAGGAGCTGTCCGTTGCGGTAGACACTGGACTGCGAACCGATTTCTATCACCGCGATCTCTCCGAACTTCGACTCCGCCGTATGTGAAAGCTTGACGCCCTGCCAGGGCAGGCTGTGTGCAGACCGGTAAAATGCGGTATAGAAGATCAAG
Organism: Thermodesulfovibrionales bacterium; assembly: GCA_963753165.1. Taxonomy (GTDB): domain Bacteria; phylum Nitrospirota; class Thermodesulfovibrionia; order Thermodesulfovibrionales; family SM23-35; genus JAKLQR01. Next base: position 32,405 of record CAVWBP010000014.1, on the reverse strand, counting down.
GGGACGGCAATTACTATTATCAAATATTTTTTGTTGGAGATGAATATCCCGACGATGACAGAAAGTATCGAGAGCGCCAGGCAAAGACTGAAGGCATCTATCCTTGACGAGAGAATAAAGGTGAACAGTATCCCCCCGAGCAATGCCCCGGCTGCTTCAAGCCCATAGATTTTTCCGGCAGCATGTTTTTCTCCGGAAAATGAAACTGCGAGGGGAAACTGGAGCCCGAGAGAGAAGCAGACCGGAAAAAGGACCATTGCCGTAGAGGCAATGAGAGAGGAAAAGGATACGGTTTCGCCGGGTTCGAGCGCGAGGACTGCTTTAATTGCTTTTATTGCGAAAGCGGTCGGTAAAATGAGGACGGCTACCAGGAGAAAGGAGAGCGCAAATGCGCCACGAGCGCTTATTTTCGTTCCTGCATAACTTCCGAAGCCGACAAAGAGGAGCCAGAACGAGAGGGTTATCCCTATGTCAAGTTCATTGCCCGAAAAAGTGGAAAGGAGGAGCCTGAGTACTGTTATCTGGAGGAGCATCGAGGTGAAGCCCATTGCGATAAAAGCTGTCAATGGAGAACGATTCTGCATGGCTCTTCTGATTATACCCGTTGCGTTTCAAAATGTTCAGGGGTAGTGATACGGCCCGGTTTCTGAATCGAAATAAACGGGTAACTTCGATGAGACCGGAGACGAAGCGGAGGTCTCGATTTCTAATGCTTCACTCACATTCAAGTCAAAGAAAGATTTGAATAGAAACAGAGAGTTTAGTTCGAATATTCGAAAATCCGGGCCATATCAATTTAGTCCGGATTTTGAGTCGATAGACTGAACATGAAATACTGTATCCGCCGAATCGTCATCTTGAAATCCCCCCGGTCCCTCTGAAGGGAAGGGGGGATTCCTGAATTACATCACTTATTCAGCCTTGACCTGTATCTTCTTCGTCTCTTTAATTGCCTGCGGTGTTTTCGGAAGCATTACCGTGAGGATGCCTTTCTTGAAATCGGCCTTGACCTTGTTCGTATCGATTTCCGTAGGAAGAGGGATGGTCCGGCTGAACGATCCGTAGGAGCGCTCCATGCGGTAGAAGCTTTTGCCTTTCTCTTCTTTCTCTTCCTTCTTTTCTCCCTTGATTGTCAGCGTATCTTTTGAAAGGGAGATATCGATGTCCTTATCTTCCATGCCGGGAAGTTCGGCAGTAATCGTGATATCCTTTCCGGTCTCGGCTACATCGATACGCGGGTTGAATGCGCCAAGTCGTGTTTCGAACGGTTCAATTCCGAAACCGCAGAAGAAGTTATCAAAGAGTGAGTTCATTTCGTGACGGAGAAGTGAGAAAGGGTTCCACTCCTCACGTCTTGCAGGGACACTCTGCTTCTGGACTGGAACAATAGTCTTCTTTGACATAGCATTCTCTCCTTTTTTCTTGCTGTTTTTCTTATGCCTCAGCCTTCACCGTAATCTTCCGTGTTTTCAGGGCCTCGGCTTTCGGCAAAATGATTTTCAGAGTCCCGTTCTTCACAGACGCCTGAATTTTCTCCTTATCGACTTCATCGGTAAGAGTGAAGACCCGCTGATAATCTCCTATGCCATACTCGTTTCCATAGATGGTCCGGTTCTCAGGGACCGGAGTATCAACTGCACCGTTGAGGGCGAGGACATTCTTTTCGATGGTTATATCAACGGACTTTTCATCGACACCGGGCATATCAGCGATGACGATGATGTCATTTTTCCTCTCAATAATGTCCACTGCAGGTGTGTACACCCTCCGTGTCCTTGTGCGTTCACCCCTTTCGGGACTTTCCGCTTCCTTTTTCTGTATATCTTTTGCCATATCCGGCATATGCAATCACCTCCTTTGCAATTAGGCTGATTTGACAGCGATTTTCTTCGGTTTGTCGGCTTCTGCCCGGGGGAGTTTCACCTGGAGAATCCCTCTGCTGAATGATGCCTCGACCTTGCCGGCGTCGATGGCAAACGGGAGGTCAACTGTTTTTGCAAACTCACCCTGCCAGCGTTCTCTCCTGTGGTAAGCCTCTCCTTCCCTGAGGGATTCCGGCTGACGCGAACCGCGAAGAGTCAGCGAATTGCCGATTACGGAAATATCGATAGAACCCGGATCAACACCCGGTATCTCTGCGGTGACCAATGCATCATCGCCCGATACCCAAATGTTGACTGCCGGGAATTCGACCGCTGACGGTGAGGTTCCCCTTGAGAAAGCACGGCTCATGCGTTCGAATTCACGCCAAGGATCGAGAATCCTTCCAAACCTTTCCATATCTGACCACAACATAGTGGCTCACCTCCTTATAATAAAAGTTGAAACAACGAAATAAGCAAGTTATTCCGCTGAATTAGCACTCTCGCATAGAGAGTGCTAATATTATTTTTATATCAAATTACCAGGAAATGTCAAGGGTATTTTTTAGGGGATTTGTGAGGAGAGAAGAGGGTGGACTGAAAACTATACGGTCAACTTTTACAAGCTGTTTCAAGGCTCAGTTTTCGCGGAATATCTCTTGTCAGCACCATAATTCCTGTGTTTGTCGCCTAATAAGAATATACATGTTTCACCCTGTTCGATTTCATGCATAGGCAAAAAAGATCCTTGAGTGGACGGAATCTCCTGAACAGGCGATGGAAATAGCAGTCTATCTTAATGACAGGTATGAACTTGACGGCAGAGACCCGAACGGATACGCAGGGATCGCCTGGAGTATCGGAGGGGTTCATGACAGGGCATGGAATAGCCGGCCTGTATTTGGAAAGATACGCTATATGAGCTATAATGGCTGTAAATCAAAATTTGACATAAACAAGTATATTGAAAATGTTCAATCCTTATAAGGTGCAATGTGAAAAAATCAGAGGAATCAATACCTGACAGAGTAAAAAAAGGCAGCGCACCCATATTCGAAAGGTTAAATGCCTTGGATAAAGACCAGCTTCATGCTGTACTCGCAACCGAATCAGATGGACAACCTTATACTTCTATGATCGCTTTTGCGCTTTCTCCTGACAGGAAAGGGATTGTATTTATTACCCCCCGAAAAACACAGAAATATAAAAATATCCTCAAAAATAATCATGTTTCCCTTCTTATTGATACACGATCGAACACAGAAAAAGACTATTTGAGTGCTGAATCCCTGACTATTTTAGGAAACGCCTTTCCTATAAGAAAAGGGGAGAAATGGTCAGAATTGACACAGGTACTCATTCGGAAACATCCTAAGCTTAAAGAAATCATCCATTCTGCTGAAACTAAACTGATATTCGTAAAAATAACCCGATGTATTCATGTTACCAGATTTCAGGCTGTTTCAGAATGGATTTCAAGATAAACCCAATATATGAAGATCTATAATTATGATAGCGGATGGACATAACTGAAAACATGAAGCGCTAATATAAACTTATTCTTGACTTTATTTTGCCCGAGGAAGAAAAAAGATGGGATTGCTTTAAGCCGCTTAACAGGCAAAGAGAAATTCGAAAAAAAAGGTTGTTAATGGAACAAAGGCGAGAAATGAATAAATTTAATTCTAAATTAGGGTTAAGAGCGTTCTGTATTTTAACCATAACTTCAATACTTCTGAATATGATAGGATGCGTAAATATGTCGAAACAAACATCTACCCCCTTACCAGTTGTTCCTTATGTAGATTTAAACCGCTACACAGGGGTATGGTATGAGATTGCAAGATATCCCCACAGTTTCCAGGAGGGTTGCGTGGGAAGTAAGGCAACGTATACTCTGAGAGATGATGGGAAGATCTCTGTTCTCAACGAATGCTATGACAAGTCATTCAGCGGCAAGATAAGGTCTGCAAAAGGTAAGGCATGGGTAGTTGACAAAGAAACAAATGCCAAGCTCAAGGTATCTTTTTTCTGGCCTTTTGCAGGAGACTACTGGATAATTGACTTGGGAACAAACTATGAATACGCCGTCATCGGAAATCCGACCCGGGAATACCTTTGGATTTTGAGCCGCACCAGGGAGATGGAGGGAGAATTATATGAAGCGATTCTCTCTCGCTTAAAGGATAACCACTATGATACCTCAAGGCTTATTAAAACAGACCACCAATAGGAGAAACATGACACTGAAAGAATACTTTGACAGCGTAAATGGCACAGGAGTTTTATCCACAGCTGATTCAGAAGGTAAAGTAGATGCGGCAATCTACTCTATCCCACATATTTTTGATGATGGGACATTAGCTTTTGTCATGAGAGAACGTCTGACCCATCTTAACCTGCAGTCAAATCCCTATGCGTCATTTCTTTTTATTGAGAATGTCTCAGGTCACAGAGGTGTAAGGCTGTTTTTGAAAAAGGTAAAGGAAGAGACTGACTCAACCTTAATAGCAAAAATGACCAGACGTAACTTAACCCCTGAAGAGGACAAGCAGAAGGGCCCAAAGTTTTTGGTATATTTTACAGTTGAAAAGATACTCCCATTAATTGGAGGCGGAGAAAGCCATATCAGCTTGTCCTGAAGATACAATTCAGAGTGCGATCCCTCATGTCAGCTGTTAAAATCTGGCCATGAAGGTTAGACCGATAAGCGGTGAGATATCGGTCTTAGTCCTGAAAAGCTCATCGCCATCCCGGTCCTCGATATATATCTTGTTGACAAAAGTCGCACCCCCATACACATCGATCCGTATCTGGGGCATGAACTTGTAGGAAATACGGGCGAAGACCGGAACGGTCTTATACTCTCCAATGCCATTCGGGATCGGGCCATCCTCCTCAAGGCGGAAGCGATAGGATCGGTATGCAGCGCCGAGCCCGGTTTCCCAGTATTTGTCGATGGCGTAGGCAAGTTCGAGGCCCGCAGGGCCAGCAGGGCTTGTGCGGAAGGGATTGACGATGCGGAGGCGTTCGGTCACCTGCCAGTTGACAGTGAGATAGGGAAACACAGTGGTCTTCTCGATGTTCGAGTAAACACCCGCGCCGAGGCCGATTACAGCGTTAGGACGGATTTTATAGGAAATGCCCGTCACAGCGCCATAGGAAAGCGCGTCGTCCCATTCTGCGCCCGATTCTCCGGACCACTGGATAGAGGGGCTCACGAAGAGCCTCCAATTGTCTGTGAAGGAATAGTTAACTGGGAAACTGATACCAAAGCGATTGACCCCTGACCATGGTCGTGCAACAGGGAATTTGGTAAGGCCTGAGAAATCGTATTCATCATACTCATAGGCAAGGCCGAGGCCGAGTCGAAGGTCTTTGCTCACCCTTCCCGACATGTCTAACGCAGAGTTGTAGCGCGCAACATTCAACTTTCCACCACCATCAACAGGCGCATTAAACTGGTAGACAGTGCTTGCGGAGAAGGAGAAGTTTACTGACATTTCCCGCTGGATTGTATCCGTCTGTCTGCGCGCAAGACGTCGATGGCAGAACAACCACGGGAATCATGACCAATATCGTTAGACACAGAATTCCATAAAGAAAAAACCCTCGCAAAGGCTCAACCTCAAATCGGAGACCCATTACATTCCTCCTGATATTACGCAGATTTAGTTTGGTCCTGCTAATTATATCACAGCGCTGTAATCGGATTGAGCGAGGCGAGGTGAGGCATAATTATACTTCAGTTCATTCTAATGCCTCTGAAACTCGAATGAGGGTAGAATAGGTTTTACATAACTTGGCAGGTTGCTTTATATTGTTTTTATTATTCCCAAGAATCAAGATATTTCGAATGAAACATTCAAACTAAAACAACTTTACCATTCGCGGACTTGATGAAGTCATTTTGCCTATTTGTTTCGAAAGGTAGTCGTGATTGTTCAAAAAAGCATTCGGGCATGTTTGTTTGAACAGGAAATATACGATATCGAAAATATCAGATGTAAAGAGTTCCTATTCAAAAGGGTGCTCTTCAAGGAAAATCCGCCAGGAGTTTAGGTAGCACTAAACTCTATTCTTAACTTCTTTAAACTATACTCTCCCGATAATTTTACACAGACCTTTAAAACTTCATACATGCAACAAATTAGAAAAAATCTATAAGGTTGTAATATAATACGCATAACTTAATTCAGACTATTTACGGAGGGAATGATGGTAAAGATCTACTATGATAAAGACGCTGACAGGAAAGTTCTCAAAGGCAGGAAGGTGGCGGTAATCGGATACGGCAGCCAGGGGCATGCGCATGCGAACAACCTGAAAGAGAGCGGGGTCGATGTGATCATCGGCGTCAGAAAAGGCGGACCGGGCTGGGAAAAGGCGGAGAAGGCGGGGTTCAAAGTGTATACCGCAGGAGAGGCCGCCAAAAAGGCTGACGTGATCATGATGCTTGTCCCCGATGAATATATGGCCGATATCTACAAGGCTGAAATTGCGCCGAATATCAAGAAAGGTGTTTACCTCGGTTTCGCGCACGGGTTCAATATCCACTTCGGGCAGATCGTCCCCCCGGCGCATGTGAATGTCTTCATGGCAGCGCCGAAAGGTCCCGGCCACCTTGTGCGGTCAGAGTATACAAAAGGAAGCGGGGTCCCCTGCCTTATCGCTATCTATCAGGACCCCTCTAAAACTACGAAAAAAGTCGCGCTCGCATATGCCTCGGCGATCGGCGGCGGGCGTGCCGGTGTCATTGAAACGACCTTCCGGGAAGAGACTGAAACAGACCTGTTCGGGGAGCAGGTTGTGCTCTGCGGCGGGCTCACCGCGCTTATCACCGCCGGGTACGAGACACTTGTCGAAGCGGGATACTCGCCTGAAATGGCTTACTTTGAATGTCTCCATGAGGTGAAACTCATTGTCGACCTCATTCACGAAGGCGGGATTTCCAACATGAGGTATTCTATAAGCAATACCGCACAGTACGGAGACCTCTCGCGGGGGCCGCGGATTATCACAGACGAAACAAAACAGGAGATGAAGAAAATCCTCCGGGAAATACAGTCCGGTGAATTTGCGAAGGAATGGATTCTCGAATGCAGGGCAAATAAACCGGTTTTCAACGCCCTTACAAAAGAAGGCGAGGGGCATAATATCGAAGACGTCGGCGCGAAACTCAGGGCAATGATGCCGTGGCTCAAGAAAGGCAAACTCGTAGACAAGTCAAAGGCGTAAGTAACCCTGAATGTCTGGAACACGTGGGGCGGACACGCTGAAATACCCTGGTATCTGCCCCGCGAATCGAATGAAGAGTGAATGCCATTGCTGAGTAAATTCGCCCATGAAGGGTATCCCTTTATCCTGGGGTCCCTCTTCGTTACAGTCGCACTTGCTTTTCTCCTCTACTGGATCTGGAGATCGGGGACGCATCAGTTCGTCTCCTCTCTCCTGGTGTTCATCACCTGCGTTTCTCTTCTCATCACGTTGTTCATGCCCTATTTCTTCAGAGATCCGGAGCGGGTGACGCCTCAGGGGGAAGGGCTGTTTGTCGCTCCTGCAGACGGAAAAGTCATCCTCATCAAAGATGTCTATGAGCAGGAGTATCTCGATTCCGATGTAAAGGAGATAAGCATCTTCATGTCCCCCCTGAACGTTCATGTCAACCGTGCGCCCTGTGACGGACAGGTGATTGCGGTGCAACATAAAGCCGGGAAATTCCTGGCTGCGTATAAAGATGACGCGTCAATGAAGAACGAACATATCGACATGGTTCTCGACGGCAAGCAGGGAAAGGTGCTGGTAAGGCAGGTTGCGGGGTTTATCGCGAGAAGGGCTGTCTGCAGGGTGAAACCCGGAGATACGCTAAAACGGGGCGAGCGCTATGGAATGATAAAATTCAGTTCACGTCTGGATGTCTATCTGCCGAAGGATGCAAAAATCATGGTGAAGCCCGGAGATAAGGTGAAGGCCGGAGAGACCGTGATTGCAAGGCAGAATAAATAACGGGCATTTTGCACCTGTCGGGAGAGAATGTCGCAAATCGGTTATAATGACAATAATCTGAGCAACGTATCAATTCATAATAAAAAAGACAGAGAGTAAGGAGGAATATTGTTATGGCTGAAGAACCGAGAGGAGCCATTTTACAGAGAGATAAAAAGACGTATGCCATAGTGCCGAGGATTCCGATGGGAGTATTGACCCCAGAAATCCTGGAAGCTCTCGCGAAGGTTTCACGGAAATATAAGGTCCGTATCATCAAAATTACCTCAGGACAGCGCATTGCGCTCGTCGGGCTGAATCCGGAGGATGTGGAAAAGGCGTGGAATGACCTCGCAATGGATGTCGGGCCTGCTGAGGGGCTCTGTGTCCACTATGTACAGGCGTGCCCCGGGACCTTGACCTGCAAATTCGGCCAGGGCGATTCCATCGGTCTTGCCGCAAAAGTCGAACAGGGATACGTGGGCAAACAGGATGTTATTCCCGCCAAGACCAAGATCGGGGTCTCCGGCTGCAGGCTCTGCTGCGCGGAGAGTTACCTGAGGGATATCGGCGCTATCGCAGAGCCGGACGGCTGGAAAATCATTGTGGGAGGAAATTCAGGGGGAAGACCGCGTATAGGCGATCTGATTGCCGAAAAACTCACTGACGACCAGGCGCTTGCACTTATAAAAAAATGTATTGACTACTATGCAAAGAATTCCAAACCGAGGGAACGCGTGCCACGGTTCGTAGAGCGTATCGGGATCGAGGCTTTCAAAAAAGGTGTTCTTTCTTAATGCGGAAAGGCATCTATATATTACCGAATACGCTGACGCTCTGCGGGATGTTCCTCGGCTTCTATTCAATACTCGCATCGATCAAGGGCCTCTATCTCCATGCCGCATGGGCGATCCTGCTGGCGAATATTTTCGACGGCCTCGATGGCTGGGTTGCGAGGCTCACGCACAGCACCACCAAGTTCGGCATAGAACTGGACTCCCTCTCGGACCTGGTGTCTTTCGGCGTCGCGCCTGCGGTCATGCTCTACACATGGGCGCTTGTTCCCTTCGGAAGAGTGGGCTGGGCAGCCGCGTTTCTCTTTGTTGCCTGCGGCGCATTGAGGCTTGCGAGATACAATGTTCAGATGGGCTCGACAGAATCAAAGGCATTTACCGGCATGCCCATTCCGGGCGCCGCTTCTCTTTTAGCAACACTCGTAATCTTTTATACCGAGATGTGGACAAGGGTCCCTGCGAAGAACTATTTCATTCTCTTCTTTGTCTTTTCTCTCGCCGTCCTCATGGTCAGCACCCTCAGATTCCATGGCGCAAAAGAACTCGATTTCCGCAGGAGGAAACCTTTCTGGATCCTCGTTCTGTTTGTGGTAGTACTCGTCGTTATCATCATGCACCCGGAGATTGCGCTGTTTGTATTTGCAATGCTCTACCTGGTAAGCGGTATAATTGAGAATATCGTTCTCTTCGCGAAAAAAAAGAGACGGGCACAGAAGGCAGGTAAAACACAATGAGACAGATAAAGATATTTGATACAACTCTCCGCGACGGTGAGCAGTCACCCGGTGCGTCCATGAACGTCCAGGAAAAACTCGCGCTGGCCAGACAGCTTGCAAAGCTTGGAGTTGATGTGATCGAGGCGGGATTCGCCTACAGTTCGCCCGGAGACTTTGAAGCGGTAAAGACGGTCGGCAACGAGGTGGAAGGCCCCATAATCTGCAGCCTCGCCAGGGCAAAAGAGGAAGATATCAGAAGCGCATGGGAGGCGCTGAAAGATGCCCCCAGAAAACGGATTCATACCTTTCATTCGACTTCCGATATCCATCTGAAATACCAGTTCCGTGTGAGCAGGGAAGAAGCACTGAAGCGTTCGGTGAATATGGTGAAACTTGCGCGGAGTCTTGTCGACGACGTGGAATTTTCTCCGATGGATGCAACCCGCACCGATATCAATTACCTCTGCGAGGTGGTTGAGGCAGTCATCGACGCGGGCGCTTCCACCGTGAATATTCCGGATACCGTCGGATACACCATCCCTTCCGAATTCGGGACGATGATAAAGGCTCTGCATGAGAAGGTAAAGAACATCGACCGGGCGGTCATCTCCGTCCACTGTCATAATGACCTGGGGCTTGCCACATCAAATTCGCTTGCAGCGGTTCTGAACGGTGCGGGACAGATCGAGTGTACGATCAACGGCATCGGCGAACGCGCGGGGAACTGCTCCATGGAAGAGGTCGTTATGGCTTTGCGTACCCGGCGCGACCTTTTCGATGCCGATACCGGGATCAATACCGAAGAGATCATGAGGAGCAGCAGGCTTGTCACAAAAATAACCGGGATGTCTGTACAGCCGAACAAGGCGATTGTCGGTGCAAATGCCTTTGCCCACGAGTCCGGCATCCACCAGGACGGGCTCCTGAAAGAAAAATCGACCTATGAGATTATCAGGCCGGAAAGCATCGGCCTTTATTCCGCAAAGCTTGTTCTCGGAAAGCATTCCGGACGTCATGCCTTCAAAACGAAGCTGAAGGACCTCGGATATGAGCTCTCTGATGAAGAGGTGAACGAGACATTCGAGCGGTTCAAAAGGATTGCCGATCAGAAAAAGGAAATTTTCGATGAGGACATAGAGGCGCTGATTACCGCCGGGATGGTTCAGGTCCCTGAAACATACAGCCTCGTTGATCTCTCCATGATCTGCGGGATTAACCAGAAACCGACTGCAGCAGTGAAACTGAAAGTGGGCGGCGAAATCGTCCACAGGATGGAGCAGGGTGACGGTCCTGTCGATGCAACCTACAGGGCCATTGCTGCGATAACAGAGACAAAGAGCAGTCTTCTGAAATTCGAGATCAAGGCAATAACCGGCGGGACGGATGCGCTCGGAGAGGTGATGGTCTCTCTCGAAGAAGACGACCGGTCAGTCCGCGGTCATGGCGCCGATACCGATATTATCGTTGCAGCTGCAAAGGCGTATATCAATGCCCTGAACAAGCTCGCAGCGAGAAAGAAGCATTGAGAAGCTTACTGTACTATCTCACCACCTCGCTGCCGGACCCATAGTATTCATGAATTCCCGGAAAATTGCGAAGATCACAATCGAGAGGAAAGGCGCGATTCAGAAAATAACCGAATTGTCCCCGTTGATCAGTCTTCTAAAAAGAAGGGCATTAAGGACAATCGTTGAAATAGGAACCGCCGGTGGAGGAACGCTCTACGCCTGGTGCCGAATTGCCCGGCCTGACGCAGTGATAGTCAGTATTGATCTGCCCGGAGGACCTTTTGGAGGAGGGTATACCCGAAACGACATAAAAAAATTCAGAGCATACGGGAAGAAAGCTCAGAAAATGTATTTCCTGAGAGAGGATTCTCACAAAACAGCAACGAAAGAGAAGATAAAGAAAATATTAGGGGACCATAAAATTGATCTTCTCTTTCTTGACGGAGACCACCGATATAGCGGGGTCAGGCGGGATTTCATGTTGTATTCCCCTCTTGTAAAACGGAGAGGACTTATCGTCCTCCATGATATTCTTTTCCATCCCAAGGTCCGGGCATGCAAAGTAGACCGGTTCTGGAACGAAATCAAAGGCCACTTCAGATGGAGAGAATTTATCGATAAGGAAGATGACCGTGGCTGGGGGCAATGGGGTGGCATCGGCGTTCTTTATTTTTGATTGCACACGAAAAGCACACACTTCAAAAAAATAGGATGACTATACAGAAACGCTTTGGGCGTCTGCCATGATGATAGATACTTAATCCTGTAAAATAAGCACCGGCAAGGTGTCTTGCACAGAGTGCTAATCCCGATTTATCGGAATGTGTGAAAGTATTTATTCCTGAGAGAAAGAAGTCTTTTGAGTGGTTTAAGACCTGTCTCTCTTTCTCCCTATAGCACGCACCCGAGATCACATTATCCGAAAGTGCGAATTCACATATGAGTCCTCACACCTGATATTTCTCAATGCTGTTGATTCTCGACAGTAATAAACACCTATAAAATTTGCTACAATGGAGTAGCGTTCTAAAGATAAGAAACATTTACGACATACGTTAAGGAGGCTTCAATGAATTTATTCATGAAAACGATTGTCTCTCTTATAATGATTTCATGTTTAGGGTGTGTTATTGACAGAGTTCCTAAATCCAGTGACAAAGTTGCTATATGCCATAAAGGGAAAACTATCCATGTTGATGACTCAGCGGTGAAAGCACATTTAAAGCATGGTGATTATATAGGATACTGTAAATAAAATTAGTGCCCTTTTGCATTACATCTAATGCACAGTAGCGTTCCACGGTGTTTACCCGTGGGTGAATGTTATTATATTGTCAATGACAAGGAAAGGAGTTGTGATATGTTGAGAAAATTAGTTTTAGCAGTTTTAACCGTTATTTATTTAATAGTTTTGACTGGTTGTCACACGCTTCATGGAGTAGGAAAGGATGTCGAAAGCGCTGGGGAATCCATTCAAAAAGCTGCTGATTGAAATGCAAGGAAGTGAGAAACGCTTGTTTTCAGACTCTCTATAGCACTTGCAAGCCTGAAGAAAGTGAAGATATTTTTATTTTGCCGATAGATCTTTTGAGCTTCGCATGTTAACTATGCCAATATATAAGACTTATTGAGTATTTAAGATTACTATTGAAAAAAGGATGTACGTAGGCCTCAGAATTTTTATGTAACTGATTTAACAATCCGGAGGTTTTATGGATCAATCGTCTGACTATATCAAAATGTGTGAAAGTTCAAAAGTATTGCAAAAGCAGTGGAAACCTGATTTTGGAGACTTTTTTGTCTCGATGTCGTTAGGCTTGACTTCGCCATGTCAGCCAATTGTAAGTGATCTTGAAAAGAAGAAGACTTACTTAAAAACAATAAAGGCTGTTTGGCTTCCAAGACAAGACCAGCTGCAGGAGATGGTAATAGAAAAATATGCAACGCCCTGGGATTTAGCCATAGCATTCAGTAATGTTTTAATGGGCGACAATGCATCATACTTTGATAATTTTGATAGTATGGAAAAACTATGGCTTGCTTTTGTCATGCTTGAAAAACGCAAGAAGAAATGGAAAGACGGAGAGTGGGTTTAATATGAATGGCGTATTGAAAGACCTCTATATTTCTATGAAAGGGAAAAAGAGCGTATTCAATTTTCTGAGTGATGAAGATATCGAGAATTTGTCCGCTTTTTTTGAAAGCAAGAATATCCCTGCAGGCGAGTCTCTCTGGAAAAAAGAGGACCCTTTCGATTATATAGCTATTATTGCTTCAGGAAAGGTGGAAATAAAAAAAGAGGCGGAGTTCGGGGGCATGAATGTGATTATGGGCAAATATAGCAGGGGGGCATTATGCATCCTTGATGACAGTCTCAGGAAAGTTACCGCGGTAGCACTTGAAGATGTCTCCCTCGCGATAATTACTCAGGAAAGCCTTGATAAACTGATCGCCACAAATCCTGAATTGGGAGCCAAACTCCTGAAGGGTATGCTCCTTACGGTATCAGATCGTTTAAGAAAATCCTTTGATCGCATTGTAACGTTCTTCTGATCTGTTTTATCTAAACCAGCCTCAATTCCCTGTGCTATTTTCCCCACATGCCTATTCTCTGAATAAAACATTTTCAGGAAAAATCTCTTTTTTGATTCTATTAAGGAACTTTGCATTTTTCATCATGGATCCTTTGTGTTTCATATCTCATCCGTGTAAAAAAGAAACTGTAAAAAACAAGCAAGTATGATAAGATTTTTGGAGATATGCAGAAGCTAAATAATCACTGCTTGGCCTTCAGTGTAAACAAGATATGCAAAACCAGAACTGGCAACACAAGAGAGCGCCTCATGCCTAGAAGTTGACTACACAACAAGAAAGGATACATGCAATGGGAGACAAAGGCGGCAAGAAGGATAAGAACAAGGTACAGAAACAGAAAATAAAAAAACATGATCAAGAGGCAAAAAAGAAGCAGGATAAGCAACAACCAAAAAACCCGTAACAGGAATCAGAATTCAAACGCAAGAAGAATACAATTTCTTGTGCAGTTTAATTCCTGATAAGAGAGCTTCAGACAAAAATGCTGTTTCTATTTCAGTTTGTTCTTCGTAGAGAGGCATTAGTCCTATAGGTGCAAGATTCTTTAAGATAGCGGTCTGCTATAATACTTTATAGTACAGATCGACATTATTAAATTTACTCCTCCGGTTTGACGATACACAAGAGCCGGGCTCACCAACCTGTTCTCGATCGCTGAACAGCACAATGGTATCAAAGCTTATGATACCATCATAGACGCTTCACCAAGAAACATGAACACTGACTACCGAAAGGGGATAGCCAAAGCCACTACCCTGATTGCAATCCTATTTGCTGAGACTTCGTTTCTCAAAAGGAGACCTCATAATTGAAGATAAGCAATAGCATTTTTGGAAACCTTTTCCATTTTCGGACGTGGCTCCGCGGAAAAAGCCAGACACAAAAATGCGCTGACAAAGAGCCACCGCTGCGATCAGAACTGTTCAGCAGCGATCAGATGGAACAGCATGGTAAAACCCTGGCAAGCTTGCACAAGTTGGGGCTGGGACATGCACGGGACCGGCTTCTGACGCGGCTGGCTGAGAATGAAAGCGTGCTGCTTGGAGTCCGCGACCTGCTGACGGAGGCTATTAAGGCAACCCGCCGTATTACACCGGCAGGGGAATGGCTGCTCGATAACTTCTATCTTATTGAAGAGCAGATTCGGACAGCCAGAAATCACTTGCCAAAGGGGTACAGCCGGGAACTGCCTCGACTGCTGAATGGTCAATCGGCCAGGCTTCCGCGCGTCTATGACATCGCGCTGGAGATGATCTCGCACGGCGATGGAAGGGTGGACCCGGAAAGTCTCAGCAGTTTTGTTACAGCCTACCAGACGGTCACCTCCCTGAAGTTGGGAGAATTGTGGGCAATTCCCATCATGTTGCGCCTGGCGCTGATCGAAAATCTCCGGCGCATTGGGACCCGGATTGCCGCTGATAGAATAGACCGAAACCTCGCTGACTATTGGGCGGATAAGATGACAGATATCGCGGGAAAGGATCCGAAAAGCCTTATTTTAGCGATTGCGGACATGGCGCGCTCAAACCCGCCGATGGTGAGTTCGTTTGTTGCGGAATTTACGCGCCGGTTGCAGGGACATAGTCCCGCGTTGGCAATGCCTCTCACCTGGATTGAACAGCAACTTGCCGAGTGTAGTCTGACGATTGAACAGTTGGTGCAGACGGAGAACCAGCAGCAGGCCGCCGACCAGGTTTCTATAAGCAACAGCATCACCAGTCTCCGATTTCTTGGGACGATGGACTGGCGCGAGTTCGTCGAGACGATGAGCATAGTTGAACAGACTCTGCGAGAGGACACTGGTGGTGTCTACAGCAAGATGGATTTTTCGACCCGTGACCGCTACCGTCACGTGGTGGAGAAGATAGCGAAGAGCAGCCGGCTGTCCGAAGGCGAGGTGGCGCGTAAAGCGATACAACTTGCGCACGAGGCTGCAGCAGGGAAAGGCAGTGACGATCGAGCGGCACATGTCGGCTTCTACCTGATCGACAAGGGAGTTCCACAGCTCGAACGAACGGCGGAGGTGCGCCTTTCCGCCCTTGAGGCACTTCAGAGAATTGGCCGCCGGTTCCCTCTGCTCTTCTATCTGGGCGCAATCATGCTGATAACCGTGATCTTCACCGGTGGCTTGCTGGTAAAGGCTCATAACGGTGGGGTGCACGGTTGGTTACTCGCGCTGGTTGGGACCCTCTCGCTTTTCTGCGCAAGTCACCTGGCGGTAGCACTGGTGAACTGGCTTGCTACGTTGCTGGTGTCCCCGCATCCATTGCCGAAAATGGACTTCTCCAAAGGAATTCCGCCGGAATCGCGTGCTCTAGCCGTAGTCCCGACTATGCTCATAAGCACTCAGAACATCGAGAATCTGATCGAGGCGCTTGAAGTCCGGTTCCTGGCCAATCAGGGATGATAACCTGCACTTCGGTCTGTTGACTGATTTTCGAGATGCGGACGAGGAAACGATTCCTGAAGACGAACCGCTGTTGCGGCTAGTCCGGCAAAAAATCGAAGAACTGAATATAAAATACAGGCGAGGAAAAGACGATGCTTTCTTCCTTTTCCATCGACCCCGCCGATGGAATCCTCAGGAGCGGGTTTGGATGGGTTACGAGCGTAAGAGAGGAAAGCTTGCGGAATTGAATTCGTTTCTGCGCGGCGCCTCAGGGAAACATTTCTCGCTTGTTGTTGGTAACACTGCAGTCTTATCAACTGTGAAGTATGTGATCACCCTTGACACGGATACGCAGCTACCGCGCGATGCAGCGTGGCAGTTTGTGGGAGCCATGGCGCATCCTCTGAATCGTGCGCAATACAACGAAGACAAGCAGCGTGTCTGTGAGGGGTATGGTATCCTTCAGCCACGAGTTTCTGTCAGCCTGCCGGGCACAAACCGGTCGCGGTATGCACGAATGTACGGGAGTGAGCCGGGCATCGATCCATACACGCGCGCTGTTTCTGATGTTTATCAGGACCTGTTCCATGAAGGCTCGTTCATCGGCAAGGGCATCTATGATGTCGATGCATTCGACCTGGCGCTCAGCGGACGTTTCCCCGAGAACCGTATCCTGAGCCACGATCTTCTGGAAGGATGCTATGCGCGGGCGGGACTGTTGAACGATGTGCAGTTATACGAAGAATATCCCTCCCGCTACAGCGCAGATGTGGCCCGCCGTCATCGTTGGATCCGCGGTGATTGGCAGCTTGTGCGGTGGCTGCTGCCATGTCTCCCTGGTCTTAGGCACAGCCAGGGCAGGCGGTGTCGGAAGAATTTGCTCTCGGGGCTGTCCCGGTGGAAGCTCATCGATAATCTTCGGCGCAGTCTCGTGCCTGCTGCCCTGACACTCCTGTTGTTGGTCGGTTGGACATTCTTGTCATCACCCTGGTTTTGGACCTTGTCGGTCATCGGAATCATCCTGATTCCTTCTTTGATTACCTCTATTCTGGAGATACTTCAGAAGACGAAAGATGTGCTTATGGGTCAGCACCTCGCTGCTGCAGTGCGTTCCGCCGGCAGGCGCTTTGTTCAGTCTTCATTTACGCTTGTGTGCCTCCCCTACGAAGTGTTCTTCAGTCTGGATGCGATTGTGCGAACGCTCTGGCGAATGCTGGTCACGCGCAAACGACTTCTTGAATGGAGTCCGTCGGGTGAGCCGGATCGTAATAACGCGAGTCTCTACGCCTCCTATCGAACGATGTGGATTGCCCCTATTCTTACCCTTGTAGCGGTGATTTATTTAACGCTTTCAAGGCCGGCCGCTTTAGCTGTAGCCTTGCCTATACTGGGTCTCTGGTTTGCTTCACCTGCTATTGCGTGGTGGATCAGCCGTCCGCTCTCCCGCCGCAGAGCAAGACTGACGAATGACCAAACCATCTTTCTCAGGAAGCTTTCCCGGAAAACCTGGGCGTTTTTCGAGACATTCGTAGGCCCGGAAGACCATTGGTTGCCGCCTGATAACTATCAGGAGCATCCCGTTAAGGGGGTCGCACATAGCACGTCACCAACCAACATGGGACTTGCGCTGCTTGCGAATTTGTCTGCCTATGACTTCGGCTACATTTCGGCCGGAAAGCTCATAGGGCGCACTGCGAATGCACTCAAGACGATGGAAACACTGGAACGACACCGGGGCCACTTCTTCAACTGGTACAACACGCAGTCTCTGAAACCGTTGCAACCTATGTACATTTCAACGGTGGACAGCGGGAACCTTGCGGCCCATCTGCTGACATTACAGCCAGGGTTGCTCGCACTTCCCGATCAAAAAATCCTGGAAACGCGTTTTTTTGTTGGGCTTAACGACACATTAAAGGTCCTCATGGATACTATGGAAGGATCTGCACCGGTCAAACTTGTTGAACTTCAGAAAGATCTGGAGTCTGCATCCGATAACCCTCCTGCCACACTTGTAGCAGCAT
This sequence comes from Thermodesulfovibrionales bacterium, assembly GCA_963753165.1. Taxonomy (GTDB): domain Bacteria; phylum Nitrospirota; class Thermodesulfovibrionia; order Thermodesulfovibrionales; family SM23-35; genus JAKLQR01. Next base: position 14,532 of record CAVWBP010000014.1, on the reverse strand, counting down.
GGCTGTTCCTTGATAAACTTGCAACTTCCACTGCGGAAATAGTCGCTAACTTGGATTCCAATGATGCCGATCGCGAGAGTAAGGCAAAGTGGTGGGCGCTCGCCTTCGCCGGGCAATTTCAGGATGCCATCGATGAGCTGACCTTTCTCGCTCCCTGGATAATGCTGCCGGCAACTTCGGACAGACTCCACGAGTTTCCCGGTATTGGCAATATCCCAACACTGCACGAAGTGGCAAGACTTGAGATGGAGTTGCTGCCGGCAATCGAGCATCGGCTCAGCTTGAATGCGATGCCCGAGGAGCGTGCGTGGCTTAATGAGTTTCGACGGATTATAATGGAGGCGAGTTATCGCGCCAGGACAAGGATTGCGGTTATCGAACGCCTTGCATTGCAGGCAAGTGAACTCAGCCATATGGAGTATGACTTCCTGTTCGACAAAGCGAGTCATCTCATGGCTATTGGGTACAACCTCAGTGAGCACAGACGAGACTCCAGTTACTACGATCTGCTGGCTTCAGAAGCGAGATTATGCAGTTTTGTGGCGATTGCGCAGGGACAACTGCCGCAGTCGAGCTGGTTTGCCCTTGGGCGTCTGCTTACTACCGTCGGTGGAGACCCGATTCTCCTTTCGTGGAGCGGATCTATGTTCGAGTACCTCATGCCATTATTGGTAATGCCAACGTACGAACACACACTGCTCGACCAGACATATAAGACAGCTGTGGCCAAGCAGATCGAATATGGAAAGAAGCGCGGAGTGCCCTGGGGCATTTCGGAATCCGGCTACAACACGATCGATGTCCATCTTAACTACCAGTATCGAGCGTTTGGCGTTCCCGGCTTAGGGCTCAAACGGGGACTCGCCGAGGATCTGGTAATTGCACCCTATGCCTCTGCGCTTGCGCTGATGATAGATCCCGGGGAGGCTTGTCTGAATCTGCAACGACTCGCTGCCGAAGGATTTGAAGGGAAGTATGGCTTCTATGAAGCGATTGACTACACTCCTTCGCGTCTGCCGCGCGGACAATCGACCGCGGTGGTCCGGTCCTTTATGGCACATCACGAGGGAATGAGCTTCCTCTCTCTTGCCTCTCTACTCCTAAACCGTCCAATGCAGAAGAGATTCGAGTCGAATCCCTTGTTCCAGGCGACCATATTGTTGCTCCAGGAGCGAATCCCAAAGGCCACGGCTTTCTATTCGCACACCGCCGAACTCTACGACTTGCATGTGGCTTCCGATAGTGAGGAGAGAGCGCCGGTGCGCGTTTTCAGCAGCCCGGATACGCCGGTTCCGGAAGTGCAGTTGTTGTCGAACGGCAGATACCACGTGATGATCACGAATGCGGGCGGGGGTTACAGTCATTGGAAGGACATTGCAGTCACCCGCTGGCGCGAAGACAGTACCTGCGACAACTGGGGCACGTTCTGTTACCTCCGCGACGTGACGAGCGGGGAAGTCTGGTCAACCGCATATCAACCAACACTCAAACGGACGGAGAAGTATGAAGCGATTTTCTCGGAAGGGCGAGCCGAGTTTCGCTGCCGGAACCACGACTACGATACCCATTCTGAGATCGCTGTTTCACCCGAGGATGATATCGAGCTGCGCCGGGTGCGCATCATCAACCGTTCCCGGACGCGCAGAGCGATCGATATTACGAGTTACGCGGAAGTAGTTCTTGCACCTCCTGCTGCGGATGCACTGCATCCGGCGTTCAGTAATCTTTTTGTTCAGACCGAGATCATCCGCAAGCAGCGGGCGATCCTATGCACCCGCCGGCCCCGCTCCATCGAGGAGAAGGCGCCCTGGATGTTTCACATGATGGTCGTGCATGGGGCGGAGACCGGAGAAGTCTCCTATGAGACCGATCGCATGCAGTTCATCGGCCGCGGAAACACCGTTGAAAACCCGCAAGCTATGAGCGGGGCAGCTGATTTTTTTACTGGGGCGCTCTCGGGTAGTGAGGGCTCGGTGCTCGACCCGATTGTTGCTGTTCGTTATCGAATAACACTTGATCCGGAAGAATCGGTAACGATAAATATTGTCTCCGGCATCGGGGAAACCCGCGACGGCTGTCTGAGCCTTGTCGAGAAATACCAGGATCGACGACTCGCGGACCGCGTCTTTGACCTGGCATGGACACACAGCCAGGTACTTCTGCGGCAGATCAACGCAACTGACGCAGACGCGCAACTCTACGGACACCTCGCCAGTTCTGTGATCTTTGCCAATTCCTCTCTGCGTGCTGAACCTGGAGTCCTCGTCAAGAACCGCCGAGGGCAATCCGGTTTATGGGGCTATGCTATATCCGGTGATTTACCGATCGTGCTGCTGCAGATTGAAGATCCGGCCAATATCGACCTGGTGCGACAACTCGTGCAGGCCCACGCCTACTGGCGCTTGAAAGGACTGGCGGTGGACCTGATGATCTGGAACGAAGATCACGCTGGTTACCGGCAACTTCTTCACGACCAGATCATGGGACTCATTGCAGCAGGCATCGAAGCCAATGTGACCGATCGACCCGGCGGCATCTTCGTAAGACCTGCGGATCAGATATCGGAGGAGGACCGAATCCTAATCCAAACGGTCGCCCGCGCTATCATCACCGATAGACGGGGGGCGCTATCGGACCAGATCAACCGTCGCAGTTTTGTGGAAGTACCAGTACCGCTCCTTACACCGACCCGAACCCATCGTCTCTGAACCCCTGGCGGTCGCTGCGTTGCCTCGCCACGACCTGAAGTTTTTTAATGGGCTGGGCGGATTCACCCCGGATGGGCGTGAGTACGTCATTACGACTGCGCACGGCCAGGTGACGCCGGCGCCGTGGGTGAATGTGCTGGCAAACCCGCACTTTGGGTCCGTCATTTCAGAAAGCGGGCTTGCCTATACCTGGAGCGAAAATGCCCATGAGTTCCGCCTCACTCCCTGGGGGAACGATCCCGTGAGCGATTCGAACGGAGAGGCGTTTTACATCCGTGACGAAGAGCGCGGCCACTTTTGGTCTCCCACGCCGCTGCCCAGCCGCGGAGTGACGCCTTACGTCACCCGGCACGGATTTGGCTACAGCGTCTTCGAGCACACGGAGCGCGGCATCCACTCAGAGGTATGGGTTTACGTGGCCCTGGACGCACCGATCAAGTTCACGGTGCTCAAAGTACGAAACGAGTCGGGGCGATCACGCCGACTCTCCGCTACCGGATACGCTGAATGGGTACTTGGAGACCTGCGACCGAAATCGGCCATGCACGTGATCACCGAAATTGACCCGAATAGCGGCGCGCTCTTCGCACGCAACCCATATAACACGGAGTTTCGCGATCGGATCGCTTTCTTCGATGTAGACGATATGAACCGGAGCTTAAGCGGCGACAGGACTGAATTCCTTGGACGTAACGGCACGCTTCGGAGTCCGGCCGCGATGAGGCGATCTCGGCTTTCCGGGAAGGTAGGGGCCGCTTTGGATCCCTGCGCTGCTATCCAGGTACCATTCGAGTTAGCCGACGGACAAGAGCGTGAGATTATCTTCAGGCTCGGCGCAGGGCAAGATGCCAACGACGCCAGCAACCTGCTGCGACGCTTTCGTGGATCTGCTGCTGCGCGCAGTGCACTTGAAACGGTCTGGCAGTACTGGAATCACACGCTCGGCGCAGTGAATGTCGAAACACCCGATCAGTCTGTCAATGTCCTGACCAACGGCTGGCTCTTATACCAAACTATAGCGTGCCGCCTTTGGGCGCGCAGCGGATACTACCAGTCGGGGGGCGCCTTTGGTTTCCGTGATCAGTTGCAGGACGTGATGGCGCTCATCCACACCGAGCCGACTCTCGTGCGCGAGCACCTCCTCCTTTGTGCTGCCCGTCAGTTCCAGGAGGGAGATGTCCAGCATTGGTGGCATCCTCCGTCGGGTCGCGGCGTGCGTACGCACTGTTCGGACGATTTCCTCTGGTTGCCATTGGCTACGTGCCGTTATGTTCTTAGCACCGGGGACACCGGATTGCTGGATGAACCCGTCTACTTCATCGAGGGCCGACCGATAAATACAGACGAAGACTCGTATTACGATCTTCCCAAAAGGTCTGCACAAGCGGCCAGTTTGTACGATCACTGTGTGCGGGCTATCCTGAGAGGCATCAGCTTTGGCGTACACGGCCTGCCGCTCATCGGATCGGGTGATTGGAACGACGGCATGAACGTTGTGGGCGAACACGGCAAAGGCGAAAGTGTATGGTTGGGATTCTTCCTCTATGAAGTGCTCATGCGGTTCACTGATATTGCACGCATACATGGAGACTTACCCTTTGTCGAACGCTGTGAGAAGGAGGCGGCCCGGCTGCAGAGGAACATCGAGCAAAATGGTTGGGACGGTGAATGGTATCGCCGTGCTTACTTCGACGACGGATCCCCGCTCGGATCGGCGAGTAATCCCGAATGCCAGATTGATTCCATTGCGCAAAGCTGGTCTATTCTCTCCGGTGCCGGGGATATCGAGCGCTCGCGCATTGCAATGGAAGCGGTGGATAGGCGCCTTGTTCACCGAGAGCATGCGCTGGTCCAACTCCTGGATCCACCGTTTGACAAGTCGAATTTGAATCCCGGCTATATAAAAGGGTACGTTCCCGGCGTCAGGGAAAATGGCGGACAGTACACTCATGCAGCAATCTGGACGGCAATGGCGTTCGCTCAGATAGGCGACAACAAACGCGCGTGGGAACTGCTGGCGATGATCAACCCGATAAACCATGCGAAATCTCCAGAGGGCATTGAGACCTACAAGGTAGAACCTTATGTCATCGCGGCTGACGTTTATGCGCTCCCTCCTTACACCGGTCGCGGTGGATGGACATGGTACACGGGATCTGCCGGATGGATGTACCGACTTATCGTAGAATCACTTCTGGGGCTGCGGCTTGAAATAGATAAACTGAGTTTCGCACCGTGCCTACCTTCGGACTGGGAGACGTTCAAGGTACACTACCGATACCGGGAAACTCTCTACCATATCACTGTCCTGCAAACGCACGCCGGAAATGGCGAGAAGATTGTAACAGTCGACGGCGTTGAGCAACATGAAAAGGCTATTACCCTTGTTGACGACCATCAGGAACACTCGGTCGAGGTGAGGATACACACCACAGATAGTTAGCAGTTGGAAACATACCAACTGAACACTTTCAATATCCCTGCCACTATTTGTCATGATGTGAGACAATAAAAAATGGGATAGAACTTAATAATACTGAAGAATTGGCATAGTTGCTATATAGGTGACCTTGCTACAGGGATCGAGATCAGGAGATACGGGACAGGGAGGGAAATCGAAAGTGCTCTGGAAAAAGTTACGGGAATGACTATGAAGGAAATGAAGATGAAAAAAGGCTCCGTCAGACAGATTGCGATGGATGTCCTTTATCCGCGAGGCGGGTTGACGGGAGTGGAGATAGGGAAGATGCTTGGAGTGGACTACAGCACGGTCAGCCAGGAAAGAAAGAGATTGCGGGAGAAACTCAAGCAAGACAAGGGATTAAGAGTGCTGATGGAGAGGATTGAGGATCATTTGTCAATAGGAAAGAATTGACCCTCTTATGCTTCCCTTGAAGGCCTTAAATATAGTTCCACGGCCTCCATGATATTCTTTCTGGCCTCTTGTTCTGTCTTGCCGTACGTTACGCAACCGGGCAATTCAGGGCAATATGCTACATATACATCCTCATCCGGCTCAACCACTACTCTCAGTTTCATACATCTCACCCCCTGTCAGTCTAATGATGCTTACTTTCTGCTCTCATTATATAACGTCGGCCCCCGAAAGTTCATCCATCAGATCTCAACCTTTCTTATCTTCTTGCCGAAGAAGCCGTAGGGCCTGAAGAGGAGGAAGACAAGGAGGACGAAAAAGGCGATGGCGGCCTGCCATTGGGAAGATATCTTCCAGACGCCGAAGTTCTGGGCAAAGGCGATCAGGAATCCGCCCAAAGTTGTGTAAACATAATTTTTATGAGAGCAGAAGCCCCAAAGGCACTGCCCAGAGGCGATCGCCGAGTTTGACCATTTCAGTGCCGTTATATGCAAGCACAGCCGCAACACAATGCGGCGTGGCAGAGAGAAATGCCCTGAGACCGATAAGGTCCCTGTCGTTCCATCGTGCCGCAGATTTCACCTCTATGGCAAGGCACCTATTGTCTGCCTCTATGACAAAATCCACCTCATACCTGCCTTGTACATGCCAGAAAAATATCCTTGCCTCAGACCACCGTGTATCTATTATATTGGAAAGGTTCTGCGCCACATAGGTCTCGAACATTGCCCCCTTTAAAAGTCCCGTCTCCCCGCTCTCTACACCTGAGAGATAGCAGACGAGTCCCGAATCGCTTACGTACAACTTCGGTGATTTAATAAGCCTGCTTGCCTTGTTCTTCAGATAAGGGCTTATCCTCCGGATTATAAATGACGCCTCAAAAAGGGAAAGATAACGTGAAGTGGTGACCGCATTGAGTTTTGCGTCCCTGCCGAGCTGGCTCGGGCTCAAAAGCTGGCCTGTCCTCATTGCTGTAAGATGCAGCAGGTTCCTGAACGATATGATATTTCCGACCTGGCTCAATTCCCTTACATCCCTTTCAAGGTAAGTCTGTTCAAACCCTTTAAACCAGAGAGACCTGTTTTTGATCTCTCCGAGACAGACGGACGGCATGCCGCCCTGCAGCACATCCTCTGTTTTGATCGTGTCCTGCGTCCCGGTTATAGACAACTCCTGCTTTGCGAAGAACTTTTTCAGGAATGGGGTTTCTCCGGCAGCTCCGGCTATCTCCCTTCTGGAGAAAGGATGCAGAGTGAAATACACGGCGCGCCCGGCAAGACTCTCTGATACACCCTTCAGCATTGCAAGGTTGGCGGAACCTGACAGCAAAAGCTGTCCGGGTCTTCTTTTTTTATCTACTAACCTTTTTATTGAAGTCAATAGCTCCGGGCATTTCTGCACTTCATCTATTGTCATCGGCTCATCGGACCGAACAAACCCGTCAGGATCAGACTTGGCGGCTTCAAGCTGGGCAAAGTCGTCGAGACTGACGTATCTTCTGTTTTTAAGCCCGCGATTATTCTGCAGAAAAGTGCTCTTCCCTGTCTGCCTCATTCCGGTGATTACCGTAACCGGCATATCATGCAACGCAGCCGAAACAGCGGAGGCAATATCGCGCTCATAATATTCTGTCATGATATAACATTCTATATGGCATTATGCAATTATGTCAAGAAGGATTATGATTTATTGCCTCGGGGTCTTCATGGGATCGTAAGCTTCCCCATTAGGTTGCTTTCTTGAATTGAAAGAAACACCGATAATCAGAACCTGTACTGCTTGCTTTCAAATAAGAACACGGGCAAAAATTCGGTGTCTGCAGCATGTTCTGAATTGAAATTGCAGACAAAAACCCGCCGTAACGGTTGCAATATGACCACATAATATGTTATATTGTGACTTCATTTATTTATATTTGTAGTTATAATTATTCCTTTTCACCGGCCTGTATATATTCCGGAATCCGGAGGGCAAAAGAGCTGACCTTGTAACCCGCCCTCTTTTTCGATATAGTTAGACAAGTAATCCTTGATTGACCACAGCAATGTTTTCAATTGTCATACCAAAAGGGAGTGCATATGAGTGACGGAAGAAAAAGGGTTGTCATCGAAAATGTGAAGCCTGAGATCGGGGGGGGAGCCTTTCCGGTCAAGCGGGTTATCGGGGAAAAAGTGACGGTAGAAGCGGATATTTTTTCCGACGGCCACGATTCCCTGTCCGCGCGCCTTCTCTACAAAAAAAGCGGCAGCCGTACCTGGAAAGAGGCGCCCATGGCGCATATCGAAAACGACCGCTGGAGAGGCGAATTTGCAGCCCGGGAAACCGGGAATTACGTATACACGCTTGCCGGGTGGGTAAACCATTTTGCCACCTGGCAGAGGGACCTTCAGAAAAAATATGATGCGGGGCAGGATATTCATGTGGATATTCTTATCGGCATCGGCCTCATCAAAGAGGCTGCGGAAAGGGCCTCTGAAAAAGAACGGGCGGTATTCGACAAGAGCATTCATCTTCTCAGCCGGGAGAAGGAGAGAGAAAAAATTATTCTTCATGCCCTCAGCGAGGAACTGCGGGGCGTGATGGACAGATATCCTGACATGCGGTATGCAACACGGTACGGGAAAGAACTGCCCGTTGCGGTCGAACGGCTGAAGGCCCTGTTCAGCACATGGTATGAGATGTTTCCCCGCTCCTGCTCCCGTGAGCCCGGCAGGCATGGCACGTTTCAAGACTGCGAAGCAGTCCTTCCCGAAATACAGAGGATGGGGTTTGATGTCCTCTATCTCCCGCCCATCCATCCCATCGGGAAAACAAACAGAAAAGGGAAGAATAATACGCTCCAGGTTACGGAGCATGACGTCGGAAGCCCCTGGGCTATCGGCTCGGAGGAAGGGGGGCACAAGGCAGTCCACTCTGAACTCGGGACCCTGGAAGACTTCCGGCGGCTGGTCGGGAAAGCGGAAAAATACGGGATAGAGGTAGCCATGGATATGGCCCTGCAATGTTCTCCCGACCATCCCTATGTAAAGGAACACCCGCAGTGGTTCAAATGGCGCCCCGACGGTTCAGTCCAGTACGCGGAGAACCCTCCGAAAAAATATGAGGATATCCTGCCGCTGAACTTTGAAACCGAGGACTGGGAAGGCTTATGGAATGAGATCAGGGGGGTGTTTCTCTTCTGGATCGAAAACGGGATACGGATATTCAGGGTGGACAATCCGCACACAAAGCCCTTCCGTTTCTGGAACTGGCTCATCACCGGAATAAAGGCCGAGTATCCCGAAGTCATCTTCCTCGCAGAGGCATTCACAAGGCCAAAAGTCATGTACCGCCTCGCAAAGGCAGGGTTTACCCAGTCTTACACCTATTTCACCTGGAGAAACACAAAGTACGAGATCAGGGAGTATATCAACGAACTCACCACAACGGATGCGCGGGAGTTTTTCAGGCCCAACTTCTGGCCGAATACACCGGATATTCTTCCCGAACATCTCCAGTATGGCGGGAGGAACGCGTTTATGATGAGGCTCGTGCTTGCGGCAACGCTTTCCTCAAGCTACGGCATTTACGGCCCTGCGTTTGAATTGCTCGTGAACGAAGCCGTCCAGGGGAAGGAAGAGTATCTGAATTCAGAAAAATATGAATTGAAAAACTGGGACTGGGACAGAGAAGGCAACCTGAAAGACTTCATCGCGCGGATCAACACGATACGGAGAGAAAATCCCGCGCTCCAGACCACCTATACCATCAGGCATTATACCATCGACAACGACCGGATTCTCGCGTACGGAAAGAACACTGAAGATTATGAGAATATTATTCTGATTGCAGTGAATCTTGATCCGTTCCATACGCATTCCGGATGGATAACGATCCCGATCCAGGAATTGGGGATAGACCCCCATCAGCCTTACCTGGTCCATGATCTGATCAGCGACGATAAATACATATGGCAGGGTGAAAGGAATTATATCGAAATCAACCCCAATACTTCTCCTGCCTGTATTTTCAGGATACGGAAACGGTTAAAACGCGAGACGGATTTCGACTATTTCATGTGAGGAAGGAAAGGAATGGCACAGAAAGAATCATTTCCTGAAGACGATACGTTCTGGTATAAGGATGCGATTATTTATGAACTCCACATCAAGGCGTTCTTTGACAGCAGTGGAGACGGTTCGGGAGATCTCAAAGGACTCACGCGGAAATTAGAGTATCTCGAAAACCTTGGGGTTACCGCCATATGGCTTCTCCCCTTTTATCCCTCTCCTCTCAGGGATGACGGCTATGATATCGCCGATTATATCAATGTGCATCCCACCTATGGCGTGCTGAGGGATTTCAAGGAGTTCATGAGAAGCCCACAAAAGAGGCATCAGGGTCATTACCGAGCTTGTGCTGAACCATACCTCGGACCAGCATGCCTGGTTTCAAAAATCGAGAAAAGCCAAACCCGGCTCGCACTGGAGGGACTTCTATGTATGGAGCGACACCCCTGAAAAGTACAAGGACGCCCGGATAATATTCAAGGACTTCGAGACGTCGAACTGGGCATGGGACCCTGTCGCAAAGGCTTACTACTGGCATCGTTTCTACTCCCATCAGCCCGATCTCAATTACGATAACCCGAACGTGCAGAAGGCAATGTTCCGGGTTATGGATACTGGTGCGACATGGGAATCGACGGACTGCGGCTGGACGCGGTCCCCTACCTGTATGAAAGAGAACATTCAAACTGCGAGAACCTTCCGGAAACCTTTCGCATTCCTGAAAAAACTCCGCGCCTATATCGACAGCAAGTTCAAGAACAGGATGCTCCTCGCAGAAGCAAACCAGTGGCCCGAGGATGCGGTAAGTTACTTCGGGGACGGTGACGAATGCCATATGGCCTTTCATTTCCCCCTCATGCCGAGGATATTCATGTCGTTATGGATGGAAGACAGATTTCCGATAATCGATATCATCGAACAGACTCCGGATATCCATGAGACCTGCCAGTGGGCGCTCTTCCTCAGAAACCACGACGAACTCACCCTCGAAATGGTCACCGACGAGGAGCGGGATTACATGTACAAAGTCTACGCCCGCGACCCGAGCGCGAGGATAAACCTCGGCATCAGGAGGCGACTTGCCCCTCTTCTCGGAAACCATCTGCGAAAGATAGAACTTATGAATTTCCTCCTCTTTTCACTTCCCGGGACGCCTGTTATTTACTACGGGGATGAGATCGGCATGGGAGATAATTACTACCTCGGAGACAGGAACGGGGTAAGGACGCCTATGCAGTGGAGCGCCGACAGAAATGCGGGGTTCTCGCGGGCCAACCCGCAAAAACTCTATCTGCCGGTCATCATAGACCCTGCATACCATTACGAAGCAGTCAATGCAGAAAATCAGGAGGCAAACCAGTCCTCCCTCCTCTGGTGGATGAAGAGGATTATCGCGATGCGAAAACGCTTCAAGGCATTCGGACGGGGCAGCATCGAGTTCCTGCTCTCCGACAATCCGAAAATCCTTGCGTTCATCCGTCAATATGAGGATGAGACTATTCTTGTTGTGGTCAACCTGTCCCGTTACTCCCAGCCGGTTGAACTCGACCTCTCGCGTTTTTCCGGCTATACTCCGGAAGAGGTCTTTAGCAGAAATAAATTTCCTGTGATCAAAGACACCCCGTACGCGCTCACTCTCGGGTTCTACGACTATTTCTGGTTTTCGCTCGAAAAAGAAGAAGTGGAAGAGGGGATACGGTTCGGCGACTTATTCAGCCCCGTACCCGAACTGAGCATACGCGGAAACTGGGAAACTGTTTTCCAGGGCAAACTCAGGGAGAAATTTGAAGAGGATATTCTGCCGTCATATATTTCCGGCTGCAGGTGGTTCGGCGGGAAGGCCCGGAAAATACGCCAGGCCAGAATAATTGAAAATGTTCCCATAGAGAAATACTCTTCGAAAACCTATCTCCTCTTTATAAAAATAGTCTATACAGAAGGACTTCCCGATGTCTATCTGCTCCCGGTCTCTCATGGAACCGGAGATGAAGCAAAGAAGATCATTGAAGAAAAACCCTATATTATCATTTCACGACTCACCAACGACCTCGATGAAGGGATCCTTTATGAAGGCATCCACAGCGAGGATTTCCGGCGGGACCTCCTCTGGCTTATTACCCGGCGTCAGACCATAAAAGGCCTTCACGGAAACCTCTCGGCCTACCCAGGCCTGTTTCTCAGAACGGCGAAATACGGGGAGCAGCTCCTGGAGAAATCCCAGGTGCTGAAGGCTGAACAGAGCAATACCTCCATGCTCTACGGGAACAAACTCTTTTTCAAGCTTTTCCGGCATCTTGACGAAGGCATGAACCCCGACCTCGAGATCAGCAAGTTCCTCACAGAGAAGGCATATTATGCGCATGTGCCGCCGTTTGCCGGAGCGATTGAGTACAGGAGGCCGGACGCCGAGCTTCCAATAGTCGCGGGCATGCTTCAGGCTTTCGTGCACAACCAAGGGGATGCATGGACATACACCCTTGATTCGGTCGAACGGTATTTTGAGCGGGCGCTCTCCAGACGGAAAGAGCTTGACGAAATAGCAAAGGCTCCCGTCTCTTCCTTTGATATAGCTGATACCCGGGAAATCCCGCTCGTTCTCCAGGAACTCATCGGAGGCGATTACCTCGAAATGATATCCCTGCTCGGGAAAAGAAGCAGGCCAAGGGCTACATCTCGCGCTCTCTTCAGACCCCGAAGACCCTAATTTTGCTCCTGAATCGTTCTCGCTCCTTTACCAGAGATCGGTGTATCAGTCTGTGCAGAGCCTCACGAAAAGGATTTTTTCTCTTCTGCGGAAAAACCTGAAAACACTCCAGGACAATGTAAGAGAGAAGGCGCTGGAGGTGTTAGACCGCGAACAGGACATCATTGAACAGTACAAGGGACTCTTTCAGAAAAAGATGTCTTCCATGAAGATCAGGATCCACGGGGATTACCACCTCGGGCAGGTCCTCTATACCGGAAATGATTTTGTCATTATTGATTTTGAAGGGGAACCCGCGCGTTCACTCAGCGAGAGAAGGCTGAAGAAATCACCGCTCGTCGATGTTGCCGGCATGATCCGCTCATTCCATTATGCGGCAAGTTCCGCCCTCTTCAAACATGTCCTTTCCGGGCCGGAAGAGATGACCCGCGCAAAACCCTGGATAGAGCTATGGCACAGACATGTGAGCGGCGTTTTTCTCCGGTCGTACCTGAATACGGCACGACACTCTTCTCTTGTCCCTGAGGAGAGAGAAGACATTACTACGCTCCTGGGATATCCTCCTCGAAAAAGCGGTCTATGAAATCGGGTACGAACTGAATAACCGTCCCGACTGGGTCATCATTCCCCTGAACGGCATTCACCATTTACTGGAGGAAAAACGATGAGCGCAAAAAGAAAAAAAGCACAAAAAATCATACAGGGGGTAAGCCTCTTTACCGACCATGATATTTATCTTTTCAAGGAAGGGAACCATTTCACCCTTCACAACAAGCTCGGGGCACACAGCATGACTGTTGAGGGCAAGCGCGGAACGTTGTTCGCCGTCTGGGGCTCCGAACGCAGAGAAAGTCTCCGTGATCGGAGATTTCAACGGTTGGGACAGGCAGTCACACCCCCTTGCAGCCCGCTGGGACGGATCAGGGATATGGGAAGGCTTCATCCCTGATATCGGGCACGGGACTGTTTACAAATACCATATAACCTCGTTGCACAATAACTACGAGGTCGAAAAATGCGACCCCTTTGCCTTTCACTGTGAGACTCCCCCCAAAACCGCCTCGGTAGTCTGGGACCTGGAATACTCATGGAATGACAGTGAATGGATGGTCTCGCGGCATTCACAGAATGCGCTGAATGCCCCGTGGTCGATATATGAAGTGCATCCCGGCTCCTGGAGGAGGGTCCCCGAAGAGGGGAACAGGCATCTCACTTACCGTGAACTCGCCCATTCCCTGGCCGATTATATAAAAGAGATGGAATTCACCCATATAGAGCTTATGCCGGTAATGGAACATCCTTTTTACGGTTCGTGGGGATATCAGATAACCGGTTTTTTCGCGCCTACGAGCAGGTACGGGACTCCGCAGGACTTCATGTATCTTGTGGACCATCTCCACCGGAACGGGATCAGTGTCGTGCTTGACTGGGTCCCCTCCCACTTCCCGGATGACGAGCACGGACTCATCTATTTCGACGGAACACACCTCTACGAACATGAAGATCCGAAAAAAGGATTCCATACCGAATGGAAAAGCTATATTTTTAATTACGGCAGAAATGAGGTAAGAAACTTCCTCGTCAGCAGCGCCACCTTCTGGATCGAGAAATACCACATAGACGGCTTAAGGGTCGATGCCGTCGCATCAATGCTTTATCTTGATTATGGAGAAATGAAGGCGAGTGGATACCAAACAATACGGTGGAAAGAGAAATCGGACCGATTGAATTTCTCAAGAAGCTCAATGACACGGTCGTACGAAAGTACACGGAGGACGTCCAGACCATAGCCGAAGAGTCCACCTCCTGGCCGATGGTTTCAAGACCTACACATCTCGGCGGACTTGGATTCGATATGAAATGGAATATGGGCTGGATGCACGACACGCTCGACTATTTTTCGAACGACCCTGTGTTCAGAAAGTACCGCCACAATCAGCTTACCTTCAGCATTTGGTATGCATTTTCCGAAAATTTTGTCCTCCCCCTTTCTCATGACGAAGTAGTCCACGGGAAAGGGTCCCTCTTCGGTAAGATGTCGGGAGACGAATGGCAGAAATTTGCGAACCTGCGTCTTCTCTATGGATACATGTACGGACATCCCGGGAAGAAGCTCCTCTTTATGGGGGCGGAAATCGCCCAGTGGAAGGAATGGAACCATGAGGAAAGCCTTGAATGGCATACGCTTAAATATCC
>CAVWBP010000013.1:40000-119270 GCA_963753165.1 Thermodesulfovibrionales bacterium | reverse complement strand
CCATGTATTGCTCGTCCATCCGTTTGACTGCTGTATTGCAGTGCAGTACACGTCGTCAACCCGGACGGCAAGGAAAAACTGAAATTCGCGATCGGACCGGACTGGAGACCCGCCAATATCGAAGTTTCTGAATAAGGCTAAGTCCTTAATTGAGGGAGGTGCTTTCGCACCTCCCTTTTTTTTTGGAGAATTTTTTGTGAATCGCATAATTTTTCTGGTCATTCCGCAGACATATCCCAAAACATTTATGAACGTTTTACTTTTTACCCGGAGATCGTCATCATTATGGAAATGACGCCCGTTGTCCGCCACCGCGAACAAGTCCCAGACTTTTGGGGTAACCCTGAATCTTTCCTGTTCCTATGGAGCAACGGAAAGACTCAAGAACCGAAAGGCGCTAAGACAATGAAGAAACGAAAACCTATCCTTGAAATCGGCATCGGCAACATCCTGATCAAGGACGAAGGAATAGGCGTCCGGGTTGCCGAACACATGATGAAAATGTCTCTGCCTCCGGATGTGGAAGTGATGGACGCAGGTACTGGTGGGCTCTACCTCCTTTATGCGATCGAAGGGAGGCAAAAAAGGTGATTGTAGTGGACGTGTAGAAGATCCGAGAGTCTCATGCAGATCATTTTCCGGTTCACGGACAAAGATCTCGGTGAGAAGAAAGGCGTCGGGGTCGGCTGACGGAGATCGACTTCTCCGATGTGATCTCTGCTTTGGCTTATTTCAAGACCAAGCCGGAGGAAATTGTCTTTCTCGGTATTGAGAATGGAAGACCTTGGCGGAGGGCTGGAACTTTCTCCCAAGATCGGCAACATCATCCCAGTCGTCATAAACCTTGTGATGAAGGAAATCGAAAAGATAGTGGGGACATAAATCAGGCCATATAAGAGCGGTTACTTCTATTTTTCCCTTGACAGAAAAATGCGAAAGATGGTATAAGTTAACGCTGAGTATTATATTTATGCTGGGTAAACTACTCGTCAGAAATTCTCGTCGACTAAACAAGTATCAACTAAAGGGGGCCAAGATGGCATTGTTCCGGTGTTGCAAAGAAAAAAAATTGAGCGGTTACCTGCTTTTTCTCCTGTTTCTTTCTCGGCATTCTTCATTCCTCATTCTATTACAGAGAGAGTTTTGCGGCATGCCCCTCAACTCTCTACTTCAGACTGCATTAAATGCCATACCGCAGTCGTCAAAACAGTCGTAAGCAAAGGAGCAAAACATAAGTCAGCCGTATCCTGCCTGGACTGCCACAAAGGACATCCCCCGATGGTCAGCAAGGAG
Source organism: Thermodesulfovibrionales bacterium (assembly GCA_963753165.1). GTDB lineage: Bacteria > Nitrospirota > Thermodesulfovibrionia > Thermodesulfovibrionales > SM23-35 > JAKLQR01. The sequence goes on along the minus strand of CAVWBP010000013.1, from coordinate 117,977 downwards.
AAGATCATCCCTCCATGCAGCATGTGTCACTCGGGGAAAAAGCATTATGAAATCGGCGGATGCAACACCTGCCATTCAGACCCGCATGCCCCCATTGACATGAAACTGGGCGCAAACATTACCGGGCCATGCCTTTCCTGCCATGAACCGCAGGGCATCGAGCTTAAGGAACACCCTTCCCGCCATTCAAAGCTTTTCTGCACAACCTGTCATAAACAACACAAGCAGGTGCCTCCGTGCCTCCAGTGCCACAAAGCACATACCTCCGCAATGGTGAACAAGGACTGCCTTGTCTGTCACCCTGCACATCAGCCGCGCACTAGTCACCTATGGCCCTGACATGCAGTCGCAATTCTGTGCAGCATGTCACCAGAAGATCGGAAACACCCTGACGGGCACTGAAACGAAACACTCCAAACTCGCCTGTGTATTCTGTCATAAAGAGAGACACAAGATGATTCCTCAATGTGAATCCTGTCATGGTTCGCCGCATCCCGCCTCAATGACAGCCAAGTTTAAGAACTGTAATGCGTGCCATATAAGTGCACATAGCTTAGGAGAGGAGGTTAAGAAATAATGAAAACCAGGAAGAAAGTAATGGTGCTTTCCGGTATCCTCATGCTCGTTCTCATCGCATTATTCTCTTGCGCTTCACAGCAGGTAGCTCCGGAAAAGCCACAGGAAATGAAGGTGGCACAGGCGGAACAACCAGCAGCACCGCCGCCAAAGGAAGAAAAACCGAAGTCCCTTTATGACGCCGATGTGAAACCGCTTGACACCTGCTGAATGCGGGCGCTGTCATTATTCGGTATTCAGCCAGATCAAGAATGAAGGGGGCAAACACAAACTCGACTGTACGAAGTGCCATACCAAGTATCACGCCTATAATCCGGTGAAACAGAACTGGGCAGAGATTATGCCTAAATGTGAAACCTGCCACGGCGTATTCCACGGACAGAAATTCACCGCATGTACTCAGTGTCATGCTCCTCATGCTCCGAAGACACAGATTGCGGTCAATGCCGAAACAGCAAAAACATGTGGCGACTGTCATGGCAAAGTTGCCCAGACACTTCAGCAATCTCCGAGCAAGCACACAAAGGTAGCCTGCGCGACCTGCCATCATTCGAAACACGGACTGATCCCGTCATGCATGACATGCCATAAACCCCATACGGCAAATCAGACTGATAAGGACTGTCTTGCATGTCATCCGGCGCATACACCACTGGTAATCGCATATCCGAAAGATACCGCAAACAGCGTATGCGGAGCATGCCACGGAGCTGTCTACAAAAAGCTTGAGGCAAGCGCCGGCAAACACAAGCAGGTACCCTGCGCCCAATGTCATACAAAGCACAGACTTATTCCGAAATGTCAGGAATGTCACGGTCAGCCGCATGGCGAAGTTGTCCTGAAAAAATTCCCGGACTGCCTTGCATGTCATGTCGACGTCCATGATCTGCCGTCAAAATCGAAGTAAAGAAGAAAGTAACGAAAACCGGGAGGAAATTCCTCCCGGTTTTTTTATGCTGCTGAATCTTCATAAATTTTTCATAATTTCTTCATAAAATCACTACAATATCTTGTTATAGTTACAAAAACATTGACAAGCCTGAAATGAAAAAATTAAACTATTTATACTACTTATGTTAAAAGAAAAGACCAAATCCAAAATTCTTCCTATTGGAATTGTTTTCTTGGTTTCATTTATAGTCACAGCTTTTTTCTTTCCGCTTCAGTAACCGCTGAAGACAACCCTTGCCTTACCTGTCATGCCAAAATAAAAGAGCCTCAGTTTGTCCATGCAGCAGTGGCCTTAGGGTGTCAGACCTGCCACAAACCGGTTGAAGGGAAAAGTCATCAGCCAAAAGCAAAGTATCGTGCTCATTCAGAATATGCCAGCGATTTGCTTTACCTGTCACACTCAGACAAAGTTTCAGGAAAAAGTAATCCATACGCCTATATCGGGTGGGAACTGCACAGCTTGTCATGATCCTCATAGTTCAAACGTTAAAAAAAAATTCTCAGAAGCAAAATGCCGCAACTCTGTTACAACTGTCATAAAGAATCCAATTTCCAGGGCAAATAATGACCACGCTCCGGTAATCGGTGGCATGTGTCCGGCCTGCCACGCACCTCATGTTTCTCCCAATGAGAAGCTTCTTGCTTACGCCCTCACCCGAGGTCTGTTATACCTGTCATGCAGAAAATTAAATTCAATAAAAGATCGTGCATGCGATCGTGGCAAAATGGGTTGGTAGTTCCTGCCACGAGCCTCATAAAAAAAAGGGGACTATCCTTATCTCCTGCTGAACAACATCCAGCCCCTCTGTCTGGCTGCCATATCAAATAGAAATCATGGAAACAACATGCAGGAACTGCAGTCCCGGGAAAGATCCTTATCCAATCATGCGGAGTCTCCTGTGATTCCACACCACCACAATGATCAGCTGCGGCGGGATCCCACAAAATTCAAAGAAAATTGAGGATAATTCCTGATCCGCAATATCCGGACAAGCTGATCAGCTGTTTAAATGTGTCATGAACCCCCATAGTTCGGATTACAGAGAAACTCTTCCCCCTATAGCAGCCGCATTCTGGAAAAAAATGCCACAAAGATTATTGAGTGCGTCCGTTCCCCGGTTTACAAATATATTTTATCCCCCATTCCCCGTTTCAAAGAGGTAAGAATTATGAGACTGCCATAAGACTGTCTTTCAAATATGTTCCTTTATTAGAAAGAATGCTTTCCTGCTGTGCGTTTTTGCCGATCTCCACTGCCTCTTCTTCTTGATTTTGAGGTTGTGCCACCCTTCTGTCCGAATCCAACGCGCAAAACACCAGCAAGGAATATGGTAATGGCCTAAACCGCCTGGCGCCCTCGAGGATCCACAAATGGCTTACCCATTGGTCAAGCAGGTAATGATTTCGGCCTAAAACCGCAGCCAAGTATTGGAATTCCGTAGGAAAAAGAGCGGGTCAAAAGACTCCAGAGACCTAATGGTGTCGTTACAGACGCTGTAAGGCAGATATTTATGTTGTGGATTCTTCAATGCGCAAATTTTTGTAATTCGACCTAGTCAAAAACAAATACTCAGATTACTGGGTGAGGAATATTGCAGGACCGGTAGGGGATTGCATTTGACAACAAGAGGGGCGTCATCTATGTCTCAGATTCGAGGCTCGAAAAAGTATTCGGTATAAAGCAAGAACTGGAGGACGTTGTGATGACGCTGGGAGAGGCCGCGGGTGGAATTTAAAATCCTTCCGGAATAGGTGTTCCGACGGACAGAAAAGACCGCCTCTATGTAGCAGACACTCAAAACACCATATGATAAAAAATATTCGACAACAGAGAAGGAAACAAACGGTTTCCACTAATCGGAACGACGTGGGCAGGAAAACGGTGAATTCAACTCATTTCCGAAGTGACCTCTCTCCCATAAAGAAAAACGGTAACTTAAATATGTGGGGAAGAGATTCGTTCAACTTCCGGGTGCAGAGATTCGATGCGGGAGAGATTCCTGAAAAAATTCGGGCAAAATTAGGCGATGCTTCCGGATCGTTCTCCAGGCCAATGGGTATTGGGGTTGATTCGGATGGCAATATCTATGTCATAGATTCAGCGTTTAAGAGCACTTTCAAATATTCAACGATAATGGGAAAACTCTTGCTTTGGGAGCAAATGCCGGCGCCAAAAACAGGAGAATTCTTTATGCCTTCAGGACTGTACAATCCGATAGCTCGACAAAATTTATGTATCTGATACATTCAACAACAGAGTCCAGGTCTTCCAGTACTGAAGGCAAAGGAATAGACCATCATTCACTCTTGTTGGACAAGCATTCTAACTCATCTAAAATGAAATAAACTATTTATTTCATAAAAGCATATGAACTCCTAGCAAAATTCAAATAGTCCGAACAGGAGTTTCATATGTTGCTAGCGAAGCAGGAGGAAGGCATATACCCTCGTGAAACAAAAGACGATCAGGGCGTAGCAACATCCATCTGGTATCGTAATTCTTTGTTCTCTTATTCCTTATGCCGGATCAATTATCTGCACAGATGACCGCAGGATATCCGAAGAAAATTCCGTCTTACCGGCTTCGTTCACTGAAGCTCCATAAGTATTCATTGGCATCAAACCTTCTACTTCCCGCGCAACCAATGATGGACACTTATTCCAATTTTAAAGAGCGCATCAGGCTGGGTATGCTGAACGGGTGATCATATACCACATCCAAGGCTGCATTGTCTACAGTGCAGCAATCAATTTTTCCCATCAAAAAATCACTGACCGGCGTCGATATCAGAGGGGGAAGAGATTTAGGCTAGCAGGTTCCTGTCATAGACTCGTGCCTCACATAGGGCTATCTCCCTCTATACTTTGTGCCTTAAGAGGGACTATTACCATTTAATAGCAAAAAACTAAGGCTTTCGACAGGGAACGGAGTCCCATCTCACAGCGCGAAAAATGAGGTTCAATATCGAAAAAGTGAAGCCCTTGAAGGACTGATACCGACTCCGGTATGAACACTGGGGCTATCTCAAACAAAAAAACTTACGTGCCGGAAGATCACGAAACCTAATACCTATAGTATAAGCGTGCACGGCCTTCTGAGCCCAGTAAGACCGTCGATACCCTCAACCTCTAACACTCACCAATCTCCACCTCACCGGTCCTCGATATCCAGACTCCACAAGTTTTACTCTCGCATACCACGGACACAAATCTCTTACAAGAAGGGTTTGAAATTAACTCCTTCTTTTATTCCGATTTTCAATACTCGACTGGGTGGATTATACCAAGGAATTCGAAACCTGCAGCGCCGATCTTGATTTCCCTCCCGGAGAACGGTACATATCACGACTACCGATAATGTATTCAGTACAACAGAACAGTTTTAATAAGGGAGAGAGGCGTTCCGGAACAGTGGAGATATTGTTAAATTTCCGATCAGAAGATAACAGGGTCGTGGGGATACAGATTTTCGGACAGGTTGATAGGTTCGCTTTTTCTCGATTATGGAAAGCGCAAAGTTGACTCAGAGCAGGGAGATGTAACCGGAATAAGCACGAGGCATTGCCTATAGAAGACCATTGGGCGCTTTTAACACCGAAAGTTCCTATAGGTTCATCCTGAAAAAGATGAACTCAGAGATAATTTTACCGAGCACTATGTAAACATCAACCTTAAAACAAGAAGGTTTAAACTCGGCACAGGGTATCTCACGTATACATTCATCAAATCTGATTCGGAGAGCAAGATTTTTGAGGAGAGCGATGAGTTTTATTTTGATGAAGAGGCGGAGAGAGTCGAGATCGGAAAAAGAACTACCAATACCCTGTCGCATAGCATTCTGTTAGGGCTCAGGGGAAGAGGACTGGGAAAAATGCTGAGACGGGCAATCTGGACCGTCGAGAGTTCATATTTCAACACAAAATCTAACATAAAGAGGCCCATAAGAACTTCGGATGAGTTCGGAGGAAGTGAGATGACATTTGAGGATATCTCAAGAAAAACCTATCAGTATTCATTCTATGGGCAGATTATTCTCCCGATAAGAACTACCATGAATTTAAACTCACGGGCTACCTATGCATTCGGCGAGTCTGACTCGTTTTCCCGGCAGAGCTTTGTGATGCACACCCGCCTCAATTACCGCGTTCAGAGAAATCTCACCTTTGCCGGGCTCATCAGGGGCAGATGGGAAAAGATCGAGAACAATCCGAACAGGACAATCATTGATTACGAAGCATCGCTGGATTACCGGAGAGGAAAGCTCCAATGTCTCCTGGAATTTTACCTCTCTACCACCAAGCAGGAAGATTTGACTTTCTGGTCAAGGAGGATATTCCTGACGATCAGAAGATATATTTAATTTATGGTCGAGGGTGACAAAACGCTTTATGGGTGACTCTATCAGACAGTCTCTGCGCATTATTCTTTTCTTGTTTTTTCTCATTGGGACTTTCGGAGGTTGTGCTGCGAATCAAAAGCCGGTCCTGGTGAATCCGGCAGGACAACTCGTCTGGCCTTCTCCTCCGGAGACACCAAGGATTCTGTATCTGCAAAGTATTGAAGTTTTTTCCGATACAGGCACAAAAAAAACTTGGCTGTCGAAAACCATGGATTCTCTTTTCGGACAGGAAAAAACAGAGAGAACCTTACTGAGGCCATACAGCGTATTCACCGATGACGCCGGGATCTACATCACAGATCCCGGTCTCCAGGTACTCCACGTGTTCGATATACAGAACCGGAAATATCATCAGATCCGGGAAGCAGGAGATCAGGAATTCATGTCGCCTATCGGTGTCAGTATTGATGGGAACGGCGAGATATATCTCTCTGATTCGGCCTTGAGAAAGGTTTTTGTATTCGATCAAGGGGGCAACTTCTTAAGGGAAATCGGATCTCCCGATACGCTCCTGAGGCCTACCGGAATCGCCCTTCATGAAGAGAGAGTGTACGTAGTTGATACCCATGGGCATAGGGTATCGGTTTTTTCGAAGAAAGACGGTAGGCTGCTTTTCAGCTTCGGGAACAATGGGACCGCGCAAGGCGAATTTCACTTCCCTACCAATATTTTTATTGGAAACGACGGACTGCTTTATATTACTGATTCGATGAATTTCAGAGTCCAGATTTTTGACCGTGACGGCAATGTACGTTCGGCTTTCGGAAGACTCGGAGATGGCGCAGGCGATTTTTCTAAACCCAAGGGTATCGCAGTTGATTCGGAAGGCCATATCTATGTAACCGACGCTCATTTTGATAATGTACAGATATTTGACCGCGACGGCAGACTGTTGTTGGTTTTTGGCGGCAGTGGCAGCGGGGACGGAGAGATCATACTGCCTGCAGGTATTTTCATCGATAAAGAGAACAGGATCTATGTCGCAGATTCCTACAATAAACGCATTCAGGTTTTTCGGTATCTGAAGGGAAACGAAAGAATACGATAAAATGAACATTTCTCCGTCAACGGGGGGCTCTTCACAAAAAACAGGCGTCCTGCATTTATTTCAGAACACACCTAAACACGCTATATGCCGTCACGCCGGCAAAATACCACCCTCAGATTCTGAGCGTCCTCAATCGTCTGACACGCAATGAAAAATGTCTCTTAAAATAGTTATACTAATAAGAGTTGAGTATGTCACTTGCCGGCAGTTCCTATGCAGGAGGACTGCATGTATCCGAAATGACAGCGTCTTTCGGGGAGGATCTGATGCATAAAAACAACGACGGTTTTTACGGGATTAAAATGACAGCGATAACAAACAAAATGTTATTCATATTGATTTGTGTATGTTGCATGGTGCTGTTCCCCCTTCCGTCCCCTGCAGCAGTCGGCATAAAGAATACAAAACACAATCTGTCCGTTTCAGGGCCGGGGCCTGTTTTGGCAATATCCGAACAGCAGGTATGCAAATTTTGCCACACACCCCATAACGCTTCTCCCTCTGTTGCTCTCTGGAATCATGTACTGACAGAAGAGCAAAATTATATCAATTACTGGAGCCCGACACTGAAATCTTATCCCTCTCAGGAGGCAGCCCCTCCCGTAGACGGCTTTTCGAGGCTCTGTCTCAGTTGTCATGATGGAACAGTGGCGCTTGGATCGTTGATTAACCGTGAGGAAGAAATAGAGACAGTTTCCGGATATTCTCACCGTATCGATTCGCGGTTATCTTGGAACGGACCTGTCGGGTGGACATCCCATTTCAATTGTTTTTGATACTGCATTGGCAAATCTGCGAAACTCTGATCCCAATATTATGCACCTCAATTTGGCCGATCAATGACCCTGATGTCAGACTTTATGCTACCCAGAATGGCTTTGGGGTACAATGCACGTGCTGCCATGATCCACATGGAGGAAAAGGCAATGAGGAAGCGCCACCATTCTGGCGAAAAACAACATATGACGAAGTATGCCTTGTGTGCCATGATATTCTCTCAACGATAGGACATTGAATATTCCGGTGAGGAGAGACCAGGAAAGAATGAAAGAAATATTGCGCGCGGGAGATTGGCTTGCTTCAACCTGGGTATCAGTGCTGCTGTGCCTGATACTCTCCCTTTACCCGGGTTCGCTTTATTCAAAATCACTCTTCGAAAGTCCTCATGGTGACAGAACCAAGGTACTCAAAGGATGCAGGAGCTGCCACAGGGGACACGGGGTACTGAATACCCCCATGCTTTCAGAGAGAAAAGAGACGTTCTGTTTCAGATGTCATGGCAACAGTTTCACAGTGCAAGAGACAAGACATCAGGGCATCCTTGCCTACAGCACAAAGGCAGCAGACATCTCGAAGGAATTCCTGAAACCATACCGCCACCCTGTCGAAAAGACCGGAATTCACCAGCATGATGAGACGCTTCCGGAAACAGATGCAGCAGCGCCAAGACATGCAGAATGCAACGATTGCCATCATCACCACTATGTTACGTCAGCGAATAAAACAAAAGGTGTTACAGGTCTTACTCCGCAAAGAGCCCTCGTCGACACTGTTCAGTCAGAATATGAACTCTGCTTCAAATGCCATTCCTACATACCAATCTCCCCGCCGTTACCAAGACGAATGGAGCAAGGAAATGTCTCAACAGTTGGGAACCCTTCATATCATCCGAGTGATAAACAGAGGCAAAGAACAAACTATATACCAAGCCTGATCCCGCCTATACAGCAACAAGCACTCATCCGAATTCAGACTGCCACAACAATGACGCCCGCCCAGGGACGTAGAAGGGGCTGCATGCTTCAACAACCGTGTTTGATCCTGACACGATATCCGCTTCTCTAACCTGGATGGGAATCAGAGCCCTTATCAGGTACCAAACTGCTGTTGCAGTTGCCAGAAGAAACAGCATCCTTGGAAATGAAAGCTTCCGCTATCACAATCTGCATATCACTAATGCGGGGGCCTCATGCAGGACGTGTCATAACCCTCACTAAAAAGTGTCTTCTACTCACACCTCATAGATCTGGATAATCTCAACATCATGTCGTCACACAGTGGACGGTTGGAAATTGGATAGACATGGGGGAAAAAGAGCAGGGGAATGTTTTCTCAACTGCCACAATAAAGACCATGACCCTGCGCAATATCCTGTGAGACTTCCTGCCAGGACCAAAATCACGCAAGTGAACCCCGGCACCCTCTCAACCCATATATTCGTACTATGCCCAACGCACTATAAGTATAAGTCCAAGTATTCAATATCACTATATTAGAATACGCGGGTTAAGGATTCATGATTATTGGTGCGAAGGCTGCACTAACCAAATGCCTATTGAGGAATTGCAGTCTCTCCCGGACAGTTGAATTCTCAGGATCTGTTTGCAACGCCTTTTCATACGCTGCCCTCGCATCCATGTAGCTCTTCTTTGCCATGAATGCATCGCCAATAGTAACATAAAAGTTTGCTCTTCGCGGCGAATCCTTAGCCTTCACAAGTGCTTCGGTGACCACTTCGCCCCATAACCAGTCTTTCGGCAGCCCGAATTTATCGATAAAATGCTGGTTCTCAAGCCTCTGTCTGAGAAAAACAAGAGAGATTTTGTCCATGTAGACAAGATGCCACTCAGGGTCATGATAGAGTGCAGGGATTAAGGGAACCAGGTTCCCTGTAAATTTGTCTACGGAAAAGGTTATGATGAAATCAACCTTGTATGCCTTCAGAATAGCCTTCCATTCAGGAATATCCCCAAATAACTGGGATTTCGCCTGGAAAACATTCAGGTACTGGAAATAGACATCCTCTATAAGGCTTCTTCCGTCAATAAAGACTTTATACTCCGGGGACAGCATCCCATATGAGGTATCCACCCCAGTAGTAGGGATTGAACATATTCCCCGCAATCCTGTTCTCTCTCAGGAATTTCGAGGCGCCCTCCGGGTATTTTTCCTGTCTCACTCCGCTTTTGACGACGATATCATATTTCACAGACATGAAAATGATAAGCGCAATAAGGAAAAAAGCTACAGCAACACCGGCGGCATTCCTGATGGCCGCAGTTTTTTCCCTCAGAGACGATCTGTCAATCGTCTGCATCCCGTAACGGGCAATGAGAAGAACAGCATATGGTATGAAAAATGGAATGAATCTTACCGCATTGAGTCCCATAAATGTGAGCCCTGAGAAAAAAATCACATCAGTGAGATCGAGTTTCCTGAAATTCATCGCAAGGATGATGCCACTGAGCCCAAGGAGAAGGAAAAACAGTGCAACATCAGCATAGTGTATCCCTATGGTAAATGGAGACATAGCTTCAATAATAGTCTCCTTGTAGCGACTCTGTTCAAGTTCCACCAGGATTGACACGACATTAAATCCATTGGGATTGATGAAAGAGACAATGACCGCAAGGATACCCATGATAACGAGCGCTTTGAGAGAAGAAACAGGGAGATGCGTCCCGAATTTCCTTGTCAGATATTTGATTAATTCAGAGACGAGATATCCGAGGATTATAAGATTTCCGACGAAAAACCCGCCGTGCATATTTGCCCAGAGAAGAGTGATAACCGGGAGCGGGAGCAGGTACCACCGGCTGTCCGCTTTTCCCTGCGACCGGTCTTCCGCTCTCTGAGACCGGATTCTGAACCCTTCAAGCAAAAAAATCAAAAGAAAAGAAAAAGAAAAGAAAAGAGCTGCGGCCTTTCACCGGTAAAATTGGATGAAAATACCAGGACTGCCGGCACCATAAGCGCGATCGAAAAATATAGACCCACACCTTCCCTGCGTACGCTCCTGTAGACGAGGAAAATCAGGAGGGTCAGGATCGAGGCCCTCATGAGTATTATTCCCTGGAAGCTGAACAGAGAATATATCCAGTAAAAAATAAGCTGTGCAAGCCAGTATTGTCTGAGAATGAATTTAATTCTTTTAGACTCAGGATTTACCGGGTCTTTTGTGAGGGAAGTGTATGCAAAGGGATCAGTTGACGGGAGATCTCCTGTCGCAGAAATATATTCGCCTGTCTTCAGATGCCACCAGAAATCAGAGTCTCTGATTTCGACTGAGAAAAGAGCGAACGTAAAAACAAAAAAAAGAATGAAAAAGGCAGCCTTGAAGGCTTTTTGTTTATTCACACCGATAAGGGTTAGCGCGATGAGTTTATTTCTTTCATGATCATCTCTATGACAACCGGCACCTTGCCCTGAATTTCAGGAGTCAACTTTTCGTCCTCCATCTCTGTTCGTACCGGCACGATTCCGACAAAAAGGGTCTCAGGGCATTTGCCGGTCAATTTTATCTGTTCCAGTGTTTCCATGAGATGTAATTTCGAAGTATCTGTCTTCCCCTTCACTATAAGCGGAACCTCCTCCTGCGTTAAACGGACTACCGTTCCTGGGTTGTCCTGTGTATAAAAAATATCAACCACTATCATTTTATCCTTGCCCTCGATAACATGGGGTATCATGCATGCAGAAAAACCGACCTCCATTAAATCAACATTTTCAGGCAGTTTTATTTTCTCCAACGCTTTCGATACATGATACCCGAATCCGGCATCACCTGCATATGGATATCCGCAACACAAAATCAGAATATTTTTTTCCATTTACGCACAGCCTCCTTTATAGATATATTAATTCCTTCATCTCTCGTCACTGCCCTCTCCAGGCCGACAAACACTGCCCGGGAAATTATGCTATGGCCTATGTAAAGACCTCTGATGCCTTGTATGGAAGCAACCGGTGAAACATTAAAATAATTCAGTCCATGCCCTGCATTGACGAGAAGCTCCAGATCGAGGGCCGTCTTCTTTGCGCTGACTATTCTTGTGAGTTCTTTTTCTTTCTTCCCGGATTTTGCATCAGCATACATCCCCGTATGGAGTTCGACCATATCAGCGCCGGTCTGTTTCGCTATCTCAAGAGTTTCTTTCTGAGGATTTATGAAAAGACTGACCGGGATACCAATCCCGTGGATTCTCCTGATAGCCTCCTGAAGCGTCTTCTTGTGGGATTTCACATCCAACCCGCCCTCTGTGGTAAGTTCCAGTCTCTTTTCAGGCACCAGGGTGACCAAATCGGGTTTTGTCCTGATTGCAATACCGACCATTTCCTTAGTGGCCGCCATTTCGAGGTTCAGTTCATTCGGGATAAACTCTCGTAATATCTTCAGGTCCCTGTCCTGGATATGCCGCCTGTCCTCACGGAGATGAACCGTGATTCCATCAGCGCCTCCAAGGATTGCAAGCGTGGCAGCCATTACAGGGTCAGGTTCGATCCCTCTCCTGGCCTGTCTGATAGTTGCGACGTGGTCGATGTTAACACAAAGCTAACATCTCCAAAATTAATTCCTAAATTCTAATATCTAAATCCTAAACAAATTCAAAAAACAAATATCCAATGTTTAAAACAGTATAGTATTCGAACTTAGGGTTTAGGATTTGTCTTTTCAAGTATTGCTCCAAATATTTTCATGAGTTCCTGCGACTCCTGTACCAACTTCCTCTGTTCATCTATTATCCCATCATTACATTGTATTAATCGAAGCCAATAACGACTTTCTTTTGCTTCTTTTCTACATATTTTTATTCGCATTACAAAGTCTTTTTTGCTTAATGATTCATTTGCTTCAATATAATTTGCGCCTACTGAGCCTGCTGATCTTACCAATTGTCTGCTAATTTCTCCATTTGCAAGTGATTTTGGAATCTCATTTATCAAACGTATGACATTCTTGGTGAAATTAAGCGTCCTGTCTTCCAAGTCATACTGTTTTGAATTTTTTATTTCTGTCATTAGTCATTGTTTAGGGTTTAGTATTTAGAATTTAGGATTTTTTATTAACATATTCTCGGCAGCTGGTCTCCTGACAGCATCTCGATAATTCTTGTTCCGCCGATGGCTGTTTTGAGGAGGACCATTCCGGTCGGTGACTTTTGTACTTCTCCGATAATCCGTGCCTCTTTGCCGAGCGGATGCTTTTTCATCGTCTTGAGCACTGATTCGGCTGCATCACTGCTTACTATGGCCGACAATATTCCTTCATTGGCGATATAGAGTGGATCAAGACCGAGTAGTTCGCATGCGCCCCTGACACCCGGGGGAACCGGAATCAGATCCTCTTCGATCAGAACACAGTATCCTGAATCAGTTGCGATCTCTTTCAGGGTTGTCGCAAGTCCACCCCTGGTCGGGTCTCTTAACGTGTGAATCTTTTTGGTCTTTTTCAGCATCTCTCTCACCAGCCCGTTCAACGGCGCAGTGTCGCTGACCACAGGGGGATTAAAGCTCAGGCCATTCCTCTCTGCCATGATAGCAACACCATGGTTGCCAATCGGGCCGCTGAGAATCACTTTATCGCCCGGTTTCACTCTTGACGGAGAAATTTCTATCCCCTCATCAATGACCCCAATTCCTGCGGTATTGATAAAAATACCGTCTGCTTTCCCCTTGTTTACCACTTTCGTATCTCCGGCCACTATCTTTACTCCTGCCGTTTTTGCCGCTTCCGACATGGAGGTGAGTATTTTCTTCAGATCATCGAGCGGGAATCCTTCTTCCAGGATAAGGCCTGAGGTTATATACAACGGTTTTGCGCCGACCATTGCAAGGTCGTTCACCGTTCCGTAGACAGCAAGTTCTCCGATGTTGCCGCCCGGGAAAAAGATCGGGGACACAACATAGGAGTCTGTGGTGAACGCAAGTTTCCCTTTATTGATACCCTTCAGCACAGCGGAATCGTTGAGGGACTTCATCCCGAATTTGGGCATAAAGTGTTCTCGAATAAGCTGATACATCAATCTCCCGCCGCTTCCATGTCCCAGCAGAATACGATCTTCCATTGTGTATCCCTCCTTTATTGACCTTTTATTTTAGCATATCCCAACAATTCCAAGGGTCCGGGCCCAAGAAATCAGCAGTCGGTCGCTTTCCTGGCCGTTACAACACTAAGCCCCTTTTTTCTACGGCGGAATCCAAATCTCAGAGAAATAAAGCGGTAGTTCCGCAGCACACTCAGGCCCTACCCTCACAGTCCATCTCGTTTCTTTCCTGATATCTTCCTGAAGCTGGGCTGCAAGTCCGGGGATTATCATCAGTTTTGTGAAGAGTTTTTCACCTATCCCTGATATCTGTATAGCCCTGGATATCCTCTCTGCCGTGAAAGTTTTGTAAATCATGGCCATGTCTATGGTGTTGCCGTCTGTATCAGTAAAGACAACATAAAAGGGGCACAGGGTAGTTCCCAGAACCGTGAGAAGGACATCCTGGGTGAATTTATTGTTCCCCGTGATGAGTACTATGGCTTTTTCGTCCGGCTGATTCAGTTCGACCAGTCCTGTAGGGCCGGGTCTCGGATGCGTGAGGAGCGGGACTTGGGGCCATAAATCCTTTATCATGCCGACGGCTTCGAACGCATAGGTCTGATTTCTTTTGATAAAAGGACATTTGCGAAGCGCATGGTTGTCTTTTTGCAGGGTGTCGAGAAACTCTTTACAGGAAGAATACCCGCAGTTCTCCCTGCACCCTTCCGGGAGATACTTCATAAAATCAATTTTGTCGAGATACAGATCAGCAGTCGCCAAATGGGTTTCTCAAAAAGGCTCAGGAATTTCTGCGCTATAATAATTGACCGGTTGTTATCGCACAACTCCCGAATACTTATAATACGCTGCGCAGCTTCCCTCGGTGCTCACCATGCATGCGCCGACCGGGTGTTCTGGTGTGCATGCCTTTCCGAAAAGCCTGCAGTCTGTCGGTATCTTGACTCCAGTCAAAACCTGTCCGCACTGACAGCCTTTCGGCTCCGGGGCGTCCGGGATATCAAGATTGAACACGTTGCTGACATCGAACCTGCTCGCTTGCTTTCTCAGTTTCAGTCCGCTTCCGGGTATCACTCCGATCCCTCTCCAGTTGGCGTCACAGGGCTCGAAAAATTCATTGATCAGTGACATCGCTTTCGGGTTGCCCTCTTTTCTTACGACCTTGGTATACTGGATTTCAACTGCTGCCCTGCCTGATGCAATCTGATCGAGCAGCATCAGGATGGCAGTGAGGATATCATCTGCATCAAATCCGGTTACGACTGATGAAATTGAATAATCAGCTGCGATGAATTCATATGGTTCAGTTCCGATGATTGTGCTCACGTGCCCGGGGAGGATAAACCCGTCGATCTTCAGGTCGGGAGAATCGAGCAAGGCCTTGAGCGCCGGCGGGACAACCTTGTGTGCCGAGTAAATATAAAAATTGTTAATCCCTGATCGGGACGCCTCAAAGAGCGTCCCGGCGATAGAGGGCGACGTTGTCTCAAAACCGGTGGCAAAGAAGACGATATTCTTGTCTTTGTTCTCTGCAGCCATCTTCAGCGCATCCATCGGAGAATAGACAATGCTGATCTTGGCGCCTTCTGCCTGTGCGTGAAAAAGCGACTTCTTGCTGCCGGGCACCCTCATCATATCGCCGAATGTGGTAAGGATGGTTCCGTCAAGATTCGCAATCGCTATTGCAGCATCAACGTCCTTAATCGGAGTCACACAGACAGGACATCCCGGACCGCTCAGGAGACTGATCTCCTTCGGAATGACGCCTCTGATGCCGTGCCTGAAAATTGCCACGGTATGAGTTCCACAGACTTCCATAAACTTTACCGGACGACCGATTCTCTCCGTCAGTTTCTTTATTGCGGCTGCTATTTTCTTCATTCAAGTCCTCCAAATATTATTTAAAAACTAAATTCTAATATCTAAATTCTAAACAATTTCAAATTTCAAATATCAAAATCCTAAATACTACTAAGTCGGCAATTAAATACCTTAATTATGTCATTCCGGCTTGTCCGGAATCTTGCTTTGCATTAACTGTACGGTCGATCCCGACGAGCCAGAATGACAAATTGACATGTGAATCTCGGTTATACTTCTAAACTCCTTAGTAATTTTTCAGTTTAGGATTTAGATTTCGAATTTAGTATTTGCCTCTATTCTATAGATTCCCGCTTTTATCCTCTCTCTTATTATATACGCCTGACCGAGTGATATTCCTGCATCGTTGGTCGGGACTTTATCGTGGATCAGGACGTTCATGCCCGATTGACCGAAGCCTGTCAATCGTCCGTTCAAGGAGATACATATTCTGGAACACACCGCCGCACAGGGCAACGTCCCTTATTCCGGTCACCGAGGATAATTTCTCCACCACCCGTTCAATGACCGTTATGATGGTATTATGGAATTTTGTAGCAATAATCCCTTTCTCTTTCTTCTCTTTTATCTCTTCCATGATTCTCAGGATAGTATGGGAAAAATCGACTTCCATCGTCTCCTTGAATTTTATATCAACAGGATAATCATCGATAATATCGGGATAGGTTATCGCCTCAAGGGCTATTGCCGCCTCTCCTTCAAAGGTATTGTCATCACAGACGCCGATCAGCGCCGAAACAGCATCAAACAGTCTTCCGGCGCCTGAGGAAAGCGGGGAAAACTGTCTGTTGTCGAGAATCTGCAGGAGAGAGTGTATTTTCTCCCTGCCGTATCTCCTGATAAAGCCGATTGAATCGAGATAGGGCATAACTTCATTCCCGGTGATATTCTTTATATAACTGACCGCTATCCTCCACGGCTCTTTTACCGCAGCTTCTCCGCCCGGAAGCGGGATGTATCTGAAGTGGCATGCTCTCCTGAATCCTTTAATATCAGCAATCAGAAATTCTCCGCCCCAGAGACCTCCGTCGGTACCATATCCCGTACCGTCGAAAGTCACCCCGATAACCTTCTCTTTGATCCCTTTTTCGGCCATGACTGATCCAACATGGGCATAATGATGCTGAATCGGTATCTTTTTAATATTCTCCTGCCGCAGGGCCCACTGTGTTGAGAGATACATGGGATGGAGGTCATAGGCAAGCGCAACCGGCTCAACCCGGTACACGGACTTGAGATTCCTGAGGCTCTCCTCAAAAAACCGGAGAGTCTCATAATTTTCCATATCACCGATATGCTGACTCGGGATCGCAAAGCTCCCTTTGGTAAGAGTGAATATGTTTTTGATATCAGCGCCGCAGCCGAGCACCTCAGGCCCGTCTTCGTGCAGGAGAACAGGGTCGGGCACATAGCCCCTGGAGCGGCGGACAAACGAAAGGGACGGTTGATTTTTACCGGGAGATGCTACCGTCCCTCCCCCGTTCCCCCCTTTCGGAGCAGGAGATGACGAGGGGTCTGTGATAAAACTATTCACTCTGACCACTGAGTCGTCAGCCCGCATGAAAATATCCCTGTTATGCATGAGAAACGCATCGGCAATATCGGAAAGCTTTGACACTGCCTCATCATTCTCAATCACAATCGGTTCTTCCGCGATATTGCCGCTGGTCATGACAAGGGCGTCGAAATGCACCCCCATCCCCCCCCAAGGGGGAAGGAGAAGGATAGCAAGGTGGAAGGTCGGGAGCGCCTGCAAGCTTCCATCGGATAACAGAACAACAAATAATGCAATGGTGTATACGGCAGCATGAAGCCTATGCAGGGATTGTGGGGTGAAACTGCCTCAGGAAGTCCGTTTTTTATCTTATTGAGAAGGACAATCGGCCTTTTGTTCGAGGTAAGATATGCCTCCTCTGCTTCGGATACCCTGCAGAATTTTTTTATTGTTTCGATATCCGGCGACATAAGGGCAAAGGGTTTATTGCTTTTCCTCTTTTTGAGTCTCAGTCTGTTCACCGCGTCTTCGTTCATCGCATCGCAGGCCAAATGAAAGCCCCCGAGTCCTTTGATCGGCAAGAATTTTTCCCTTGTTTCAGAAGTCTTATTGTTTCTTCAATTGGAGCTTTTTTGCTTTTTTCCGCTTTCCTCTACCTCTTAACTTTTCACTTCTTACTTTCATACTGTCCACCTGTGGCCCACAGACAGGACAGGCATTTGGTTGTGCATGGAATCTCCTGTCGAGTGGGTCATGGTATTCCCTGTCGCAGTCAGGACAAAGTTTGAACACAGCCATGGTGGTGTTTGGCCTGTCATAAGGAACAGATTTAGTTATGGTATACCGGGGACCGCAATTGGTGCAGTTGATGAACGGATAGAGATATCGCCGGTCATTCTTGTCGAGAAGTTCCCGGAAACAGTCCTGGCAGATGGAGACATCTGCTGAAATCAGGGTAAAACTTCCCGCATCCTTGCTTTTCAGAATGGTGAAATCCTTATAGCCGTGGTATGGGAGGGTGGTTATATCAACGGACATGATCCGGGAGAGAGGCGGGGCTTCTTTTTGCAGCCGGTCAATAAAGTCAGGGGTATTCTCTCCTTCAATCTCGATAATGACCCCTTCGGAGGAATTCAGGACAAAACCTTTCAGCCGGCTTGATCTGGCAAGACTATAGACAAATGGCCGGAATCCAACCCCCTGCACAATGCCTTTCACTACTATTTTGGTGCGAACGGGTTTCATATGATACAACTAATACTCAGTGAATTCGAAACAAACTATGTGAAGAAAATAAGGTTTTTGCATACTTGATCCGATAATGTCAGTAAAAAATGCGTCATTCCACGACTTGATCGGGGAATCCAGGAATCTTATTATATTCAACAGGGCTTTCATATTAATGATATATTGAGAGGACTATTTTCTTTAAATATCTGGATTATCCGGTCAAGCCGGATAATGACAGAGAAAAATACAATGGTGTCAGATAGCTGTCCGCCCGAATTCAGGAATTCTTGCTTATTTCTTTACAAGGGTCTCAAGCCACTGCGCCCATTCACTGATTCCCTGACCGGTCTTGCATGAAACCTCGAATAGTTTCAGCTTCGGGTTCAGTGACAGAGAGTCCTTCCTGATCTTTGCCATATCTACATCTATATAAGGGAGGAGGTCGATTTTGTTGAGAAGAAGCGCAGATGATTCCTGGAACATCAGAGGATATTTCAGGGGTTTATCATGGCCTTCGGCAACGCTGAGGAGCATAACCTTCATCTCCTCTCCGACCTTGAACTCCGCAGGACAGACAAGATTTCCGACATTTTCGATTATAAGCAGATCCAGGTCTTTCAGTGGCATATCCGGCAGTACTTCCCTTATCATATTTGCGTCCAGATGACATCCACCGCCTGTATTGATCTGAACGACCGGAACACCAAGCTTGTCGATTCTTTCTGCATCATCGGTTCCGGCGATATCGCCCTCTATAACGCCGATCTTCACTTTCTTCTGCATTTCCTGGATAGTCCGCACAAGAAGGGAGGTCTTGCCTGCTCCGGGGCCGCTCATCATATTGATCACATAGACACCGGCCTCCTGGAAAATCCTCCTGTTTTCATCGGCAATCCTGTCATTCGCCTCAAGAATATTTGTGACCACTTTCACTTTCATGAATCAGAATACCTCCATCTCGTCGACATTTAATTCCCTGCCTGTATCTACCCTGATCGAAAAAGCGTTGCAATGCGGGCAACAGATAACGTATGCATCATCTACGGTAAAATTGGACTTGCAACTGTTACAGAAACCGCTGATCGGAACTTGATCAATGATAAGAGTGGCCTTTTCTGCTATGGTATCCACCTTCATCGACTCAAATGCAAAAAGAAGAGAATCGGGAACTACCCCGGCAGCTTTTCCGATTTTGACCTTTATGGATTCTATCCCTGAATAGCCTTGTTT
The DNA here is from genome assembly GCA_963753165.1 of Thermodesulfovibrionales bacterium. GTDB lineage: Bacteria > Nitrospirota > Thermodesulfovibrionia > Thermodesulfovibrionales > SM23-35 > JAKLQR01. The sequence continues at coordinate 98,343 of CAVWBP010000013.1, read as the reverse complement.
TTTACAATTCTCTACGACGATATCAAGCAGACCCTGGGCAATCGAAACCTCATGCATTCGGCTCCTTGGATAACCTCTCTTTCTCCTTGTCGTAGGCCTCTTTTCCCGCCTCGATAGCCGAAGCAACTACAGACTTCTTCTCCTCATAATAATCCTTGCCCCTGTCTATGCCGGTGGTAACCTTCCCTTTTACCTCTTCGACATAATCCATTGTCTTCCCCTTGACATCGTCAGTCAGTTGACGTATCTTCTTTCTTGTCTCATCACCCGATTGAGGCGCAAGTAACAGAGCGAACCCTGCCCCCACGATACCCCCGAGAAGAAATGAAAGAAATACACTTCCTGCTCCGTATCCGCCTTCCTCTCTCATTATTCGCCTCCTTTTTTCGAAAAAAGATTGCTTAAGATAACCATAAATCCTGCTTTCAGGCCCGCTTTCAGGCCGGAAACTTTCACCGCAGTCAAGGATGCAGTTTCATCGACCAGATCGCTCACATGTCTGATATTCTGGCCTACATCCCTGACCGAACCTGACAAAGTCTTGACATCGGTTGTTACCTCGTTGATATCATCAGAGATGCTTCTCACGCTTCTCAGGGTCAACTGTAATTCATCCAGGGTGGATTTGAGCGATCCCTCGGTAGATTTTAATACCTCATTGACAGCCCGGACGGTTTTTTTCAGTTCAATGATCAAGGAGATCACATAACCGGCTAATACCGCGACTGCAACTGCGATAACGATCAACCATATGTGTTCAATAGATACCATGTTGTTATTATACCAGAATAATTATTGTCTGTGTATAAAGTCGATATTTTAACACCCTCCCCAACCCCTCCCCTCAAGGGAGGGGCGTATTTACTACCCTCTCCCTTGAGGGGAGAGGGCAAGGGTGAGGGTGCATATCACGACTGTGCAGCTATGAATTTTGAGTGAAGAGTGCAATCCCCTCCTTTATAAGGAGGGGCTGGGGAGGTTTGAATATTTTTCCCTCATACCCCACCAACCTCCCCTTGTAAAGGAGAGGATTTTTCCACCCTTAACTAAATGGTTTCTCTTAGCTTATGAGCCTTTTTATGGTATGCTAATATTCCATGACTGATGCATCCTATATGAAGCATACCCTCAGCATCGCGGCAAAGGCCCGGGGGATGACGAGCCCGAACCCCATGGTCGGAGCGGTCCTGGTCAGGAAAAACAAAATTATTGCTGAAGATTATCACAGAAAACCGGGCACGCTCCATGCAGAGGCGCTTGCCATAGAAAAAGCAGGCAGAGCTGCACGAGGCGCTACCCTCTATGTGAATCTCGAACCATGCTGTCACACCGACAAGAGAACTCCCCCCTGCACCAGGGCCATAATAAATTCCGGGATTCACAAAGTGGTAATAGGCATGCTCGATCCGAACCCCAAAGTATCGGGCAAGGGTGTTCGCGAACTGCAGCATGCGGGTATCGAGGTGACCCTCGGGGTTCTCGAAGATGAAGCAAGAAAACTCAATGAATTTTATGTAAAATTCATTACTACTGCTTCCCCTTTTGTAATTCTCAAAGTCGCCATGACTCTTGACGGCAAAATTGCAACTCCGGAGGGTCAATCCCAATGGATAACGGGTGAAAAGGCAAGGAAAGAAGTCCATCGCCTGAGAAGCCATGTGGATGCGATCATGACTGCGATAGGAACAGTCAAGGCTGACGACCCGCAGCTCACCGCAAGAATCCGGGGAGCACACAAACAACCGGTCAGGATTGTCATCGATCCGGAACTTGAAATACCCTTGAATGCAAAACTGCTCAGGACACCCCCGGAAACAATTATTGTTACCGGTAAAACTGGCCAGAAAGCAAAAAATCTCGAAAAATCAGGCATAAAGATGCTTTATTTTAAGAAAAAACTGGAGCTTGGCTGGCTTATGGATTCCCTCGCAAAACAGGAGGTTGCTTCGGTTCTCATTGAAGGCGGCTCTTCATTGAATGCCCACGCACTTGAAGATGGTATCGTGGATAAGGTACTATTTTTTATCGCTCCGAAAATTATAGGGGGCAGGGAATCCATCGCTTCTGTAGGAGGAAAAACATTCAGGAGGCTGGAAGAGGCATATCGGCTTCATGACACAAAGGTACGGAGAATCGGAGAAGATTTTCTCGTCGAAGGATATTTAACAGAGAATTATGGCCGAACACAGCATTCTCATTATTGATATAAATACTGAACTGATTCAGAAAATCAGTGCTGTTCTCGAACCGGAGGGGTATTCTCTTTTTTCTGCCAATTCCGGAGAAGCAGGCGTTGATCTCGCGAAGAAAGTGCGTCCCGCGCTTATTTTTGTGAATGCGGGAATCTCCGAAGGCATGCGCGGACTGGAGATCTGTAAAACCATTCATGAGTCAGAAGAACTCGTGCATATCCCCCTCGTTATCCTGACACCCCGGAATGTAATTATTACCGAACGTGACAGAGAACTGTATGGAATCGTCGATTATATAACTTACATTTTTAATTCAGAGGATTTGCGCAGAAAGACAGCGGACCTTATATCCTTCAGGGAGACAGGGGAAGGGCCTCAGCCGGCAGATATCCCTGCGGATGAACAGAGGGAGGAGCAGGCTGCTGAAACCGAAAACGATGAGCGCAGAGAGAATCAGGAACCAGACGACGCTCAACCGGATATGCCGGAACCGGAAGCAATAGATACACGCATACCTGAGCGGACACCTGACGGAATCACGGAGGAAGTGGCTTCTGCCGCTGAAGAAAAAGAAGAAGGGGAAACTGAAAGCGAGCGCAGAGGAGAAACCGATCTTCTGATCCCTTCCCTTTCGGATGAAGAATATGCGAGCGCTTACAAGAAAAAGAAACTGCAGAAATCGGTCTTCTTTGTTTCACTCGTGATTATCCTGATAGTGATCGGCGCAGGCGGAATCATATTTTACGAAGATATCTCACCGCGCTCTCTTTTTCAAAAGTCTCAGCCGGAAATTATTCCCCCTTCTTCCCCTGGTGAGCAGCAGACGGTCAACACCGTTCCTCCCGACGTAACACCGAAACCACAGGCAGAGGAGGAGAAGACTTCACCGCTTCCCCCACCTCAGGTGATTGAAGAAAAAAAGACCCCCTCAGCCGGGGAAAAGCAATCCGCGCAGGCTGCCGGGAGAGAGAAACCCGCACCCTCACCACGGCAGAATTCTGAAGTGAAACCTGTGCAAAAGGCTGTCTATGCCGTTCAGATCGGGGTATTTAAACAGGAAGCAAACGCTGCGTCACTTGTCCGGCAATACAAAGACAAGGGGTACAGCACCCGGCTATACAAGACCCTAACAAGCAAAGGAGCACCCCTCTACCGGGTCTTGATCGGGAAATTCGAGCATGAGACAGATGCGAAAAAACATGCAGAGACAATCCACGCCCGGGAAAACATACCTGTAGTATTGTTTAAAGAATAGACCAGAACCTGTCGCGTGCCCCGGCGGATACAATACAGATATTCACATTCAATAAGGGGGAGCGTTTGCTGAAACTCTATAACAGTCTGGGGAAGAAACTCGAACCTTTCAATCCTGTGAACAAAAAATATGTCGCGATGTTCACCTGTGGCCCTTCAGTGTACCAGAAATCCCATATCGGCAATTTCAGGACGTTCCTGTTTGAGGATGTCCTGGCACGCTATCTTGAATTTTCTGGACATAAAATTGTCAGAGGGATGAACTTTACCGATATCGAGGACAAGGCAATACAGGAAGCGGCAAGGCAAAAAACAACAGTACGGAGCATTACCGAAAAAAATATCAAGACTTTTCTCAATGAGATGAACCTGCTCAGGATGAAGACCCCTGAGTTTCTCCCCAGAGCCTCCGAATGTATTCATGAAACAGTCGCCATTATTCAGACTCTTCTGAAAAAGCAATATGCATACCGGCACCGCGGCAATGTGTATTTCGATCCGCTCCGGTTCCACGGCTTTGGAAAATTATACGGGCTTGATATGTCAGCATGGCCGGCAAAAAAAGGAGGTTCCATAAGGACACCTATCCGGGGATCCAGTGGAACCTTGGAGACTTTATCCTCTGGCACGGGTATAAAGAGGGAGATCGTTATTTCTGGGACACGCAGATAGGCAGGGGCAGACCTTCGTGGAACGTACAGGACGCAGGTATTGTCTCCAAATATTTTGACGAAACACTCTCTGTATACTGCGGGGGGATCGATAATCTTTTCCGTCATCATGATTACTCCCTCGCTATCCTCGAGTCGGTGAGACCGTATCAGATGGCGAGGTTCTGGCTCCACTGTCATCATCTTTTTGTAAACGGAAAGAAGATGTCAAAGAGCAGGAGAAACATTCTCTACAGCGACAGTCTCAGGAAACACGGCTATTCCATGTCCGAGATACGGTTTTTCCTTATTTACGGACATTATCGCGAAAGACTTGACTATTCAGACCGGGCAATGAAGTCGGTGGTGGAAAGATTACGAGCATTCAAGGCTGCCGTCAGGAAATTCGGGAGAAACTCCCCACAGGAAATCTTCTCCGGAAAAACAAATCTCCCGAAGGTTAAAAAAGGTATTCACTGAGCATATGGACAATGACCTGCATGTTCGGGATGCTTTTGACGGATTATACGGAATAATTGCCAATACATCCATCAGTGACCTGAATGCCGGCGAGGCATCAGGAGTGGTGAAAACTCTGAGGGAAATAGATCAGGTATTACAGGTAATATTTTAATATCTCCTCCGTCATTCATCCGACTTGATCCCCCGATCAAGTCGGAGGACGGAATCCAGTATCAAAAGTTTTTAAACGTAGCACTGGATTATCCGGTCAAGCCGGATAATGACAACCAGAAGAACAAAGAACGCTATGATAAAATTGGTTACGACGGGAGTGCAATGAAATGAAACCTTCAGGTACTTTGATCGGCAGGAGTGACAGTTGACTCAGCAATTCACTAACGCTTCTTCCTGTTGGGAGGTAATCCTTTCCGATGTCTCAAAAAACAGGGGATTGCTTCCTGTGATCGGGAAATTCGCACGGGAGAACACAAACCCTGCAAAGATCGCATTCGGCACATCGGGATGGAGGGGCGAGTTAGGTGCAGACTTTACTTTTCATACAGTGCGTATCGTAACCTTGGCAATCATCGAGATGTGCAAGGGCAATGACCCTTCTGTCATGAGGTCTTTGGGTATATCCGATTTCAGAGAGTTCCGGCAGAGGGGGGTTATCGTGGGACACGACAACCGTTTTCTCGGTCAGGATTTTGCATATGAAGTCATTGGGCTGCTCCAGGAAAATGGGATCAGGGCATGGTATGCCGGTGAGGCCCCTACGCCGGAGTTCTCTGCGGGGGTAGAGATGCTCCATGCTGCATGTTCGGTAAATCTCACCCCATCTCATAACCCTGCAAACTATGCCGGATTTAAATTCAATCCTTCCGACGGCGGCCCAGCAGGACCTGAAATTACGAGAAGAATAGAGGAAATCGCGAACAGGATGATGGGATCATCTCCTGTCCCCGGACCTGCAAAACCTGCGCATATTGAGACCGTAGATCTCGATAACCTCTACATACGGTTTCTCAATGAAAGAAAAACTCTCGATTTGAGCAGGATACGGGACTTTGTCAACAGAGAACACTGCATGATCTGTATTGACCATGCACACGGTTCGACCAGGGGCTGCATAACAAAGATTCTTGGAAACAGTCAGACATATAGTCTCCCTGCGCACCGGGGACGATTATCTGTTCGGAGGTATTGCTCCCGAGCCTTCTGAAAAAAACATGGAGGGTATCGAAAAAGTCTTACAGGAAAGTCCGGCGAAGTTCCGTCTCGGTGTATTCATGGACCCCGATGGCGACCGGATCAGGTTTGCCGATGGAGCCATGCAGATCCCTATGAATTATTTCGGCGCTATGGCATTTCATTTCCTTCATGTCTACAAAGGCATTTCCGGTATTGTGGCAACGTCGGTCGGGACAAGCAATCTTGTCAATGCGATTGCGAAGAGACTGAACATACCTGTAAAAGAAACAAAGGTCGGTTTTAAGCACTTCAGGCCCTTCCTGCTGCCGGCGTCACGGGAGAGGGCAATCGTTGCGTTCGAAGAATCGGACGGCATATCGGGATACAATCATACACTCGAAAAAGACGCGCTGTTTGGTCTGCTGCTCGCCATAGAGATGATGGCGGTGACCGGGAAAAATCTCAGTGGATATCTTCATGATATCATGGATGAATTCGGATACTATTATCCGGACCGCTCCGGTATTGCGGTAAGCCCGGACCTTGTCGGGGAACCACTTATTCAAAAGCTGTCCCGTATTCAGGAGAAATACAACAAGGGTACTGTGCTCATGTCCGGGAAAGTGCAGAGAAAAATTATAGACGTCATAACCATCGATGGAACAAAACTTGTGTTCAATGATGGGTCATGGCTCATGATCAGGCCGTCGGGCACCGAACCTAAGGTCCGGTTCTATATTGAAGCACGGACAGAGGAAGACAAGAAAGCAGTATTCGAACTGGCGGAGAGGATAACCAGAGAAGCAATCGGCGCAAGAGGATAAACGGAGGGAACATGCAGGTATTGATACTTTATTATTCCAGGGGAGGGAATACAAAAAAACTTGCAGCAGAAGTTGCAAGGGGTGTTGAATCAACCGGGCTGAAAGCTGTTCTCAGAAATACCCAGGAAGTGACAAAGGATGATTTCCTTGTTTCTGCCGGAGTCATCGCCGGCTCACCAGTGTATTTCGGAACAATGGCAGCAGACCTGAAACGGGTCATAGACGAGTTCGTCGGAGTGCGCTTAAAAATGGAGAACAAGGTAGGCGCTGCTTTTGCAACGGGCGGTCATCATACCGGCGGGAAAGAGACGACGATCATGTCAATATTGCAGGCAATGCTTATTTACGGGATGGTTATTGTCGGCGACCCTATGAGCGCATCCGGCCACTACGGGGTTGGATGTATCGGCGCGCCGGATGAGAGGGCAATGTCTGACGCGTTCAAGCTGGGAGCACGGGTTGCAGAATTATGCAGGAAATTAGGATGATGGTCTTCTTCTGTGTCTCTGTGCATTATGAAACTGCAGTGAGAATAGTCCAGAGAAATATTGCCCAGTAGATAAAGAAAAACAAGAGGGGCATGAACAAGGAAAAATGTCTCGGCTTGATCGATCCGATAAAACCATCCATCCTTGTAAGCCCGGAAGTCGGATAAGAAAGGTTTTCAGCGCCATCAGGACTTTCAAGACGCCTGACAGACGGATCAAAAAAAATTGCTTCATCAGAATAGAAATATTCACCGGCGCAGTTCATCTTTCGTTCCAGAAACCGTGCCTGGAAATAATGCAGTTTCAGCTTTAATTGAAGTCTTATTGCAGAGACCGCCCAGTAAGTGCTGATAGCCATCCCTACGACAAGGCAGAAGAATATGGAAAGTAAATCTATAGGTGAAAAAATATGCTGTCTGTTCGTAAGGAAAGATATGAAGCTGATTGTGAACAATACGATGCCTGTATTGAGCGCAAGATAGACCACTTCCGACCAGGCAACCCGATTCTCTATGGAATTGATAACAGTTATAAGGCCAAGGTATTTAGAGCTTGATACAGGATGGAGTTCTTTTTGACGCTTCTTTACCGGCATTTCTGAATTATTTTTTCATGGAGGAGAATGCAAATTCACTCTATCCCCTTCTCAGCTTTTTCTATAAGAAAAAGGGGAGCCGCTATCAATTCACTCCTGCAGAGGGGGCATTTCCCCGGCTTTGTGACCCTCTCCCTCTTTTTGAACTGAAACCCGCACTTCCTGCAGTGCGCGGGGGTGACTACAAGATGCCTGTCTCGTTTGTTTGATGTCTTCTGGATATGCGCAAGGTGGTCGTAAATGTCTTTCTCTGAAGTTGCGATTTCTCCGGATAAATCTTTCGCAGAAAGCGGCGTCCTTTCAAGAAGCGCCATGATTTTCTGCCGGATTGTTTCGTTCCTCTCCACAGGAGGAGAAGGTCTTTTGTGTTCAGGTTTTCCGCTTTTCCCCGGCTTCACAAATAATTCCCTGCCCGAGCCTATTCAGACATCGCCTTGTGCATAGCCCTGATGAAGTTGTTGAAGAGGAAGGGACTGAACAGCCCCTCAGCTTCTGTCTTCATCAGAGTGAGCACTTCCTTGATTTCAAGCGCCCGCCGGTACGGTCTCCGGCTCCTCAGCGCATCAAAAAAATCAGCAATCGCAACAATCTGGCTGCAGAAGTGCTGCTTCTTGCCGTTGATATTCATCTTTGGATACCCGTGTCCGTCATATCTCATATGATGCTCGAGCGCAACAATCGGCGCAAGCCGGGTAATCTCGTCTATTTTTCCGAGATATCGCGCTCCGTAGAGGGGATGGAGCTTGATCTCTTTCCATTCCTCCCCGGTGAGCGCAGCCTTTTTTTCAAGGGTATCCTTTGCGATGAACAACTTGCCGACATCATGGAGAAGCGCAGCAATGCCGATGTCGCGAAGGAGATCGTCACGGATATTCAGGCTTTGCGCCTGGAACATGGAGAGCACTGCTACATTCATCGCATGGGTATAGGTGTACTCGCTGTATGACTTGACAGGGCTGATCAATTTCAGAATACCGACCTCTTTTCTGAAGGTAATGATGAAATTCACCACAATTTCCTCAAGCCCTGCGATATTAAGCCGTTTGAAAGGAGATATCCCGGTATATACTTCCTTTACCATATCAGTCTGCCCCGAAGTGAACCCGGCAAGGTCGTCCATATTCAGGTCAAAGTCCAGTTTCAGTCCGCCGATCCTCACATCAACGACACCGGAACGGATATGCGGGCTTGGTTTCAACCCTTCTTCCGCCGTTGCCATGTTCGAGATGAAGAGCCTCAATTCGGATATGGTGATACCTTTCAGGAAATCGACACGGGTGATCCCCTTTCTCTTAAGCCGTTTGATAAAATTATGCCCCTGAAGTCCGGTCTCCCGCAAGGGAACCCGGTTGACGACCAGATCATTCTCGACAATCATCATCTCAAGGCTTTCTGTTTCCTCGAGTATCTCATTGAGTACGGCAAGCGCCTCGCCTGCGAGGTCGTCAATAGCCGAATGCTCCTGTGAATATAATGAACAGTTCGACACTGCCGACATGGATAAAGAGAGAAACCTTCTTGCCTTTTCCAATTATCGATCTCCTCTTTTCTGCAGCCGCAGGGATTCTTCTCTGATATACTCATTCTTTGATTTCAGACCAGCCTCTATCATATCCTGAATACTCGCGTAAGGATAATGTTTTAGTGTCCTGTATATCTCTTCCTTGAGCCTCACTGCAATCCCTTTAAAAAGGATGCTCTTGCTGGAAAGCAGTTCCCTCAGTATATCAAGAGCGTGGGGATCTCCTATTTCGCCGAGAGCCTTCACCAGAGGGATCTTGTCATACAGATCCGCGCCGCCTATCCCCCGTTTTCCAAGCATCTGCACTAAATCAGGAACGGCCTCCTTGACCCTGAACGCTCCTGTGAGTGTTATCGCCTGCTCAACCAGTTCCTTGACATCTGAAGAAAGACACTCCCTTACCGCTTCAACGCCGTACCGGTCCCCTGCGTTCAGCAGGCATTTGATCGCCTCAACACTTACCTTGCGATTTTCATGACGGCAGTAGGGTCGCACATGGGGGAGAATATCCGGGTGACTGCACTCTCCAAGTATATAAAGCATATTTCTTTTCACAAACCAGCGGCTGTCGCCGAGCCGCTTCACTGCATCGGGGATGATCTTCTCACCGAACTGTTTGAGAAGGCTCATGAGAAATCTTCGTATGGTCTGCGATTGCTCTCCTGCAAGCGTATTCATCAAATCAGGGATAATCTCATCGCCGTAATATTCGCAGAGTGACCACGCTTCTTGCCTCGTCTGCCTTCCCAGTAACCTGAGGGAATCGATGAATGTCGGAATAAATTCCGCAGAGTGGTAATAGCGGAGAATCCCGGAGTTGATATCTGGGAATCTGTTCTTCATGAGGTTTTCCTCAAACACCTTCAATGATTTCAGTATTTGTCCGTATTGCCCTGTCCAGAGGAACTGCTCAGTCTGGTCACGAATAATATTGGCAAAGGTCTGGTATTCGTCTTCCGAAACGACGTCCGACAAGAGCAACTCGATGACTGTCTGGTTGAAATCCCTTTCGATAATATCGTCATTAAAATCTTTTTCTGATTCCTGTGGCAGCATTACCGGCCCCCCTAACGTCTTAAAATCGAGCAGTTTCTGTATCTCTTTCTGATAGGTGCCGGTTATATATGCATGGAAGCCGTCTCCTTCCAGAAGACCTACAAGCTCCGGAGAGAGAAATATGTCATCGACCAGAAGGCCATCGTCCAGGGTAAAAGAGGTCAAACCGTCCTGATTGAATTCTCCCAGTTTTTCGAGCAGATTTTTCAGGACGTCAGGGATGACCACTTTCTGTTCATTCATAGCGCTCAGCAACTCGATAACCTCATCCACTGAGGTATCCTTCAGCGCTTTATATGCTGCGTCGACGTCTGACGAAAACGTCCTCGCCGTCGAATTGAGGAACTGCCGTTTGAGCTCAGGTTTGAGACCATTGATAAAATCGAGGAGTCTTTTCAGGTCCTGGCTGCTGAAAGCACTTTCCGAGGATCTCCTTATGTAGGTGGTAATCACTTTATCATATGTCTCCTCTTTCAGGGGCTGATCCTGTTTCCGGTTGAGAAACCGCGCGAGCACATCGGGAGGAATCTCCCTGAATTCATCTGTTATGTCCTGTGTCTGCAATGTCCCTTCAAGCAACCCGTATACGTACCTTTCCCAAAGCGGCGCGCTTGCAGCCTCTTTCAAGGTCTTGCCTTCACTGAACGCAAATGCATCATAATCGACAAATCCAAACCTGAGATGTATCAGATTCAGTTCCCTGACGGCCTCCTGAACAACTTCGACAGGCTGATCACTCGCCTTTTCCGAGATAAACCGGTGGAATTCATATAACTCTTCTTTCGTCAGGCCTGTTATAAATGTTACTGCTGCTATGTTCAGTTTGCTGAGCTGCAGGGCAAATTCTCTGAAGACCGGATTTTTCTTGTCCAGATAAAATTCGTCTATAATGAGGGTATCCTTCGCAATGGCGAGTGTTATCTCAGGTCTTATTTCAAACAGTTTCCGGATGAATTCAAAGGCGCGGTTTAATGATTTTTCAACAGAGGGGTGGTCTTTCGGATAGATCGCTATGTTTCGCCGGGAGATATTGAGTTCAATGATCGCATCGCTCAGGAGCCTTGCATCAATAGGGACTCGCTCGCTCTCATTCGCCATGATATCCATTATACAGAAAAAATCGGCTATGAGTTACTTGTTTTTTTCTCCCTGAGGCTTCCCAATATTGTTGCAATACGATGGAGGAGATCTTGCACACCGCTGCCGGTGACTGCCGCCACAGAGAAAAACTCCCTGCCATTCATTGCACAGTACTTTTCAAGTTTCTTGAGTCTCACCCCATCCCCCGCAATATCGAGTTTTGTCCCCACTACGATTTGGGGCTTTTTGAGCAGTTCTTCATTATAAAGCGCGATCTCCCTGTTTATTTTTTCGAAATTCCCTATGGGATCGTCAGAGGAAAGTTCCGATATATCAACGAGGTGGATGAGTATGGCGGTCCGCTCGGTATGCCTGAGAAACTGGAAGCCAAGTCCCGCGCCCTTATGGGCGCCTTCAATAAGCCCGGGGATATCAGCAACTACAAAGCTCCTGAAATCCGGGCGCTTTACCACTCCCAGAACCGGGGCAAGGGTCGTGAAAGGATAGTCCGCAATCTTGGGCCGCGCGGAAGATATTACCGAGAGAAAAGTAGACTTCCCTGCGTTCGGCAGCCCTATCAGGCCCACGTCGGCAAGGAGTTTCAACTCCAGGATCAACCACTGTTCTTCGCCCTCCTCTCCCGGCTGCGCAAACCGGGGCGCCTGCCTTGTCGGCGTCGCAAAATGCGAATTACCAAGCCCTCCTCTTCCACCCTTTGCAATAATAACTTGCATGCCCTCTTCGTCCATATCAGCCAGTATGCTCTTCGTCTCAGCATCTTTGACCACGGTACCGACGGGTACTTTTATGATGAGATCATCGCCGTTTCTCCCGTGCATCTTCTTTCCCATCCCGTGTTGTCCCCTTTTCGCCCTGTATTCCTTATGGTAGGTATGGTCAAGAAGGGTATTTAAAACCTTGGTCGACTGCAAGACAACAGTCCCTCCTTTTCCTCCATCGCCACCATCAGGCCCACCCCTTGGGACATATTTTTCCCTCCTGAAGCTTACGCAGCCTCTTCCTCCGTCACCTGACCGTACAAATATCTTTACATAATCTGCAAATTGCATGATTTATTCTTTCCCATTTAACCTACATTATTTAGTGTCTTTTTATAAAGTGCGATTCCGATAAAAATTCGTCATTCTCGCGAAGGCGGGAATCCAGTATTTTCATCCCCCGGTCAAGCCGGAGGATGACAAACCCTGCGTTTATAAACAGATACTATTTATAAACTGACTATGTAATACGGCGGGTACAGTATTTGAGCGGCTTTATCCCGATTCTTATCGGGGGCCGAGAATGAGTCCCGAAGGCTTTCGGGATACCTGCCGTATTCATCCGAAAATTCATGATATATATGCTAGAACCTATCTCAAAATTGATATTTCATGATATGCCATTAGTATGTCATTCCGGCTTGTCCGGAATCTTTCTTTGTTTTCAGAAGGATTCCCGACGTGCTTCGCTTGCGGGAATGACATTAAAATAAACAAGAACCGATTTTGAGATAGGTTCTAACCAAACATGCTCCTCAACAAAAAAGGCGGACTTTTAGTCCGCCTTTTTTGTGAGGATATCGTATTCTTCTACTGGGTAACAGGATACACGCTGATCTGTAGCCTTGCTCTGTCCTTCCGTTCAAAGGTGACAACTCCGTCTATTTTTGCAAAAAGGGTATCGTCAGAACCTTTGCCGACGTTCATTCCGGGATGAAATTTCGTTCCCCTCTGCCTTACCAGGATATTGCCGGACCGGACAACCTGTCCGCCGAACCGCTTAACGCCAAGCCGTTTTGATTGACTGTCACGGCCGTTTCTTGAACTTCCCACGCCTTTCTTGTGCGCCATTCTTATCCTCCAGAAACAATTTCCTTGATTTTCAAAGCAGTATAAGGCTGCCGGTGCCCTCTAAGCTTCCGGTACACCTTCCGCGGTCTCTGCTTGTGGATAATAACTTTTTTTGCCTTCCCGGATGTCTCGACCGATGCAATTACTTTTGCGCCGCTGACATAGGGAGCACCGAAAGTAGTTCCGCTGTCTTTCACCACCATAAGAACTTTATCGATGGTCACCTCTGATCCGTCCTCTGCTGAAAGTTTCTCAACCTGTATGGTATCACCAGGAGCAACGGTATACTGCTTTCCTCCATTTTCAATTATTGCGTACATTATACCCTCCAAGATTATAAGTTTAACATAAACTATATTGACGAAACAAGATATTATTCTTCAAATGCCGGGAGAAGCTTTTGCAGGATATCCTTATCGTTTTCAGACATTGTGATAAACTCCATGCCGATATCATAGGGAGAGGTCTTCAAAGAACTTCTCTGTGTGCAATTTACCACCTTTACCAGAATACTGACCATAGTGTCCTTCAGGAGAAGCTCTATATCAAAATGAGCATTTATATCAAGGGGATAGTCGGTTTCCACCAGCATACCTGACATGCTTATCTTCCTGACTTGATATTTCCTGGGCAGATTGATCTTCATGGCTCCGGTATTGCTTATTTTGCAGCGAAGCCCCCCTATTCTGCTTTCCATGGCCCGGAGTCTGTTCTCCTCGATAAACCTGCGCAGAATCTGCTGCTTTTCGCTTAGCGTATCGGCAAACTGAATACCGGCCCTGTAACGCGGCAGAAAACTTTCCGCCCTCCCTTTCTTTGAAACAAGGACCGCCCATACAACCCGTCCCCGTAAAATCAATTGGGTATTGTTATACTGCATCTTGAAGGTATACTCTCTGTTCAGTTCGAGTCTTCTGGTTGTCTCAATCGCAGCCCCGTCGATGCTGATATTGAGGATTTCAAGGTCCGAGGAATATATCAGGTTCCCCTGAAGTCCTTCAACAACATATCGTTTGTTCTTCCTGTTCTCTGAAATCATCAGGCTGTAGACCCCGAAAGATCTAAACAGTTGTTCACCGTACCACGACCCCTGCATACCCCACGACCCGGTCATAATCATCGCTCACTTCCGCCGAGGTGGTATATTTCACAAGCCGCGCCGATTCTGCGCCGAGTGCCTTTGCCGCGAAAAGCATCGTTGTTGCAGGCAGATACCCGCACATGGATATCCGTTCTTTCACGACGGTTTCATATAACCCTTCAGGATCAAGGGCGAGTATCCGGTCGATAGCCATTCCGTCCTTCTGACGGGCGACATTTTCGGGAACATAATGGCTCATGTCAGTACTCGCTACGATGACAATATGATAGCCGGCGGCCTGTATTGCCCTGGCTATGCCCTCGCCGATGGTTCTGCATTCCTCAACCGATGCGGTAAGCATGAGAAGCGGCACAATTCTGGCCCTCTTCGAAAAATAGGTAATAAAGGGGAGCTGTACCTCAAGAGAATGCTCAAACATGTGTGCGCTCGTATCCCGTTTCACCAGAGGCACGTTCACCGCAATCTTGTGGGCCACCTTCTCATCTATGGCAAGAATTCCTGTCGGTATTTCCCATTCCCCCGCATCCATCAGGGATACCTGCGCGCCAAGTCCGGTATGATTGGGGCCTAAAAGGATAAAGGTATCAGGGAACTCTATTGCCGAATACACTGCTCCCGCGACGGACCCGGAATACATCAGGCCCGCATGGGGTGATACCACCCCTATCACTCTTTCCTTTTTGGCATGCGGGACAATGCAGGGTTCGACCTGCTGTGTGAGTTTCGCTGCAGTACCGTGATAGAACTGTCCTGCAACCGCAGGGGTTCTTTTCAAAATGCCTCCTCGTCAAAATCTACATATTCCCTGTCTGTCTGATTCATAAACCGGGTGCATTTCGATATGAAGGAAAGCTTGACTGTTACGCCGGCAGGGCCGTTTCTCTGCTTCGCGATATCCACTTCGGCAAGTCCTTTATTCGCCGGGTTGTCTTTGTTGTATATTTCATCCCGGTAGAGGAATAAGATCACATCGGCGTCCTGTTCGATCGCACCCGACTCTCTCAGGTCTGCGAGCATCGGCCTTGGGGGTTTCCTCATTTCCACGCTCCGGTTCAGCTGGCTGACCGCAATGACCGGAACACTCAATTCCTTTGCAAGACCTTTCAGGGACCGGGATATGTCAGAGATCTCCTGTTCCCGCCTTTCAAAACTCCCTTTTCCTTTCATGAGCTGCAGGTAGTCAACGATGATGAGACTGAGACCGTGTTCCATTTTTAAACGGCGTGCTTTCGCCCTGAGTTCGAGGGCTGTGACCGCCGAGGAGTCGTCGATAAACATAGGCGCGTCGGTAAGTTTGCTTGCCGCACTGGTGAGTCTGTGCCAGTCCTCTTTCTTGATGAAGCCCTTTCGTATGCTGTTCGAGTTCACCATGGCCTCGGCGCAGAGCAGTCTGAAGGCAAGCTGTTCCTTTGCCATTTCCAGGCTGAAGATGGCTACCGGTTCGCGCATTTCGAGACCTACATGTTGTGCAACATTGAGCGCAAACGCTGTCTTCCCCATGGAAGGCCGCCCGCCGATGACTATGAGATCGCCCTTCTGAAAACCGGTCGTGTACTCATCGAGGTCTTTGAAACCGGACGGCACCCCGGTGATCGTCTCTTTTTTATCGTAGAGATGTTCGATCATCTCGAAACTGTCCTTGATGACCTCTTTCAACGACACAAAAGATACCTTGATCCTTTTGTCCGAGATATCGAAAATCGACTTTTCCGCATAATCCACAAGATCTTCTGCATCGAGATTCTCTTCATAGATCTTGCCCGCGATATCGTTTGCAGACCGCAGAAGCCCTCTCAGGAGGGCTTTTTCCCTGACGATATGTGAGTGATATTTGACATTCGCAGCAGTCGGAGTCATTGCCACAAGCGAGGAGAGATACGAGAGCCCGCCGACAGCTTCCATCTCATTCTTCATTTTCAGATAATCCGGGAGGGTGATCAGGTCAATGGGTTCGTTCTTATCGAAGAGATCGGTCATGGCAGAGAAGAGTTTCCTGTGGGAAAGCTTGTAAAAATCACCGGGATCAATAATTTCGAGCACCCTGGGCAGGGCGTCGTTATCGATAAGTATTGCGCCCAGAATAGACTGTTCTGCCTCCAGGTTCTGGGGCGGCAGCTTGTCAAGGTGGATGTCAGTCTCTTTCATTGATGGAACCCGCATTCATAAGGGTCTGGTTTTTCTTTTCTGCTGCCTGGTGCTTAGTGCCTGCTGTTCACTGTTCTTCAGTGTCTATTCTTCAATAACCTGAAGGTTGACCTGGGTCGTTACCTCAGAATGCACCTTGATGTTCACAGTATATGAGCCGAGTCTCTTAATCGGCTCGTCGAGAGAAATCTTTTTCTTGTCTATCTCCATCCCTTCGTTCTTCAGGGACTCGGCAATATCCATCGTTGTCACGGAACCGAATAATTTCCCTTCTTCGCCGGCCTTGGCTTTAATCACAAGGCTTATGGCAGTGATTTTATTCGACAATTCCTGGGCCTGGTTCCTGATCTTTTTCGACTTTTCCTGTATCACTCTCTTCTGATGCTCAAGAGACTTGATATTTTTTGTATTCGCCTCTACCGCAAGTCCCCTGGGGACCAGATAATTCCTCGCATACCCGTCGGCTACCTCTATAATCTGGCCCATATTCCCCATATTTTTTACCTCTTCTTTCAGTATGACCTTCATTCAGCTTCTCCTTTTCTTTCGAATTATTTTCATTCCCGATGAACGATAATAAATGCAGATCCCCCATAAATTCACCGTGGAAAAGACGCGTGTCAAACAACTGATTTTTTCATGCATAGTATACCATAGAATAGAGAGAAACGGATTCGAAAAGAGAGCGCCCCTCTTCCTACAAACCCTGAAACGGCACGGGTATGAAGGTGAGAACCAGTATGAGGCCCGAAACCCAGCCTGTAAATCTCCTCCTCGGGTCCAGAGGGACTTCCCAGGACAGAACAGGAGGATGCCTGACTCCGAGTACCGTCAGCAAAACAGACCAGACCAGCCATCCTTCCCATACCACAAGACCGAGGATGCCCATTGCTATGATAAGGATTATGGAGAGGGGGACGTGCTTTTTTCCCAGCAGCGCGTAGGCGATATGACCGCCATCGAGCTGCCCTACGGGGATGAGGTTGATCGAGGTCACGAAAAGTCCGATCCATCCGGCAAATGCGACGGGATGGAGAAAAATATCATATTCAGCCGGGGTCGCCCCCAGAATGATCTTGCAGAGGGATGAAAACAGGATTGAATCCCCGAGGTGCAGCGCGCCTTTGGCCTGCGCTGAAGGAACAACTTCAGAGAAAAACAGTCCTATTACGGTTGCGATTACCGCGATGAGAAAACCCGCTATGGGACCTGACGCCCCGATATCTATGAGAGATCCCCGCGTGGGTATGGGCGATTTCATCTTGATGAAGGCGCCGAAGGTGCCGATGAGTGTCGGCGCAGGGATGAAATACGGCAGGGTTGCCTGCACCCCGTGCTTCTTTGAAGTGAAGTAGTGCGACAATTCATGGCAGAGCAGGATCAGGAGCAGGCTCAATGCAAAGGGAAGACCGGTGTAAATCTTTTCAGGCTCTTTCAGGAGATCGACCCCTGTCCACAAGGCGCCTACTGTCACTGTCGACAGGAGTGTAAGAAGGAAAAGGATTGCCTGCAGATAGGGGAATTTCTTCATTCAATAGTATAGCATTCAAATAACGAGGGCCTCCCGAAAGAGGCCCTCGTTTCATTAAAAAATATCTGAAAAACTTTCTAGCCTGTCCTCACCACGAGAACAGAACAGGGCGCATGGTTTACCACTTTGGATGCCACGCTCCCCATAAAGAACCTCGTAGCCTTGCCTCCCAGACCCCGGCTCCCTATGATGATCAGGTCTGTCTTCTCCTTTTCAGCCACGCCGATAATTTCGTCTGCTGCAGATATTGATGAGGCAATCGTAGTCTTCGCGGTAACCCCTGCTTTCCCCAGGATTTTCTGTGCCTGATCAAGGGTATCCTCTGCGCGTTTCTTCATGCTCTGATTCAGACTGTCCAGCGCCTTTGCAGAAATCTCAAGGTCCATGCCGGGAACAAACGGGGTAACGGTTATCAGGTGTATTGCCGCATCCCTGGTTTTCGCATACTCTGAGGCGGCCTTAACCCCTTCCATCGAATATTTTGATCCGTCTATCGGTACCAGTATCTTCATCGTATCCCTCCTACACTTCCTTCTTGACTTTCGCCTTCTTCATAGTCAACCCGATGCCTTCAAATATGAAGAAGATCGCGAATCCGTACCACATCGTATACAGGACATAGAATACGAGGACAGCAGTCATAAGCCCTGCATGTTCGCTCACCTTCTGGGGCGCTATCTCATAGAAGTTATATGCTGTTTCGACCGCCTTTTTCGCCACATCTGAAACAATCTTGGCCTCGGCAACCATCTTTTCTCTCTTGAAGGCTTTGTCAAGTTTTACAAGGGCTCCATGCCAGTTCTTCAGCACTTCTTTCTCACTGTATCCGTACAGTCCGGAAACCTTGGCCCCATCATTGTGGAACATCGCATCCGAATCTCTCAGCACTGCTTCAAGTATTTTCCCGAGATCGCCTGATATCTTTAGTTCAGCGCCCTGGGTCTCTACCTGTGCTCCGGCATTGAGGAACAGCTTTGCAGTGTTCTCTGCCGCGTCCGGCTTATCGAGAGTAATGGTGATGGCAAACATCTTGCCTATGAAATTTTCATTGTTCTTCATTACCTTCGGTATGAAATAGGAAGAGCCTTTTGAGAGCCTGTTGAACATTCTGTCAGCGAAGTCGAGTCCGTTCTGCGGGCTTCCGTCCGGCGCCTTGGGGAATACCGGAGAGAAAATCAGGAATAATACAACGAAAAAAGAACCCAGCATAATGAGTCCGATCCCTAAATGTCCTTTATGTGTGCCGGCCATAGTTATTCCTCCTCTCTCAACATCTTTATGTTCGCGAAAAATTTCCCGAGGACCCAGATGCCAAAGGCCGCAACGACAATCCAGAATATATAATTCCCTGCGGTCTCAATCGCCGAAGTGACAGGTTTTGACATATTGATGATTTCGAGTTCGGTCAGCTTCTTCGGAAGGGTTGCGGCTCTGTTAATAAACCCTGCAATAATGGACATTGCATAGAATCCCCTGATATGTATTCCCTTCACTACCTTTGTAGTGAGGGCGCCGACCTGAATGCCGATCAGTGAGCCAAGGAGCATTCCCATTGCAAGCGTGTAGAACACATACCCGTAAATCGCATACTGCACGATCGATGCAAGGCCTGCGGTGAATATGATCTGAAGGATATCGGTTCCGACTGTGGTCATGGAGGAAACACCGAAGATGTAGACAAACATCGGGAAGGTAACAAAGCCGCCGCCGACCCCCATGATCGCAGCGAGCATGCCGACGATAACGCCGCCGATTGCAACAAAAAGCCATGAAATCCTTCTTCCTCCGAAGTCCTCGTCAAAGGTAATCATTGGCGGGATATTTATCTTTTGTATGCTTATTGCCACTGAAGTCATTCCCGAAGGACCGCCATGAGCGTCGTGCAGCTCCGCCGGAACTGGGTTTCTTTGCCGATTTAATGAAGTCAATCATCGCATAAAAACCGAGGAATCCAAGGAGTATTGCATATACCAGACTGATAAACGCCTCGCTCAGGAGAGGGTCCTTGTTGTAAAGCCCTTTGTTAATGGCGCCGCCTATGAATGTCCCGCCGCCGGAGCCGACAAGAAAGGCCATTGCAAGTTTTACCGAGACGTTCCCGAGTTTTTTATGGACAACCGTTCCCATAATGGCCTTTGCAAAGATATGGAATACGTCTGTTCCTACCGCGAGAATACCCTTCACTCCCGCTGCCATAAGGGCTGGTGTTATTATGAATCCGCCACCGGCGCCGATACACCCTGTGATCAGGCCGGCAGCAAGACCGACAGCAATTGATACTGCAAAAATAGTTGTCGTATAATGTGCAGGGGCGTATGCGGTTTTGCCGCCCAGCATATCTGCCGCAGTTGTCAATGACACAGCCAGGATCGGCAGGAGGAGAATGAAAAGGATCAGGAGTTTCTTCTTGTTCCTGATGATGTTCATCGAAACTTCGTAGTCCCATTTAGCATGAGCTATACTGGCTGCTCTAAGAAATTCGTAAAGCTGTCTTGGAAAACTCATGTCATGACCTCCTTTTTTTCTTATAAGACTACAAACAATTCCTTATAAGTTCTCCTTTCCTTCACCTCCTCTCCCGATAAAGTGCAGACAAGTATTCATCGGATGATACGCAGTGTCGTTGAGTTTTCTCCCCTATGAATATGGCATTCATCATTACCTCATGTCTTTATGACTTTTATGCCCAAAGCAATATATATAGATAGGGCACTGAATGTCAAGATATTTATTTTGCTTCAATTACCATGATTATTTATAAACAATAATTTATCAAGAATAACTTTATTGAATACTTGTTGTTTATCTTGCTTGCTATTTTTAATTTTACAATGAATCTCCCCTGCAGTCCCGAAGGCTTTCGGGACGAGGTATCAAAAATGTCATTCCGGCTCGTCCGGAATCTTTCTTTGCCTTCCTGTATTGTTATGTAGAACGCATCACTCCGGAAGGATTCCCCAACGACTCATTGAGCGGGAATGACAGAATAAGGAAAACATTAACCCGGAAACCCATTGCCTCGTGGTATGGAGAGTAAAAAGCTATGCTTGAATAAAAAAAGAGAAAGGGCTTCTGAGAGAAGCCCTTTCTTCAGTGGGGAGGGGTAAAAAACAATCCTGAAAATCTTATGCTTTTTTCACAACAAGAACTGAACAGGGTGCATGGCCGACTACCTTCGAAGCTACGCTTCCCATGAAAAACCGCGTGGCCTTTCCTCCCAGTCCTTTGCTGCCGATGACAATAAGGTCCATTTTTTTCTTCTCGGCAACTCCCAGTATCTCATTCGCTGGAGAGCCGGAAGACATGAGAATGGTTTTGGCTGATACCCCCTCTGCCTGGAACATCGCCGCTGCCTTCTCAAGCACTTCCTCTCCCCTGCGCTTCATACTCTCATTCACGCTGTCCGCTTCCTTTGCCGAAAGTTCAAGGTCAAGGCCGGCAAGAAAAGGAGTTACCGTCATCAGATGCACTTCTGCGTTCTTGGTTTTCGCATGATCAAGCGCTGCCCTGACTGCATCCATCGAATATTTTGATCCGTCTATCGGTACCAGTATCTTCATTCTGTCCCTCCTTACACTTCCTTCTTGACTTTGGCCTTCTTCATGCTCAGGCCGATTCCCTCAAAGATATAGAAGATCGCAAACCCCCACCACATTGTGTAGACCACGTAAAAGACCAGCACAAAGGTCATGAGCCCAGCATGGTCGCTCACCTGCTGTGCCTGGATGCCGTAGAAGTTGTATGACGCCTCTATCGCCTTCTTAGTCACATCAGAGACTATCTTGGCCTCTTCTATCATCTTCCTTCTTTCTTGAAGGCCTTGTCTATCTTGGGCAAGACATTATTCCACTGCCTGAACATCTGCTTCACATCGTCAGTTGCCATTGCCTCTGCGTATTTGGCCTTGATCTTGTCCCCTTCGTTCTTGAACATCGCATCTGCATCATCCAATGCTGCCTTCATTACCAGGCCAAGGTCTCCTTCGATCTTTAATTCAGTGCCATTGACTTCAACCTTTGCTCCCGGATTAAGCGTAAACAGCTTGGATGCCCGTTGTGCCCTCTGTCTCAGCATTCTCCCGGCTTATCTTCAGGCTTATCCATCTTGATGGTGGCTGAAAACATTTTCCCCATAAACTTCTCATTGCTTTTCGCAACCTTCGGGATGAAATACGATGATCCCTTCGCAAGCCTGTTGAACATCCGGTCTGCAAACTCCAAGCCGTTCTGAGGCGTCCCGTCAGGCGCCTTCGGGAAGATTGGCGAAAAGATCAGAAACAACACTACCAAAAACGATATGGCCAGAACTATGCCTAGGCCTAAATGTCCTTTATGTCCTCCGCCATTTCTATCCCTCCTCTCTTAATGCTTTCAATATTCATAAAGAACTTACTGATAACCCAAATCCCGAAGAATCCCGACAACAATCCAGAACAGATAGTTTCCCACTAGCTTCGATAATAGTGTATAGTCGGTTTAGGCACATTGATATATTCAAGCTCAGTCAGTTTCTTGGGAAGTGTCGTAGCCCTGTTGATAAAGCCTGCAATGATTGACATTGCATAGAATCCCCTGATATGGATTCCCTTCACAACCTTTGTCGTGAGCGCGCCGACCTGGATTCCGATCAATGAACCAAGGAGCATCCCCATTGCCAGGGTGTAGAACACGTACCCGTAAATTGCATACTGTGCTATCGATGCGAGTCCTGCCGTGAAGATGATCTGGAGGATATCGGTGCCTACTGTTGTTGCTGTTGAAACACCGAAGATATAGACGAACATCGGGAAGGTGACAAAGCCGCCGCCGACTCCCATGATCGCAGCGAGCATGCCGACGATAACTCCGCCTATAGCAACAAAAAGCCAGGAAATTCTTCTTCCGCCGAAGTCCTCGTCAAAGGTTATCATTGGCGGGATGTTGATCTTCTGGATACTCACTGCAAGAGAGGTCATACCCGATGGACCGCCATGGGCATCATGTCCGCCTCCGCCGCCGGCTGCCGATTTCCTCGTTGACTTGATAAAATCAAGCATTGCGTAGAAACCGAGGAACCCGAGCAATACTGCATACACCGAACTGATAAAGGCTTCACTGAGCAGGGGGTCTTTGTTGTAGAGTGTCTTATTGATCCAGCCGCCGATAAAGGTACCACCGCTTGACCCGACAAGAAATGCCATTGCCAGCTTGACCGAGACGTTCCCGAGTTTCTTATGGACAGTCGTTCCCATAATGGCTTTTGCAAAGATATGGAATACGTCTGTTCCGACTGCAAGGATACCTTTCACCCCTGCTGCCATCAGCGCCGGGGTGATGATAAACCCACCGCCTGCGCCGATACACCCGGTGATAAGACCGGCTGCAAGACCAACCGCAATCGAGACGACGAAGATTGTCGTCGTATAGTGCGCCGGCGCATATGCAGTCTTCCCTCCTATCATATCCGCTGCCGTCGAGAGCGATACAGCCAGTATCGGCAGCAGTGAGGACGAACAGGATAAGAAGTTTCTTGCGGTTTTTGATAATACTCATTGAAACTTCATAATCCCATTTCGCATGAGCTATACTGGCTGCTTTGAGAAATTCGTACGTCTGTCTTCCAAAACCCATTTCATTTCCCTCCTTTTGTAAAATATGTAGCTGTCACTTTATCCTTTCAAACTCCATCTGAAATTTATGTTTCCTGCCATAACCGGCCACCCTGGTATACGCAACCGGGATCCCGTCGGAACTGACCAGTGTTCTGCTCATGAGCAGTGCAGGAGAACCTTCTTTCATGTTCAGCACACCGGCAGCTTCTCTCTGCAGTTCGGTTGCTTCCATGGCCTGAATAACTCTGAATATCTTTTTCGTCCCTTTCTCCTCTATCAGGTCATAGAGCGACCTGGCAGCGATATCCGCCTCTTCTATATCAGGGAAGACGAAGGCGGGGATAAAGATCTCTTCATAAAACAGCTCGTCATCAACAAATTTCCTGCAGGCGAAATAATATACCGGCTCGTCCGTTTCGAGCAATTGCCTGACACTTTCGGGGGCTTCCCTGAGCTCCTTTCGTATGAGTTCTTTCTGAACTTTCACCTCCTCTCCAAATATATCGTCTGTTACATCTCGTTCTCATGACTATGCCCGAGTTGGGGAAGCGTATAGGTTACAAAGGTCCCCTTTCCCTGCTGTCTTTTCAGATATCCTTCCCTTACGAGTTCCTGTATCGCCTCCCGGACGGTTACCTTGCTCACGTCATAAATCCTGCAGAGCTCATCCTCTGTCGGGATCTGCGTGCCGGGCGGCCATTCTCCGCTCTCGATCTTTTCGATCAGTATCGAATAGATCTGAACATAGAGTTTTTCCTTGCTGCCTCTGTCTACTGTTTTTTCAATCCTCATATGCTTATAAATTCATGTCTTTATAATCTTTCCTCTTATAAGCAATAGACGTGCCATTTCTGTAACTGCTTGTTTTTTATGGTTAGTTATTTCTACTTAGAGAGGTACCGCAATATTTTGATGCGAAGAAAGCAGGAAGCTGAACGATTTTTCAGGTATCTCAGGCATGCAATGTATTATTGCACTGCAATATTTTGATGCTATTTAAGCTCTTTTAATTTCCTCTGGAGCTGCTGGCGATGGATACCAAGCAGGAGTGCGGCTTTGGTAATATTTCCTCCCGACTTCTGAAGGGCGTCCCAGATTAATTCCCTTTCGACGCTCAGGAGCGTTTCCCGCAGTTTTGGGGTCGGGGTTACCTTCTGAGAGGGTGTCTGCTGCATATGCGCAGGCAGGTCTGTAGGGAGGACCCGCTGGCTGCCTGCAAAAGATATGGCATGCTCAATAATATTTTCGAGTTCACGCACATTCCCTGGATAGGCATAGTGCATCAGGATATTCATTGCTTCGTCACTGACGCCTTTTACCAAAAGATCTTTCCTCTTGCCTGAATGCTTCTCCAGAAAGTGCTGAACAAGGACCTGAATATCCTCCAGCCTTTCGCGCAGGGGAGGGAGGTGGATATTAATAACATTCAGACGGTAAAAAAGGTCTTCCCGGAAAAACCCTTTCCTGATCGCAACCAGCGAGGTCCCTGTGTGAAGCGGATATGATGCGCAGATCAACCCTCATCGGCTTGCTCCCCCCGATCCGCATCACCTCCCCTTCCTGAAGGACTCTCAGTATCTTCACCTGAAAGAGCGGCGACACATCGCCGATCTCGTCAAAGAAAACCGTCCCGCCGTCCGCGAATTCAAGGAGGCCTTTTTTTGTATAGTTCGCCCCGGTGAAGGCGCCCCGTTCAAACCCGAAGAGTTCCGATTCGAGCAGGGTATCAGGAATTGCGCTGCAGTTGATCACGCCAAAGGAATTGTCATGTCTCGGACTCCATTTATGGATTGACCGCGCAACAAGCTCCTTCCCTGTGCCGCTCTCGCCGGTTATCAGCACATGGCTCTCGCTTGCCGCCGCCTTCTTGATCAACCCGTACACAGCCTGCATGGACGGACTGGTGCCCATAGTTTCGTCAAAGCCGTAGTCATGGGTGAGTATCTTCTTCTTGTGTCTATTGATTATCTCGTTCAAGACTTCGATGCTGAGCGGTTTTTCGAGGAAGTCGCTTGCTCCGAGCTTTATCGCTTCAACCGCCTTCTTCACATCCGGTTTTGCAAAGGCTATGACCGGAACATACCGCCTCAGTTCGAACAGTTTCTTTTGCCAGGCCTTGCTGTCAAGATCCAGAAGGGCGATATCATATTTGAGGGGGTTCACGGAATCGGTGCTGATCGAAATATTCCGCTGTTTCAGCTTCAGTCTGTTTATGGCGCTCTTGAGAGCTTTAAAGAGGTCTGCCACCTCCCGCGATTCATCGGTGACGACTAAAATATTCCGCATACGCTATTGTATACAAATCAGCGGGGAAAAACATAGCCGCGCACGCAGTCAGTTTGCAGGGACAAGCTCAATCAGAGTGACTTCGGGAGGCGAGAGGAAACGGATCGGCGGCCCCCAGGTCCCTGAACCCCTGCTCACATACAGGCCGGACCGCTCAGAAAGCGCTGCAAAACCTGCCTGGGTCGGGTAATACAGCCAGGTGAGAATGCTGAAGGGGAATATCTGCCCTTTATGGACATGCCCTGACAGCTGAAGATCGAAAAGGCCGATTCCTTCCTTATTCACCAGGGGCCTGTGTTTGAGAAAGAGCGTGAAAAGGTTATTCGAAAATCCGGAGAGCAGCTGCTGCTCGGACACTCCATGGAAACCGCCATAGGCCCTTGCCTGAATATCATCGACACCGGCTATATTGATCAGCCCCCCGATTGTCTGTCCCTGTCCCCGCAAGAGAGTAAACCCGGCCTTTTCAGTAAATTCCAGGGCCTGATCAATTCCTGCATAAAATTCATGGTTGCCGGTTATCGCAAATTTGCCGTATCGTGGTTTCACCTCCCGCAGCAGTTCCGCGAGATGCGAGAGGTTGTCAATCTGGCCGTCAACGAGATCGCCTGTGGATACAAGAATATCAGGGTCTGCTTTCTTCACCTCCGCGAGAATACTTTTTAAACGCTCTTCTCTGACAATCAGTCCGAGGTGTACATCGGTTATCTGCACTATTCTGATGCTGCCTGACTCTGCAGGAATTCTGGGAGAGTGAAAAACTACTTTTTCGGTCCTGATGTTCCGGGCTTCGAAATATCCATAAATGGCGATCACAAGAGACAAGGCAAGAGGGACGAAAAATGCATAGGGAGCGGATATTGCCAGGGACGATAAATTTCTCCTGAGAATGAATCC
Organism: Thermodesulfovibrionales bacterium; assembly: GCA_963753165.1. Taxonomy (GTDB): domain Bacteria; phylum Nitrospirota; class Thermodesulfovibrionia; order Thermodesulfovibrionales; family SM23-35; genus JAKLQR01. The sequence goes on along the minus strand of CAVWBP010000013.1, from coordinate 71,628 downwards.
GGCGGCAGAGACAAAAAAGCGGTAAACATCGATCAGCAATGCCGCAGAGAGAAAGAGGAAGAGGATGCCGAGCCATATATATCCTGTATACGACATCAGGCGGGCAAATGATTCGAACCCCGCCCTTTCCGAGAAGCGGACAAGAACCGGAGCGAAGATCATGAGCAGCATGAAGAGCCCTACGCCGATGCTTGTCTGAAAACTGAACGCAAGCGCAGCCTTCGCTTTCATGAATGCATACAGATGCATGCTGCCGTAGATGAGGAAAAATGTCACGAAAAAGAGTGTCATGGCAATGTACCGTTATCCTTTAATAATACACATGAATCCCCACTTCCTGATACACTTCAATGCATTCCCGGGGATACATCCGACTTTCCTTTCCTCATAAGCAGCACAAGCGGAAGCACACAGACCATCACGATGCTGATAATGCGGAAGGTATCGTTGAATGAGAGCATCGATGCCTGCCTGAGAAGTTCTCTGTATATTATTCCGAGTCCTCCCTGCTCTGAGAGAGTATTTTCGAATCCCCTGTACTGGAGAGCCCGGGCAATCTGTTCGGAAGTCATCTGATAGGCAGGATCGAAAGGGGTAAGATGCTCCGCTAAATGGGCCTGATGAAATTGTGCACGCCGCGAGAGCATCGTGGTTACGAATGCAACACCAAAACTCCCGCCGAGGTTCCTGAGGAGATTATAGATGGCAGATGCATTGCCCATATCTTCTTTCCTGATGCCGGACATGGTCATCGTGGTGAGCGGGATAAAGAAAAACCCCATGCCGATCCCCAATACAATTCTCGGCCATATCACGGTATAAAAATCGGCGGAGAGACTGAAGTGCGACATCAGATAAGTTGCATACGCATTCACTGCAATGCCAAAAGCCAGGAGGGCCTTCGGATTCACTTTATTCACGAGGCTTCCGGCTAACGGGAGGGCTATTAACGTCGCCATTCCTCCCGGCCCCAGAACAAATCCCGCGAGAAATGAGGTATACCCCATGAGTGTCTGCAGATAGATCGGCAGGAGTACGATGCTCGCAAAGAGGTTGAAAAAACCCAGGAACATTACTATGTTCCCGGTACTGAACGAGATATTTTTGAATGCCCTGAGGTTTACTACAGGGTTTTTCGCATACAGTTCGACCACCACAAAAGAGATAAGGGAGACCGCTGAAGTTACGCTCATCCAGAAGATAAAACCTGAAGAGAACCAGTTCTCCTGCTGACCTTTGTCGAGAACGATCTGGAGGCAGCCGAGTCCCAGGGCAAGAAGCGCAAGCCCCCAGTAATCGACCTTCATCTTCATCCGCTGCATATACGGCGGGTCTGCGATGAAGATCATGGTCAGGAGGATTGAAATGATGCCGATCGGCACATTGATAAAGAATATCCAGTGCCACGACCAGTTGTCCGTAATCCAGCCGCCGAGGAGCGGGCCTACTATGGGACCGAACATGATGCCTACCCCGAACACCGCCATGGCTATCCCGTGCTGACGCGGAGGGAAGGTCTCAAGGAGGATGGACTGCGACAACGGCTGCAGCGCCCCTCCGCCTATTCCCTGCAATATCCTGAAGAAAACGAGACTCTGGAGACTCCACGCCGCGCCGCAGAGAAAAGAACTTATGGTGAACGCTGTGATCGAAATGATCAGATACCTTTTCCTGCCGAAAAACCTGCTCAGCCATCCTGTCATGGGGATGATGATCGCATTCGAAACAAGATACGAGGTTATCGTCCAGGTCGATTCATCGATACCGGCAGAGAGACTTCCCCGGATATGGTCGAGCGCGACATTGACCACAGAGGTGTCTATGATCTCTATGAGCGTGGGAAGCATTACGGTGAGTGCGATAAGCCATTTATTCATAATGAACCTAATTCCAATAATTGTCATTATCCGGCTTGACCGGATAATCCAGTTCCTTTCCTGAAAGTTTTTGATACTGGATTCCCCGATCGGAGTCGGGGAATGACATTAAAAATATTTAACAACTCTTACTATCTTTGAGGATCATTGGCTTGAATCAAGACATTACAGGTTTTTCGAATATCCCGGATTCACTCGATCAATATCGTCGGCACGACAGACATCCCGACACGGAGGATATGGTCTTTGTCTGTTTCTTTGTCAAGCACAATTTTCACGGGTATCCTCTGTACAACTTTCACATAATTCCCCGTTGCATTTTCCGGTGGAAATAAGTGAAAAAACAGCACCAGTACCAGCCATTATGCTGTCCACTTTGCCATCAAATGTCTTTCCAGGATAGGAATCAACCTTGATTTTCACTTTTTGTCCCGGCTTGATCTTCTCAAGTTGTGTCTCTTTGTAATTCGCAGTGATAGAAAGATCATCAAAGGATACAACCGCCATGATCGGCTGGCCTGCCTGTACCTGGTTTCCGAGTTCAACCGATTTTTTTGTTATATATCCATCTGCCGGTGCATAAATCTTTGTGTATCCATAATTGAGTTGTGCAGAATTTTGTTTTGCTTCTTTTTCCTGTATGGCAGACATTTGAGCAGTTCTCGACGCCTCTGTCTGTTTCACAATAGTTTTCTGAGTCTCAAGCTCTCTCTCCACCTGGGTAATCTGCTCTTTTGCAGCTTTTACTTGTGCCAGGGCAACTGTGTGAGCAGTCATCATCTTTTCATATCTGTCTTTAGAAATGCTCTCTTTTTTATAAAGATTTTCTGCCCTTCTGCTGTCATTCTCAGCCTGCTGAAGATTTGCCTCCTGAAGTTCAAGATTGGCTTTCGCAGCGCCCAAGGCTGCATTTAACTCTGCCACCCTGCTCTTCGCGACATTGATTCTTGTTCCAACCTCAATAAGTTTTGCTTGTTCAGCATTCACTCCTGATGAAGCTTCCTGTAATTTAACTTCGTAATCAGCCGTATCCAGTTCGACAAGAATCTCGCCTTTTTTCACATACTGATTCGATGCGACGTATATTTTTTTCACTGTCCCAGGGACTTTGGACGCTATGGTATGGATATTCCCTTCAATAAACGCATCATCGGTAGTAATATGGGTAGCTTTATATTTGAGATAGAAGAAGAGGCTCACTGCCCCTGCGAGAAGCACTACTGCAAGGACAAGAAAGCCGAATTTCTTCCTCTTGTTATTATTGTTATTGTTACTATTCTTCTTTTCTTCATCCATCAGAGTTGATCCCCTTGTTTCTTCGATTTTATCATCCTATATTCACTATAAGAACCGCGATGAGTTTCAAAAATAATACTATCATGGATTTTCACTATATGTCTGTTCTATTTTACTGCATAGGAACAGCTATCTTGAATAGTGTTCCCGTTGCCCGCTTCAGTACGAGGGATGCCAGTTTATAGTCATAGTGCGCCCTGCTCAGTTGTCTCTCTGACTCGACCAGAAGGGTATTTGCGTCTACAACATCGATGCTGTCGGCAAGCCCGTAGGTGAACTGCTTCGAAACCGCATGGTAATTTTCCTTTGCGAATTCAAGCTGGTCCTGCAGTGATTTCAGCATGCCTTTCTGTGTCTTCAGCGCAAGATAGGCGCTTTCGACTTCGATGTATATTTCTTTCTTCAGATATTCGTAGCTCAGCTGGGCCTGTTTTTCTCTCGCCTCCGCTTCTCTCACCTCAGCCCTCCTCAATCCGCCTTCGAAGAAGGGGAAGTCCAGCCTCAGTACTCCGTACATGCTTTCATCATTCAAGAACGGTGATGAAGGGTCTTCATCCCTTTTGAGATATACCCCTTCAAGAGAGAGCGTCGGCCAGTATGCACCCTTTGCATATCCGACCTGTTCTGCCGCAATAATCTTCTGCATCTGATTTGATTTGAGCTCAGACCTTTCCTGCATAGCTTCAGTCTTGAGGGATGAGAGTGATTGCAGATCGTCAGCGGGAACCGTATCTTCGGGAGAGGATTCTTTCAGTCCGTACTCTCCTTCGATACCGGCGACCCGCGCAAGGACAGCCTTCGCAAGGACCAGGATATTCTCTGTCCTGATCCGGTCGGACTGTGCGCCGGACAACTCTGCCTCTGCTCTGAGGAGGGCTGTCTTTGTTACTTCTCCGACCTGCAGCCGTATCTTCGCATCATCCCGGTATTTTCCGAGCCGCTTCACATTCTCCCGTGAAATATCTGCTGTTTTCAAGGCTTTCAGGACATCATAAAATGCTTCGGCCACCCTCAGGAGATACGCCTCCTTGGTTGCATGCAGAGCGTATTTACTACTTTCGATAGCGTTCCGCGATATCCTGAAATTGCGGATCTCCCTCCCTCCGAGGGAAAGCGACTGGTCGATCCTTAATCCCCACGCTGAGGATGATTCCGGCTGTATGGAAAAGCTTCCTATTCCTATATCACCGGAAATATTTCTCTCCTCACTGTATCGGGTGAATTCCCCGAAGGCCGAAACTCTCGGCAGAAGCGACGAAAGCGCTTTTTCCCTGCCTCTCTCTGCAAGAATAAGATCCTGCCCGGATATTCCGACCTGTTCGGAACTGTCCAGGGCAAGCACGAAAAGTTCCTGAAGCGTGTATTCCGGGCAGGCGCCACGTAGGGCTTCCGGACTATTTTCTGTCTGTGCGAACGCATACTGAAAAAACAAGAAAAGAAAAACCGGGATGAAAACTGTCTTCTTCATCTATTCTCTCCCTCCCCGCCCTTTAGAATAAATCACTCAGTATTCCGGACTTGAGAATATCCGCGCTTTGAAAATATAGTAAGCGCAGCATGAATGACCATCTGTCTGGATTTAATTACTGAACGCTTGTTCATGTGAACTTATGTTCAGTTTATAATCAAGTGACGGGGGGTGTCAAGAAAATTTTGGGAAGAAAATTACTTTTTTGTGGTGAGGATCCGGTTCCTGTCGTCGAGGAAAACGATGTCCGGTTTGAAATTCTTTATCGCATCGTCCTGGAAATAACTGTAGCAGAAGATGATGATCTTGTCCCCGACCACCCCTTTCCGTGCTGTCGGGCCGTTCAGGCATATTTCACCGCGTTTTCCGGGGATGACATATGTTTCGAACCGTTCTCCGTTGTTCAGGTTGCTTATCATCACCTGCTCATAGGAAAGGATGCCCGCCTTTTTCAGGACCGTTTCATCAATAGTGATACTCCCCTCGTACGAAAGGTTAGACTCTGTAACCGTTGCGCCATGTATTTTTGCTCTCAGAATGCACCGTAACATAAATTCCTTACCTGTGAACCACTTTCTTTTTTAAAAGTATGCATGTTTTCCTGATACAAAAGCAACCGTATCAGCCTTGTTTATGCATAATGCACGCTATTCCAATGGTTGTCATTATCCGGCTTGACCGGATAATCCAGTTCTTGTATAAAATATTTTTCGGTACTGGATTCCATCCTCCGACTTGATCGGGGGATCAAGTCGTGGAATGACGGAGAAAGATTTCACACAGCTGTTAAGGATTTATCCCGAAAGCTTTCGGGATCGTAACGAGTGAATAAAAATTCATCTGCCGTGTTCGTCCGTTGAATTTATAAACACTTTGGCCTGAGAACGCTTGTGAATATTCGGTCCTCCTGCCCTGACGAAACCCAGTATAATCATCCCGGCAAGAAAAAAAGCGGCAATCGACAGGATTGCAGGTCTTTGGCTTCCGAACGCGGTTGATATCTGCCCGAATGCGAGCGGACCGAGGATTGCTGAAGATTTGCCCACCAAAGAGTATACGCCGAAATATTCAGCCTCTTTCCCCCGGGGAATAAATTGTGTATAGAGAGCACGCGAGGCTGCCTGGACAGTGCCAAGGCCGAGGCCTGCGCATAACGCGACTCCCCAGAACTGAATCTTTGTTTGTACGAAAAAGGCGAGCGTGGCAACAAGCGTCCACAGGAGAAGTGATAAGTAGACGACTTTTTTTGGCCCCCAAAGGTCGATGGGTTTTGCCATGACCAGGGACCCCAGCAAAGCGGTCAGTTGTACAAGAAGATAGAGGACGATCAACTCCTGGGCCTGAAACCCGAGGGTTGTTGCGGCAAAAATGCTCGAAAAAACGATAACGGTATTTACCCCGTCTTCATAGAGAAGAAACGATATCAAAAATTTTCTCGCCTCTTTCCCCCGCCAAATCTCTCGCAGAGTTTCCATTGTATAGCGGACCCCTTTCGCACCGGCATGGGTCCAGGAACCGTCTGCTCTTCTGTCCCCGGGGAGGAACAAAAATGCGGGCACGGAAAACAAGGCAAAGAACAGGGCGACCATCACCCATACAATCCTGAAATCTCCTGCTTTGACCAGGGGGAGTGCGATCAGGAGAGCAGCGATAGAACCGGCATACCCGACCATATATCCCCATGCAGACACCCTGCCGGTATATTCCGGAGGGGCTATTCTCGGGAGAAAGGAGTTGTAGAAAACCAGTCCGCCTTCCATGCCGAGATTGGCAATGACAACAAGCAGGAATCCTTCGATGACCATTCCCTCGTTCAGGCAGGACAGGCCTGCAATTGCCGCTACACTGATGGCGGTATAGAGAAAGAGAAATTTTTTCCTCAGTCCACCGAAGTCTGCGATTCCTCCGAGAAAAGGCGACGTGAAGGCGACAATCGCCATGCTCATTGAAATTGCCCTTCCCCACCACAGGTCGCCGAGTCCGGCATCGTTCCCGACAATTACGGTGGCATAATACACGGGGAAAACAACTGCCACGATCACTGCTGAATAGCTTGAGTTTGCAAAGTCGAACAGCGTCCAGCTGATGAGATGTTTCTTGTTGAGATTCATGAGAGCATCTTCCCCTGTTTATTCATCAATTTACCATAACCACGGCGGATACAGTATTTTTGCGGATTTAAATTCTGTGGAGCTTTATCGACACAGAATTCTCCTCGGAGGGCTCGCTAATGCGGACCGAGAATGAGCAAAAATACTGTACCCGCCGTGTTGAAACGGGAGTATATGAATTTACGCTAAATTTTCAATGTCGAAGCAACTTTTATCGCTTCGATCATACTTGAAGGATTCGCAATCCCTTTCCATGCGATGTCATAGGCTGTCCCGTGGTCAGGAGAAGTGCGGACAAAAGGCAATCCAACCGTAACATTCACCCCGGTGTCGAATGCGATCATCTTGAGGGGAATCAATCCCTGGTCGTGATACATGCAGACAACCATGTCGAGCTCACCTGCATACGCCTTATGGAAAACCGTATCCGGGGGCCAGGGGCCTGAGACAGGAATGCCCTCTTTCACCGCAGCCCGTATCGCAGGGATGATTGCATTGATCTCTTCATCTCCGAACATCCCCGCCTCTCCGGCATGCGGATTGAGCCCTGCAACTGCGATTCTTGGTTTTTTGATATTCAGCATTCTGCATGCCTTCTCTGCAAGCCTGATCGTTTTCAGGACCCTCTGTTTCGTGATTAGCGCCGGCACCTGACTGATCGCCGTGTGTATGGTAACCAGTATGACACGGAGGGGACCTCCCGCGAGCATCATGGCGTAGTCTTTTGTCCCTGTCAATTCTGCAAGCATCTCCGTATGGCCCGGCCATGGCAACCCTGCCATCTTCATGGCTTCCTTTGATATCGGCGCGGTAACAACCCCGTCAACCTTTTTCTCCGCAGCAAGCTCGACCGCCTTTCTGATATAGCGTGCGCATGCAGCACCTCCTTCAGACGTCGGCATACGTTTTTTTATCCCGGGAATGCTTTTCATATCAATAACATGGATTGTGTTCTGTACCGACTTTATTTCTTCAGGTGAACCCACGGTTTTTATTGCAGTGGGCAATCTGAGGAGTGCAACTGCCTCCTGCATCACGCCCGCATCTCCGATAATTACGGGGATACAGCATTTCCTGACCGCAGGAGATGCGACAGCCCGGACTATGATTTCTGCCCCGATGCCTCCCGGGTCGCCCATGGTAACGGCAAGTCTTTTTTTCTTCATTCCCTGTGTTTTCATCACATTAAGGTTCTCAAAATAGTATACACGTTGACGCCGTCCACTCAGGGATTCATAACCCCTTCTACCCTCCCCTTACCTTAAGGGGAGGGACTTCCGTCCGCACAAACATATATTTCTCCATGAATGCCCTAATCCCCTCGATATAGGTCTTCCCGGACAGGAGAAACCCTTCGTTGTGTCCGCCTCTGATTGCAAGAAATTCCTTTGGCTGAGACGCGCGTTCGAAAAGCCTCCGGCCGAACCTGAAAGGGATTATTTCATCCTCAGTGCTGTGAATAATCAGCTTCGGACAGGGGAGATCGATAATTTTTTCCACTGTTGCATACTGATATTTTGACAACAACCTGACAGGGAAGAAGGGATACAGGGATTGTCCGATATCCGGCGCCGAGGTAAACGCGGATTCCAGGATAAGGGCTCCGGGGTTCTTTCTCTGTGCAATCTCGGCAGCCACCGCTGCACCGAGTGAACGGCCGAACAGAACGATCCTCTCCGGCGGTTTCTGTTTCACCCGGACCAGATAATCCCACGCAGCCTCTGCATCGAGATAGGTACCATTCTCAGACGGCTTTCCCTCGCTGTTGCCGTATCCCCTGTAATCGAAGATGAGCACACTGAGGTTCATGCCATGAAATATCCTGAGGGAATCCAGCCGGTGGGAGATGTTCCCTGCATTTCCGTGACAGAAGAGGAGCACACCCTGTTCATTGTCTGCCGGGAGATACCACGCGGCGATATTGATCCCGTCGTTCGTTTTCAGCATGACATCTTCATACGAAAGCCCTGCGGATTCCGGTGTCGTCCAGAGGGTTTTTTCGGGGAAATAGAGCATGCTGTCCTGCCTGAGATATACGACAAGAAGGATAACCGCGTATGAAAGGAGAAGAATGATCCCTATGCTGATAAATGGTTTGCCCAATCTCATTTCCTGTCAGGCAGTATGCGCACCCTGGAACGATTACTGTTTTTCATGAAACCTGATTCTGATACAGGTCTTCTTTTTGAGTTCGGCGAGATGGAGCTTGAGACGGTCGTTCAGTTCGCGTTCAGTAAGATAATCCTCGATCTCCTCCCTTACGTCATCGAATTCCTTTTCTCCAAAGGCCTCGCGGTGCGAGTTATAATACTCTGATGACTCTTCATCTTTGATTCTGATGAATGCGCGGATTTTCAGGTCAATATATTCCTTCATGAGTTCATCTTCAGAAGTCGCTTCAATCCTGATCTTTTGCCCCTCTCTGACAAGGAGCATCCTGTTGACCATAGTATTGAGCACCTCTTCTCTCGTAATGTCCGGCAGAACCTTCACCGTTTCCGCATACTTGTCCTCAAGGTCGCTGAGTGTAATCGCAGTGTTGTCGATAGATGCAACCACCCGGTCCCGGATGGTTTCCGCGGAGAGCGAAGAGCAGGGAGCCAAGAGCAAAAAGCTAAGAACAAAGAACAGAGAGCACAGAGTATAGAGCCAGTAGCCGGGATTAACGAGCCGGGGAAAGACTTCGGACGTCCTTTTCGGGAAAACACGCTTCTCAGATATGGTTTTCATCTCTCTGCCCTCTGCACTTCGCTCTTTGCTCATGTTTTTTAAAAAGCATGGCCTATGCTGAAATGAATCTCCCCGCTGCTTTCACCTTTCTCTCTCTGGAGCTTGTATCCGTAATCAACCCTCAGGGGACCAACCGGGGTATTGTATCTCAGACCAAGGCCTGCGGTGAATTTAATGTCAGCCAGGTCTACATCAGTGATGTCAAGCCATACATTCCCTCCGTCAAGAAACGCTACCACGCCTATGCCCTTTCCTAATAATGTCCTCACTTCCAGATTCTCCATAAGAAAGACATTTCCGCCGGTCGGATTCCCGTCTTTTCCTTTCGGCCCAAGGGTATCCTGTTCATATCCTCTCACCGTGCTCCTGCCTCCAAGAAAGAACCGTTCGACAATGGGCAGTTCCTGTGTGGCACCGTAACCCTGGGCAATGCCTCCCCGCAACGAAGCAGCAAGGACAAGCCATTTTCTCAGCGCGTGGTAGCTGTTTCCGTAAAACGATATTTTTATAAAATCGGTTTCCGACAGGAAAAGAGGAGAGGTAAGTTTTGCGGAAAGGCCGGAGAGGATTCCTTTTGAGGGATAAAAGGGGTCGTTGCGGGTATCGTAGATGAGACCAAGACGCATGCCGCTTATAATAAGCGTCCCCGTATCCTCTTTGCTGAGCACAACATCCGGCTGCACATCATAGGTGTTGACCACGGAAAATTCATAGTAGAGTTCCGATTTCAGCGTGTCACTTATCTTTTTTTCGACTCCAGCCGTGACCGCATGTCTTGTGAGTTTGTATCTTGTCTCCCGCGTATCGATATTCACTTCTTCCCTCTCTTCACCGAGGACGAACACACGGAGAGGCAAAGGAGTACGGAGGAGTAAAAACCACGGTTCAAAATATTGGAGGACATAGCGCCTTTCGAGCGAGCTGGCTTCGAGACGCAATGATGCCTGTCTGTTCATGCCCCAGAGGTTCCGGTAACTCAGTTCCAGGAATCCCCGGTACTGCTCGTAATCAGCGTAGCCGACTCCGAATTCCACTGCGCCTGCATTGCCTTCCTGCAACTTAATGAGGGTATCTTTCCTGTTGCCATAGGTATCGGTCAGCTCGGTGGTGATATCAGTGAATAACCCCAGTTTGTACAGTCTCTGCCTCTGTTGCGTGACAAGACTGTAGTTGAGGGGTTTCCCCTCTTTCTGCAGCAGTTCCCGCTCTATAACTTCGTTGTGCGTTTTCTTATTCCCCTTCACGATTACTTTGCCGAAAAATTGCTGGGCGCCCTCAGAGACAGTAAAAGTCACAATCGCTTTTTCTCCTTCGAACTGTCGCTGAACGGACACCAGTACGTTGAGGAAGCCTGCGTTGTTATAGAGTTCGATAATACGATAGCGGGCGTCCGAGATGTCGACTTCATTATACGCTGCACCCCGTTTGATATTGATTGCCTTTCTCACCGCAGCCTCATCGAGAAACTGAACACCTGAAATCTTTATATCCTGGATTACTGTTTGCGGCCCTTCATCGATTTTGACACCAATATCCATGGTCCGGGTTTCCTCTTTATAGGTCGTCTCAAATTCCGTGACCTCAGCCGACAGATAGCCGAGGGAATCATAGAGGTATTGCAGCGTTTCCCTGTCCGAATCGGCGAAGTCCTGATTATACGCCTTCCCTTCTTTCAGGGACATGAAATCTTTCAGATGCTTTTCCTCCAGATGTATGCCTTTGAAAATAATCCGGCCTACATTGACCTGTGCGCCTTCAGAAACGAGGAAGGTGGTCTCTATGGCGCCGTCCCGGGATACAGTCTCATACGTTATCTCGACAAAAGGATACCCCTTTTTGTGATAGAGCAATTGTATCCTGTGCGCGGCTTCTGCAACTATGTCATCGCTGAAATCCTCAACCTCAAAAAAGGGCATTTCTTTAAGAAGATCTCTGCGGGAGATGGAGGAATTACCCTTATACTTGATTTCCAGATGCTGTCCGGAAGAGACAGGGATATGAAGCTCACCGTTGACAAAGGTATATGGTCCGACAACGGGCCTGAAATACCCTCTTTCTTTATAATATGTCCTTATCTTTTCGATTTCTTTCGGGAGGAGAGACTGATCATAGATATCCCCTTCAGACAATTGCATGGTCCACAATATTTTTTCGGCATCACTGCCTGCCCCTTCAAGGATAATTTTTCTGATAATATCCGGCGCACCCGTATTCACAGTGAGTATGACCGCAAGTCTGTATTTTTCCTCTAATCTCCTGATTTCCGGCCTGACAACGGCACGGGGAAATCCGTGCGTAGCAAGTTTTGACCGCAGTCCGGCAGCAGCCTGCTCGAACGAATCGCACATGAGATACCGCCCTTCTTTGAGTGGAAACATTCCCCGTATCTTTCTATCGGATAGTACAGAATCGCCCTCGACAGAAACGTCTGCGATATTGTCTCTTTCCTCAACAGTAATAATTACTTTCGGTCTCTCGCCGTCAGTGGCCTCTATGGAAATATCCTCAAAGATCCCCCGGAGAAAAGCCCGTTTAATTCCGGCACGAATCTGTTCCCTGTCAATCTGTCCGCCTGGCTGGACCCCGAGGAGATATAACAGCTCTTCATTCGTTATTGAAGAGAGGCCGTGTATTTCTACCTCTGGGTTCACCGCCCCTCCGGCATAGGAAGTCAGGAACAGAGCCATGCAGCACAGAAATATCCCCAAAAGACGCGCTATTCTCATTTGAATTCGAACCTGAACTTTATATCACCTCCGACGCCTGTTCTCTCATCATGTATCCCTATGAGAGAAACGCTCCTGCTCAGCAGATACTCGATTTTGACGATCTGCTCTTCAGTCGACCCGAAGAGATTCGAGTAGGTTACGTAGAGTTTGTCGGCAATGAGCCGTTTTGAAACAATCACCCTTGGGCTCACCGTGCCGGTCGTCTCGGAAATAGTGGGTTCGACCTGAAACCTGTCTATTCCTGTAATTGTTCTCATGCGTTCTTCAATGACATCCTCTACAGGGCCTGCAACGAACGACGTTGCCTCTCCGGCCCCGACGCCGCCCTCGATCCCCTTCATTTGTGAACCTACCCTCCCAACCGTCAAAAGTGCCAGGATATCGACTTCATCGAGATGAGGATCTGAGGTAAGCGCAAGCGTAAAGTGATCAATCTGGCCCTCGAGGGTCAATCGGATATTATAGCTGCTCACGCTTGTCTCTGCAGTAAAGTTGAAGACAGGCCTGATCCTGTTCGGATCTGCAAAATCAGCGCTCGCATGGATGATCTTGAATTCATTGTTTCTGAAATATACGTATCCTTCGTTCGATTCCACCCTCCCAAATAAAACCGGGTGCAACAGTGTTCCTTTTAAAATCATGTCCCCCCGTATGTTCACAGGCGCCCGTGCGATATTGTTGTCCACGGAAATTTTATCACTTCCCGAAATACGGATGTTCAGTTCCGTATGTTCAAACAGCGATGTTTCTGGGCGGGGGATGTCTTTCGACTTTGCCTGGAAAATCCAGCTTCTCCATTCTATGTTCTCCTTGTAATACGCCCGGTTGATCCGTATGTCGCCGACAATATTCTGCTGCTCCGGGGTCCCCTTCAGGAGGAGGTTCCCCCCGAAATTAATGGAAAAATTTCCGGAGGGCGCAGTCGTTACATTCTCGACGGCAGCTTCAACGTAGAACCGCTTCACTTTGAACGCTTTGAGGGAGACATATCCGGAAGCAGTAATATTGCCTCCCCCGACTTTTCCTGTCAGTTTCTGGAGGACTATCCTGTCTTCATCCATGAAAAGATGCCCGTTGATGGAACTGATATAGGTAGGGTAATCACGGAGACCGACTGATGCGTCAGTTACATTCATTCCTCCCTTGACCTCCGGATCGTCCCAGGGACCGTTTACCGCGAGGGAAAAATCGGCGTCTCCCTTGAGATACCCGATTTTCTTCGACATACCCTTGAGGGGAGAGAGTGCTGAGTTTCCTTCCATACTGAGGTCATAGGATTTCCCGATTTCGAGTCCCCCTTTGAGTGTGAAGGATGTTGTCCCGCTCTTTAAGGTGCATGCCGAGATGGAAAGCGCCTTGTTCCGGAGAGAAAAGGCTATCGGTGAGTCGTTCGATAACGTCTGTCCGAAGAGTGAAAGGGTTAACCGTTCCAGTACCGTATTCACCGCAATGGTATGTCTGTCTCCCTGCATAGTCACATTTCCCTCAAGGAAAAGTTCAAGGTCTTCAGGAACATCTTTTAAGATTGAACTCACGATGAAATCGTACCGGGCGGGCTGTATGGAAAGTTCCGCGCTCCACGGGAGTCTCTCGTCAAGCCTGCCCCTCCCCCTGAGTTGCATCTTCTCGTTAAAAAGGGCCCCCTGCACCGAGATATCCTTGTTCCGGACCGAAGCGGTAATATGCCCTCTTCCCATATCCTTTCCCTTGAATGTGCCGCCAAGAACCCGGGCGTTGAAAGTAACCGCAGGGTTGTCAAACGTTCCCGTGCCTTCCGATTTCAGGGAGATGATCGCGTCATCAGGCATCCTTTGCAGACCAAGGTCTTTGAGAAAGAGCTTTTCGGCAGAGGCATTGTAAGTAAATTTCCCTCCGTCCGAAAATGTTGCCTCCGCATCGAGGACTGATTTATCTTTTTTCATTTTCAGTTTTTTCAATGAGAATTCATCATAGGTAAAGGTAAAATCAGAGGAAGCCGTATCAAAGGGTATCGTATACACTGATGCGCTCTCTGCAGAAGCAGTGCCTCTTACAATAAAACCTCTGCCCCTGCCGGTCATGCTCATCTCTGCATTCAGTCTTCCCTGCCCTGTAAACTCTTTGTAGAAGATCTGGACTGTTTTTCCGAAATCGGCCTTTCTGAGAGAAGCCTTCAGGTCATAGACCGGCGCAGAAACGTCAAAAAGCTGCTCTGCGTTTGGAAAGGATATTTTCCCTTTCACGCTATGCTCCTGACCCGGTGATCTGAAAAAAGTTTCCCGGGTGCTGAGCAACGCTTTTTCATAAGTAAAATCGGACACGATACTGTCCAACTGATATCCTTCGAGAGAAGCGTTCGCAAGGATGGCCCTGCCCGATATTTTCAGGTTATCCAGTGGGCCGGCTATTTCGCCCGAAAATTCACTGCGGCCGCTCAGTCCCTTATAATATGGTGCCGCGAGGTCAATAGCAGACTCTGCAATCAGTCTTCCCTTCATTTGCATAATACTTTTTGGCAGGTTGACCGTCCCATTCAGGGTCAGATGCGACAGGGGTGTGTGAATCTGCAGGCCTTCCAAAGAAACAATATGCTCCTGCATGGAGAATCCGCCCTTTATGTCCCGTACCCTGCTCAATACGTTCTCGACAGGATATGGCTCTCCCAAATAAAATGTTCTCTGTCCTTTCATCGTCGCTTTGTAGCGAAACGAACCTGCCGGGTTGAATGCACTCCCTGATGTGGAGAGTTCTCCGTCAACCTTCCCGTCAGGCACTTCCGGGTGCCACCCGATAAGTTTAAAGGCTGCGGTGCTGTCAACCGACTGGAACTTGACCCGGAGCGTATAAAAATCGACAACAGGCAGATGGATCAACGCTTCTGCCTGCCCTTTTCCGTTATAGAGTGACGCAGCGCCGTTTTCGAATTTCATTATCCTGTCTTTATACAAAATATTGCAGCTCAGCGTATCGATATCCACGCCATAAAGGTTCCCCTGCTGCAGCTTTGCCTTTGCGCTTCCCGAAATATCCGTAAGCGGTCCGGTAATTTCTCCCTGAAAATCGACAAGTCCCTCCAGCTGATCCTCGACCTTGAGAAGTTCCATGAGTGTCTGAAGATACAAATCCCCGCTCAGTTTGAGGTCGAGAAAGATGTTTTTCAGTTCAGGCAGAGCCAGTCCTTTTCTCTCGCCGCGGATCTCGGTCTCTTTCTGCTTTACAGGTACGATCTTTATTTCTCCATGGGCCGAAATCCTTCCTTCCCCCCGATCAATAAGCCCGAACAGCCGTTTGACCGAGGTTACGATCAGCGCAAGGCCGGTTTTAAGTGATCCTTTGCCATGGGAATATGTTCCTTCGGCAGTGAACTTTGAACCATACGCGCCTACTTCAAACTTTTTGATCTCAAGCGCATCTTTCTTGAAAACAACCGCCGCCCGGATATCGCAGACGATTCTGGGCCACGATTCCTTCTCAAGCACAAACTCCTGTATCTGCGCGGTTACCCGCTGTTTCTCACCCGTAATAAATTCACCTGACAGACCCTCTATCTGCAGTGCGCTTTTCGCACCCTCGTCTCTCAGCAAAATCTTTCCCTTCTTGACCTCAATAACATTTATCTTCACCTTGAAGTCCGTTTTTTTCTCCTTATCGAGGTATGCCCGGACATGTTTTACGATCTTCTCCAACCGCTCTCTCCCGATCGAGATTTCGGGACTGGAGAGCGTCAGCCGGTAAAGAGTAATCTGTTTGCTGAAAATATTTCCGATATCAACATATGCCTTTGCCCGGCCCGCATTGACCAGAGGGGTTCCCTGTTCATCAAGAATCCTGATCCCTTTCGCTTCAACGAAGAGAGGGAGGAGGTTTACAGATATTTTTTCTATCGAAACCCGTTCTCCTGTCGCCTCCTCGATTTCAGGGATTATTATGCCCTTAAGGGTATCGGATATCTGGGGGATCCGCGGGACGATAAGCGCAAGGACTATAAGGATAACCAGGAACACCAGGATAATGGTCTTTTTCATATTTTCATGTACTGCAAATGCAGCCTCATACTCAGTTTTACTCTCCTATAAAAATATACCATTATCACTCCGGTCAGGCATAGGGAATTCACTGTCTGTTTCCGAAGGTATTTCTGCCATACTTTGGTATTCTCTCCGGAAAATTGTGGAGCGCAGGTTCTGCCGGATATTTATCGGCCAGCAAGCTCTGCTTCGACCGTCGTCTCTTGCCCCTCTCTCAGGATAGTGAGGGAAACAGAGGTTCCAGGCTTGTATAAACTCAGGATGTCCGCAAGGTCCTTAAGCGTACCGACATCGGCTGAATGAACGCGGATGAGTATATCGCCCTGCGTTAAACCGCTCTTCTCCGCAGGTGATCCGGGGACTGTATCTGACAGGCGGATGCCTTTTCCCCGGTAGCTGAAATCCGGGACAATTCCAAGGCTTACCTTTCTCTTCTCCCTGTCTTTTTCCGGAGCCATGCTGCCGGGTTCAATGGTTGCGCTGAGTCGGCTCTCCCGTTTTGCGAGATATTCAATGACTTCCCTCGCTGCCGACGCGACTTTTATGAGTCCGTGCGCATCGATCTTGTCTGCCGTATCAGCAGGGCGGTGATAGTCCGCATGGGCTCCGGTAAACAGCTGCACTGCCGGCACTCCTGCACGCTGAAAACTGGTCTGGTCGCTCGAATCGAGGTCTTCTTGCACCATCTCAATCTCCACGCCGCTCACATATCCTGCACCCCTGAAAATATGCACCCATTCCCGCGCCGAGTCACCGCCGAGTATCAGCAGTTTTTTCTCTCCAAGACGTCCTACGGTATCAATATTCACCATTCCAATCGCCTTCTCTACAGGGTACTTGCCTTCGCTTGAGGCTTTCACATAATAGTGAGATCCTTTTCTCCCTGCTTCTTCTCCGGTAAAGGCAATGAAGAGAATACTCCTGTCAGGGGCGAAGGCAGGACCAAGAACCTGCGCAAGTTCAACGAGCACCGCGACACCGCTTGCGTTGTCATCGGCGCCGGGATGGATCTTTCCCTTATTTCCCTCCTTCGCATCAGGCCAGCCCAGGCCGAGATGGTCATAGTGCGCGCCGACAATCACGCTCTGTCCGCTGAATTCCTGTTTTTTCCCGGGGATGTACCCGATTACATTTTTTACCGTTATATTCGTCCGGGATTCCCCTCCTGTGTCATTCCAGGTCTGGAAGTAACTCCCCGGCGAATCCCCGAGGGGTTCAAGCCCGGCCTCACGGAATCGCTGCGCGATAAACTCCGCCGCTCTGTCGAGGCCCGGCGATCCAAGCCCTCTTCCTTCCTGCTCCCTGTCCGACAGATACCGTGTCGTTTCGAGCATCCTGTCTGAAGAGAACTGAGCAGGGAGTTCTGCGAGCGGTTTCCTGGGCATGAGTTCTCCCCGGTTTATCTTTTTGCCCATCCCCTGCTCAACCGGGAGAAAAATCGTCATCGGTGAGTCGATGACCGGCCAACGGTCCTTTGCGATATTCTCTGGTTCTTCTCCCTCGAAAATGAGATAACTGTATTTATGATAATGGGGCAGTTTCCTGCCGAGGCCGGGCAATGCATGAGGCAGGTCTGTTGCGATAAAGGTAAGGACCTGGCTCTTGTCTTCGGGATTCCTTGCAGTGAACACAAATGTATGGTCCTTCCTGTCAAACTCCTTCTTTTCTATTGCGAGTTTCTCCTGCGTAAAAAATATTCCATAGGGGGCGAGTCCTGTCAGCATTTTAGGAGTAAACCGGTTGTCCCAGCCCAGAACAGTTACTGCCCGATCGCCGGGGATCTGCATGACCTCGTTGTCCAGACTGATCTCGACCTCATCCGGCCCTGCTGTTTTGAACATTGCAGAGAAGTTACGATATGCCTGGAGCAGGGCGCTTTCTGCGGAAGCAGGGAGGATTACCAGCATTTTGCGTGAACCAAGCGCCTGTGACAAGGCTGGCGGTGTTTCATCCCGGTCAAGCCTTCTGAAGAGATCGAACTCCGGATCAATATCGAACCTCAGCGGTCTTGCCGGCACATGAAGTTTGAGCGCAAGTGTCTTTTTGTCCATAACCACCAGTGTCTGAAACGCTTTCTGCTGCCCTTCCATGGTCACTGCGATAGGTATAGTGAGAAGATACGGCGCGCCATCCTGAACCTGGTGTATGCCGGCTGTCAGGATATACCCCTCTTCATCTTTCATGGAGCGGACATTGTCCACCTGCAATGCCGGGGCGCCTGCGCGGTGTATCCACTGGTCGAATTCTCTGCCCAGTTTTTTGCCTGATACAATCTCGAAGCTCTTCTGCAGTCCGGCAAATGAAGCGATACGGAATTTATTGTTCCGGTAAAAATCCCTCAGCGCAGCGAGAAAAACCTCGTCTCCGAGCTGAAGACGGAGCATGTGGAAAAACATCAGGGACTTCCCGTATCCAACCGCCTCTGAGACAGAACTGTGCCGGGACCGGAATTCCGTCAGCGGAAAATCTTTTTCGTGCAGCACATAATCCGAATATTTCTGGAGCGTAGTCAGCCGGTGTTCCGTGCCGAGGCCGTCCTGTTCTTTCATGAGATGGTCGGAAAGATATGCGGTTAATCCTTCAGCCCAGTTCCCTTTTGCATAATCAGGGAATACCGTGTTACCCCACCAGGTGTGGAGTATTTCATGGGGATATGACGATTTCAGAATAAAGGGGAACCTTAGCACTTTCGGTCCGAGGAGCGTAAAGGAGGGCATGCCGAAGCCTGTCTCCCAGAAATTCTCGACGAGCGCAAACTTTTTATACGGATACGGTCCGATCATATGCTCATACAGTGCGATATACCTGATCGTCGCGTCGAGATATCTGTCCGCGAGTTCTTTATCCGGTGATCTGAGAAAAACCATTGCCGTGAATCCGTCCTTCTGTTTTTCATAAAATTCGAACTTCCCTGCGACAAGATATATTTCTTCCTGAGGGGCAGAGGACTCCCAGGTTACGAATGTCTTCCCGTTTTTCATTTCGTAGAGTGTCCGTCCCCCCTGACTGACAGCATCCCATGGAGAGGGAAGTTCTGCTGCAAGAGAGAATGTCACGTTTTCACCCTGAAGCCGTGGATACCAGTAAGAACTGCCGGCAAGGTATATGCCTTCATCCGCGATGAGACCAGGGGTTTGGCTGATGCCTCTTGCATACTCTTTTCCATACTGTTCAATGGGGTGATTGATTACTCCTCCGTACCTGATGGTGAACGTGTTGACGCCCGGAGGCAGGTTGACTGTAAAAGCTTCAGTCAGCTTGTCCTGAGAAAGCGTCCTGTCTTTGGTGATAAGAACCCCGGGTGATTCTGAAACCGGCTGCAGCCCTGCATGGAGAAAAAATATTATGCTGGCCGGTCTTCCGGGAGGAAGGGATATCGTATCAATAGCCTGGAGACGATGGGATTCGGGCAAGAGAACAGCTTTTATCTCGTGATGGATGACTGCATCATGCTGCGCAGTGCCTTCTGCAACAGATTTTTTTTCAGCAAGTGCAGGATACACACAGAGTATGAGGAGGAGAAGGATCCCTGACAAAAGTGAACCAATACGAAGGTTACTCAATCCAGTCTGCAATAAAAATATCCGTCGCACGGGGTTTCTCCGGGGTTCTGTTCGATGCGAAGGACAGCTTTTTGCCGTCGGGTGAAAACATCGGAAAACCGTCAAACACCTTGTTATCGGTGATTCGCTCCAGCCCCGTTCCGTCGCTGTTGATGAGATAGAGTTCGAAGTTATGTCCGAATACCCTGAGTTCCTCATTCCAGTCGTCCATGTTGCTCGAAAAAATGATGCGTTTGCCGTCCGGGTGCCAGGAAGGACAAAAGTTTGTGGCGCCGTTCTTAAGGATCATCTTCTTGCGTGATCCGTCAGAGTCCATTGTCCAGAGGTCCAGCGGCATGGGGATGATATAGTTATTTTCCATGCAATTGCGCCACATCGCTTTTTCGTCTTCGGTCTCTGGGTACCATGCACGCCATACGATTTTTGTTCCGTCCGGAGAAAACCATGGCCCGCCGTCATACCCGACCCTGTCGGTCAGTCGCCTCACATCCGACCCATCACTGTTCATGCTATAGACATCGAAATCCCCCTCCCGCTTCGAACCAAAGACAATCCGTGTTCCGTCAGAAGAGACAATCGGCTCTGCATCATATTCGGGATTGCGGGTAAGCTGTTGCATTCCGGAGCCATCACTGTTCGCACTATAAATGTCATAAGGATACAGCGGCCAGATATGTCCTGCGACATTGGGAGTTTTCGGCTTCGGCGGACAGTCACCAGGCAGGTGGCTGGTAGACGCAAAGACTATCTTCTCATCCCCGGGCAGGAAAAAGGAACAGGTGTGGGCGCCGTATCCGGGGCTTACCATATGTTTTTCAGAACCGTCGGTGTTCATGGTCCATATCTTGTCGCAGGCATAGTTATTGCGGTTCGACTGGAAGATCAACTTTGCACTGTCCCAGCTGAAATATGCCTCCCCGTTGTCCCCGTCAAAGGTGAGCTGGGTAACATTCCCCATATGCCGGTCATCAGAGACGATCCCGGCCGGATTACTTTTCCCGTGCTGGCCTGCACAAGCCGGAAACACCGCGAGCGCTAAAAACAAAAAAAACCATCTCCGGTTCATAGTTGCTCCCTCATAAATATTTACTCAAAACTCCTCTTCGATTACTACTTCATTCTTGATTTTGGAAACGAATTCTTCAAGTGCGGGGATCACATATTTCCTGAGTTTTCCTGCTACCAGCGCATACATGATATCATCACCTATTTTGAGCAGGCCCTCATTGATCCATGCCTTCACCTCGACGATGCCCTCTTTTTTCCTGTACTCAGCTAATAATGCATCCAGTCTCTCCCTGTTATAGGAAAGACGCATTCCCTTCACAGGCTTCCCTTCTTTTGACGTAGCCCGCACTACGCCGTTGTGCGCAAGGATCATCCCGAGATCCTGAAAATCTGCATTCTTTTTTACCTCCGCAACCCATTGGTCAATCATCGTCTCCCCCTCCGTATCATACTGATGAACCCGGCTTCCATGCCTTTATATACGCGGAAAACACCATCTTTTCGACGCCTTCTCCGAATTTCCAGTTCCTGATTATCTCATCGCTGTTCTCTTTGTCCTGTATCCGGATATCGGTGAATCCTGCGTTCATGAGTATCTGCGTGAGTTCCTCAACAGGAACCGATCCGGTAATTCATCCACTGTAGGCCTGTTCATTCTTCTTAATCTCATCAGAAAACTCGCCTCTCTTCAGGATATCCGAAATAGCTATCCTTCCCCCGGCTTCAAAACCCTGAACGCTTCATTGAAAACAGCCTGTTTATCGGGCGAGAGATTGATCACACAGTTCGATACTATTACATCGACCGAGGAGTCCTCCACCGGCAGGTGTTCTATCTCCCCGAGTCTGAATTCGACGTTCCTGAAATTGAGTTTGCCGGCGTTCGTCCGCGCTTTTTTGACCATCTCCTCCGTCATGTCTATCCCGATCACATGCCCTTTCTGCCCTGTCTTCATGGCGGAGAGGAAGACGTCGAAGCCTGCGCCGCTGCCAAGGTCGAGGATTGTTTCACCTTCCCTGAGGTCTGCGATCGCATTCGGGTTTCCGCATCCGAGACCAAGGTTTGCTTCCCCGAGGCCTGTCTGCAATTCCTCCTCCGAATATCCAAGCCGTTTCCCCGTTTCGAGGAGACTGGTTGTGTTGTTCCCGGGAGCGCAACAGCTTGAGGACGGGCAACATGAAGATGCGTTGGCTGCTGCAGCATAGGTCTTTATCACAAGCTTCCTGATTTTTGATGTATCCTGACTCATTCTCTTATGCAAGCCCTCTCCTGATCAATGGTTCGAGAACAGACCAAGCCTCATATATTTATCATACCATACAAACTTTATATGACTAATATACCTTCCGATAAGATATGGAGCGATGCAGGGCAGGCCGCCCTGCTTGGGAAAAAATATTTATTCAGCTGGTTCCACAGAAATATATTGACTTTTTATTGTTTTTAATTTTATATTTAAAAGTTTGGTATTTCCTCTTGAAGGTTGTGCAGTCTTTTTCTGCCGCAATAAGAGAAGAGGCTTGACAGAAGAGGAAGAGGTGCGTTTTCAAGGAATGATAATTTCGGTTTAAGGAGGAGTACGATGGCAGAGAAAAAATCCAAGACAAATGTGGCAGCGCGTTCAGAGTCGAAGAAGAGAGTGCAGTTATGCCGCTATTGCGGGAACAAGGTAGAGGTTATCCTCGCAGTCGCCTCGAACGGCAAGAGAAAAATGAAACGCCTTTGCTGCGGCGTCTAATCTATTGTCTTCTGCGGTAACGTTCAAACGTTGCCGCAGAAGACAAATTCCTCTCCTTCCCGGTACGGAGCTTCCGCGCTTTCAACGCCCGGTTGATTCATGTGCTTGCCTCAGTGCGGTTCCTCCCCCTTCTCTTTGCCGTGTAGAGCGCGTCGTCTGTCCTTGTGATAAACGTATCTTCTGTGTCCTGCTTCCTGAACTGTGTTACCCCCAGGCTAATCGTTATCCTGCCGACGATTTCGAAGGGATAATTCTCGACGGCAACTCTGATTCTCTCCGCAAGAACCTTTGCCAGTTCCAGTCTTGTTTCCGGTGCAATAATAGTGAACTCTTCCCCCCCCCACCTTACGAGTGAATCGATCTCCCGGAGGTTCTCTTTCACCACCTGGGTAAGGGTTTTCAGGATAGAATCACCCACGGTATGCCCATGCTGGTCATTCACGTGCTTGAAGTAATCGATATCGAACATGATCATCGAAAGGGGATGATTATACCGTTTTACCCTTTCCATCTCCAGCTTGATGATCTCATTGAATTTAGCCCTGTTGAACGCCTGGGTAAGCATATCGGTCGTTGCGTTCTTTTCGAGTTCGTTCTCCAGCTTCTTCCGTTTTGTGATGTCCCGGATGATAGCGGAAAAATATATTTCCTTGTCCACTTTCCACATGGCGACCGAAAGCTCCAGCGGGAACTCGCTGCCGTCCTTTCTAAGCCCGTACATCTCCGTGAACCTTCCGAAATATTTCGATTCTCCTGTTGCCATCACCCGTTCGATCCCTTTTTGATGATCCTCCCTGTACCGTTCGGGCATGAGCAGGCTCAGGGATCTCCCGATTATCTCATCTTCCGCGTATCCGAAAATCTTCTGCGCGCTCATATTCCAGAAAAGAATGTCCCCGCTGCCATCTGCTGAAATGATCGCGTCCACCGCTGTCTGTGCTATCGTCCGGAATTTTTCTTCACTGAACCTCAACGCCTCTTCCGCCTGTTTGCGCTCGGAGATGTTTTCGATAAGGCCGTCATACTTTATCAGGCGCCCTTCTTCGTCATAATAGGGAACGAGCGTATTCCTGATCCAGAGGGGTGAGCCGTCTTTGCGGATGATCCTGTGTTCCACAGGAGGCACCGGTAATCCTTTCAGAATATTCCCGATCGCATTCACCGCAATCATCCGGTCCTCGGTATGGATCATCGAATACCAAAGGTAGGGATCGTTCAGATACTCTTCCGGCTTATATCCCGTGATCACATAGCACCCCATGCTGTGCTGTGTTGAGAGGGTTTGCCCGTCCGTCATTTCCACAGTATAGGTATAACTGGTCACTGCATTCACCATCTTCCGGTATCTCTCTTCGCTCTCTCTCAATGCGGCTTCTATCTGGCTGCGGTCCGCCTCAGATTTTTTGAGCTCCCCGATCTGAAGGCGCATCTTTTCCAGTTCGTCTATAAGCTGCTTTTTTGTTTTTTCTTCGTCCTGCATGGATGCATTCCTGTCATTCTGAGCCATTTTCTCCCTGTCCCGCTTCTTTTGCTATAGGTATATTATAATCCTTCATTCTTCTGAAATATACCAGCCATTCAGCGCAACGGGTAAGAGTCTCTTGTTCAGAGGCAGTAAGTCGTTGGATCAGAGATGAGAGAGAAACTTCCTTAGATGTGACCTGTCATGGTCTGCGAGGTTCAGGAACTCTATGCCGGTATCATAGCGGACCGCCTGTTCATCCCGAACAGGCAATTGTGATGCTATCCTGCCGGTACACGTGATTGGAGCATTTTTGTCCGACAGGTATAGGGCCATGGGATATCTCTGCTCGACAGCATACTCCTGATTTGTCTCGATAAGCATGCCGCCAAGGCTGATTTTTTTTACCGGACACGATGAAGGATACTTCATGAAGGCCTTCCGGTTACGGTAAATCTTGAACCTCAGTGAGCTTGGCAGGTACTGATCGTCCAGCTTTTTCATGTCAGGGACACCCGATTCCCGCATGAAATCCTTGAGTCTGATGAGAGTGTACGGAGGGACTTCCTGAAACCGGACTCCTGCCTGATAGTGCCTGGAACTGGTTTCCGCAGCATCACCTGCGGGTTCGCGTTCCCAGACAACCCTGCATTTCAGCGTCCTGTCAATACTTGCATCAGCGAAGTTGAGAAGAATATTTTCCCCGGGGGTAACAGTCCTTTTCGTGACAACGCAGGCGCCTCCGATGCTCATATTCGCGATGTCTACCTCTTCGGAAAGGACCATCTTTGCCTGGACATCCATGCCCTCGGTGGAATATCTCTCATGTCGTCTCTGCTCCCTGAACGACTGGGGAACACCGTCCGTTTCTTCCGGTCCACTCTTCTTCGGCATTGATTCTCTTTTCAACACCCCGGACCGGGGACGATAAATTTTCTCTCTCCCGGAATCGAGGGGTTCCCTCACCCTCTTCTCCGGAGGAGGCGTCTTAAGAAATTTCAGCCATTGGAAAAGTTTCATAGAAATTGCATTAAATTATGCAATTTTTGTTCCATTTGCTGAGATTTTCTAATCCACCTAACCCACTGATAAAATTATATTTTTCCCAGCTCTCCTGCCGAGACAAAGGATTTTCCTTCCCAGTGTGAAATGATTTCCCCAGGATTAGGGAATCAAGTATATATTCTTTATTGAACAAAATATTCCGTATAGCAGCTGTTTCGAGGAAAGGACAAAGGCTCTGTCGTACAGTACGCCTCACGGTTTGTATATTTCAAAGAGAAGAAAATATGATAAACTACAAAAAATAGAAAAAGGGGAGAGATATGGAAAAACGACAGCCTGACCCTGAAAAAATGAAAATATTGAGAAGTTTACCTCTTGATATCAAGCAATCCCTTACAAAAGAGGAAGTAGACGCATTCTTATATGAAGAAATATGGCCGGATTCACTCCAGGAAAAACTGAAAGATTTCCTGGTTGATTAGGGTTCAGTGGACTTAAAATCTATATTCTTCGGTTTCGTCCTGAGTCTCTTCCCGCTGATGGTTCTTTTCAGGGTTTTTCGGGGGAAATTTCTCTTCGTCACAAACCCTTAC
The DNA here is from genome assembly GCA_963753165.1 of Thermodesulfovibrionales bacterium. Lineage (GTDB taxonomy): Bacteria > Nitrospirota > Thermodesulfovibrionia > Thermodesulfovibrionales > SM23-35 > JAKLQR01. The sequence goes on along the minus strand of CAVWBP010000013.1, from coordinate 46,041 downwards.
CTCAAGGGCGCATTGATGGGACTTGTGTTATGGGTAGTGATTGCCGTTCTTTTCTATCTTGACGGAATCACCGGTTTCATCGGGATACTCCATTCAGAGAGCGGCTTTGCAGTTTTTTCCCTCTTCACGTCGTCCCTGCACGGATTTCTTACCGCAGGGCTCGTTGTCGGAGCTTTTTTCAGGAAAACAGCAAAGTAAACAATACCGTCCTGCATCGTTTGCTCCGTTTCCCTCCTTCGTAAGTCCAAGCGTCCGGGCATAGTTGCTCATTCCGGATATCCCGCCGTGAACAGCATAATCTTTCTCTTTTGAACTCTCTGTGGGATAATAGAGCAAAAGAGAGTAAAGGAGGCTGAAGATGAAGAGAGTCAATGTTGTACTGTTCTTAAGTTTTCTCCTTGTGATTTCCGGAGGATACAATGCATACGCCCAGATGTCCGGGTGCATGGGCCAAATGGCAGAAGGCATGAAGGGAGGGATGCAACACGATGGCAAGGGGATGAGGGAAGGGTTCATGGGAGATGATCATCCTCTCTGGCAGAACCTCCTGGGCCTTGGACTGGATGAAAAACAAAAAGAAACAATCAGGGAAATCAAAAGTGGCCTCATGAAAGATACAATAAAGAGGAAAGCTGAGTGGCAGATTGCAAAATTGGAATTAAGCGACCTGCTTTATAAGGACCCCGTTGATATGAAGGCAGTCGAAGCAAAACTCACGCAGATAAAAAAGATAGAGACCGATATCCAGCTTTCCAATATAAGAACAAACGAGGGAATCAAGGCAAAACTCACTCCTGAGCAGAGGGAAAAATTGAAACAGGTGACCGGCATGAACCCGATGATGGGAGGTATGGGCATGATGCGTGGCTGCGGCATGATGGGTGGAATGATGCAACACGGAGATTCAGAAATGAATCCAGCTGCCGGCAATGGAGAACCAAAGCAGCCAGCGATAGAACAGAAACATCACTAAATTTGTCAAAGAAGGGGCTGAGTTTTCGTTCAGAAGGTCTCAGTCCCTTCCTCATATACCACTAATTCCCCAAATCCAGCAACAAGAACTGTCATTACGAGGGGAACGAAGCAACCTCGTCTTCTCAGGGAGATTTCCGAGACTTTGAGTTTCTTCCTGTAAAAAAGCTTTTTGAATTATTCCTTCTTAGGCAATATTTCTCATAGAAATTTGTTTGACATATCAAATGACATTTGCTATAAATCTATCGAATTTGCATCAATGAGGCGATTGAGAACGCGGTTCAATTTACCCGTGAACCATGGAAAAGCAACTTAACTCTAAGCTTAAGGAGAAACAATGGAAGGCCCGAGAAAAACCCACATACTTATCGCAGATGACAATGAGATTTCAGCGACCTATTTAGGCATTTTCCTGAAGAAAATGGGGTTTACTTCAACCTATGCAAAAAATGGACTGGATGTATTAAAACTATTGAATTTTGAGCGTCCGGATGCAATTTTGCTTGACGTGGGAATGCAACCGATGGACGGCATAGCGGTGCTGAAGCATATAAAACAAGAAAAAAATATTTCTCTCATACCAGTAATCATGGTCTCCGGTGATGAAAGCTCTGAGACAATCGAAAAATGCAGAAAACATGGGTGTGCAGGGTATTTGAAAAAGCCCGTAACAATAACCGCACTGCACAAAGCCTTAGAGGGATGTCTTTTCGCAAGAAGGAAGCATTTTCGGGTTTCGGTAAATAAAGAGGTGATCGTGATTTATAATGAAAAACCCTATATGCTTTTTACCGACACCCTCTCCAAAGGCGGTGTATCTATTAAGAAAAAAGATCCTTTCCCGGTAGGCGCTGAAGTACAAGTAGTTTTGCCTTTCTTAGATAAAGGGTCATTTTGTTTGCAAGGAACCGTTGTGTATACAAAAAACTCTCCGGAAAACAACTTAGAAGTTTTGTCAGGTATGGGCATACAATTCAAGGGGTACTCTGATGATGCGGCAAATATATTGCAGGTATATTTAGAAAAAATTATCGCAGAAGGCGCTCAGGCAGTCTAAGCAAAAAGTGCGCTCGCCGTTTCTCGGCTTTTGACAACAAGACTTTAGAAACCTTGGAAACGTCCGCTCATATGTGTCATCAAAAAGAATGACATATTTATTACAGGTCGAAAGATAGAGTATTCAAGAGGGTCCTGACCACTATTGGGTTATCAAATCCTGATGGATTATGATAATATTGAATTGTTCTTGAACGTTACATTTATGGAACACTGGACTGAAATAAAAGGATTGAAAATCCGGTATCTCCACAAAGGGGAAGGGCTTCCTTTTGTCCTGCTCCACGGGTTCAGCTTTCATGCCGAAACTTGGGCGGAGATTGGGCTGTTTGATGAACTTGCACTCCATTACAGTGTCTATTCTTTTGATATGCCGTATGGACCAAAGAGCGTATCGGACAAGTTCGACGCATCAAACAGGGATGAATATGCAGAATTCCTGTCAGAGATATTGAAAACACTCAAGATAAACAAGCCGTTTTTAATCGGGGCATCTATCAGCGGTGAGGTTGTGTTGAGATATCTGGCTATGGGCAACCCTGCAAAAGCCTGCATCGTCGCCGGTCCGGCCAATGTAAAAAACCTGGGTTCTTCCCTTGAGAAGATTACCGTCCCTTTACTTGCACTATGGGGCGAGCACGACAACATCTCTGCACCGGATAATGGCAGATTTATTGCAGATTTTGTAAAAAAATCGGAAGTATATATCCTTAAGGGCGCAGGCCATGCATGTTATCTCGACAGACCGGAAGAATTCAAGGACCTCGTCAGAGAGTTCATAAAAGAAATTCTCAACTGACACTCGTTTATTGTGAACCGGCAATCTCTCTATGAGCACGCAACCGCGTCTATTCGGAAGGGCTTTTATCTATTGTATCGAGCAACCGGATATAATCTACCAGTATCTCTCTTTCCTGTTCCGACAATTCAGAAAACTCCAGCCCGATATCATATGCCCTTGGGCATGCATCTCTTATCAGGAAACAGGAAGCTACCCTTCCCTGAAAGATGATAAAATTATCCTCTGACAGGCTTAACATCATCGGGATGCTGGAATTCACTTTCATAGGATATTTGCTTTGTATTCGTGCGCCGCTGAAGCTTAATTGTGTGACTTTTTGGCTCTCTTCCTGATTGAGGATGAACGCTTCTTCAGGGGCATCTACCTGAAACCTTATGGAGAGCCTCATATCGGCGCTCGGCTGTCCGTCTGCATTCGCTGTCTGTTTATGGGTTTCTATAAAACGAATAATGTCCTCACGCTTTTCGTTGGAGAGCTCGATGAATTCCACGCCCGCGGTATATACGGGTATTGTATTGCTGTGATGAGATTTCCTGATCTGACTGATTCTGGACCAAACAACAACCCCCTGCAGGTTCAGTATCGTATCCTGTGATCTGATTTTCAAAATATATGTTTCACCGATATTCAATCTCCTGTTGGCACGCAAGGCAATGCCTTTCTCGCTTATGTTAATGATTTTGATGCCATTCGCTTCTATCAGCGAACTGGTAATGTCCAGCAGATCTACTGTATATCTCTTATGGGGTCTTCTGTCATGCATGGTAAACGATACCTGTATAATTTTATATTATTCCTGTTGAAGAACACAAAATCCGAGGCATGTGCAGCCATGCAGCCTCAGTTTCTCAGTAGATGCAACGCTCACCGGGGAGAAGCATAAAGATCCATCCATCTAAACACTGCAATAGGCATATAAAAACATTATACGCATTTTAACCCTATTTTATAGTACAGGTCGTAATAATTTTTACACCATTGCACTATTGCAGTGTTTGAGGGAAGCGCCGCAGCGCTCTTCATAAATATTTTTTGTCCTTCCCTCAAGGGATTAACGGCAATTATACTCAACCCGGCTTCGCTTATATCAAAAAGAATACCGTCAGATATTTCATCCTCAGCGGCCGACTCAAGCCGGTACTCAAGTGTTTTTCCAATATATTTCCTTCGATATCGTCGTCGTTTGAGAGATGACATTCGCTCACCTGTCTCTTCTTCTATTCTACAGCTTTTACTGACAGACCGGGAATGAGCGAAAACGAGGCAGCTTTTTGATAATAAAAAAGGCCCGGTTTAGGAACCGGGCCTTGTATTTTGAATCCGGCAGCGACCTACTTTCCCATGACCTTTCAATCATAGTATCATCGGCCCAGGAGGTCTTAACTTCCGTGTTCGAAATGGGAACGGGTGGTGCCCCTCCGGCATCGCCACCGGAAAATCTGATTTCCAGTGATGTTTATTATACTGTAAAAGATCGAATTTTTCAATCTGTTTTTGACAACAGGAGGGAAATGAAGAAGGGTCAAGTCGCACGGTCTATTAGTACTGGTCAGCTCAATACATTACTGCACTTACACCTCCAGCCTATCGACGTGGTAGTCTACCACAGACCTTCAGAGGGATTACTCCCTGGGAGACCTAATCTTGGGGTGGGTTTCACGCTTAGATGCCTTCAGCGTTTATCCCTTCCAGACATAGCTACCCGGCATTGCCACTGGCATGACAACCGGAACACAAGAGGTCTGTCCATCCCGGTCCTCTCGTACTGAGGACAGATCCCCTCAAGTCTCCTCCGCCTGCAACAGATAGGGACCGAACTGTCTCACGACGTTCTGAACCCAACTCTCGTACCGCTTTAATGGGCGAACAGCCCAACCCTTGGAACCTGCTTCAGCTCCAGGATGCGATGAGTCGACATCGAGGTGCCAAACCGGGTCGTCGATGTGAACTCTTGGACCCGATAAGCCTGTTATCCCCGGCGTACCTTTTATCCGTTGAGCGATGGCCCTTCCATTCAGAACCACCGGATCACTAAGCCCTACTTTCGTATCTGCTCGGCTTGTCTGCCTCACAGTTAAGCCTCCTTATGCCTTTGCACTCAACAGCTGGTTTCCGTCCAGCCTGAGGAGACCTTTGGACGCCTCCGTTACTCTTTGGGAGGCGACCGCCCCAGTCAAACTACCCACCAGACAGTGTCCCTTCCCCGGATAACGGGGACAGGTTAGAGCCCCAGTAAGGTAAGGGTGGTATTTCAAGGTTGGCTCCACGGTTACTAGCGTCTCCGCTTCATCGCCTCCCACCTATCCTACACATACATGACCAAAGCTCACTGCCAAGCTATAGTAAAGGTGCACGGGGTCTTTCCGTCTAGTTGCAGGTAACCGGCGTCTTCACCGGTATCTCAAGTTCGCCGAGCCCCTCGCCGAGACAGCGCTCAGATCGTTACGCCATTCATGCGGGTCGGAACTTACCCGACAAGGAATTTCGCTACCTTAGGACCGTTATAGTTACGGCCGCCGTTTACCAGGGCTTCAGTTCAAAGCTTCTCCTCTTGCGAAGATGACTTCTCCCATTAACCTTCCGGCACCGGGCAGGCGTCAGTGTCTATACATCCTCTTACGAGTTAGCAGACACCTGTGTTTTTGCTAAACAGTCGCCTGAGCCTCTTTATTGCACCCACCTTGCGGTGGGACCCCTTCTCCCGAAGTTACGGGGCCACTTTGCCGAGTTCCTTAGCGAGGGTTATCTCGTACGCCTTAGTATCTTCTACCCACCTACCAGTGTCGGTTTGCGGTACGGTCATCCCATGTGCTCCCTACGAGGGTTTTCTCGTCAGTGTGGAATCACTCAAGTTCAGCCTTACGGCCTTCCCCATCACACCTCAGCCTTAACGGGAAGCGGATTTGCCTACTTCCCAGCCTCAGTGCTTGGACCTGAACCATCACCAGGCTCAAACTATCCTCCTGCGTCACCCCTTCAGTCAAACGCACACAAGACGGTACTGGAATATTAACCAGTTGTCCATCAGCTACGCCTTTCGGCCTCGCCTTAGGCCCGACTAACCCTGGGCGGATGTCCCTTCCCCAGGAAACCTTAGGTTTACGGCGTCCTGACTTTTCATCAGAATTTGCGCTACTTATGCCGGCATAATCTCTTCTGCTCCCTCCAGCCCCGGTCGCCCGGAACCTTCAACGGTCTGCAGAATGCT